>NZ_MJGN01000075.1 GCF_001865065.1 Curtobacterium sp. MCBA15_008 | reverse complement strand
CGTGACGACCGTGCGCCCCGTCGTGACAGCGACGACCGTGCCCCGCGTCGCTTCGACCGAGACGACCGTGCACCCCGTCGCTTCGACCGTGACGACCGTGCACCCCGTCGTGACGACGCCGAGCGCAAGCCGTTCGTCCCCGCCGACGACGTCAAGCTCGAGAAGCTCCAGGCCGAGGCCACGATCGCGGCCGACGTCGAGGGCGTGACCTTCGGCGACCTCGGCATCGGCGGCAACATCTCCCGTGCGCTCGGCGAGCTCGGAGCATCCAGCCCGTTCCCGATCCAGGCGGCGACGATCCCCGACGTGCTCGCCGGCAAGGACGTCCTCGGCCGCGGCCGTACGGGCTCCGGCAAGACCATCGCGTTCGGAGCCCCGCTCGTCGAGAAGCTCATGGAGAACGGCGGCGGCACGAAGCGCAAGATGGGCCGCGCCCCGCGTGCGCTCATCCTCGCCCCGACGCGCGAGCTCGCCCTGCAGATCGACCGCACGGTGCAGCCGATCGCCCGCTCGGTCGGCCTGTTCACGACGCAGATCTACGGCGGCGTCCCGTACGGCCGCCAGGTGGGCGCCCTCGAGCGCGGCGTCGACATCATCGTCGGCACGCCGGGTCGTGTGCAGGACCTCATGAACAAGGGCACGCTCGACCTCAGCGAGGTCGTCATCTCCGTGCTCGACGAGGCCGACCACATGTGCGACCTCGGGTTCCTGGAGCCGGTGCAGGAGATCCTCTCCGCCACCGCCGAGGTCACCCCGGAGGGCAACCGCGCCCAGAAGCTCCTGTTCAGCGCGACGCTCGACGCCCAGGTCGCGTCACTCGTCGAGCAGTTCCTGCACGAGCCGTCCGTCCACGAGGTCGCCGGTGAGGACCAGGCCTCGTCGACGATCGACCACCGCGTGCTCGTGGTGGAGCAGCGCCAGAAGGACCAGCTCCTCGAGGAGCTCGTGTCCGGCGACGGCAAGACCATCGTGTTCGCCCGCACCCGCGCCTACGCCGAGCGCCTCGCCGACCAGTTCGAGGACGCCGGCATCCGCGCGACGTCGCTCCACGGTGACCTCAACCAGTCGCGCCGCACGCGCAATCTGCAGCTGCTCACCAGCGGCCGGGTGAACGTGCTCGTCGCGACGGACGTCGCCGCCCGCGGCATCCACGTGGACGACGTGTCGCTCGTCGTGCAGGCCGACGCGCCGGACGACTACAAGGCGTACATGCACCGGTCCGGCCGGACCGGTCGTGCCGGCAAGGAGGGCACCGTCGTGACGATCGTCCCGCGCAGCCGTCGCCGCAAGATCGAGGGCATCCTCGAGCACGCGGAGATCGAGGCGGACCTCGTCGACGCCGCTCCCGGTGACGGGATCGTCGCGGAGCTCGCCGCGCGGTAGTCGCGACCAGCAGCACGACGGGAGGCCCGTGGCGGGATCGCCACGGGCCTCCCGTCTGTCTGTCCGGACCGCGTCAGCGGTTGAAGAAGAGCAGTCCGCGCACGTACCCGGCCTGGCCGGCGTGCTGCGTGCAGTCGTCGAGGATGCTGACGAGGCGGGCACCGGCGGTGACGGGCGGGTCCCAAGCATCGTCGACGACGGGGTCGAAGTCCTCCGTGGCGAGCGTGCCGACGTAGGCCACGGTGCGCTCGTGCACCGCCTGCAGGTAGCCGAGCAGCAGGTCGGCGGAGGCGCGGACGCGTCCGACGTCGTCGCGGGACATGCCGTACCCGAGCGCCTCGGCGGGGAACGGCAGGCCGAACCGCTCCACCCAGCCGTCCGCCGTCCACACCTGTTCGGTGCCGGCGAGGTCGGCGATCTGCGCGTCCTGCCCCCGGGCGATGTGCCACGCGAGCCAGGCGAGCGTGTTCGCTCCCGTCGCCGGGCGCGACGCCAGCTGGTCCTCGGACAGCCCCTCGACGGCACGTGCGACCGTCGACGGCACGCGGGAGAACGCTTCGATCAGGAGTTCAGAAGGGGTCATGCCGCCACGCTACGCGGCGGCTCCGACACGGTCCGTCACACGCGGTGGGGCCGGTCAGACGGCGAGGCCGGCCAACGTGGTCTCGTCGTGGACGGCGCGGGAGTGCCGGTCGAGGGCGGTGCCGAGCCGGTCGAAGGCGTCGGCGAGCGCGGCCCGGTCGTCCGGGGCGATGACCTCACGGAAGGCGGCGGTGTAGACGGCACCGATCCCGCGCGCGACCTCGGCGCCGGAGGGCGTGAGGTGGATGAGGATGCTGCGGCGGTCCTCGGGGTTCGGGCGACGCTCGATGTGGGCACGCTTCTCGAGCCGGTCGATCAGGGACGTCATCGCCCCGGTGGACAGCTCGAGGTACTCGCCGGCCTGCTTCGGGGTGACGCCCTCGCCGTCCGCCGCTGCGAGGAAGAACACGAACCGGGCGTCGGTCGCGTTCAGGCCACGGGTGGAGCTCTCATGGTGGAGCACCCGGGCGTGCTGCATCTGGAGCACGCGGAAGGCCGTCATCAGCTTCGCGACGTCGGTGTCCGGTGCGGTCTCCGGAACGCTGACGGTGGGGGAGACCGGCGCCGGGGGCAGCTCGTGGTCGTGCTGCCGGGGGAGCGCAGGGGCGGGGATCGCGGGGGCGGTGTCCGTCATCGGGCGGCTCTTCTCGGGTGGTGATCGCTCGCGCGATCGGCGGGGCGGCACGGGTATGCCGCCGTGCAGCTCATTGAACAAGTATCTCACCGATTGAACTACCCCCAGCAGTGGGGGCATTCCTCCACTTGTGAGCAGCACGGCTGCCAAGTAGCTTGATCGTCGTAGCAATCACCCACGGCGACGAAGCGCGGCCAACCACCGCGGACCCGGCGCCACCTCGGATCAGGAGCTCCGCCATGTCTCGTGTCACCCCTCGCGCCGCCCGTCTCGCCGCCTGGATCGCCATCCCCGCCGCTCTCGTGGCCTCGGGTGTCGTCGTGTCCACCGCGTCCTACTCGGCCTTCTCGGCCACCACGGTCAACCCGACCAGCAACTGGACCGCCGGCAGCGTCGCGCTCACCGACGACGACAACAACACCGCGCTGTTCAACGCGACCGGCCTCAAGCCGGGCTCGACGGGTGCGAACTGCATCACGGTCACCTCGACGGGCTCGCTGCCCTCGACCGTGAAGCTGTACGGCACCAACGCCTCGGCCACCAAGGCCCTCGACGCGAATATGACCCTCACGGTCGAGCAGGGCACCGGCGGCGGCTTCGGCTCCTGCACCGGCTTCACGCCCGCCACCACGAGCGGCACCCTCTACAGCGGCCTGCTCAGCAACTTCACCGCGGCGAACTTCGCCAGCGGCCTCGGCACGTGGGCCCCGACCGGCACCGCGTCGGAGTCGCGCGTCTACCGCTTCACCTACACGGTCTCGAGCACCGCCCCGAACTCCGTGCAGGGCGGCACCGCGGCCCTCGGCTTCACCTGGGAGGCCCAGAACAGCTGAGCGGGCCCGACGGGAGCGTGACCGAACGCTCCCGTCCTCTGCATCCGGCGACGACCGGGACCGCACCCGACGCGGACCCGTCCGTCATCCCTCCAGAACGCGCCCCCGGTCGAAGGCAGTCATGACGAGCATCACAGTGCACGGTGGTCCCACACCGCACGACGTGGTCCGTGACGCCGTCGACTGGGGGCGCGTCGTCGTCGCCACCCTCGCCCGCGGGGTCGTCGCCACGCTGCTCGGGCTCGCGTTGTGGGCCGCCGCGCCCGCGGTGATCGGCTGGCAGCCGACGACGGTGATGACCGGCTCGATGGAGCCGCGGCTCGCCCCCGGTGACGTCGTGGTCTCGCGTCCGGTGTCGGCCGGCGAGGTCCGGATGGGCAAGATCCTGCTCGCCGACGACCCGGACCAGCCCGGGCACCTCCGCATGCACCGCTACGTCGAGGACGGCCCCGGAGGCACCCTCGTCACGAAGGGCGACGCGAACCCGCAGCAGGACTCCACCCCGCTCGAGCGCTCCGCCGTGCACGGGGTCGCGTTCCTGCGGGTGCCGTTCGTCGGGACCCCGATCACGTGGATCCGCACCGGCCAGTGGGTGCCGGTCGGCATGCTCGCGCTCGCACTGGTCGCGGTCCTCGCGCTCTGCACGATCGACGGGTCGCTGCGGCGGTTCGCCGAGTCGGACCCGGCCGGTCCCGGCGGCTCGTCGGGTGCCGGTGACGGGGACGGTGCGGACGACGGCCTGGAGGCGCGGGACGGCGCCGCCACGCGCCTCCAGTCCGACACCGCGCCCGTCCAGAGCCGCCGGATCCTGCGTCGGCAGGCGCGTCGCGTGCGTCGGCTGCGCCGACTCGGTGGCGCCGCACTGGTCCTCGTCGTCGCCGGTGGCGCCGGCGTGCTGCTGCCGGCCCAGGCGGTCGCCGCGCCGTGGTCGAAGACCGCCACGACCGCCACCGCGTTCGGCGCGGGGACGGCGACGCCGGCCACCGCGCTGACCTGCACGGCGAACGGCGACGGCTCCGTGAACATCGGCTTCGCCTACGGCGGTCCGGCCGCCACCTCGTTCTCCGTCCTGAACACGAACGCCGGCACGATCGCGGCGACCGGCCCCACGGGCAGCACCGCACCGATCCGCGTCACGGGCCAGGGCATCCTGTCGCTCGGCGCCGTCGTGACCGTGAAGATCCGGACGAACTGGGCCGGGTCCTGGTACGTCGACAGCACCGCGACCGCCCGGATCCAGACGGCGCTCGTCGGCACGAACCTCAGCTGCGCGGCCTGACCCTGCCGGTTCTCCACAGGGTGCCGCGGGGCACCCCGGGATGTCCCCGGCCGGCGCTACCGTGACGGCATGCGCATCCTGCACACCGGCGACTGGCACCTCGGCCGCACACTGCTGGGTGCCGACCTGCTCGACCACCAGCAGGCGTTCCTCGACTGGCTCGTCGGCCAGGTGCACGAGCGTGCGATCGACCTCGTCGTCATCGCGGGCGACGTCTACGACCGCGCCATCCCGCCGGTCGACGCCGTCCGCATGCTGTCCCACGCGCTCGAACGACTGGCCCGGACCAGCACGGTCGTGCTCACCCCGGGCAACCACGACTCCGCCGCACGACTCGGCTTCGGCGCCGGGGTGATGGGCACCCGCGTCCGGATCCTGGCCGAACCCGCGGGCATCGGCACCCCGGTCGTCGTCTCCGACGCAGCCGGGCCGGTCGCGGTCTACGGCATCCCGTACCTGCACCCTGACCTCACCCGCTACGCGCTCGCCGCGGTGCCCGACGAGCCCCTCGCCCGGTCCCACCAGGCCGTCGTCGGTGCCGCGATGGACCGGGTCCGCGCCGACCTCGCCCAGCGATCGGGCACGCGCAGCGTCGTCGTGGCGCACGCCTTCGTCGGCGGGACCGAGCCGAGCGACAGCGAGCAGGACATCCGCGTCGGCGGGGTGGACCGGGTGTCCGAGAGCGTGTTCGACGGCGTCGACTACGTGGCACTCGGCCACCTCCACGGCCCGCAGCGGGTGGGCGGGACCGACCGCATCCGGTACGCCGGGTCACCGCTCGCGTTCTCGTTCGGCGAGCGGAACCAGCAGAAGTCGGTGACCGTGGTCGACCTCGACTCCGCCGGCGGGGTGACCGTCGAACTCGTCCCGGCACCCGTGCCCCGACGGCTGGTCGACGTCCGCGGCAGCATCGACGACATCGAGTCCGGTGCCTTCCGGTCCGCGGCGGATGCCTGGGTCCGGGTGGCCGTGACGGACACCGTGCACCCGGAACGCATGTACGCGCGGGTGAAGGACCACTTCCCGTACGCCCTCGCGATCACGCACGAGCCGGCCGACCGCGGCGAACGTGCCGCGGCGCGGGCCGTCACGGCGACGTCCGACCCGGTCGAGGTCGCAGCGGACTTCGTGTCGTTCGCCACGGGTGCCGCGCCGACCGACGACGACCGGGCGATCCTGACCGAGGCGTACGAGGCAGCAGCCCTGGCTCTGCAGCGCGAGGGGGATCGCTGATGTACCTGCACCGCCTCGACCTCCGCGCGATCGGTCCCTACCCGGACCTCGTGTCGATCGACTTCGCCGCGCTCGCCGCCTCGGGGGTGTTCCTGCTCGAGGGGCCGACCGGTTCCGGCAAGTCGACGATCATCGACGCCGTCGTGTTCGCGCTGTACGGCAAGCTCGCCGGAGCCGACGCCACCGATGACCGGCTGCACAGCCAGCACGCCGACCCCACGGTCGAGCCCTTCGTCGAGCTGGTCTTCGAGACCGGTGCGGGCGTCTACCGGGTCCGCCGCACGCCGCAGTACGACCGCCCGAAGCAGCGCGGCACCGGCACCGTGAAGCAGCAGGCGTCCGTGCAGCTCTTCCGTCTCGCCGGTCCGGCCGACGTCGCGGGCGAACCGGTGTCGTCCCGCATCCCCGAGGTCGCCGTCGAGATCACCCGCATCGTCGGGCTCGACCGGGCGCAGTTCCTGCAGACCGTCGTGCTGCCGCAGGGTGAGTTCGCGCGGTTCCTGCGCTCGCCGGGCGAAGAGCGACGAAAGCTCCTGCAGTCGTTGTTCGGCACGCAGGTCTACGACCGCACGGCGGACGAACTCGCCGCCCGTCGCCGCGCCGTGCAGGCCGAGGTCGACGGTGCAGACGCCCGCGTGCGCGACGCCCTCAGCCGGTTCGCCCAGGCGGCCGGCGCGGACGACCCCGACGAAGCCGCCGTCACCCCGACGGTGGTGGCCCTCCGCGCTGCGGCCGACGCGGCCGAGGCGGCACGAGCAGCCGCCGCAGGCACCGCCACGGCCGCCGCCGCGCACGAGCAGGCGATCATCGCACGTGCCGCCGCCCGCGAACGGCGCGCCGAACTCCTCCGCCGCCGGTCGCTCCTCGACGCCGGTGCACCCGACGTCGACGCGGCACGCACCCGGCTGGCCCTCGCAGACCGTGCCGCGCGCGTGGCGGCGATCGCCGACGGGCTCGACGCCGCTCGGGTCCGGTCTGCCGAGGCAGCGTCGGCGGCCGATGCCCTGCGCACCCGGCACGAGATCAGCGCGACGGGGGACGACCTCGTCCGGCGGCGTGCCACCGTCGCCGAGTGCATCGCCGCGGTGCGACACCTCGTCGCGGTGGAGACCGGGTTCGTCGCGCGCCGCCGCTCGATCACGGATGCCTCGAGCCGCGCCGAACAGCTCACACGACGGTTGGCCGACCTCGACACCGCGCTCGAGGCCCGACCGGCCGAACGGGCACGCATCGTCGAGGACGCCCGTGCCGCCGCCGAGACGGCCGCCGGGGCCGAGGCCGCTCGACACGAGGTCGAGCGGGTCGGGCGACTCCGCGCCGACCTCGACGCCCGAGCGGCCTCGGAACGGCGGGTCCGGGCTGCCGAGGCCGCCGTCGGGGCGGCTCGGACCACCGCGCACGACCTGGTGCGCGCCGAGCAGCAGCTCCGCGAACGGCGGATCGCGGGCCTCGCCGGGGAGCTCGGTGCGGCCCTGCAGCCGGGCGATCCCTGCCCGGTGTGCGGCGCCGTCGAGCACCCCGCCGTGGCGCTCCCGCAGGACGATCACCCCACGGCCGAAGCGATCGAGGCCGCCGGCCGGGCCGCACGCCGCGCCGAACAGGACCTCTCCGACAGCGCCGCTGCCCTCGCGGTCGACCGAGCGGAGCACGAGCGGCTCGTGCAGGCGCTCGGCGACACCGACGCGGTGACGGTGGACGCCCTCGCTGCCGCTGCCGGTGCCCTGGTCGAGGCAGCCCACACCGCTGCCGTCCGCGTCCGCACCCTCGAACAGCAGCGTGCCGCGCACGACGAGCAGACCCGCACCCTCGAACGGCAGCGCAACGAGGTCGCCACCGAGCGGGCGGTCCTGGTGGCCTCGGCCTCGGCGGACACCGAGCGGTTCGGTCAGGACACGGCGGCCGTCCAGCAGGCCGTCGACCGCGTCACCGGGCTGCTCGACGACGAACCGGACTCGCTGGGCGCGGGCGTCGCACGGCTCGACGCGCTGGTGGATCGGCTCGACGCCGTGTCCCGGGCGGACGGCCTCGCGGTCGCCGCCGCCGGCGCGGTCCGTGAGCGCCTGGCCGAGGTGGAGCGGGTGCTGGCGGAGCAGGAGTTCGACGACGTGGCCGCCGCACGGGCCGGGCTCCTCGACCGTGGGCGCTCCGAGGAGCTGCAGCGCGCCGTCGCCACCGCCGATCGCGAGCGCGCCGTGGTGGACGCCGGCCTGGCGGAGCCCGACGTGGTGGCGGCCGCCGGTACCGACGCCGATGCCCTCGACCTCGAGGGGGCGCGGGTCGACCGCGAGCAGTCCGCCCTCGCCGCCGAGCAGGCGACCCGGGCGGCGACCTCCGCCCAGGACCGCGCGACGGCATCCGAGCAGTGCGCCACCGAGGTCGCCGACGCCGTGCGCGCACGCGACGACACCTCGGCCCGGAGCCGCGCGGTGGTGCGCCTCGCCGACATCGCGGCCGGGCAACCGTCGGTCAACCCGAGCGGCATCACGCTCGGTACCTACGTGCTCATGCGTCGCTTCGAGGACGTCGTCGCGGCGGCGAACGACCGGTTGCGGGCGATGCTCGCCGGCCGGTTCACCCTCGAGACCTCGGACGAACGCGAGTCGGGTTCACGGGCGCGACGCACGGGGCTCGCCCTCGCCGTGCACGACCAGACGACCGACACCCGGCGCGCGCCCGGCAGCCTCTCCGGCGGCGAGACCTTCACGGTGTCGCTCTGCTTGGCGCTCGGGCTGGCCGACGTGGTGCAGGCCGAGGCCGGTGGCGTGTCACTCGGCACGCTGTTCGTCGACGAGGGGTTCGGCACGCTCGACCCGGAGACCCTCGACGACGTGATCGGGCAGCTCTCGCGTCTCACCGCGGGTGGCCGCCAGGTGGGGATCGTCAGTCACGTCGAGGAGCTCAAGCAGCGGATCCCGGAACGGATCGCGGTGCGGCGGACGCTCGAGGGCGGTTCGCGCGTCACGACCACCGTCTGACGACCACGACCACGACCACGACCACGACCGGGACCGAGGCCACGACTGCGGCCGCGACCACGGCCCCGACGCCAGCGGGCAGCGCGCAGCGGCGTCGGTCAGGGTGACGGCGAGACGTCCACGGTGCCGTCGGGCGGCGGCAGGATGTCGGCCGCGACCCACGGGAACACCCACGTGAACAGCACGTACACGATCGCGGCGAGGAGCACGAGCAGCTCGAGCACCTTGAGGGCGGTCGGACCGGGCAGGATCCGCCACACGAACGGGAAGATCACTTCGCGGTCTCCGAGAGTTCCTTCGGGGTGCCCTCGGACGCGGGCATCCAGTAGTCGAGCTTGGCGTGCGTGACGTACCGCTCCTTGGCGGACCACATGGGGTGGCACGCGGTGAGGGTCAACCAGCGGTCGTCGGCGGTGGGCTCCACACCAGGCTTGTTCGGCACCGGCGCGATCGTCTCGATGTGGTCCGGGGTGACGATCTGCGAGTCCGTGACCTTGTACACGTACCAGACGTCGAACTTCGTCTTCGCGTCGGTGACCCGCACGACGACCGAGTCACCCGTCTTCAGCTCGGCGATCTGGTTGAGCGGCTTGCCGTAGGTGACGCGGTGCCCGGCGACGGCGAAGTTGCCCTCGGCCCCGGGCATCGCCGTGTCCTGGTAGTGGCCGAGCCCGATGGTGTTGAGCACCTTCTCACGGTCGGTGCCCTCGCCGATGGGGCGTTTGTAGTCCGTGCCGAAGCGGGGGATCTGCATCGTCCCGAACACGTCGGTGACCGTCGGCGGTTCGGCGAGCACGGGCGCGGGGCCGCGGTGCTCGGTGCCGATGCCGGCGACGGCCTTTTGCTGCCCGAGTCCCTCGACGAGGTGCGTCTGCGCGTTCACGGCGACGACGTCCGTCCACCACGCGGTCCACACCACGTACAGGCCGGTGCCGGCGCCCGCGATGATGAGGAGCTCTGCGATGAGCGACACGATCGCGCCGCCCACCGTCTGCCGCCGACGGGGCGCCCGCCGCGCACGATCGGAGCCGTCACGTGTGGATCGACGTGACGGGAGTGTCTCGTGTGCGGTCACGGGGCTCCTGATCCGGAAGGGGTGGTCGGACAGGTCTATCAGACCACGACGACGGCACCGTGACGAGGTTGTCCACAGCACCGTTACCGTGAGGAGATGCAGCACGTCCTCCGCGCCTTCACCCCGGCCGACACCGATGCCGTCATCGCCCTGTGGGAGTCCTGCGGGCTCGTCCGTCCGTGGAACGACCCCCGACGCGACATCGCCCGGAAGCTGACCGTCCAGCCCGAGCTCTTCCTGGTCGCCGAGCCGATGGACCCCGAGCCGATGGACCCCGAGGCCGAGCGCACCGTCGTCGGCGCGGGCATGGCGGGGTTCGACGGGCACCGCGGATGGGTGAACTACCTCGCGGTGCGCCCGGACCTGCAGGGCTCCGGCCTCGGTCGGGCGTTCATGGCGGAGTTCGAGCGGCTCCTCATCGACCTCGGCTGCCCGAAGCTCAACCTGCAGGTGCGGGCCGGCAACGAGCAGGTGCTCGGCTTCTACGAGTCGCTCGGCTACGCCCCGGACCACACGGTGTCGCTCGGCAAGCGCCTGATCCCCGACGCCTGACGGCCCCGGCCGCCCGGCTGCCCCGCGCGCCCGGCCGCCTGGCCCGGTCCGTCGATCCCGTGCCGCCTCGCGAAAGCGACAGTTGCGCGCGAACCTTCCGCGGACATCTGTCGCTCTCGCGAACCAGACGCGGCGGCTTCCGCCCCATCTGTCGCTTTGGCAGCGGAGGCCGACAACCGCCACCCGCGAGCCGAGTTTCGGCGTGAGCGACACCTCACGCGCTCCGGAAGCCGAGAAGTGTCGCTCAGCGCGAAACTCGGCCGCGCCCGCGACGGGAGCGGCCAACACCGCCCTACGCCAACGCCAGCCCCACGGACGCCACGAACGCCAGCACGATGCCGGCCCACTGCACCGCGGTGAGCCGCTCCCGCAGCACCACCCCCGCGAGCACCACCGTGCCGATCGGGTACAGCGCGTTGAGCACACTGACGACGGGCAGCGTCACGGGGTCGTCGCTCGAGTGCAGCCCAGCCTGGATGAACACGTTCGCCAGCGCGTCCAGCACCCCGCAGGCCACCACCGTGAGCAGCAGACGGGCCGGCCACCGCACCGGACCCGCCGGACGCACCACCGGCCCTGGAGGCACGGCAGCCCCCGCAGCGTCGGCCGACGTGGCGGGGTCTCCCGCGCCTCCAGGGCGGCCGGCCAGCGCCGTGCCGACTGCCGCCGCACCGAGCAGCACCGCCTGCAGCACCCGCGCGACGACCAGCGGTGCGACGCCGGAGTCCGACGGCGTGAGGTCGTACGCCAGCACGATGCCACCGAATCCGCACCCAGCGACCGCCGCGGTGACCAGGCCGCGCGCCGTGACCCGCGCCCCGGAGGAGTCCCGGACCGCCGCGACGAGCACGACCGCGACCACGGCGACCACCAGCGCGGCGATCGCGAGTCCGGACAGCGCCGTCCCGCGGAGCACCGCGACCAGCACGGGCACGACCGCGGCGAACACGGCGGTGAGGGGTGAGAGCACGCTCATCGGGCCGATCGCCAGCGCACGGTAGAGCAGGAGCACCCCGACCCCACCGGACGCCCCGGCGACGGCGCCCCACAGTGTGCCGGTCCAGGTGAAGTCGCCACCGACCACCACGAGCCCGAGCAGCAGCGGCACGATCCCGACGGCGGCGGCGACGGCCGCGACGGTCACCGCGCGGAGACGCCTCGATGCCAGCCCGCCGAGGAAGTCGGCGAAGCCGTAGACGAGTGCGCCGGACAGGCCGAGGACGACGGTGAGCACGGCTCCCATCCTGCCCCGCCCGGTAGCCTGCGTGACGTGAGCGTTCCCTACCACCGCCTGCCCCGCGTCGACGCACGCTGGAGGTGGTGGCGCCCGTTCGTGGCGCTCGCCTTCCTGGCGGGCTGGTACCTCGCGTCGCAGGTCCTCATCGCGGTCGCCTACTTCGTGCCGATCGGCGCCACGCAGGGGCCGCAGGGGCTGATGGACCTGCAGAACGACCTGGCCAGCGGCGCGCTCGACCCGACCGACCCGATCGTGCTGTCGATGTCGCTCGTGTCGCTCGTGGTGCTGCTGCCCGGCATCCTGCTCGCGGTGAAGATCGCGCGGATCGGACCGGCCGGCATCCTGTCCTCGACGCGGTTCCGGGTGCGCTGGGCGTGGACGGCCTGGTGCCTCCTGCCGACCCTCGTCATCGCCGCGATCATGTTCCTCACGCAGACCTGGGGCATGTTCACGTTCGACGGCGGCTTCGGGTGGGACCACGCCGCCATCGGGCAGTCGACGGTCTCGGTCGGCACGCTGACCCTGACGATCGTGCTGGTCCTGCTGCTCGTGCCGTTCCAGGGCGCGGCCGAGGAGTACATCTTCCGCGGCTTCCTCATGCAGACGATCGGCTCGTGGATCCCGTGGCGCATCGTCGGCACGGTCGTCGCAGTCGCGGTGTCGACCGTGGTGTTCGCCCTGCTCCACATCCCGAACGGCTACAACGTCTGGGGCATCCTCGACGTCGGCTCGTTCGGCCTGATCGCGGCGATCATCGTCCTGCGCACCGGCGGCATGGAGGCCACCGTCCTGCAGCACGCCTTCAACAACATCATGATCTTCGTGCTGCAGGCGCCGGGGTGGTCCAAGATCGACCTCGACTCGTCGAACGGGACGGTCTGGGGCTGGCTGATCACCCTCGGCACCTCGCTCCTCTACTGGGGCATGGTGGAGCTCCTGGCACGGTGGCGGGGCCTCGACCGGCGGTTCGCTGGGCACGAGACACCCCGGTTCCGCGGTGTGGCCCCGGCCTGGGCGGGCGGGCGACAGTGGCTCCGGCCTGGAGGCACGGGCTGGGCCATCGCCCCCGCCCGCCCCGACGACGTGGCCGGCTCCGGCGACCGTGCGGACGCTGTGGACAACGCCGTGGGTGTCGCCGGTCGGCCGTAGGCTCGTGGCATGAGCACCACGCCCGCGCCCGTCGCCGTGCCCGATGCGGGCGCCTCCGCGCCCGCCGGTGTTGGGCCCGCCGGTGCCGGGCCCGTAGGTGCCGGGCCCGTAGGTGCTGCGTCCGTCGGTGCTGGGTCGCCGGCGCGTGCCGCTGCGCTCGAGGTGCTCCGGAGCGTCTGGGGCTACGACGACTTCCGTGGCGAGCAGGCCGCGATCATCGACCAGGTCGTGTCCGGCGGCGACGCCCTCGTCCTGATGCCCACCGGTGGCGGCAAGTCGCTGTGCTACCAGGTGCCGTCGCTCGTCCGCGACGGCGTCGGGGTCGTCGTGTCGCCGCTCATCGCCCTCATGCAGGACCAGGTCGACGCCCTCGCGGCGAACGGCGTGAAGGCCGCGTTCCTCAACTCGACGCAGGGCCCCGACGAACGTGCCCGCGTCGAGCGCGCGGTGGTCTCGGGCGAGGTCGACATGCTCTACCTCGCCCCCGAACGACTGCGGCTCGAGTCCACCCGCGCCCTGCTCGACCGCGCGCGGATCGCCCTGTTCGCCATCGACGAGGCCCACTGCGTCGCGCAGTGGGGTCACGACTTCCGCCCGGACTACCTCGAGCTGAGCGTCCTGCACGAGCGCTGGCCGACCGTGCCGCGCATCGCGCTGACCGCCACCGCGACGCCGCAGACCCACCGCGAGATCTCGGCACGGCTCGGCCTCGACGACGCCGCGCACTTCGTCGCCGACTTCGACCGGCCGAACATCCAGTACCGCATCGAGCCGAAGACCGGCGCGCTGCAGCAGCTCCTCACCTTCATCCGCACCGAACACAGCGGCGACGCGGGCATCGTCTACTGCCTGTCCCGCAACTCGGTCGAGCGCACCGCGACCGCCCTCGCCGAGCAGGGGATCGCCGCGCTGCCGTACCACGCCGGCCTCGACGCCAAGGTGCGGGAGCGCAACCAGTCGACCTTCCTGCGCGAGGACGGCGTCGTCATGGTCGCCACGATCGCCTTCGGCATGGGCATCGACAAGCCGGACGTCCGGTTCGTGGCGCACCTCGACCTGCCGAAGTCGGTCGAGGGCTACTACCAAGAGACCGGTCGTGCCGGGCGTGACGGGCTGCCCTCGACGGCGTGGCTCGCCTACGGCCTGAACGACGTCGTGCAGCAGCGCCGGATGATCGACCAGTCCGAGGGCGACGCAGCGCACCGCCGGCAGCTCAGCGCCCACCTCGACGCCATGCTCGCCCTGTGCGAGACGATCGAGTGCCGCCGCGTCCGACTGCTCGCCTACTTCGGGCAGGAGTCGACCGCGTGCGGCAACTGCGACACGTGCATCGCCCCGCCCGAGTCGTGGGACGGCACCGTGCCGGCGCAGAAGCTCCTCTCCACCGTCGTCCGGCTCGATCGTGAGCGCGGGCAGCGGTACGGCGTCTCGCACCTCGTCGACATCCTGGTCGGCAAGCCGTCGCCGCGCGTGCAGGAGCTCCGCCACGAGTCCCTCGCGACCTTCGGCATCGGGAACGACCTGGGCGAAGCCGAGTGGCGTGCGGTCGCACGGCAGCTGCTCGCGCAGGGGTACGCCGCGGTGTCCGGCGACGGATTCGGCACGATCGTCCTGAGCCCGACGAGCGCGGACGTCCTCGGCGGCAAGGTCACGGTGCGGATGCGCCGCGACCCGGTGAAGGCGCCCCGCGGCAGCCGCACGAGGCGAGCGGTCGTGACGGACATGCCACAAGAGGCCGTCGGGCTCTTCGAGGCACTCCGTGCGTGGCGGGCGGCCCAGGCCCGCGAGCAGGGCGTCCCCGCGTACGTGGTGTTCAACGACGCGACACTGCGGGGCATCGCGGCGGTGAAGCCGGCGGACGAGGACCAGCTCGGCGAGATCTCCGGCGTCGGTGGAGCGAAGCTCGAACGGTACGGCCGGGCCGTGCTCGACGTGGTCGCCGCAGCAGACTGAGCGACACATTCCCGAACGGGCATGCGGCCGTGGTGGCGCTCACTACACTCGGAGACTCCCGTCACGAGGAGGCCCGGTGTCCGGATCGACGAAGTTCACCACCACGCTCAGCCGCGCGGTGGTGACCCCGCTGGCGCGCATGCTGTGGCGTCCGCGGATCATCGGCCGGAAGAACGTCCCGAAGCGCGGCCCGGTGATCCTGGCGAGCAACCACCGCTCGTTCATCGACTCCCCGGCGATCACGCTGATGGCGCCCCGGAAGGTCTCGTTCCTGGCGAAGCAGGAGTACTTCACCGGCACGGGCCTCCGCGGTGCCGTGTCCCGCGCGTTCTTCGGCGGCATCGGTGCCATCGGCGTCGAACGCGGTGCGGGTTCGGCGGCGCAGCACGCGCTCGACCTCGGGCTCGAACGGCTCGAGGCAGGGGAGGCCTTCGCGATCTACCCCGAGGGCACCCGCTCGCTCGACGGCCGCATCTACAAGGGCCGCACGGGCGTGGCCTGGCTCGCCCTGACGAGTGGCGCTCCGGTGGTGCCGGTCGCACTGACCGGCACCGAGGACGTGCAGCCCGTGGGGTCACGCGTCCCGAAGCTCGCGAAGGTGACGATCGAGTTCGGGAAGCCGCTCGACCTGTCGTCCTTCGGCGAGGCGTCCTCCGGCCGTGCCCGACGCCACGCGACCGACGCGGTGATGGCCGCGATCCAGGAGCTCAGCGGGCAGGAACCCGCGAACGCGTACAACAACCCGCCGGCGACGATCGTGGAGCGCGTGCGGCAGGCGCTCCGGCGCGACGACCCGACCGAGGCCGTCCAACCCGACTGATCATCGAGTATCTCGACGGACGCTATTGCACATTTGAAATATCGGTGTTTGAATGAGGGCGTGCCCAGGGGCACACTCCACCGCGGTCCGGCCGAGAACGGATCGCCTCACACTGATCGGCAGGTCCGCAGCATGTCCTCCACCCCGCTCTTCGACTCCATCGCCCGCCGCACCACGGGGACGGCAGCCACACAGGCCGCCTCGGCCCCCGTCCTGACCGGCGTCGCATCCCTCCCGACCACGGCCCGCGCGAGCTTCACCCCCGCTCCCACCTCGCCGATCTCCGCCCCGGTCCCGTCGCGTGACTCGATGCTCGTCCCCGCGGCCCTCGTCGCCGCGATCGAGGAGATCCCGGTCCGGGTCGCCGCCGCTGCCGATGCGGGGCACGCCGTCCGCGCGGAGCAGCTCGTCCTCGTCGAGGCCGTCGCCGATGCGATCACCCGCGCCGTCGTCGACGCCGTCGTCACCGAGCTCGAGCAGATCACCCGCGACGGCGTCGTCCGCGCCTGACCCGCAGTCCGCGCTCCCGATGACCACGACCGACCTCCCGCCGATGCGTCCACGCGGAGCCGCCCGGCACGCGGCGAACCTCGAGGCGGCGGCCGCGGCCGAGGGTTTCCCGACACGTCGGGCCCGTCGGGCGGCCGAGGCCGAGGCCACCGCGTCGGGAACGCAACGCCGGCGGGCAGGGCGCCACGACGCGGTCGGTCACGACCGCGCGGTGCGCCCCCACGACGCCGAGCGTCACCACCAGACCACCGGGGCGGCGGCGACCACTCCCGCCGCCTCGGTCACCACCGCTCCCGGACCGACCACCGACCGGGCGCGAGTCGACCCACCCAGGGTGAGCCGCGCCTCCAGGCCCGCGGCCGACTCCCTGGCCCGCTCCGTGACCCAGGCGATCACCCTCCCGCTGCGGTCGATCGGGCACGCGGTCGCCTCGGCCAGGGCGGTCCCGGTCACGGCGACCGCGGTGGCCGCGTGCCTCTTCGTCACGGTCGCGACCCCGCAGTCGGCGCTGGCGGCGCCACCCCAGGCTGCCGTCCCCGCGCTCGACGCACAGCGCTACAGCGTCGCCGCGGGTGACACGATCCCCGTCCTCCGCGACGCGTTCGCGATCGGCGGGGTCCCGATCCGGATGCCCGGTGCACCACCGCCGTCGACCGGCGGGGCAGCGCCGTCCGTCCGTCCGGTCGCCGGAGCGATCCCGGCGGCGGGTGGGTTCGGCTCCCGGTGGGTCCGCGGCTGTGCGTCCTGCTCGACGAACCACCAGGGGCTCGACTTCGCCGCTCCCACCGGTACCGCCGTCGTCGCGGCGATGTCCGGCCGCGTGGTGTCCGCCGGCGTGTTCGGTGGCTACGGCAACCAGATCCTGCTGCAGCACGCCGACGGATCGCAGACGCGGTACGGTCACCTGTCGCAGATCGGCGTCGGCGTCGGGCAGTCGGTCGCGGCCGGCGAGCGGATCGGCGCCGTGGGCAACACCGGCGTCTCGACCGGCTCGCACCTGCACTTCGAGGTCATCGTCGGCGGGACCCCGGTCGACCCGGCGGTGTGGCTCCGGAACCGCGGCCTGCTCTGACATCGGGGCCTGCTCCGACACCGCAGCCTGCTCCGACGCCGAGCGCGTAGCGTCGCCAGGAGGGCGGCAGGGTGTCGCTCGAGGACGGAGACGCACGTGCGGGTGACGGTACTGGGGACGGGCACGATGGGCGCCGGAGTGGCGGGGTCGCTGCTCCGCGAGGGACACGAGGTGACGGTCTGGAACCGGACCGCCGACAAGGCCGCACCGCTCGCGGAGCGGGGCGCCACCGTCGCCACCGACCCGGCGGCAGCGGTCGCCGACGCCGAGGTCGTCCTGCTCACCCTGTTCGACACCGAGGCCGTGCTCGACGTGCTCGAAGCCGCCGCCGGTGACGCCCCGACGGATGCCGTGTGGGTGCAGGCCTCGACCATCGGGGTCGCCGGTACCGAGACGATCGTGCAGCTCGCCGGCAAGTACGGCGTCACGCTCGTGGAGGCGATGATGCTCGGCACGAAGGCCCCCGCCGAGCAGGGGAAGCTGACGATGCTCGCCGCCGGCCCCGCCGACGTGCTCGACCGCATCGACCCCGTCCTCGACGCCATCGGTGCGAAGACGGTGCGCGCGGGCGACGAGGTCGGTGCAGGGACCGCGCTCAAGCTCGCCGCGAACGCCTGGATCGCCTCGATCACGGCCGCCACCGGGCAGTCGCTCGCGGTCGCCCGGTCGCTCGGGCTCGACCCGGCGCTCTTCCTCGAGGCCATCGCGGGCGGTGCCAGCGACTCCGCCTACGCGCACACCAAGGGGAAGTCGATGATCGCGGGGGAGTTCCCGCCTCAGTTCGCGCTCGACGGTCTGCGGAAGGACATCGGCCTCATCACCGATGCCGCACGGACCTCCGGCGTCTCCACCGTGCTGCTCGACGCTCTCGGCCGGGTCTACGCCGACGCCAGCGCAGCGGGCCACGGCGGCGACGACATCGCCGCGGTCGGAACCGCCTTCGACCCGCGCTGACAGGCGCTCCTGCGCGACCTGCGCGCCCTACGCGACCTGCGCGCCCCGCGCTAGCCCCGGCGGAAGAACCGTCGGACGGCGTTCGTCAACCGTCCGACGGTCTCGTCGTTCATGGTGTTCGCGAGGTCGAACGCCTCACGCGCCGGGTCCGACCCGTTCCGGATGCGCCGGAGTGCCGCGTCGGCCCGAGCGCGGGCATCGAGCTCCGCGAGGGGCATGTCGTCCTCGGGGTCGTGCGGCGCGGGCGTCGGACCGTGCGCGCCCGTGTCTGCCATGGGAGCAGGTTACGCGGAGCGCCCGCGGACGGAGTCCACGTCGTCGACCACGCGGACCATCTGGTCGAGGAACGCGACGATGACCGCCATCTCGGCGTCCGACAGGTGCTCGGTGGCCTCGATCGCACGGGAGTCCAGCTGGTCGAGCACGCGCATCACGTCGCGCATCGACGCCCCCGTGGCGGTGAGGATCACGCCACGGCGGTCGGTCGGGTCAGCGTGCCGCACGACGTGGCCGCTGCGGACGAGCCGGTCGACGAGCGCCGAGGTCGACGCCGCGGTGATCTCGAGCTGCTCGGCGAGGTCCTTCGCGTTGACGGTGCGTCCGGCCTTCTCGGCGTCGAGGAGCACCCGGAGCGCCAGCAGGGCGTTCTCGCCGATGCCGAGCGCTTCACGGGCACGTCGCTGCGCGGAGCTCTCGGCGGTCCGGTACCTGCGGAGCGCGTTGAGCACGTCCACCGCGTCGACCCTGGATTCCTCGCCGTACCAGAATCCCGCGGCGCTGGTCGTCACCTCGGAAGTCATGACGACAATGCTAGACGCTCTAGTTAGTTTGTCTAGCGAGTGCGCCGATCGGCCGACTGCAACACCCGTGACGCGGGGACGAAACACCCCGGCAACGACCGGTCAGTAGGTTCACGACATGCAGGAGCCGACGTGCTGAGCCGACTCGCGGGGAGCGTCTTCCACGTCGGGAACGCCGTCGAACGCACCGACGTCGTCGCCAGGATGCTCGACGTCTACGTCGCACGGGGCGATCCGGCCGGGGTCGACCAGGACCGGGCGGTCGCCGCGGAGCTCCGGTCGGTCGTCGGTGCGGCCGGTCCGGCGAACGACCCGGACCGCCAGTCGACCGTCGACTCGCTCGCCCTCGACCGGCACGAACCCGCCTCGATCGCGTCGGCCGTGGCGGTGGCGCGGGACAACGCCCGCCGTGCCCGCGACGTCGTCTCCACAGAACTGTGGGACTGCCTCAACGTCACCCGGTCGCGCATGCCGCGGAAGGTCTCGACCGATCGGGCGCACGAGTTCCTCGGGTGGGTCCGCGAGCGCAGCGCCCTCGCCATCGGCGTCGTTGAGGCGGACGCCAGCCGTGACGAGGTCTGGGAGTTCTTCACCCTCGGCCGGTCCCTGCGACGGTGTGCGGCGACGGCGCGGCTGGTCGCCTCCGGGCTGCTCGACCCGGAGTCCGGATCGTCGTGGGCCACTGCGCTCCGTGCCTGCGGTGCCGGTGAGGCCTTCCACCGCGGTCGCGACCACCACACACTCGGTCCCGAGGACGCGGCCGCGTTCCTGCTCCTCGACGAGCACAGCCCGCGGTCGCTGCGGTTCCTGGCGCGGCGGACCGACGAGTGCCTCGCCGACGTCGCCCCGTCCTGCATCGAGGACGAGGTGCGTGCCTTCGCCGAGACCCGGCGGGACCTCGAGTCGGTGTCGGTGGACACCGCGCTGCTGGTCGCCCGGACGGCGGGGCAGCGCCTCGCGGTCGCTGCTGACCGGGTGGCGGCGGCGCTCGACGAACGCGTCTTCGCCGCCGCGGAGCCGGCCCGGTAGGTCGGGTCTCGCCGGGTGCCGGTCCGCGAGTGCGGCAGAGCGACAGTTCGCTGGACCGGTCGGCCGTCATGGTCGCGATCGCGACAGATGCTCGCGAACGTTCCGCGGCAATCTGTCGCTTTCGCGCTGGCGGGGCGACGGGGCGCGGGGCGACGGCGCGCGCCTGCGGGACTGGAGGCGCGGGGCGGGGCCGCCACGCGCCTCCAGTCCGTGGGTGGGTCGCGTCAGACGGCGCTGGACCGGTCGGCGACCGCCTCGTCGCGTTCCAGGTCGTGCCGTACCGCGGCGCGCGAGGAGCGCGTCCCGACCACGGGCACGGCGTGCGTGATCGCCAGGTGCAGGCGGGTGTCGGCGTCGTACCGGACCCGGAAGCGCTCCCACCGGATGAGCCAGACGAGCGCGATCGCGAGCGCCACGAACCCGGAGGCGGCACCGACCGCGATGGCCCAACGCGGACCCCAGGCGTCGGCGACCGCGCCGACGATCGGCGCGCCGATCGGGGTGCCGCCGGCGAAGATCGCCATGTAGAGCGCCATCACCCGGCCGCGCATCGCGGGCGCCGTCGTCGTCTGCACGAGGGCGTTCGCCGTCGTCATGAAGGTGAGCGAGGCGAGGCCGACGAACACCAGCACGAACGCGAAGGTCCAGTACGTCGGCGCCAGGGCTGCGGCGACGCAGGCGATGCCGAACCCGGCCGAGGCGATCACGAGGGTACGCATCCGCGGGCGGTCCCGCCGTGCCGACAGGAGCGCCCCGGCGACCGAGCCGATCGCCATCACGGAGTTGAGCAGGCCGAACTCCCCGGCGCCCTTGTGGAACTCCACCCGCGCCATCGTCGAGGTGAAGATCGGGAAGTTCACGCCGAACGTGCCGACGACGAAGATCATGCAGAGCACGACGATGATGTCCGGCCGGGTCCGCACGTACTGGAAGCCGGCGATGATCTGGCCCTCGCCGCGCTTCGCCCGGATGCGTTCGGCGAGCTGTGCGGGGTCCACGAACCGCAGTGCGATGAGGACGGCCAGGAACGAGCCGGCGTTGATGACGAACACCCACCCGGAGCCGATCGCGGCGATCAGCACGCCGGCGACCGCGGGGCCGATGAGCCGCGCGGCGTTGAACGACGCGGAGTTGAGCGCCACGGCGTTGGCGACGTGCTCGCCCTGCACGACGTCGGACACGAACGCCTGCCGGATCGGGGTGTCGAACGCGGCGACGATGCCGAGCGCCAGGGCGAACCCGTAGAGCGACCAGAGCGTCGCGGTGTCGGTGAGCACCATGACGCCGAGGCCCAGCCCGAGGGCACCCATGAGGCCCTGCGTCAGCATGAGCATCTTCCGCCGGTCGAAGCGGTCGGCGGCGAGGCCGGTCAGGGGGAGGAGGAGCAGCTGCGGTCCGAACTGCAGCGCCATCGTGATGCCGACCGCGATCGCGTCGTTGTCGGAGAGCTTGGTGAGGACGATCCAGTCCTGGGCGGTGCGCTGCATCCAGGTGCCGACGTTGGAGACGAGGGCTCCCGCGAACCAGATGCGGTAGTTGTGGGTGGACAGGGAGCGGAACATGGCGGTCACTGCTGGGCCAGCCTCCTCATGATCTCGGTGGCGTCGGCCAGGGTCTGGCGCTCGGCCTCGGTGAGGTCGGCGAGGCGCGGGGTGAGCCAGCCGTCACGGCGGCGGCGGGTCTCCTCGACGAAGGCGGCGCCGGCAGGGGTGGCGCAGAGCAGGACCTTGCGCCGGTCGTCGCCGTGGCCGTCCTTCGACACGAGCCCGCGCTCGACGAGCACCGCGATCGTCTTCGTCATCGACGGCGGCGTCACACCGTCCTGCCGGCTGAGGTCGGCGAGCGACATCGCGCCGTCGCGGTGCAGCCGGGCGAGGGCGGAGAACTGTGCGTCGGTGACCGTCGTGTCGGCCTTCTGCGCGCGGAGGGTCCGGGACAGCCGGTTCACGGCGATGCGGAGTTCGGTGGCGTCGGTCACGGGTCGTTAGCCTACCTCATTAGTTCAGTGAACGAACTGGTTTGCGGGTGTACGCTTCAGGTAGACAACAGGTGTTGCCAAGAGAGAAGGAGAACATGTCCGAGTTCGAGGGCAAGGTCGCGATCGTCACCGGCGGTGGCAGCGGCATCGGTGAGTCCATCGCGACGGAGCTCGCCGCGGCGGGTGCGAAGGTCGTCGCCACCGACATCAAGCTCGACGCCGCACAGCGCGTCGCGTCCGAGATCGAGGCCGCCGGCGGCACCGCCACCGCGTTCGAGGCCAACTCCGCCGTCGCGGGCGACAACGAGCGCATGGTGCAGTTCGCCGTCGACACGTACGGTGCGCTCCACCTCGCCGTGAACAACGCCGGCATCGGTGCTGCCCCGCAGCCGATCGGCGAGTACGACGTCGCCGCCTGGGACCGCGTGCGCGCGGTCGACCTCGACGGCGTCTTCTACGGCCTGCGCTACGAGATCCCGGCGATGCTGGCCTCCGGTGGTGGCGCGATCGTCAACATGTCGTCGGTGCTCGGCTCGGTCGGCATCGCCGAGAACGCGGCGTACGTCGCCTCGAAGCACGCACTCGTCGGGCTGACCAAGGTCGCGGCGCTCGAGTACACCGCCAAGGGCGTCCGCACGAACGCCGTCGGCCCGGGCTTCATCGACACCCCGCTCGTCCGGGCCTCGCTGTCACCCGAGGCCCTGTCGGCGCTCGAGGCCGAGCACGCCGCGAAGCGCCTCGGCACCGACGCCGAGGTCGCCGCGCTCGTGCTGTTCCTGCTGAGCGACAAGGCGTCCTTCATCAGCGGCAGCTACCACCTGGTCGACGGCGGCTACAGCGCGCACTGAGGCTGGTCGCAACGGGTCGTTCCGCGCGTGGGATGACGAATCGCGCATGGGAAGTCGGAAGTTCCGACTCCCCATGCGCGATTCCGCTTCCCACAGCAGGCGTGATGGGAAGGAACGCGCTAGTGGAACTGCGGGATCGTGAGCCAGATCCCGACGAGCACCGCGGCGACGCACACCGCGAAGCACACCACCGCGCCGGCGAGCGCGATCGGCGGGGTGTGCCCCGACCGAGCGGACTCCTGCGCGTACTGCGTGTGGTCACCGCCCGCGTCCGTCGGCTGTCCGGTGCCGAGCAGCCGCAGGCCGAGCGTGTAGACGAGCACCACGCCGACCGCGGCGACGAACCCGACGCCCGCCACGGTGGCGATGCTGGTGAAGTCGATGTCCATGCGGTCGCCCCTCAGGCCTGCGCCGGCGCGACGGCCGGGTCCTCGTCGTGGGAGTCGCGGGAACCGCCGGAGTCCCGGGAACCGTCCGCGTCGTCCTCGCGCACGTCGTCGGCGTTGATCGGCTTCCGCCGGGCGAGGACGAAGAACGCCAGGCCGGCCGCGAGCGCGAGCACGGCGACGATCACCAGGCCGAACGTGGACGTCGCGGCGAGGGCCGTGGCGAGTGCCCCGACCACCGCGGCCGCCGGCAGCGTGATCACCCACGCGACGACGATCCGGCCGACGACCGACCAGTACACGTCGGCGAGCTTCTTGCCCAGGCCGGAGCCGATCACGGAGCCGCTCGTGACGTGCGTCGTCGAGAGCGCGAACCCGAGGTGGGACGACACGAGGATCGTCGCGGCCGAGCTCGTCTCCGCCGCGAAGCCCTGCGGGGACTGCACGTCGGAGATCTTCTTGCCGACGGTCTGCATGATCCGCCAGCCGCCCGTGTAGGTGCCGAGGCCGATCGCCAGGCCGCAGGCCAGGATCACCCAGAGCGCCGGGCCGGTGCCCGCCGACTGGTAGTTCGCGGCGATCAGGGTCAGCGTGATCACGCCCATCGTCTTCTGCGCGTCGTTCGTGCCGTGCGCGAGCGACACCAGGGACGCGGAGATCGTCTGGCCGTGCCGGAAGCCCGTCGCCGCACCGTGCGTGGTCGCGTTCTTCGTGAGCGTGTACGCCAGGTAGGTCGCGACGAGGGCGATC
This sequence comes from Curtobacterium sp. MCBA15_008, assembly GCF_001865065.1. GTDB lineage: Bacteria > Actinomycetota > Actinomycetes > Actinomycetales > Microbacteriaceae > Curtobacterium. The sequence goes on along the minus strand of NZ_MJGN01000075.1, from coordinate 113,110 downwards.
ACCCCGGCGATGACCGGGGAGAGCAGCGCCGGCAGCACGACCTTCGACACCACCGTGGTCCAGTCGACCGAGTGCAGCCCGGCGCCGATGATCGACGCCCCGATGAGGCCCCCGAACAGTGCGTGGGTCGACGACGACGGCAGGCCGAAGTACCACGTGGCGAGGTTCCAGAGCACGGCGCCGACGAGCCCCGCGAAGATCATCGTCGGGGAGATGTGGACGCCGTCCTGCCCCTCGCGGATGATCCCCTGGGACACGGTCTTGGCGACCTCGGTGGAGAGGAAGGCGCCGACCACGTTGAGGACGGCGGAGATGAGCACGGCGGTGCGGGGCTTGAGGGCACCCGTGGCGACCGAGGTGGCCATGGCGTTCGCGGTGTCGTGGAAGCCGTTCGTGAAGTCGAACACGAGGGCCACCACGATCACCAGCACGACGGTGACGAGGACGTCCATGCCGGGGACGGTAGGCCCGCCCCGCACCGGCTGCGTGAACGCCGGGTGAACAGGCTGGACCGGTCCCTGATCTGGGAGGATCAACAGGTGCCCACCTTCTCCGCAGCGCGAGGCGACGCCTCGTTCACCGACGCCCACGGTGTCGAGATCGTCTACTCCACCTGGCGGGCGGCGCGGCCGAAGGGCATCGTGCAGATCGCACACGGTGTGGGGGAGCACGGGCTCCGCTACGAACCGCTCGCGCAGGACCTCGTCCGCGCCGGGTACACCGTCCACGTCAACGACCACCGCGGGCACGGTCGGACCGGCCTCGGGCAGTGGGAAGGCGACCACACCAAGCTCGGTCGGCTCGGCCCCGGTGGTCTCCGCGCCGCGATCGCGGCCGTCGAGCAGATGACCGCGGTCGCGAAGGAGGACACCCCGGGTGTCCCCCTCGTGCTCCTCGGGCACTCGTGGGGCTCGCTCATGGCCCAGCGGATCGTGAACACCTCGTCCGGGTCGTACGACGGCGTGGTGCTCTCCGCCAGCGCGTACCGGCTGCCCGGGTGGATGAACAGCGGCGACCTGAACGCCCGGCACGCGGGGTCCGGGCCGACGAAGTTCGAGTGGCTTACCCGTGACCGGAAGGTCATCGACGCGATGTCGGTCGACCCGCTGGCGGTCGAGGCGGACGTCATCGGGCTGTTCGGCCTGGCGGACACGCTGCGACTGCTCGGGGTACCGCGACGGGGCATCCCGCACGACCTGCCGATGCTGCTGCAGGTCGGGTCCGACGACACACTCGGCGGCCCGCGCTCCGTGGAGCGGCTGGCGCAGGCGTACCGGCGGCGGGGTGGGCTCTCCGACGTGACGGTGCAGGTGTACGAGGGAGCGCGGCACGAGGTCTACAACGAGACCAACCGCGACGAGGTCGTCGCCGACCTCGTCGCGTGGCTCGACCGGGCGACAGCCCGCTGACACGGAAGCCGACGTGACCGGCGGCGGTCTGCAGGTGCGACCCACCGGTCCTGGAGGCGCGTGGCGGCGCCGCCACGCGCCTCCAGGCCAGCTGTGGACCGGCCCACCGCCGGACCGTCACCGGCCCGGAATAGGGTTGCGTCATGCACGGTGAGTACAAGGTCCCCGGGGGCAAGCTGGTCGTCGTCGACCTCGAGGTCGTCGACGGCGTCATCCACGAGTTCCGTCTGGCGGGGGACTTCTTCCTCGAGCCCGACGACGCGCTCCCGCTCATCGACCAGGCGGTCAACGGCCTGCCGGCGACGATCGACGCCGCCGGCATCGCCACGGCCGTCCGGGCGGCCCTGCCGGAGGACGCCGTGCTCCTCGGCTTCACCCCCGAGTCCGTCGGCGTCGCCGTCCGCCGAGCCCTGTCCCGCGCGAGCACGTGGCAGGAGTACGACTGGGAGATCGTCCACGAGGGGCCGATCAGCCCGAACGAGCACCTCGCCCTCGACCAGGTCCTCACCGAAGAGGTGGGGGCCGGCCGCCGCGGCCCGACCCTGCGCATCTGGGAGTGGGACCAGCCGGCCGTCGTCATCGGGTCGTTCCAGTCGCTCAAGAACGAAGTCGACCCCGAAGGGGCGGCGAAGTACGGCGTCGAGGTCGTCCGCCGGATCTCCGGCGGCGGCGCGATGTTCATGGACGCCGGCGCGATCATCTCGTACTCGCTCTACGTGCCGACCGACCTCGTGCAGGGCATGACCTTCGCCGACTCGTACGCGTACCTCGACGAGTGGGTGATCGAAGCGCTGAAGTCCCTCGGCATCGAGGCGTACTACCAGCCGCTCAACGACATCTCCTCGACGAAGGGGAAGATCGGCGGCGCCGCCCAGAAGCGTCTCGGCACCGGATCACTGCTCCACCACGCCACCATGAGCTACGACATGGACGGCGAGAAGATGGTGCAGGTGCTCCGGATCGGCCGCGAGAAGATGAGCGACAAGGGGACCACGAGCGCGGCGAAGCGCGTGGACCCGCTGCGGTCCCAGACCGGGCTGAGCCGCGCCGAGATCATCGAGCGGCTGAAGGGCACGTTCACGAAGCTCTACGGCGCGCACGAGGGGCACGTGACCCAGGCGGAGCGGGCTCGGGCGCAGGAGCTCGTGCGGACGAAGTTCGCGACGCAGGAGTGGCTCGAGCGCGTTCCCTGATCACGCGTCCCGGGGGCTGTCCTCGTCGTCGTCCTCCTCGGGCGACCGGAGGGTCAGGTCGACGCGGCTCTCCATCGGGCCCGGGCGGAACGTGGTGCGCGCGAGGGGCGCGACCGCCACGTAGGACCCCGAGTAGGTGACCTCGTCGTCGTCGGGGTCCTCGTCGTCCTCGGCGTCGTCCTCGCCGCCGGATCGGGTGCCGAGCAGCTTCCGCGTCAGCGCCGACCGCTCGGTGAGCAGCGAGTCGAGCGCCGCACGGAGATCGACGTCCGACGGCTCGGCGTCACGCAGGGCAGCGCCGAGGACGCTCCGTCGCATGAGCTCCTTCGCGAACGACCCGGTGGTGCCCTCCGCCCGCTCGGCCGCCTCGGACAGGGCCTCGTCGGAGAACGGCAGCGCCGCGGCGTACCGACGGAACAGCCGGACCCGCTCGGGCAGTTCGGGCAACGGGATCTCGACGGCCAGGTCCACCCGACCCGGACGGTCGGCGAGGGCGCGTTCGAGCACGGAGACCCGGTTCGTCGTCATCACGAACGCCACGTCGGCGTCGCCGTCGAGACCGTCGAGGGCGTCGAGCACCTCGAACAGGAGCGGCTGCGGGGAGCTGTGGCGCTCCATCGCGACGAGGTCGATGTCCTCGAGGACGACGATCGACGGCTGGAACGTCCGCGCGATCTCGGCCGCGGAGCCGATCGCCCGGATGCTCGACCCGGTGAGCAGGATGGCGGTCACACCGGGCGTCCGCGCCAGCAGGTGCCGGATGGTGAGCGTCTTCCCGGTGCCGGGCGGCCCGTAGAGCAGGACGCCGCGCTTGAGGTGCTGCCCGGCGGCGAGCAGTGCCTCGCGCTGTTCGCCGATCCCGACGACGTGGTCCACGACCTCGTCGAGCACGCCGTCGCCCAGCACGACGTCGTCGGCGGTGACCTCGGGGCGTCGGAGGAACGTCGCGCCGGCGTCGGACCCGTACTCGGACTGCACGAACGACAGCACCTGCCCCCGCAGGACGCTCCGCTCGATCATCAGCGCGCGGAGCCGCAGGAGGAAGGCGCTGCCGGCGTCCTGGTCGGCGGCGAGGATCTCGAGCGTCGCCTGTGCGCGCCCGTACTCGGGCTTCGCCGAGCGCTGCACGACGGCCACCGGGGTGCCGTCGAACGTCAGGAACCGGAGACCGAACGACACCACGCGGCGGGTGTCGTCGGCACTGGTCGCCCGCGGCGCGTAGCTCACCGGGCCCGTGGCCCAGCGCGTGTGCGGGTTGGCGACGAGCTCGCTCACCGAGCTGTGGAAGCGGCTGTCGTCGCCGGCGATGCCGACCAGTGCGTCCTCCGCGGTGCCGGCGAGCTCTTCGAGTGCGATGTCCGCGTCGACGAGCCGGTGGTCCGGGAACTCCTCGGTGACCACGGGGACGGACTGCGGGTCGACGCCGAGGTGCTCGCGGATGCGTTCACCGACGGGCGTGAGCACCGCCTGCTGCTCGGCGGCGGCGAGTTCGTTCGCCTTCTCGATGTAGCGGGCGAACGCCCGCATCAGGTCACGGTCTGCGTCGTCGAGCACGTGGTCATCCTGGCACGCGCACCCGGGCCGGACATCGTCCTGGAGGACGACGTGTGCGGATCACGAGAATCCCCCGCGCGGCTGATGTCGGCCCTCGGGACCCCACGTAGCCTCGTCAGCGTGAACTGGTTGATCCTGCTGGGGGCGGTGGCCGCCGCGGCCGTCGTGGTGTGGGTCGCTGATCGCGTGGGGTGGATCGACCTGTCGAACAAGGCCACACGCAGCGGCGGCTCCGGCGGTGTGATCTCGATGATGGACGAGGTCTTCGCGCCGACCCGTCACGAGACGCAGGCGGAGTACGAACGGCAGTCGCGCCTCCCGAGGGAAGCCCCGACGCCGGCGGACGACGACCACGACCTGCTCAGCGGCAGCGTGCTCATCAAGGTCCCCGCGGTGCGGAGCGCCGGCCGACACGAAGCCCGCGCGGGCACGCACGACCGCAGCTACTGAGCCGCGGCACGGCGCCACTCAGCGGGTCGTGAGCTCCTGGTAGTCCGGGTGCTTCTCGATCCAGGCCTTCACGTAGCTGCACTGCGGCACGACGCGCAATGAGCCGGACCGGACGTCGTCGAGCGCGTGCTCGACCAGGATCGACGCGTGACCGCCCCCACGGTGCGCGGGGTCGACCTCGGTGTGCACGAACCGGATCTCGTCGTCGTCGAGCTCGTACGCGGCGAAGCCGATGACCTCGCCGTCCTCGACCAGGGAGTACTGCTGCTTGTCCGTGTCGTTGCGGACCTCGGGTGATGCCATGACGGCGAAGATACCCGCGCTCGGACACGATCGGCTGATCGCCCGGGTACACCAGAATGAACGGGTGCAGAGCGGAGACGATCGCGGTCCGGACCGGGTGGTCCTCGGGGACAACCTCGACGTCCTGCCGACCCTGGCGGACGGTTCCTTCACGCTCGTCTACCTCGACCCGCCGTTCAACACGGGCCGCTACCAGCGCCGGCACGCGAGCGCAGCGGTCCGCGACACGACCGGCAGCGCCGACCGACGCCGCGAGACCGTGACCGGTTTCCGGGGGAGCAGCTACGAGCGCGTCCGCGGCGACCTGATGCGCTTCGACGACCGGTTCGACGACTACTGGTCGTTCCTCGAGCCCCGGCTGCTCGAGGCGTGGCGGCTCCTCGCCGACGACGGCACCCTCTACCTGCACCTGGACTACCGCGAGTCGCACTACGCCAAGGTCCTGCTCGACGCGCTCTTCGGCCGCGACGCGTTCCTCAACGAGATCGTCTGGGCGTACGACTTCGGCGCGAAGTCACGCTCCCGCTGGCCGACGAAGCACGACACGATCCTGGTCTACGTGAAGGACCCGTCGCAGTACTGGTTCGACTCGTCGGCGGTCGATCGCGAGCCGTACATGGCGCCAGGGCTCGTCACCGCCGAGAAGCGGGAGCGCGGCAAGCTCCCCACCGACGTCTGGTGGCACACGATCGTGTCGCCGACCGGCAAGGAGAAGACCGGCTACCCGACGCAGAAGCCCGAGGGGGTGCTGCGGCGGATCGTGCAGGCGTCGTCGCGCGAGGGGGACTGGGTCCTCGACTTCTTCGCGGGCAGCGGCACGACGGGCGCGGTCGCGCAGGCGCTCGGCCGACGCTTCGTGCTCGTGGACGACAACCCGGTGGCCGTCGACGTGATACGCCGTCGCCTGCCCGGTGCGTCGTTCGAGATCGCGGGACCGTCCGCCGCCTCCGCGAGCTGACGCGGGCGGGTCGACGCGCGCGGACGCGCGTGCGCAACGAGCGACGGCGTCGTCGTACGACATCGAGCATGGCGTTCCCCCGCGGCGGCAACGGTTGCAGGCGCGCAGCGACGACGAGGTCGCTGTCGGACGACAGCGACCTCGTCGTTCCGAGTCGGAAGGTCCCGACCGGCAGGTGGTCGGCTACTCGGCCGAGTGACGGCCGTGCGCGTGCTCGTCGGGCCTGGAGGCGCGACTCGGGTCCGCCGCGTCCGCTGCGGTCGGTTCCGGGGTCGCGTCGACGAGCGTCGGAGCGGCGTGGGCGGCCCGGGTCCGGATGGCACCGGTGGTGGCGGGCGGCTCGTCGACCGGGGCAGCGGCGGAGTGCGCGCCGTGCGTGGTCGCGTTCGGCAGGGGTGCGCGCGTGGCGTCGGTCGGTGCCGGCGTGGCGGAGGAGGTCGTGCCTCCAGGCAGTCCCGACCCGACCGCGGAACCGGCGGACCGGGGCTGTGACGGGACGTCCGGCGACGTCGGCACGATCGCCATCGACCCGGTGTCGGGCGAGACGAGGGACCCGGTGTCCGCTGCCGCGCGTTGGGCATCGACGGACAAGCGGTCGGCGTCGTCCTTCGCGGCGTTCGCCTGCTCCTGCAGGGCCGAGACCTTGCGGAGCGGCGGCACCCGGAAGAACCAGGTGAGGACGAACGCGAGCAGGATCACGGCGAGCCCGACCCAGTAGACGACGACCGCGGAGTCGCTGAACCCGACCAGGAACGGGCGGGTCAGACGCTTGTCCGCGCCGTTGAGGAACGAGGTGTCGCTCGTCGCGGCGCTGGACGACGAGTTCGCGCTCGAGTCACCGCTCTTGAGCTGCTTGACGAGGGCCGGCGCGACCTCGTCGACGACGTTCGACCGCTGGTCGGCGTTCGAGTAGTCGACCTGGAGCGTGCCGTCGACGACCTCGGCGTCCGCCTTCGTGGCGGCGGTCTCGAGTGCCTGCTGCTCGGCGGCGGGCTTCGCCGCGGCGACCTGCTGCGCGATGACCGCGTCGGCGGACGCAGCCGGCACCCGGCCCGCTGCGACCTGCTGCTGCACGCTCGCGGTGACCTGCTTCGTCACGGCGGCGTCGGCCGCCTCCTTGGCCTGCACGGCGCCCTTGTTGAGGCCGTCCTGCACGTTCTGCTTCACCGGGTCGACGATCTTGTTCCAGATCTGGTCCATCACGCCCTTGTTGTCGGCGGCGTTCGCGACCGAGGGGGTGAGGGCGGCGTTGAGGGCGGGCTTGAGGTCGCTCTCGTTCTGCATCGCCGCGGTGATGTTCGTCGGCATCAGGGTGAACAGCACCGAGAGCAGCACGGCGGTGCCCATGGTGCCGCCGATCTGGCGGAAGAAGGTCGCCGCACTGGTCGCGACGCCGATGTCCCGAGGGCTGACGGAGTTCTGCGCCGCCAGGGTCAGGGTCTGCATCAGCTGCCCGAGCCCGAGGCCGATGCCGAACATGCCGAGCATCAGGAACCAGAGGGGCCGGTCGGCGGTGAGGAACGTCAGGACCGTGAAGCCGATGGCCGTGAAGGCCGTGCCGGTGATCGGGAAGACCTGGTAGTTGCCGGTCCGCGAGATGATCTGGCCCGACGCGATCGAGGAGATCATCAGGCCGAGCACCATCGGCAGCATCGCGAAGCCGGACTCGGTCGGGGTGACGCCCTTCACGATCTGCAGGTAGAGCGGGATGGTCAGCATCGCGCCGAACATGCCGAAGCCGACCAGGACGGACAGCACCGCCGACATCGAGAAGACCCGCGACCCGAACAGCTTCAGCGGCAGGATCGCGTCGTCCTTCATGGCGCGCTCGACGAGGATGAACGCGACGAGGCCGGCCGCTCCGATGCCGTAGCAGGCGAAGGCCGCCGCGGAGTCCCAGCCCCACTCGCGACCCTGCTCGGCGATGAGGAGCAGCGGCACGAGCGTGACGATGACGAGGGTCGCACCCCACCAGTCGATGCGGGGCTTGCCGCGGTTCCCGAACTTCGGCAGGTGCAGGAACGTCAGCACCATGAACAGCGCGATGATGCCGATCGGCACGTTGATCAGGAAGACCCAGCGCCAGCCGGAGATGAAGAGCAGCTCGCCCGACCCGGCGAAGACCCCGCCGACCAGGGGGCCGATCACGCTGGAGATGCCGAACACGGCCAGGAAGTAGCCCTGGTACTTCGCCCGCTCACGGGGCGCGAGCATGTCGCCCATGATCGCCAGCGGCAGGGACATCAGGCCACCGGCGCCGAGGCCCTGCAGCGCGCGGAAGCCGGCGAGCATGAGCATCGACGTCGAGAACGACGCCGCGAACGACCCGAGGATGAAGATGCCGATCGCGGTGAGGAACAGCGGGCGCCGGCCGAAGATGTCGGAGAGCTTGCCGTAGATCGGCGTCGTGATCGTCGACGCGATCAGGTAGCCCGTCGTCACCCACGCCTGCTGGTCGAGCCCGTGCAGGTCGTCGCCGATGGTGCGGATCGCGGTGCCGACGATCGTCTGGTCGAGGGCGCCGAGGAACATGCCGGCCATCAGGCCGTAGATCACCAGCAGGATCTGCCGGTGGTTCATCACGGCGTTCGACGAGGTCGTCGGTGCCGCGGGTGCGGTCGCGGTCTGGGTCATGTGCAGGGTCTCCCGAAAACTTTGCGCTCGCTGCAAAGTTACATCTGCCGCAACGGGCGCGTTCGCCCGGAGCGGGTTCCTGAGTGGATCGGCAGCCGGGCGCAGCACCGGTGGGACGTCGGTCGGTTCCGCGACGAGGGGTCGACGCGGCCACGGTACGCCCGGTGTCACGGATGGGTCCACGGCCGCCGCGGCTGATTCCATTGCACCTGCTTGTGAACGTTGGTACAGTGTATTTCAGATTGCACATACCGCACTGCTGAAGGAGCACCATGCACATCACCACCCGTCAGAGCCGTCTCGCCGCGTGGATCGCGCTGCCCCTCGCCGTGGTGGCGAGCGGAGCCGTCATCGCCACCGCGTCCTACGCCGCGTTCTCGGCCTCCACGGACAACGCCGGCAACTCGTGGCGGACCGGCGCCGTCGCCCTGCAGGACGACGACCAGGGGCTGGCGTTGTTCGACGTCGCCGACCTGGTCCCCGGGGACACCGGCTCCAACTGCATCACCGTCACCGCGGACACCTCGAAGGCGTCCACGGTGAAGCTCTTCACCGCCGACAACCTCGACGAGGACGCCGTCGCCCAGCACCTCGGCATGACCGTCGAGCGCGGTGCGCTGGGGACGGCCGGGGACTGCTCGACCTTCACCGCGTCGTCGACCGTCCACGACGGCACCCTGGCGTCCCTCGCGACCGCCACCTCGTTCGCGACGGGTCTGGACTCCTGGACCCCGTCGACCGGGACCGATGCCGCGACCTACCGGTTCTCGTACGAGCTCGACCCGGGCACGCCGAACACCGCGCAGGGCGCCGCCGCCGGCACGACCTTCGTGTGGGAAGCCCAGTCCGACTGACCCGTCGCACTCCCGACCACCGCCAACCCACCGATCGAGCCCGAGGAGCCGCCATGCGACGGATGTCCGACCCGCGTCCCGCCCGCTGCACCGGTGACGCCCTGCCGGTGTCCACCGCGCTCGCGGCGCGCACCCTCCTCTGGACGCTGGTGCTCCTGGGGGTCTGGGCAGCGGTGCCCGCAGCACTGGGGTGGCACGTCACGACGGTCGTCTCCGGCTCCATGGCACCCGCCATCGCTGCAGGGGACGTCGTCGCAGCCGTGCCGGTCGACGACCGCGAGCACACGCCCGGCCGGGTGCTCCTCGTCGAGGACCCCGACCACGCCGATCGGCTCCGGCTGCACCGCCTGGAGCGGGTCGAGCGTGACGGTTCCCTGCGGCTCCGCGGCGACGCCAACCCGGCGGCCGACCGCACACCCGTCGCCCGGGACGCGGTCCTCGGCGTCGGCGTGGTCCGGGTCCCGCTGGTCGGGCTCCCCGGCACGTGGATCCGTTCCGGGGCCTGGCTGTCGCTCGCGGCCGGTGCGGCCGCCGTCGCCCTCCTCGTGATGCTGTCCCGCGTCGACCGACGCATCCTCGCCGGCGCCCCCTGCGTGCGGTGTGGTTCGCCGCGCGGAGGGATGGGGGAGACGGCGGGGGTCACCAGCGACCGCTCGGGATCGGCGGCGGGTGTCGCGACCGTGGCCGTGGCGTTGGCCCTCGTCGCCGCCACCGGCGCGAGCGCTGCCTTCTCCGGCTCCACTACCACCGCGGCGACCATGCGGTCGTCCGGGGCGTTCCCGTGCTTCTCGACGGTGCAGGGCGACCCGGTGTTCGCGTGGGACTTCTCCGAGAAGGGCGGCTCGACCGCCGTGGACTCGACCGGCTCGGGCGGGAGCGGCACCATGTCGGCCGGCGTCCAGCGCCGGAACGGGTCGTGCGCCGAGGCTCCGTCCGTGGAACTGACGGCCACCTCCGGCGCACTCGGGACCGTGGTCAGCACTCGTCGTACGACCGGGCCGGCGGTCTTCGCCGCCGAGGCGTGGTTCCGCACCGACCGTGCACAGGGTCGCGTCATCGGGTTCGGGAGCGGCGCATCGGGCACCTCCGGGTCCTACGACCGCGCGGTGTACGTCGGAGCGTCCGGCAAGCTCGTGTTCGGCGTCCACGACGACGCCTGGCCGCGGACCGTCACGTCGACGGCCCGCGTCGCGGACGGCGAGTGGCACCACGTCGTCGGCCAGTACACCGCCGGACGGCTCGAGCTCTGGCTGGACGGCACGCTCGTCGGGTCCAGGGCGGACGTGACCTCGTCGAAGCCCTACGCCGGCTACTGGCGTGTCGGGTACGACCGCATCTCGAACGACTGGTCCGACTACCCGCCGTCGAACTACTTCACCGGCTCCGTCGACGGCGTCCGGGTGTTCGACCGGCTCCTCAGCCCGTCCGAGGTCGCCGCGCACCAACAGGCCGGTCGCTGAGCCGGTTCCCCAGCGGACCGGCAGCCCCGCGGCAGCGACGGCAGCGACGGCAGCAGGTCAGTAGGGTCGCCGGCATGAGCACGCCCGACGACGTCACCGTCCACCCGGCCCTGCTGCCGGGTCCTCGGCCCGCGGTCATCGTCCTGCCCGGCGGCGGGTACGAGGAACACGGGCGTGCGAGCTCGGAACCGATGGCGGACTGGTTCGCCGGCGTCGGTGTGCACGCCTTCCTGTTCCGGTACCCACTCCGGACGCCCGACCTCGACGGTCCGCTGCACCCCGCACCGATCGACGCGACGCGGCGGGTGTTCGCGTGGCTCCGCGCCGGAGCGCCCGGGTCCGGCGTCGAGGTGGACACCGACCGCGTCGGCGTCGTCGGGTCGAGCGCCGGTGGACACCTGGCCGCCTCGCTCGCCAACGGCATCGACGACCCGGACCTCGACCGGCCGGCGTTCTGCGTCCTGGCCTACCCGGTCATCAGCATGGAGGCGCCGACCCGGCCGAGGCCCGTGGTCGGCCTGCTCGGTGACGCGCCGAGCTGGCGGGAGCGCCGTGCGCTCTCGATGGAGACCCGCGTGGACGCCCGGACGCCCCCGACGTTCGTGTGGACGACCGCCGACGACCGGATCGTCCGGGCGACCAACACGCTCGCCTACGCGGACGCCCTCGTCCGCAACGAGGTCGAGGTCGAGGTGCACGTCTTCCCGCACGGCAGGCACGGCCTCGGGACCGCCGTGCGCGAGCCGCACACGTCCCGGTGGACGCGGCTCTGCGAGGACTGGCTGCGGTACCAGCGGGTGCTGACGGACTGAGGTGGGTCGCGCCTCCAGGCCGGGTCCGGACCACCTGTCGGACTGGAGGCGCGGCGCGCGCCCGTCAGACCGCCGCGGCCTCGACCACCCGCGTCACACCGCGCTCGGCCAGCGCCGCCGGGTCTGCCGCGGTGCGGCTGGTCACCACGGTCACGGCCTCGCCGGCGGCCCGGAGGCGGTGCCAGCGCTCGAAGACGACACCGCCCGGGGCGAGGTCACCCCGTCGGAGCGGCAGGTCGTCGCCGTCCACCTCGACGACCACCGCCGCGGTGCGGACGGTCGGTGCCGGGGTCGACCGTCGGGCGTCGGCGACGACCTCGGCGTAGCGACGGCCCAGCGGTTTCACCCGGTTGTCGACGTCGATCAGGCCGAGTGAGTACTCGAGGTCCTTGAAGTCGCCGAGCTCCCGCGAGACGTCGTGCGAGCACCACCAGGTCACGGCGTGCAGCCGCTCGCTGGTGAGCGCCGCCGCGACCGTGCGTTCGAGGAACTCGGGCATGTCCGCTTCGGCGAGGTGCCGGTCCGGCGCGCCGACCTCCTGCAGCCAGACCGGACGCTCGAGGTCGGTGGCGAAGGCGCGGGCGAGCTCGATCATCCACTCGGCGTGCCGGACGGACTCGTCCGACAGGGGCCCGTACCGGTCTGCGACGCCGTTGAAGATCCACGAGTGCACCGTCGTGACGTCACCGAGTCGACTCGCGTGCGCGGGCACGAACGGGTGCCCGTCGCGGTACCAGAGGTGGTCGTTCTCGCTGTGCGTGACGACGTGGCGCGGGTCCTTGTCGCGTGGCGCCTCGAGCAGCGACCGGAGCCAGTGCGTCACCTGCGGGGTGTCGGCCGGCATCGCGGCGGGGTTCGGCGGCTGGAACTGGTTGACCTCGTTGCCGAGCGTCAGGCCGGTGAAGTTCGGGCGGTCGCGGACGGCGTCGTAGACCGCGGCGACGAGGGCCGCCTGCGCGTCGATCGCCGGCTGGTCGGTGAACATGTTGCCGTCGTGCCAGTTCACGAGCCACGCGGGCACGAAGTCGAACCCCGACATGTGCCCCTGGACCACGTCCACGCTGGCGTCGAGCCCGAACTCGGCGGCGACGTCCACCACGGCGGCGACGTCGTCGAGGGCACGGCGGCGGATCAGCGTCCGGTTCGGCTGCAGCGTCGGCCAGAGCGGGAACAGGCGGACGTGGTCGAGCCCGAGCCCGGCGACGGCCTCGAGGTCACGCCGGACGACGTCGACGTCGACGGACTGCCACTGGAACATCCAGTCCGTGGACGGCACGTAGTTCACGCCGAAGCGGGTGGCGGTGGTCATCGGTCTCCCTCGGTCGGGGTGGCCCGGGTGGCCTGGGTGGGCGTGGTGGTGGGTGCGACGGACGGAGCGGGACCGCTCGAGCCCCGCACGTGCAGCGCACGGCCGCTCACCTCGGCGTCGGTGACCTCGTCGCCGCGGACCAGCCGCTCGACCAGGGCCACGGCGGTGCGTGCGGACTCCTCGACGGGGGCGTCCAGCGCGGTGAGGGTGGGGCGGACGATCGACGACACCCACGAGTCCTCCCACGCGACGACGGAGAGGTCGTCGGGGATGCGGACCCCGAGTTCGGGCGCGTGGGCGATGACCTCGGCCGCGATCGCCTCGCCGTCGAGGACGATGGCGGTGGCCCCGTCGAGGCGGCCGAGGAGGTCGGCGACCGGGTCCTCGGCGTGGGCCCGCCAGTCGAGCACGAGGGCGTCGACGCCCCGACGGCCGGCCGCCGCCGTGAAGCGCGCGTCGCGGGAACCGGTGTGCGCGAGGGTCGGTCCGTCGCCGACGCGGGCGATCCGCCGGTGCCCGAGCGCCCCGAGGTGGTCGAGCAGCGCCTCGGTCGCATCGGCGTCGCCCACGGTGACGGCGGGGATCGTGCTGCCGGGGACGGGGGAGCCGAGCATGACGGCGGGCGCGGACAGGTGCTGCAGCAGCGAGGTGCGCGGGTCGTCGGTGCGGACGTCGACGAGCAGGAAGCCGTCGACGCGCTGCTCGGTCCACCACTGGCGGTAGACCTCGGCCTCGTCCTCGGCGCGCACCAGGGTCATCGACAGGGACCAGCCGATCGCGGCGAGCGGCTCGGTGAGCCCCGCGATGAGCCGCATCGTGAACGGGTCGCGCTGGAAGGTGTCGCGCGATCGGGCGAGCACGAGCCCGAGGCTCCGGCCGGCGCTGCCCGAGAGCTTCCGGCTCGCCAGGTTCGGCCGCCAGTTCAGGTCGTCGGCGGCCTTCCGGATCCGCGCGGCCGTGGCGGCGGAGACGTTCGGGCGCCCGTTGAACACGTGCGAGACGGCCGAGGTCGAGACGCCGGCCCGCTTGGCGACCTGCGCGATCGTCACGCGACGACGGTCGACGGCTCCGGCGGTGGTGTCGCTCATGCCGTCGAGACTAGAGGGTTGACCCATTCGTGTAAAGCGGTATACGTTGCTCGTCACCTGAAGTACACCGCTGTACCAAACGCATCGCGAACCGCTCCACCGACCACTGCCAGGGAGGCACCGTGACGGACGGCATCAGCAGGCGCACCCTCCTCGGAGCCGGCCTCGGCGCCGGGCTCCTCGCGCCGATCCTCGCCGGGTGCAGCGCGCTCACCCCGGCCTCGAGCGGGCCGGGGACCCTCAGCGTGCACACCCAGCTCAGCGGCGCGGTCGCCGGGGCGCAGACGTTCACGGACGTCGTCGCCGCCTACCGCCGCCGGACCGATCGCGACGTCGCACTGCTCTCGAACGGGTCGGACCTGCCGATCGTGTTCGAGACCAGCTCGCTCGCCGGCAAGGAAGCGGACGTCGCGATCGTCAACATGGTCGGTCGGACGCTCTCGTGGACCGGAGAGCACGCCACGCTCCCAGTGAACCGGTACCTCGACGAGTGGGGCCTGCGCGACCTGATCATCCCCGAGGCGATCGACGAGTGGACCGACTCCGAGGGGCGGGTCCGGGCGTTCCCCTTCACCCGGACGAACTGGCCGGTGTCGTACAACACCGCGCTGCTCGAGCAGGCCGGGGTGAGCGAGATCCCCACCACCTCCGACCAGCTCATCGCCGCGGCGGACCGGCTGCGTGCCGCCGGGATCGGGCCCGTGACGGTCGGCGGGTCGGACTGGAGCGGACAGAAGCTGCTGATGCAGGTCATCCAGGGGTTCGTCTCGCAGGACGAGGCCACGACGGTGTTCTCCACCGGCAAGATCTCCGAGAGCGCCGGGGCCGTCCGCGGGGTCGAGCACTTCGTCGAGCTCCGCGACGCCGGGGTCTTCGTCGACTCCGTCCAGGGCTTCACCTCGGACTCCGAGCTGACGCAGTTCAACACCCGCAAGGCCGCGATCGTCCCCGCGATGTCGTCGGCCCTCGCGCTCGTGTCGAAGGAGCGGGCGAAGGAGGTCACCGTCGGCGGCTGGCCGGTGCCGTCCCAGCATGCGGCGATCGCCCACCCGAGCGTCATCAAGAGCTACAACGGGCACGGCATCTGGATCAGCGAGAACGGCCGCGACAAGCTCGACCTCATCAAGCCGTTCGTGCAGTACCTCTACTCGGCCGCCGTGACGAGCGAGTTCATCCTCGACTCCGGTCGCGACATGAGCCGCGTCACGGACACCGTCAGCCGCGACTTCCCGCTGGTCGCCCAGGCGTCGAAGCTCACCGACGACCAGGTCACGCCGGTGATGCTCCCCGACCTGCTCGTGCCCGACTCGGCGTACGAACCGATGATCCGCGCGACCTCGCTCGCGTACGGCACCGGCACCTCGGCCGAACGGATCATCGACCTGTTCGAACGGGCCTACACGGCCGCCTGAGCCGCACCGGTCCCCAGCAGCCCCACCCGTCCCGCT
Organism: Curtobacterium sp. MCBA15_008; assembly: GCF_001865065.1. GTDB lineage: Bacteria > Actinomycetota > Actinomycetes > Actinomycetales > Microbacteriaceae > Curtobacterium. The sequence continues at coordinate 97,638 of NZ_MJGN01000075.1, read as the reverse complement.
AGGAGCTCCCCATGGCAGTGCTCGTCGAGGAACCACCCGTCCGGTCCGCCGGCGCACCACCCCGCCCACCCCGTCGGCGCACCGCGGTCGGCACCGCCCGGGGCAGCTTCCCGACCTTCGCGATCCCGGCGCTCGCCTGGTACGGCCTGTTCATGATCGGGCCCGTCGTGGCGATGATCGTGATCGCCTTCCTGAGCTGGCCGGGCATGCTCGTCAGCCCGACCTTCGCCGGCCTCGACAACTTCCGGGTGCTGTTCTCGGACGAGACGTTCTGGGCGGCCGTCCGGAACAGCTCCGTGCAGATCGTCGTCGGTCTGCCGATCATGATCGTGCTCGCGTTCCTGCTCGCCTTCCACGTGGTGCAGAAGCCCCGCGGACACCGTGTGCTCCGGTACCTGCTCTTCATCCCCGCGCTCATCTCGGCGCCGGCGACCGCGATGATGTTCTACGCGATGCTCAACCCGGACGGGCTCGTGAACGGGGTGCTCGAGACCGTCGGGATCGGTGGGAAGGCCTGGCTGGCCGACCCGTCCACCGCCCTCGGCGCGCTCATCGTCGTCGACCTGTGGGCGGGCATCGGCTACTCGGCCGTGCTCATCGCGTCGCGCCTCGACGGGGTCGACGGCGAGGTGGTGCAGGCGGCGCGGATGGACGGCGCCGGGTCGTGGCGGCTGGCGTGGGGCGTCTACTGGCCGATCGCCCGTGACTTCATCGGCGTCGTGGCGATGCTGCAGTTCCTCTCGATGCTCTTCAGCTCGGCGCAGAACGTCCTGCTGCTCACCCAGGGCGGCCCGGGCACGGCGACCACGACGCTGTCGTACCTCGTGTACCAAAAGGCCTTCGTGGACACCGACCTCGGCTACAGCCAGGCGGTCGGGGTCGTCCTCTTCGTGTTCGGCCTCGTGGGCATGTTCATCATCCGCCGCGTCCTGCGCAAGACGCACTGACCAGGGAGGCCACCATGGCGAAAGCGACCCCCGGCACCAAGCTCCGCGACCGGATCGGCTCCATCACGAGCGGCACCGTGGCGTGGATCTACGCGGCGCTGCTGATCCTGCCGTTCTACTACTTCGTCGTCTCGTCCTTCAAGGACAACGACGGCATCTTCGAGTCCCCGTTGGCGCTGCCGGCGTCGTGGGACCTCGGCAACTTCGCCGACGCGATCCGACAGGCGTCCCTCGGCACGGCGATCGCGAACTCGGCGATCACGACGGTGGCGGCGCTCGTCCTCACCCTCCTGCTGGCCCTGCCGGCGTCGTTCGCCCTCGCACGGGCCACCGGCCGCGCCGGGAAGGTGGTCGAGGGGCTGTTCTCCCTCGGGTTCCTCATCCCGTCGTTCGCCGCGCTCTTCCCGACGTTCCTGCTCGCCGCGGGGATGGGGCTGTTCCACACCCGGACGTTCCTCGTCCTGCTCCTGCCCGCGACGGCGATGCCCCTGGCGATCGTCATCCTCACCCAGTTCATGCGCACGATCCCGCGCGAACTCGAGGAAGCGGCGTCGATGGACGGCGCGTCCCCGTGGCAGGTGATGCGGCAGGTGTACCTGCCGATCTGCATCCCCGGCATCGCCACGGTGCTGCTGCTCAACTTCCTGTCGTTCTGGAACGAGTACCTGTACGCCCTGGTGCTGATCGGGCCGGACACCGCGCAGCGCACGATCCAGGTCGCGCTGCCGACGCTCAAGGTCGACGCGGGGACGAACTACGGCATGCTCATGGCCGGCACCCTGTTCACGCTGCTGCCGGTGTACCTCGTCTACACGATCCTGCAGCGGCAGATGCAACGCGCGCTCGTGTCCGGGGCGATCAAGGGATGACCCCGATCACCCCGATCACCCCGACCACCCCGACCATGCTCGACGTCCGAGCCCGGATCGGCCAGGTCAACCAGCGGCTGAAGGGGTGGGAGGCCGTCCGCTGGGTCGACGGCCGCCCGCGGATCACCGACGTGCTGCGGGCCGAGGTCGACCGGTGGGGCGGCATCGGGGCGGTGTACGGCGTCCTCCGCGCCGACCCGTGGTCGGGCGTGCACTGGGGCAACGGGATCCCGCCGGAACGCTCGGCCGAGGCCTACGCCGCGGTCCAGGACCACGTGGTCGCCCACAGCGACGGGGCCGTCCCGACCCTGTTCGTCGAGGAGGTCCCGCACGGCCTGCAGGCGCTCGGCGGCACCACCGTGCCGGTGAACCTCGCGCTCGGCGCCGCGATGGACGCCGAACTCGTCGAGGAACTCGCCGCCGCCGTCGCCGCCGAGGTGCGGGCCCGCGGCACCCACGTGGCGCTCGTGTCCGGGCTCGACGTGCTCCGCGACCCGCGGTGGGGCCGCGCCGAGGAATGCTGGTCGGAGGACGCCCGGCTCGCCGCGATCATGGTGCGCGCGACCGTCCGGGGCATGCAGGGCGGCGGTGCCGGACCGATCGACCAGCAGCACGTGGCCGTCGTCGCGAAGCACCTCGCCGGACAGGGCGCCGGCATCGGCGGCCGCAACGGGTCCGGTGCGCCGATCGGTCGTCGGGAACTCGCCGAGGTGCACCTGGCGCCGGCCCACGCCGCCGCCGCGGAGCACGTCGCCGGGTTCATGGCCGCCTACAACGACGTCGACGGCGTGCCCTGCTGCGGCAACCGCGAGCTCCTCACCGACACCGTCCGCGACGGGTGGGGCTGGGACGGCCTGGTGATGGCCGACGGCACCGCGATCGACCGCCTGCGCGACACCACCCCCGACCCCGCGACCGCCGCGGCCGTCGCGCTGCGGGCAGGGGTCGACCTGAGCCTGTGGGACGAGGCGTACACCCACCTCGACGAGGCCCTCGACCGTGGGCTCGTCGACCTTGCCGACCTCGACCGCGCGGTCGGCCGGGTGCTCGCCCTGAAGGAACGGGTCGGGCTGCTCGGCGGCCCGCCCGTCCCGCCCGTACACGACCCGGCGCGGGAGCGTGCCACCGCGGTGCTCGCCGACCGGGCCGCCCGACGCGCGGTGGTCGCGCTCGACACCCGTGCGCTGCCGCTGGCACCGGACTCGACCGTCGCCCTGCTCGGACCCAACGCCGACGACGTCGACGCCCTGCTCGGCGACTACTCGCCGCCGCGACCGGCGCCCGACCCGGGGACGTCCACCGTCCGCTCCGCCCTGGAGGCGCGGCTCGGCCCCGACCGGGTCCGCCACACCGCGGGCAGTCGCCTCCGACACCCCCTGCCGGACTCCGACGCCGCGGTCGCCTCGGCACTCACCGGGGCGGACGTCGCCGTCGTGGTGCTCGGCGGGTCGAGCCGCCGCGCCTACGACGACGGCTTCGAGGACAACGGGGCGGTGAGCGGCCCGGCGCCGGACACCACCAACGGTGAGGGCGTCGACCTGGCGTCCGTCGCGGTCCCGGAGGCGCAGCTCGCCGTGCTCCGGCGCGCGCACGCCTCTGGTCTGCCGGTCGTCGCGGTCGTGGTCGACGGCCGACCCCGGGTCCTCACCGAGGTCCGGGCGTTCGCCGACGCCGTCCTCGTCGTGCCGTTCCCCGGTCCCACGGGCGGCGCCGCGGTCGTCGACGTGCTCTTCGGGGCGCCCGCCGAGGGACGGCTGCCGGCGACCTGGCCCGGAGCCGACGGGGTCGTGCCCGTCGCGCACGACGAACGACTCGAGACCGCGCGCGGGTACGTCGACGTCACCGCCCCGAACACCGTGACCGGCCTGCCGGGGCCGGGGCGGGCAGTGGACGTGGCACTCGGGGAGGCGACCGACGCGATCACGGTGTCGCGCCTCCAGGCCGGTGGGACGGTCCGCGTGCCGGTCACCGTCACCAACGCGTCCCCCGTGCACCGACGGGTGTCGGTCCCGCTCTGGGGGCGGCGACGCGAACCGGGGGTGCGACCACGACGGCGGGTGCTCCTCGCCCTGCTGACCGTCGACGTGCCGCCGGCGGGGGCGGTCGCGTCCTCGTTCGTGCTCGACGCCGAGGCCCTCGGCACCTGGGGGAGCGACCTCCGCCCCCTGGCCACACCGCTCGAGCTGGACTGCTGGACCGCCGACCAGCTCGACCCGCCGGGCGACGCGCAGCGTGTGCGCGTCACCGACGCGGACGGAGCCGTACCGTGGATCCGGTGACGACGACGACACTCGACCACGAGATCACCCAGACCGTGCGGCGGGCCGCCGAGCGGGTCCGGACCGCACTCGGGCAGGACACCGGCGACCGCGTCGAGCGGGCCCTCGTCCGGACGCTGACCGACACGATCACGGTGGACGACGACGGGGCGTTCGTGATCACCGGGGACATCCCGGCGATGTGGCTCCGCGACTCCACCACGCAGATGACGCCGTACCTGCGGCTCGTCGACCGTTCGGCGGGCGGATCAGCGGCGCTCGCCGACCTGCTGTGGTCGGTCGTGGCACGCCAGTTCCGGCTCATCGAGCACGACCCCTACGCGAACTCGTTCAACCGCGAGCCGGACGGCGCGCACTACGACGACCACGACCTCAACGCCGATCCGCTCGTGTGGGAGCAGAAGTACGAGGTCGACAGCCTGGCCTACCCGGTGACCTTCGCGCACGCACTGTGGCGGGCGACCGGTTCGGAGGCGGTGCTCGACGAGCGGGCGCACCGGGTGTTCCGCACGATCGTCGAGCAGTGGGCGCTCGAACAGGACCACGACCGGTCGTCGTACCGGTTCGTCCGGCCGGGGGCGATCGCGACGGAGACGCTCGCGCGCGACGGTCGCGGTACCCCGGTGGCGGTGACGGGGATGACGTGGAGCGGCTTCCGGCCCTCCGACGACGCCTGCACGCTCGGCTACAACGTGCCGGCGAACCTGTTCGCCGCTCAGGCGCTGCTCGCCGTCGCCGAGATCGCACGCGCCGTCTGGCAGGACGACCGCCTGGCGGACGACGCCGACGTGCTCCGGTCCGCGATCCTGGACGGCGTCGCCCGGTACGGCGTCGTGCGGGGGCCGGCGGGGCAGCCCGTGTACGCCTACGAGGTCGACGGCCTCGGCGGCGCGCTGCTCATGGACGACGCGAACACCCCGTCGTTGCTGTCCCTGCCGCTCGACGCTCCGGACGTCCTCGACCCGGAGCTGTGGGCGGCGACCCGTTCGCTCGTCACGTCACCGGCGAACCCGTACTGGTTCTCCGGCACCGTCGCGTCCGGCATCGGCAGCCCGCACACCCTGCCGAACCGGATCTGGCCGATCGCGCTCGCCGTCGAGGGCCTCGTCTCGGCGTCGGGCGAGCGGCGCCGGGAGCTCCTACGGCTGCTGGCGGCGACGGACGCCGGCACGGGCGACATGCACGAGTCGTTCGACGTGGACGACCCGGCGCAGTACTCGCGTCCGTGGTTCTCGTGGGCGGACGCGATGTTCTGCGAGCTCGCCCTCGCGACGGCGGAGGACGGCGTCGACGGGGCTGCTCCCGACGCCTAGGCCGCTGCGGCCTCTTCCAGCGCCTGCTGGAACCGCTCGTCGACCTCGATGCGCATGGCGCCGGTCTCCTCGTCGAAGCCCGACACCGTGCTGACCCGGCCGTTCCGCGAGAAGAACAGCAGCGGGGACAGCGGGCCACCCGGCAACCCGCGCTCGGTGTTCGTGAGGACCTGCATGAGCATGCCGGCCAGGGTCTGCACCGCGGCGATGCCGTCGGCGCCCCGGAGCGGGGCCGCGAGCAGCAGGTGGCGGTGCGGGATCGCGAACACCGTGCCGTAGGGCGCCGAGCCGAACACGGCGGGCAGGTTGACGGCCTTCGACGCGACGAAGAGCGACTCGCCCTCGACGACGAAGACGCCGGGCGTGAGTTCGGTGTGCTCGTCGACCGGCTCGGAGTCGGTGTTGAGCTGGCCGATGGCGAACAGCTCGTCGACGCCGAGCGACAACCGCTCGAGCGACGGCGTCGAGATCGTCGTGACCATCGTCGGGTAGTCGACGCACAGCCCGAGCACGAGCCCGGGCGCGAACGGTCGCGCGTAGGACAGGTCGGTGGGGTCGGACGGCACGGCGGCGTCGTCGGCGAGCACCCGGAGCCGGATGCGCTCGCGGAGCTCGTCCGGGTCGAGGTCCTCGACCGGCGGCTCGCTGTACGCCTGGATCATCCGGTCGAAGTGCTCGGCGACGATGTCGGCCTGCACCGCCGGGGTCTCGCCGCGCACGAGCGACGCGAGGTTCTCGAGCAGGAACACCCGGCCGTCGGTGGCGATCAGGCGTGCCTCGCCGAGGTCACCGGCCGGGCCCTCGACCGTGGTCTCCATCCCGCGCTCGGCGAGGGCACGCTGGGCGAGCACGACGAGGCTCGGTGCCGCCTCGTCGGGCTTCCTCCGTCCGAACCACCCCATGCGCGCGGCGGCGTCAGGCGCCGAGGGCGGCGTCCACGATCTCCTTGGCTTCACGCTGCACCTGTTCGAGGTGCTCCTGCCCGACGAAGCTCTCGGCATAGATCTTGTAGACGTCCTCGGTGCCGGACGGACGGGCCGCGAACCACGCCTTGTCGGTGACGACCTTCACGCCGCCGACCGCTGCGTCGTTGCCCGGGGCCTTCGACAGCTTCGCCGTGATCGGGTCGCCCGCCAGGGTCTCCGCCGTGATCGCGTCGCCGTCGAGCTTGCCGAGGCGGGCCTTCTGGTCCTTGCTCGCGGCGGCGTCGACGCGCTGGTAGACCGGGTCACCGAAGCGCTCGGTGAGCTCGTCGTAGAGCTGCGACGGGGTCTTGCCCGTCACCGCGATGATCTCCGACGCCAGGAGCGCCAGGATGATGCCGTCCTTGTCGGTCGTCCAGGCGGTGCCGTCCTTCCGCAGGAACGACGCCCCCGCCGACTCTTCGCCACCGAACGCGACCGAGCCGTCGATGAGCCCCGGCACGAACCACTTGAAGCCGACCGGCACCTCCCACAGGCGACGGCCGAGCGACTCGGCGACCTTGTCGATGATGCTCGACGACACCAGGGTCTTGCCGATCGCGGCGTCGTCGCGCCAGGCCGGACGGTGCGCGTACAGGTACTCGATCGCGACGGCGAGGTAGTGGTTCGGGTTCATCAGTCCGCCGTCGGGCGTCACGATGCCGTGGCGGTCGGAGTCTGCGTCGTTGCCGGTCAGGACGTCGAACTCGTCCTTCCGGGCGACCACGGAGGCCATCGCGCTCGGGCTCGACGGGTCCATCCGGATCTTGCCGTCCCAGTCGAGCGTCATGAACGACCACGTCGGGTCGACGTCGGGGTTCACGACCGTCAGGTCGAGGCCGTAGTGGTCGCGGATGCGGTTCCAGTACGGCAGGGACGCACCGCCCAGCGGGTCGGCACCGATCTTCACGCCCGCACGCTTGATCGCGTCGATGTCGATGATGTTCTCGAGGTCGGCGACGTACGCGCCCAGGAAGTCGTACCGGTCCGGCGTCGCCTGCTCGGTGCGCAGCACCGCGGCGTTGCCGCCCTCGATGATGTCGTTCGCCCGGTTGGCGATCCACGACGTCGCGTCGCTGTCCGCGGGGCCGCCGTGCGGCGGGTTGTACTTGAAGCCGCCGTCACGCGGCGGGTTGTGGCTCGGCGTGATCACGATGCCGTCCGCGGTGTCGGCGTGGCCCGCGCGGTTGTAGGCGATGATCGCGTGGCTCAGTGCGGGCGTCGGCACGTAGCCGTTCTCGCTGTCGGCCAGGACGTGCACGCCGTTCGCGGCCAGGACCTCGAGCGCGGTGCGCTCGGCCGGCCCGGACAGCGCGTGCGTGTCGCGGCCGATGAACAGCGGGCCGTCGGTGCCCTGCGTCTGCCGGTACTCGACGATCGCCTGCGTGATGGCGGCGATGTGGGTGTCGTTGAACGCGGAGTCCAGTGACGAGCCGCGGTGGCCCGAGGTGCCGAACACGACCTTCTGCTCCGGCACGGACACGTCCGGGACGCGCTCGTGGTAGGCGGCGATGAGGGCGTCGAGGTCGACGAGGTCGTCTGCGGTCGCGGGGGTGCCGGCGCGGTCGTTCATGGGTCCATCCTGGCACCCCGGCCACTCGGGCGTTCTCTTCGTATCCGACATGTTGGCGAACAGCGGTAGGGTCGGGTGCATGGGGGAGACGATCCGCGCGGACGCAGCGCTGCTCGCCGCCGTGCATGCCGGCGACGCTGCGACGTTGCACACCGCGGCCGGTGCCGAGATCTCCTGGGCGGCGCTGCACCTGCTCGCCCAGCACGGATTCCGCTGGAAGCCCGAGTGCCCCGACGATGCCGCGCGCGGCCCGGTCGGGCACCGACTGCACGTCGACCTCACGATCGAGCACGCCGCGCGACCCGGGATCGCCCTCGGCGCGACCCCGGCGCGGTTCCTCGCACGGGCGCTCGACGTCGACGTCGCCTCCTCCCTCGCCGAGGGGCTGCCGCCGCTCGAGCCTGCGCTGATGACGGCCATGGCGGAGCGTCGGTCGCCGCGGGCGGCCACCTTCGTGGTCACGGGCACCCACGGAGCAGTGGTCGGCGGCGTGCTGACCGTGGAGCGCGGCCCGCGGACCGTCTTCGAGACGCTCCGCTGCACGGTCGCAGTACCGGACGCTCTCGACCGCACCGACGGGTTCCGTGGGGTGCGTGACGGACTGGAGGCGGGCCTCCAGGCCGTCATGCTCGGTCGCCATCCGCAGTCAGCCCTGTTCTCCACCAGCCGTGGCCGGGCCGACGGCGTCGTGGACACGGCGATCGCGGGGCCGCCAGCGCCGCTCGGGGTCTTCTCCGGTGCGCGCGTGGCGCGCGCCCGCGGCCTGCTCGAGCGCCGACGCGAGCTCGGCGGACACCTCGTCGGTCCGGCGCACGCACCCGGCCTCGTGATCTGGTTCCACGGCACCGAACGCGATCGGTGGGCCGCCGCTGCCGGACTTGGTCGGCGGCTCGGTGATCTCCGAGCAGATGCGATGCATCCCGAGGACTTGCTGCGGGACCGCGGGAACCGCGACGATGGCACGCGGACGGGGGGAGAACGATGAGTGCGCAAGGGTGGAAGATCGACCTGGCCGGGGTCCAGACCGTGCTGCACGACGTCAGTGGATCGGTGAACGGCACCGCCAGCGCGCTGCAGTCCGTGCAGGGCGGGGTCGCCGAGGTCGCCGGGGGTGCGGGTGACGTGGTGAACGAAGCGCTGGGCGCGTTCCTGACGAAGACGCAGGACAACGTGGACCAGGTGACCTACCGCCTCATCGGCGGGGTGCAGGGTGTCACGAACGCGGTCGACGCCTACAAGGCGGGCGACCTGGACATGGCCGCGAACGCCCAGCGTGCCGGCGTGACCGCGGCGGACACCCACGACGTCTCGTTCTTCGTCCAGGCAGCGGAGCGCCAGCGGTGAGCGGCGTCGCGTACGGCGACCACGGTCTCGTCAACCCGGCCGGGATCCCCGGGGCCGATCTCGACCTGGTCGCGGTCTCGACCGGCGCCGACAGCATCAAGACCGGCGGCACGTCGATGAAGACCGTCGCCGACGACCTGCCGGCGAAGTGGCAGAAACTGTCCGGAGTGTACGAAGCGCCGGAGTCCGACCAGGTGTTCGCACTGATGGACCCGGTGACCGAGGACGTCCACACGATCGGCGGGATCGCCCGCAAGGTGGCCGCGGCGCTGGAGACCTACGCGAGCACGGCGGCTGGCCCGAAGAAGCAGCTGGACGTCCTGCGGAAGGAGGCGAAGGCATTCGTCGCCGACGTCGAGGACGGCGTCACCCGGGCGAAGCAGGTCCCCATCCCGAAGTCCGCCGCCGAATGGGACGCCTACGACCCGGGGAAGTACGACGGCGAGACGGAGACCGTTCCGTGGTACGACGACCCCGGCGCGCTGTTGCAGAACAACGAGCTCGTCCGGCAGATCAACGAACAGGTGGCACTGCTGCAAGCCGCCCAAGCCGAGTGCGCGCTCGCGATCAAGCGTGCCGCGGGCGCCAGCGTGAAGAAGGCGTACAGAGCGCCCTCCGAGAGCGATCTCAACGAGCGGGGCATCGACCTCCCCTGGTCTCGCGTGGGAACGGCGAAGGGAAAGTCCTGGGCGGAACAGTTCGAGGACGGCTTCAAGGACGACATCCTGACGACGATCCTGGGTCTCACGCACCTCGGCGGCTGGGACAACAGCGGGGACTGGAGCTGGGGCAACCTCGGCTCGGCGTGGAAGGGTGCGGCACACGGAGCAGTGTCGTTCGAGATGCTCGTCAACCCGCTCGCCTGGGGATGGGGCTTGCTCGACCCGAACGGGTTCGCGGGACGGGCGCAGAGCGAGGCGCGCGACGCGGCCTCGAAATGGGCGTCTGGAGCGTGGGACAACCCCGGGTTGGCGCTCGGAGCGAGCGCGTCGGTGCTCGGGTCGGCCGCGATCGGCCCCGAGGCGTTCGGTGCTCGCGCGGCCCGCGCCGAGAAGTTGTTGGGCGACCTGGATCGAGCGGGTCAACATGCGCTGCGTTCGGATGTGGAGAAGTGGCTGAAGTCCGGTGCGTCCGCCACTGACGTCGACGCGCTGCACGACATGGTGACGCGTGCTTCCGCGAATCAGAGCTTGGACCCGAGCGGGAGTTCTTTCGAACGCCTCCTCAACGAAGAGTTGGCTCGTTTCGCCCGAGAACACTCCGGGAAGCAGCTCGTCTCGCAACGCTTCGACCCAAGCGCCTTCCTTCGCGAGGGCGGCGTTACAGGCGCTGACGCGCGCGGTGCCCACGTCGTTTCACGCCACGTTGTGAACCCGGTGACCGGCACACACTTCACCTGGCAGGACCTGCGCGATTCCCCGAAACCGCGAGCGACGGCGTTTTCTGGTGCGACGAGTGATGTCGATGAACTCCTGGCAGGCTTCCTCGAACACAAACGTGAGGACATTCAGCGGTGGCTGGATGGTGATGATGATGCATTTATTGAATCGATTAAGTTCAAAGAGTCGATCGGTTTCGGAAAGGTTGATGGACAGATGCAGTCCGATATTCGTGCTATGACCGTTGTCTTGGTGAAGGATGCCAGAAGTACACTCGGGTACCGGATGATCAGCGCTTATCCTGACGGGACGATCAAATGACGGAATACTCGGAGATCAGGCGGAGAACGCCCAAGCTAACTAATATGTTCAGTGCTTTGTTCTATCAACAATGGTACGAGGACCGGACCGCGAACGAGACTTTGATGCTGGCTTTCGGTCAGCGCGACCAAGAGTACCGTGGTCGTGTAGCAAAAGAAATCGAGCTCTTGCTCAATCAGCTTCATTCCGAGCAAGAAGCCGAGGAGTACCTGATCTCATTCGACGTCGATGTTGACTTCAATCGGGACTTCCCGGAAGGGGTACGTAGTTGGCTCCGGGCGGCACCGGCTGTCCTCGCCGACTTGTGAGTCGGTGTGCAACGCGCTTGTGTGCTTGAGGCTGGCCAAGCGAGCAGAGGTAGGAAATGGACTACCGAGCCGAATTGTCGAAGCATCCGCTCGTCCGGAACCTGCTCAGCGCGGTCTTCAACCAAGACTGGCGAGAGGACTACGACGCTGTTGAAGAAGTCTACGAAGACTTGCTCGACGACGAGCCGAGTCACATACGCTTGGATCGTGCGGAACAGATCGAGGCGTTTGTCGCTGCGCGCTCGGAGGATGGGATCGACGAGGTGATCCGTGCAAGACAGGCGGGCATCAGTCAGCGCGTCGACCCAGGAATGAGCGGCCGAGAGCGGTTGCTGGCTGTCTCGCACCGGTTGCGTCGATAGACCGTGGAGAACAATGAATTCTTCAGGGAGGTTGCGGCTCGTGCGCCTGAATTCAAATCACTTCTCGCTGCGGAGTTCAACTACGACTGGGAGCTGGATTGGCCGGATGTCGAGTCTGTCCTGGTTCATGACCTCGACGGTGCGTCGTACTCTGAGAACGAGCAGTACCGAGACGAACTGGACTACTTGTTGGATGCTCTGCCGACCGAAGGTGTCGCGGACGAATTCTTCAAATTCGTCGGCTCTGGGCTTTCGCCGAAGGCGGACCTCGGCAAGTCTGCGCGCACGTGGATGGTTGAGCTGCGGGATCGCGTTGAGAAGAACTGCGCGATCAAAGAAGGAGATGCGGGATGACACGGTCCATCAGCTGGGCGCTATGCCGAAAGAGTCCTACTTCACGAGTGTTGAACGTGCGAGCGAAGTTCGGCAAACGTACTCGACTTCACTCCGTAGCGCATGCGTCGGTGGGTTGCGGCAAGGGCGGTTCGCCCACCCGTGCCACAACACGGTTTTTTCCAGCCGGTTTCGTTGAAGGTGGACATGGACTTCGAAGCGCTGAAGGCTCGAACCCCTGCAATCTCCTCGATCTTGAGTGGTGCCTTTCACCAAGACTGGCAAGACGACTGGGACTCTGCGGAGGACGTTTGGCGAGCCGCAATCGATGACGCACCCTCCCCGCAGATATCACAGCTCGACGCTGACTCAGCGCTGCTGATCGAACACTTGCACACCGATGCGGACGTGTTGAGATTCATCTCAGTGAATGCGTCCGGGTTCTCCCCGCAGCTCGATGCCATGCGGGAGCCGAGACAGTGGCTCCGTACGCTTCACGCGCGAGTGCAGACGCGAACGGACCGCGAGGGTGCTCTGTGAGTGACGAGGCCTTCTACCGAGATGTGGTCCGTCACGCACCGAGGATGACGTCGCTGCTCGGGGCGGAGTTCAACTTCGATTGGCGACTCGACTGGCCCGATGTGGAGTCAGTACTCGTACAAGACGTCGACGATGCTGACCTGGCAGGCAACCAAGAGCTGCAAACGGAACTCGACTATCTCTTGAGTGCACTCGAAACCGAAGCCCTGGCAGACGCGTTCCTCGTGCATGTAGATTCGGGCCTCGATCCCCTCGCTGATACTGGTGAATCGACCCGTTCATGGCTGATCAAGGTCCGGGAACGTGTCAGGAGGAACACCGCGTCACTGGGAGACCTTGATCAGCGTGATCAGTTGGGCGGGGCGGTGTGATGTGCCAGCGGGCCCGAGCGCGGAAGTCCGCTCGACAGCGCAGGGATCACATGGGAGGGCAATGATCGTCAGGAGGAGCCCTCAGGGGACCGGGCAACGGTTCGACTCATTGATCTCGGAGAAGACGTCGCGTATCGATTCCTCATGTGGGAGTTCCCCTACAACGATCGGCCGCGAGGATGGCTGGGCGACCAGGCACCGGACACACAGGATCGGTTTCTCCGTGCGCTCGAGTGGGCACGACTGCATCCCGCCGAGTGGTCGCCGCAACTCATTCAGCAACCGATGGCGGAGTCGGGGCCGTGGGTCGACGAATGTACTGGTGAGCGAGGAGTGCGACTCCGGGCGAGTGCCGGCGTGAGTCGACACGAGGGCTGACCGGCACCCGCACCGAACCAAGCGAGCGGCCGTCCAGCCCGGAGTGAAAGGGGGAGACCCCGGGAGGACGACCGCTCGCGGTCTGGGGAGGCAGTGCCTCAGGCGGTGCGGAACGATCCGGTCGCGGTGCGGAGCGAACCGGTCGCGGTGCGCGTCGAGGACGTCGCGGTGCCGGGGCGCCGGAACTGCGTGTCGACGAACCGGCCGAGTGCACGGCCGATGCCGGTCCCGGTGTAGGTACCGATCGGGCGCCAGGCTGCGGTGACGGCGTAGCCGCCGAGCTCGTCGCGGGCTTCGAGGCCGGTCACGTAGGCGCCGCCCAGGGGGTTCTGACGGTTCTGCATGGGTGCTCCTCGTCGTCGTGCCGAGGGTCGTCGGTCACCAGGCCGGCGACCGCGACGCCGTCGGCTTGATGACACCCAGCCTACCTTCTACTTTTGCATCACGCAAAAGAAGGAAGGCTCAGGCGAGCAGCTCGCAGAACGTCCGGCCGCTGGCCGTCCAGCTCTGACGCGCGGTCAGCCCGGCGCGCTCGGCGTGCTCGAGCAGCGCGTCGACCCCGACCTCGGCCCAGGGGAACCCGGCGCTCTGGTGGCCGTCGGCGTCCACGACGCGGGCGGTGAAGGTGCGGTCGGCCTCGTGGTCGACGTGCGTCTCGACGATGACTCGGCCGCCCTCGCGCACGATCTCCCGGCACCGGGCGAGCAGGGCTGCAGGGTCGCCGCCGATGCCGATGTTCCCGTCGATGACGAGTGCGGTGTCCCAATGTCCCTCGTCGGGGACCGGCTCGAACACCGAGCCCTGCAGTGCGGTGCCGCCGGAGCGCCGGGCGATCGCCACTGCCTCGGCGGAGACGTCGACGCCGAGCGCCGGGATGCCCAGCGCCTGCGCGGCGACGAGCATCCGCCCGGGCCCGCAGCCGATGTCGATCACGGGGCCGTCGGCGCCGTCGAGGAGCGAACGGTCGACGCGGTCGGCAGCGGCGCTCCAGCGGCCAACGTCAAGCGTGACCTCGGCGTCCGGGCGCTCGGGGTCGGTCAGGCGGATCCGGCCATCGGTGCGGAGCGCGCGGGCGTAGGGCTCGCCGCCGCCGGCGCCGAACGAGACTGGTGCGTGCATGGTCATCGGGGGCTCCCCACGGTTTCGGCGCGCAGGGCCCCGGCGAACCGGGAGTCCGGCACGAGTGCTGCGACGCGCTCGGCATCGGGCACGGTGTCGACGTCGAGCAGGACCCCGAGGACGCCCACGTCGAGGCCGGCATCGGTCAGACGTGCGAGCTGCACGGCTCCGGTGTCGTCCTGCGACATCGGGACGCCCCGGAGGTGCGCGCCGTTCGGCTCACGCAGGTACAGCGACCAGAAGCCGCCGTCTTCAGCGGGACCGAACCAGGCGTCGCGCGACGGGTCCTCGAACACCGGGGCGACGTCGGCGGCGCTGCACTGCGGCGTGTCCATGCCGACCAGCAGCGTCGGGCCGTCGACGGCGTCGAACAGCGCGCCGAGGCGTTCGTCGAGCCCGCCGGTGGTCTGGTGGATGACATCGAAGCCGTCTGCCCCCTCGGGCAGGACGGTGCCGTCGAAGAACAGGACGCGGCGTGCGGCGGGCAGGGCTCGGACGGTCGCGAGGGTGTCCGCGAGGCTCGCCGCGGCGACACGGGCGGCTCCCTCGGGGGTCAGCGCCGGCGTCAGCCGGGTCTTCACCTTGCCGGGCAGGCACTCCTTCGCGACCACCGCGACGGTGATGTCGGCGGTCACGAGCGCGCACCGTCCGTCGTCGAGGCGGCCATCTCCGGGGTGGACCCGGCCGACTGCCCGACGGGTGCCGGTGCGACGATGCGGCCCCGTGCCTCCCTGCTGGCGGTCTGCGCCGCTCGGCGGTACGTGCGGAGCAGGCGGGACATGTCCTTGACGGCGTTGATCGTGCCGCGGAGCGTGCCGGTGACCTTGCTGTCACCGATGCGCTGCGCGTACCCGATGTCGGACTCGTCGACGCGCCAGCCCGCCGCGTGGGCGGCGAGGACCATCTCGAGCGGGTAGCCGCTGCGGCGGTCGCGGAGGTCGAGGGCGACCAGGTCCTCGCGGCGCATCACGCGCATCGGGCCGAGGTCGCGCAGCTTGTAGCCGGTGGCGCGGTGCATGAGGACGGCGAGCACGCGGTTCGCGAAGCGGGCGTGCGGCGCCCATGCTCCGGGCGTGGTGGGGACGCGACGACCGAGTGCGAGGTCGGTGTGGCCGGTCGCGACACGTGCGACCAGCGGGACGAGTTCGGCGGGGTCCATCGAGGCGTCGGCGTCGCAGAAGGCGACGTACTCGGCTGTCGCGGCGGCGACACCGGCGGCGCAGGCCGAGCCGAACCCCTTGACGGGTTCGGTGACGACGAGTGCGCCGTGTGCGCGGGCGACGTCGGCGGAGCCGTCGGTCGAGCCGTTGTCGACGACGATCGCCCGGTAGCCGGTGGGCAGGCGGCCGAGGACCTCGGGGAGGGCATCGGCCTCGTCGAGACAGGGGAGGATGACGTCGACGTTCATGACTGCCATTCGGTGCCCTCGTGCGGACCGACTGGTGTCGGGCCGTTCCGCGCGCGTCGCGGCGGGCGATCGGTCGGTCTCGTCGGCGGCCGGCTGTCGTTCCATGCCTTCGAGCCAACACGTCGCGGCGCCGCGGGGTACAGGAACGACGTCCCCCGCTGGACGTTCTGCGCACTCGGTACGCGTGGTTCCCCCTGATCGGGGGACAGGGCGTCCACTGCTGTGGGGACGCGGCGGGCAGCGGGTCGGCCTGGTCGGGCCGGCTGGCGGTCCGGCCGTGGTCCGGCCGGCGGTGGTTCGGCGGTCGTTCGGCGGTCGTTCGGCGAGATCGCACTCCGGCGGCGTCCTGGGCGTGGGTGCGCCGCGGAAGTGCGATCTCGCGGTCCCGACGCGGTCCCGACGAGGACGCGGGGGAGCGGTGGACGCAGCGGGTGGCGGACGGGAGGCGCGGGTCGACTCGCCACGCGCCTCCCGTCCGACGGGTGGTCCGGTCCGGTGCCGCGCTGCTACTGCACCGCCGCGCGCAGCGGGGCCGTCGCGAACTCCCGCATGCCGCGCTCGAAGTCCACCTCGGCGCGCCAGCCCAGCTCCGCCGCGATCCGGTCCGACGACGCCGTGACGTGCCGGACGTCGCCGAGCCGGTACTCGCCGGTGACGACCGGCTGGGGGCCGTCGGGGCCGGCGATCGCCGCGGCCATCTCGCCGATCGTGTGCACGACACCGGAGCCGACGTTGTAGGCGCGGAAGGACTCGGACGGCAGATCGGCGGTGGCGGCGATCGACGCGGCGTTCGCCCCGGCGACGTCGTCCACGTGGACGAAGTCACGACGCTGGCGGCCGTCCTCGAAGACCCGGGGGGCCTCGCCGCGGGCCAGAGCCGAGCGGAACAGTGAGGCGACACCGGCGTAGGGGGTGTTCGCGGGCATTCCCGGACCGTAGACGTTGTGGTACCGGAGCGCGACGGCGCGACCACCCGTGGCGCGCGCCCAGCTCGACGCGAGGTGCTCCTGCGCGACCTTGGTCTGCGCGTAGACGTTGCGCGGGTCGAGCGACGCGGACTCGTCGATCAGCCCGGGCACGAGCGGCTGCCCGTCCGCGCCGATCGGGTCGAAGCGCCCCTGGTCGAGGTCCTCGCGACGGCGGGCCGGCGGCCGGACGGGCTCCCCGGCAGAGGTCGTGTACGCGCCCTCGCCGTAGACGACCATCGAGCTCGCGACCACCAGCCGTCCGATGCCGAGCCGGTCCATCCCGGCGAGCACGTGCGCCGTGCCGGCGTCGTTCGACGAGACGTAGTCGGGGGCGTCCTGGAAGTCGACCCCGAGGCCGACCTTGGCGGCCTGGTGGCACACGACGTCGACGCCGTCGAGGGCCGCGTCGAGGGCGATCCGGTCACGGACGTCGCCGTGCACGAACTCGATGCCCTGCTGCTGGTGGGCGAGGACGATCTCGGACGGGTCGCCGTGCACGTCGTCGCGGAGCGAGTCGAGCACGCGGACCTCGTGGCCTTCGGCGCGGGCGCGGCGGACGATCGCGGAGCCGATGAACCCGGCGCCGCCGGTGACGAGCAGGCGGGTCACGCGGTGGCTCCGGTGGTGGTGGCGTGTCCGCCGGCCACGCTGGCGCTCGCTGCGGCGGGCACGAGCTCACGCGGCGTGTAGTCGTCGGGGATCGCGGCGACGATCGAGCCGATGGCGCGGACGATGACCTCGTTCGCACGGGCCAGGCGTTCCATCACCATCCCGTGGGTCACGGGGGCCTCGCCGGCGTCGGCCGCTTCCTGCTCGGTGGGGGCCAGCCCGGCGTCGGCATCGGTCACGAACGACAGGTTCACCGTGCCGATGCCGAGTTCAGCCGCGAGCGGCACCTCGGGCGTCATCGTCATGTTGATGGTGTGGCCGCCGGCCTGGCGCATCCACAGGGACTCGGCGCGGGTCGAGAAGCGCGGGCCCTGGATCACCACGCAGGTGCCCGTCGGCCGGAACGGCACGTCGAGCTGCTCGATCGCAGCGACGGCCACCCGTCGCAGGACCGGGTCGAACGGGTCGGCGAAGGACAGGTGCTGGACGGCGTCCTCGAAGAAGGTGTCCGCGCGACCCCACGTCCGGTCGACGAGCTGATCGGTGACGACGAACGTCCCCGGCGCGTAGTCCGGGTGCAGCCCGCCCACGGCGCTCGACGAGACGACGGCGCGCACCCCGAGCGACCGCAGTGCCCACAGGTTCGCGCGGTGGTTGATGCGGTGCGGGGCGACGGAGTGCTCACGGCCGTGCCGGGTGAGGAACGCGACACGCTTGCCGGCCATCGTGCCGATGCTGATCGGGCTCGACGTGGGGCCGAACGGGGTGTCGACGTCGACCTCGTCCGCGGTGCCCGGTTCGAACAGTTCGTAGAGGCCGGAACCGCCGATCACCCCGATGCCCACGGTCTCGTCCACAGCTCCGGTCGTGGTCACGTCGTTCTCCACAGGTCCTCCGAATGGTCGTCGGCGCGTTCTGCGCGCTGGTTACGCTACTGAGACCGCCCCGGTACGAACCGGGAGCGGCACACTTCCCACCTGTTCGGAGGCCCGCGTGCGAACGATCGGTCAACACCGCGACGTGATCGCCGCGCTCGTCGCGCCGGTCCTGTCCGGCAGACACGGGTCCGACCTGGAGGCACGGGGCATCGATGACCTCGCGACCGATGCCGGGGCCGGACGGGGTCACCGGGTGCTCGGACGGGCCGTCGTCGCACCGGTTCCCCTGCCGCCGTTCGACAACAGCCAGATGGACGGCTTCGCCGTCCGCGCCGCCGACGCGGGGCGCGTCGTGCGGGTGGTCGCGCCGATCCCCGCCGGGCTGGTCCCGCCGCCGCTCGACATCGACACGGCAGCGCCGATCATGACCGGCGCACGGATCCCGGTCGGGGCCGACGCGGTGTTCCCGGTGGAGCGAACCGTGCCGGGCTCCTTCCCCGCGGCGCTGGAGCTCACCGACGTGCCCGTTCCGGACGACCTCGTGGCGGGCACCTTCGTCCGTGGCACCGGGACCGATCTGCCGCAGGGCGCCGAGCTCGCGGCAGCGGGGTCCCCGGTGACGCCGGCGCTCCTCGGCGCGCTCGCATCGGCGGGGGTCGCCGCCGTCGAGGTCGTCCGACGCCTGCGGGTCCTGGTGGTGTCGACCGGGTCGGAGCTGCGGGCAGACGGTGCAGGTGCGGGCCCCGACGGCGCTTCCGCGATGATCGGCGACGCGAACGGCATCGCACTGCGGGCGGCGCTCGCCGAGGTCGGCGTCGAAGCCCGGGCCGTCCGGGTGCCCGACGACGAATGTGCGTTCCTCGAAGCCCTCGACGACGCGGTCGGGGACTGGGCCGACCTCGTGCTCACCACGGGCGGCATCAGCGCCGGGGCGTACGAGGTCGTCCGCCAGGCCCTCGAGCCCCGTGGGCTCGCCGTGACCCCGGTCGCGATGCAGCCCGGCGGGCCGCAGGCGTTCGGCACCGTGACGGTCGCCGGACGCCCCGTGCCCGTGGTCTCGTTCCCCGGCAACCCGGTCTCCGCCCTCGTCTCGTTCGAGGTGTTCCTCCGTCCGGTCCTCGCGGCCGACGCCGGGGTCACGGACGACCGCACCGTCCAGGTGCTGCCATCCGCCGACGCCGCGACCTCGCCCGCCGGCAAGCACCAGGTCCGTCGCGGCCGGGTGCAGGACGGCCGCGTGCACTTCGTCGGCGGTCCGAGCTCCCACCTCCTCGCCCACTACGCCGCCGCCACGCACCTCGTGCACGTGCCGGTCGGCACCGTCACCGTCGAACCCGGAGACCCGTTGACCGTCTGGATCATCCGATGACCGAACCGCAGCTCTCCCACGTCCGGGCCGACGGCAGCGCCCACATGGTGGACGTCTCCGAGAAGGACGTCACCGCCCGCTCGGCCACCGCCACGGCGACCCTCGTCACCCGGCCGGACGTCGTCGCGCGCATCCTCGACGGCTCGCTGCCCAAGGGCGAGGTGATCGGTACCGCCCGCATCGCCGCGATCATGGCCGTCAAGAAGACCTCCGACCTCATCCCGCTCTGCCACCCGCTGCCGATCGCCGGCGTCGAGGTCGACATCACGGGCGCGGGCGACCGGGTCGTCGTCGAGGTGTCCGTGCGCACGACCTCGCGGACCGGCGTCGAGATGGAAGCGCTCACCGGCGCGAGCGTCGCCGCACTGACCGTCTACGACATGGTGAAGGCCGTCGACCGCACGGCATCGATCACGGACGTCCGGGTGCTCGAGAAGCACGGCGGACGCTCCGGGGACTGGAGCAACCGATGACCTCGCAACCGACCAGGGGCCGAGCGGGGGTCGTCGTGGTGTCCACCCAGGCGTCCACCGATCCCGCCCTCGACCGCACCGGACCCGTCATCGCCGCCTGGCTGCGCGACCGTGGTTTCACCGTGGGCGACCCGGTCGTCGTGCCCGACGGCGGACCCATCGCCGAGACGGTCTCGGCCGAACTCCTCGGCGACGCACGTGTCGTCATCACCACCGGCGGCACCGGGGTCACCCCCACCGATCGCACTCCCGAGGCCGTGGCGCCGCTCATCGACCTCGACCTGCCCGGCATCACCGAGGAGATCCGCCGTCGCGGGCTCGCGGGGGCCGGACCGACGGCGCTCCTGAGCCGGGGCGTCGCGGGGATCACGGGTGGCGGGGCGCTGCTCGTCACCCTGCCGGGGTCGCGCGGCGGCGTCGCCGACGGGCTGGACGTGCTCGACGGCCTGCTCGACCACGTGCTCGCCCAGGTGCACGGCGAGGGCCACGCGCCCCGGAGCGCGTCGTGACCGGGGCGGCCCCCGCCAGCGACCGTGTCGTGCTCGCCGACGTCGTCGACCGCTCGATCACCGTCGACGAGGTCTCGGCCGTCGTCGCCACCGACCAGGACGGCGCCGTGGTGACCTTCGCCGGTGTCGTCCGCGACCACGACGGCGGCAAGGGCGTGAACGCGCTCGACTACGAGCGGCACCCGAGCGCCGGTGAGGTCATCGCCGCGGTCGCCCGTGACATCGCGGAGGCGCACCCCGAGGTCCGCATCGCCGTGCTGCACCGGGTCGGGGCGCTCGGCATCGGGGACGTCGCGCTCGCCGCAGCCGTGTCGTCGCCGCACCGGGCCGAGGCCTTCGCGGCGTGCGGTGCCCTGGTCGACCTGGTGAAGGAGCGCGTGCCGATCTGGAAGCACCAGCGCTTCGCCGACGGCACCGACGAGTGGGTCGCGGCCCTCTGACGGATCCTCACTCGACGTGGTTGAGTCGGACCCGATGACCGACACCGCACCGCAGGCCGAGTGGCGATGGACGCTCGCTGAGCACCAGGCACGCCTGGTGCTCAGGCACCCTGCTCCGCGTCGCCCCTCGCTCCCGGTGGTCGCCGTCGTGCTGGCGGTCGCCGTGGTCGCACTCGTGGGGACGGCGCTCGCCTCCGCACCCGACTCCACCGGCCGTTGGGTGTCCGCGATCGTCGGCACGAGCGTCGGGGTCGTGCTCGTGTTCGTGGACGTCGTCCGCACCGTTCGTGCACGGTCGCGGCACCCGGAGCTGACCCCGGTGACGAAGCACCTGACACCGCGAGAACGGTCCGCGGTCCAACGGGTGATCCGCGGGCGCGTCCAGGCCCCGGCGGACCGCGTCGACGTCGTCCGCGCGTCCGCGATGCAGACGGCCGGCGGCCTGACGATCCCGGCCGCGGCAGGGCAGCTGCTGGTCTTCACCGGGATCGCCGTGTCCGGCGTGACCTTCTGGCCCCTCTACGCGGTCGTCGCGACGCTCTGGGCCGTGCCGGTGG
This sequence comes from Curtobacterium sp. MCBA15_008, assembly GCF_001865065.1. Taxonomy (GTDB): domain Bacteria; phylum Actinomycetota; class Actinomycetes; order Actinomycetales; family Microbacteriaceae; genus Curtobacterium. Next base: position 76,029 of record NZ_MJGN01000075.1, on the reverse strand, counting down.
TCGTCGCGCTCCGCGACGTCGCGCTCGCCCGGCGGTACCTCGATCGAGCACCTGTGTGACCCCGCAGGAGACCGTTGCCGGATCGCAACCGCGGCACGCGTTCGGGGCGTAGCGGCGGCTCGGAGCCGATCCATAGACTCGCTGCTCATGAGCGTGCTGCTGTACGGGGCCTCGATCGTCCTGTTGGTCTTCGCCCTGATCGACATCCTCACCAAGGGCGCCGACCAAGTGCGCGGCCTCCCGAAGGTCGCGTGGGTGTTCCTGGTGATCCTGGTGCCCGTCGTCGGCAGCATCGTGTGGTTCGCCGTCGGGCACGACTGGGCCCCCGGTGACCGGAACCACGGCCGCTACCTCGAGCCGCGGCGCCACGAGGACCAGTACGCGAGCCTCGGGCACGCCCGTGCCGCCCACGGTGACAACCGCGTCACCGTGACCGAGCAGGAGCTCGCCGAGCTCGAGCGCGAGATCGAGTACTGGGAGGCCCAGGCGCGACTGCGCCGTGCCAAGGAGGCCGCCGGCGAGGGCGAGCCGACCCCGGGGAGCTGAGCCGCGCCTCCAGGCCGCCTGCCCGGCACCCTGTCCGCGTGACGAACCACGCGTCTGACGTCGCGCCACCCGCCAGCGTCGGTTCGATGTCGGAAACGTGGCTCGAAGCCCACCAGAGCGCCACCGCACCCACCCGCCCGCCCAGCCGCCTACCCTTGACGGGTGGCACATCTCCTCGGCGCCGAGAACCTGCATCTCGAGTTCCCCACCAAGGTCGTCTTCGACAGCGTCACCCTCGGCATCGACGAGGGTGACCGCATCGGTGTCGTCGGTCGGAACGGCGACGGCAAGTCGACGCTCCTCGCCCTGCTGTCCCAGCGACTCGAGCCGGACGGCGGGCGGGTCACGCACCGCCGCGGTCTGACGGTCGGGTACCTCGACCAGCGCGACATCCTGCCCGCGGGCGAGCTCGTCGGCAGTGTCGTCGTCGGCGACCGCGAGGAGCACGAGTGGGCGGGTGACCCGAAGATCCGCGACATCATCGGCGGACTCGTGTCGGACATCCCGTGGGACGTCAGCGTGGACGAGCTGTCCGGCGGGCAGCGTCGCCGCGTCGCGCTGGCGCGGCTGCTGGTCGGCGACTGGGACGTCCTGTTCCTCGACGAGCCCACGAACCATCTCGACGTCGAGGGCATCCAGTGGCTCGCGGAGCACATCAACCGCCGCTGGTCGTCGAACCAGGGCGGCATGGTGGTCGTGACGCACGACCGATGGTTCCTCGACGCGGTGTCGACCGACACGTGGGAGGTCCACGACGGCATCGTCGACCCGTTCGAGGGCGGGTACGCCGCCTACATCCTGCAGCGCGTCGAGCGCGACCGGCAGGCCGCGGCGAGCGAGCAGCGCCGGCAGAACCTGGCCCGCAAGGAGCTCGCGTGGCTCCGCCGCGGCGCCCCGGCCCGCACGAGCAAGCCGAAGTTCCGCATCGACGCGGCCAACGCGCTCATCGACGACGTGCCGCCGATCCGCGACACGGTCGCGCTCGCGAAGACGGCGACGGCGCGCCTCGGCAAGGACGTCGTCGACCTGCTCGACGTCAGCGTCTCCTTCGACGACACCGAGATCCTCGACCGCATCGAGTGGCGGATCGCACCGGGGGAGCGGACCGGCATCCTCGGCCCGAACGGCGCGGGCAAGTCGACGCTCCTCAACCTGGTGTCGGGTCGGCTGCAGCCGACGAGCGGCCGGGTGAAGACCGGCAAGACCGTGCAGGTCGCGGTGCTCGACCAGCAGCTCGCCGACCTGGCGCAGTTCGCGGACGACCGCGTCCGCGAGGTCGTCGCGCGCAAGAAGACCAGCTACGTGGCGGACGGCAAGGAGATGACGCCGTCGCAGCTGCTCGAGCGGCTCGGCTTCACGTCGGAGCAGCTCTCGACGCCCGTTCGCGATCTCAGCGGTGGGCAGAAGCGCCGGCTCCAGCTCATGCTCATCCTGCTCGACGAGCCGAACGTGCTCATCCTCGACGAGCCCACCAACGACCTCGACACCGACATGCTCGCCGCGATGGAGGACCTCCTCGACACCTGGCCCGGCACCCTGCTCGTCGTCTCCCACGACCGGTACCTGCTCGAGCGCGTGACCGACCAGCAGTACGCGGTGCTCGGCGGGCACCTCCGGCACCTGCCGGGCGGCGTCGACGAGTACATGCGGCTCCGGGCGGCCGGCACCGGTGGCGGGACCGCGTCAGCGGCTGCCGCCGCGTCTGCCGGGAGGCCCGACACGGCAGGCGGGACCGGTTCGGCCGGTGCCACGGCCGGTTCCAGTGCGTCGGCTGGTTCCGGCGCATCGGCCGCGGCGGCCTCCGGCTTGTCGGGTGCCGAGCGCCGGACGGCCGAGAAGGAGATGTCGGCGCTCGACCGGAAGATCGCGAAGGTCGGTGCCGACCGGAAGAAGCTGCTCGACGCCTTCGCCACGCACGACCAGTCGGACTACGCCGGGCTCGGGGCGTTGCAGGCGGAGCTCGCGGCGCACGAGGCCGAGATCGAGCAGCTCGAGGAGCGCTGGCTCGAGGTCGCGGAGTTGCTCGGGGTGTAGCGGGACCTGCCGGCTCAGGCGCCGGTGCAGCCGATGTCGGACTCGTCGTGGCCCTCGCCGATACCGACGCCGAAGGACTCCGGGTCGGTCACGGTCCGGATCGTCCCGAGCGGTCCGACCGTGGTCGCGACCAAGCCGTGGACACGCCCCGCGTCAGCGCCGTCACGCAGGACGATGCGGCCGACGACGTCGAGTTCCCCGTGGGCCGGCACGACGAATCCCGAGTCGACCGGAACCGTGGGGCCGTACTGGCGTGGCAGATCTGGCTTGGTGGTGACGATGAGTCCAGGGCTGTCGGCACGCGGACTCGTGGCGATGGCGAGGTGGGAGAGCGTGACGCGATGCACGTCCACGGCTCGGACGTCGCGCACCCGCACGCCCCGTCCGGTGTCGTTGCGGAACGACGTGAGGAACCACGCCGAAGCGGCGGTCGCGTCGTCCGGGTACGTCCCGCAGACGCCACCACCGAGGGCCTCCGTCGACAGCGCGCCGCCCGGTGTGATCGCCACCCCGAGACCGACCGCCAGCACGACCGCCCCGACCGTGCTCGCTCCGAGGATTGCCCGCCCGTGGTCCACGTCGCCACCATAGGGCACGGTCAACGCAGCTGAGCATCCCCCGTTCGTGCCGTCGGTGCTACTCGACGGACTCGGGGTCGACGTCGTCCTGCGTGCCGCTGTCCGACGGAGCCGCGTCCGCGGGGTCGCCGCCGCCGGGGTTCGCGACGACCTCCCACAGGTGGCCGTCCGGGTCTTGGAAGAAGCCGGAGTACATGCCCCACGGTCGCGTGTACGGCGCCGCGAGCATCGTCGCACCCGCTGCTCGTGCCCGGTCGAGGAACGCGTCTGCAGCCTCGCGGGAGTCCACGAAGTGCCCGATCGTGCTGCTCGGCTCGTTCGCCAGGCGGACGCCGCCGTCCTTGGCCATGTCGTCCCGGCCGTAGACGCTCACGATCAAGCCGTCGTCGAGGGTGAACATCGCGGTGGTGCCGCCGGCCTCGGTCTCGGTGGCGGGGTACTCGGTGCCGATCACCCCGCTGCCGTCGATGCCGAGCAGGGCACGGTAGAAGTCTGCCGATCGTGCGACGTCGGCGACGGCCAGGGTGATCGCGTGCATGCGCCGGAGCGTACCGCCGTCGCGGGCTCCCCGCACCGTGCCGGTCAGCCCGCGTTGCCGCCGCAGCGCCACAGGGCGGCCGCGAGGGTGTCGATGTCCTTCCGAGCTGTCGGGTCGGCGGTGCCCTCGGCGAAGACGGTGAACGCGATCCGGTCGCCGCCGACCTCGTCCGTGACGCCGGTCAAGCCGAACATGTCGTCGAGCGTCCCGGTCTTCCCACGGACGTGACCGCGGGCGTCCGCGGCCGCACCGGTGAAGCGCCCGTGCTCGGCGAGGGTGCCGGTCTTCCCGGCCACGGCCAGCCCCGCGTCGACCGGAGCGAGTCCGTGGCGGTGCTCGGCGACCGTCCGCATCAGCTTCGTCAGGGCCGACGCCGACACGCGGTTGTCCGGGCTGAGCCCGGACCCGTCGACCAGCCGGAGGCCGGTGGTGGGCACGTCGACGTGTCGGAGGGCCTTCGTCGTGCCGGCTTGGATCGCGTCGAACGACCGGCCGGTGCCCTCCGCGACGGCGACGTGCCGGGCGAGCACCTCGGCGAGGGTGTCGTCCGAGTGCGTGAGCAGCGTCCCGACCAGGTCCGCCACCGTCGCCGAGCGGACGGAGCCGAGCGCGGTCGCACCCGACGGCACCCCGACCGAGGTCGTGTCGACCCGCACGTCCGGACCGAGCAGGGCGGCGAACGCCGACGCCGCCCGAGCGACCGCGGCCGTGCCTCGGAGCGAGTACGCGTCAGTGGGGTCGTCCCGATCGCCGTCCACCATCAGGGCGGTGATGTTCGAGACGCTCCCGCTCGTCCGCGCGCTCTGCGTCCAGGTCGGGTGCCACGCCGGACCGTCGAACAACCCGGTGTCCACCTGCACGACGTCGATCGGACCGGGGTGCGCCGCGCGGACCTGGCGTGCGAGGTCGTCCAGGTGGGGAGCACCCGGGTAGACGCCGTCCTGCCCGCTCGGCAGCCGGCTCAGCGTGGGGTCGCCACCGCCGACGAGCACGACGCTCCCCGGGGTCGAGCCAGCCACCACCCGGGTCGTGAAGCGGCGGTCCGGGCCGAGCGCGCTCAACGCCGCGGAAGCCGTGAGGAGCTTCATCGTGCTGCCGGTCTGCGTGGGCTCGTCCCCGCGCACGGTCAGGACGGACTTGCCGGTGCGCACCGAACGGGCGTCGAGGAACAGCTGGCCGGTGTCCCATCGTCCGGCGAGCGACTCCGCCGTGCAGCGCGCGTCCGCGGCGGTCGCCCGGTCGTGCGAGCTCCCGATCGCCGCGGTGGCCACCGCGATGCCGCCGACGACCAGTGCGAGCACCGTCGCGAGCGCGATGGTGTGCGGGTAGCGGCGGAGGATGGCGCGGGCTCTGTTCACCCGTTCATCGTCGCGGCGGACACCGCTCGTCGGCATCGGCCGCTGGACCGAAGGGAGGGTGCCCCGTTCGTCCTGCCGGGTGAAGGCGGGCGGTCAGTCGCGTCGGGAGCCGAACGCGGTGCGGTCAGTCGCCCAGGCCGAGGATGAGTCGGCGCAGGAGGCCGGACAGCTGGTCCTGCTCGGTGTCCGAGACGCCGGCGAGGATGTCCCGCTCCGCGGCGAGTAGGTCCGCGATCGCGGCATCGACCGCCCTGCGCCCCTCGCTCGTGAGCGAGACGAGGATGCCCCGGCCGTCCTTCGGGTCGGTGCGACGGGCCACCAGGCCCCGGGCCGTCAGGCGGTCCACCCGGTTCGTCATCGTGCCGCTCGACACCAGGGTCTGCTGCAGGAGGGTCTTCGGACTGAGCTCGTACGGGTCGCCCGCCCGCCGGAGCGCCGACAGGACGTCGAACTCCCACGGCTCGACGTCGCTCTCGTCGAACGCGGCGCGACGCGCGCGGTCCAGGTGTCGGGCGAGCCGGTCGACCCGGGACAGCACCTCGAGCGGCCCGAAGTCGAGGTCGGCACGCTCACGTCCCCACGCAGCGACGATGCGATCGACCTCGTCCTCCTGCGGCATCCCACCATCTTGGCCGAAGCGAGGGCTGCACGGCCAACCTCGTCGGCATGGGAGGATGGTCGGGCACTCCGCGGGGTGTGTTCCGCCTTGGTGTAATGGCAGCACGACGGCCTTTGGTGCCGTTAGGTCCGGGTTCGAATCCTGGAGGCGGAGCTCGGGGCCGATCGGTCTTGCAGGATTCCTGGACGGTGTTTTGCCTGCGTTGACCTCTGGGGCTGCCAGTCGACGTCTCCGCACCGCTTTGAACGGCTTTCTCGCTCGTTCGTGAGCTCGAGTTCACAGAGCGCAAGCGAGTCTGTGAACGACGAGCGCCCCTGGCCTGTTTCTCGGGCAGGGGCATCGGCTCGGTTATCGAGCGAAGCCAGTGAATGCTCAGTTCGGGTGGGCGGTGGCGCCCAGCCGTGGACCTCGTCGATTGGGACTACTGGCAGGACGCTGGAGCGGCTGCCTTGACTGTCGCGGAGCTGTGTGCCAGCTCGACGGAGTTACCGGCGCGTGATCAAACGTGCGGGCAACCGCCGTTCTTTTCTGCTCCACAACTGGGGTGTCTAGCGCCATTGCTCCAACCACTACGTTGAGGAAAACCACAGTTTCGACGGACGCTCAAGAAAGAACCACACCCCACCATGATCTCGAAGCAGACGCTCGCGTCGGCCGCACTCGGAGGTGTAGCTCTCCTCCTCCTCGCTGGCTGCAGCACGTCCTCCACCTCCAATGTTGCAGCAGGAACCGTTGGCGGGTCCTCGACCGCCTCACCAACTCCCACGTCGGCGACGGTCGCTGCCCTCCCCTTCAACGCCGGTGGATACCTCGCTGGGAACGCAACGCCGAAGGTAGCCGGCGGCGACGCAGGGAAGGTCTCTGTCGTGACCACTGCGCCGCTGAAGCCAGACGGCATCGGCGGCGGCACCTTGGCGTTCGCCTTCCGCAACAACACCACGGCGTCGATCTCCCACGTGGACTTCACCGGGACAGCGTCGGCCAGCGGCAAGGTCGTCGCCAGTGGCTCGAGCCAGGACACTGTCCCAGCGCAGGTGAAGCCGGGAGAAGCCGGCTTCGGCTACATCTACTTCGAAGACGTGTCGTCCGTGCCGGACTCCGGCGTGCAGTACGACTTCAAGGCATCGACGTCGCCAGCGGACACCTCCTCGTACAACTCGGCACCGCTCACCGTCACGCAGGCCGACAACAACGGAAAGTCGATCATCGGTACCGCGGTGAACAAGACCGGTAAGCCCCTCACCGGGCCGTACTCGGTCGGGATTTACTGCTTCAGCGGCGACACGCTGACCACATCGACCCTCGACTACGCCACTGAGACCGGAGACATCGAGGCGGACGCGACCGTCTCGTTCAGTCACGACCTGTTCGAGACACCGTGCGACACCTTCACTGTAGGCGTCTCGGGGTGGTTCCAGTGAAGCGGCTGATCGCTCCGATTGCCCTTGCCGCCACCTTGGCTCTCACAGGGTGCAGCGCGACAAACCCGGCTGACGCACCTGCACGGGACGCCGCCACTCCGTCCAAGACCACTACATCGACCCCGACGCCCAAAGCGGTCGTGATTCCCGACCTGGCCGGCGACTGGAAGCAGAACAACTCGGCGAGCGATGACGGTTGGATGACCGCCGCCATCTCTGGCAATACCATCACGGCCAACTTTGTCACCGACAACGGCGACACCACGTCACTTTTCTGGGTTGGCACCTTCACGCCTCCGACTGACGACACCACGCGGTATACCTGGACGTCAACGCGAGACACCGCAGCGACCGACACGGCGCTGCTGGCATCGACGGATGCGACGAAGGACTTCACCTACGAGAACGATGAGATCAGTTTCCCTGTGAGCATCGCAGGTAGCACCGCCACCGTTCGGCTGTCCAAGCAGTAGAACGCGAGTGGCGGTCCTCCGTTGCGACGCGGGCCTCTGGTTGCGCGGGCATTTGGTCGGACACCTTGCCGATCGGTGATCACCGACTTGAAGCGCCGTTGACTTTCGGGTGGACGGCGCTTCTTGTCGGGCCTCCGCTTGTCGGATCTATCACACCTCGTCCTGCGGCCCATAGGTCGGTTGTACCGAGCTCTGACGAGAAGTTCCGGCAGTCAGCGTGCGAGCTGGACGCTTGAAGACGGGATGAGCGGTCGGCACGGCCCGACCCGCTCTCGCCGAAGCGGTCCGCGAGCGTCGCGCTGTGCATGGCAAGAGCTAGGAGCGCGGGGTGCTCGTCCACCTGCTTGAACAGCCCGCCGACGACCAATCTCTGTATCGGTCCACCACCAGCGTCGGGGTCATCACCGACATGGCCGACCGCGACGACGTTCGGCTCGTCATGCTCGGGGGCGAGTACCGGGCACTGAGCAACGGGTTCGTCGGTCCGCTGACGGAGGCCGCGCTCGAGTACCTGACGTTCGATGCCGCGTACCTCGGTGCGGACGCGGTGTCGCCGGAGCGCGGGCTCTGCGAAGCGGACCTCGGGCAGATCCGTCTGAAGGAGCTCATCGCTCGCCGTGCGGAAGCGGTCTACGTCCTCGCTGACTCATCGAAGCTCGCGCAGTCCGAGTTCCACGCGTGGACCCGGCTCGGTGGCGGTTGGACGCTGATCACCGACGACGGCATCACGTCGGACCTGATCGACCGCTTCCGTGCAGCGGGCGTCACCGTGATCACCGCCTGATCGCCGAAGCCGTCCGGTCAGGACCGCCCTGCGCGGTTATCCTGATGGCGAGGCAGCGGTCCTTCCGGACGCACGAACCCCACCCGCGGGCTGTCCGACGAGGATTGGGATGCCGACCTGAACTGGATCTTCGCGAACTTCGGGCTCATCTGGAGCCTCACCGTCACCCACACGGCGCTCGCCGCGGTGCCCGTCGTCCTCGGGTTCGTCATCGCGGTCCCGTTGGGCTGGGTGGCGAACCGCTGGCAGGCGGTCCGTTCGGTCATCGTCGGCGGCGGCAGTCTGCTGTACACGATCCCGTCGTTGCCGCTCTTCGTGATCCTGCCGTACCTGCTCGGCACCCGGATCACGGATCCCGTGAACATCGTCGTCGGGCTCTCCGTGTACGCGGTCGCGATCATGGTGCGGCTGGCGACGGATGCGTTCGCCGCCGTCCCGGTGGACGTCGTCGACTCGGCCACCTCGGTGGGCTTCTCCGCGTGGACGCGGTTCTGGTCGGTCGAGTTCCCGCTGGCCGGCCCCGTCCTGCTCGCAGGCATGCGGGTCGTCTCGGCGAGCACCGTCGCCCTGGTCTCGGTGGGGGCCCTGGTCGGCTCCGCGAACATCGGGTTCCTGTTCACGGACGGCCGACAGCGGCAGTTCCTCGAGGAGATCCTCGTCGGAGTGGTGGCGAGCCTCGTCATCGCACTGGTCTTCGACACCGTGCTGGTGGCCATCGGACGCCTGCTGATGCCGTGGTCGCGTCGGACCTCGCGGCGGGTGCGCCGGTCGCGGCGACGAGCGGCGTTGACGACGATCGAGCGGGGGGCCTGACCGTGCAGTACTTCCTCAGCGCCGTCGCGTGGCTCTTCGACCCGGCGAACTACCGCCCCGGACTCCAGACGCCGCTCCCGATCCAGGACCGGATCGGCGAGCACCTGCTCTACACGTTCATCTCGGTCGCCCTGGCCGCCCTCATCGCGCTCCCACTGGGCCTGTACATCGGTCACACCGGACGCGGGCGGAGTTTCGTCATCGCCTTCACCGGCTCGATGCGCGCGCTGCCGACCCTGGGCCTGCTCGGCACCCTCTTCGTCATCATCGGGATGACCGTGCCGTTCACGCAGACCGCCTTCATCGCGTCCATCATCGCGTTCGTCGTCCTGGCGATCCCCTCGATCCTCGCCGGGGCGTACGCGGGGGTGGAGTCCGTGGACCCGCAAACGGTGGACGCCGCTCGCTCGGTCGGGATGACGGAGCTGCAGATCCTCTTCAGGGTCGAGGTCCCGCTCTCGCTGCCGCTCATCATCGGTGGGATCCGAGCGTCCGTCCTGCAGGTCATCGCGACGGTCGTGATCGCGTCGTACATCTCGCTCGGCGGACTCGGCGCGATCATCTCGACCGGCATCAGCCTGAACGACAACGACCTCATCCTCGGCGGGGCGCTGCTCGTGACGGTGCTCGCCCTGGTGATCGACGGGCTCTTCGCCCTCGCACAGCGACTCACCCGACGCGGCGGAGCCCGACCGGCCCGCCGCTCACGCACAAACGTCCGCGCGCTGCCACTCCGGCGCCGTGCGGTGACGGTCATGCCCGTCGACGAAAGGGACCACTGATGTTCACAGCAGGCACCACAACCCGCATCCTCGCGGGCGCGATGGCGATCGGGGCGATCGTGGCACTCTCCGGGTGTTCCACCTCTGACCCCACCGGAGCGACCTCGGACAAGGGCGACGGATCGGGCAGCACGCCGATCGTCGTCGGTTCGTTCAACTTCCCGGAGAGCGAGATCCTCGGCAACATGTACGCGCTGGCGCTCAAGGACGCCGGGTTCGAGGTGACGACCAAGTTCAACCTCGGCCCCCGACAGACCACGATCCCCGCGCTCAAGGACGGCTCGATCAACCTCATGCCGGAGTACAACGGCAACCTGCTGTTCTTCTACGACACCAAGGCCAGCGCGAAGACGACCGAGGACGTCGACGCCGCGTTGAAGACCGAGATCCCGAAGGACTTCCAGGTGCTCGAGCCGTCGCCGGCCGAGGACAAGGACGCCTACGTGGTCACCCAGGCGGAGGCGAAGAAGAACGGCCTCGAGTCGATCTCCGACCTGTCGAAGATCGAGCCGTTCACGCTCGGCGCCAACCCGCAGTTCGGCACCCTTCCCTACGGCATCCCCGGTCTCAAGTCGACCTACGGCGTCGACAAGGTCACGTTCAAGTCGATCGAGGACTACGGCGGACCGGACACGGTCAAGGCGCTCGTCGACGACACGGTGCAGGTGGCCGACATCTACACGACGTCGCCCGACCTCGTGACGAAGAAGCTGCAGGTGCTGAAGGACCCGAAGAACCTGATCGCGGCGCAGAACATCCTGCCGTTCCTGAACAAGGACATCTACAGCGCCAAGCTCGCCTCGGTGTTGAACAAGATCTCCGCGAAGCTGACGACCGACGACCTCATCGCGCTGCGCAACCGGGTCGAGGGCAGCGAGAAGGCCCAGGCCACGACGGCTGCGAAGGACTGGCTGACCAAGGAGGGGCTGCTGAAGTAGCCCCCGAGCGCGTCACTCCTCGGGACGGGTGCGGAGGCGGACTGGAGGCGCGTGGCGGCCCCGCACCGCGCCTCCGGTCCGCCCCGGACCAAGATCGCAGTGTGGTTCGTCCTGTTCACAGCTCCGGTCCACGGACCGGACCGGTCTGACGGCCCAGAGGAGCGCGAACGGGCTGGTCGCGGTCGCCGAACAGGCCATGGCCGTGCTCGGTCAGCACGTCGTACGCGTCCCCGAACGTCTTCGGGACGGGCGCCCCCGGGTCGTACTTCGCCAGGAGCAGCCCGAGCAGGCCCATCCCCGGTGCCGTGAGCGGGCGGTCGCGGTCCCGGTCGCTCGGCGGCTTCCGGCTCGACTCCGGGTTGGTCGGCACGTACGGCCGCGCCACGTCGGGCCAGAGCTGCGGCTGCCGCGGCGACGTCCGGTTGAGGACGTTGTGGATCCCGCGGGCGCCGGCGTCGCGGTGGGTCAGCGGCTCGAGCCCGTGCTGCTCGGTGACCGTGTGGACGATCGCGGCGTGGTGCATCGGGTCGTTGATGATCGTGCCGGGTTCCGTGTAGGCGGAGACGACGAAGGTCGGGACCCGACCACCGAGACGGTCGAAGGTGAACCCCATCTCGCCGGGTTCCGGGGACCCCGACGGCGGGACGGCGCCGGGCGGTGGCACGTGGTCGTAGATCCCGCCGTGCTCGTCGAAGGTGACCACGAGCGCGGTGTTGATCGCGTTCGAGCCGCTCTCGCTGCGGCCGCCGCGGACGGCGCCGTAGACCTCGGCGAGCAGGACCTCGGCCGCCCGCACGTCGGACATCGCGGAGTCGACCTCGGCGCGCTCGGACCCGGTGCTCTCGGCCGGACGACTGACCGGCGGGTGCATGTCGTTGTGGTCGAACATCATCCGCGGTTCGACGAAGGCGTAGTCCGGCAGGGTCCCGTTCGCGGCGTCCTCGTGGAACTGCTCCATGCTCCGGAAATTCGACTTCCAGTACTTCTCGATGGACGGGGCGTGGAGGAAGCCGGTCAACGACACGACCTGTCGCGCGTCGAAGTACACCCGCCAGCTCTTGCCGGCGTCCTCGAGCCGGTTGAAGAGCGTCGGGACGGCCTCGGCGCCCAGCCACTTCTGCGGCCCGCCGTCGAGGCCGTTCGTGACGTAGCCGTGCGACGTGCTCGCGTGGAAGAACGACCGGTTGCAGAACGTCTGCGAGGGGACGGCGCAGTGCCAGTGGTCGTACACCGCGAAGGCCTTCGCGAGGGTCGAGAACACCGGGAGCATCGCGGGGGAGAACCCGCCCATCACGCGCGAGTACTCCTCGACGGTGGGCTCGCGACCCCGCTCGATGCGGAAGTTCACCACGTAGTCGTGGACGAACCCGGACATCGTCGGCGCGCTGGTGTCCCTCGGGGCGTTGAACGGCGCCGCGTACCCGTTCCGCACCGGGTCGGCATTGCTGGCCGGGTCCACGGTGCCGAACCACTGCGTGTTGACGTGCGGGTAGAACTCGCCCGGATCGGGATCCGGCTGGCTCATCACGACGTCGGTCGGCCCCGCGTACACGTGCGCGGGGACGACGGTCCCGTCCGGAGCGCGGTTCTCGTGCGTGCCGTGCTGGAGCCCCTCGAACGACTGCCCGGACCGCAGCTCGTCGTCGGCGTAGAGGCGGCCGAGGACGTGGTCGAAGCTCCGGTTCTCGAACATCAGGACGACGACGTGGTCGAAGCCGGGCTCCGGACGCTCGGGCAGCGGGTGGAAGCCGTACCGGGCGTCGTGCACCGAGGCGTCGTACGCGGCGCCGGCGGCGACGGCCCCGGCACCGAGTGCGGCTCCGGCGGCGCCGATGCCGGCTCGACGGAGGAACGTCCGGCGCGAGGAGGAGCCGCCACCCTGGGCGTCGGGTCGGTCAGCCATGCGCTCGTCCCACTGCGGCTCCTCGCTCGTCGGTACCGTTCGATCCTGCGCTCCCGTCATCGAGGCGCTCCAGCAGCCCCGCGCGCCACTCGCTCGCGTACCCGGTCTCGTTCTCGGCGTCGAGCAGCTGCAGCGACCGGGTGAAGTCCTCGTGGGCGGCGGCCCGACGACCGAGCGCGGCGAGCGTGTCGCCGCGCTCGCGCAACGCGAGGAGGTGGTCGACGTTCATCTCGACGGCGGATGCCACTCCGATCGCCTCGTCTGCCGCTCGCAGCGATCCTTCGAGATCTCCGGTACTCCGGCGCAGTCGAGTGGCGATCAGCAGCGCCGTCACGAGCGTGACCGACGTGATCGTGCTCGGGTCCTCCAGGTGCGCCGCGCGTGCACGGTCGAGGACACCACGCAGGGACACGAGCGCCGTCGCGTCGTCACCGATCCGCTCGAGGACGAGGGTCACGAGGTTGTCCGCCTGTGCGCGCCCCAGCTCGTCCCCGCTCTCCGCGAACGCGGCGATCGCGTCGTGTGCGAGCGGGAGCGCATCGGGTGCTCTGCCCGCCACCCGCGTCGTGGCCCAGGCTTCGTAGACGAGCGCCCATCCCTCCTGTGTCCGGTCAGCGGCTGCGACCGCTGCGGATCGGGCCTCCCTGGCGGCGCCGACGGCCGCCTGCGGGTCGGCGCGTTCGCGGAGCTCGGCCCACGCGACGTACCCCAGGTGCATGGCCTCGAGTCGATGGTCGCCCACGCGTCGAGCCGCCGCCACGGCGCGCGCGAACAGGTCGCGCCAGTTACCCCACTGCGACCAGAGGTCGGAGTACCAGTGCAGTGCGTCCGCGACGTCGAGCACGACCGTGTCCTCGCCCGCCGCAGCGGCCTGGCGGAACGCTGCCCACCACAGCGGCCACTCGCGCTCGATCCAGGCCCGCGCGACGTCGGTGTCCGGGAAGCCCGCTGCGTCCGCGCCCTGCCGGAGTGGGTCGCGGTCCGGCTCGAACCAGGCGCCGGCACGCTCGAGGAGGGTGAGCAGCCGACGGCGGAGCCGGAGGCGGTGCTCTGCCTCGGAATCCGGTCCGTCGGCGCGGAGGTGCTGCAGGGCGTAGAGGGTGATCAGGTCGTGGAGGCGGTACCGGTCCCCGCGGAGGGGTTCGAGCAGCCCGAGGTCTGCCAGCGTGTCGAGGCCGTCCTGTGCAGTGTCGACGTCGACGTCCGCCGCCACGGCCGCCACCCCGGAGTCGAAGTCGTGCCCGTCGGTGACCGCCACGGCGTGGAACAGCGCAGCGGTCGCGGTGTCGAGGCCGCGGTGGGACAGTTCGAACGCCGCCTCGACCGCGAGGTCGCCATCGACGAGGTCGCGGAGCCGACGTTCCTCGGACCGCAGTCCGGAGCTGACGTCCTGCACCGTGCGGTCAGCATCGGCAGCGACCCGGTTCGCGGCGATGCGGAGGGCGAGCGGGACGTGGTCGCAGAGTCGGGCGAGCTCGGCGAGGTCGGCTCCGTCGCGCTGCGCGGCCGGGATGATGCTCGTGAGCAGCTGCACGCTCTCGTCGACACCGAGGTGCCCGACGGACAGGTGCTGCGCGCCGCTGAGTCCGCTGAGCACCCGGCGCGAGGTCACGACGACGTGGCCGCGGACTCCGGGCGTGACCACGGGGCGGACCTGCGCCTCGGACCCGGCGTTGTCGAGGACCACGAGCGGCTGCCGTTCGGCCGCGACCTCCCGCCAGAGCGCGGCCAGGGCGTCGGCGGATTCCGGTACCGTCCCGTCGACCGTCGCGATCTGGCGGAGCAGGGACTGCAGGACCTCGACGGACGTCAGGGGATCCGTGCCGAGTCCGTCGAGGTCGACGAAGACGATGGTCCGTTCGGTCCGTCGCGCGGCTTCGAGGGCGATCGACGTCTTGCCGATCCCCGGGGGACCGGACACGAGGATCGTCTGCGGGTCCTGGCCGGTGTCGAGGAGCGCCGCGAGGCGCGTGAGTTCGACGTCGCGCCCGGTGAAGTCGGAGACCGGCAGGGGCGTGACCGTCGCGTGTCGCCCGACCGCGGTCTGCTTGCGGGCACTGCCGCGGACGGCAGCGAGCAACTGGTCGCGCCCGGCAGCGTCGAGGCCGAGCGCGGCCGCCAGGGCGAGGACCGTGTGCCGTCGGGGCACGGTGCTGATCCCGCGTTCGATGTCACTGATCGCGCGCGGGCTCACGGTCGACCGATCCGCGAGCGACTGGATCGTCAGTCCCGCGTCGAGTCGCGTCCGCCGGAGCAGATCGGGCAGGGGAGTCGTGCCGGGTGTCGGGTGCACGGTCGAAGCCTCGCAGGTGCTCGGCGCAGCCGCCAGCCCTCTGCGACCAGGTGCTCGTCGTGCGGTCGCCCGACGAGCCGTCCGGTCGATTCCGCATGTCCTCCGCATGGCGACACGCCGGGGCGACGCGGTGCAATCGACGGACCCGGGCCGGACCCGGCGAGGAGGGAGGGTGCGATGCGGAGCGGAGCGGCGTTCGGCGAGTACCTCTGGGCTCGTCGCGCACTCGTCCAGCCCGAGCAGGTCGGCCTCGACCGCGACCCGACGCGCAAGGTCGCCGGACTCCGGCGCGCCGAGGTCGCGGCGCTCGCCGGCATCAGCGCCGAGTACTACCTCCGGCTGGAGCAGGGGCGCGGTCACGTCCCTTCGGATGCGGTGCTCCGTGCGCTCGCGCGCGCACTCGTCCTCGACGGCGCATCGACGGCGTTCATGACCGACCTGGCCCACGGCGGGGTCCGACGGAAGGACGCCGGTGTCGTGGACGGGTCCGTCCGGGCGCTGCTGGCCGAGTGGCGCCACCTCCCCGTGCTGGTGCGCGATCGGAACCACGACGTGCTCGAGCTGAACCAGCTCGCGGCGGCGCTCGGCGGGATGCCGAGCGCCGAACGGGGCAACCTGGTCGTCGACGTCTTCACCGACCGTGCCCGGGAGGCCGCGCGGGGCGACTGGGCGACGACCGCCGAGCGCAGCGTCGCGGCCCTCCGGCTCTCCAGCGACCCGGACGATCCGCGCCTGCGGGAGATCGTCGGAGCCCTGTCGACCCGCGACGACGACTTCCGGCGCCTCTGGGCGCGGTACGACACCCTGCCGTGGCCGAACGGGCGTTCCCGCCACGCCGTCGAGCCGATCGGTGCCGTCGAACTCGCGTGGCAGGAGTTCGACGTCCCCGGGTCCGGCGTCACCCTGCGCGTCTTCTGGGCCGACCCGGGCTCGTCGGACTCGGCGGCACTCGCCTACCTGGCCAGCGTCGTCGGTGGACACGCGGACCTCCGCCGGATCGGTGGCGTCAGGTCGGCCTGACCGTGGGCGACGGGTGCGGCCGGCGGAACCGCTCGATCCGAGCCCGGGAGTCGTCTTGCCGGGTCTCGGCCCACGTGCCACCCTCGGGTCATGGCCCCCAGCCCGGAACGGACGTCGGTCGGCGACCTCGTGCGGCGGGCCCGCCTGGCCGCAGGGCTCACGCTCGAGGACCTCGCCGTGCGGGCCGACATCAGCGCCCGTGCCCTCAGCGACATCGAACGAGGGGTGAGTACGAACCCCCGGCGAAGCACGATCGAAGCGGTCGTCCAGGCGCTCGCGCTCCCCGGGGAAGCCCGCGACGAGGTGCTGGTAGCGGCACGTCCCGTCGAGGACACCGTCGTGCCCGACACCCGTTTCCTGACGACGCCGCCGCCGGCCGTGGTCGACTTCACGGGGCGCCGCGACGAGCTCCGGATCATCCAGGAACACCTCACGACCGCCGGTCCCGGCAGTTCCGTACTCGTGCACGGCGCACCCGGCATCGGGAAGACGTCCACCGCGCTCGAGGTCGTCCGTCGCGCGGACCGGCGGGCCGTCTTCGTGGACCTCGACGGTCTCGCTGCTCGACCGCTCACCCCGCTGCGGGTCCTGCAGGCGCTGGTCGCGCAGGTCGGCGGTACCGCGGCCCCGCGGACGTTCGCCGCCGCTGCGGCCGCGTGGCAGCGTCTCGCGACGGAACACCGGCCGGTGGTGCTCCTCGACGGTGCGGCGTCCGACGACCAGGTGTCCGCCGTGCTCGTCCCCGAGGGTGCAACCGTGCTGGTGACCTCGCGACGTGCGCTCCCGCTCCACCCCGGGATGCGCAGGGTGACCCTCGAGCCGCTCACCGGGCAGGACGGCGTCCGGCTGCTCGAACGCATCGTCCCCGTGGGACAGCGTTCGCGTGGTGACCTCGACGAGCTCGCGCAGCTCTGTGCGCTGAACCCGCTGGCGCTGCGTGTCGCTGGGAACCGGCTCCTCGCCCGGCCGGCCTGGGACGTCGAGGACGTGGTCGCCCGGCTCCGAGACGAGGACCGTCGGCTCCGCGGACTGGTGGCCGGGGACCTGGCGGTCGCTGCGGCGTTCGCGCTCTCGTACGACGGATTCGACGAAGTGACCGCACGGGTCTTCCGCGCGGTCTCGGTGATCACGAGTGACGACTTCGATGCCCGTGCGGCAGCTGCCGCTGCGGACGTCCCGGTGCTCGACGCGCAGGACGCACTGGACGAACTGGTGGACCTCGGTCTCGTCGAGCGCCGTCGCGACGACCGTCACCGGCTGCACGACCTCGTCCGGCTCTTCGCCCTGGATCGCCTGCGACAGGGAACGGGGGACGCCGAGGCGCTGGCGACGGACCGGCTCCGGTCGTGGTTGCTCGTGAAGCTCGAGCGTGCCGGGGCGTGGTTCGAGCCCGACCGAGACGGCGCCGCGGCCGGGAACGACGGTGTCGGGCTGCCGGACGCTGAGACCGCGCGGTCGTGGATCGAACGTGAGTGGCGACACTGGTGGTGGGCCTTCCAGGCGACCGCCGCGGCCGGACACCACACCACCGTGGTCGACGTCGCCGACTCCTTGCACTGGTTCTCGGACCGTTGGTCGGACTGGGGGCGTTGGCGCGACCTGTTCGCACTGTCGGTCACCGCCGCACAGGCGCTCGGGGACGCGCGTCTCGAGGGTGTGCACCTCGGGTACGTCGCGTGGGCCGAGATGATCGAACGGGCAGACCACGCGTCGGCCGTCCGTGCAGCACGAGCGTCGGGGAGCGCGGCACGTGCAGCCGGTGACCGATCCGTCGAGGGGTGGGCGAGCTTCTACGAGTCGTGGGCGCTCTCCACCGGTGGCGACCACGAAGCCGCCCTGGTCGCAGCCGCCCGGGCGGTGTCCGTCTTCGCCGAGATCGACGACGTCGACGGGCGGCGGCAGGCGTCTGTGCGGCTCGCGAACGTCCTCGGTCGGCTCGGTGACGGCGCTGCCGCCGGGGCAGCGTTCGACGAGCTCGAGCGCGATGCGTCCGAGCGCTTGGCCGCCGACCCCGATGACCAGGTCGCCCGCTTCGACGCCGTCTCCGCGATGAGCTTCCGCACCGAGTTCCTGCTCTCGCAGCGGCAGTGGGCAGCCGCAGTGGCCGCGGCCGACCGGGCGCGCAGGGAAGCGGCCCGGCTCGACTGGCGACTCGGGGAGGTCCTTGCGCTCCGTGACCGTGGGGACGCCCTGGCCGCGATCGGTGACGCTCATGGGGCAACGGCTGCTTTCCAGGCTGCGATGGACTCGCTCCGGTCGAGTCCCGGCGCAGCTCGACCGGACGTCCGCGAGAGCCTTTCCGAGCGCCTCGCCGCAGGTCGCGGTTCCCCCGCCGTCACCTGACCCGGTCTCGTCCGAGCCAGTCCAGCACCCGTGCAACGGCACCGACCACGAGGGCGCCCAGGGTGGGCGCGACGAGTGACAACCACACCTGTGCAGCGGCGGTCGGGCCGCCGTACACCGCCGTCCCGATCGACCTGGCCGGGTTGAACGACCCGTTCGACACCGGGATCGCGATCAACGCGACCGCGGTCAGGGTCAGACCGATCACCAGCGGTGTCACGGCGGTCGCACGTCGGGTGACGATCAGCACGACCGCGACGAACACCCCGGTCGTGATCGCCTCGACGGAGAAGGCCGACCAGAACCCGAAGCCGCCCGGCGACAGCGGACCCCACCCCGTCGACGCGAAACCGGATGCCGACAGTGCAGCGAAGCGCCCGCTCGCGGCCGCGACGAGGGCGATCGCGCCCCCGCCGACGACGGCACCGACGACCTGCGCGGCGACGTACGGCGGGACGTCCCGCCAGCGGAACCGGCCGGCCGTCGCGAGCCCCACGGTCACCGCCGGATTGCAGTGTCCGCCTGACACGGGCCCGAATGCGCTCGCGCCGACGAACACGCTGATGCCGAGTGCCAGGGCGACCCCGACGAACCCTGATCCCAGGTGGACGTCACGGAACCCGGTGTCGAACAGCGCGGTGCCGGCGACCGCCAGCACGAGGAACGCGGTCCCCGCGGCCTCGGCGAGCAGCCGGTGTGCCACGGGCGGCCGCCCGTGCTCGTCGACGTCCCTGGTGCTCGTCCGCTCCGGCATCGTGTCCGCTCCTCCGTCCGGGGGCCGGAAGGCCCGCTGGTCCGAGCGTCGCGGGGTCGCGCTCCTGCTGCTTGCGTCGATTGACCCGACCGGGGTTCGACGGCCCCGGATCGAGTCGCATGACGCTCTCCTCGCGCCGGTCGCTCTGCTGCGATGAGGGCCAGGAGCGGCAGGGCGCCAGGGGTCCCGGCAGCACCGACCCTCGACACGAAACCACCGACGAGAGGCAACGGCACCATGACCGACCAGGCAACCACCACAGCGGCGACGCAAGACGCGCAGCACCACATCGACCCACACCGGAGCGCCGACCAGGTCATCGACGCGCTGACCGAAGCCGGGGTGCAGTACGTCTTCGGGATCCCCGGCGCGAAGGTCGACGCCGTCTTCGACGCGTTCAACGACGGCGGGCCGGAGCTCGTCGTCTGCCGACACGAGCAGAACGCGGCGTTCATGGCCGCGGCGGTCGGGCGGCTCACCGGTACCCCCGGCGTGGTGCTGGTGACGTCCGGGCCGGGGACGACCAACCTCGCGACCGGCCTCCTCACCGCCACGACCGAGCAGGATCCCGTCGTCGCCCTGGCCGGCGCGGTCCAGCTGTCCGACCGGCTCAAGCGCACCCACCAGTCGATGGACGCCGCTGCGTTCCTGGCGACGGTCACGAAGTCGACCACGGAGTCCACCGATCCGGACGACGTCCGCGAGGCCGTGGCCAACGCGTTCCGGGCGGCATCCACCGAGCCGAAGGGTGCCGCCGCCGTGGTGCTGTCGGCGAGCGTTCTGGCGGCAGCGGCGACACCGCTCCCGGCCGGACGTCCGGCCAACCTCACGCCCGCCCTGGGGCCGGCTCCGACGGACGACATCGCCCGCGCCGCCGAGTTGATCCGCGCGGCTCAGCGTCCGGTGCTGCTCGTCGGGCTCCGCGGCTCCGACCCGGAGAGCGTCCGTGCACTGCGGGCCGTGCTCGCCGACACCGAGCTGCCCGTCGTCGAGACCTTCCAGGCCGCGGGCCTCGTCTCCCGCGAGCTCGAGGACCACTACCTCGGACGCGTCGGCCTGTTCAAGAACCAGCCCGCCGACCTCGCGCTCACCGAGTCGGACCTGATCATCGCGGTCGGGTACGACGCCGTCGAGTACGACCCGGTGATCTGGAACGCGGAGGTGGACCGACCGGTCATCCACATCGACACCGTCCCGGCCGCGTACGACCGCCACTACCGCCCTGCCCTCGAGCTCCGGGGCAGCATCGCGGCGACGATCGACGCACTCTTGCCCGCCGTCTCCGGGCTGACGCTCTCGGACGACGCGCGACACCGCGCGGTCGAGCACCGCGAGCAGCTCGGGGCGATCGACGACCACGCGAGGACGGCGGACGCCGCACTCGGCCTGGTCGACCCGGCGCGACTGGTCCTGACGCTGCGGGACGTGCTCGACGACGACGCGACGGTCGCGTGCGACATGGGCTCGAACTACATCTTCATGGCGCGGCACTTCCGCGTGTACGAGCCGCGGCACCTGCTCTTCTCGAACGGCCAGCAGACGCTCGGTGTCGCGCTTCCCTGGGCGATGGCTGCCGCGCTCCTCCGGCCGGGGACGCAGATCGTGTCGGTGGCCGGTGACGGCGGGTTCCTGTTCTCCGCGCAGGAGCTCGAGACGGCGAACCGGCTCGGTCTCTCCCTCACCCAGATCATCATGCGGGACAACGCCTACAACATGGTCGCGTTCCAGGAGGAACTGAAGTACGGCCGGACCTCCGGGGTCCAGCTCGGCGACTACGACTCCGTCGCCCTGGCCGCGACCTTCGGCGGCACCGGACGGCGGGTGTCGACGCTCGCCGACTTCGAGACCGCGCTGCGCGCATCGCTCGACGAGCCGGGGGTGTCGATCATCGACGTCGCGGTCGACTACAGCCGCAACGCCGAGATCGCGGCGCACCTGGATGCGGACTCCTTCGAATGACCACGCCATCGCAGCCCACCCACCGGGTGGACGACTCGGACGACTACGCGGTCTACCAGACGTCGACGATCTCGGCCCTCCTGGCGGGCGTCTACGACGGAGACGTCACGGTGGCGCAGCTCCTCGAGCACGGCGACTTCGGGCTGGGCACCTTCAACCACCTCGACGGTGAGATGGTCGTCGTCGACGGCGTCTGCTACCACCTCCGTGACGACGGCAGCGTGACCGTCGCGTCGAGCACGGACCGGACGCCGTACGCGGCGGTGATGCGCTTCCACGGGGCGACGGAGATCACCGTCGACGAGCCCTGCACCCTCGCGGCGGTGACCGCCCGCGTCGACGCAGCGGTGGGCAGCCCGAACCTGCCCGTCGCGGTGCGGATCGACGGGACGTTCTCCACCGTCCGGACCCGGACGGTCGGGGAGCAGCACGAGCCGTACCCACCGCTCGTCGAAGCGACCGCGCACGAGACGACGAACACCCTCCACGAGACGACCGGTACCGTCGCGGGCTTCCGGACGCCGCGGTTCGAGCAGGCGATCTCCGTCGCGGGCTACCACCTGCACTACGTCGACGACGCCCGTCAGCACGGCGGTCACGTGCTCGACGTGGCGGTGCGGGAGGCGCGTGTCCGGATCACACCGATCTCCGAGATGCGTCTCGCCGTGCCGGACGGCGCCGCGTTCCTCGGCGCCGACATCGACGTCGACCAGATCGGCCAGCAGGAACGGCAGGCCGAGGGATGACCGCGTCGCGAGCGGACACCCCCACGGCCGTCACCGTCGACGACCTCGTCGGCGCGTGGACGCTCGTCAGCGCCGTGCAGACCTTCGACGACGGCGAGCAGGTGCCGGAGTTCGGTCCCACCGCCGACGGCTACATCATCTACACGGCCGACGGTTCCGTCTCCGCGACCCTCGGCGACGCGTCCCGCCCCCGGAGCGGTGCGACCGATCCGCAACGGGCGACCGACGGGCAGCTCGCGGCCATGGCGCAGCGGTTCATCGCCTACGCCGGACCGTTCACGCTCGACGAGGACACCGGCACGGTGACCCGCCACATCGTGACGTCGCTGTTCACCGACTGGCAGGCCGGCGAGCAGCGACGACGCGTCCGCATCGAGAACGGGCTCCTCCACGAGGCGGGGACGCCACGGGAGGCGCCCGACGGACGGCGCTTCACCGTCGAGCTCCGCTGGAGGCGGGTGCCGGCCGGCTGAGGCGCGCGCCTCACCGTCGAGCGGCCGCGCGGAACCCGAGGTCCAGGAAGTCGACCATCCAGGTGAAGCTCGCGTCGACGTCGGTCGCCATCTGGAACCCGTCGGACGCCTCGAGCGTGGCGAAGCCGTGCAGGACGCTGCGGAGCATCCGGAGCGCGTGCACCTCGTCCGCGGAGTCGAGCGCGTAGGCCCGCAGCGCCGCGGCGAACGACGCCATGGTCCGGTCGAGCGCCACGGTCAGCGGGTCGTCGGGATCGGTCGGCCGGACGCCGGTCGTCGCATCGTACCGGCCCGGGTGCTGCTGGACGTACCGGCGGACGGTCTGCGCCGCGGCCTCGAGCGCGTCGCGTCCCGCTCGGCCCTGCATCGCGTCCCGCAGCTCGTCGCCGAGTTCGGTGGCGGCGAGCACCGCGATGCGGCGGACGAGGTCGGGCAGCCCGTCGACGTGCTTGTAGAGGGACGGGGCCTTCACGCCGAGGCGCTCGGCGACGAGGCTCATGGTCAGCTGCGCGAGCCCGATCTCGTCGGCCAGGCCGGCCGCGGCCTCGGTGACGATCGCCGGGTCGAGGCCGGCCCTAGGCACGCTGGTCCCCGGCGACCGAGGGCAGCGTCCGACCGAGGAACGGCAGCAGCAGCGTGAGGACCTCGGCCGGCGCCTCGGTGTGCGGGTAGTGGCCGACGCCGTCGAGGACGACGAGGGTGCCGAGTCCGTCGGGCAGGTCGGCGAGGACGCGTTCGCCCTCGGCCCGCGGGTCCGCCCAGTCCGGGTCGGCGCTGCCCTCGACGACGAGGACCGGGCACCGGACGTCGCCCAGTCGTGCACCGGCGTCGGCCGGGGAGGTCTTCGTCATCGCCCGCAGCGCCGCCATCCGTTCGGGCTGCTGCAGCGTGCTCTCGATGCGCCGGCGCTCCTCGGTCCAGTCCGCCGGCTTTGTCGGGATCGCGATGTCCAGGTAGGCGAGCCAGCCGGGCAGGCTGCCGGTCGTCATGAGCTTGAGGAGCTGCATCGTCCCCGCGCGGTGGGTGCGGTTGCGGAGCAGGCCGACGAGGTCGAAGGACTGCTTCCGGGTGAACGGTGCGAGTTCGACGATGCCGACGACGTCGTCGGGCGCGGTCGCGGCGGCGATCGTCGCTGCCCCGCCGCTGATGGACTGTCCGACGACGACCGCCGGGCCGCCCAGGTGCCGGACGAGCGCGACGAGGTCGCCGGCGATGTCGGCGCGTTCGTAGCTCGCCCACCCGGTGCTCGAGTCACCCGCTCCGCGGATGTCGACGTTGGCGACGCGGTAGCCCGCGGCGACGAGCTCGGGGACGATGAACCGGTACGAGTGTCGGCTGTCGCCCATGCCGTGGGCGAGGACGACGAGCGGTCCCGTTCCGGTGACGTCGTACGCGATCGTCCCTGCACCGGTGTCGAGGTGTTCGAGCATGGCGGCCTCCTTGGCTATTGCCTGTAGCCAAAAGCTACACCGCGTAGCCAAAGCGTGTCAAGCGCTCAGCCCGGCAAGTGCTCCAGCCGCCAGCCACCGTCCGCCCCGGGGTCGCGGGAGTAGGCCAGCCGATTGCTCGGCCCCGCCGCGTCGCCCTGCCAGAACAGCATCCGCACGGGGGTGATCGCGTACCCGGCCCAGGTCTCCGGCGGCTCCAGGTCCGCACCGCGATCCCGTTCGAACGCCGCCCACCGCTCGCGCCGACGGACGTCCGGCTCGGCCGCGAGCTCGTGGTCGTTGAGCCACGCGAGCACCTGCAGGTAGCGGCTGCGAGCGGCGTAGGCGTCACGGGCCTCCTCCGCGGTGACCACCGCCACGTCGCCGGTCACGACGAGTTGCCGCGCGTGCTCGGGCTGGTGCAGGGTCACGGTCGCGCGGGGGACGGCCGCGAGCTCGGCGGCCTTTCGGCTGCGCGTGTCGGTGTGGAAGTGGAACCGTGCGCCGTTGAAGCGCGAGAGCAGCACGGTGCGCGCGGACGGGTACCCGTCGAGGCCGATGGTCGACAGCGTCATCGTCGGTGGCGCCGCGTCCGCCCCGTCCAACCACGCCGCGGCCAGGACGAGCGGATCCGACGACGACGACGCCGACGCGGCCGACACCGGCACGGGCCCGGCCGCCGCTGACGCCGGTGCCGGTGCCGCCGCCGGCACGGCCCCGCCCGCTGCCGTCACCGCGGCGACGCCGGGTCGAACCGCGCGATCTCGTGCAGCGACGCCACCGCCTCGTCGAGGGAGTGCTCCCAGAGCGCCGCCCCGTACGAGGCGGTCGCCCGGCTCGCGTCACCGACGACCCCGGCGTCCCCGAAGTCGTTCGAGAGCCACCCGAACGACACCGGTCCGCCGTTGAACGCGATCTTCGAGAAGGCGGCCAGGTGCTCGGGCACCCAGCGCTCGGCGAGCGTCATGTCGACGAGGTCGGGGCGCAGGTGCAGCATCATCGAGGTCTCCGCGGCACCGCCGTGGATGCCGAGGCCGAGTTCGTCGGCGTCCTCGCCGTCCGGCGCGGGGATCCGCGCGAGGGTCGGCATGAGGAACGTCTTCAGCCCGTACCGCTTGCGGATCTCGCGGAGCGCGACCTGCAGCAGGGCGACGTTGCCGCCGTGCCCGTTCGCGAACACGAGCGTGCCGGCGCCGGTGAGCGCCACGGCCCGACCGACCTGCACGACCGTGTCGAACATCGTCTCGGTGTCGAGCCACACCGTGCCGGGCGCCCAGCTGTGCTCGTCGGACTTCGTGAACGCGAGCGTGGGGAGCTGCCAGACGTCGAGTCCCTCGGCGGCGGCGCGTTCGACCGCCGCGCCGCCGATGTGGTCGGCGAGCAGGAAGTCGGTCAGGAGCGGCAGGTGCGGTCCGTGGTGCTCGACGGCCCCGGTCGGCTGCACGACGATGGTGTCCGGCCCGAAGCCCGCGGCGACGGCGGGTCCGGACAGCTCCGCGAGCTTGCGGGTGCCGGCGCCCGACGCGGTCACTTGCCGAACCCCGGCACGGCCGGCTGCGCCGACGCGGTCGACCCGCCCGACACCACGAGCGACGGGTCGATCACGTGTCCGGGGTTGAGCAGTCCGTCCGGGTCGGTGCGCTGCTTCAGCACGATGAGCTCCTCGACGCCGTGGTCGACGTAGTACTGGTGCGGGCTGTGCACCCGGACGCCCAGGTCGCGGAGCACCGGGTAGCCGGCGTAGACGTCCTCGGCCCCGGTGTAGGGCGCCGTGAGCATCCCGATCGGGCCGACGTGCGCCGCCTCGATGTGCAGCATCCCGCCCGGGTACACGGCCTCGACCTCGGCGATCCGGTCGATCAGCGCCTCGCCGCCGACCTCGACGTGGAAGTACTCGGTGTCCGGCGTGTTCCGCTTCAGCCACCAGATCGGGTGGTTGTACGACAGCATCGACACCTTCGTGGTCTGTTGCAGGCCCTCGCGGACGTCCTCGACGGTGCCGCCGGCCAGGTCGATCAGGTCGCGGGCCTCGTCGAGCGCGACGGCGTCGACGATGCCCCGGAGGCTCGCCCGCCCCGCCACGATCGCGGCGTCCTTCGGCAGGGTCGCGGCGATCTCGGCGCGGTCCGCGCTGACGAGCCGCGGGACCGGGTCCAGCCCGCGCAGGGTCCGGACGGCGGTCAGGGCCTGCTCGAACGTCGGGAACGTCGCGTAGACGGCGCGCCAGTCCTGCAGTGGCTCCAGCCGGACCGTGGCGCGGGCGATCACCCCGGCGGTGCCGTACGTGTGCACGAACGTCTGGGCTTCCTCGCCCTCGACGTGGAGCAGCTGGGCCGCGCCGGGCAGGGCGATGTCGAGCGCGGTCACGAAGCCCTGCCAGTTCGACCCGTGCGCGATCGACCCGGTGCCGCCGGACCCGCCGGACAGGAACCCGCCGATCGTCGACTGTGCGGTGGACGGGTACATCCAGAGCTGCTGTCCCGCGGCCGCGGCGGCCTGTTCGAGCGCGACCATCGAGGCGCCGGCCTCGGCCGTGACCCAGCCGTCGCCGACCTCGACCACGGCGCGTGCCCGGGACGTGTCGAGGACGAGGCCGCCGTGCAGCGGGATGCCCTGGCCGTAGTTGCCGGTGCCCTTCCCGCGGGTGGTGACGGGCACGCCGTGGCGGACGGCCGCCTGCAGGGTCGCCTGGATCTCGTCGGCGCTCGCCGGCGAGGCGACGAGGTCGGCCAGACCGAGCGGCAGCTGCTCGGTGAGGATGGGGCTCATGGTCGCCTCGTCGACGGAGGCGCGTTCACGGGTGCGCTGGTCGGTGCTGACGCCGCGCTCGCCGAGCAGGTCGACGAGCTCGGCGCGGAGCGCCTCGATCGTGGTGGTGGAGGCGGTGGTGACGGTGGTCATGCTGGCTCCTGTGGGGTGGACTGGTGCGGGACGACGGACTGGAGGCGCGGGGCGGTCTGGCACCGCGCCTCCAGTCCGGTTGTGGGTCGGCTCAGCCGGCCCGGGTCAGGAACCGAGCCCGATCTTCTGGTCGAGGAACTCGTTCGTGAACAGGTCGGAGGCCGTGAGCCCCGACTTCACGTCGCCGCCGGAGCCGGAGAAGACGGGGGTGGCCTTCTTGATGAAGTCGGTCATCCGCTGCTCGTCCATGTCGCCGACGTAGCCGTTCGAGCCGTCGGTCGCGATGCCGAGCTTCACCATCTGCTTCGCCGCGAACGCGCCGACCTTCGAGTCGTAGGTCCAGCCGTTGTTGTACTGCTGCACGAGCTTCGTGATGAGGTCGTTCGTCGCGCCGGGGGACTGCAGGTAGTCGACGTCGGCCTGCTGCGTGATCGGCACGAGCTTCTCGAGGCAGGGCTTGAGCTTCGACATCTCACCGGAGCGGATCGACATCGTCTCGGGGTAGGGGTTCCAGCCGGTGCTCGAGACGAGCTTGTAGTCGACCTTCTTGCCCCAGGCCGCGACCTGGTTCTGGTAGATGTACGGCTCGGCGGTGGCGAAGCCCTGCTGGGCGTCCTTGCCGCCGGCGGAGACGAACTTCGACGGGGTGCCGTCGTAGCTGCCGTCGAGGACGCTCTCGGGGAGGATGCCGGCCGACTCGAGGTACGACATGTACGAGGCGCCGTTGAAGTAGCGGACGACGCCCTTGTTCTTCTCCAGCTGCTTGCCGAGGTCCTTGATGCTGTCGACGTCCTTGTAGGTCGACGGGTCGTACATGATGACGAAGGGGGACTGGTCGTTCTCGGCGAACACCGCGGTGGTGGGGAGCTTGCCGGAGAACTGCACCGCCTCGTCGGTGGAGACGTAGCCGAGGGTGATCGACTTGTCCTGGTACATCTGCGAGCTGACCTTCGAGTAGCCGATGGCCGGGCCGCCGGCACGGATCTCGAGCTTGACGCCGGTGCTCTTGCCGTTGGCGACGAGGTCGCCGGTGACGCTCTTGTCGGAGGCGTTGATCGCCGGGTTGGCGCCGAGCATCTGGTACAGGTGGCCGTGCTCGCCCTCGGGGTTCCAGTCGGTCTGCACGACGACCGTCGCGGGGCAGACGCTCGACAGGTCGACCTTCGGCCCGGTGGCGGTGTTCGAGGTCGCGGCGGTCGTGTTCGTGGTGCCGGCCGAGCCCGACGCGCAGCCGGTGAGGGCGATGGCGGTGGCGGCGAGGGCGGCGGTGGCGACGCCGATTCGGGTGGTGGTGCGCATGGAGGCTCCGTTCGTGGTGCGGGTCTCGTGGTGCTGGGGTGGGTTCAGGGGTGCGGGTGCGGGTGCGGGTGCGGGCGCTGGGGTGTGGCGGCGGGCGCGGCGCGCTCGCCGCACTCGCCGCACTCGCCACGCGGGGTCAGCCGAAGTCGTGCCAGCGCCCGACGGCGAGGCGTCCGACGAGGCCGAAGACCAGGAAGACGGCGACGCCGTACAGCGAGGCGATGATGATCGTCGCGTAGAGCTCGGGGCCCATCAGGCGCGAGGCCGTCACCTGGATGAGGACGCCCAGCCCGGGGTTGCCGCGCTGGAAGAACTGGTCGCCGACGATCGCGCCGATGACGGACAGGCCGGCCGAGGTGCGCAGCCCGACGAAGATCGACGGCAGCGCGGCGGGGACCTGGAGCTTGACGAGCTGCGCGAGCCGGCTGGAGCGCTGCAGCTGGAACAGTTCGCGCTGGGCCCGGTCGGCCGACTGCAGCCCGAACAGGGTGTTCGACACCATCGGGAACAGGGCGATCATCACGGTGACGATGACCCGGCTGACGAACTCGTAGCCGAACAGGGCGCCGATCAGCGGCACGAGCGCCAGGATCGGCACGCACTGCAGCACGACGGCGTACGGGTAGAGCGAGTTCTCGAGCCACTTCGCCTGCGCCATCGCCATCGCCCAGACGACGCCGATCACGATCGCGAAGCCGAGGCCGGTGAGCGACACGACCGTGGTCCGGCCGAGTGCCGCCCAGAGGTCCGAGCCGAACGTCGTCGGCGCTCCGTTCATGCCGGTCGGCGCGACGATCGCCTTGAGGACGAGGTGCGGGTACGGCACCAGGAACGCGAGTTCCCGGACGTGGTCGTAGTAGTACGCGACGGCGTACCAGACGGTGACGAGCAGCGCGAACACGACGACGGGCTGCCACCAGGTGACCGAACGGCGGACGCGTGGTGCGGAACGGCGGGCGGCGGCGCGGGTCGCGCGGGCGTCGGCGACCTCCTGCAGGGTGGCCATCAGCGGTGTCCTTCCCGGAGTGCGTGCGAGACCTCGCCGACGAGCTCGGCGAACTCGGGGGTGAAGCGGATGTCGGGGTCGCGGGGCATCGGGAACGGCACGTCGAACCGGCCGACGATGCTGCCCGGACGGCCGGACATCACGATGACCTCGGTGGAGAGGTACACGGCCTCGGACACCGAGTGGGTGATGAAGAGGCCGGCGAACTGCTGCTCCACGAAGAGCCGGAGGAGTTCGTCGTTGAGGCGTTCACGGGTGATCTCGTCGAGGGCGCCGAACGGCTCGTCGAACAGGAACAGCTGCGGGTCGAGCGTCAGCGACCGGGCCAGGGACACGCGCATCCGCATGCCGCCGGAGAGCTGCTTCGGCAGGTTCGTCTCGAACCCGTTCAGCCCGACCAGGTCGATGGCGTGCTTCGCCTTGGCGGCCCGTTCGGCCTTCGGCACGTGCTGGAGCTCGGCGAGCAGCTCGACGTTGCCCTGCACGGACCGCCACGGCAGGAGGGTGGCGTCCTGGAACACGTAGCCGATCCGGTCCGCGGCGACCCCGGCGGTACCGTCCGAGGCGGTCTCGAGGCCGGACGCGATCCGGAGGAGGGTCGACTTGCCGCAGCCGGACGGGCCGACGACGGAGACGAACTGCCCCCGGTCGACGGTGAGGTCCACGCCCTGCAGCGCGATCGTGCCGTTCGGGAACGTCATCTCGACGTTCCGGAAGTCGAGCAGTGTGTCCGTCGCGGTGACGGGGGACGGTGCGGTGGTGGTCACGACTACCTCGTGTTCTCGTGCATGGGCGTGCGCGGTCAGGGAACGGGGACGGTTGCGGGCTCGGACTCGCGCGCCGGTGCGGCGTGGGTCCGGGCGGGGGCGGCGACGCTGCGCCGCACCTCGGTGCGGGCGACGAGGCGCCCGCGGGACAGGACGATGCGGTCGGCCGGGGCGTTCGCCACGGCGTCGGTGATGCTCGTCGCGGCGACGGCGAGCAGGTCGGCGCGTGCACCGGGCACGACGCCGGCGACCGGCAGCCCCATGACGCTGCGGGCGGTGTCGCTCACCATCGCGTACGCCTCCTCCGGCGTCAGGTGCCCGGCGGTGACGAGCAGGGACGCGGTCTCGAAGGCGTCGCTCCGTCCGACCGGGTTGAACGGGTCGCGGACGTTGTCGGCACCGGCGGCCACCCGGACGCCGGCGTCGAGGAGCGCCCGGATCGCCGTCAGCCCGCGCGGCGTCGCCACCGGGTGCTGCCACCCCTGCAGGTAGAGGTTGGTGATCGGGAGGGTGATGACGCCGAGGTCCGCGGCGGCCACGTCGGCGACGACCTCGGCGAGCCGCTCCGGGTGCAGGGTGCCGAGGCGGACGCAGTGCCCGGCGGAGTACTGCCGGTCGCGGGGCCAGTCGCGGACCGATCGGGCGTAGTGGTCGAGGGTGACGGGGCCGTCCAGGCTCTCGTCCGCGTGCAGGTCGACCCCGAGGCCGCGGTCGCGGGCGATGGCGAGCAGCCGGTCGACGTCCGCCGCGGGGTCCTCGGCCAGGTGCGGGGCGCCGCCGACCAGGTCGACGCCGAGGTCGAGGACGGCCGCCACGTGGTCGTCCGGGGCGAGGGGGCCGGCGAGGGCGACGAGCTCGATGTCCATCAGGTCGGCGAGTTCCTCCCGGACGCGCACCAGGGCCCGGGCACCGCGCACGGCGTCCGCGACCGTGGCGGAACCGTGCGCGCTGAGGACGTCGACGTGGCTGCGGACGGCGGTCGTGCCCGCGGCCAGCATCGCCAGTGCCTGGGTGCGGGCGCGGTCGGCGATCTCGTCGACCGACATCGTCGTCGCGTAGTCCGACCACGCGGCGATCGCCGAACCGAGGTCGCCGAGCGGCGGGTGGATGCGGTCGGCGCTGAGGGCCTTGTCGAGGTGGGCGTGCGGGTCGGCCGGGGCGGTCAGCAGCAGGCGTCCGGCCAG
Organism: Curtobacterium sp. MCBA15_008; assembly: GCF_001865065.1. Taxonomy (GTDB): domain Bacteria; phylum Actinomycetota; class Actinomycetes; order Actinomycetales; family Microbacteriaceae; genus Curtobacterium. The sequence goes on along the minus strand of NZ_MJGN01000075.1, from coordinate 45,070 downwards.
GTCGAGCGTGCTCTCGGCCGGGGCACCGAGGGACCCCGCGGGCACGACCTCGGTCACGTGTTCGCCGCGGATCGCGACGTCGACGAGCCCGCCGTCGGGCAGCAGGGCGGACCGCAGGAGGGTGATCCGGCGGGGCAGTGACGACTCCATGGGACCCTCTCGATCGTGTGTGACAATGTTGATCGCATCAACATTCACGATGCTAGGTGCGGCGTGTTTCCCACCCGTTTCCAGCCGGTTGCCGACTGTGACGAGCAGTCGCTCCCGGAACGCCCACCGCCCCCAGACCACGAACGGAGCGCGATGCCCACCGACCTCCTCGACGCCGATCGCGTCGTCGACGAACAGGCCAGACGGATCGGCGAACACGTCCGGAGCCGCCGCCGTGCCGCACGGATGACCCTCGTGCAGCTCGCCGACCGCACCGGGCTGTCGCACCCGTTCCTCAGCCAGGTCGAGCGCGGACACTCCCGTGCGAGCATGGTCTCGCTCGAGAAGATCGCCGCGGCGCTCGACACCACGCAGGTCGCACTCCTGGCCGCCGCAGCACCCGAGCGCGAGGAGCCCGACGACCAGACGCCGGAGGTCATCCGCGCCGGCGAGGGTGCGCGCGGACCGTTCTCCAGCGGCGAGGCGCGGCTGCTCGTGCACGCCGGACCGCACGCCTTCGAACCGCTCGAGTGGGTCGGGGACAACACCGACCTCGGCGAGTACTTCGAGCACCACGAGGACGAGTTCCTGACGGTGCTCGCCGGCGACGTCCTGCTCGACCTGCGGGGTCGACCGCCGCTGCGGCTCGGACCCGGCGACTCCGCGTACTACCGCGGCGGGACCGGGCACCGGTGGGCGAGTGCCGACGGCAGCCGGTTCCACATGATCGTCGTCAAGGAGTCCCCGCGCACCGGAGCGGCGTCGTGAGTGCCGCGCCGACCACGGCCGTCCCGACCGGTGCCGACCTGCGACGCCGCGTCCGCGTCGCCGGTCGGGAGCGCGTGACCGACGACGTCGTGGTGCTCGACCTCGCCGCACTCGACGGCACGCCGCTGCCGGACTGGGAGCCCGGCGCCCACATCGACCTCGAGGTCGCGCCCGGCACCGAGCGCCAGTACTCCCTCGTCGCGACCACGCCGGACGGGCACTGGCGGATCGCCGTCCTCCGCGAAGCCGCCGGCCGGGGCGGATCGGCCGCGGTGCACGACGGACTCGACGTCGGGGCCGAGACCACGGTCGCCGGCCCGCGGAACCACTTCGGCTTCGACCCCGGTCGCCCGGCGGTGTTCGTCGCGGGCGGCATCGGCATCACGCCGATCGCCGCGATGGTCGCTGCCGCGGAACGCGCCGGCACACCGTGGGAGCTGCACTACGCGGGTCGACGGCGGGACCGGATGGCGTTCGCGGACGCGCTCGTCGGCGATCACCCGGACCGGGTCGCGCTCGCCGTCTCCGACGAGGGCACCCGGCTCGACCTCGACGCGCTGCTCGGGCCGGTCCGTGACGCCGTCGTCTACTGCTGCGGCCCGCGCCGGCTGATGGACGCGGTCGAAGCGGCCACCGCGCGCTGGCCTGCCGGGAACGTCCGGGTCGAGCGCTTCGAACCCGCGGCGGACGTGGACGCACCGGGTGAGCCCTTCGAGGTGGAGCTCGCCGTCACCGGGGTCACCGTCACGGTGCCGGCCGACCGGACCCTGCTCGAGGTCGCCGAGGAAGCGGGCTCGTTCGTGCTGTCGTCCTGTCGCGAGGGCACCTGCGGGACGTGCGAGACGCCCGTGCTCGAGGGCGCGGTCGACCACCGCGACACCGTGCTGAGCCCCGAGGAACAGGCCGACGACCGCACCATGATGGTCTGCGTGTCCCGCGCCCGACGCGGCTGCCCGCGCTTGGTCCTGGAACTCTGATCGCGTCGGACGGGAGGCGGTGCGCGCGACGTGCGCACTGCCTCCCGTCCGTCCCGTCCTTGCCCCGCTACGGGCGTTCGGTGTCGTCGAGCGGCGCGCCGGTGAGCGCCGACAGGCGCTCCAGGCCCGCCTCGGCGACCAGTTGCCGTGCGAGCGGCCGCGCCCGCGCGACCGCCTCGTGCACGTCGACGCGGGTGACCTCGCCGTCGGCCAGGCTCAGCTCACCGTCGACCCAGACGTCCTTGACCTCGCGGCTGCCGGCCACGAACACGACCGCCTGGTAGGGGTCGTGGACGTTCGCCAGGGTCGGGCTCTCGCCGTCGAACACGACCAGGTCCGCGCGCTTGCCGGGCTCGAGCGAGCCGATCGTGTCGTCCATGCGCAGTGCGCGGGCGCCGCCGATCGTCGCCATCTCGAACGCCTCGCGGGCGCTCATCGCGGTGGCCTGCAGGTCGCGGACCCGGGCGAGCAGGGCCGCGGTCTTCATCGCCTGCAGGAAGTCCTGCGAGTCGTTCGACGCCGGGCCGTCCACCCCGATCCCGACCGGCACGCCCAGCGCGCGGAACTCGGCGACCGGCGCGATGCCGCTCGCCAGGATCCCGTTCGCCACCGGGTTGTGGGCGACGCCGACGCCGTTCGTCGCGTACCGCTCGCGGTCCTCGCGGTCGACCCAGACACTGTGCGCGGCGATCACCGGCACCTGGAACATGCCCGTCGCCTCGGCGTGGCCGATCGCCGTCCGGCCGGTCCGCTGTCGTGCCGCGGTGACCTCCTCGCGCACCTCGTGGAAGTGCACGTGCACGCCGTGTCCGCCGGCGACGGCGTAGTCGACGTGCTCCTGCCAGGTGTCGTCGGTGTAGCGGCCGATCGACGAGACGCCGACGCGGAACGAGCTGTAGCGGCTGGCGTCGGCGGCTTCGCGGAGGGCCTCGAACTCCTCGAGGATCGGTGTCGCCCCGAAGTCGCGGTCGACGTCACCGGAGCCGAACGACACCACGCCGCGCAGGCCGAGCTCCTCGAGCGCCTGCACGACCCCGGGCGTCGCCGGTTCGTCGGGCATCGGGTCGGCGCAGAACATGTCGTTCGCGGTCGTGACGCCGCTCCGGAGCATCTGGATGCCCTGCAGCATCGTGCCCGCGTACGCCTTCTCGCGGGTCATCACCGGGTTGACGCGGCCGATCAGGGCGGTGAGCCACTCCCAGAGCGTGTACTGCGAGCCGATGCCCGTGATGAGCCCCTCGCTGAAGTGCCCGTGGGTGTTCACGAAGCCGGGCGTGACGACGTCGTACGCGCCGCCGCGCACCGTCGCCTCGGGGTGGGCGGCCGAGAGCTCCGCGAAGGTCCCGACCGCCGCGACCTTGTCGCCGTCGAGCAGGACGGCCCCGTCGCGGATCGCTGCGGGCGTGGCGGAGTCGTCCGGTGCGGCGGTGAGCACCCAGCCGGCGCGGATCAGGGTCTGAGACATGCTGCGACCGTACGGGCCCGGTGTTCCGCGGGGGTTACGGGCGGGTTTCCCGGAAGGCCCCGGCGACCGGACGGGAACGGGCCGTCACGGGCCGGAAACAGCGGGCTGCTAGAAACGCCTGCATGCTGACCGTCACCGGCGCCCGCCGCGTCCTCGTCGACCCCCGGACCGAGCGCGACGGCGACGTCGTCGTGGACGACGGCAGCGACGTCGCGAGCACCCTCGACGCGTCGGGGTGCGTCGTCACCCCTGGCCTCGTCAACGCGCACCACCACCTGCTGCAGACCGCGTTCCGGACGCTCCCGGGGACCCGTGGGGTGCCGATGGCGGACTGGCTGCCGACGATGGCGCAGGCGTACGCGCGGGTCGGGCACGATCCCGAGCTCTACGGGTTGGCGGCGTCCGCCGGGGCCGCCGAGGGCCTCCTGTCCGGGGTCACGACCATCGCCGACCACCACCTGAACTGGCCTGCCGACGCGACCACCGACGACACGGTGGCGCTCGCCGCCGCGACGGTCGACGCCGTGCGGGGGCTCGGTGGCCGGCTCGTGTTCGTCCGTGGTTCGGCGCGGGACGACGCCCAGCGAGCCGCGACGTCTGCGGACGCGATCGCGTCGGGGCTGCTCCACGCGGAGGCCGTGGGCGGCGTCGACCCGGACGGCTTGCTGCAGGTGGCCGTCGGGCCGGCGGGGGTGCACTCCGACGGCGAGGCCACGTTCCGCGCACTCGGCGAGGTCGCCGCGCGGCACGGTCTCCGACGACGCACGCAGGCGAACGAGCAGGTCGACACGGCGATCGCACTGGAACGGTACGGGCGGCGGCCCCTCGACCTGCTCGACGAGTGGGGGTGGCTCGCGCCCGACGTCACGATCGCCCACCTGTGCGACGTGACCGACGACGAGATCACGCGCATCGCCGCGTCCGGTGCGAGCGCGACGCACGCGCCGGGCTGCGACGTGCCGATGGGCTGGGGGATCGCGCCCGTCGCGCGCCTGGCCGCGGCGGGGATCACGGTCGGTCTCGGCACGAGCGGTGGCGGCAGCAACGACGCGGGCCACCTGCTCGCGGACGGCCGGCTCGCGATGCAGGTCTCCGCGCTCGTCGGGCCACAGCTGCCGGCTCGGCAGGTGCTCGGCATGATGACCGAGGGATCGGCGGTCGGGCTCGGGCGTCCCGAGCTCGGGCACCTCGGTGCCGGGTCCGCCGGTGACCTGTGCGTGTGGGACGTCTCCGGTGTCGCGGACGCGGGGGTCGACGACGTGGTGGCCGGTCTGCTCTGGGCGTCGCCCGGTCGCCGGCCCCGGCACGTCGTGGTCGGCGGGCGTGTGGTGGTCCGGGACGGGAGGCTCGTGTCGGCTGACGAGCGCGAGGTGGCGGCCCGGCTCGCCGAGCGGTTGGCGCGGACGCCGGCCCGGTGACGCGGGGGCGCGCGGCGTTCGATGCGTGCGAACCCTGCGACACGGCACGCGTCGAACGACAAGTGGGATGTCGGAACATGCGCACGCACCAGATGCATGCGCACCTTGCGACACCACACGCGTCGAACGACAGGTGGAACGTCGGAACATGCACACGCACCAACGCCCACGGCCCCCCGCGCCGTGCGTCACACGCGCAGCGCCTCGCCCCGTCGCCGGTGCAGGGGCCCCTCGCCGCCGGTGAGCGCGCCACCGCCGGCCCCGTTCCGCACCGCGATCACCTCGGCCATCACCGCGATCGCGATCTCCGCCGGCGTCACCGCACCGATGTCGAGCCCGATCGGGGACCGGAGCCGCCCGAGGTCCGGCGTCCCCAGCGCCCGGAGCTCCTCGAGCCGCCGCTCGTGTGTCGCGCGGGACCCCATCGCGCCGACGTAGCCCGCACCACGCCGCAGTGCGAGGTCGATCACCGCCGCGTCGAACCGGTCGTCGTGGGAGAGCACCACGACCGCGGTGCTCGCGTCGACGGGTGTCTCCGCGAGCACCCGGGTCGGCCATCCGACGACGCGCTGGTCGGCGGCCGGGAAGCGCTCGTCGGTGAGGAACACCGGGCGCGGGTCCACGACGGTGACGGCGTAGCCGAGGACCGCCGCCGCGTTGGTCACCGCAACGGCGAACTCGACGGCACCGACCACGATGCACCGGGGACGGGTGTCGGCCCGCTCGGTGAAGACCCGTCCGCGGCAGCCCTCCGGCGCGGTGACGACGGTGGCGAGCGTCCCCGGGTCGAGCGAGAGCGCCAGGGACACCGGGGCGCCGGTCTCGGCCCGTCGCAGGGCGTCGACCACCGCGTGGTCGTCCGGCGCGACCCGGTGCACGAGGACCTCGATCCGGCCGCCGCACCGGAGCGCGGGCGCCCACACCGCATCGGGGTCGCCGTCCGGTCCGGTCTCGTCGAACCCGAACCGCTCGAGGACCGCGACGCCCGTGGCGAGCACCTCCTCCGCGGTGCCGTACAGCGACCCCTCGACGCAGCCGCCGGAGATGGTCCCGACGACCTCGCCGCCGGGCAGGATCGCCATCGAGGTCCCGACGCCGCTCGGCGCGCTGCCCTGCATCGAGACGGCCGTCGCGACGACAACGGGGTCACCCGCGTCGAGCACGGCCAGGAGGCGCGGTGCGAGTTCGAACATCAGGCACCTCCGGCGTCGGTCGCGTTGGCGATCAGGGCCCAGACCCGGTCCCGCGTCATCGGCAGCCGGTACGGGCGGATCCCGATCGCGTCACGTACGGCGTTGGCGACCGCCGGTGCGACGGGGTTGTACGGCGCCTCGCTCATCGACTTCGCCCCGAGGGGCCCGAGGGGGTCGTGCGTCCGGGCGAAGAGCACCTCGGTGCGCGGCACGTCGGAGATCTTCGGCACCCGGTAGGAGCGGAAGGCGTCGGTGAGGACCCGACCGGTGTCGTCGAGCAGGACCTCCTCGTACAGGGTCGAGCCGATCGCCTGCGCCGACCCGCCCTCGACCTGACCGCGCAGCTGCTCGGGGTTGAGGACCGTCCCGGCGTCGACCGCCTGGACGCTCTGCAGCACCCGGACCTCACCGGTGGGGCGGTGCACGGCCACGCGTGCGCCGTGCACCGTGAACGCCAGCGACCGCGGCGTGCCGTCGTGGCGTCCGTGTGCGAGCAGCGGCCCGTCGGCGAGCAGCTCGTCGTGCCCGACCAGTTCGTCCCCGATCCGGACGCCCTCGGGGCCGACCGCGATCGCGGGGCCGAGCGGGCCGTCGGCCGTGCGGGGTGTGCGCGCGCCGACGATCGCCATCGCACGGGCGACCAGGTCGTCTCGGAGCGTCTGTGCTACGGCGTACAGCGCGCGCCCGGCGACCACGACCCCCGCCGACCCGAACGCGCCGGTGTCGTGCTCGGCGGCGTCGGTGTCGGACTGGTGCACGTCCACCCGATCGGGCGTGGTGCCGAGCGCGTCCGCGACGAGCTGCGTGTGCACCGTCGTCGTGCCGTTGCCGAACTCGGCCGTGCCGACCCCGATCCGGTAGCGCCCACCGGGCCGGAGCTCCACCGTGGTGTGGGCGTGGTGGCCGCGCGGCGGCATCGTCGCGATGGCCGCGAGGGCGATCCCGGTGCCGTACGCCCAGTCCGGCGAGTCGTCGAGCACGGGGCCGTCCATCCGGGGGACCTCGGGGAGCGGGCCGGCGAGGGCGTCCTCGACGAGGTCGAGGCACTGGTCGAGGCCGTAGCTGCCCTCCCACCGCAGGTCGGTCTCCTCGTCGGGGTCGGTGACCACCAGCGGGTCCCCGGGCACGATCACGTTCCGGCGGCGCAGGTCGACCGGGTCGATGCCGAGCTGCCGTGCGAGTTCGTCCATCGCGGACTCGATCGCGAAGACCACCTGCCCGAGGCCGTAGCCGCGGAAGGCCCCGGCAGGGAGGTTGTTCGTGTACACCGACTCCGCGTCGACCCGCTTCACCGGGCACCGGTAGACCGCGACGGACTCGCTGACCGAGTGGAACATCACGCCGACGCCGTGGTTGCCGTACGCGCCGGTGTCCATGGTCTGGTCGACGTGCATCGCGGTGAGCGCACCGTCAGCGGTCGCGCCGAGCCGGACCCGCACGCGCATCGGGTGACGCGTCGGCGCGATGGTGAACTCGTCCTGCCGGCTGTACTCGTACTGCACGGTGCGTCCGGTGCGGAGGACGGCCAACGTGACGAGGTCCTCGGTGAGCAGCTCCTGCTTGCCGCCGAACCCGCCACCGACCCGCTTCGCGACCACGCGCACGCGCTCCGGGTCGAGCCCGAAGACGCGCGCGATCTCGTCGCGCACCAGGAACGGCACCTGCGTGGCGGTCCGCAGCACGAGGCGTCCGTCCGCGTCCAGCCGCCCCCGTGTGGCGTGCGTCTCGAGCGCCGCGTGGGAGACACGCCCCGTCGACCAGGTGCCGTCGACGGTCGCGTCGGCCGTGGCGAGGGCGGCGTCGACGTCGCCCGTCGCACCGTGCAGCGCCGCGACGACGTTCCGCTTCGGTTCGGCGATCCGGTGCTCGGCCGTCGACTTCTCGCCGTGCAGCAGGGGAGCGCCCGGCCGTCGTGCCTCGTCCGGGTCGTGCACGCTCGGCAGCACCTCGTACTCGACGCGGACCAGGTCGCACGCCAGCTCGGCGGTCCGGACGCTGTCGGCGACGACGGCCGCGACGCGCTGGCCACGGAAGCGCAGCACGCGGTCGAACACCAGCGTGTCGTCGGGGTCGTCGAGCCGCGACTCGTGCCGGCCCGTCGAGAAGAGCACCCCGGGGTCGTCGTGGTGGGTCAGGACGGCGTGCACGCCGGGCAGGGCCTCGGCCGCCGTCGTGTCGATGGCGGTGATCCGGGCGTGCGGGTGGGGGCTGCCGAGCACGGCGAGGTGCAGCAGCGCCTCGGTGCCGCGCACGTCGAGGGTGTACTCCTCCTGCCCGGTGACGATCCGCCGTGCGGCCGGGGCAGCGACGGAGCGGCCGATCGCCTCCCCGGCGCCGGCGCAGGCGGTGTTCGTCACGCCGTCCAGGGCGTCCTCGATCGCCCGGTACCCGGTGCACCGGCAGAGGTTCCCCTTCAGCCTGCGGTGGCGGTCGGCCAGGTCGTCGGGGTCGAGGGTGGACGCGGTCACCACGAAGCCCGCCGTGCAGAACCCGCACTGGAACGCGGCCGCGTCGGCGAAGGCGCGCTGCACGGGGTGCGGGTCCTCCGGGGTGCCGAGCCCGGCGGCGGTGGTCACCGAGCGGCCCTCCAGCCGGTGTGCCGGGGTGATGCAGGAGTGCACCGGGACGCCGTCGACGAGCACAGAGCAGGCTCCGCAGTCGCCCGCGTCGCAGCCCTTCTTCACCGAGGTGACGCCGTGCTCGCGCAGCAGCGTGCGGAGGACCTGGCCGGGCTGCGGGTCCACCTCGAACGGGGCGCCGTCCACGTCGATCCTCATGCCGCCACCGCCGTCGTCCGGGCGGCTTCGTCGCGCAGCTCGTGCGCGAAGCGGGTGCTCACGGCGCGACGCCACGCGGGGGAGCCGTGCGGGTCGTCGTACCAGTCGTCGTGCGCACTCAGGGCCTCGGCGAGCACCTCGGCGCGGGGCACCGACGGGAACCGGAGCACGAGCGGCCGGGGCGTCGCCGCGGTCACGACGAGCACGAACCCCGCCGACGACCACCGGGCGGTGACGAGCGAGCCGGACCGGCCGTGCGGGCTGAGCGACACCCGGCGGAACCCGGTCGTCGCGGTCAGCGCCGCCTCCGGCACCTCGAACGACCGGATGACCTCGTCGGTGCCGAGGTCGAGCGTCCGGACGCCGAGCACGAGCTCCGCCACCGGGACCCGGCGCTCCCCGCCGTCCGACGTCCAGACGACCGCGGTCGCGTCGAGCGTGCTCAGCAGCGCGGTCATCGCGCCGGCGGGCAGCCCCACAGCCACGTTGCCACCCACGGTCGCGCTGTTCCAGACCTTGAACGACGCGAGCAGCGCGTTCGCGCACCGGTCGACGAGCGGCCACGCCGACCACTCCGGTTCCGGACGCAGCCGGAGCAGGGCCGCGATCGTGCAGGTCGCCGCGATCGTCAGCGAGCCGGGCGCCCGGTCGACGTCCGGCCAGCCGAGCGCGGTGAGGTCGACGAGTCCGGTCAGGCCGGGCTGCTCCTCGGAGAAGAGCCAGGTACCCCCGGCGAGCGGGCGGTCACCCGCGGTCAGGGCGAGGTCGTCGCGGCGCGTGGGCGTCCGCACGGTGCGGACGGTGACGAGGTCCATGGAAGGGTCCGATCGGAGTGGTCGAGGGGGAACTGAGGACACGTCCCCGCCGTCGGCCGTGCGCGATCATCCCGCGGTTCCACGCCGAGGTCGGACGCGTCGAGCTGCTGGCGCTGCCGCTGCTGTGCACGACGACCTCCTCGGATCGGATCTGGTGTCGGCCACCGTACGGAACGGGTGTTTCAGCGTGGTTACGGGCCGGGAACACTCGGTGACGGCGGTCGCGACAGGCCGTCACCTGCCGGAGACACCGCCGAAACAACCGGGTGGAATCCTCCGGGACATGACCGACACGACCACGGGCACCCCCGCGAGCCCGACCTCGACCGCCACGACCGTGCACCTCGGTGCCAACCAGTACGGGAAGGCCGAGGTCCGGCTCGTCCGGGTGACGCGCGACACCCCGCGGCACGAGATCGAGGACCTGACGATCACGACACAGCTGCGGGGCGCGGCGCTCGCCGACTCGTACACCGACGGTGACAACGCCAAGGTCCTCGCCACGGACACCCAGAAGAACACCGTCTACGCCTTCGCCCGCGAGCACGGCGTGCACACGCCGGAGGACTTCCTGCTCCGCCTCGGTCGGCGCTTCACGAGCGCGTTCGACTGGTACGAGGGCGCCACGCTCTCCGCCGAGCAGCACGCCTGGGAGCGGATCGCGGTGGACGGCAGCGAGCACGACCACGCCTTCGTCCGCGCCGGCCGCGGTACCCGGACCGCGGTCGTGCAGGTCGACGGCCAGGACGTCCACGTAGTCGCGGGCGTCACCGACCTCACCGTCCTCAAGTCGACCGGCAGCGAGTTCCACGGGTTCCCGCGGGACGGCTACACCACGCTCGCCGAGACCGACGACCGCATCCTCGCGACCTCGGTGACGGCCCGCTGGCGGTACACGCCCGAGGCCGTCGCGGCCGGGATCGACTACGACGCGCTGTACCGAGGGGTCCTCGACCGGATGCTCGCGACCTTCGCCGAGCTGCACTCGCTGGCGCTCCAGCAGACCCTCTTCGCGATGGGCCGCGCGGCGATCGAGGCATTCCCCGAGATCGCGGAGGTCCGCTTCGCGATGCCGAACAAGCACCACTTCCTGGTCGACCTGGCGCCGTTCGGCCTCGACAACCCGGGCGAGGTCTTCTTCGCCGCCGACCGGCCGTACGGGCTCATCGCCGGCACGGTCGTCCGCGACGGCGTCGCCGAGGCGCCCGCGGCCTGGACCGCCGTGCCGGGCTTCGTGTGACGGCGGAGGGCGGTCGCACCACGGGGCTCCTGCTGGCGGCCGGCGCCGGGACCCGGATGGGGCGGCCGAAGGCCCTCGTCGCGGGCCCGGACGGCACCCCGTGGACGGTGCACGCCGCGGCGACGATGCTCACGGGCGGCTGCGACGACGTCGTCATCGTCCTCGGTGCGCGCGCCGACGAGGCCGCCCTGTTGCTGCACGACCGGCCCGGCGTGCGCACCGTCGTCGCACCGGACTGGGCGCGCGGCCTCGGCGCGTCGCTCTCGCGGGGCCTGGCGGCGCTGGCCGCGTCGTCCACCCCGGTCGACGCCGCGCTCGTCTCGCTCGTCGACCTGCCGAGGCTGCCGTCGGCAGCGGTGCGACGGGTCCTCGGGGAGCGGGCCGGACGGACCGGCGCCGTGCGGCAGGCCGAGTACGCGGGGCGCCCGGGGCACCCGGTCCTGATCGGCCGAGCGCACTGGGCGGCCGTGTCCGACCACCTCGACGTGGCCGCAGCCGATCCGTCGACCGCGGACCGTGGCGCGGGTGCCTGGCTGCGAGCCGTCGGCGCCGAGGCCGTGCCGTGCGCCGACCTCTGGGACGGCGCCGACCAGGACCGGGTCTCAGGCCCCTGACTCCGAGAACAACACCACCAGCGTGGCCACCAGGCCGATCACCACGATCGCCAGGTCGAGCACGGCCAAGGTGACGAGCCGTGCACGCCGCGGTCGCACGGCAGCCCGCACGACCACCATCGCCACGAACAGCACGACCACGGCGACGAGTGCCGGCCACCCCACGCCCGGCGAGCGGATCGCCATCAGGACCATCACGGCGGCGACGAGCACCGCGGTGACGGCACCCCACACGAGCCAGTTCGATCCGGATGCGGTGCGCAGTGCCGGCTGGTCACCGACACGGGTTGGATCGGTCTGGTGCGGCTGGTGGTCTGACACGGCCCGGACCGTACGCGGACGGCGCTCCCCGGGGTCTCAGCGCCGCAGCACCGCTCGCACCTGCGCCTCGATGTCGCCCATCACCGCGTCGACGTCCGGCGTCGTCGTCGCGGCCATCGCCAGGAACGTCACCGCCGAGACCGCGCGGGCGAGCTGCACGGCGTCGTCGTGCCCGGTCCCGTCACGTTCGATGATCGCGACCAGCTCGGCCTCGGTCTGCGCCACGATGGTCAGTGCAGCGGCGTGGTTCGGCTCGGACGGGTCCCCGAAGACCATCTCCCGCAGGTACGTCCGTCCGTTCTCGACCTGCTCGCGGTTGCAGGCGACCACCGGCCGCACGAGCGCGAGGACCGCGGGGACGGCCGACGTCGACGACCCGGCCGCGGAACGCGCCGCAGCGCGCCCCGCTTCGAGTGCTTCGGCGTAGTGGGCGTTCTGGACGAGCAGCAGCAGCTCGCCCTTGGTCCGGGCGTAGAGGAACAGGGTGCCGGTGCCGATGTCCGCGGCGTCGGCGATCTGCTGCGTCGTGACGTCGTCCACCCCGTGCTCGGCGAAGAGCGTGGCCGCGGCGGCGACGATCCGGTCGAGCTTCTCCTGCTTGTTCCGCTCGCGGCGACCGCCGGTTGTCGATTCGGGCACTCCTGGTCCTTCCGCCGCCGTCGTCGTCCCTCATCCTGCCACGGCCTCTTGACGATCGGGCTGAGTGCACTCAGTATTGAGTGTACTCACCGACCGAGACGAACCGAGATCGGACGACCATTCAGGCATTCGTGCTCACCCGCTACCAGCAGCCCCTCGAGCTCCGGGACGTCCCGGAGCACGTCGTCGGACCCGGCGACGTGCTCGTCCGCGTCGAGGCGGCCGGCCTGAACCAGCTCGACGAGAAGATCCGGCTGGGCGAGTTCAAGGCGATCCTGCCGTACGACCTGCCGCAGGTCCTCGGGCACGACGTCGCCGGCACGGTCGTCAGCGTCGGGGACCACGTCCGCGCGTTCCGACCCGGCGACCGGGTGTACGGACGACCGCGGAAGGACCAGGTCGGCACCTTCGCCGAGCGGGTCGCCGTGGCCGAGCAGGACCTCGCGCCGATCCCCGCCGGCCTGAGCACGGTCGAGGCGGGGTCGCTCCCGCTCGTCGCCCTGACGGCCTGGCAGGCGCTCGTCGAGCGCGGCGACGTCCGCCCCGGGCACCAGGTGCTCGTGCACGCCGGCGCAGGGGGTGTCGGTTCGATCGCGATCCAGCTCGCGAAGCACCTCGGCGCGACGGTCGCGACGACCGCGAGCGCAGCGAACGCCGACTTCGTCCGGTCGCTCGGCGCCGACGTCGTGATCGACTACCGGAACGAGGACTTCGAGGCGCTGCTCGACGGCTACGACCTCGTGCTCGACAGCCTGGGGGGCGACAACCTCGCGAAGTCCCTCCGTGTGCTGCGGCCCGGCGGACGCGCGATCGGGATCGCCGGCCCGCCGGACCCGGCGTTCGCTCGGGGTGCGGGGCTCAATCCCCTCGTACGGCTCGCCGTCGCCGGGCTGAGCCGGAAGGTGCGCTCGCAGGCGGCCGCGCTCGAGGTCGGCTACGAGTTCCTGTTCATGCACGAGAGCGGCGCGCAACTCCGTGAGCTGTCGGTGCTCGTCGAGGCCGGGGCGGTCCGTCCGGTGGTCGGTCGGACCGTCTCCTTCGCCGAGACCGCAGACGCGCTCTCCGCAATGGCGTCCAGTGGCGTGCGCGGCAAGACCGTCGTCGTGTTCTGACCGAGTAGCGGACAACGCTCCGCTCAGCCTGTACGTTCACAGCGAGGTCGCTGAACGCAATCGAGTCCCAGGGAGCAGAACACATGGCAAACACCACCGCAGGTCGCCCGACCTCCGTCACCGTCTCGTTCGTCATCTGGCTGGTGGTCGTCCTCGCGAACATCATCCAGGGCATCATCAGCCTGGTCTCGGGCAGCGGGTCGTCCGCGGCCGAGAGCGTCGGCACCGCTCCGCTCGTCGGAGGCGCGATCTTCGCGTTCGTCCTGGCCGTGATCGAGCTCATCATCGTCTTCAAGATGCGCGACGGCCGCAACTGGGCCCGCATCGTCCTGCTCGTCCTCGCCATCCTGCAGGTCATCGGTGTCGGCGTCGGCGCGGCCTCCGGTGGCAACGCCTTCGGCTGGATCGGAGCCGTCGCGGTGATCGTCGCGACCGTGCTCATGTTCGTCGGCGGCGCGAACGGCTACTTCCGCCGTCGCTGACGACGTGCTCCCGGGTCGCGACGCGACCCGGTGACGGACTGGAGGCGCGGTGCCAGCTGGCACCGCGCCTCCAGTCCGTTCCGTGGTCAGGCGAGCACGACCACCTTGCCGGCGACCCGCCCGGCCTCGGCCTCGGCGTGGAGCGCCGGCAGCTCCGCGAGCGTGATGCGCCTGGTGACCTCGACCGTCAGGTCGCCCGCGTCGACGAGGGCGACGAGCTGGGTGAGGCGCTCCCGGTTCGGCAAGACGAACACGGTTGCAGCACGCACCCCGCGTGCCGCATCGTCGGGCGTCGCCATGAAGGCGGTGGTGCTCACGACGATCCCGCCGTCGCGCACGGCGGCGACGTCGGCGGCGAACTGCTCCGGGTCGAGCGGCGCGAGGTTGAGCAGCACGTCGACCTGCCCGTCGAGCGCGTCGAGCGGCGCGGTCGTGGTGTGGTCGATCACCTGGTCGGCGCCGGCTGCCCGGACGGCGTCGGCGCTCCGGGGGCTGGCCGTGGCGACCACGGTGACACCGGCACGCTTCGCGAGCTGGACGGCGTACTTGCCGACGACGCCCCCGGCGCCGACGATGAGCACCCGCTGCCCGGCCGTCAGGTGCCCGTCGTCGAAGAGTGCCTGCCGCGCGGTCAGGGCGACCGAGGGCAGGGCCGCAGCGTCGGCGAGCGGGATGCTGGTCGGCGCTGGTACGAGTGCCTCGACCGGGGCCACGACGTACTCCGCGGCACCGCCGTCGCGCTCCATCGGCAGGAACCCGATCACCTGATCGCCGACCGCGATGCCCTCGACGCCGTCGCCGAGCGCGTCGACCGTGCCGGACACGTCGTAGCCGGGCACGTGCGGGAGGCTGATCGGGATCGGCAGGAACCCGCCCCGCATCCCGCCGTCGGCGGCGTTGTAGGCGGACGCCGCGACGCGGATCCGCACCTCGCCGGTACCGGGAGTCGGCTGCTCCACGTCGACGATCTCGAGGACCTCGGGTCCTCCGACCCGTCCGAACTGCACTGCCTGCATGGTTGCTTCCCCTTCGTTGTTGCTTCGATTTCGAAGCACTAGGGGAACGGTAGCACTGCTTCGAACTCGAAGCAACAGGTGCGAGAGGATGGGATCCGTGAGCCGTGCCCAAGCGATCCTCGACGCCCTCGTCCGCCAGGTCGACGCGACCGGCTTCGTCGCCCACGGGGTGCACGTGCTGGTCGGCGACGACACCGCCGAACACCACTGGACGCCGGACGTCCGGCGCGAGGTCCACTCCGTCGCGAAGGGCGTGTGCGTCCTCGCCACCGGCATCGCCGCCGACGACGGGCTGGTCGACGTCGACGTCCCCGTCGGTCGGTACCTGCCCGAGTTCGTCACCGGCCCCGGCGTCGACGCGGTCACCCTCCGGCACCTCCTGACGATGACGAGCGGCATCGACATGCCGTGGTCGCCGACGGAGCGGAGCGACTGGCCGGACCTCGCCGCCGAGTTCCTCGGGCGGCCCTCCCGCGGCCGGGTGTTCCAGTACGCGAACGCGAGCACGTACACCGCGATGCGCGTCCTCGAGACCCGTGTCGGCGACGTCGGGGCGTTCGTCTCGGAGCGGGTGTTGGCCCCGCTCGGCATCGACGGCGTGGAGTGGGAGCGCTGCCCGAACGGGTACGTCGCGGCAGGGGAGGGGATCGCGCTGCGCACCGAGGAGCTCGCGCGGATCGGTCGCCTGATCCGTGACCGCGGTGTGGTCGACGGGCAGCGGGTCGTGAGCGGTCGGTGGTGCGATGCGATGCACACGGACTGGATGCGGCGCGAGGGCACCGACCCCGCGTACGACCGCCATGCGATGGCCGGCTGGGGTGGGCCGGGCCGGCTCTGGCGGCTGCACGGGGCGTTCGGCCAGATGCTCCTGTTCGACGAGGGCGAGGGCGAGGGCGAGGGCGAGGGCGGCGGAACCGTCGTCACCGTGACCGCCGACGACCACGCCGGCGCCGACGCGTTCGCCGCGTCCGTCGCCGACGAGCTGGCCCGCCGACTGCCCTGACGCACCAGGACGGCCGCGCAGCGCACGCATGTGCGCCACCTGCGAGCGTGAGCCCCCCGCCGGTGCGATGATGAGCGGCGGCCGTCGCCCGGACGGCCGGAGACGGAAGTGACGAGCGTGACCGAGACCCGCTCTCAGACACCGACGACCGAGACGACCGACGACGGTCGTCACGGCCCGGGCAAGGGCATCGCCGTCCTGGCCCTCGCCGCCCTCGGCGTGGTGTTCGGCGACATCGGCACGAGCCCGCTGTACGCGCTGCGGACGGTGTTCACGATCGACGACGGCCTGGTCAAGGCCAACCAGGAGGACGTCTACGGCGTCATCTCGATGATGTTCTGGAGCATCACGATCATCGTCTCGATCAAGTACGTCCTCGTGCTCATGCGGGCGGACAACGACGGCGAGGGCGGGGTGATGGCGCTCGCCGCGCTCGCCCGACGGCTGTACGCGAAGCGCCGCGGCGGGGCCACGATCTTCCTCGTCATCGGGATCGTCGGCGTCTCCCTCTTCTACGGCGACTCGGTGATCACGCCCGCGGTCTCGGTGCTGTCCGCGGTCGAGGGGCTCGGCACGGCGGCGCCGTCGGTGGGGCACCTCGTCGTGCCGATCGCGGCGGTCATCCTGGTCGTGCTGTTCGCCGCGCAGCGGTTCGGCACCGGCAAGGTCGGCAACCTGTTCGGCCCGGTCATGCTGCTCTGGTTCGTGGTGATCGCCGCCGCCGGCGTGCCGCACATCCTCGCGCACCCCGGGGTCCTGCAGGGCCTCTCGCCGACGTGGGCGATCGCGTTCACGTTCGCCCACCCGTACATCACCTTCGTGGCGATGGGCGCGGTCGTGCTGGTGATCACCGGTGCCGAGGCGCTGTACGCGGACATGGGGCACTTCGGACGCACCCCGATCCTCCGCGCGTGGTTCTTCGTCGTGTTCCCCGCGCTCGTCCTCAACTACCTCGGGCAGGCGTCGCTCGTGCTGAGCGATCCGTCCACCGCGAAGGACCCCTTCTTCCTGCTGTTCCCGGACGGCCTGCGCCTGCCGGTGGTGGTGCTCGCGACGCTCGCCACCGTGATCGCGAGCCAGGCGGTCATCTCCGGGGCGTTCTCGCTCACCCGCCAGGCCGTCCAGCTCGGCCTGCTGCCGCCGCTGACGATCCGGCAGACGTCACGGCAGGAGAGCGGGCAGATCTACCTGCCGGCCGTCAACCTGCTGCTGTTCATCGGCGTGCTCGCGATCATGCTCGCGTTCCGGTCCTCGGCGAACCTCGCCACCGCGTACGGGGTGTCCGTCACCGGCGCGCTCGTCGTCGACACCCTCCTGCTGCTGCTCGTCGTGCGACCGCTCTGGAAGTGGAAGCCGTGGAAGCTCGTCGTCGCAGCCGTGGCGTTCGGCGGCCTCGAGCTGACGTTCCTGGCCGGCAACCTGTCGAAGATCATCCACGGCGGATGGGTGCCGCTCCTCATCGCCCTCGCCGTGATCACCGTGATGACCACCTGGCGGCGCGGGCGTGCCCTCGTGCAAGAGGAACGGAAGGAGCGCGAGGGGTCCCTCGCCGATTTCATCGAGCGGGTCAACGAGCACCACATCCCACGCGTGCCCGGGGTGGCGGTGTTCCCGCACCCGAACAAGGAGACCACCCCGCTGGCGCTCCGCGCGAACGTCGAGCACAACCACGTGCTGCACCGCACCGTGCTCATCGTGTCGGTCCTCACCGCCAACGTGCCCCACGTCCCGCACGCGAAGGCGTTCTTCCGCGACGACCTCGGCTACGAGGACGACGGCATCGACCACATCACGGTCAAGTTCGGCTTCTCGGACGACCAGGACCTGCCGAAGGCCCTGCACGCGGCCTGCCTGGCCGAGGTCCTCGACATCGACCCGGAGGAGATGCAGCGCGCGTCGTACTTCATCTCCCGCGGCGCGCTCCGGCCGACCGCCGGCAACCGCGGCATGGTGTCGTGGCGGAAGAAGCTCTTCGTCGGCCTCGCGCACAACGCCGCCGACCCCGCCGCGCGCTTCGGGCTGCCCGCGCAGCGCACCGTGACGATGGGGAGCGACGTCGAGATCTGATCCGCACCGATTCCTGACGGCCTGACTGCTAACGGCCTGCCCCGGACGCCCGATACTGCCTCGCACACACCACGTCCAGAGCATCCCCCACGCAGGAGGCAGTTCGCATGCGGTCCCCGTTCGTCGTCGTCGCCACCCTCACCGTCGCACTCGTCTCGACGACCGCCCTGGTCGGCGGTGCCCCGGTGTCAGCCCGGGCCGCCGCCCTGCCGGCGTCCTCCACCGCCACGGCGAAGATCGCCGAGTCGACCGCCCTCCCGCGCGGGAACGTGACGACGAACGGCCGCACCTGGAAGCAGTCGTACCGGCAGGACTTCACGACCGCGGCGACGCTCGGCACCGTGACGAAGAAGTACCCGGGCCTCGGCACCTACGACGGGTTCTCGGACACGACCGGCCGGGGGCGGTACGCGCCGGCGAAGGTCCTCAGCGTCAAGAACGGCGTGCTCGACTTCGCGCTCCGCACCGAGAAGGGGCAGCCGCTCGTCGCCGCGGTCATGCCGGACGGGTACGCGCCGCACCGGACCGGACGGGTGTCGATCCGGTACAAGACGACGAAGACGGCGGGCTACAAGTTCTCCACGATCCTGTGGCCGTCGAGCGACAACTGGAACGAGGGCGAGATCGACTGGCCGGAGGCCGACCTCGGCGCGCGCCCCCGCCCGGCGTCGGCGGTCCCCGGTAGCTGGTCAACGCGGACGGGCATGCGGTTCGAGCCCGGCAAGGAGGCCTTCGCGGCGACCGACTCGACGGGCTACCACGTGGCGACGACCGAGTGGGACAAGGGCATCGTCCGCTTCTACTGGGACGGCAAGCTCGTGACGTCCACCACGAAGGCGGTCCCGAAGACGCCCTTCCGTGTGACCCTGCAGGCCGAGACCACCACCAGCGGCGCGGCGATCCCGGCGTCCGCGGTCGGGCACGTCAGCGTCGACTGGGTCGCCGTCTGGAACTGACCCGGCGCTGAGGCCGCGACGGCGCCGTCCGGACGGGCGTCAGAGCGCCGCGGCCGCCGCGCGGAGTTCGTCGAGCGCGGCCAGGGCGTGTCCCGCAAGCGGGTCGTCGTCGGTCCGCCCCGAGCCGGACCACCGGTCGAAGCCCTGCTTGAACGCGAGCACGCCCATCTCGCTCGCGAGCCGTGCTGGTGCGACCGCGACGCCGCGCGCGAGGAGCGCCTCGGCCATCGCGGCCGCCATCCCCACGCTCTTCAGGGCGTCGCGCTCCTGCAGTTCGGCGCTCGCCGCGACCGCCGCCCGGAGCCGTGGGCCGAGTTCGCGGTTCACCGGACCCATCTCCTCCGATGCCCGAGCGAGCCCGGCGGCGACGGCGTCGAGCGGACCGCTGTCGGCCGGGGCCTCGGCGATCCCCTCGGCGAGGAGTCGGCTCAGCGTCTCCTGACCCGCCACGAGGAGTTCGCGCTTGTCGGGGAAGTGCCGGAAGAAGGTGCTCTTGGTCACGCCGGCGCGTTCCGCGATCTGCGTCACGGTGGTCTCGTCGTAGCCCTGCTCGGAGAACAGGTCGACGGCCGCCAGGACGAGCCGTTCCCGGGCTCCGGGTTCCCATCGCGCCATGCCGCCATCCTATCGACGGGACAATTGTCCCATCGCGGGTGTACGGTGATGAGACAACAGTCCCATCACTCGTGATCGCACTCCTAGGAGCACCCATGCACGTCTTCGTCACCGGTGGCACCGGCACGATCGGCACCGCCGTCGTCACCGAACTCGTCTCGTCCGGCCACACCGTCGCCGCATTGGCCCGGTCGGACCGTTCCGCAGCAGCCCTCACCGCCGCCGGGGCGACCCCCGTGCCCGGCTCGATCGCCGACCTCGACGTCCTCCGGGCCGGGGCGGCAGCAGCCGACGGCGTCGTCAGCCTCGCCTTCTCGAACGACTTCAGCTCGGCCGAGGCACTCGCCCGGGGCATCGCCGAGGAGTCCGCCGCCATGGCCGCCCTCGGCGAGGAGCTCGTGGGCTCCGACCGCCCCTTCGTCGTCGTCTCCGGGACGCCGTGGGTCCCCGGGCGGGCATCGGTCGAGACGGACCCGCTCCCGCTCGAGGGGCCGGTCGCCGGTCGCGCACGGTCCGTCCTCGCCGCACTCGCCCTCGCCGACCGCGGCGTCCGCGTGTCCGCCGTCCGCCTGCCCCGCACGGTGCACGCGGACGGAGCCGGGGGCTTCGCCGGCATCCTCACCGAGACGGCGCGGGGCTCCGGGGTCGCCGGGTACCCGGGCACGGGTGAGCAGCGCTGGCCGGCCGTGCACGCGCGGGACGCCGCGGTGCTCTTCCGCCTGGCGCTCGAGGGTGCGCCCGCCGGCACGGCCTGGCACGCGGTGGCGGACGAGGGTGACCGGGTCCGTGACCTGGTGGCGGTCATCGGCCGCCGACTCGGCCTGCCGGTCGAGCGGGTCGCGGACGAGGTGTTCGGCGAGTTCGCCCCCATCTTCGCGATGGACCAGCCCGCCTCCGGTGCGCACACGCAGCGCTCGCTGGGCTGGCAGCCCCGGCACCCGAGCCTGCTCGCCGACCTCGAGAACGTCACCCCGTGACGGACGGGAGGCGCGGCTCGGACCCGCACCGCGCCTCCCGTCCGTCACGGCGCGACAGGGCGCGGGGCGCCCCCGGGGACGCGGATCAGCTCCTCGTCGCCTCCGAGGTCGAGTGTTCACCTGCGAGTTCTCACAGGTGCGCTCGGCAACATGTCCCCCGTGCACAGCGCGTCGCCAGTCGATCCGGGCGAGTCGCCCGCGAATCGTTGCCCGATCGTGGCCGATCCGCACGGCTTACCCGCAAACGAGGGGTAGACCGATCATTCCCATGCCGGTGCGGATCGGCGGGGGATGCGTCGTGGACCGACACGGTTGCGCGCGCCGGAAGCTCAACACCTGTCGTCGATCTGTTGAGCAACAGTCGTTGTCGAGTGTCGAAGGGGGCCGACTGGGCACAACCTGGACAGGCGCGGCGATGTCGAGAAGGTACGGTTCCGCGTCCGTTCATGCTCGATCAGGAGGCAGCAACGCATGTGGAACCGAACAGCCGCCAGGGACTGGCGGCGGATCACCTCGTTCGTGGTGGCCGCCGGCACCGTCGCGGTGAGCGCGCTCGGCATCAGCTCGGCGCACGACCATCACCACCACCACCACGCCGGAGGCGACGCGGGCTCGAGCCCGACGCAGCCGGCGACCCCGACCCCGACCACCCCCACCTCGGACCCCACCGAGCCGACCCCGGCGCCGACCGCGTCGGCCCCCATCACGCCGGGTCCGGCACCGACCGGGTCGACCCCGACCCAGACCCCGACGACGCCGGCGAGTCCGGCGGGCAGCACGTCCTCGATGCCGACCGGCAACGTGACCTCGAACGGCCGCACCTGGGTGCAGAGCTACGCCGAGGACTTCACGACCGCCGCGGCCAAGGGTTCCGTGCTGCAGAAGTACCCGGAGATGGACGCCTACGACGGCTACAAGGACACCAGCGGCCAGGGCCTCTACGCCCCGGACAAGGTGCTCAGCGTCGCGAACGGCAACCTGGACTTCGACCTGCACTCCGAGAACGGGCAACCGCTCGTCGCGACGATCCTGCCGGACGGGTACTCCGCGCAGACCACCGGTCGCGTCTCGGTCCGCTACAAGACGACGAAGACCCCGGGCTACAAGTTCGTCGGCATGATGTGGCCGTCGAGCGACGACTGGAACCAGGGCGAGATCGACTGGCCCGAGGCCGACCTCGGCGGGGTTCCCCGTCCGGCGTCCGCGGTGCCCGGTACGTACTCGAACGGTGCGATGCAGTTCGAGCCCGAGTCCGAGCAGTTCGCACCGACGGACTCGACCGGGTACCACGTCGCCACGACCGAGTGGGACAAGGGAGCGGTCCGGTTCTACTGGGACGACAAGCTCGTCGCCACCACGACGAAGGCCGTGCCCACGGCGCCGATGCGCGTGACCCTGCAGGCCGAGACGTCGCTCGGTGGGGGCACCACGCCCGCGTCGAGCAAGGGCAGCGTGGACATCGACTGGATCTCCATCTGGAAGTGACCCCGCACCGCGGCGCCCGGACCACCATCGGTCCGGGCGCCGCGGCGTCCGGCTACCGCGTCAGTGGTGCTCGCGACCGCGCAGCCGCCCGATGCCGAGCACGATCCCGACGATGAGCATCCCGAGCACGACGCCGAAGACCGCCGAGACCGCGGTGTCGACGATCCACGTCACGACCGGTCCGGCCGCTTCGATCGCGTGCTCGATCGCGTGGAGCAGGTCGTACGGTCCGTGCCAGAACGTCTCGGCCAGGTTCGCGATGACGAGGTGCCCACCGACCCACAGCATCGCGACGGTGCCGACGACGCTGATCACCCGGAAGACGGCCGGCATCGCCCGCACGATCCGGGCGCCGGTGCGCCGGGTCCGCCGCACCGGGTGCTTCATCATCTGCAGGCCGATGTCGTCGACCTTCACGAGCAGCCCGACCGCGCCGTAGACCAGCGCGGTCATGCCGAGCCCGATCACCGCGAGCGCACCGACCGTCGGCCAGAACCCGAGGTCCGTGTCGAGGCTCGCGAGCGCGATGAGCATGATCTCGGTGCTGAGGATGAGGTCGGTGCGGATCGCCCCGAACACGAGCTTCGGCTCGGTCGTGGGCTCCGTCGACTCGGTCTCGTGGTGCGTGCCGAACCACTCCAGGACCTTCTCGGCCCCCTCGAAGCACAGGTAGGCGCCACCGAGGACGAGGAGCCACGGCAGCACCCACGGCGCGAACGCGGTCAGCAGCAGCGCCAGCGGGATGATGATGACGAACTTGTTGAACAGGCTGCCGAGCGCGATCCGCCCCACCACCGGCAGCTCCCGCGCCGGCTCGAGCCCCTGCACGTACTGCGGCGTCACGGCGGCGTCGTCGATGACGACGCCCGCGGTCTTCGCGCTGGCCTTGAGGGCGGCGGCGAGGATGTCGTCCACGACCGCGAGCAACCCGACTGACATCCGTCCTCCACTCGTCGCCTGTCCGTCCGTACAGACCAGCGGCTCACAGACTAGGGCCTGGAGGCGCGGTGCCAGGCCGCACCGCGCCTCCAGGCCCGCAGACGGAGACCGCAGAGCGGATTGTCAGAGGTCGAGCCGGTTCCAGACCTGCTCGCCGCGACCGTCGTCCGGTTCCGGGTGCGCCGCGGTCGCGGCGGGGTCGCGGACGAAGCCGAGCCGTCCGGCGACGGCGAACGACGGTGCGTTCCACGCACGGATCGTCGCCCAGAGGCGCGGGTACCCGGCGAAGCGTGCCGCGTCGACCACGGCGGCGGCTGCCTCGGTGGCGTAGCCGTGGCCGTGTGCGGCCTCGAGGAACTCGTAGGCCAGCTCCGGCTCGGCCGCGGTGGACCGCCCGACGACCAGCCCGCAGTACCCGAGGGCCGCACCCGTCCCACCGAGTCGCACCGGGTGGAGCGGCAGCGGTGTCCCGACCGTCGCGGCGAGGGAGCGGACGGAGGCGGTCGCGGCGTCGTGGTCCGGTCTGCCGTTCGTGCGCGGTGTCGGCGGCTCCCCACGACGCGCCGCCGAGGTGCTCCGTTCGGCGACGAGGTCGGCGTACCAGCCGGCATCGTCGTCGGCCCAGCCGCCGAGGACGAGTCGTGACGTCCGGATCGTCGAGGGCAGGGGGACCGGAGCGGACATGGTCCGACCGTACCCGCGGGTGGGAGCCGGCCGCTCGTGCGCATGCTGGCTGAACCGTGCGGGCTGCCAGTCGCCCGCGAGGACGGTGAGGTCAGCGGCGACCCCGCCGCCGGACAGCAGGAGGCTCCATGTACTTCCACGCACAGACCTGGATCAACGACATCGCTCCCGGTGACCCGGACCCCGCCGCAGCCAACGCGCTGCAGGAGGGACTCGGCGGCCAGTTCGGCGAGATGCGCACGATGATGCAGTACCTGTTCCAGGCGATGAACTTCCGCGGTCCGGCTGCGAAGCCCTACCGCGACCTCATCCAGGGCGTCGGCACCGAGGAGATCAGCCACGTCGAGCTCATCGGCACCACGATCTCGCGGCTGCTCGACGGTGCCCCCGGGTACTCGGGGAAGGTCACCGACCCGGTCGACCAGCCCGGAGCGAAGGGTGCGACGCCCCTGTCGATCGCGCTCGACACCGGCAACATCCACCACTACCTCGTCGGGGCGCAGGGTGCGCTGCCGGTGGACTCCGCGGGCAACCCGTGGAGCGGCAGCTACGTCTACAACTCCGGCAACCTGCCGCTCGACCTGCTCTACAACCTCATGCTCGAGTCCACGGGGCGCCTGCAGAAGTGCCGCATCTACGAGATGACGGACAACCCGACCGCGCGTGCCACGGTCGCGTACCTGATCGTCCGCGACCAGGCGCACGAGAACGCCTACGCCAAGGCGCTCGAGACGCTCGGTGTCGAGTGGAAGTCCCTGCTGCCGATCCCCAAGACGAACGCCGAACGGTTCCCCGAGGTCAAGGAGCTCGTCGACCTCGGCCTGCAGAGCAAGCAGTACAGCTTCGACCTCGACGGGGCGTCCGAGGCCGCCAAGATCTTCCGAGGCGCGTCCCCGTCCGGTGACGGCACCGACCTCGACGCGTCCGAGCAGGCACCGAAGGGGGCGCCGTCGTTCATCGCGGAGGAGCGCCTCGAGGAGTTCGCACCGGGACTCGACGCCGACCTGCTGGCACTCATCCAGCAGACCGCGGAGCTCGAGCTGACCGAGGCGGAGACGCCGCAGTACGGTCCGGTCGCCTGAGCGGACTCAGTCGAGGCAGAACTCGTTGCCCTCGACGTCCTGCATGACGATGCACGACTCGTTCACCGCGTCGGCGGTCATCCGCCGGAACTGCGTGGCGCCGAGGGCGACCAGCCGGTCGCTCTCGGCGTCGAGGGCCGCGAGCCGTTCGGCGCCCACCAGGCCGGTGCCCACCCGCACGTCGAGGTGCACCCGGTTCTTCACGACCTTGCCCTCGGGGACGCGCTGGAAGAACAGGCGCGGGCCGACGCCGTCCGGGTCCTGACAGGCGAACGCCGAGCCCTGGTGCTCCGGCGGGAGGGCCTGGTCGAACGCGTCCCACGAGTCGAAGCCGGGCGGTGGCGCGGGCACCACGTACCCGAGCACCTCGCACCAGAACCGTGCCACCCGCTCCGGGTCCGCACAGTCGAACGTCACCTGCACCTGCCGCACCGTCGCCGCCATGGCGCCACCCTAGGCTGAACGTCGCCGTGGTGTCGTCCGTATGCTCGCGGCATGGCTGACTTCACCGCCGCTCAGGCCGCCGTCGTCCGGATCGAACGTGCCGAGGAAGGTCGCTGGGACCTCTCGGTGATCAGTGACTCCGGCGTCGCGATGGGGCACGGCGTGTACCTCTTCGACGCCGCGCACGACGACGCCGAGGACGAGCAGGCCGCGGCGGCCGACTTCGTGCAGCAGTACGGGTTCCGGTTCGAGCGCGAGGCCGTCGTCGCCGACGGGCCGGACGCCTACTGGGCCCCGCTGCTGCCGTCCGACGCGCAGTAGGGCTCACCCCGGGTCACTGCAGGGCGGACGCCTCGAAGCCGATCAGCCAGGTGACCCCGAAGGCATCGCGGACGATCCCGTCCCAGTCGCCCCACGGCCGCTGCTGCAGGGGATCGACGACGGTGCCGTCCGAGGCGAGGTCGTCGAACCACCGCCGCAGCACGTCCGGTTCGTCGGCGCCGAGCAGCGAGAACAGCACGCCCGAGGCCTGGAACGGTGTCTCGCCCGTCGCCGCGTCGGCCGCGAAGAGCTGCAGTTCGCCGGCGAGCTGCCCGTGCGCGACCGCGTCGGCGGGACCGTCCGTGCGGGAGAACTCGGCGAAGGTCGCGACGCGGACCTCGCCGCCGAAGACGCCCTGCCAGCGCTCGAGCGCCTGACGGGCAGTGCCGGCGAACTGGAAGTAGGGCGAGGGCCCGTGCACGTTCATGCGGGGACGATACCGCCGCCGCGGAGGGCGCACCAGGGGTTGCTCAGCCGAGCAGGTCGATCGCTCGGTCGACGGCGTCCGCCGGGCGCCCCGCACCGCCGGACGCCCACCAGGTGAGTGCGGCGTTCGTCGCCGCCGCGAGCGTGCTCGCCCGGACGATCACCGCCAGGTCGTCGACCGTGCCGCCGTCCCGCTCCGCGACGAACCGCACGATCGCGTCGGTGAGCGACGTGATCGTGGCGTCCCCGCCGCGCTGCAGGGACGGGTTCGTGCGGATGACGCGGAGCCGGTGCCGGGTGACCTCGATGGTCTCCTCCGGGAACGACGCGCCCACCCGGTACGCGGCTCGGAGGGCGGTCGCCGACGGCTCGTCCGCGGGCCGTGCTCGGAGTGCGTCGGTGAAGCGGGTCGCGAACTCGTCGAGGCCGCCCCAGACGAGGGCGGCCTTGCTCGGGAACAGCCGGAACAGCGAGCGTCGACTGATGCCGGCTGCCGCGGCGACGTCGTCCATCGACACGGCGTCGAAGCCCTGCTCGTCGAACAGCCGCAGCGCGACCAGGGACACCGCGTCGGGGTCGATCGTCCGGGGGCGTCCGGTCGGCCGGTCGTTCGTCGAGCTCATGGAGTCCTTTCGGCACTGAGTGCTATAACCGGTGCGGCGCAGCGAGCGCCTCTCGAGGAGGAGACGACATGACCGACACCACCGCCGGACGGTTCACCGGCACGACCATCATCGTCACCGGAGCGGGTTCCGGCATCGGACGCGCCACGGCCGCGCGCATCGCGAACGAGGGCGGCAGGGTCATCGCGACCGACGTGGTCGCGGAGCGGCTCGAAGCCCTGCGTGGCGACCTCGTCGGGCGCGACGGGCTCGACGTCGAGACGGTCGTCGGCGACGTCGCTGCAGCAGAGACGATCGACGCGCTGATCGCCGCCGCGGGGGAGCGGGTCGACGGCCTGGCCAACGTCGCCGGCATCATGGACGCCTTCCTGCCGCCGAGCGAGGTGGACGACGCCACCTGGGACCGGGTGTTCAGCGTGAACGTCACCGGCCCGATGCGGCTCACGCGCGCCGTCCTGCCGCTGATGATCGCGGCGGGTCGCGGCTCCGTCGTGAACGTCGCGTCCGAGGCGGCGCTCCGGGGCTCGGCTGCCGGAGCCGCCTACACGGCGTCGAAGCACGCGATCGCCGGCTTCACGAAGAGCGTCGCGTTCTTCCACGGGCCGCAGGGCATCCGCGCGAACGCCGTCGCGCCGGGTGCGGTGGCGACGAACATCGAGGCGCCGATGCGGAGCGAGTACGCCGCCGGACGTGTCGGCCCGATCATGCAGGTCGCGATCCCGCCGGTCGCCCAGCCGGAGCAGCTCGCCGCCGCGATCACCTGGCTCCTCAGCGACGACTCCGCCAACGTCAACGGCGCCGTGCTGCCGAGCGATGGCGGGTGGTCCGTCGTCTGACGCCGAGTACGCGCGGAACGTCCCGCGCGCCTACGCCTGCACGACGGCGGCCACCGCGGCCACGACGACGGCGCGGCGCCGGGCTGCCCCGACCTCGTCGGTGAGCCGGGCGTACTCCGGGGTCGATCCGCTCCAGAGGGCGGCGGTGTGGATGACGATGCCGAGGAGTTCCGCCGCGGTGAAGGTCGAGGAGAGTCGTCCGGTGCCCTGGGCCTCCTCGATCGCCCGGAGTTTCGCCGCGTTGCTCCGGACCACGGCGTCGATCGGCTGCTGGGCGTCCCCGCGCTCGAGTCGGTACCACGTCGCCAGGCGCTGCACCCACGGCCGCCGGGCGTAGGAGTCGTGCAGGCGTCCGGCGTACCCGGGCAGGTCGTCGGCGTCGATCGTCACCTCGTCGAGGGTCTCCGCCACCATCGCGTCGAACACCGCGTCGAACAGCCCGTCCTTGCTGCCGAAGTAGTGGTAGATCTGCGCCTTGTTGCTCGCGGCGGCCGCGGCGATCCGGTCGACCCGGGCACCGGCGATCCCGACCGCCGCGAACTCGTCGCGGGCGGCGGTGAGGAGTCGGGCGCGGGTGGCGTCGGCGTCGCGGGGCATGGGCACCTCGCGATGCTATCAACCGAACGGTTGACAACGATCTGATGCGGGTGTTCGATGGGCGCTGTCAACCAAACAGTCAGTTAGGAACCTCATGTCCGTCCTCCTCGTCACCGGTGCCTCCCGCGGCCTCGGTCGTTCGATCGTCACCACCGCCCTCGCTGCCGGCCACCAGGTCGTCGCCGGCGTCCGCGACCTCCACGCCCTCGACGACGTCACGGTGCCCGACGGTGCCGCGCTCGTGCCGGTCGCCCTCGACGTCACCGACCCCGAGGCCGCACGCGCCGCGGTCAGCACCGCCGTCGAGCGCTTCGGTCGCCTCGACGTGCTCGTCAACAACGCCGGGTACGCGAACCTCGCGGCCATCGAGGACGCCGACCCCGACGACTTCCGTGCACAGGTCGAGACCAACCTGTTCGGCGTCGTCACGCTCAGCCGCGAAGCGGTCCGCGTCATGCGCGAGCAGGGCTCGGGCCACATCGTGCAGGTGTCGTCGGTCGGCGGCCGCATGGCGACGCCGGGCCTCGGTGCGTACCAGACAGCGAAGTGGGCGGTCGGCGGGTTCTCGTCGGTCCTCGCGAAGGAGGTCGCGCCCTTCGGCGTCCACGTCACGGTCCTCGAGCCGGGTGGCATGCGGACGGACTGGGCCGGATCGTCGATGCGTGTCGCACCGGTACGCCCCGAGTACGCGCCCACCGTCGGGGTCTCCGCGCAGATGCACGGCGGGACGAGCATCGGTGCGAGCGACCCGGACCTCGTGGCCGACCTCGTCCTGCAGGTCGTCGCGATGGACGAGCCGCCGCTCCGGCTGCTCGTCGGCCCGGACGCGTTCGAGCACGGCACCGCTGCGGGTCGCGCGCTCCTGGCCGAGGACGAACGGCACGAGGAACTCAGCCGGTCGACGCAGGCCGCGGACGCGACACCGGAGCAGTTGGACCCGCTCGCACGGGCCTGAGCGGGTCGTTCCTTCCCATCGCACCCGGAGTGGAGAACGGAATCGGGCGTCGGAGGTCGAAAGTCCTGGCCTCGTACGCCCGATCCCACTGAGTACGCGCGGAACGACCCGGCGCGAGCGTGTCGCGATGCGCGCCGTTGCGCACCGCGACACGGGTCTCAGCCGCGGTGGCGGCGTCGGGCCGTGCGGATCCCGCGGAACCCGAGAAGTGCCGCGCCGGCCGCGAGCAGCCCGGCGGCCCAACCGATCGGCGTGGAGGTGTCCGCGCCGGTGTAGGCCAGGTGGTCGGCCGTCGCGACGGGGGTCGCGGTGGCGACCGGGTCCGCGAGTCCGGAGGAGGTCGGCGCGGCCTGGACGACCACCGGGATCGCCGTGACGTCGGTCACCGGCTCGGTCGGGTCCTCGGGCGTCGTCGGGGTCTCCGGGGTGGTCGGCGTCTCCGGCGTGGTCGGCGTCGTCGGTGTTGTCGGCGGCGTCGGGTCGGTCGGCGTGGTGGGCGTCGTCGGTGTGGTCGGCGTCGTCGCGGCGGGGATCACCTCGACCGTGAACTCCGTGCACACGCCGTCGACCGTCACCGAGATGACGTGCGACGAGGCGTGCGGGAACGTGATCGTGAAGCCGGAGTCGCCGTGCACGACGACGTCCGAGTCGACACTCGACCAGACCTCGGCGGTCGCCGATGCGTTGGTCGCGTTGCCGTACGCGTCGCTGGTCCACGGCACGAGGGTGATCGAGCCGCCCTCGTTCACGCGGATCGGTCCGGGCGAGGTCGAGCCGTCGGGTGCGACCCAGGTGTACGAGCCGTCCGATGCCGCAGGGACGTCGTGGACGACGACCCCGAGCTGCAGCGACGCCGCCGGGGCAACGGTCATCCGCACCCACTGGCTCGCGGTCCCGCAGTCGTTCGTGGCCGTGACGAGCGCCGTGAAGGTGCCCGCGTAGGTCGGCGTGCCGCCGAGCACGCCGTCGTGGAACCACAGCCCCTCGGGCAGTGAGACGGAACCGCCCTCGACGGTGGTCAACGTGTAGGTCGCTCCGTCCGCGTCGTCGGCGCGGAGGTCGGCGCTGACCTCCTCGCCGGCACGGACGGAGGGCAGGACCACGGGCGCGGACTGCGACGACGTCGAGGAGTACGACGGCATCCGGTGCTCGTCGTGTCCGTGCCCGTGCGAGCCGGGCTTGCCGTGCCCGTCGGGCTTCGAGGACGGCTCGGCCGAGGGTGCGGTGGACTGCCGGCTCGACGTGGTCGCCGGGGTCTCCTCGGCGGGTGCCGTGGTGGTGGCAGTGTGCGCCGTCGTCGCGGCCGGCGTCGCCGCCGGGGCGGGGGCGGACGGCGCCGCCGCGGACGGAGCAGTCGGCGCTGCGGAAGCGGGAGCAGCCGGCGACGGTGCCGGTGCAGCTGCGGCGGGCAACGGTGCCGGTGCTGCCGGTGCTGCGAGTGCGGCGACCGCGGGCGCGGCGGCCGTACTGCTCGACGACGCGTCTGCGGCCGCCACTGAGGTGGACGTCGACGGCGCCGCGGTGGTCGTGGCCATCGCGGGGACGATGCCGAACGCGCTCGACACCAGGACGGTGCCGGTCGCGGCGGTGATGAGTGCTGCGGTGCGACAGCTGGGGCGGTGCTTCATCGGGTCGGACTCCTCGGCGTGCGTACCGGTCGTCACGACCGGGAACCAGCCGTCGGGTACGGCCGTTGGTCCGGAGCGTATGCACCTTCGAGCGCCGTGTGAGGAGTCCTGCGCGATGCCGAACGCTGCCTGTGGGACCACGCAGCCTCGGGGTTTCCCGCAATCCCGCACCGCTGTCCGCAGCGGACGTTGCGGAGCCGTGACGTGCCTCCAGGCCGGGTGGGACGGAGGCCGCTGGCGGGCCGGACGCGCGCACTCGGATCGACACCGTTGATGTCGTACGACGTCGACTGAGTCGTTCCGACGCTGGTGCAACGGGCCGCGTCGACACGGGACGACACCGTTGACGTCGTACGACGTCGACTGAGTCGTTCCGAGTCGGCGATGCACCCGCACACCGAGCCCGCCAGCCGAGCCCGCCCGCCGAGCAACCCCGTCAGGCGGAGGCCAGCGCGCCCATCTCCCGCACCACGGCACGCAGCCGCGTCGCGAGCTCGTCGGCTCCCTGGACGGTCTCGCGGTGCGCGACCTCGCTGAGTGCCGACATGACCAGCGCGACCGCCGTGCGCGCGGTCTGCTCGTCGGTGCGGGAGCCGACCGTGCTGAGGAGCGACTGCCGCGACTCGGCCATCCACTGCATGACCATCGGCGCCATCTCGGGTCGGAGCACGAGGAGCTCCTTCATCCGGCGGCGGTCCTGCGACAGCGGGACGGTCCGCGCGACGAGGCCGCACAGGTCGTCGACGAGTCGGCCGTCGGCGTCCGCGAACCACTCCGCGGCGGAGTCGGGGACCTCGACGGTGTCGAGGCCGAGCGCTGCGTGCGCCTTCGATGTGAAGTAGTTGAAGAACGTCCGCGGCGAGACGTCGGCGTCCGCGCAGATCTGCTCCACCGTGACCCCGTCGAGGCCGTGCGCCGAGACGAGCGTCAGGGCGGCGTCGTGCAGCGCCTGCCGGGTCTGCTGCTTCTTCCGTTCGCGCAGCGTGCACGGCTCCGTCGCCGCGGTCGCTGCCGGTGTGGTGGTCACGAGGACTCCCTGTCTACGGATCGTGCTGGTGGGTGGGGCGCCCGTCCGGAAAGGGGGCACGGACGGACGCCCCGGTCGGTCACCGACGCTGGGTCGGTGTGGAGCCGGTCATCGGACCGGTGAAGGAACCCGCCTCGGCGGCGGCCAGGCCGGCGGACGCCTCGAGCTGCGCCTCGGCGTCGGGTCCGGCGGAACCGGCGGCGTCGGCGCGCTCCTGCAGGGCGGAGCGCTGGCGGAGCGGCGGCACCCGGAAGAACCAGGTGAGGACGAACGCCAGCAGGATGACGCCGAGACCGACCCAGTAGATCGTCACGGACGAGGCGTTGAAGCCCGCCATGAACGGTCGGGTGAGGCGGCTGTCGGCACCGGTCAGGAACGAGGTGTCGTTCGTGCTCGTCGCGCTGTCGTTCTGCGTGCTGCCGTCGTCGACCTTCTTCGCGAGCTCCGGGGTCAGCTGCTTCACCCAGTACGAGCGCTGCGTGGCGTCGGACCAGTCGACGGACACGGTGTCGCCCTGCACGGAGGCGTGTGCCTTCGTGGCGACGGCGTCGCGTGCGGCGGCCTCGGCTGCCGGGGTGGCGGCGGCGACCTGCTGGTCGATCACGGACTGCGCGGCGGCTGCCGGCACGGCGCCCGCGGCGACCTGCTGCTGGACGCCGGCGGTGACCTGCTCGGTGACCTGTGCGACGGCGGCCTGGTCGGCGGACGCCACGGCGTCGTCGAGCTGCGACTGCACGGTCTTCGTCAGCGGCGTGACGATCGGCGTCCAGATCTTGTCCATCGCGCCCTGGTTCGCCTTCGCGCTCGCGACGGTGGGGTTCAGCGCGGCGTCGAGCGCCGGGCCGAGGTCCTTCTGGTTCGCGGTGGCGTGCAGGATGTTCGCCGGCATCACCGAGAACAGGATGGACAGGAGCACGGCGGTGCCGAGCGTCCCACCGATCTGGCGGAAGAACGTGGCGGACGACGTGGCGACGCCCATGTCCCGGGCCTCGACGGAGCCCTGCGAGGCCAGGGTCAGCGACTGCATGACCGAGCCGAGCCCGAGGCCGATCAGGAACATGCCGATCATCAGGAACCAGAGCGGCTTGTCGATCGTCATGAACGTCAGGACGACGTAGCCGACCGATACCAGGCCCGTGCCGATGACCGGGAAGATCCGGTAGCGGCCGACCCGGGCGACGATCTGCCCGGAGGTGATCGAGGCGATCATCAGGCCGCCCACGAGGGGGAGCGTCGCGAAGCCGGACTCGGTCGGGGTGAGGCCGACGACGATCTGCAGGTAGAGCGGGATGGTCAGCATGGCGCCGAACATCGCGAAGCCGACGAGGAACCCGATCACGGTCGCCATCGAGAACGTGCCGGACCGGAAGAGCTTGAGCGGGATGATCGCCGCGTCGCCCATCTTCGACTCGACGAGGAGCAGCCCGATCAGGCCGGCGACGCCGATGACGTAGCAGGCGAGGGCGGCGGGGGAGCCCCAGCCCCAGGTACGGCCCTGCTCGGCGACGAGCAGCAGCGGCACGAGGGTGACGATGACGGCGGTGGCGCCCCACCAGTCGACCTTCGGCTTCGTGGCGTCCGCGCCGTGCACCTTCGGCAGGTGCAGGAAGACGATCACCATGATGAGCGCGGCGACGCCGATCGGGACGTTGATGAGGAGCACCCAGCGCCAGCCGGTGATCCACAGGATCTCGGAGGTCCCGGCGAGGAGACCGCCGATGAGCGGCCCGATGACGGAGGAGATGCCGAACACGGCGAGGAAGTAGCCCTGGTACTTGGCGCGCTCACGCGGGGCGAGGATGTCGCCCATGATCGCGAGCGGCAGCGACATCAGCGCACCGGCGCCGATGCCCTGCACGGCGCGGAAGCCGGCGAGCATGAGCATCGAGGTGGACATCGACGACAGCACGGCGCCGAGGATGAACACGACGATGCCGAAGATGTAGAGCGGACGGCGGCCGAAGATGTCGGAGAGCTTGCCGTAGATCGGCGTCGCGATGGTCGAGGTGATGAGGTACGCCGTGGTGACCCAGGCCTGCTGGTCGAGGCCGTGCAGGTCGTCACCGATCGTCCGGATCGCCGTGCCGAACACCG
Organism: Curtobacterium sp. MCBA15_008; assembly: GCF_001865065.1. GTDB lineage: Bacteria > Actinomycetota > Actinomycetes > Actinomycetales > Microbacteriaceae > Curtobacterium. The sequence goes on along the minus strand of NZ_MJGN01000075.1, from coordinate 11,324 downwards.
TCTGCCCGAGGGACGACAGGAACATGCCCGCCATCAGCCCGTAGATCACGAGCAGGATCTGGCGGTGGGTCATCAGCGGCTGCTGGCCGGGGGCGCCGGAGGCCGCGGGGGCCTCGGACGAGTGCCGGCCGTGCTGCACCGGAACGGGTGCGGTGGCGGTCATCGAACTCCTTTTTCGTGCTGTGTAACTTTGCAGACTGCGCAACGATACATCCATTGCTTCCAGCAAGCAACTAAATCTGCCCCTACGCTGGCGACGTGACCGATGGACGAGACGCCGCCGAACGGCTCCTGCGCGACCAGCTCGACCGGTTGTGGGTGCGGCAGACCCTGCGCTCGTCGCTCATCGAGTCCCGCGGCGGGCTCGACCCCACCGCCCGCGTGATCCTGCGCGCCGTCGACCACTTCGGCGCCGTCCGCTCGATGGCCATCGCCGACGCCACCGGGCTCTCCCGTCCGGTGATCAGCCGCCGGGTGGCGTCGCTCGTCGAGTCGGGCTACCTCGGCACCGAGCCGGACCCCGCCGACGGCCGCGCCAGCCTGGTGTCGATCGCCCCCGCCGGACGGAATCTGCTCGACACCCTCGACGTGGCCGGTGCCGAGGTCTTCGACGACCTCACCCAGGCGTTCGCGACCGAGGAGCTGCACACCCTCGCCGGACTCCTCGCCCGCCTCAACGACCGCGCCGACACCGTGCTCGGCATCGGTGCGACGGCCCGGAGTGACTCGGCCTGAGTGCCGGACCGTCACTGCTGGCGGCGTATTCGAGATACCGTTTGCGCATGAGCACGGACACCGTTACCACCACCGAGACCGCCGACGAGGGGCCCGTGGTGACCTTCGCCGACCTCGGCCTGAGCGACGCGGTGCTCAAGGCCGTCAAGGACATCGGCTACGAGACGCCCTCCGCCATCCAGGAGGCGACCATCCCGACGCTGCTCGAGGGGCGCGACGTCGTCGGCCTCGCGCAGACCGGAACCGGCAAGACCGCGGCCTTCGCGCTGCCGATCCTGTCCCGCATGGAGGCCGGCGCCAAGGTGCCGCAGGCCCTCGTGCTGTCCCCGACCCGCGAGCTCGCGCTGCAGGTCTGCGAGGCGTTCGAGCAGTTCGCCTCCCACATGAAGCACGTGCACGTCCTGCCCGTCTACGGCGGCCAGGCCTACGGCGTGCAGCTGTCCGCGCTCCGCCGCGGCGTCGACGTCGTGGTCGGAACCCCCGGTCGCATCATGGACCACATCGCCAAGGGCACGCTCGACCTGTCGCAGCTGAAGTACCTCGTGCTCGACGAAGCCGACGAGATGCTCAAGATGGGCTTCGCCGAGGACGTCGAGACGATCCTCGCCGAGACCCCGGACGACAAGCAGGTCGCGCTGTTCTCGGCGACGATGCCGGCCCAGATCCGCCGCATCTCGCAGCAGTACCTCAACGACCCGGCCGAGATCACCGTCAAGACCAAGACGAAGACCGCGGCGAACATCACGCAGCGCTACCTGATGGTCTCGTACCCGCAGAAGGTCGACGCGCTCACCCGCATCCTCGAGGTCGAGGACTTCGAGGGCATGATCATCTTCGTCCGCACCAAGAGCGAGACCGAGACCCTCGCCGAGAAGCTCCGTGCCCGCGGGTACGCCGCCGCCGCGATCTCCGGTGACGTCGCCCAGGCGCAGCGCGAGCGGACCGTCAACCAGCTGAAGTCCGGCAAGCTCGACATCCTCGTCGCCACCGACGTCGCCGCCCGCGGCCTCGACGTCGACCGGATCACGCACGTCGTGAACTACGACATCCCCGTCGACATCGAGTCGTACGTGCACCGCATCGGCCGCACCGGTCGTGCCGGCCGTTCGGGCGACTCGATCAGCTTCGTCACCCCGCGTGAGCGCCGCCTGCTGTCCGCGATCGAGCGGCACACCAAGCAGCCGCTCACGCAGATGCAGCTGCCGACGATCGAGGACGTCAACGAGACGCGCCTGACCCGCTTCGACGACGCCATCACCGCCGCGCTCGAGCAGCAGGACCGGATCACCGCGTTCCGCGACATCATCGCGCACTACGTCGACCACCACGACGTGCCCGCCGACGACGTCGCCGCCGCGCTGGCGGTCGTGGCGCAGGGTGCGGACCCGCTGCTGCTCGACCCGAAGGCCGACGAGCTGCGGAACCGCGTCGACCGCGACGGCCGCAGCAGCGACCGCCGTGACCGCGACGACGACCGTGGCGGACGCTCCGACCGCGGCGACCGTCCGGACCGTGGCCCGCGCCGCTCGCAGCCGATGACCGCGTACCGCATCGAGGTCGGTCGCCGGCACCGTGTGGAGCCGCGCCAGATCGTCGGTGCGCTCGCGAACGAGGGCGGCCTGCGCCGCGACGACTTCGGCGCGATCCGCATCCAGCCGGACTTCTCGATCGTGGAGCTGCCGGCCGACATGGACGGCGGCGTGCTCGACCGCCTGACCGACACCCGGATCAGCGGCAAGCTCATCGAGATCAAGCCGGACCGCCGTGGCGGCGGTGGCGGCGGACGTCGCTTCGACCGCGACGACCGTGACCGTGACCGCGACGACCGCCCGGAGCGCAAGCCCCGCCGCTGACGCGAGCGGACCGACGCGAGCGACGACCGACCGCTGACGCGAGCGGACGACCGACGGGAGGCGCGGTGCCAGCTGGCACCGCGCCTCCCGTCCGTCGTTGCGGGATGGCGCACGGTGGACCGCACGATCCGCGGCGGAGCCCCCACAGGCGTGCCGGGGGTGGTGGGATACCCGGAGCCGTGACGCACGAGCCGCGGGAACGAACAGGGGACGCACGTGTACAGAGCCGTAGTCACCGCCGCAGCCGCGGTGGCGCTCGTCATCGGGGGAGTGTCGCCGGCCATGGCGGCTCCCTCGTCGTCGGTGCCGGGTGCACCGACCTCCGTCAAGGTCACCGGAGCCGCCGACAGCGCGACCGTGACGTGGTCCGCCCCGAAGTCGGGCGCGAAGGTCACCGGGTGGCGCGTCGCCGTGACGCCCGCCGAGCGACAGCCGGACAAGGGCGTCGACCGCCTGCCCGCCGTCGCCCGCTCCGACCGGTTCGGCGCGCTGACCCCGCGCACGCAGTACACGTTCAGTGTCCGTGCCGTCGGTGCACGCGGCACCGGTCCGGCCGTCGCGGTGCGGTACACCGCCCCGACCTCGGTGCGGACGGTCCAGTCGCTGTTCGCCCTCGACGGCACCGGCGCCGTCGTGCGGTACCCGACGAGCGGCACCGGAGCGCCGAAGACCGTCGCCCCGAACGGCACGGGCTACACGGCGGACGACGTGGGCGACGTGTTCGTGCCCTCGGCCGACCGCACCTCGATCGTGATGTACCCGGCCGACGGCAGCGCTGCCCGGACGATCGCGAGCGGCCTGCACCTCTCCGCGGACCTCCGCTCGGACGTCGCCGGCAACCTGTACTGGGCCGACTCGGTGTCCGGTGCGGTCACGAAGCTCGCGGTGACGGGCGGCACCCCCGTAGCGATCATCCCGTCGCACGGGACCGCGTGGGCGGTCGGTCGTGACGGCACCGTCTCGGCGTTCACCCGCGCGGCACCGATGACGACGACCGCCACGGTCGTGAGCGTGGCACCGAACGGCGCGAAGACCACCCGCAGTGTGGAGGAGCCGGGGTACTCGGGCTTTGGTGGACTCCTGGCCGACGGTTCCGGCACGCTCTACTTCGAGTACGGCTCCACCGGCGCATCCGGTGCCTCGCGCTGGGAGGTCCTGCCCGCGGGCACGTCCACCCTGGTCGCCGGGGTCCCGCGTCTGGCCTTCGAGTACGCGGCGACGAACGACAAGTCGTTCCTGCTCGCCCAGTCCGAGGGGTGGTGCGCGGCACCCGCCGATGCCAGCCCGACGGGCTGCCAGGCGGACAAGACGGTCCGGCACCTGTTCTCGCGGGCGCTCGACGGCACGATCGTGGACCGGACGACGAGCGGTGTCACCAGTGAGGGCCGCGGCATGCACGTCGGCGCCGCCGACGTCGCCGGCGACGTGTTCATCGACGTCGCCTCCGGCGCGACCCCCGGGCTCTGGCGCCTGCCGGCCGCGGGTGGCGTCGCGCAGCAGCTCAGCACCGGACAGTTCACGCGCCTGCTGGTGATCTGACCGGAGCACGGGCGGACGGGAGGCGCGGTGCGGGCTCGCACCGCGCCTCCCGTCCGTCACGGCGTCAGTCCGGCGACCGTGCGGCGGCAGACCTCGTCCCACGGTGTCGGCTCGATGCCGAACCGCGCTCGGCTCGCACGGTCGTCGACGACGTACGGCGCCGTCCACTGGTAGCCCATCTCGGCGAGCTCACGCGTCATCGGCGAGACCAGGCCGAGCGCGCGGAGCACGCCGACGGGCACGCGCCGGACGGTGACCGGCGGCCTGCCGGCGACCGCGAGCATCTCCGTCACGGCCTGCCGCTGTGACCGTGGGGCGTTGGTCGGCACGATCCAGGTGCGACCGTGCGACTCCTGGTCGTCCACGGCCGCGACGAGCGTGCGGGCCACGTCGAGCACGTCCGTGAAGCTGTGCGGCAGGTCGGTCCGGCCGATCATCGACACCGCCTTGCCCTGCAGCGCGGCGGGGAGCACGCGGGTGACGTGCCCGTTGTCGCCGATCCCGGGACCGACGTAGTCGGACGCGCGGACCTCGACGGCGCGGAGGCGCCCGGCCTCGTGGGCGGCCAGGGCGTCGGCCCAGAGCCGCGCTCGCAGCACGCCCTTGTGGTCGGTGGCCGCGTCCGGCAGTCCCGGGTGCATCGGTCCGTCGACCGGGCCGTACGGGTAGAGGTTGCCGGTGATCGCGTAGGTCGCGCCGGTGCGCTCGGCGGTGGTGCGGAGCGCGTCCGCCAGGGGCGGCCAGACCCGCTCCCATTGCGTGTAGTCGCCGGGGTTCGCGCAGTTGTGCAGGGCCGCGGCGCCCTCGGTCACCCGGGTGAGCGCCGTCGCGTCCGAGGCGTCGAGTGCGACGTGCTGCACCCCGGTCGGGCCGGTGTCACGACCGGAACGGGTGACGACGGTGACGCGGTCGCCGCGCTCGGCGAGGAGGGCGGCGACGTGCCGGCCCACCGGACCGGCGCCGACGATGACGTGGTGCTGGGACATGGTTTCCTGCTTCCGTGGGCTGGGGTCCGTGATCGAGAGCAGTGCTCTCTGGAATGAGCATGCACCGGTTCCGGCCGAACCACAAGAGCACTGCTCTCATTTGTGTGCAGTGCTCTCTCGTGGCAGGGTGGGGCCATGGCACCGACAGCGCGCGAGCTCGCACGACAGACCGTGCAGGACGGCATCCTCGCCGCGGCGCGCGCACGACTGACGGCCGAGGGGCCCGCACAGCTCAGCCTCCGTGCCGTCGCCCGAGACGTCGGACTGGTGTCCTCGGCCGTGTACCGGTACTTCCCGAGTCGCGACGACCTGCTCACCGCGCTCCTCATCGCGGACTACGACGAGCTGGGCGCGGCGGTCGAGGCCGCGGAGACCGCCGCTGGTCCGGAGCCCGGTCGGCGCTGGGTCGCGGTCTGCCGGGCGATCCGGACGTGGTCGATCACCCACCCGGGCGACTTCGCGCTGCTCTTCGGTTCGCCCGTGCCGGGCTACGTCGCCCCGCGGGAGACGGTCCAGCCGGCGACGCGCACCACGCTGACCATCGTCCGGGTGGTCGCGGACGCGGTCGCGGGTGCCGACGACGCGGCAGGTCCGGATGCTGCTGCCGGGAGGCACGGATCACCCGTCGCGCCGGCGGCGGCTCCCGGGGCGGTCGGCCCGTCGGTCGCCGACGGGGTCGCCTCCCTGCAGGCGTTCGGCATCGAGCTGCCGGAAGAGGTCCTCGTCCGGACCCTGATGGCGTGGACCACCGTGTTCGGAACGATCTCGTTCGAGCTCTTCGGGCACTCGGTCGGCTCCGTGTCGGACGGCGCGGCCTGGTTCGACCAGGTCGTCGCGCGCGTCGCGGCGGACGCCGGGTTCGCGGCGGTGTTCGACTGAGTGCTTCCGTCCGCGTGGCGTCGTTCGTCCGTCCGCGTGGCGCTGTGGAGGGACGCCGCTCGTCCCCAGATCGGGGCGTCCGACTGACGGACCCCACCGACGTGCGGTAGACAGGTCGGGACGCCCTGGTCGGCCCGACGGCCGGAGCGCACGACCGCAGCGTCGGCACCCGGAGCCGACGCCCGGACGGAACCAACCCCTCGGGCGCGCACCGCGGCCGGGGCCCCGGTGATCAGGAGGCACGCTTGCGACGCAGCACGTTCGTCGAGCCCGTGGCCGGAGCCGCCCGGTGACCGCGGTCGACCTCAGCCGCCGCGACCACCGTCGGCTCACCACCGGGACGTCCCGCCGTCGGCTCGTCACCGTGCGGACCGTCGCGCTGCTCGCCTCGCTCGCGGGGATCAACTACGTCGTGTGGCGCTGGGCTGCGTCGGTGAACTGGCACTCGTGGTGGATCGCGGTGCCGCTCATCCTCGCCGAGACCTACAGCGTCATCGACTCCCTGCTCTTCGCGTTCGGCGCGTGGCGGCTCCGAGAGCGCGGCGAACCGCCGACGAAGCCGTCACCGGACGTCACGGTCGACGTCTTCATCACGACCTACAACGAGCCCGTCGAGCTCGTCGTCCGGACCGCGCGGGCGGCGAAGGCGATCACGCACCCGCACGCGACCTGGATCCTCGACGACGGCGACCGTCCGGAGATGCGGGCGGCGGCAGAGGCCCTCGGCATCGGCGTCATCACCCGCGGCGCCGACTGGGTCGACCGACCGCGTCACGCCAAGGCCGGCAACCTCAACAACGCGCTGCTCGCGACCCAGGGGGAGTTCCTGCTCATCCTCGACGCCGACCAGGTGCCGGAGCCGTCGATCCTCGACCGGACGCTCGGGTACTTCAAGGACCCCCGGATGGCGCTCGTGCAGACGCCGCAGTGGTTCGAGAACGTGCCGGACGCCGACTTGCTGGGCAGCCAGGCGCCGCTCTTCTACGGGCCGATCCAGCAGTCGAAGGACGGCTGGAACGCCGCGTTCTTCTGCGGGTCGAACGCCGTCCTGCGTCGCGAGGCGCTCATGCAGCTCGGCGTCACCCGCTACGTGCGCGAGGTCGAGGCGTCGGTCGCACGCACGATCAGGACCTCACGGAAGCTCCTCGCCCGGGCCCGCGAGACCGAGACGGACCCGCGGGTGCTCGGAGCGCTGGACGAGGCCGAGGCCGTCGTCGACCGGGCGCGCGACCAGGTGCAGCGCGGCGAACCGCTCGGCGACGTCACGTACGGGTTCCAGCGCGGCATCGACGCGATCGCGTTCCGGTTCGCGGCGTCCGACCTCGAATCGGTGCGGAACGACCTGCAGGAGCTCGCGGCGATGTCGACCGAGGCGGACACCTTCGCCGGACTCGACGACGCCGCGCTCGACGTGCTCGGGCGTCGCGACGCCTCGCCGGTCGCCGCCATCGAGTCCATCGCGGTGCTCGCCCGCGCGCTCGACGTCAACCGCGACGACGAGGCCCAGCCGATCATGCCGCTGGCCACCATCTCCGTGACCGAGGACATGGCGACCGCGATGCGCCTGCACGGCCTCGGGTGGAAGTCGGCGTACCACGACGAGATCCTCGCGAAGGGTCTCGCGCCCGAGGACCTGCCGACCATGCTCGTGCAGCGCCTCCGCTGGGCGCAGGGGACCATGCAGGTGTTCTTCCGCGAGAACCCGCTCGTGCAGAAGGGCCTGTCGTGGGGGCAGCGGCTCATGTACTTCTCGACGATGTGGAGCTACCTGTCCGGGTTCGCCGCGATCGTCTACATCGCCGCGCCGGTCCTGTGCCTGTCGTTCGGCGTCGTGCCGGTGCAGGCCTACAGCGTCGACTTCTTCGCCCGCCTCATCCCGTTCCTCGTCCTCAACCAGCTGCTGTTCTGGGTCGTCGCCGCGGGGCGGCCGACGTGGCGTGGGCAGCAGTACTCGTTGGCGCTGTTCCCGGTCTGGATCGAATCGGTGACGAGCGCGTTCGAGAACGTGTTCCGCGGCAAGCCGCTCGGCTTCCGGGTCACGCCGAAGGTCCGTGACGAGTCCGAGCAGAAGCCGCGGTGGGACCTCGTCCGACCGCAGCTGTACGCGATGGGGGCTCTCGTCGCCGCGCTCGTGCTCATCGGCATCCGCTACCTCACCGGGCAGGCGTCGGGCATCGCCCCGCTGGTGAACACCGCGTGGGTCGTCTTCGACCTGTTCATCTTCAGCATCGTGGTCCGTGCCGTCCTCTACCGCGGCCCCGGACCGGGGACTGTGCAGTCCGAGCACGAGTCGAGCACGGTGGGGAGCCCGCTGTGAGCCCGGCCCGCACCGAGTTCGACGTGCCGGCGACCGTGGAGTCGCTCGACCTCGTGCAGGACCGGTTCGGCGCGTGGTGGGAGACCCTCGGGATCGACGACGTCCGACTCCGGTTCGGCCTCGAGACCGCGGTCACCGAGATCGCCGGGAACATCGTCGAGCACACCAGGCGCACCGACCACGAAGCAGGCAGGCGGTACACCGTCGAACTCGACGTCACCGAGCAGGAGCTCGTGGCCGTGCTCACCGACAACGGGATGCCGGCCGACGTGGACCTCGCCGCGGTCACGATGGCCGACCCCGACCAGGAGGGCGGCCGTGGCCTCGCCCTCGCGATCGCGGCGCTCGACCGGCTCGAGCACCGGCACGAGGGCGGACGGAACATCTGGACGCTGGCGTGCTCGCGGTGAGGCGACAGGCAGCCCGGGTCGTCGCGTTCCTCGTCGTGGTCGGCACGCTGCTCCTCGGCGGAGCCCTGCCGGCGTCGGCCGCCCAGGCGACGACCGTGGCCACCGCTGCCACCGCTGCGTCCGTGACGCCGCTGGCGGGGAAGGCCTGGTTCGGACCCGACCTCGGCTGGGGCGACGACGCTCCGGACGGCTACGCCGGACGACTCGGTGCGACGCCGTCGATGTACGGCGTCGAGATCGCGTACCCCCTCGACCGCGGCGCACGCAAGGAGTTCCTCCGCGCCACCCGGGCGGCGGCCGCGCAGGGCGCCGTCCTCGTCGTGAGCCTCGAGCCGGACCGGTCGCTCCGGTCGCTCGACGCCGCGGACGCCCGCGCGGCGAACCGGCTGCTCGAGCAGGTGCACGACCAGTACGACACCCAGGTGCTCGTCCGGTTCGCGCCGCAGATGAACGGCACGTGGGTCCGCTGGGGACAGCAGCCGACGCAGTTCGTCACAGCGTTCCGGACCCTGGCGACGGCGGTGCACGACGGCGACTCGGACGCGCTGATGGTGTGGTCGCCCTCGTACGGCGCCGGCTACCCGTTCGGTGAGTCCGCCGGGCGTCTGCAGGACCTCTCGGCGACCGACGTGGCCAAGCTGGACACGAACGGCGACGGGCAGCTGACCGCGGCCGACGACCCGTACGAGCCGTACTGGCCGGGCGACTCGTCCGTCGACTGGGTCGGCTTGTCGATGTTCTCGTTCGGCAAGGGGAAGGCGACCGAGGCCGCCGGGCGGGACGTCCCGCTCACCCGGAACGACGTTCCCGAGGCGGACGAGGTCGCCGGGCGCTTCGACGAGACCTGGGGCTACGAGCAGCCGCAGCGCGGGACCTTCTACGACCGCTTCGCCGAGGCGGACGACCGGCCGATGCTGCTCGACACGGGTGCGCTCTACGACCACTCGCTCCGGGGCGCCGACGAACTCGCGGTGAAGCAGGGCTGGTGGCGGCAGGTGATCGCCGCCGTCCGGGAACGCCCGCTCGTGCGGGGCGTGACTTTCCTCGAGACGAACCGCCGCGAACCCGAGGCGGCGGGCCGCGTCGCCGACTGGCGGGACACGGCCGTGCCGGGCATCGCCGGGTCGTTCCGGACCGACCTCGAGCGTGCCGACCACTTCGTCTTCGGACCGGTGACCGAGCGGGTGACCCCGCAGGACGGCGCGGCCGCGACCGACCAGCAGTACGACACCGGTGGCGACCAGATGGCGTGGATCGTCTGGTGTGCGGTCGGGCTCGCCGTCGTGTTCCTGCTGAGCGGCGTGTTCGGCCGGCTGCTGCCGAGCTGGCGTTACCCGGACGACGGCAAGCCCGGACGTGACCTCCGCCTCGACCTGTTCCGCGGGTTCATCATCCTCGCCGTGGTGATCACCCACATCGAGATCGGCGGCCCGTACTCGTACATCACGCTGCACGCCGTGGGGGCGATCACCGGCGCGGAGATGTTCGTGTTCCTGTCCGGCATGGTCCTCGGCATGACGTACCCGTTCGCGATCAAGAAGTTCGGCGAGTGGGCCGCCGCGGTCGGTGCCTGGAAGCGTGCGCGGAAGCAGTACCTCGTCACGCTCGCGGTGATCCTCGTCGTCTTCGCCCTGAGCTTCGTGCCGTTCCTCAACACCGACGCGATCACCACCTTCACCGACCGGGGGACCGGCACCGGTGGCGTCGGGGCCGAGGGACGCGTGTACGACCTCTACCCGAACGCGATGCAGCTGCTGGCGTACCCACCGCCCTGGTACGCGATCCGGCAGTTCCTGCTGCTCGAGATGGGCCCGTGGCCGTTCAACATCATGGGCCTGTTCGTGGTGTTGAGCCTGTTCATCCCCGCGTTCATGTGGGTGATCCGTCGCGGGTTCTGGTGGGCGCTGCTCGTCGTCAGCTGGGCGCTCTACGTCTACCAGGCCGTCAACCCGGAGTTCCGACCGATCAACTCGCAGTTCGAGTCGGTGTTCCCGCTCCTGACGTGGCAGGTGGTGTTCACGCACGGCCTGGTGCTCGGGTACTACCGACGGCAGATCATCGGCGCGCTCACCGGGCGGCTCGGCAAGGTCCTCGTCGGGGTCGGCATCGGTGGGTACGCGCTCTTCCTGGCGTACGTCTGGGCCGCGAACCAGTACGGCTTCACGCCCGTGCCGTTCCCGGCGTCGATGTACGACGCGCTGTACAACACGGCGTACCAGCGGGTGGACCTGCAGTGGGGGCGCCTGGTCGACATCGCGTTCTTCGCGATCGTGTCGTACGCGATCCTCACGGTGTTCTGGAAGCCCATCGCGGCGGTCATTGGATGGCTGTGGATCCCGATCGGCCAGGCGAGCCTCTACGTGTTCGTCTGGCAGGTGTTCTTCGCGCTGGCGATCGCGTCGATCCCGGGGGTCGACTGGTACAACGGCTGGATCGGGTTCGCCGTGCACTCGGCGCTGATCATCCTGGTCTGGTACATGATCCGGCGGAAGTTCCTCTTCTCGGTCATCCCGCGCTGATCGCGCGACCTGCGCCGTGACGGACGGGAGGCGCGGTGCCAGCTGGCACCGCGCCTCCCGCCCGCCCGTGCTCCGGTCAGATCACC
>NZ_MJGN01000074.1:3820-28195 GCF_001865065.1 Curtobacterium sp. MCBA15_008 | reverse complement strand
ACGGGAGGCGTGGGTCGGGCTGGCACCGCGCCTCCCGTCCCGGGGTCCGAGAGCGCACGACATGCCGCGTGTGGTGCGCCGAGGGCGCACGAATCGTCGGACTCGGCGCCGCGGGGCGACACTTTGTGCGCCCTCGACGGACGCGAGCGGCGCGTTGCGCGCTGGCGCTCGCTCCCGACGCCGACGGGAGGCGTGGGTCGGGCCGGCACCGCGCCTCCCGTCCCGGGCTCCGAGGGCGCACGAATCGTCGCACTCGGCGCCGTGGGCGACACTTCGTGCCCCCTCGACGAACGCGAGCGGCGCGTCGCGTCCGCGCTACGCGCCGAGGCGCTCGATGAGCTCGCGGTAGCGCTCGGCCGTCCGGGTGACGATCGCCTCGGGCAGCACCGGGGGCGTGCCCTGCCGGTCCCAGTGGGCACTGAGCCAGTCGCGGACGATCTGCTTGTCGAACGACTCCGTGCGGTTCCCCGACCGGGCGTCCCAGTAGCGGCTGGAGTCGCTCGTCAGGACCTCGTCCGCGATGCGGACCTGCCCCGAGGCGTCCCGCCCGAACTCGAACTTCGTGTCCGCGATGACGACCCCGCGCTCGAGGGCGATCACCGCGGCCTCGGAGTAGACCCGCAGGGACAGGTCGCGGAGCTGCTCCGCCACCTCGGCCCCGACGAGCGTCACGGTCTGCTCGTACGAGATGTTCTCGTCGTGCTCGCCCTGCGGCGCCTTGTACGCCGGCGTGTAGATCGGCTCCGGCAGCCGGTCGCCGTTCGAGAGCCCGTCGGGGAGGGCGACACCGCAGACGCTGCCGGACTCCTGGTACTCCGCCCACCCGCTGCCGACGAGGTACCCGCGGACGACGCACTCGACCGGGAACATCTCGAGCGGCATCACGTGCATGGACCGGGGCGCGACGGACTCGGGCACGGGGGTGCCGCCGGCCGACGGTGCGATGAGGTGGTTCGGCACGTCGGCGAGGCGCGTGAACCAGAACCGCGACAGGCGGGTGAGGAGTTCGCCCTTGCCGGGGATCGGCGGCTCGAGGGCGAAGTCGTAGGCGCTGACGCGGTCGGACGCGACGAGCAGGAGCTCCGAGGCGCTGGCGACGTCAGCGGTGCCCTCGGGAACGTAGAGCTCGCGGACCTTGCCGGAGGAGACGTGTCGCCAGCCGTCGAGCACGGGCGCCGGGCTCATCGGACGACCTTCGCGGCGATGTCGGTGCGGAACTGGCCGCCCTCGAGCGTGATGTCCCCGAGGCCGGCGTACGCGCGGTCGCGGGCCTCGGCGAAGTCGGCGCCGGTCGCGACGACGCTCAGCACGCGGCCCCCGGTCGCGATGAGCTCGCCGTCGAGGACGCCGGTCGCGGCGTGTGCCACCGAGACGCCCTCGCGCGCGTTGGCGTCGTCGATGCCGGTGATCGTGCGGCCCGTCTTCGGGTTCTCCGGGTAGCCCTCGCTGGCCAGGACGACCGTGACGGCCGCCTCGTCGCGGAACTCCGGCATCGGGGCGGCGGCGAGCTGCCCGGTGGCGGCGGCGAGCATGAGCGCGCTCAGCGGCGTCGCCAGGCGGGGCAGGACGACCTGGGTCTCCGGGTCGCCGAAGCGGGCGTTGAACTCGATGACCCGAACGCCCTGCTCGGTGACGATGAGGCCGCAGTAGAGGAGTCCGACGAAGGGCGTGCCCTCGTGCTCGAGCCGGCGGACGGTGGGGAGGGCGACGAGGTCGGTCACCTCGTCGACGAAGGCGCGCTCGGACGGCCAGCGGTCGGCGAGCCAGGGCAGCGGCGAGTAGGCGCCCATGCCACCGGTGTTCGGTCCGGCGTCGCCGTCGCCGAGGCGCTTGTAGTCCTGCGCGGGGCTGAGCGGCCGCACGTCGTGCCCGTCGCTCAGGAAGAACAGCGAGACCTCTTCGCCGTCGAGGAACTCCTCGACCACGACGTGGCCGTGCTGCAGCCAGTAGGTGGCGTGGTCGACGGCGGCCTGCCGGTCCTCGGTCACGAGGACGCCCTTGCCGGCAGCGAGCCCGTCCGCCTTGACGACGTACGGTGCGCCGAGCTCGTCGATGGCGGCGACGGCTTCCTCTGCCGTGCCGGCGTAGACCGGACGCCCCGTGGGGACGTCGGCCTCGGACATGATCCGCTTCGCGAACGCCTTGGACCCCTCGAGCTGCGCAGCGGCCTTGCTCGGGCCGAACACCGGGATGCCCCGGGTGCGGACGGGGTCGGCGACACCGGCGATGAGCGGTGCCTCGGGTCCGACGACCACCAGTTCGACGCCGTTCTCGAGCGCGTACTCGGCGACGAGCGCGCCGTTCGTGGGGTCGAGGGAGACCGTCTCGACGTCGGCGGCGATGCCGGCGTTGCCGGGCGCCACCGTGATGACGTGCCCTGCCTGTTCAGCGAGGAGGGCCGTGATGATCGCGTGCTCGCGGGCACCGGAACCGAGGACGAGGATTCGCACCCGATCACCCTACCGAGGACGACTCGCCCGTCGCGATGCGACGGCTAGCCTGTGGACATGCCACCGCGGAGGATCGAGGACGCCGAGGGACGCGCGGCGCTGGCCGCCGTGCAGCAGGGGGCGACGGCGCGGCCGATGATCGCGACGGCCGTCCGCTGGACGCTGCAACGGCTCGCCGACGCGGTCCCGGGCAACAGCGTCGAGGTGCGGGTCCCGCCGTTCGCGGCGGTGCAGGCGGTGCCCGGCCCGCGGCACACCCGAGGCACCCCGCCGAACGTGGTCGAGACGGATGCGACCACCTGGCTCGCGCTCGCCACCGGCGAACTGCGGTGGGACGAGGCGGTCGCGCAGTCACGGGTCAGTGCGTCCGGATCCCGAGCGGACCTGACCGACTTCGTGCCGGTGCGGCTGGACGACTGACCGCTGACGACGGACTGCTGGTCCGGCTGCACGGCTGACCGCTGGTCCGGGTGGCAGTCGTTAGCCGCTCTACCCGAATTAGGTAACACCTACTGATGTGACCGCATCGACCCTCGCCGTACCGTGGAACACTACGGCCCTCAACGACGCAGGTCGGAGAAGCCGCCGGGATTCGGACCCGACCCGAACGGGTCCGAACCCGGCGACAGGGACAAAGGTACGCGACATCCGACACATCGTGTCAACCGTTCCGGCGAGTCGTGCTGCATTCCGCAACGATCCTGCGTCCCGGATGACGGATCGACCGGGGAACGCGGCGCGCGCCGACGTGGCGCCGACGGCGTCAGCGCAGGACGTCAGAGCAGTTCGCTCAACTGCGTCCGCGCGTGCAGGTCCCACTTCGTGAACACCCGCGACAGGTGCGCGTCGATCGTCCGCACGCTGAGCCCGAGCGTCTCCGCGATCCGACGGTTGCTGAGGCCCTTCGCCGCGAGCGAGGCCACCTCGTACTCGCGGTTCGTCAGCGGCGTCTTCGTCCGGCCCGCCGTCACCGACATGCCGTGCCCGGCGAGGACGCCCTGCGCCGCGATCGTCCGGGTGCGGTCGCCTGCCCGGACCGCGTCCGCGTACTCCACGATCGCGCCGGCGAGCGGCCCGTCGACCCGCGCCGCCGCCGCGCGCATCCGGTCGAGCGACGCCGCGGCGTCCCGCCCGCCCAGCATGTCGTTCGTGTAGTGCAGGGTCTCCGCGTACATCACCGGGGTCCACGAGCCGCTGGCGCTCGACCGCTCGATGATCTCGTCGGCGTGCCGGAGCCCGGCCGGGTTGCCGAGGACGGCCTCGGTCCAGGCGATCGTCACCGCGATCTGCTCACCGGTGATCCGCATCGCACGGAGGGGCGTCGAGCGGGCACGTTCGAGCGCCGCGGTCGCCGCCTCGGTCCGGCCGGCGTACGCGGACGCCATCGCGAGCCGGGCCCACGGGTACGCCGCGAAGCCGCCGTGGTCCGCGACGTCGTACCGCTCGCACGCGGCCGAGAAGGCGGCGACGGCGTCGTCCCAGCGGCGCTGCGCGATCGCGAGGTTGCCCTCGCCGATCAGCTCGAGCGTGAAGTCGTACTTCAGGTACGGGTTCGACCGACGGACCGGCACCTCGGTGATGAGGTCGGCGATGTCCCCGCGCCAGACCTGCAGCTGGTGCATGACCGAGACGATCTCGCCGACGCTCCACGGTGCGTCCTCGAGGTGCTCGACGGCCGTCGCGAGGCACCGCTTGCCGAAGGCCGCGGCATCGTCGAGCCGTCCGGCGGTTGCGAGCGCCATGACCGCGCACGGGGCCAGGCAGAGGAACGCGAACGGGACGGTCGGCGCGTGCACGATGGCGGAGCGCTCGAGCTCGTCGCGGACCTGCTCGAACTGCCCGCCCCAGCCGAGGTGCGCGAGTCGGAGCAGGCGGAGGCGCTCGGCGGCCTCGTCGGAGACGAACCGTGCCGCCTGTTCGGTGAGCGCCACCGCGGCGGCCGTGTCGTCGTCGTGGAACTGCCGGATGTTCGCCAGCGTCTCGCACGCCTCGATCACCGCGGCGTCGTCGACCTCGCCCGGGGCGGAACGGGCCACGGCCCACGCGGCCTCGGCGTCCGAGCGACCGGCCTCTCGACCGACGCTGTACGAGTGCGCGAGGGAGCGCAGGCAGTGCGCGGCGACGCGTTCGGTGGGCGTGAGGGTCGTCCGGATGGCCGCGGACGCCAGGGCGACCGCGCTCTCGTGCTCCTGCAGCCGGACCGCGACCTGCGTGGCGTCGAGCAGCTGGTCGACGCTCGGCAGGACACCGCACTCGAGCGACCAGAGCGCGGCCCGGAGCCGAGCGGCGGGCGGTGCGCCCTCGGGTCGGTCGGTCCGGAAGGCGTTCGCCCGGGCGAACAGGGCGGTCCGGCGGGCGACGGGGACGAGCGCGCGGACGACCTCGCCGACGAGCGGGTGCGAGGGCCGGACGACCGCGGTGCCGTCCTCGAGCGAGTCGATCCGGACGAGTCCGAGTGCGACCACACGGTCGACGTCCCCGCCGGTGACCAGCCCGAGCAGCCGGGGGAGCGGGATCGGGTCGGCCAGGGCGACGATGTCGACGACGTCCCGCAGGTCCTCCGGCAGCGTGCCGAGCTCGGTGCGGTACATGTCGGCCAGGCTGCTCGACGCCGTGACGCGCCCGCGCCAGTACCACCCGGACGCCGTCTGCTCGAGCGCGCCCGACGCCAGTGCGGCGCGGACGACCTCGCGCACGTAGAGCGGGTTGCCCGCGGTCGCACGGTGTACGCGCTCCGCCGACGCCGTCTCGAGCTGCGCGCCGAGTGCCTCGGCGATGAGCGACGACGTCTCGTGGAGCGACAGCGGGGCGAGGTCGATCCGCTCGAGCAGGTCGTCCTGCCAGAGGGACCGGAGCGGCTCGGACAACGCGGCGAAGTCACGGCAGGTGAGCACGAGCCGTGCGCCCTGCTCGCGCACGAGCCACGCGACGTAGCGGGCTGAGATCGCGTCGAGGTGGTCGGCGTCGTCGACGCGGAGCAGGACGTCGCGGTCGGCGAGGTCCTCGGTCGCGCGGAGGCGCTGCTCGGCCCGGCCGCCGCCGACGAGTTCGGCGAGCGACGCCGGCAGCTCGCCGAAGCGCTCGGCGACGGCGCCGAACGGCATCGACCGGCTCGCGGCGACGGCGGTGATCGGCACGACGAGCGTGCGGCCGGATGGGTCGCGTCCGGCGACCCGGTCGGTCACGCGGGCGGCCGCGGAGCTCTTGCCGATGCCCGGCGCGCCGACGAGGGCGACGCTCCACCGGTGCTCGGCGACCACGGCGACGGCCCGGTCCTCTTCCCGCCGCTGCAGGATCGGCCACGCCACCCGGGCAGGGACACGAGCACCACGTGCACTGCGTTCTCGCATGTGCGTCACTCCTCCCCCTGGGATACCGACCGGTCTGGAACCATCCTCTCCCGGATCGGGCCCGTCGTGCAGGCCCGAGCACGTCCCACAGTGGGGGACAATGGACGGGTGAGCGACACCGACCGACCCGACGAACGACCGGCCCCGGCGCCGAACGCCGTCTCCTCCTCCGACGAGGTCACGATCCGTCGTGCCCCGAAGTTCGGCGTGTTCATCCTGGGTGGTGCGGTGCTCGGCTTCATCGCGACGCTCATCGTGGTGTCGGCGACCATGAACATCGACCGCGGCGACCAGCAGGAGACCGCGAGCTTCGGCAGCCTGGTGGGGTACTTCAGCCTGTGGGGCGTGACCATCGGCGGCTTCGTCGGCGCGATCGTCGCCGTCGTGCTCGACCGCGTCTTCGCACGGCGCGCAGCCCGCCTGACGGCGGAGCGGGTCGAGGTCGAGCTCCCGCCCGAGACGGTCGAGGGCGAGATCGAGGACCACGGCGACGCCACCGACCGCGGTGACCGGACGCAGTAGACGCAACAGCAGGACGGACGGGAGGCGCGGTGCCAGCTGGCACCGCGCCTCCCGTCCGTCGGTGGTCGCGTTCGCGACCCCCGCTCAGCTGAGCTGGTTCGCCTCGACCCAGGACAGGTACTCGGGGCTCACGGTGCCCGTGACGTACTCGCCGGTGAAGCAGCTCATCTCGAGGTCGGTGACGTCGGACCCCTCGATGATCGCGTCGCGCATGTCGCCGATCTCCTGGTAGATCAGGTGGTCGCTGCCGAGCACCTTGTTGATCTCCGGGATCTTCCGGTCGTGCGCGATGAGCTCCGCGCGGGTCGGCATGTTGATGCCGTACACGTGCGGGTAGCGGACCGGGGGAGCGGCGCTCGTGAAGGTGACCTCGTTCGCACCGGCGGCGCGGGCCATCTCCACGATCTCCTTGCTCGTCGTGCCGCGCACGATCGAGTCGTCGACGATGAGGATGTTCTTGCCCTTGAACTCGGACGACATCGCGTTGAGCTTCTGGCGCACCGAACGCTTGCGCTCCGCCTGCCCCGGCATGATGAACGTGCGGCCGACGTAGCGGTTCTTGTAGAAGCCCTCGCGGTACTCGATGCCGAGCTTCCGCGCGACCTGCATCGCCGCAGGTCGGGACGAGTCCGGGATCGGCATGACCACGTCGATGTCGCCGGTGGGGGCGTACTGCGCGATCGTGTCCGCCAGCCGGTTGCCCAGTCGGAGTCGGGCGTCGTACACCGAGATGCCGTTCATGACGGAGTCCGGACGGGCCAGGTAGACGTACTCGAACGAGCACGGCACCAGGCGCGGGTTCCGCGCGCACTGCCGGGCGTGCATCGTGCCGTCCATCTCGATGAACACGACCTCGCCGGGGGCGACGTCGCGGACGATCTCGTAGCCGCCGGACTCGAGCACCAGGGACTCGGACGCGACGACCCACTCGGACTTGCCGGCGTCGTCGAACTTGTGTCCGAGGATGAGCGGCCGGATGCCGAACGGGTCGCGGAACGCCAGCAGACCGTGGCCTGCGATGGTCGCGATCGCGGCGTACGAGCCCTCGACCCGCTCGTGCACGCGCTCGACGGCGTCGAACACCTGCCCGGGGTCGAGGTCCTTGCCGCGTACCTGGCCCTGGAGCTCGTGCGCGAGCACGTTCACCAGCAGCTCGGTGTCGGAGCTCGTGTTGAGGTGCCGACGGTCGATGTCGAAGAGCTCACGCGTCAGTTCCCGCGTGTTCGTCAGGTTCCCGTTGTGCACGAGGACGATGCCGTACGGCGCGTTCACGTAGAACGGCTGGGCTTCTTCCTCGTTGCTGGCGGCACCCTTCGTGGCGTACCGGACGTGCCCGAGTCCCATCGTGCCGAGAAGGGCGCGCATGTCACGGGTGCGGAAGGACTCCCGCACGTGACCACGGGTCTTGTGCATGTGGTGGATGTGACCCTCGACCGTGGCGATGCCCGTCGAGTCCTGTCCCCGGTGTTGCAGGAGGAGCAGAGCGTCGTAGATGGATTGGTTTGCAGGCCCCTGCGCAACGAGGCCGACGATGCCGCACATTCGCGGTGTGCTCCAGACCGTAGAATCGGGTGGTACCGAACAAGTCTGCCATGCCCTAGCGGAGGACTACGCATGCCCAACCCGTACGCAGAGGCCGGCGTCGACACCGCTGCCGGTGACCTCGCGGTCGAGCTCATGAAGTCCGCCGTCGCGGCGACCCACAACACGTCCGTGCTGGGCGGGGTCGGCGGATTCGCCGGACTCTACGACGTCTCGTTCCTGAAGGACTTCGAACGCCCGCTGCTCGCGACCTCGACCGACGGCGTCGGCACGAAGGTCGCCATCGCGCAGGCGATCGACAAGCACGACACGATCGGCCAGGACCTCGTCGGCATGGTCGTCGACGACATCGTCGTGGTCGGTGCGAAGCCGCTCTTCATGACGGACTACATCGCCTGCGGCCGGGTCGTCCCCGCGCGCATCGCCGACATCGTCGCCGGCATCGCCCGTGGTTGCGCGGACACCGGCACGGCGCTGGTCGGTGGCGAGACCGCCGAGCACCCGGGGCTCCTCGGGCCGGACGACTACGACGTCGCCGGTGCGGCCGTCGGCGCGGTCGAGGCCGGATCGCAGCTCGGTGCGCACCTCGTGCAGGACGGCGACGTCGTCGTGGCGATCGCGTCCTCGGGGCTGCACTCGAACGGCTTCTCGCTCGTCCGCCACATCCTGGGCCAGCGCGGTGTCGGGTACACGGACTCGCTGCCCGAGCTCGGCGGCGCGGGCGTCTCGGTGGGGGAAGCCCTGCTCGAGCCGACGCGCCTCTACACGACCCCGCTCCTGTCGCTCCTCGACGCCTTCCCCGGCGCCGTGCACTCGCTGTCGCACGTCACGGGTGGTGGCATCGAGGCGAACCTCGCGCGCGTGCTGCCGGTCGGGTCCTGGGTCGAGGTCGACCGCTCCACGTGGGAGCCCCTCCCCGTGTTCCGGGTGCTCGCCGACATGGCCGGCACCCCCATCGAGGACACCGAGGGCACGTGGAACCTCGGCATCGGCATGTTCGCAGTCGTCTCGGCCGCTGCCGCGTCGGACGTCATCGCGTCGCTCGGGGCTGCTGGGCTCGCGTCGTGGAGCGTCGGCACGATCGCGACGTCCGCCCGTGACCTCGAAGGGTTCGAGCAGGGGGCGAAGGGCGTCGACGGCGGCGCGGTGCGGCTCGTGGGGTCCTACGCCGGCTGAGGCGCTGCGCGCGCGGGTGCGGGTCTGAGTGGCGTCGGGCGCTGGTCGGCCTGCGGCACCTGTCGGAACATGGACACGCATCCTTCGCGTGCATGTTCCGACGTTCCACGAGTCGATCGACGCGTGGGATGTCGATCGATGCGCACGCACCGTGTGCATGCGGATGATGCGACGTTCCACGAGTCGAACGACCTGTGGGAAGTCGCATCATGCGTGTGCAAGTTGCGACACCACGCACGCACCCCGCACGCACGCACGAACACGCCGCACACACGAGAACGCCGCGCTGCCGAAGTGGCGCGCGGCGTCGACGGTGAGCCGGGGTCAGGCGGACTTGTTCTGGTCCTGTTGTGGTTCGAACTCGTCGTCCTCTTCGATCTGGTCATCACCGTATTGGTCTGCCCAGCGGTCGACGTAGGAGTTCTCGTCCGAGTGCTGCCCGGCGGAGAGCTCGCGTTCGAGCGCACCGTAGTTCGTCTCCGGGCTGAAGTACTTCAGCTCCCGGGCGACCTTGGTGTGCTTTGCCTTCTGACGGCCGCGCCCCATGCGTGACCCCCTCGTGATCGGCTCTGGTCCGGTCCTGGCGGGCGAGGAGTCACCCGGGGAACCGAACGGTTTCGTGGTTGGAAATCTGCCGATCACTCTACCATGTACCCCGATCTGGACGTCGCCGCGACGGCCCCGCCCCCGGCAGAATCGAAGTGATGACAGACGACGCCCTGGCCCCAGCCGATCAGCACGCCCGCGTGGTGGTGATCGGGGCCGGACAAGCCGGGCTCTCGGTGGGATACCACCTGCGTCGGCTCGGCCTGACGCCGGGGAGCAACCTGGTGCTCCTCGACCGGGCTCCGAGCACCGGCGGGGCGTGGCAGTTCCGCTGGGAGGCGCTGCGGCTCGGCGCCGCACACCGGGTGCACGACCTGCCCGGGATGAACGCGATGGGCCTGCGGTTCGACGACGCCGACCGCGCCCGGCCAGCGCGTGACGTCGTCGGCGAGTACTACCGCCACTTCGAACAGCACTACGACCTGAAGGTCCGACGACCGGTCTCGGTGTCGTCCGTTTCGCGCATCGACGACGGTGCAGGAACGGGCGCGGCGTCCGGGCTGTGCGTCACGGTGCGGACCGCCGACGGTCGCTCGAGCCGGATCGCGGCCGAGGTCGTGGTGAACGCCTCGGGCACCTGGGGCACCCCGTTCGTGCCGTGGTACCCCGGACGTGACGTCTTCCGCGGTCGGCAGGTCGACACGACCGAGTACCGCAGCGCCGCCGAGTTCGCCGGGCAGGACGTCGTCGTGGTGGGCGGCGGGACGAGCGCGATCGGGTTCCTGCTCGAGCTGGACGGCGTGGCGGCGCGGACGCGGTGGTTCACGCGGCGCCCGGTGGTGTGGTCGGAGTCGGCTGCCCTCGACGTCGAGTCCGCCGTGGCTGCCGTCGACGAGCAGGACCGCGCGGCCCGTGCCGGCGAGACCCTTCCCAGCATCGTCAGCGGGACCGGCGTGCCCGTTTCGCGTCGCATCCGAGCCGGGATCGACCGCGGGGTGCTGCGCGATTCGCCGATGTTCGTCCGCCTCGACGAAACCGGGGTGGTGACGGCCGACGGCGAGCACGTGCACGCCGACGCGGTGATCTGGGCGACGGGCTTCCGGGCCGACCTGCGGCACCTCGCACCGCTGCACCTCCGCACCGCGGCGGGCGGGATCGTCGTCGAGGACGGGCGCTCGGTCGACGAGCCGCGGCTGTTCCTGGCCGGGTACGGGCCCCAGGCGTCGACGATCGGGGCGAACCGTGCGGGTCGGCGGATCGCGCGGCAGGTCATGGACGCACTGGCCGACGACTGACGCCGCGCAGCGCACGCAGCGCAGCCCGGGCCCAGGCGGACAGGGTTCAGGCAGGCAGGGTTCAGGCGGGCAGGGGCTCGTCGACCTCACGACGGCGACGGGACGCCCGCAGCACCACGGCGTCGAGCGAGAACCGCCCCGGCCCGGTGAGCGCCACCGCCAGGGACGCCACCGCGAGCACGAGCACGTACTCGAAGCCGCCGTCCTGCGAGAAGAACCCCGCCGAGGTGTGCGCGAGGAGGCCGGCGACGACCATGTCCACCGCGAGCAGGACGCCCACGACGCGGGTCGCGACGCCGAGCACGAGCAGGACGCCGCCGACGAGTTCGAGGCCGGCGACGACCGGGGCCGCCACCTCGGCGAGCGGGACGCCCATGCCGGAGAAGCCCTGCACCACGTTCGGGATGCCCTGCGCGAACTTCTGGGCGCCGTGGGCGATGAAGACCGCCCCGAGGACGATGCGGAGCGCGGTCAGGCCGATGGAGGTCGATGTCGTTCGCATGCCGCCGAAGCTAACCGGTGACGCGTCATCGGTTCCCCGTCGTCCGGGAGACTGCTCGGACATCACCAGGACATCACCAGGAGACGCTCGCTCCGGGGTCCGCAGAAACGCGGACCCGCGCTCTGGGATCGAGCTGCGGGTCCGCGTCTGGTGGCGTGCGACTCAGGAGTCGGTGCCGCGCCCGGTCTGCTGCTGCAGGCGGTCGATGTGCTCCGAGGCCTCGGCCTTGCTGAGATCGGCGGGGAGCTCCTCGCCGGCTTCGCGAGCGAGGGTGTCGAGGTAGCTGCGCTGCGGGCCGGTCATCGGCTCGTCGCCGGTGACCCAGTCCTCCGGGTCCTTGCTGGCGGTGGTGGAGGGGTCGGGACGGGGACCGCCGAGGGTCTCCGGTGCGTCATCGGCGCCGGTCGGCGGGGTCGGGTTCAGGTCTGCATCGCTCATGCCGTGGACGCTACGCCGCACCCCCGACCGCGACGCCCACCGCGGCGTCCCCCGAACCCGCCGTGCGTCAGGCCGGGACGGCGGTGTACCGCACCAGGTCCGGGCCGACCGAACTCGCCGCGATGGGCACGGTCCGGTCGCCCCGGCGGACCCAGATCGTCGCCGCCCGCTCGTCGATGCGGTCGACGTCGTGCAGCTCGCCGTCGAGCAGGACGGCGGCGCTGACGTGCACGTGCCCGGCGACCGGACGCGGGGGCAGCCCGACGACGTCGTCGCCGAACGCCGGGTACCGGCCGGGCGACAGGAACGGCGACACCGGGGCGGTGACGATCTCGAGGCCCTCGTCGACCGGCTGCACCGCGACGAGCCGCACCGCCTGGTCGGTGGGCAGCGGGACGTCGGCGACCGGGGCGTCGCCCGGACCGGCCAGCGCGCGGAACGCGGGTCGACCGTCGGGGGCGAGCCGTGCCTCCAGGCCGTCGATCCGGACCCGACCGCGACCGCGCGAATCGGCGTACGTACCCGGTTCGATGCCGGACCGGCGCGCTTCGAGACGGGAGACGACGACGCGGTCCGGGCGGTACCAGTCGCGCAGGGTGGCCGGGTCGACCCAGCCGATGCTCTCGACACCACGTTCGAGCGCTGCCGACTCGTCGGCGGCGCGTTCGTCCATCGCACCGAGCGGGTGCTCACCGCGGACGGCGACGAGGCCATCGTGGCCACTGCCGGCGGAGGGCTCGTGGTCGAGCACCTCGACGCGCTTCGAGACCTTGCCGCCGTGCCCGTCGAACGTGGCGAAGGTGCGCAGGTCGGAGATCGTCATGACGTCAGATGCTACGACGCGCCCGGACCCTGCGCACGACCGTCGCCGCGCGGCGGTGACGGTACGAGCACGCGCATCTCACCCGTGCACAGGGTCTGGTCGACGCCCTCGGCCGGACCCGCGGGACGGGTGGCCCGGCGCGGCTGCAGGCTGTTCCGCTGCGCCGAACGGAGCAGCCGGTCGTCCTCGGCCTCGCGCGGGGCGTCGCCGTTCGGCGAGCGTCGGAGCGCGGGACGGATCGGCTCGCCGCGACGCTCCTGGCCGGGCAGTGGACGGGAGCGTCGGCCGTACAGCAGCTCGGACGAGTCGAGCAGCCACGGCACGAGCGCGACGGTGACGCCGTGCACGAGCAGGAGCTTCTTCCGGATCCGGCGGCCGCGGTGGTTGTGCAGCAGGGACTCCCACCAGTGCCCGACGATGAAGATCGGCGTGTAGACGGTGACGACCTCCGAGCCGTGCTCCGTCCGGTGCGCCTTGATGTACTTGATGAGCGGCATCGAGATGTCGCGGTACGGACTGGGCACGATGGTGAGCGGCACGTCGATGCCGTACTCGGCCCACTGCGCGCGGAGCCGTGCCGCATCGGCGTCGTCGATCGCGACGTGCACGGCCTCGAAGCTCGCGTGCTTCGCGGCGATGGCGTAGTCGAGCGCCTTCAGCACGGGCTTCTGCAGCTTGTTGACGAGGACGATCGCGTGGTCGCCGGTGGCGCCGAACCGGGTCTCGACGTCGGCCTCGACCTCGTGCGAGACGTCGCGGTAGTAGCGGTTCACGCCGAGCATCAGGACGAACAGGACCGGCATGATCACGAACACGAGCCACGCGCCGTGGGTGAACTTCGTGATCGTGACGATGACGAGGACGACGAAGGTGAACGTCGCGCCGATCGCGTTGATGGTGAGGGAGCGGTAGACCTGGCCGCGGTTGAGCGGCGCCTCGGCGGCACCAGCGTCGCCCGCGCCGCCTGCGCCGCCCGCGCTGCCCGCGCTGCCGGTGGCACCAGCGCCGCCGACGGCACCAGCGCCGCCAGCGCCGCCCGCGCGCGCTGCCCTCCCGCGGTCCTCGCGCAGCAGTCGCGTCCAGTGCCGCACCATCCCGCTCTGCCCGAGCGTGAACGACACGAACACCCCGATGATGTAGAGCTGGATGAGGCTCGTCACGTTCGCCCGGTAGACGATGAGCAGCGCCGCCGCGACGAGCGCCAGCACGATCACGCCGTTCGAGTAGATCAGCCGGTCGCCGCGCGTCGACAGGGCCTTCGGCGCGTAGGAGTCACGGGCGAGGATCGAGCCGAGCAACGGGAACCCGTTGAACGCCGTGTTCGCCGCCAGCAGCAGGACGGCCGCGGTGGTCGCCTGGATCACGAAGAACAGCACCGAGTCGTTGCCGAACGTGGCCGCGGCGATCTGCGCGATGAGGGACCGTTGCGGCGTGGTGGCGCACGCGGCGAACCCCTGCAGGTCGCAAGCGCGTTCGGCGTAGTGCACGCGGGAGATGAGCGCGAGCGAGATGAGCCCGACGAAGAGCACGATCGCGATCGACCCCATCAGCACGAGGGTCATCTGCGCGTTCTTGATCTTCGGGCGCCGGAACGCGGGCACGCCGTTCGCGATCGCCTCGACCCCGGTCAGCGCCGAGCAGCCGGACGCGAACGCGCGGAGGAGCAGCAGGATGAACGCCGCCTGCGTGGTGTGCTCGACGTTCTGCACGGTGTACGCGGCCGACTCGGCGACGGGGGCGTTGCCCGCCGCGACCCGGATCAGCCCCGTGACCACCATGACGAACACCGACGTGACGAACAGGTAGGTCGGCACCGCGAAGGCCTTGCTCGACTCGCGGACGCCGCGCAGGTTCGCCGCGGCGAGCAACACCACGAAGACGAGTGCGAGCTCGACCCGGAACTCGTTGAGCATCGGCAGTGCGGAGATGATGTTGTCCACGCCGGAGGCCACCGACACCGCGACGGTCATCACGTAGTCGACGAGCAGCGCGGAGGCCACGACGAGCCCGGCCTTCTCGCCGAGGTTCCGGTGTGCGACCTCGTAGTCGCCTCCGCCCGACGGGTACGCCTTGATGAGCTGCCGGTAGGACGCGACGACCACCACGAGCAGCAGCACGACGAGCGCGGCGACCCAGGGCGCGAAGGTGAGGAACGACATCCCGCCGAGCAGCAGGATCATGAGGAGTTCCTGCGGCGCGTACGCCACGGAGGACAGCGGGTCACTCGCGAAGATCGGCAGGGCCAGGTGCTTCGGGAGGAGCTGTCCTTCGAGCTTCTCGGAGGGGAGGGGATCCCCGATCAGTCGTGCTTTCAACGACCGGATCTCGTTCGTCACGAGCGGCAAACCTACTCAGTTCCGGACGCGAGTCAACACGGGCGGCCGGACGGTTATTCCGCCTCGGTCGAACCACGGTCGCCCGGATGGGGCGAGACCCCTTGCGGTTGACGCTGCGTCAACCAGTACCGTCCTCTGCATGAGGGATTCGACAGGCAGCGCCGACGCAGCTGCGAAAGCTCCGCACGGCATCGCCGACGTGGCGCGTTCCGCCGGGGTGTCCAGCCGGACGCTGCGGCACTACGACGCGATCGGCCTGCTGCCGGCGACCGCGGTCGGCGACGGTGGACTCCGCCGCTACGACGACCGCGCGCTCGTCCGGCTGCAACGCATCCTGCTGCTCCGCGGCCTGGGTCTCGGCCTGCCCGAGATCCGCCGGGTCCTCGACGGGGAGCAGGACGACGTCACCGCCCTCACCGCGCACGTCGCCTGGCTGGAGCGCGAGCGCGACCGGATCGCGCGACAGCTCGCCGCCGTGCGCACCACCATCACCAGGATCGAGGAAGGAGCGGACATGAACACCACCGACACGTTCGACGGGTTCGACCAGACGAAGTACAAGCAGGAGGTCGCGGAGCGGTGGGGCGCCGACGCCTGGGAGAGCGGCGCCCGCTGGTGGGAGTCGAAGGACCCCGCCGCGAAGGAGGCGTTCCAGGCCGAGCAGCGGGCGATCGCCGCCGAGGCCGCAGCGCTCGCCGCGTCCGGCGACGGTCCGGCCTCCGACGCCGGGCTCGCGCTGGCTCGCCGCCAGTTCGCCTGGCTCGCCGAGGCCACGCCCCCGGCGGAGCTCACCGCGGACCGGTTCCGCACGCTCGCGGACATGTACGTGCAGGACGAGCGGTTCACACACGCCTACGAGTGGGCAGGAGCCGGTGCGGCCCGGGCCCTCCGCGACGCGATGCACGCGCTGGCCGACCGCGGCCTCTGAGGGGTGCGGGCGCGGTCTCGCAAAACGCAACGAAGGCGGTTGCTCGCAGCGGTACAGCGCTGCGAGCAACCGCCGAGGTTGCGTCTTGCGGGAGGGGGCTCGGTCGACTGCCGGGAGGCGCGGGGCGCGACCACCTGTCGGCCGACGGCCGTCAGATGGACTTGCGCAGTGCCTCCAGGCCGTCGCGCAGACGCGTCACGGTGTCCGACGTGAGCGTCCCGCGCGTCGCGCGGCGACGCAGGTCCGCCCGGACCTGCTGCCGGAACGACGACAGGACCATCTCGACCTCGCGGAGTGCGCGCGTCCCTTCGGAGGGCACGTCCACGGGTTCGTCGGCGGTCTGACCGCGCGGCGCCTGTGCGCTGGCGGCGAGGTCGGCACGGAGCGACCGCATCGCCTCGCCCACCGAGGCGCGGACCCCGTCGGCCAGGGTCTTCACCGAGTCGTTCACGCCGTTCTCGACGGCGGCGATCTCGTCGGCACGGGCATCGAGCTCGGCACGGCCGGCGTCGGTGATCGCGTAGACGGTCTTGCGGCCGTCGACGGACTTCGAGACGAGGCCCTCCTCCTCGAGCTTCGACAGCCGCGGGTACACGGTGCCGGCGCTCGGGACGTAGGTGCCGCCGAACCGGTCGCCGAGTGCCTGGATGACCTCGTACCCGTGCATCGGGTGGTCGGCCAGCAGGACGAGCAGGTAGAGGCGCAGGTGGCCGTGCGCGAAGACGGGGCTCATTCCGGGACCTCGCCGTCGTTCGTCGTGGTCGCCGTGAACGGGTCCTCGGGCGCGACCGGCGGGGCGTGCAGCACCGCGATGTCGCCCGACACCGAGTTCACCTTGAGGTCGAGCCACTGGCCGGAGAGCTCTCCGCCCTGCTTGACGTACGAGCCGCGGACGCCGCGGATCTCGGAGTCGTCGAACTGGAGCTTGCCCGACGCCGTGCTGACGGTGCAGCGGTAGGGCACGCCGTCCTCGAGTCGGACGCTCACCGAGCCGGACACCGTGTTCACGCGGGCCGAGTCCGGGGTGCCGTGCAGGTCGAGCACGACGTCGGCGGAGACACCGTCGGCCGAGAAGCGGGGGATCTCGCCCGTCGCGACGACGTCGCCGGACACCGTGTGCACGGTCAGCGCGCCGTCGAGCCCGCGGATCGTGGTGGTGCCCGAGACGGCGTTGACCGTGAGGTCCCCGGCGAGCTCGTCGACGACCACGTCGCCGGACACGGTGTTCAGTGTCGCGCCGCGGTTCGTGCCGGAGAGCAGCGCGCCGGCCGACACGACCCCGACGGTCACCCCGGCGTCGCGGGGCACCAGGACGCTGACGTCGGCGTGGGCCTTGCCGCGGAACGAGCGGAGGAACCCGAGCGGGTCGTCCCACCGGATCTGCGGGTGGTCGATCGTGAGCGTGTCCCCGTCGAGCTCGATCTTGAGGGGCTTGCCGGACACGCTGTGGACCTCGATGCGGGCGGTCGGCTCGTCGTGGGCGACGACGTCGACCTGACCACCGGCGAGACCCACGCGAAGCGTGCGGACGATGCCGGTGTCGATCACCTTCGGCTCTTCGACGAGCCACTTCTCCTGGGCCATGTTGCTTCCTCCAACTCGCGATGTATCGCGTCTGTGGAGGACACGTTATATCGCGTCGTGCGCTGCCGCAAGAGGTGCGTGGCGAAGTGCTTCTCATCCAGGGAGCACAAATCGTCGCGTCGACGAACCGGACCCGACGATTCCTGCTCCCACGACGGGCGTCACCGGACGGGCGTGGCGGGCGCGGGCGCGGCGGGCGCGGGCGTGGCGGGCGCGGGCGCGCCGGGCGCGGGCTGCGTGCCGGGGGTGGGGCGCGCCTCCAGGGCGGAGCGCTCCGCGGCCGCAGCGAGCGTCCGTTCTGGACTCCACGGGAACCGCCGGAACAGCGGCATGAGCGGCTGCACCATGGGGCCGATCGCGAAGGCGGCGACCACGGTGCCGGCGCCGACGTCGCCGCCGAGGATCCAGCCGACGATGACGACCGACACCTCGATGACGGTCCGGGCCAGCCACACCGGCCAGCCGAACCGCTGGTGCAGCCCGACCATCAGCCCGTCGCGGGCGCCGGTGCCGAACCCGGCCCCGATGTAGCACGCCGTCGCGACCGCGAGCAGCAGCAGGCCGGCGGCGAACAGCAGGATCCGGCCGACCAGGTCCGACGGCGTCGGCACGAGCCAGAGCACCAGGTCGGCAGAGGGGCCGATCGCCAGCGCGTTCAGCAGCGTCCCGATTCCCGGCTTCTGACGGAGCGGGATCCAGAACAGCAGGATCACGCCGCTGGACACCACGGTGATGACGCCGAACGACCACGGCACCACGTTCTCGAGCCCCTCGGTCAGGACGGTCCACGACGAGACGCCGACGACCGCGCGGACCTGCAAGGCGGTGGAGGCGCCGTAGAGGAACAGCCCGACGAAGAGCTGCGCGAAGCGGACGGTGAGGGCGGTGGGGCGGGACATGCTGCGATGGTCGTCCTGATTGGACTGCACGTCGAGAGCCAATTCGGCTACCGTGGTCCCGTGCCCCCGGTCCTCCTCAGTGCCCGATCCGCCGCGCTCCTCCTCACCGACTGGCGCGCCGCGACCGATGCCCCCGCCTACGAGGCCCTGTCCGACGCGGTCCGCGTCCTCGTGATCGACGGACGCATCCCGCAGGGCGTCCGCCTGCCCGCCGAACGCGGCCTGGCCGCCGCGCTCGGCGTCTCGCGCACGACGGTCGCGAACGCCTACGCGCGACTGCGTGAGGACGGCTTCCTTGTCTCCCTGCGCGGCTCGGGCAGTGTCGTCCGCCTGCCCGCCGGACTCATCGGCCGTCCCGACCCCGAGCGGCTCGGCGGGGTCGTCGAGGACGACGTCCTCGACCTCCGGAAGGCCGCCCTGCACGCGGCCCCCGGCCTCGCCGATGCCGTCGACCGCGCCGTGCGACACGTGCCCGCGGCGCTCGCCGGTATCGGGTACGACACCGTCGGCGACCCGGGCCTCCGGGCCGCGATCGCCGACCGGTACACCGAGCGGGGGCTGCCCACGGACCCGTCCCAGGTCGTCGTCACCATCGGCGCGCAGCACGCCATCGCCCTGCTCGCCCGCGTGCTCGTCCGCCGCGGGGACGCCGTGCTCGTCGAGTCGCCGACATACCCGCACGCGCACGAGGCCTTCCGTGAGGTCGGCGGCCGCCTCGTCGGGGTACCCGTCGACGCGCGGAGCGGGTGGGACGCCGCGGCCCTCGAGACCACGCTGCGGCGGACCGCGCCGGCGGTCGCGTACGTCATGCCGGAGCTGCACAACCCGACCGGCGCCACGATGTCCCGGTCGACGCGGGAGACGCTGCTGTCGGTGGCCGCCTCGGTTGGGACCACCGTCATCGCGGACGAGACGATGGGGGAGCTGCGGATCGACGGGGAGCCGTCGCCGCCCCTGGCTGCCAGCGGGTCCGGCGCGACCGTCGTCATGATCGGGTCGGCGGACAAGGTGTTCTGGGGTGGCCTCCGGATCGGCTGGATCCGCGCCGAACCCGACCTGCTGCAGCGCCTGCTGCTCGCCCGCCCGACGGGCGACCTCGGCACGCCCGTCCTCGACCAGCTGGTCGCGCGGGAGCTCGTCCCGCGCACGGCGGCCGTACTGGAGGCGCGGCGCGAGTCCCTCAGACAGGGTCGCGACGAGGTCGTGGGCGCCTTGCGCGCGCGGCTGCCGGAGTGGGACGTCCCGTCGCCGGCGGGTGGGTTGACGACGTGGGTGGGGCTCGGGCGGCCGGTGTCGAGCGCACTGGTGCTCGCCGCTCGGGCCGAGGGTGTGGTGCTCGCGTCCGGCGGGGTGTTCGGGCCGGACGGCGGCTTCGAGCGGTTCCTCCGGGTGCCGTTCACGATGCCGCCGGCCGACCGCGTGCGACTCGTCGACGTGCTCGAGCGGTCGTGGGCCCGGATCGGCGGGGACAGTGCCGGGGTACGGGGATCGCTCGCCGCCGTGGTCTGAGCGGAGCGTCGCCGCCGGGCCCCGTCATCCCTCGGGGTGATGCCGTGCGCGACATCTCGCTCCGTGGGGTGATGTGCGGTGGCCAGTCGGGACGGGATCGTGGGCACCATGACCGCTTCGTCCGTCCCCGCCGCTCCCGCCGCCGCTCCCGCCCACGCGGTGCCCGCCGCCGCCCGGGTGTCGATGGCGCTGACCGGAGCGCTGCTCGCCGGCGTGCTGACCTCGTTCGGGCAGGCCGTCCCCGGGCTGTCGTCCATCGCGAACTCGGCGGGGCCGTGGTTCGTCGTCGCCGCGGCCCTCTGCCTGCTCGCCGGGGTCAGGGCCGGACGGGTCGCCCTGCCGCTCGCGATGGTGCTCGGCGTGGTCCTGCTCGAGCTCATGCACGTCGGCTACTGGGCGGCCTCGATCCTCCGCGGGTTCGCGGACGTCCTGTCGATCACGAACTTCTGGGTGCTGATGGGGATCCCCGCCGGGGTCCTCGCCGGTGCCGTCGCCGTGTCGATCCGCTCCCGCGACGTCCGGTGGCGTGGTGCCGCCCTCGGCGCGACGGCAGCGGTGCTCGTCGGCGAGGGCGTGCGGGCGCTGCTCCAGGTGGCCGACACCACCGGGCCGGTGACCTGGGTGGTCGAGATCGTCGTCGGTGTCGCCGTGCTCGCCGTGGCGGTCCTGACGGCGCGGTCGTCCGTGGGCCGGGTCGTGGCGCTCGGTACCGGGGTGCTCGGGACCGTCGGAGTGCTGGCGGTCTACCTGGCGCTCGGCGGCTGAGCGGCGCGCGCTCGTCGGTCGAGCCGCTGCCACTCTCCACGGATCCGCGTGAACGCGTCCGCGCACGGGTCCGCCCTGCAAGGATCGGAGTGTGTACCTCCTCTCGGTCTTCAGCCTCCGCAACCGGGCCCTCATCGCGCTCGTCACGATCGTGGTCGCGGTGTTCGGCAGCATCGCGCTGACGAGCCTCAAGCAGGAGCTCATCCCGAGCGTCCAGTTCCCCCAGGTCGCGATCGTCAGCGCGTACCCCGGCGCCACGCCCGAGGTGGTGTCGAACGACGTCTCCACGAAGATCGAGCAGGGCATCCAGGCGGTGCCCGACCTGAAGTCGACCACCGCGACGTCGTCGACCGGGCAGAGCGTGGTGTCCGCCGAGTTCGCCTACGGGTCGAACCTGGCGAGCGCCGAGGACAAGATCCAGACCGTCGTCAACGCGCTGTCGCTGCCGGACTCCGTGCAGACGCAGATCGTGACGGGGTCGTTCGACGACCTGCCGGTCATCCAGCTGGCCGTCTCGGCGAAGGGCGACCAGGAACAGCTCGTCGACCGGCTGAACGCGACCGCGATCCCCGATCTCGAGAAGCTCGACGGCGTGCGCGAGGCCGACGTCTACGGCAACCCGGGGCGCCGCGTCGTGATCACCCCCGACGAGGACGAACTCGCCACCCGCGGGCTCGCGCGCACCGCGATCTCGGATGCACTCGACGACAACGGCACGCTCATCCCCGGCGGGACGATCACGCAGGACGGCACGACCCTGTCGGTGCAGACCGGTGCGCGGATCGCCTCCCTCGACGACATCGAGGCGCTGCCGCTCACCGGCGGGACCAGCGCGACGACGATCGGCGACGTGGCGAACGTCGCGATCGAGGAGTCGCCACGCACCTCGATCAGCCGCGTCGACGGCCAGCAGGCGCTCACGATCGCGATCACCAAGACGCAGGAGGCGAACACGGTCGACGTCTCGACGACGGTGCGCGACGCCCTGCCCGGCATCGAGAAGAAGATCTCCGGGAACCCGCAGTTCACCGTCGTGTTCGACCAGGCGCCCTACATCCAGCAGTCGATCGACTCACTGGCAGAAGAGGGCCTGCTCGGCCTCGGGTTCGCCGTCGTGGTGATCCTGCTCTTCCTGCTGTCGGTCCGCTCCACGATCGTCACCGCGATCTCGATCCCGACCTCGGTGCTGCTCGCCGCGATCGGCATGCGGGCAGCGGACTACACGCTGAACATCATCACGCTCGCCGGGCTCACGATCGCGATCGGCCGTGTGGTGGACGACTCCATCGTCGTCATCGAGAACATCAAACGGCACCTGCAGCCGGGCGTCGACCGACGACAGGCGGTGCTCGACGGCGTGCGCGAGGTCGCCGGCGCCGTGACCGCATCGACGCTCACCACCGTCGTCGTCTTCCTGCCGGTGGCGTTCGTCGCCGAGCTCGTCGGTGAGCTCTTCCGGCCCTTCGCCCTCACCGTCACGATGGCCCTGGTCGCGTCGCTCCTCGTCGCTCTGACCATCGTGCCGGTGCTGGCGTACTGGTTCCTCCGGCCGCCGAAGACGCACAAGCACGCGGGCACGGGATCGCAGCCGGCCGCTGCGACTCGATCGGCCACCACCGGTGCGCTCGCGTCCGCCGCCGACCTGCACGACGCCGCCGCTCCGGACCGGCTGCGTCGGGGGTACCAGCCGGTGCTCCGCTGGGTGCTCCGGACGCCGTGGACCGTGTTGATCCTGGCGTTCGTGGTCCTCGGCGGCACCGCGGCGGCGCTGCCGTTCGTCAAGACGAACTACCTCGGCGACTCCGGCCAGAACACCTTCACCGTGACGCAGGACCTCGACCCCGGATCGAGCCTCGACGTGCAGTCGGACGAGGCCCGCAAGGTCGAGCAGCAACTCCGTGCAGTCGACGGCGTCGACACCGTGCAGACGACCATCGGCACGAGCGGGCAGTCGATCCAGGCAGCCTTCGGCGGCGGGGCGACGGCGTCCATCCAGTACGCGGTCACGACCGACTCCGACGCCGACCAGGAGCGGATCCAGTCCGACACCCGCAAGCGGCTGAACGGTCTCGACGGGGCCGGAGAGATCACGGTGTCCTCGGCCGGCGGCGGGTTCGGCGGCAGCAGCGACATCGAGGTCGACGTCACCGCACCGACCCAGGCGCAGCTCCGGACCGCGGCGGACCAGGTGCTCCGCGAGATGCGGAAGGTCGACGACACGACCGGGGCCACAAGCAACCTGTCCTCGGCCGAGCCGTACCTGGCCGTCCGCGTCGACCGGGTGAAGGCGGCAGCGCTCGGCCTCACCGAGACGCAGGTGGGCGGGCTCGTCGCCGCAGCCGTCTCGCCGCAGGACACCGGCACCGTCGAGATCGACGACGCCTCGCTCGACGTGTACATCGCCGAGGCCGATCCGCCCACGACGTCCGCGGCCCTGCGCGGCCTGTCCGTGCCGACCTCGACCGGGCCGGTGCCGCTGTCCGAGGTCGCCACGATCGAGCAGGCCGAGGGGCCGACCACGGTCACGACCTCCGACGCCGTGCGCACCGCGACGATCACCGTCACGCCGGACGCCACGAACCTCGGTGCCGCCGTGCAGTCCGTCACCACCGCGGTCGACGGACTCGAC
The DNA here is from genome assembly GCF_001865065.1 of Curtobacterium sp. MCBA15_008. GTDB lineage: Bacteria > Actinomycetota > Actinomycetes > Actinomycetales > Microbacteriaceae > Curtobacterium. Next base: position 4,901 of record NZ_MJGN01000074.1, on the reverse strand, counting down.
CTGCCCCGCGGTGCATCGGCCTCGATCGGTGGCGTCGCCTCGAGCCAGTCGTCCGCGTTCAGTCAGCTGCTGCTCGCTGCGCTCGTCGCGATCCTCATCGTCTACGTGGTGATGGTCGCGACGTTCCGCAGCCTGCTCCAGCCGCTGCTGCTGCTCGTCTCAGTGCCGTTCGCCGCGACCGGGGCGATCCTGCTGCAGATCGCGTCCGGGATCCCGATCGGGGTGGCGTCGCTCATCGGTGTGCTCATGCTGGTCGGCATCGTGGTGACGAACGCCATCGTGCTCATCGACCTCGTCAACCAGTACCGCCGGCGAGGGCTCCGCGTGCGCGAGGCCCTGGTCGAGGGGGCCACGCGGCGTCTCCGGCCGATCCTGATGACCGCGCTCGCGACGATCTTCGCGCTCGTGCCGATGGCGATCGGTCTGACCGGGCAGGGCGGGTTCATCTCGCAGCCGCTCGCGCTCGTCGTGATCGGTGGCCTGGTGTCGTCGACCCTGCTCACGCTCGTGGTGCTGCCGGCGCTGTACTCCGTGGTGGAGGGCGTGCGCGAGCGCCGGGCGGATCGTCGCGCTGCGGCGTCCGGGCCAGTGGCGTCCGAGCCGGGCGCGTCCGGGTCTGGGGCCTCCGAGCCGGGCGTGCGGACGGAGTCGGATCCGGTCTAGCGGCGGTACTCGGCGTCGACCGCCGCGATCGGGTCGACGGACGCGGCACGGACGGGAGCCACTCGTCGGGGCGATCCGTCCTCGCGCTCCACGGCGCGGAACCACGAGACGAGCACGCACGTGAGCGTCACCAGGAACAGGACCCCGGCGACCTGGGACACCACGGCGAGCTGACCGGTGGCGGCCGTGTACCCGCCGAAGGCGACGGTGGCGGTGAACGACAGGCCGAGGGAGAGCTCGGCGAACGTCTGCAGCGGGGAGTGCCGCTCCCACCGGGTGGCGGTGGTGCGTGCAGGACGGGTCGAGGTGTCGGTCACCCCGGAAGTCTCGTCGCGCAGGGCCCCGTACGGCAGTCCCGACTCCGGGTGCCACCCGCCCGGGGCACGCGGGCACCCGCCCCGCCGACGCGCCCGCCCGC
>NZ_MJGN01000074.1:0-3178 GCF_001865065.1 Curtobacterium sp. MCBA15_008 | reverse complement strand
GCCCGCCCGCCCTGCCGCCGGCCGCCCGCCGGCACCCGAGTCTCGGCCTCCGCGACACTCCTCGCGCGCTCGGCCGCGAGAAGTGTCGCTCAGCCCGAGTCTCGGCCCCGCCGGCTCGAGCCTCGGCCCCGCCGGTCCGAGTCGCGCGCGCCGTCCCGAGTCTGGCGCCCGCCGGCCCGAGTCTCGCGCCCCGGTCAGCCGAGCCGGCGCTGCAGGAACGTCACGACCCGCTTGCTCATCGCCTGGTCGAGCTGCGCGATCGAGTGCGCCGTCCCCTCGACCGCGACGAACGTGACCGGCACGTCGTGGTCGCGCAGGGTCGCCGCGAACTCCTGCGACTCCCACAGCGGGATGAACTCGTCCGTCGAGTGGCCGATGAAGAACGGCGCCGTGTCCTCGGTGACGTGGTACTCCGGCGAGGCCCGGGTGGCGGCAGGGCAGTCCGCGTACGTCCGGCACCCGAGGTACAGCAACTGCCGCCGCTGGAAGGCCGCGGACACCCCGTCGGCCCGGGTCGAGCGGGTCGTCAGGTTGGTCGGCCCGCTCAGGTCGACGACGGCCCGGATGCGGTCGCCCTCGGCGTACGCGGTGGACTCGTGGTCGGTGACGGCGAGCATCGCGGCGAGGTTCCCGCCGGCACTGCCGCCGAACACCCCGACGCGCGTGCTGTCCACGTCGTACGTCGACAGCGTCGTCGGGCGGAACACCCAGTCGAGCGCCCGCCGGACGTCGTCGAGCCCAGCCGGGAACGGGTCGGTCGGGGCGAGGCGGTAGTCGACGTTGAAGGTGACGAACCCCTGCGACGCGAGGTACTTGCACACGGACCGGTACGCCGCGGTGTCCTTGTCGCCGTGGGACCAGCTGCCGCCGTGGATCATCAGGACCGCGGGGCGGGAGCCGCTCGCCTCGCGGACGGCTTCGGCGCGGCCGGCCACACCACCGACCCCGGACACAGCCGACGCCGACGCGGACGGCTCAGCAGCAGCCGCCCCAGCCGCGGCAGCCGCGCCAGCAGGACCCGCCGCCGCAGCCGACGCAGACGCCGACGCCCCCGATTCCGCCGCCGTGGCACTCGGCGTCGCCGTGGTGCCCGGCGCGCTGTCCGCCGGCAGGCACACGTCGAGCCGCTGCAGCGGGTCCGCGCCGTACGGCACGTCCGCGACGACGTCGATGCCGTGGTACCGCAGCGAGAGGGGGTAGATGACCGGTCCACCGGTGACCGTGCGGTTCTCGTCGCCGACCGGATCGGAGCTGCACGAAGCCACCACGCCGAGCGCCACGACCGCGGCGACGAGCGCGAGCAGCGTGCGACGGCCTGACCTCATCACCACAACGGTAACCCGGCACCCGCACCCCGGCGTCCACCCAGCGGCGGAACCGGCACCGACCATCGGGATGATCGGCGGCCCGGACGCCGCACCACCCGCGGTGCCAGGATGAGAGGCGACACCGCTGGAGGACCCGTGAGCCGTCGCAAGGCCTGGAACGCCGACCCCGAACCCCTGCTCCGCGTCGAGGAGGGCTTCCGCCTCGACAGCGTCGACCCGGACGGTACGCCGGGCTTCCCCGGCCGGAAGATCGACGGGCTCGAGGCGCTCGCCGCCGGGGCCTCCCGTCTCTCCGCCCTGCAGGAACGCCTGTGGGCGGCGTCCACCGCGGGTGACCAGCGCCGCGTGCTCCTGGTGCTGCAGGCGATGGACACCGCCGGCAAGGGCGGCATCGTCTCGCACGTGGTCGGGGCGGTGGACCCGAACGGCGTGCACTACGCCGGCTTCAAGGCGCCGACGGCCGAGGAGCGCGAGCACGACTTCCTCTGGCGCGTTGAACGGCAGCTGCCGGACGCCGGTCAGCTCGGCGTCTTCGACCGCTCCCACTACGAGGACGTCCTCATCCAGAAGGTCCGCTCGTTCGCGCCGCCGGAGGAGATCGAGCGCCGCTACGGCGCGATCGTCGACTTCGAGGACCGTCTCGCCGAGTCGGGGACCAGCATCGTCAAGGTGATGCTGCACATCTCGAAGGACGAGCAGCGCGAGCGGCTCGGCGAGCGGCTGGACCGCCCCGACAAGCACTGGAAGTTCAACCCCGGCGACATCGACGAGCGCCTGCTGTGGGACGACTACCAACAGGCCTACCAGACCGTCTTCGACCGGACGTCGACCGTGCGGGCGCCCTGGTACGTGGTGCCGGCGAACCGCAAGTGGTACGCCCGGCTGGCGGTCCAACAGCTCCTCCTCCGCACCCTCGAGGACATGCAGCTCTCGTGGCCCGCAGCGGACTTCGACGTGGCCGAGCAGCGACAGCGGCTCGCCGAGTCCTGATCCCGGCGACCGGCCTGGAGGAACGGATCGCCCCCGCCGCGCGCCTCGCGCCGGTCGCGGGGCTGGCCAGCGTGCGCCGGATCACGTAGAGTCACTCGGTCGGCCTTCGACGCCGTGACATTGTGATCACGGGCTTTTCGTTTGGGTGTGTGTTGCTCGAGGGCTGGAATCACGTCGATCCGCGACGGGATGAACCCCCTCCGCAAGCAGCCCCCGCCGATGTCGCTGTCGGGCGCTGCGGTACGTCTGCACCCCGAGAAAGTAGCCATGGCCCCGTACAACAAGGGCGGCGCGGACAACCGTGCCTCCGACCGTGTCCGTCACCCGAACGGCACCCCTGCCGCGCGCAGCAGCAAGCACCGCGGCTTCCGTGCCGCCGAGCCGTCGCAGCCGCGTCAGAAGCAGCGCTGGGACGCTGAAGAGCGCCGCGGCCGCTCGTCGCAGGGCGAGCGTCCCGCGCGTCCGAACTGGGAGCCCCGTGACGCCGGCGCGCGTCGCCCGGAGCGTGACGACCGCGGTGGTCGTCGCTTCGACCGCGACGACCGGGCTCCGCGTCGGTTCGACCGTGACGACCGTGCGCCCCGTCGTTTCGACCGTGACGACCGTGCCCCGCGTCGTGACAGCGATGACCGTGCTCCGCGTCGTTTCGACCGTGACGACCGTGCCCCGCGTCGTTTCGATCGCGACGACCGTGCCCCGCGTCGTTTCGACCGTGACGACCGTGCCCCGCGTCGTGACAGCGATGACCGTGCTCCGCGTCGCTTCGACCGTGACGACCGTGCGCCCCGTCGTTTCGACCGTGACGACCGTGCCCCGCGTCGTGACAGCGACGACCGTGCCCCGCGTCGGTTCGACCGTGA
>NZ_MJGN01000073.1 GCF_001865065.1 Curtobacterium sp. MCBA15_008 | reverse complement strand
GAAGTAATGGGTTTTGACGCCAGCATCTCCCGCGATCCGACGGAAGATGAGCTCAAAGCTATGGAGTCCTTGCTGGAGCAGGCCATGGATGACGGCTATGCCGGCTTCTCCACCGATGCCCTGCCGTTCCATTACCTGGCCAACCAGCCCAATACCCGTAAGACCATACCCACGCAGTTCGCCAAATACCCGGAAATCAAACGGCTGACGGACGTGGTGCGGCGCAAGGGTGGTGTCTGGTAGGCCACGCCACCGAAAGACAGCACCATGGGCACCATCAAGACCTTTCTGCTCAGTTGTGGCCTACTCCACGGCAAACCACTCAGAACAACGGTGGTGGCTGCCCTGGATGTGCAAAGCAACCGCAAGATCGTGCGGCTGGCGAGGTTGCTGGCCCGGGTTCTCAATTCCCGTCTTTTGCGGGGTGACTTCCACCTGCAGGCCCTGGC
>NZ_MJGN01000072.1 GCF_001865065.1 Curtobacterium sp. MCBA15_008 | reverse complement strand
GTTGATAGGTCGGGTGTGTAAGCGCTGCGAGGCGTTGAGCTAACCGATACTAATTGCTCGTGAGGCTTGACTATATAACACCCAAGACAATTGCGGATAACGCAAGAGCCATTGTGCTCAATCGAAATCAACATCACATCGTTCTATCTCGTCCACCCAGTGATCAACCGTTTTGCCTGACGACCATAGCGGTCTGGAACCACCTGATCCCATCCCGAACTCAGCCGTGAAACAGACCAGCGCCGATGGTAGTGTGGCTTCTGCCCATGTGAGAGTAGGTCATCGTCAGGCTCCTAATATAAAACAGCCCCGACAGCGTATGCT
>NZ_MJGN01000071.1 GCF_001865065.1 Curtobacterium sp. MCBA15_008 | reverse complement strand
AGGTTGCGTTGACCGACAAATTGCTGGTAACGCCCGTCTTTGAACAGCGGTGACAGCAGCTGTTCCAGGTTGTCCGTGTCGATGGGGCCATTTTTCCGTGCCATGATATGTAAGAGGTAGGTCTGATCGGGGGTATCGGACACCAGGAACCTGCCCCTGTCCTCGGGATGGTCGTTCAGGTGACTCTGAAGATAGGAGCGGCTGATTACGGCCACTTCGGCCAGTGACGGTCGGTCTGCCTTGATCAGTTCAAGATTGCGGCTGTGGCTGTGGGAAAACTCGATGCTGAACCGCTTCTCAAGCTCGGCGTTATCCGTGGACAGGCCGGCGAAGCCATAGTGA
>NZ_MJGN01000070.1 GCF_001865065.1 Curtobacterium sp. MCBA15_008 | reverse complement strand
ACTATCAACTGATCAGTTTGTACTCAATGAGCGAGTTGAGGGATAATAGCACCATAAACGGCAAAAACCCGTTGAAACCGGCTCTTTCATCCCGATCATAATAGTCACGGGATGGAAAAATGCGCAGTACGCTGTCGCATTTCGGAGACAGTATTCACACCGTTACAAAAGATAACGGTGAAAGCCAGAATCAGACACCAAAAGTACGAGCGCCATGATACTAGATATTCTCGAATACCCGGACCCCCGCTTGCGCACCCTTGCCAAGCCAGTGGACGAGGTAACAGACGAGACCCGCAAGCTGATCGACGACATGTTCGAGACCATGTACGATGCGCCCGGCATTGGCCTGGCAGCCACCCAGGTCAATGTGCATAAGCAGATCATCGTCATGGATCTGTCCGAAG
>NZ_MJGN01000069.1 GCF_001865065.1 Curtobacterium sp. MCBA15_008 | reverse complement strand
GTCTCTAGCCTTGATGCCCCTGGCCATCAGATCGCTACGCAGATCCGCAAGGGGCTTCTCGTTGAGAAAGCCGGTCAGGTAATAACTGGTGTAGGGCAGTAATTCACCGCGACCGATGCCAACGAAAAGGTTGTTGAACTCCCGCTCTGCATCATTGGGCGCGGTGCGTTGGGCAAGGGCAGCGAGGTTTCTGGAGGCGGATCCAATCGGAGTATCGTCACCCTCTAAGGTTACCAGCCCCCGGAGCAGCTCACTCGAAGGTGGGGCGTCCAGCAGGACACCCAGCAACCGATACATTTGGGCACGCGCTCGATCTTCGTCACTGATCGAGCGCGGGCACTGAACTTCTGCAGCGTTGGCCAAGATGTCTCTCTCTATATTG
>NZ_MJGN01000068.1 GCF_001865065.1 Curtobacterium sp. MCBA15_008 | reverse complement strand
GTCAAACCCAGAGACTTCAGCCCGGAAAATGACCTCGGCTGCCGTTGCCCGTTTGGTGAGCATGTCGTAGCCGGAGAGCTCCAAGGCATTCTTGTCCACACCACTGCCCATGGTGGCGTTGCCCTGGGGGTCCATATCCACCAGTAACACGCGGCGCTTGGTTGCGGCCAATGACGCAGCCAGGTTGACGCAGGTGGTGGTTTTACCCACACCGCCTTTTTGATTGGTCACTGCAATCACACGCGCCATGACTCGCCTCCTGTCGTGAAATTCTGATGGCTGGAATCCCGACCGATCACCAGCAGGT
>NZ_MJGN01000067.1:55140-79722 GCF_001865065.1 Curtobacterium sp. MCBA15_008 | reverse complement strand
GATCGACTCGTGGGGTGTCGGACGCGGGCCGATCAGGCGGCGGTGAGCGGCTCCCGCACCGCCTGGCGGCCAGCGGAGCCGCGCGTGGCGAGCACGACGACCGTGACGGTGGCGACCAGCAGCCCAGCGAGGACCATGTGCGTGCCGACCAGGCCGACCGGCAGGTGCATCCGCGCCTGGGTCAGGCCGACGGCGATCTGCACGAACTCGACGACGAGCAGGACGAGTGCCCACTTGCTCGACAGGCGCAGGCGGACCGCTCCGACGACGAGCACGAGGGTGAGCGCGAAGAGGGCGTAGGCCGGCACGGCGTGCACGTGCTGCAGGATCCCCGGGTCGAAGCCGGTGCGGTGCAGGCGTCCACCGTCGACGGCCGCGGAGGCGCCGGCGTGCGGGCCGCTGCCGGTGGTGAGGATGCCGAGCAGCACGGTGACGGCTGCGGCGACGACCGTGCCGCGGACGACGCCGGTGTACCAGCCGGGCACGAGACGCGGGCCGGTGCGCGGGCCGTTCACCGCGCGGTAGACGAGTGTCGCCGTGATGCTCGTGAGGAGCGTCGACACGACGAAGTGCAGGCCGACGACGTAGGGGTTGAGGTTCGTCAACACGCTGAGGCCCCCGATGACCGCCTGCACCGGGATCGCTGCGCCCTGTGCGAACGCGAGCCAGAAGAGTTCGGGGCGCGTGCGGCGCATCCGGACCACGAGCAGGAACATCGCGATGGCCACGACGACGAGCACGAACGTGAGGAGTCGGTTGCCGAACTCGATGATCCCGTGCACGCCCATCTCCGGCGTCGAGACGAGCGAATCCGCCGTGCACTTGGGCCAGGTGGGGCATCCGAGGCCGGAGGCGGTGAGGCGCACGAGGCCGCCGGTGCCGATCAGGACGACCTCGACGACGAACGACGCCCAGGCGAGCACGACCACGCGCTGGTCGACGATCCGGGGGAGGGACCACCACCGCGGGGTCCGGACGTCCTGGTCGACGGGGGAGACGACGCGAGTCACGAGGGTGGTGCCTTCCTGTTGTTCCGTGCAGTGAACCTGTAGGATTCGAGGGCTCAGCAGCAGTCAAGTCTAGGCAGGCGCCGGCTCCGAATGGGCCGAGATCGCCGGTGGAACCCAGGACTGCGTGGAACCATCGACGTTGCGAGGGAGCAACACCGTGCCCGCCGTGCACAGAACAGCGTGTCGGCGGTCTGCGGTGGAATGGCGTCCAGACGCCACGGGTTGACACCCGAAGACGCTGCCCCGCGAGAAGGAAACGAGGAGACCATGTCCGACGTGCTCATCGACCGTCCCGAGCTCGAGGGGCTCGGCCAATACGAGTTCGGCTGGTCCGACTCCGACACGGCCGGGGCCTCTGCCCGTCGTGGCATCTCGGAAGAGGTCGTCACCGACATCTCGAACCTCAAGAACGAGCCCGAGTGGATGCTCAAGAACCGGCTGAAGGGCCTGTCGCTCTTCGGCCGCAAGCCGATGCCGACGTGGGGTGCCGACCTGACGGGCATCGACTTCGACAACATCAAGTACTTTGTCCGCTCCACCGAGAAGCAGGCGCAGTCGTGGGAGGACCTCCCCGAGGACATCCGCGCGACCTACGAGAAGCTCGGCATCCCGGAGGCCGAGCGCCAGCGCCTCGTCGCCGGTGTCGCCGCGCAGTACGAGTCCGAGGTCGTCTACCACCAGATCCGCGAGGACCTGGAGCAGCAGGGCGTCATCTTCATGGACACCGACACCGCGCTCCGTGAGCACCCCGAGATCTTCGAGGAGTACTTCGGCACCGTGATCCCGGCCGGCGACAACAAGTTCGCCGCGCTGAACACGGCGGTCTGGTCCGGCGGCTCGTTCGTCTACGTCCCGAAGGGCGTCCACGTCGAGATCCCGCTGCAGGCCTACTTCCGGATCAACACCGAGAACATGGGCCAGTTCGAGCGGACGCTGATCATCGCCGACGAGGACTCCTACGTCCACTACATCGAGGGCTGCACCGCCCCGATCTACAAGTCGGACTCGCTGCACTCGGCCGTCGTCGAGATCATCGTGAAGAAGAACGCCCGCGTTCGCTACACGACGATCCAGAACTGGTCGAACAACGTCTACAACCTCGTCACCAAGCGTGCGATCGCGCACGAGGGCGCGACGATGGAGTGGATCGACGGCAACATCGGCTCCAAGGTCACGATGAAGTACCCGTCGATCTACCTCGCCGGTGAGCACGCCAAGGGCGAGACGCTCTCCGTCGCCTTCGCCGGTCCGGGCCAGCACCAGGACGCCGGCGCGAAGATGATCCACATGGCGCCGTACACGACGTCGTCGATCGTGTCGAAGTCGATCGCCCGTGGCGGCGGCCGTGCGGGCTACCGCGGCGAGGTCCGGGTCGACCCGAACGCGCACCACGCGGCGAACACCGTCCGCTGCGACGCGCTCCTGGTGGACACGATCTCGCGGTCCGACACGTACCCGGCGATCGACATCCGCGTCGACGACGTCCAGCTCGGGCACGAGGCCACGGTCTCCCGCGTCAGCGAGGAGCAGCTGTTCTACCTGATGTCGCGCGGCATGCCCGAGGACGAGGCGATGGCGATGATCGTGCGCGGCTTCATCGAGCCGATCGCCCGCGAGCTCCCGATGGAGTACGCACTCGAACTCAACAAGCTCATCGAGATGAGCATGGAAGGATCCGTCGGCTAGATGTCCAGCTCCACCCCTCCCCACATCGACCAGCCGATCGCTCCGGCCGAGTCCGCGCAGCCGTCCGCGGCCACCCCGGCGCAGCACGGTGCCGGCGCGCACTCGGACGGCGGCTGGGACGCCCCGAAGGGCAAGGACATCCCCGTCCAGACCCGTTCGGAGCGCCCGCAGTCCGGCGACATCGACGCCTTCCCGACGGTCACCGGGCGTGAGGTGAACTGGAAGTTCGCACCGCTCGCGAAGCTCCAGCCGCTCCTCGCCGGTGGGCTCGACGGATCCGCCTACCCGTTCCTCGCCCGGCAGTCCGACGGCGCCGACGTCGAGTGGGGTCGCAGCGACGACCCCCGCGTCGGCACGGCCGGTCTGCCCGAGGACCGCGCCGCCGCGGCCGCCTGGACCGCGCGTGACGCGGTGCTCGCGATCACCGTGAAGGCGACCGAGGCGCACGAGTTCATCACGCTGACCCGTTCGGACTTCGGCACGCAGCCCCGCGCGGCGCACACGGTCATCACGGCCGAGGCGCACGCGCAGGGCATCGTCGTGCTCGACAACCGCGGCAAGGCGCTCCTCAGCGAGAACGTCGAGATCGTCGTCCGCGACGGCGCCCGCCTCACCGTGGTCAGCCTGCAGGACTGGGACGACGACGCCGTGCACGTGTCGACGCACTTCGCCGAGGTCGGCCGTGACGCCTTCCTGAAGCACGTCGTGGTCTCGCTCGGCGGCGACGTCGTCCGGGTCAACCCCTCGACGCACCTCGGTGCGCAGGGCGCGGACACCGAGATGTACGGCGTGTACTTCGCCGACGCCGGGCAGTACATCGAGCAGCAGGTCTACGTGAACCACGACGCGCCGAACACGCGCGGTCGGGTCAACTACAAGGGCGCGCTGCAGGGCCAGGGCGCGCACACCGTCTGGATCGGCGACGTCCTCATCGGCCGCGCCGGTGACGGCACCGACTCGTACGAGCAGAACCGCAACCTCGTCCTGACCGACGGCACGCGGGCGGACAGCATCCCGAACCTCGAGATCGAAACGGGCAACATCGAGGGCGCCGGCCACGCGAGTGCCACCGGTCGCTTCGACGACGAGCAGCTGTTCTACCTGCAGTCCCGCGGCATCCCCGAGGAAGAGGCACGTCGACTGGTCGTGCTCGGCTTCCTCGTCGAGGTCATCCAGAAGATCGGCGCGCCCGAGCTCGAGGAACGCCTCATCGCCGCCGTCGAGCAGGAGCTCCTCGAAGGGCGCACGGTCCTCGCCGCGCCCGAGACGGAAGCAGCCACGGCCTGATGTCGACGAAGGTCTGCGCCGAGGCGGACATCGCGGTGGACAGCCCGATGCGCGCCGTGGTCGACGGCACCGCGGTCGCCATCGTGAAGGACTCTGCGGGCACCGTGCACGCCATCGGCGACACGTGCACCCACGGCGACATCTCCCTGGCGGAGGGGTTCGTCGAGGGCGACACGCTCGAGTGCTGGGCGCACGGCTCCCGGTTCTCGCTGGCGACCGGCAAGCCGCAGAACTTCCCGGCGTACGAGCCCGTCCCGGTCTTCCGGGTGGAGGTCCGCGACGGCGACGTCTACGTCGACGTGCAGGACGTCGTCCCGGTCGACTGAGCACCTCCAACACTTCCCGCGGCTGACGCCGCACCACAGCTGCAACCGAAGGAACGCAATGTCCACTCTCGAAATCCGCGACCTGCAGGTCTCGATCGACACCGACCAGGGTGTCAAGGAGATCCTCAAGGGCGTCGACCTCACGATCAACGAGGGCGAGATCCACGCGATCATGGGGCCGAACGGCTCCGGCAAGTCCACCCTCGCGTACACGATCGCCGGCCACCCGCGCTACAACGTCGTCGGCGGCTCGATCACGCTCGACGGCGAAGACGTCCTCGCGATGAGCGTCGACGAGCGTGCCCGCGCCGGCATGTTCCTCGCCATGCAGTACCCGGTCGAGATCCCCGGCGTCACGGTGTCGAACTTCCTCCGCACCGCGAAGACCGCGATCGACGGCGAGGCACCTGCGCTCCGCAGCTGGGTGAAGGACCTCCGCCAGTCGATGGCCGACCTCAAGATGGACTCGGCCTTCGCCGAGCGCAACGTCAACGAGGGCTTCTCCGGTGGCGAGAAGAAGCGCCACGAGATCATGCAGCTCGAGCTCCTCAAGCCGAAGTTCGCCGTGCTCGACGAGACCGACTCCGGCCTCGACGTCGACGCGCTGAAGATCGTCTCCGAGGGTGTCAACCGTGCCAAGGCGGCCACCGGCCTCGGCGTGCTGCTCATCACGCACTACACGCGCATCCTCCGCTACATCAAGCCGGACTTCGTGCACGTGTTCGTCGCGGGCAAGGTCGCCGAGCAGGGCGGCCCCGAGCTCGCCGAGCGCCTCGAGAACGAGGGCTACGACCGCTACGTGCAGGCCGCCGCGGCCGCAGCTGCGGGGAACTGATGATCACCGCACTCGCACCGGACAAGTTCGACGAGGTCGTCGAGGGCCTGAAAGAGGTGCAGGACCCGGAACTCGGCGTCAACATCGTCGACCTCGGGCTCATCTACGACCTCGCCTGGGACGACGAGGCGACCGCCCTCGTGATCAGCATGACACTGACGAGCGCCGGTTGCCCGCTGACTGACGTCATCGAGGGTGACACCGCGAACGCGCTCGACGGCATCGTCGACGCGTTCCGCATCAACTGGGTCTGGATGCCGCCGTGGGGTCCGGAGCGGATCACCGACGACGGGCGCGAGATGATGCGCGCGCTCGGGTTCTCGATCTAGACGCCACCACACGAACGGACGGGAGGGGCGGTGCCAGCTGGTACCGCGCCTCCCGTCCGTCTGTGCGCACCCGCGCCGGGGGCGACGCGCGGGTGCCGAGATCGCAGAAGGTGCCGCCCGTCCGGAGACGAAGCGGCACTTCTTGCGATCTCGGCGGCGCGCACGCGGCGTGTCGTGCGACCTCGACGCCCGGCCGAGGCGCCCGACCTCGACGTCCGGCCGAGGCGTCCGGCCGAGACCCCCGGCGTCCGGGTCAGCGGCGGCCGACGGCCTTCCACGCGAGCGGCAGGATGCCGGCGGCGATGAGCGCCTTCGCCACGCCGCCCACGATGAACGGGTACAGGCCGGCGGCGAGCACCGACTGCAGGTCGTTCGGGGCGCCGAGCTGCCCGAGCACGACGGCGAGGTAGGGCAGGCCGGTCACGAACGGGATCGCGCTCGCGAGCGTGAACGCCACCGCGGCACGGCCGACGTGGCGGTCCCAGTTGCGGCGCGCGAGCCAGCCGACGACGCCCGCGGCCGGGATGAAGCCGATGACGTAGCCGAAGCTCGGGACGGCGAGGGCCTGCAGGCCGCCCGTCATCTCGGCGAAGAACGGCGCACCGGCCAGGCCCGCGACGGCGTAGACGAGCAGCGAGAGCATGCCGCGCCGGGCGCCGAGGGTGGCGCCGACGAGCACGACGGCCAGGGTCTGCCCGGTGATCGGCACCGGCCACATCGGGACCTGCACCTGCGCCATGGCGGCGGTGAACAGCGCGCCTCCGGCGATCAGGGCGGCGTCGGTGGCCAGGCCGTGGGTGCGCAGACGGTCGGCGAGGACTGCGCGGGGAGCGAACCCGGTGGCGTTCGTCATGGATTCTCCTAGACTTCTTCGGGCCATCTGGCCTTCAGCATGAAACCGGGCCTGACCGGCCCAAAACTTCTTTTGGCCGTGCCGAACCCTGCGTTCACGGTACTGCACGAAAGGCAAGCAGTAGGCACGAGAGGCGACGGATCGGAGCGGCGTGCCTTGTGCGAAGACCACAACGAGCATGATCTGAGACATGCTCTCCCTGGTCCTAGCCATCTACGCGGCCGTGGTCGCCACGTTCTCTCTGCTGTTCAACTACTTCAGAGAGCCAGCACCGCTCATGCATGTGTCGACCAACGAGGTATCAGCGGAATACGGCAAGGCCTACTGGACGGTGGCGCTTCGTAACCTCGGGTCGGCGTCGGCACGGCACATCAAGGTCCGGTCTCGAAGAGGAGCGGGCGAGTGGACGCCGTGGGTGAGCCTCGCTCCTGTGCTGGAGTCGAAGACTCGGCCCGACTCCAGGAACGAGATTGGGCACAGCCTGCTCCTCACCGACGCTGAGTACGAAGCGTTGAAGTCAGAGTCCACCCGTGCGTCCTGGAAGATGCATTTCCAGTGGACGCAAGGCCCAATCTCGATCATTGGACGGCGTCGGCTCCTACTACGCCCGGACCGCTACTGGACGCGCGAGCAATCCGCAGCCTGGGAGGGTTAGAGCGTGTCCACCCAGAGGACGTTCATCGACAGGTCGAAGGAGCGCGAACCGATGTTCACGACGTCCGATGCCCGGTTGCGCTGGAGCGTGTAGAAGCGCAACTGGTCCCCAGCGTTCAGACCGACGAACTCCGTGGACGACACACCCAACTGGAGGAGCGAATCCACGGTGGGGGACTCGACGGTGGTCTCGTTCCCGCAGATGGTGGCGTTGCTGTCCGGCGTGGTGCTGTTGCGGGTGATGTTGAAGGCCGCGGTCCGGAAGTCGTTGTTGCGGTACATGATGTGCCCGGTCACGAGGTACTGGCCCGCCTTCGGCACGGTGAGGACACCACCGCTCCAGGTGAAGCCGCCCACGCTCTTCTGCGGGGAGGCCCACGCTCCGGACGTCAACTGAAGCCAGGTCTCAGCCTTCACGTTGAACCCGTTGCTGGACTTCTTGACGAAGAACTTCGGGACGTTCAGCGACTGCCCCTCCAACTTCGTCAAGCGTGCCCGGTCGGCAGCGATGTAGTCGGCGGTCTGGTTGAGCGCCACGTCGATGTCCGCCACGAGGAGCGAGTCCCCGTACGTCTTCAGTCCTGCCGCTCCAGCGGCGTCTCCTACAGCCATGAGAGGCCTCCTGTCCTAGTTGGTGTAGGCAGCGATGGACCCCGCCACGCTGCCGATGGTCTGTCCTGTGGGGGACTTGCCGATGGAGCCGTCCTGCACTCCGATGAGGCCCTTCGTGTAGACCGTCATCTCGTCGTTGCCGAGGTCCCAGGAGACGGCGTCCACGTAGCCGGTCTGAACCCCGGAGTCCACAGTGGTGATGACGGCCCCCTGGCCCGGGCGGATCGTGAAGTCCGTGGCTCCAGTCACCTGCAACTGGCGCTGCCGCAACTTCAAGCGGGAGAGCATGTACGCGGCCCGTCCCGGTCCGGGATACGGAGCCTCGATCACGTCCGGCGTGTAAGCCTTCGTCGGGTTTGCGGGACCTGCGATGTCGGACGCGGTGCGCTCACGGCCCAGGACGTCGGTCCAGGCGTAGCGGAGCACCACGGCGTCACAGAAGAGCGGCATGCCGTCCAACTGCGTTGCCGTCCGGCTCATCAGGTCCGTTGCCCCGTAGAGGTTGAAGCCGTAGCCGATGCGCGCCTGACCGGCGACCCGGTAGGAGTTGTCGGCCAACTTCCACGCACCGTCGATGTCCTGGAAGAGCCGGAGTCCGGTGGCCTCCAGGATGTCCTTCAGGAAGCGCATGCCGCCCGTGCCGGGTTCCCAGACCAGAGCGCCCTCATCGCGGTCCAGGACGGGCGTGCGCGTGCTGGAGGACAGGCCAGCGGTGTCGTCCCACGCGTAGTTGTAGGTGGCGCTGTCCGCGGTGTCTCCGTCCCAGAAGGCCATCAGCGCTCCATTGGTGTCGTTGCCGTCGCCCTCGATGATCTGGACCGCATCGAAGTAGACGCTGTTGTCGGCGGTGTTCGTGCCTCCGCTGATGAACCGGATTGCTGTGTCGGTCGCGGCGGGCGGCACCGTGAAGGTCATGCTCAGGCGCGTCGTCGTGCTGGTCGTGTTCGCTGCTGCGTTGGACCGGTTGTAGATGCTCTGCTGCCCGCTCACCGTGGCGAGGAACTGCAACTTGCGGGCGTCCCCGTTGAGTGTCCCGGTCTGCGGGGTGACGATGCGCGCATAGCACCACGCCGTGTAGGTCTTACCCGGCTCCAGAGGGACATAGGCGTACGCGTAGGACCCGGTGCTCGTGCTGTTGGGCGTGACCTTCAGCGAGTAGGTGCCCGTGTTCTTGTACGTCGTGGACTGCGACAGCGCCGCGTTCACGGCGGTCATCAGTCCGGAGGAGATTTCGAAGGACGGGTTCGGGAAGTAGTTCCGGACCTCGCGGAAGGTCGGGAAGGCCCGGTCTGCTCCGGAGGCGTAGGAAGCCGTCGTGGTCTTTCCCAGAGCGCGAGTCAGCACAGAGTTGACGATGGTCCGCACGCTGCCCTGAGAGTCGTTGTAGTCCACGTTGGTGGTGGGGCTAACGTCCTCGACCAGGGCCTCGTCGTTCACGAGGTTGATGCCGATTTCGCCAGTCTCCGTGATCAACTGACGGGCCTCGACGTTCAGGGTCACGTTCAGCGTCGTGCCCCCGCTGACGACGTTGAGGCGAACCTTTGCCTTGTTGTCGATGAGCGCGAAGACGGCCAGCCCCGGGTGGGCGATGGTGATGTCCCCTCCGATGAAGGGGCTGACGCTCTCGTCCATGCTCAGGGTGCCCTGCTTCACGGCAAGCGGGTAGGTCGCTGAGCCGGTCGCGGGGATCAGCGTGCCGGTCACGTTCAGGGTGGAGAGGATCACTCCTGGACCTCCATGTACCCGAAGGACACAACCCAGCGGCGGCGGTCCTGATCGTCCGGAGTCATGGTGATGTTGTCCTGAGCCAGGAAGACCATGGCGGTGGAGTACGTGTCGGTGTCGCTGAACGTGATGACGTTCGTTCCACGAAGCATGGTGAAGAAGTCGTTGGCTCCATCCTCGGAGTCGAAGAGCGCGCTCATCGTGCCCGACCGGGGACCGGCAGGCTGGATGGTGACGTTCGGCCACGGGGTACCCAGCACGTCATGGACGATGTGGCGGGGCTGGGACGTCGCCGCCCACTGAGTGACCAGAGAGGGCATCGCGATGCCGTACTCGACTGTCCCGGGCGTGGAGCCATCGAAGTAGTCCGTAGAGACGGGGGACTGCTCCAACTGGATGTCATCGAAGTAGATGACGTCGGTCGTCGTTGGGCTGTTCAGGGAGTGGAGCAAGAAGGTGACCCGCGTTGTGCCATCCGGCACCGTGAAGGTGATGCTCTGTCGCTGCCAATCCGTGGCGAACTGAATGCTGGACACGTAGGCGTAGCCCAGGTTGGTCGTCCCGTTGTAGAACGCCATCTGCGGCAGCGAGTTCGTGGACAGGTCAGCAGGGATCATGAAGTAGAAACTCCACGTGTACGTCGCGCCGGGTACGAGGTCGTACCGCTGTGCCGGGTACAGCCCGCCATAGGCGTTTGCCCCAGTGCCGACCACCCGCATCGATGCGCTCCCGCTGTGGAAGGTCGTCGTGTCGCGAGTCACCGTCAGGTTCGTGGACCACGTGATGCCGCCCGTGTTGGTCTCGAAGTTCGGGTTCTCAAAGAGGTTCCGGCGTACCTCGACGCCGTCACTCAACTCGACCGACTGAGAGTTGTTGACGGTGCCAGTCCACGCATGCGTGAGCGCGTGGATTGCCTCACTGGACGTGAAGGTGCTGCTCATTAGGGCGTCCCCATTCCCTGGCGGCGACCGCCCATGTTGTCTGTGTAGGCCTTGATGTGGACTTCTCGCTGGCGGGTAGCCTCGGCCATCGCGCGGTTGAATGCTGCGAGGTCCGGCACGATGGTGACGCCCTTCGTCGCGTTGCCCTGAGCGTTGAGGTTCGCCTGGAGACCGGTACCGAAGTTCGATGCGCTGGTGCTGCCCAGCCCGTCCCAGATGCGCGCCAGTTCGGCCTGCTTCGCGGCGGGTGCCTTGATGAAGGCGTCCACCAGGGGAGCGGCGTCAGGACCCAGCTGTTCCAAGTAGCGGATGGCCTCGTCGTGTCCGGCCTTGCCCAACTGTCCCGTGGCCTTCGCCATGTTCTGGGAGTAGTTCTCGATCTGCGCGACGGTCTCGCTGGTCTTCTGGATGTAGCGATCCAGGTTGAAGACGCCATCGTCCGTGAACCCCTGCTGCGCGTCACCGGCCTCCTGGAAGGCGGACGCGAGGGATTCGCCGTAGGACTCCACGGCTTCGGCGTTGGCCTGGAGCGCGATGCCTCCGGCGTCGGCGTAGTTCTTCTGCTCCGCGGCTGCTTCCTTCGCGGCCTTCTTGGCATCGCGAAGGTAGCCGAGCGTCTGGTCCAGCGCCTTCGTGCGGTTGTTCGCGCTCGAACCGAGAGCGTCGTCGCCCTCCAGGATCGCCTGACCGGACTGCTGCCACTCGTTCTTCTGCTTGACGATGGCGTCAATCTGCTTGTCGATCTCGTCGGTGTGACCGGCAGCGGCGGTGGCGAGGTCCTTGTAAGACGTGCCGGACCGGTCGGCAGCGTTGCGGAGGTCCTTCAGCGACGTGACGGAACCGTCCGTGACGGTCGCCATCTCCTTCAACTCGTCCGCGATGTAGCCCAGCGAAGCGGAGCCGACGCGGCCCGTCTCGATGAGGTCAGTTGCGAGGTCCGACACCTGCGCCTGGAACTGCTCAGCGTCAGCCTGCGCGTTCGTGATGGCGGCACCGATGAGGCCGACACCGACCGCCGACGCGGCACCAGCAGCCAGACCGATCGGTCCCAGGTCTGCGACGACGCCACCCAGGGTGCCCTGCACGAGGTCCACGGAGGACTGGATGTCACCGGAGAACGATGACGCGACTTCGGACAGGTTGGCCTTCGCCTCATCCTTGAACGTGGAGACGGACTCACCGGCTTCCCGGGTGCCCTTCTTCATGTCGCGGGAGATGTTGGTCCCCAGCCCACCGCCACCGTCTGCACGGGCCATGTCCTTGACGGACTGCTTGAAGGTGCGCTCCAGGTCCTGGACCGACTTCTCGGCCTTGTCGGTGCCCTGGTCGATGCCCTTCGCGAGGTCGTTGCCAGCCTCGCGGGACTGACGGCTCGAGTCTCGTGCGAGGTCGTCCAGAGAGTCACCGATGGACTCAATGGCGTTGCCCGCCTTCTTGGCCTCGCGGATTGCTTCGGAGGCGTTGGCCCCAATCGGAATCCTGATTGCCACGGGTCAGCCCTCCTTTCCTTCTGCGGCTTCTGCGATGGTGCGAACGGTGGTCTGTGTCCAGAGGGCTGCTGCCCGCGGGATCATCTCGGCGGCTGCTCCATAGACGGGACCAGAGCGGCGGCGAGCGGGGAGCATGGCCTGCGTGCGGCGGGTGACGTTGTACGTCTTCCCCTTCTTGCTGCGGGCCTGGTAGGTGACGCGCTTCTGGCGGTCACCACCGAACTCGACGCCCGCATACATCAACTTCGGGTCGAAGCCGCGGGTCAGGCGTCGGCCCACGGTTGCGGCCTTCAGCGTGATGCCACCGGAGGAGACCGACGTCCGGGCCGTGTTGCCGAGCGCCCGAACCTCCAGGCCCGTGTGCGACCGGCCTCGGACAGCCTCAGCCCACGCCGGAGCCAAGTCGCTCTGGGTGTACTTCCGGATGTTCTTGGCGATGGTCTGATCGACAGCCCGGAGAGCGATGACTACGGACCGCAGTTCATCGCTCTGCCGGACGTCGATGGTGAGCATCAGGCAGCCGACCGGACCGGCTTGCCGTCGATGGGCAGGGACGCGGTGGACTCAGCGAAGGCGTTGACGGCTCCACCAGCGGACGGGGCAGCCAGGGTGGCCTGCGCCGTGAAGGTCGGGCCTCCAGCAACCGTGAACTGGATCTCAACCTCGTCTCCCTCGTTGTCGTAGAGGAAGGCGGAGAGGCCATCGTCAGACCAGTCCTGACCGAAGGTGATGTCGGCCTGCCAGTCGGCGGGGGACTGGTTCTTCTGGACGGCTCCGTTGAAGCCGTTCCACGTCGCGGTGGTCGTGTTCGGCGTCAGCGTCACGCTGGACAACTGAGCCGCGTAGTCCTTGGACGCAACCTTGAAGGTCACGTTCTTCATGTAGATGGTCATGGTCAGTCCTCGTGCTCGTAGGGAACGGTGAACGTGATCGTCCAGCCGAAGAGATTGCTGATGGCGACCGGCTCAGCGCCGGTCCAGTCGAGGGAGTCGATGGAGTCCAATGCAGCGATGGCTTCCAGGACCTCGTCGTCAAGCGCGTCCCAAACGCGGGCGGGGTCCTTGCTCGGATCAATGACGGTTGCCTCGAAGGTGATGAGGTACGTCTTCGCCGGAGCCGAAGGGAAGCGCTCGACGCCGGTCGCGTGGAGCATGACGGTTGTCTGGCTGATGGCGTCGAGGGACGTGAGGTAGGGCACGAGGCGCCACGACTGAGGAAGGACCGGCTTGATGGCGTCCACGACCTGCTGGCGGGCACTGGTCATCAGAACATCCCTCCGATGGCTCCGGACGGGCGAAGCAACTTCACGATGTCGTAGCCCATGGAGTACGCGTAGACGGCCTGGTCGTCACTGCCGTACTGGCCCCCGCTGCTGACGTGTCCGGCGTTCCACATCGCACGTACCTGCATGGCCTGTGCCAGCCGGTAGCGCTGCGGGACAGGTCCGGTGATCGGGTCCGCCTTCGCGATGCAGAGGTCCTTGGCTGCGTCCAGGTACGTGAACAACTCGGCGTCGTCCAAGGGGGCTTCACGCCAGACGTCCCGGATGCTGTCGATGGTGTGCCACCCGTCGTGCTGCTCAACCGGGATGCCGTAAGGCGGGAAGTGCTCGATCTTGCCGTCCTCTGCGGTGAGGCCCACGAGGACCTGCCACAGACCCGGCTTGTTCAGGAGCGAGCCCTTCGGCCACACGACCTCGATGTGCTCGGGCAGACCTTCAAGCGAAGCGGTCAGTCCTTCGTGCTGCGCACCGTCCGGGTCAACGAGCCGTGCCGACGCACTCTCGAAGAGGGCGAAGGACCAGGACATCTCGGGTGCCAGCACGGTCACCTGGACCGGGCTATCTCCGACGTAGTAGCGGGTCATGGCCTTCGCCCTCCTCTCAGAACTTCTTTTCGCCGGCGCTTGGACTACGCGTTGTCGGTGACCAACTGGAGACCAGCCGGGTACTCGATGCGCGCCTGGATGTAGCCGAAGAGGGCTTCGTCCACACCACCGCGGGCGATGTCCAGAGCGTTGATGCGGATGGGGCTGCCTGCCAGTTCGTAGGCACCAGCGGCCTCCTTGGCACCGACCAGGACCTCACCGGCGTCCACGCCTGCGTGGGGCACGATCTTGAAGGACTCCAGCGCGCCCTCTTCCAGACCGATGGTCGTGGTGAGGAAGGCGAGGGTGTCGTCCTTCTTGGTGAACATGAACTCCTCGTAGAGGTCCGGCGCGATGAGCGCGTACGAGGGGGTTGCGTCCGAAGCGATGACGCGGAGCGCTCCGCGGATGATCTTGGCGAAGCCGTCGCCCACGCCCTCCGGGACACCCGTGCCGACACCGGCAACGGTCGCTCCAGCGAGCAACTTGCCAAGCATCCAGTTGTCGGACTTCTTGGCGTAGGAGTCAGCGGCCAGACGGAGGAACGAGTCGAGGACCGCGGTCTCACCGAAGTCGATGAACTCGCGGGCGATGTCCCAGCCACCAGCGAAGCGCTGCATGTCCCAATTCACCGGCTCGGTCTTCGGTGCGTTCGACGGAACGTCGGACTTGTTTCCGGCCCACTCGGAGACCTCAGGGGCCTGCGTGAAGCGCCAGCCCTGCGTGGTCAGGCTGGTCAGGCTGCCCTGGTTCAGGAGCGGGATGACCTTGCGCTGGTACGCGCGACCGGACCAGACCTCGCCTACGTACTCGGGTACGACGACGCCAGTGCCGACTGCACCGGTTCCGCTGATCTTGACGTCGCTGAGGGCTGCGAGCATGCCGGGGTCACCGGTACGGGCAGCGCCGGAAACGGCAGCCAGGAAGTTCTCCTTGGTCACCTTGTCAGCGGGAGCAGAGGCGTTCAGCGTGCTCGGGACAGTTGCATCGGCCACGGTGGCCTCCTCCGGGTTAGGGGTGGTGGGGGTGACCACGACGTCAGTCGTGGTGGTCTTCTGGGTGGTCGTCCCGGCCTCGTCGGTCTCGGGATCGCCCACGGTCTTCGTGGTGCTGGTCGTGACGCCGGACTCATCCGTCGCCGTGCTGAACGTGGTGGCACCGTCCTGGAGGCCCAGCGGCTTCTCTGCGCCGTCCGGAACCTCGCGCTCGACGGGCTGCTCCTGGGTGGTCTGCTCCTCGACGTCGCCCAGCGCGAAGAGGGCGGCGGATGCGAACGCACCTTCGGTGACGAAGCCCGCGCCCGTCAGGCGACCTCGCTTGGCCTTGCTCTGGTCAGCCTCGTCACGGTCGAAGGTCAGTTCAGCGCTCAACTTGCGGAGGACTCCGGAATTGTGCTGCGACAGGAACTCATCCCCTTCGTCGGTCTTTGCGATGCTGAACGTGGCGACCAAGCCGCGCTCCGTGTCCTGGATTTCGTCAGCACGTCCCACGGGGTCGTAGCGGTTGTGGTGGCGGTTCACCGACACCACGGAAGGGTCCTTGGGCACCGGGACCGTGCCGCGTTCGAAAGCGATGGGAGCGACCCCATTCGCACTGATGCGGGACTTCTCGCCCCAGGGGAGCAGAAGGCCGCGGACGGTGCGTGCCTCGGCATCGACGGAGAAGTCTCCGGCCTCTGCGAACTCGATGTTGTCGGTCATGGGTCAGTCCTCCGTGGGGGCACCGGTCGGGGTCGGAACCTGTGCGTACAGTTCCGAGAAGTCGAAGCGGACGCGCTGCCCGCGGGGCACAACGTCGTCCAGGGACAGGCGCTGTTCGATGGCTGCGGCGTAGAGCGGCAGGGCCTCTACGTAGAACCGGTCACGCTCACCGGCCTTGTTCTCATACGTCAGGGACGCCTGAACGGTGGTGGCGTCCATGAGCGTGGAGGGCACACCGACGAAGGAACCGATGTCGATGCGGAGCGCGTTGCGCGCCTCCACGAAGAGGTTGGAGTCGTTCGCACCCAGGGCCTCGACAGCCAGGCCGTAGGGAACGTACGTCGTCGCACCGTCAGGGTCGCGGCGCTTCTCGTTGAACTGCCGGACGATGCCCTCAGCGCGCTCGTCGCTGATGTTCGTCTGGTCAGTCGTCTCCTTGATGACGGTCTGTGGGATGGGGTTGCGAACGCGACCCACCCACGCCTCCTCGACGTAGCGAGCGCCACGGATGCTGCGGGCACCGATGTCCAACAGTCCGTCTACGAGACCGGGGACGAAGATGACGTCACGCGCATCCACGGGCTTCTCATCCACGAGGATCGATCCGTTGGTGATCGTGTAGCGGTCGGGGCTGATGCGGTCGATGCTGACTGGGAATCCGTCGCTGCCGCGCTTCACGCTGAGGAGCGCGTGGCCCAGAAACAGGATGTCGTCCGCTACCCAGGTCAGCACGTGCGCCATGGACACGATGTCCTGATCGCTGCGGTAGGTCCACGTCGGCTGCTCCACCAGAGCGCCGGTACGGTCCAGAACCTTCAACGGCTGACGGCCAATCAGTGGAGCAATCAGGTTCCGTGCCTTCGCAACGGCGGGAACGCGCATTGCTTCTGCCCGGGTTACCGGCACATTGTCGGTGTTCCCGAATACGTCAGACCAGACGAAGGACTTCAACTGAGCATCGGTCCAAGGGGACACAATGGCATCCGTGGCAGGACGGCTATTCGTCAGCCGGAGCGCATTGAGGATTCCCATGTCCCCTACTATCGGAACGAGCGCGCCAAACTGAATTAGGCCGTGATGATGCGAAGCGTCCGGGCTGCTGGCATCTCATCGAATGCGCGAAGCGCCATGGTCGCGGCGACCAACGGAGTGATGTCACCGCCGCTGGCAATGCGTCCCCAACTCCACGTGCTGCCGTCACCCCACACGCGCTTGGCTGCGAATGCGGCTGCCTCATTCAGCCCCTGCTGATTGAAGTGCTTCACCTTTCCGTCCTCCAGGTCACGGAGGATCGTGACGCATGCTGGGGAGATGCCACCGCGCTCGACCGGCCGGAGCCGTCCCTTCGCTGCGCTCCGGCTGCGCGATACCTCCTCCTGGACCACGCGGTTCGATCCGATGGGGTCGAAGCCGACTACAGCCTTGTACTTCGTAGACAGAGCGACCATGCGGTCCCGGAGCCACGTGCTGCCGCTCTCGTGCGCCACCAACTCCAGGTGAGCCACACCGTCCACGCGCCAGGCTGCGACGATGGCAGCCGTAGAACCGTTCGGGCTGATGTCGAAGCCAAACGCCACCTGCTGCGGGTACGGCAACTTGTGCTCCAGGGCAGCGGCTTCCCACAGGTGCTGCGGGATGACGGCCACGTCGGCAGCCACGGGCCACTGGCACATGTACTCGCGGGACCACTCCGGCGACACGATGTCTGGGTTCTTCGCGTCCTGATAGCCCTTGTAGCGCGCACGCATCTTCGCCAGCGTCGTGAGCGTGCCGATGCCCGGGTGGACTCGCTGCCACAGCGCCTCGTCGGCCAGGTCCTCCTGGGTAGCGCTGTCGGGCGCGCTGTACTCCAGGATCGCCACGGCGGGGTTCTCCACGTCGCGGCCCTGCACGAGGGTGTCCCAGAACCAGTTGGCGCGCACCTTGCCGGGGGTGCCGGACAGGATCAACTGTGCGTCATCGCGCGTGTCCATCAGCGGGGGAGCACCGGCCTTCAAGTCAGCGCTCTGCACGTCCGTGAACTCCTGCGCCTCATCGAACCAAACGACGTCAGCGGCACCACCGCGGAGCGCCTTCGCAGTGGGGGTGTTGAGGACCTTGAAGGTGCTGCCGTTCCGGAAGGTGAGCATCATGGAACCGGCCTGCGTGCGTGGCTTGTACGGCCACTCGCTCTCCGGCGTGAAGCCCTGGTGCAACTCCATGTCGGACAGCCAGTCGCGGAAGAACTCGCTGGACTTCGTGCCGGACTGAGCGGAGAAGACCACCTTGTACCGCGCACGGGTCAGGCAGCGCCCCAGGAGTACGGCAAGAATGCTGGTCGTCTTGGAAGAGCGACGGGGCATCTCGATGACCGTGGTCTCTGCACCAGCATTGATGACGTCCGCCACGAACAACTGCTGCGAGTAAACCTCCATGCCTTCATCGAGAAGGCCCAGAAGTTCAGCACCGGCCAGGAACTCCTCCCGCATTGCATCGTCATCCGACAACTCCGACACGTATGCCGGGGCGATGTGACCGTCTCGGACTTCGTCCCATGGTCCGGGGAGGAAATCCTGGAGACGGCGAGCGAGAGGAGTTACGTCGTTCTCAAAGACGCGACTCTCGTTGTGTTCAGTCGTCGTCACCATTCGCGGATGTCCTTATCTGCATTGCGGATCGCACGCTTCTTGTTGTTCGTGATGCGTGCCCCGTCCTTCCCTCCACTGCGCCGGTTGCAGGACTTATGCGCTGCCTTGATGAGCGCATCGGGATAGGGCTGGTGCTCCGGCCAGTTGAGGAGGGCGATGGTGTGGTCTGCTTCCCATGCCTGAGTGGGAAGCACCGGCCTGCCACACCGTGGGCACGGGGAAGGCAAGAGGGCTGCGAGTCGTGCCCGTTGCTTCTTGCCTTCCCCGTTGCGCCAACGGGTGTGGTGACTGGACATCGCTAGGGGTTCACCCCTGCGACTCGACCTGAGTAGGTGCCCGCTGCGCGCATGGCCTGGGTGAGGGTTGGTCCCTCCGGGTTGCCCTCACGGTCGAGGAACTGCGCGATAGTGGCAACGTCATCGTCGTAGTCCCCACGCTCCAGAGCGCGTTCGAATACCTTGTTGAGGAAGATGCGGTCAGTCTCAGTCATGAAGAACATCCTCTAGGCCTGCTGCACGAGTGGCGTGACCGGCTCGGGCTGCACAGGTGCGGGCTGCGGCTCGTCACCCTCGACTACGCGCCGCCACTCGGGCATGACCAGCGTGAGGGCGTCGATGCCGTACGGCTCCAGTGCGTCAGACACGAACGCGATTGCCTTTCCCACTGCCTTGTTGACTGCTGCCGACTCCTCGTCGGTCAGAGGGACTACGTGTCGCTCACTCATTGGTGGCCTCCAGGTTGATGGGACGGCCTGCCGAGTCAACGAGGGTGCTCGTCGCCTTCGGGCTGCCGAAGTGGATGATGGGCTTGCTGAGGTCCGACCAGACGGCCCCGCTGCCTAGCGACCCGCTCACAGCCCCAGGTCCTGCATGTGGAGGCGGAAGGTCTCGAAGAGGTCTCGGTCCTCCTCAGGGATCAGCCACGTCTCTGCGGGGCGTGCACGCTGCTCCTCGGGGGCGGTGAGGTAAGCAAGGACGTAGGAGTCGCGCTGTGCCGCCAGGAGCGGGCCAATGGCCGTAGAGAGGCCGTCAGGGATGTAGCCCAGCCGGTCCTGGACAGTGGCCTGGAAGGCCTGGCTCATGCCTGCCATCAGGACTCGTCCTCGCGCTGGCGGCGGTCCAGTTCGGCCTGGAGGTCGTCGGTCGAGACGTGGGGCAGGATTACGTCCTTGACGCTGAGGATGCCCGTGAAGTTCGACACCACTTCGGAGAAGTTGGACTCTGACTCTTCCTGGAAGTCGCTCATCGGTTCTGACCTGCCTTCTGTGCCAGGCGCTGGCGCTCTGCCATGACGTCGGCCAGCACGTGCCATGCCTGGGCTTCTGCACGCTCCAGGCGGATGTGGCCCGGGGTAAGTGCGTTGATGATGCGCTGGAACATCTTCTGACTCCTTCTGGCTGGAATTGTGAGGCCGTTGCCTCGTGACCCCTACTATCGGATCGTCGCGAGGATTCTGCCGCGGGCATGAGAAACGCCCCCAGGCGATAGGTCCCAGGGGCGTTCACTCCAGCCAAGGAGCGTTCTAATCCTATCGGATCAGGGCTTGCTCCACTTGGCTTTCAGGCGTTCCGCTACATCGATCAGCGTCGGTGCCAGTTCCGGGTTCTCTTCCAAGTACTCTTTGGTCTCGTCGCTCACGTCGTCCCAGTTGATGCTCACAGGCCCAGTCCCTTCTTTGCCGCCTTGATGAAGTCCTGGATGCCCTTCTCTTCCTCGGGGTCTGACTGCCGCCGTGCAGTCTTTCCATCCAGTCGCCGCTGAACCTCGGACATGAATCGCTCTTGCGCCTGCTTCGGGGTTTCGCCCTCACGGACCTTCACCCGTCCGCCCTTCGGTGTCGCCATGCTGCGCTGCCTTCCGTTCGGGTCAGAAGAAGTTCTGACAATTCGGACGCTACATCCGACCCCCGACACATTGCAATGAGGGACCCTCAGTCTGTCCTGACGACAGTGCACTATCGATGGACAACTAAGTCAGGGGAGCACTTCGTCCAGCCAGTCCGTCAGTTCAGCCACGGCCTCAGCCTCCTTCTCACGCTGTACCTGCTCGATGTGCTTGTAGAGGTCGAAGACCAGGGTCTCCACCTGCCCGGGTGCGTCCATATCGAGTTCTACGGCCACGGGCTGCTGAACCTCAGCCGGTACCTCCAACGCAGCCTTCCGCTCCTTGCGGAGCCGGTTGACGTAACTGGTGGACAAGCCCAACTCCTCGGCCTGCTGAGCCACCGTCAGCCCGTCGAGACCGTCCAGGACATGCCAGGAGACCTTGGCCTTCTTCCGACGCTCCTGCGACCCGGTGAAGCCCAGTTCCGTGAGGCGACGGACCATCGTCTTCTCTGATGCTGCCTCCTTGCTCCGGCCGGTCGGCGTGGTCCACGGCAGGCCTGCGAGGAGACGGGCCGCGTCTGCCCTGCTGTAGCCCTCCAGGGCCTCCAGGAAGGGCGCGACCATGTCGGTGGTGACGTCGGCCTGACGGCGGCTCCTACGGCCCCCACGGGCCGCGCTGTCGCGGATGCGCTCGGCCTCGTCGCCGTCCCAGTTCGCGATGCTCAGACGGGCAGCGTTGCGGATGTCACGGTCCATCTGCTCCACCGTGATCTTGCGGTACAACTTCGGCAGGCGCTCACCGCTGCGGTCGATGTGAGCCGATGCGAACGCCTTCGTGTACACCCACAGCGACTCCACCAGAGCGTCCTCACCCATGGTGCTCCAGCGCCGCTTGAACGGGACCGTACCGTCCGCGTTGCGGACCATGGGGTGACGCACCGCGTGGAGGTTGAGGATGACCAGCGAAGCGCTGCACAGGTGGGAGAAGTAGACCGACTGCCACGACTGCTCCGGCACCAGAACACGTCCGCTTGCGGACCGCTTCTCACCCCGCACAGTCTCAGGTTCGGCAGGGATGACTCCCCAGGCGAAGGGGAGCGTTCCTTCTCCCCTGGAAGGGTTAGTTACCTGTCCAGTGATAGTAGATGCAGTCATGGTGCTTCCTTCTGTTCTTACTGAGACGTTGATGAAATCCTGACGGGCTTGGACAGAGTCCGCAGCGAAACACCATCTAGGGCCTCGGACTCACAGCCTCTCCGCAGGGTCAAGAAGATGTTCTGAGATTCACGAGGGCATAGAGAAGGCCCCCAGTCTCCAAGGAGTTAAAGACTGGGGGCCGTGACCGCTTTCAACGTCTCACTGAAGGAAGCAGTTTCGACTATACCTGATTCGCGGCTCGCCTGCGGGCTTTCCTATCCTCGCGTCGGTGGAACTCCTTTGCGAATGCCTCCGCATACCGGAAGTCCATGAGCATGGCGCGACTGAACTCCTCCGCCATTACCCTCCAGCGGTCCTGTGCGGGCTTCTGCGGGGCTGGAATGCGCTTCGGCCTATCGGTAGTCGTCGGCAGCGTCAGAAGGTCGTCAGCGGGCTTTCCGCCGTTCCATGGAAGGCGGGGATCGTCGTCAGCAAAGAACTCACGCGGGCGCTTCATCGTTCGGTCGTCACGAACTCGCACCCGCTGGAGTAGGGGCACTGCCGGGGCGGCTCCGCCTTCTTGGGGTGTCCGGGCAGGAGAACGGTGATGAGGACCAGGAACGCGGCCACGATGGCGACGGCGACCAGGAAACGGGTGAGGGTGAACTGCGTGGACATGAGGGTGCCTTTCAGGAGAGGAGTGCGTCAGTGGCAGCGGCGACACGGGCGTCCTGCTCGGCCCCCGTGTGCTGGTAGCGGAGAGCGGCGTCGGCGGTGCTGTGTCCGGCCCTGCTCATCAGGTCCTTCAACGTCGCGCCAGAGCGGGCGACGAGGGTCAAGGACGTGTGCCTCGTGTCGTGGAACCGGAAGCCGTCTAAGCCCGCTGCGTGGCGCGCTGCGGTCCACTGGCGGCGGATGGTGTCGGTGGACTGCCGCTGCCCCCTGGAGCCGGGGAACATCGGGTCGTAGGGCTGGCCCTCGGTTGTGGCCAGGAACGCCTCCAGGGCCTCGCGTGCGGGCCGGAGGAGTGTCACCCTGCGCTGGCGGTCGGTCTTCGTGCTGGTGAGCCGCTTCGGCCCATGTGCGGCGTACTGGCGCGCGACCAGGAGCGTGCCGTCTGCTGGGTTGTAGTCGGACCGGTTGAGTCCCGCTACCTCGGCGATACGAAGATGCCCGCCGAAGGCCGTCCACAAGAGCGCCGCGAAGTCGAAGTCCACGTGGAGGAGGAGGCGACGGAAGTCCTCGACCGAGAACTCGGGACGCGGCTTGCTGTAGTCCTTCCCCGCATCCTCGACCATGCACGGGCTGGACTCGACGTGGCCCCACCGGACGGCGTAGCGGAAGAGCATTCGCATGACCATGTAGGAGTTCTTGCGAGCCGGAGCCACGTGCTGGTGAGCACTCCACCAGCGGTCGATGTCCTCGATGCTGATGCCCGACAGTGCCTTGTTCTCGAACGTCGGGTAGACCAGCGACTTCAACCCCTGCCGGTACGTCACGAGGGTGGAGTCCTTCAGGTCACCCTTGCGGTGCTCCAGGACCGCTTCTGCGTGGTCCCGGAACTTCACCTTGCCCTTCTCAGGGTCGACCCAGGTGCCGTTCTCCTGCTCCACCCGGACGCGGGCCAGTGCCGCCCATGCGTCCTTCTTCGTGGCGTGAGTCCCGGCTGAGACCTGCCTGCCATCCACGAGGTAGCGGGCCTGATGCTTCCCGCTGCTCAACGTTCGGACTGTCCCGAACGTGCTCCGTCCTGCCACTGCGTCTTCCCTCTCGTCGTGGGGGTTATACGTACGACGCGGCGGAAACCTCAGTCACGAAAGGCACGAAAAGGCACGCAGCGCCGGGAGCGGCGGGAGCCAGAAGAGGGAAAGTCCCGGTCAGAGCCGGTTCCATGGTCCATGTCCCACGAGACTCGTGGTGGAGAAGTGATTCTCCTAGAATGGACTGCTGGTCCTGTTCAGGACCATCGGTCCCGTCAGCGTAGCGGTGCACCTCCCGCACACACCGTTGTGCAAACCCACCAACTGATTGGACGTCCACTGTGCTTGCCGTGCACGAACTCGAGATCCGCGTCGGGGCTCGCCTCCTCATGGAGGATGTCTCCTTCCGCGTCGAGAAGGGCGACAAGATCGGACTCGTCGGCCGCAACGGCGCGGGGAAGACGACGATGACGAAGGCCCTCGCGGGCGAGACCCAGCCCACCGGCGGCAAGATCGACCGCGGTGGCGAGATCGGGTACCTCCCGCAGGACCCCCGCTCCGGCGACCCGGAGGAGACGGCGCGGAAGCGCATCCTCGACGCCCGTGGGCTCGGTGAGCTCGTGGAGGGGATCCGCCTCGCGACCCTCGACATGGCGAGCGACGACCCCGCCGTGGCCGAGAAGGCGATGCGCCGGTACAGCCGGCTCGACGACCAGTTCAACGCGCTCGGCGGCTACGCGGCCGAGGCCGAGGCGGCGTCGATCGCGTCGAACCTCAAGCTGCCGGACCGCATCCTCGACCAGCAGCTCAAGACCCTGTCCGGTGGCCAGCGTCGCCGCATCGAGCTCGCCCGGATCCTGTTCTCGGACGCCGAGACGATGATCCTCGACGAGCCGACGAACCACCTCGACGCCGACTCGGTCGTGTGGCTCCGCGAGCACCTGAAGACCTACCCCGGCGGTGTCATCGTGATCTCCCACGACGTCGAGCTGGTCGACGAGGTCGTCAACCGGGTGTTCTACCTCGACGCGAACCGACAGACCATCGACATCTACAACATGGGGTGGAAGCTCTACCAGCGGCAGCGCGTCGCCGACGAGGAGCGCCGCCGCAAGGAACGCGCGAACGCCGAGAAGAAGGCCGCCACGCTGAAGGACCAGGCGGCGCGCTTCGGGGCCAAGGCCTCGAAGGCCGCTGCGGCGCACCAGATGGTGGCGCGCGCGGACAAGCTGCTCGCCGGCCTCGAGGACGAGCGCGTCGCCGACCGCGTCGCGAAGCTGCGGTTCCCGACGCCGGTGCCGTGTGGCCGCACGCCGCTCATGGCCGAGGGGCTCTCGAAGTCCTACGGGTCGCTCGAGATCTTCGCGGGCGTGGACCTGGCGATCGACCGCGGTTCGCGTGTCGTGATCCTCGGGTTCAACGGTGCGGGCAAGACGACGCTGCTGCGGATCCTCGCGGGCGCCGACCAGCCGGACACGGGCGAGATCCAGCCCGGGCACGGCCTCCGCATCGGGTACTACGCCCAGGAGCACGAGAACATCGACGTCAACCGCACCGTCATCGAGAACATGGTGTCGGCGTCGACGGAGCTCAACGAGACCGAGGCCCGTCGTGTCCTCGGCTCGTTCCTGTTCACCGGCGACGACGGCTACAAGAAGGCCGGCGTGCTGTCCGGTGGCGAGAAGACCCGCCTGTCGCTCGCGATGATCGTGGTGTCCGGTGCGAACGTGCTGCTCCTCGACGAGCCCACGAACAACCTGGACCCGGCCTCGCGCGAGGAGATCCTCGGCGCCCTGGCGGGCTACGAGGGCGCGGTCGTCCTGGTGTCGCACGACGCCGGCGCGGTCGAGGCACTGAACCCGGAGCGGGTCCTGCTGCTGCCGGACGGCACCGAGGACCACTGGAACAAGGACTACGCGGAGCTCATCGAGCTCGCGTGACGCGCGTGGTGCGCTGCGCCGGACTGGAGGCACGTGGCG
>NZ_MJGN01000067.1:0-54476 GCF_001865065.1 Curtobacterium sp. MCBA15_008 | reverse complement strand
GCCACGTGCCTCCAGTCCGTCAGCGGCCGGACCGCAGCAGCTCGTCCTCGATCTCGGCGTCGGTCTTGGGCTTGGCGTCCTTGCGGCGCTGGCGCTCGAGGGCGCGCTCGCGCTCTTCCGGGTCGTCCTGGTTGAGGTTCCGGTACTCCTGCACCATCAGGTATGCGAGGAACCCGAAGCCGCCGGCCGCGAACATGAACCACTGGATGAAGTAGCTGAGGTGCAGCCCGGTGTCGGCGGTCGGCCGGTCCCAGCCGAGCGGACGCGCCTCGGACGGAGCCGGTGACTCGGACGCGAGTTGCCCGTACGCACCCGTCCAGAGCGGCCTGTCGACCTTCTTCGCGACGTCGGACAGCGTCACCGACTGCACCTGGTCGGTGTGGGCGGGATCCGTACGGCCCGGGATGCGAGGCTCGCTCTGCTGGAGTCGGACGATCGCCGTGACCTCGCCGGTGGGGGGAGCCGGCACGTGGTCCGGGGCGTCCTGCGCGTTGCCGGTCGGCACCCAGCCGCGGTCGACGATGAACGCGCGGCCGTCGTCGGTGACGAGGGGCGTCAGGACCTCGAAGCCGGGTTGCCCGTTGTGCACGCGGTTGCGGACGAGCAGTTGGTCGTCGACGTCGTAGCGCCCGGTGGCGGTGACGCGGAGCCAGGTCTGCGAGTCGTCCCAACTGCCGGCCCGGGGGAGCGCCTGGTCGAGCGGCACCGGCGTGTGCTCGTAGTTCTGCGCGACCTGCTCGTTCTGGCGGACGGCCTCGTTGCGGCGGTCCCACTGCCACATGCCGAACAGGGTGCAGACGATCGCGAACGCCACGGCGATGGCGAAGTAGCCGAGCCACCGGCGGCTCTGCACGAAGCGCCAGCCGACGAAGGGCTCGTCCGGGTCACGCGCCGTTCGGTCGCGGTCAGCTGCCGCGGCCCGCTCGATCTTCTGGGCGTGCCGACGGCCGTACCGGGAGCCCGGGTCGAACCGGTCCGTCACCGACGCTCACCGGCCGCACGCGCACCGACGTCGTTCTTCGGGGCGTCGGCCGGGTCGCGCTCGTCGTCGAGACGGTCCACGTCCTCGTGCATGCCGGTCACCCGGACGGGGAAGGACCGGGAACGCAGGTAGTCCGCGAGGAAGTCACGGTGCTCGTCGCACGCCGCCCAGATCTTGACGCGGTCGGTCGCGTGAATCCGGGGGTTGCGCCAGTTGACGCGCCAGGCAGCGGTCGACACGCAGCCCGCGCGCGAGCACACCGGGGTCGAGCCGGGTTCGGTGAACAGGTCGAAGGTCGCGCCCATCAGCGACGACCCCAGACACGGGAGCGGTCGCCGTTGCGCTGCCACTCTTCCTGCGCGTGCTGGGCCTGTTCGCGCAGACGGTCCTGTTCGGCGCGGTAGGCCTCGGCGCGGGCGTCCTCCTGTTGTTCGCGGAGGCGCGGGTCGACGGCGTCGTACAGCTCGATCGACCCGGCGGGGGAGACCATGTCGCTCTCGGTGTGGTTGCCGGCGTTCGCGATGACCACGGCGACCCAGGGGATGACACCGGCGAGGACGATCGGGATGACGGCGAGCCAGGTGTGCCACACCGACCACACCAGCACCGCGCCGACGAAGAAGACCACGCGGACCGCCATCTGCCAGACGTAACGGGACAGCCGGTGTGCGCGGTCCTGCTCCGGTGAGTCCGGGAGGGACGTGATGCTGTTGGTCTGCTTCATCCGATGTTCTTTCCTCTGCCCTGCTCCAGCCTAAGCCCGACCGCTGACAGATGTGGGCAGCTCGCGGGGGACAGGTGCGGGTATCGGCTCCGGTACGCTCGTCCGGGCGTGTCCGACCGGTCCGGTCCCGGCGCGCCGAGCACCCCACCCCGAACGGAGCGACCATGAGCACCCCCCGTACCGTCCTCGTCACCGGCGGCAACCGCGGCATCGGCCACGCCCTCGCCGAACGGTTCGTCGCCGCCGGACACCGCGTCGCCGTGACCTCCCGCAGCGGGCAGGGCGGCCCCGAGGGTGCGCTCACGGTGCAGGCCGACATCACCGACACCGCCTCGGTGGACGCCGCCTTCACGCAGGTCGAGGCCGAGCTCGGGCCGATCGAGGTCCTGGTGGCGAACGCCGGCATCACGAACGACCAGCTCCTGCTCCGGATGTCCGAAGAGGACTTCACGAGCGTCATCGACACCAACCTGACCGGCACCTTCCGGGTCGTCAAGCGCGCCACCAAGGGAATGATGAAGGCGAAGTTCGGCCGCATCGTCCTGATGTCGAGCGTCGTCGGCGCCTACGGCCAGGTCGGGCAGGTCAACTACGCGTCGTCGAAGGCCGCCCTCGTCGGCATGGCCCGCTCGATCACCCGTGAGCTCGGATCGCGCGGCATCACCGCCAACGTCGTCGCCCCCGGCTTCATCCAGACCGACATGACGGCGGCGCTGCCGGAGGAACTGCAGGCCGAGTTCAAGAAGCAGATCCCGGCCGCGCGCTACGGCACGGTCGACGACGTCGCGGACGCCACGCTGTTCCTCGCCGGCGACGGTGCCGGGTACATCTCCGGCGCGGTCATCCCGGTCGACGGCGGCCTCGGCATGGGGCACTAGCCAGCGCCTGCGCGTCGTTTCGTGCCCAGCGACAGTTCACGGGAGCTCGCGCGCGTGACGTGTCGCTGAGCGCGAAGAACCGCACGGTCCGCTCAGCCGCGCAGGCCGAGCGTCGAGAGCACCGCGGACAGGTCGCGGTCGACGACCGCCACGTCCGCTTGCTCGCGCACACGCGGCTTCGCGTCGAACGCGACCGACAGGGCGGCGATGCGCATCATCCCGAGGTCGTTCGCGCCGTCGCCGACCGCCACGGTCCGCGCCGCGTCCACGCCGTCGGCCGCGGCCCACTCCCGCAGCGCCACGGCCTTGGCGTGCGCGTCGACGACGTCGCCGAGCACGCGCCCGGTGAGGACGCCGTCGGTCACCTCGAGCCGGTTCGCCCGGCAGTGGTCGAGCCCGAGTCGTTCGGCGAACGGGTCGAGGACCTCGTGGAACCCGCCGGACACCACCCCCACGGTGCCGCCGGCGGCGTGCACCCCGCGGACGAGTTCGTCGGCTCCGCGCGTCACACGGACCGCGTCCTGTGCACGACGGAATACGTCGACCTGGAGGCCCGCCAGGGTCGCGACACGCTCCCGGAGGCTCTCGGCGAAGTCGATCTCGCCGCGCATGGCGCGCTCCGTGATCGCCTCCACCTGTGGCCGGGTCCCGGCGCTGTCGGCCAGCAGTTCGATGACCTCGTCCTCGAGGAGCGTGGAATCGGCATCGAGGACGACGAGGAAGCGGGGCACGCACCAACGGTACCGACTGCCGGAGGGCGGCCCGTCCGTGTGACGTGCGCCGCGCCTCCAGGCAGTGTGCTGGTGCGTGTCTACGCGTCGACGCGGACGCCCTTGCCGACCACGGTGATGCCGGATTCGGTGACGGTGAAGCCGCGGGCTTCGTCCGCCTCGCGGTCGACGCCGACCTTCGCTCCCGGTGCGATGACGACGTCCTTGTCGAGGATCGCGCGGTTCACGACGGAACCGGCGCCGATCGACGCGCGCTCGAAGACGATCGAGTCGAGCACCTTCGCACCGGAGTCGATCCCGCACCACGGGCCGATCATGCTGCGTTCGACCTGCGCTCCGGAGACGAGGCAGCCGAGCGACACGAGCGAGTCCACGGTCGAGCCGGTGTTGCCGTTCGCGTCGCGGACGAACTTCGCCGGGGGCAGGTTCGTCTGCTGGTTGAAGATCGGCCAGTCCTGGTTGTAGAGGTTGAACACCGGCACCGGGGCGATCAGGTCCATGTGGGCGTCGTAGAACGAGTCGATCGTCCCCACGTCGCGCCAGTAGTACCGGTCGCGCTCGTTCGACCCGGGCACGTCGTTGCGCTTGAGGTCGTACACGCCGGCGTCGCCGCGGTTCACGAAGTCCGGGACGATGTCGCCGCCCATGTCGTGGTCCGAGGTCTCGATCTGTCCGTCGCGGAGGACCGCGTCGACCAGGGCGTCGGCGTTGAAGACGTAGTTGCCCATCGACGCGAGGATCTCGCCGGGGGAGTCGGCGAGCCCGACGGCGTCCTTCGGCTTCTCGAGGAAGGCGTCGATCTTCGTCGGGTCGTCGGCGGCGACCTGGATCACGCCGAACTGGTCGGCGAGACCGATCGGCTGCCGGATCGCGGCGACGGTCGCGCTGCGCCCGGAGGCGATGTGCGCCTCGACCATCTGGTGGAAGTCCATCCGGTACACGTGGTCCGCGCCGACCACGACGACGATGTCGGGTCGTTCGTCACGGAGCAGGTTGAGCGACTGCAGGATCGCGTCCGCCGAGCCGGCGAACCAGCGCTTGCCGAGCCGCTGCTGCGCCGGCACCGAGGCGACGTACGAGCCGAGGATGCCCTCCATGCGCCAGGTCTCGGCGACGTGGCGGTCCAGGCTGTGGGACTTGTACTGCGTCAGGACGACGATCTTCTGCAGCCCGGAGTTCACCAGGTTCGAGAGCGCGAAGTCGATGAGACGGAAGTTCCCGCCGAACGGGACAGCGGGTTTCGCGCGGTCGGCCGTGAGCGGCATGAGCCGCTTTCCCTCGCCTCCGGCGAGCACGATGCCGAATACCTTCTTTGGTGCCATGCCGCTCACAGTAGGCGTCAGCACTGGGAACCCGTTACGTTGAACGCGTGCGAGTCGATCTGCTGACCAGGGAGTATCCGCCGGAGGTCTACGGCGGAGCGGGTGTCCACGTGGCCGAACTGACCGCGGCGCTGCGGTCCGGAACGGACACCGAGGTGCGCGTCCGCGCCTTCGGGGCGTTCCGCGACGAGGCCGACGTGTGGGCCTACCGGACCCCCGACGGCCTCGAGCAGGCCAACGGGGCGCTGCAGGCGCTCGCCACCGACGTCGCCATCGCGGCGGACGTCGAGGGCGCCGACGTCGTGCACTCGCACACCTGGTACGCGAACTCGGCGGGCCGGATCGCGCAGCTGACCTACGGCATCCCGCACGTCGTCACGGCGCACAGCCTCGAGCCGCTCCGTCCGTGGAAGGCCGAGCAGCTCGGCGGCGGCTACCGCCTGTCGAGCTGGATGGAGCGCGAGGCGTTCGAGCAGGCCGACGGCGTCATCGCGGTGTCGAAGGCCATGCGCGCCGACATCCTCCGCTCGTACCCGTCGATCGACCCGGCGAAGGTGCACGTCGTCTACAACGGCATCGACATCGAGGAGTGGAAGCCGACCGTCGACGAGGACGCCGTGCGCGGCCTCGGGATCGACCCGTCGCGCCGCTCCGTCGTGTTCGTCGGTCGCATCACCCGGCAGAAGGGCCTGCCCTACCTGCTGCGCGCCGTCGCGTCGCTGCCGTCGGACGTCCAGATCGTCCTCTGCGCGGGTGCGCCGGACACACCCGAGATCATGGCCGAGGTCACCGGGCTGGTCGAGTCACTGCGCGAACAGCGTGACGGCGTGGTCTGGATCGACCGGATGCTCTCCCACCAGGAGATCGTGAACGTGCTGTCGTCCGGCACGGTGTTCGTCTGCCCGTCGGTCTACGAGCCGCTCGGGATCGTCAACCTCGAGGCGATGGCGTGCGGCATCCCCGTCGTCGGCACCGGCACCGGCGGCATCCCCGAGGTCGTCGCCGACGGCCTCACCGGGCGCATCGTGCCGATCGATCAGGTGCAGGACGGCACCGGCACGCCGACCGACCCGGACCGCTTCGTGGCGGACCTGGCGGCGACCCTCGAAGAGGTCCTCGCCGACGAGGGGCTGGCGAAGCTCATGGGCCGCGCCGGACGCCTCCGCGTCGAGACCGAGTTTACCTGGGACGCGATCGCCCAGCGGACACGGCAGGTCTACGACGAGGTGCTCGGCCAGAACCCGTAGGCTTGTCGCATGCCCTCGGTCGTGCGCTTGTCAGACGTCTCCGTGGTCCGCAACGGGGCCACCATCCTCGACGAGATCTCGTGGGAGGTGCAGGACGACGAACGCTGGGTCGTGCTCGGTGCCAACGGTGCCGGCAAGACCACGCTGCTGCAGGTCGCGGGCGCGCAGAGCTTCCCCACCTCGGGTGAGGTCGAGGTGCTCGGCACGGAGCTCGGCGGGGCCGACCTGTTCGAGCTCCGCCCCCGCATCGGCTTCGCGTCGACCGCCCTGGCGCGCCGGATCCCGGTGACCGAGAAGGTCATCGACGTCGTCCTCACCGCCGCGTACTCGGTCACGGGTCGCTGGAACGAGGAGTACGAGGAGCTCGACGTCCGCCGTGCGCAGCGCGTGCTCGACGAGTGGGGCCTCGGTGCCTTCACGGACCGGACGTTCGGCGAGCTGAGCGACGGCGAGCAGAAGCGCGTCCAGATCGCCCGCGCCGTGATGACGGACCCCGAGATCCTGTTCCTCGACGAGCCGGCGGCGTCGCTCGACCTCGGCGCGCGCGAGAGCCTCGTGCGCACCCTCGGCGGCTACGCCCAGAGCGACGACTCGCCCGCGATCGTCATCGTCACCCACCACGTCGAGGAGATCCCGGCCGGGTTCACCCACGCGCTGGTGCTCGCCGACGGCCACGTGCAGGCAGCGGGCCCGATCGACGAGGTCCTGACCGCCGAGACCCTGACCGAGGCGTTCGGCATCGAGCTGACCGTCTCGAAGGACGCCGGCCGGTACACGGCACGCGCGGCCTGACTCCTGCTCCCGTTGCGGCTCGCTGTCTGGTAACGTAGACGGCTGGCGCAAGCCGCAGACTTCCGGCGCTCTTCGCGCACTTCCATCACCGCTATCCGAGGAATCTCCATGAAGACCGACACCCACCCCGAGTACCGCGCCATCGTCTTCCGCGACCTGGCTTCCGGTGAGACGTTCCTGACGCGTTCGACCGCGAACAGCGACAAGACCATCGAGCTCGACGGTGCCACCTACCCGGTCATCGACGTCGAGATCTCGTCCGCGTCGCACCCGTTCTACACGGGCAAGCAGCGCATCCTCGACTCGGCCGGTCGCGTCGAGAAGTTCAACCAGCGCTTCAAGGGCTTCGGCAAGTAAGCAGCCGTTCTCTCCGCAACGGGCGGTCCTCCTTCGGGAGGGCCGCCCGTTGCGTCGTGTGGGGCGTTCGGTGGCGGTACGGCGATGTCGGCGGCGGTGGCGGTGGCGGCGGCGGCGGTGGCGGTACGCGTCGGCGGCGGTACGCGTCGGCGTTTGCACCCCCGTGCGGAGGTCGCGCCCCGGTGTGTGCGGGTGCGACGTGCGTGCGGGGGTGCGACTCGTGCGGGGTTGGCGTCGCAGGACCGGATCACGGCATGTGGGGCACGCACCGCGCGCCCCGGGGCGTTGCGGGCGTTGCGGGGTGCTGCACGCTGCGGGGCGCGGCTGACGCGGTGCGTCAGCGGCTGCACCCGCATGTGGACGTTGCGCCCCGGTGTGTGCGGGTGCGACGTGCGTGCGGTGGTGCGACTCGTGCGGGGCTGGCGCGCGCGGCGGCCCCGCGCGACGGCGACGGCCCAGGTTGAACCACGCAAACGACATCGAACCGGGTGCGTGACCCGGTTCGATGTCGTTTCCGTGGTTCGGCGCGGCCGGGCACGCGCGGCCGACGCAGCGCCACGGCAGCGCCCGCGCGTCAGCCGGCGTTGCGGTGCGGCCAGCGACCGTCTGCGGTGAAGGACGGGTCGCGCTTCTTGCGCATGTAGTCCTGGAACGAGGTGGCCTGCTCGGCGCACCAGCCGACCTGCTTGCGGTGGAGCTCCTCGGCGGAGACGCCGAGCTCCTGCGGGTACTTCGCCGCGATGGCCTGCGCGACACGCCCGGCAGCGATGGCGTCCGCACCGGCGTCGTGGGCGTCGTCGAGGGTGACGCCGTAGAGCTCCGACGCGGCCTCGAGCGTGCGCTTGCCCTTCCGGAAGGTGTCGAGCGCCTTGTCGATCACGAGCGGGTCGACGACGTTGCCGATGACCGGGGAGGCGATGCCGTGGCGCTTTGCCTCGCGGTCGAGGACGGTCAGGTCGTACGGGGCGTTGTAGATCACGAGCGGGATACCGCGCGCGAACACGGCCTCGACGGCGGCGATGATCTCGGCCACGACCTCGCCCGCGGGACGACCGTCGGCGCGAGCGCGTTCGGTGGTGATGCCGTGGACCGCGGCGGCGCCCTCGGGGATCTCGACGCCGGGGTCGGCGAGCCAGGCCCCTTCGACGATGGAGCGCCCGGTCATGTCGATCAGGCCGACGTGCGCGGTGACGATCCGGGCGGTCTCGACGTCGACCCCGGTGGTCTCGAGGTCGAACACCCCGAGCGCGTGCCACCAGGGGCGCCCGGCGAGGTCCTGCGGCGCGCCGGGTTCGGCGGCGGGCGTGTCGAGCGCGGTTGCGGAGTACGTCACGTCACGAGGCTAACGGCGCGCACCGACACGACCGCCGCGACCCGCCCGACGGGGGCGAGCCGCGCCTCCAGGCCGGGACGGTCCCGTGCGGGGTGGGACGCAGTCGAGGGGGCAGGAATCGTCGGGCCGGGCGTCGCCACCCGACGATTTCTGCTCCCTCGACCGGGGCGCGTCGCGCAGCGCCCCGCCAGGCCGCGCCCGCCGACTACTGGACCGGCGCGCCGACGTGCAGCCAGTAGAACGACTGCGTGCCCATGGTGAGGGTGACCTCGCCCGAGGCGTCGAACGACGGGAAGGACCCGCCGCCGAACAGGTCGTAGAGCGGGCGACCGGCGTACTCGGGGGCCGAGATCGTCACCGACGTCGGGTTCGTGGCGAACGAGAAGACGCAGAGGACGTCCTCAGCGGAGGGGCCGAACTGCTGCCCGGACCCCTCCCACGAGCGGACGAAGGCGAGCACCGAGTCGTTCGTGGTCTCCTGCACCTGCAGGGTCCCGAGGCCGAACACCGGGTGCGCCTTGCGCACGTGGATCACGTTCCGGACCCAGTGCAACAGCGACCGCGACTGCGCGAGCTGCGCCTCGACGTTCACCTGCGCGTAGTTGTACACGAGGGACTGCACGACGGGCAGGTACAGCTTGCCCGGGTCGGCGGTGGAGAAGCCCGCGTTGCGGTCCGGCGTCCACTGCATCGGCGTGCGCGAGGAGTCGCGGTCCGGCAGCCAGATGTTGTCGCCCATCCCGATCTCGTCGCCGTAGTACAGGAACGGGGACCCGGGCAGCGAGAAGAGCAGCGCGTGGATGAGCTCGAGCTCGGCGCGCGAGTTGTCGAGCAGGGGAGCGAGGCGTCGGCGGATGCCGATGTTCGAGCGCATCCGCGGGTCGTAGCCGTACCAGCCGTACATCGCCTGCCGGTACTCCTCGCTGACCATCTCGAGGGTGAGCTCGTCGTGGTTCCGGAGGAAGACACCCCACGCGGCACTGGCCGGCACGTCGAGGGTCTCCGAGAGGATCGCCTTCAGCTCGGCGGCGTGCTGCGCGCGGAGCGAGTAGAAGATCCGGGGCATCACCGGGAAGTCGAACGCCATGTGGCACTCGGGCTCCTCGTCGGTGCCGAAGAACGCGGCGGTCTCACGCGGCCACTGGTTCGCCTCCGCGAGGAGGACCCGCCCGGGGTACTCGTCGTCGACCATCGCGCGGAGCTTCTTGATGAACTCGTGGGTCTCCGGTTCGCCCTCGCCGTTGCCCTCCTCCGACTCGAAGAGGTACGGGATGGCGTCGAGCCGCAGCCCGTCGACACCGAGGTCGAGCCAGTGCCGGACGACGTCGTAGACCGCCTCGACGACCGCCGGGTTCTCGAAGTTGAGGTCGGGCTGGTGCGAGAAGAAGCGGTGGAAGAAGAACTGCCGACGGACCGGGTCGAACGTCCAGTTCGACTCCTCGGTGTCGACGAAGATGATGCGGATGTTCTCGTACTCGGTGTCCGTGTCGCGCCAGACGTAGAAGTCGCCGTAGGGGCCGTCCGGGTCCTCGCGGGACTGCTGGAACCACTCGTGCTGGTCGCTGGTGTGGTTGATCACCATGTCGATGACGATGCGCATGTTGCGCTCGTGCGACTTCGTGACGAGCTCACGGAAGTCGTCGAGGGTGCCGAACTCGGGGAGGATCGACTTGTAGTCGGCGATGTCGTACCCGCCGTCACGCATCGGCGACTTGAAGAACGGCGGCAGCCACAGGGCGTCGACGCCGAGCCACTGCAGGTAGTCGAGCTTGCCGATGACGCCCTGGAGATCACCGATCCCGTCGCCGTTGGAGTCGACGAAGGAGCGGATCATGCACTCGTAGAAGACCGAGCGCTTGTACCACTGCGGGTCCAGTGTCAGGCCGGGGAGCTGGATCGGGGCGGTGAACGTCACCCTGGACACGCTAGGCCGCCACGGGTCCGGTTGTCCGCAGAAAGGCCGGAGTGCAGGGCGGACGGACGGGAGGCGCGGCTCGTCCTCCACAGGCGGCTCACGTCGACGGGTCGTCCACGTTCTCCCGCGGGGTGCGGGGCTCGCGCGGGTGCGCGTTCGTAGACTGACGGGGATGCAACCGCCCGTCCTCTCCCCGTACCAGTCGCTGATGGCCGCCACCCCGGTCGTGCACCGTTCCGTGCCGGTCGACGGCCGCACCACGCACTACTGGGTCTACGGCCCGGAGGACGCCGCCCGCACCGTGCTCGCCGTGCACGGGTTCCGCGGGGACCACCACGGCCTCGAGACGATCGCGGCCCACCTGCAGGGCGTCCGGGTGATCGTGCCCGACCTGCCCGGGTTCGGCGTGTCGGACCCGCTGCCGGTTTCGGACATCGACTCGTACGTCGGGTGGCTCACCGGATTCCACGCCGCGCTCGGGCTCGGACGCGACACCGTCGTCCTCGGGCACTCGTTCGGCTCGATCGTCGTCGCCGCGACGGTGGCCGCCGGCCTCGACACGCGGCTGCTCGTCCTGGTGAACCCGATCGCGGCCCCCGCCCTGCAGGGACCACGGGCGGTCGGCACCGGCATCGCGATCGGCTACTACCGCGCCGGCGCCGTGCTGCCGAAGCCGCTCGGGCTCGGGCTGCTCCGGAACCCGGCGATCGTCCGCGTGATGAGCGTCGCGATGCTGAAGTCGCACGATCGCGACCTCCGCCGCTGGGTGCACGACCAGCACGACCGGTACTTCTCGGCGTTCGCGAACCGCACGAGCGTGCTCGAGGCGTTCCGCACCTCGGTCACGCACGACGTCTGCGAGTACGCGGACCGCATCACGGTGCCGGTGCTCATGATCGCGGCCGAGCACGACGACATCACCGCCGTCCCGGAGCAGCGGGCGTTGGCTGCGCGGCTGTCGGACGCCGAGCTCGTCGTGATCCCCGAGGTCGGGCACCTGGTGCACTACGAGACGCCGGACGTGGCGGCCGAGGCGGTGTTGCGGCGGATGGCGGACGCACCCGTGCGCGCGAAGCGGGACGGTCGGACCAAGGCGAGCCGTGCCTCCAGGCGGGCGACGACCGGCGGAACGAGCACCGACGCGCGCGACGTGGCCACCGGTGACGCGACCGACGGGGGTGCCGCGTGACGCGCCTCCGGGTCGGCATCGACTGCCGGTACGTCCGCATCGGGCGGCACGACGGCATCAGCCGGTTCACCGCCGGCGTCGTCGCGCACCTGCCGGACCGGCACGACTACACGCTGCTCGTGCACGACGAGCGCCAGCTCGAGTCCCTGCCGGAGGGCATGCCCTGGGCGCTCCTGCCCGCACCGACCGAACCGGGGGAGCCGTTCGTCGCCCGGAAGGTGAACCGGCTCGGCCTCGACGCGGTGTTCTCGCCGATGCAGACCATGGGCTCCCGTGGTCGTGACTACGCGCTCGTGCTGACCCTGCACGACCTCATCTACTACCGCAACCGAACGCCCCCGCGGGAGTTCTCGTGGCCGCTCCGGCTCGGCTGGCGGGCGTTCCACCTCAGCTGGGTGCCGCAGCGGGTGCTGCTGAACGGTGCCGACGGTGTCGTGACGGTGTCCGAGACCACCGCGGGCCTCATCGCGGAGCACCGGCTGACGAAGCGCCCGGTGACGGTGGCCTACAACGCCGCCGACCCGGCTGCGCGTCGGCCGTCGGACGGCGACCGGACGAAGACCCTCGTCTACATGGGGTCGTTCATGCCGTACAAGAACGTCGAGACCCTGGCTGCAGCGCTGCCGCTCCTCGGTGCCGACTGGGTGCTGCACTGCATGTCGCGCGTGTCCGACGCCGACCGTGCACGGCTGAGCGGCCTCGCGCCGTCCGGCTCGATCGTGTTCCACGACGGCGCGACCGACGACGAGTACCTGAGGGTGCTGCGGTCGGCGACGGCGCTGGCCACGGCGTCATACGACGAGGGCTTCGGCATCCCCCTGGTCGAGGCGATGGGCATCGGGACGCCGGTGGTCGTCAGCGACGTGCCGATCTTCCGCGAGATCGGGGGCGTGGCCGCCGAGTACTTCGACCCGTCGTCGCCGTCCGCCGTCGCGGCTGCGGTGCGCCGACTGGAGGCGCGGTGGGACGCCGCCTCGGAGGCGTCGGTCGTGCAGGCGGCCCGGTTCCGGTGGGACGACTCGGCGGAGCAGGTCGTGCGCGCGGTCGAGCGGGCGGTCGCGGAGCGCGCGGCGCGCGCGGCGCGCTGACGCGCGGCGGGCGCCCTGGGCGCCGGCGGCGCCCGAGTTTCGGGCTCAGCGACAGATCTCGCGGCGCGCGGCACGAGAAGTGTCGCTGGGCGCGAAAGCGACAGAGCTGCGCGGACTGACTCGCGTTGAGCCGCGAAAGCGACAGAAGGGCGCCGAACATCGGCGGCGAACTGTCGCTTTCGCGGGACGGGCGCGGACGGGACGGGGACGGACGGGACGGGACGGGACGGGGCGCGACGCGCGTCAAGACGCCGGTGCCGCCGACTCGAGCGTCGCGCCGGGGAACACAGCGTGGGCCTCCTGCGTCGCCTTCGCCATGATGGCGCCGAGCGCGTTCCCGGTGCCGTGCGTCTCGACCGTGATCGTCTGCGCCGCGGCTTCGTCCGACGGGGCATCGTCGCCCCACGAGCACCGCACGCCCGTCACCCCGCCGATGGCGTCGAGCTGGCGGGCGAGTGCGAGGCGCTTGCCGGTGGCCTCGCCGTCGGCGGAGACGCCGACCTCGAGCACGCCGAGGTCCGCCACCGCGAACACCCGCACGCCGTTGCCGCTCGCGTCGTCCGCCGCGTCGCTGAGGGCGTCGACGACGGCGGTGCGCTCG
The DNA here is from genome assembly GCF_001865065.1 of Curtobacterium sp. MCBA15_008. GTDB lineage: Bacteria > Actinomycetota > Actinomycetes > Actinomycetales > Microbacteriaceae > Curtobacterium. Next base: position 41,317 of record NZ_MJGN01000067.1, on the reverse strand, counting down.
GCGTCGGACAGGGTCGGGGCCACGGCGACGGTGGACTGCACGTCGTAGCTGGCGAACGAGGTCTTCGTGGGCTCGTCGTCCCGCACGCGCTGCACGCCGTCGACCTCGCCCGCGACCGAGCCGAAGCGGTCGAGTGCGGCCTGCGGGCGGGGGAACACACCACCGACGCCGTTCTGCACGCTGCCGATGATGGTGACGAGCACGACGGCGATGACCCCGGCCGTGACGACCACGCCGATCGCGATGAGGGCCCCGCGGCCGAGGCGCTGCCGCGGCGTGCGGACGGCGACCGACTCGGTGCCCGGTCCGAAGGCGCGGTCGAGGTCGTCCGCCTCGGTGGACTGTGGCCACCCCGGCCGGGCACCACCGGTGCCTGGTTCGTCGACGGTCATGTCAGCCCCCTCACGCGCACGGGTCTGCGAGTCCCTCGGAGCCTAGTACGGCGGGTCCGACATCGGTTCGGGGGTGACCGGATCGTGCCTCAACCGCGACGTTCGAGCGGGTTCTGGTACTCGAACGCGTACCGTCCCGGCCCGTCCGACACGTCGTCGATCGGGTCGTCGAACCGGACGAGTTCGGCGTGGAAGCGCTCGGGGTCCCACCGGAAGGAGTGCACGGAGCCGTTCCGGATCGGCGTCTGGTGCCGGTCGGCGGTGCCCGGCGCTGCGGCGTTCACGATGCTCCGGATGACGGCGCCGTGCGTGGCGACCACCACGGAGCCGGCGTCGTAGCGCACGGCGATCTCGGCGAGGGTCTCGGTGACCCGGGCGAGGAGCGCGCTGCGGGACTCCCGCCCGGGGATGTCGTCGTGCGGGTACCGCTCGAGGACCTCGTCGTTGGTGAGCCCCTCGGCTTCGCCGTAGGAGCGCTCGGCCAGCCCGGGGGCGGTCGCCGGCGCCGCGAGCCCGAGGTGGTCGGCGATGATCGAGCCGGTCTCGAAGGCGCGGGACAGCGGCGAGGCCACCACGGCGTCGAAGCGTCGGCGTTCGAGCAGGACGGCGGTCGCGGCGGCCTGGGCGCGTCCGGTCGCGTTGAGGGGGATGTCCGTCGAGCCCTGGATGCGTCGTTGCGCGTTCCAGTCGGTCTCGCCGTGCCGGACCAGGTACAGGAGCGTCGTCACCGCTCGATCATCGCAGACGGGTCGAGCCGTTCCGCCAGGGCCTGCAGCGTCTCGGTGGTGCCGGCGTCGAGCTTCACCGCTGCCCGACGGTCGCTGCGGGTCTCGCCGCGGTTCACGATGACGACCGGGAGCTTCCGCCGCGTGGCGTGGTCGACGAGCCGGACGCCGGAGTTCACGGTGAGCGAGGAGCCGACGACGACCAGCGCCTCGGCCTCGGCGACGATGGACACGGCCTCGCGGAACTTCTCGGCGGGCACGAACTCGCCGAAGAACACCACGTCGGGCTTCAGCACGCCGCCGCACACCGAGCAGTCGGGCACGCGGAACCGCTCGACGTCGGTGATCTCGACGTCGCCGTCCGGTTGGAGCTGCACCGACCCGGGCTCGTCGATCCACGGGTTCTCGCGGTCGAGCACGGTCGCGAGGTCGGCGCGCGAGAACACCTGCCCGCAGGTCAGGCACACGGCGCGGTCCATCGAGCCGTGCACCTCGACGACGCGGCGGGAGCCGGCGCGGAGGTGCAGTCCGTCGACGTTCTGGGTGATGACGCCGGTGACGATGCCGTCGCGTTCGAGTCCGGCGAGCGCCCGGTGTCCGGGGTTCGGCCGTGCGGCGGCGAAGGTGCGCCAGCCGAGGTGCGATCCTGCCCAGTAGCGCTGGCGCTTCGCCGGGTCGGCGCGGAACTCCTGGAAGGTCATCGGCTTCCGCACGACCCGGCCCGCTCCGCGGTAGTCGGGGATGCCGGAGTCGGTGCTCAGGCCGGCGCCGGACAGCACCGCGATCCGCTTGCCGGCGAGCAGCTCCACCGCGCGGTCGAGATCCGCGTCCGCGGTGCTGGGCTGTTCGCTCGTGGCCATCGTGTTCACGGTACCCTCAACAGCCGACCGTCCCGGTCACTTCCCAGCACGCACCGCACCCACTTCCCAGCACGCACCACACTGAAACGAGCCCCGTGCACGCCGTCCGCATCGACTCCCTCGACGACCCCCGCCTCGACGACTTCGCCCGGCTGACGGACGTGGCGCTCCGCCGGGTCAGCGAGGTCGAGGGCGGCCTCTACATCGCCGAGTCGAACACGGTCATCGAGCGCGCGGTCCGCGCCGGGCACGTGCCCCGCAGCGTGCTGGTGCAGGAGAAGTGGCTCGACAGCGTGTTGCCGCTCGTCGCCGAGCACGACGGCCCGGTGTTCGTCGGCCCCGACGCCCTGCTCGAGGACCTCACCGGCTTCCGCATGCACCGTGGCGCCCTCGCGGCGATGCAGCGCCCGGCACTGCCGGACGTCGCCGACGTGGTGCGGGACGCGAAGCTCGTCGTCGTGCTCGAGGACATCGTCGACCACACGAACGTCGGGGCCGTGTTCCGGAGCGTCGCCGGGCTCGGTGCGGACGCCGTCCTGGTCAGCCCGCGGTGCGCCGACCCGCTGTACCGACGGAGCGTCCGGGTCAGCATGGGCACGGTCCTGCAGGTCCCGTGGACACGCATCGGCGAGTGGCCGGCCGCGGGCGAGGAACTCCGCGCACAGGGATTCCACCTGGCGGCGATGGCGCTCACCGACCGCTCGGTCGACCTCGACGCGTTCGTCGCGGACGTGCCGGAGAAGGTCGCCCTGGTGATGGGCACCGAGGGCCAGGGCCTCACCGATGCGGCGGTGGCCTCGGCGGACACCACCGTCCGGATCCCGATGTCGCACGGCGTCGACTCGCTCAACGTCGCCGCGGCGAGCGCCGTGGGACTGTGGGCGGTCGCCCACGCGCAGCGGTCGCGCTGGTCTGCTGCGCCGGCCGGGAGGCGCGGCTCGGCCTAGTCCCGCAGCATCCGCCCGGCGGTGCGCACGAGGGCACGGTCGGTGCCGGCAGCGCCGACGAGGCAGATCCCGACGGGCGCGCCGTCGACCGTGACGGCCGGTGCGCTCACCGCGGGGAGGCCGCCCACGCTCGCGAGGCTCGTCATCGCCGTGGTCGCCGTCCGCGCACGTTCGAGCGTGACGGTGTCGGCGGTCAGGGACGGTGCCGGTCCGGGGGCGGTGGGGAACAGGAGGACGCGGCCGACGGCAGCGTGGCGGATCGTCGCGCGCAGTGCTGCGAGCCGTGCGACGGCGTCGGCGACCTGCTCGGGTGGGTTCGCGGCCGCGGCGGCGAACCGGTCACCGACGACGGTGCTGAGTGCTCCCGGGTGTGCGGCGATCCACGGCCCGTGGGCAGCGGTGGCCTCGGCCGCCTGCACGAGACGCATCGTCTCGCGGAGCACCTCGAGCGGTGGGATCCCGAGCTCGGTGAGCGTGACCTCGGCGAGGTCCGTGCCGACGAGCGCGCGGAAGGCATCGCGGGTGGCGGGTTCGGCGGCGTCGACGAGGTCGGTGACGACGGTCAGGACCGCGGGCGGGTCGTCGTCGGTCGTGCGGGAATCCGGCACCGAGGCGTCGAGCACCCGGCCGAGCAGGTCCGGGTCGCGCGTGAGCCACCCGACGGTGTCGAACGACGGCGCGAGCGGCAGGAGTCCCTGGCGGGAGACGGCGTCGTGGGTCGTCCGGAGGCCCCAGAGTCCCTGGTACGAGGCGGGGACCCGGACCGATCCCGCGGTGTCGGTTCCGAGTCCGATGTCGGCCATCCCGAGGCGGACGGCCGATGCGGAGCCGCTGGACGAGCCTCCCGGCAGTGCCGTCGGGACCGCCCCGTTGGGCGGGGTGCCGTGGTGCTCGTTCCGCCCCGTCAGGTTGTAGGCGAACTCGTCGGTCCGGGCGATCCCGCGGATCGACGCGCCCGCGTCGAGGAGCGCTGCGACGGCCGCCGCGGGCACGGCCTGTTGCGTGGACTCGGCTAGGTGGGTCGGGTTGCCGGCGCCGACCGGGTGGCCGGGGACGGCGTAGAGGTCCTTCACGGCGACGGTCGTGCCGTCGAGCGGGCCGGTCCCCGTCGAGGGGAGCAGCGGGTCGCCGACCGTGCGCCAGATCGTCGGGTCGAACGCGCGGGGGCGTCCGGTGACGTGGGCGGCCGAGATGCGCCACGTGCCGTCGGTGCGTCGCCACAGCTGGGTCTGCAGGCCGTTGCCGCCCGCGGTGAAGCCGGAGACCGAGACGACGAGGGCGAGGTCGTCGGCGAGGGTCCGGACCTCGACCCGCGTGAGGGTGCGCTCGGGCACCCCGCCGCGGGCGCCGCGGAAGGCGCTGATCGTGTCGTGGCCGACGAGGAGCCCGCGGTCGTCCCCGCGCAGCGTGTCCGGGGCGCGGACGAAGGCGTCGTCGAGCGCGTCGAGGTCGTTCGCCATCAGGGCGGCCTCGTAGGCGTCGAGGGCCTCGAGGAGCCCGTCGGGTGCGTGCTCGGCGGGGCTCATCGTGCTCCCTCGAAGTCGCTCTTGCGGATGCGGGCGTGGGCACCGGTCACGAGGTCGACCACCTGCGAGATGTTGAAGTCGGTGGCTGCGCTGAGGTAGGCGTACGCCAGGTGCGGTTCCATGCCGTAACGGGCGCCGAGGATCGCGACGGCGTGCCGGACGCATGCCCGGACGGCCTCGTCGAGGTCCGGGTCGAGGCCGGTCGGCACGAGGTGCTCGTGCGTCTCGACGAGCGGCCACACGAGGTCGCCGAAGCGCGCTGCCGCCTCGCCGGCCGGCGTGAGGTCGAACCGGACGGTCGCGCGGAGGGATGCCTCCATCGCGGTGAGCGCGACCTCGCCGTCGCCCTGCGCGAAGTGCGGGTCGCCGACGTAGGCGAGCGCCCCCGGCACGAGGACCGGGAGGTGCAGCTGCGCGCCGGCCTGCAGCAGGTTCACGTCGATGTTGCCGCCGTGCCGTCCGGGCGGGACGGAGTGCAGCCGGTCGCCGGGCGTCGCGACGCCCATGATGCCGAGGAACGGGGCGAGCGGGAACCGGGCGAAGCGCTCCCGTGCCGGGGTGAGGGGGATCCGCCCCCAGGCGCCGTCGTCGTCGGTGACCACGTCGGCGAAGACGCTGACCGTGCGGCCGTCGACCGGGTACTCGCCGTGCAGGGCGCCGCGGCCGTGGCGGTTCGACACCACGCCGTAGGGCACGCGGGGGAGCGTCTCGACGACGGTCATCGTGAGGACGTCGCCCGGCTCGGCGCCCTCGACCGCGATCGGCCCGGAGACGACGTGCGGGCCGTCCTGGTCCGGGTCCCGGCGGGTGTTCCGGGTGACGGCGATCGCGTCCTCGAGCACGGCGTCCGGCGCGATGCCGTGGCGCGCGAAGAACGCCAGCGGGTCGCTGCCCTGGTCGGGGAGGATCCCCTCGTGGCTGACCGTGTCGATCGTCACCTCGGTGCCCGCCGGCACGGTCAGGGCCGGCCTCGAGTCACCGTTCGGCAGCCGCCCCCACGCGACCTGTTGGGCGTCGACGGGCAGGTAGTGGTCGGCGCGGATCGGGCCGGTGCCGGGCTGGAGCGTCCGGCTGGCGGTCGTGGTGTGCGTCACTGGTGGGGGGTCCTCTCGACCAGGTGGGCGACGTCGGTCAGGTGGTCCGCCATCGCCTGGCGGGCGGCGGCCTCGTCGTGCCGGCGGATCGCGTCGTGGATGCGCTCGTGCCACTCGAACGAGGACCGCCGCCCGTGACTCGTGCTGTGCGACTTCGCGCGGACGTCCTCGACCCAGCCGCTGCTGAGCTCGCAGAGCGACACGAACAGCGGGTTGCCCGAGGCCCGGGCGACCTGCACGTGGAAGGCGACGTCCTGCGCGAGGGACTCGGCGGGACTGAGGCCGGCGTGGGTCGACGCGAGCACGCCCTCGAGCTGCAGGAGGTCGGACTCGTCGGCACGGCGGGCGGCGAGCCCCGCGATCTGCGGTTCGACGAGGGCGCGGAACTCCGACACGTGCTCGGTCTCGGACGGGTCCCGTTCGGAGCGGGCTCCGTCGACCAACCCCAGGAGCTGGTCGGCCTCGACCGACCGCGGCAGCACGACGGTCCCGCGGCCCGGGGTGCGCGAGACGAGCCGGCGGCGCTCGAGTTCCTGCAGGGCCTCGCGCACCGTCGTGCGTGAGACGGCGAGGTCCTCGGCGAGGGTCCGCTCGGGCGGCAGCTTGTCACCGGGGGAGAGCTCGTCGCGCACCAGGCGCCCCAGGTGTGCGGCGGTGGCCGCGCCGAGGGTCCGCCCCCGGTGGAGGCCGTGTCCGTGTTCCATGTGCAGAACCCTAGGGCGACTTGGTCCCCTTGGTTCATTGGTCGGACCATCTTTTACACGGTCGTCACACGAGCGCACCCGGACCGCGCACCCGGACGGCGCACCCGGACGGCGGACCGGACCGGGAGCCGGGGTCGGCACCGGCCACGAGGCGGACGCGAGCGGCGCGCATGGCCGCTCCGCGCCTCCCGGCCGGATCGGAGCCGAGCGACGCGGAGGCGACCCGCCGTCGGGTCGGGTCGATCGACCCACCCGGCGGCGCACGTCGGGCAATAGGCTCGGGGCAGTGACCCGTGAGGGGAGGACGAGCGTGTACCTCCCCTTCGCACGTCGCGAGGACGGCCGGTTCCCCGGCCGCAGCGTCGCGGTCGTCGAGAGCCGCCGGATCGGCCCCGTGACCGTCACCCGCACCCGGGCGCCCAACGCGGCCGACCCGGACGAGTACGCCTACGTCGACCCGGGCGATGCCGTCGTGTGGGCGTTCATCGCCTCCGGGGCGATCACCGTGCGCCGGTCGTCGAGCGAGACCGTCAACGGCGCCGGCACGCTGAGCGTCGACCGCATGCAGCGCATCCACGAGTTCGGGGTGACCCCGGGGTTCGTGGCGGTGTCGGTGCGGATGGAGCGGAGCGCGCTGCACCTGAGCGGCAGCGAGCTCGACGACCTCACCGACGGCGTGTTCCCCCTGACCTCCGGCGTGCCCGTGATGATCGCGTCGGTGGCGACGAGTGTGCTCCGGTCGGACCTCGGGGACGGGCGGGACGCGGCGAGCGAAGCGGCCGCCGGACAGGCGCTCATCTCGCTCGCGAACGGGTTCGCCGTCGACGCGACCGTCCGGCAGGTCCCCTCGGACGCGGCGGCCCTCGCGCTCCGGATCCGGGCGAAGCGGCACATCGAGTTGTTCTCGACGGACCCCGGCCTGACGGTGGGGACGGTCGCCGCGGCGATGCAGGTGTCGCCGCGGACGCTGCAGAAGGCGTTCGAGGGTGAGGACGCGGGGCCGGGACGGCTCATCGCAGAGTCCCGACTGCGGCGGGCGGCCGGGCTGCTCCGCGACCCGGAGCTGGTCGACCACGTGGGGGTGGAGGCCGTCGGGCGTCGGGCGGGGTTCGGCTCGGCGTCGAGCTTCAGCCGGGCGTTCCGGGCGCGCTTCGGGGTCGGGCCGCAGGAGTACCGGGCGGGGCGGGGTCGGGACGGGGAGGGCTGACCTGCTGGGCGTCCGGGCTGCTGGCGTGCTGGCTTGCTCGGCTGCTGCTTGCGTGGTGCTTGCCTGCTGGCTGGCTGCTGCTTGCGTGGTGCTTTCCTGCTGCTTGGCTGCTGCCTGGCCGCTGCTTGGCTGCTGCCTGGCCGCTGCCTGGCTGCTGCTTGCCTGCGGCTTGTCGGATCGCGCAGGCCGTCTTGTCGGATCGCGCAGCGCTGGTCTTGGACGTAGCGCGGGCGCGGGACGATGACCCCGCGGTGCCGCCGTCCTGGCGGCCCGGCCTCGTTGCCCGGTGAGAAGGAGCAGAGATGCCGTCGCACGCTTCCCTGGTCGGTGAGTACCTCCGCGCACGGCGCGACCTGACCCAGCCCGAGGACGTCGGGCTCCCACGCGAACCGAACCGGCGGGTCCGCGGACTCCGCCGAGAGGAAGTGGCCACCCTCGCCGGCATCAGCGCCGAGTACTACCTGCGTCTCGAGCAGGGCCGCGACCACCAGCCCTCCGACCAGGTGGTGCTCTGCCTCGGCCGGGCACTCGCGCTCGACGAAGTCGCCGTGGCGTACCTCCGTCGGCTCGCCCGTCCGCCATTCGGTCCGCGACGGCGGGGCCGCAGCGCCGCCGACGAACCCGCGATCCAGCGCCTGCTCGCACGCCGGTCCGACATCCCGGCGTTCGTCGTCGACGACCGGCTCGACGTGGTCGCCTCGAACGCGCTCGCGGCGGCCCTCAGCCCGAGCATGCAGGTGGGTGCGAACCGGCTGCTGCGGATGTTCACCGAGGTCGACCGGGACACCTACCCGGACTGGCACCGCCGTGCGCAGGAGATGGTCGCGGTGCTGCGCATGCGTGCCGATCCGGAGGACCCGCGGATCCAGGACCTGGTCGGGCGTCTCTCCATCGGCGACGGGACGTTCGCCGACATGTGGGCGCGGCACGAGGTGCACGTCTACACGTCGGGGACCTGCATCGAACAGGTGGAACCGTTCGGGTCGATGGAGTTCGAGTGGGAGGACCTCGTGATGCCCGGACACGACGGGCTGACCGTGAACCTGCTCTACGCGCCGCCGGGGTCGCCCGGGGCGGCGGTGCTGGCGTACCTGACCGAGGTCATCGCGGTGGGGGCAGGGCCGCTCGGCGCGGGTCCGCGCGAGGGGTGACAGGCGGGCCCCGCTCGGGCGGCTCCGCTCGGGCGGCTCCGCCCGGGCGGTGACGGTCAGTCTTCGGCGGTGACGGTCGTGACCAGTCGGTCGTAGGCGTGCCGGGACGCTGGCGCACCGGCGGGCCGCCAGAGCAGCAACCGCAGCGCGAAGTCGTCCGGGATGAGGAGCTCCTGGAAGGCCATCGACAGCGGTCCCACCGACGCCGGCGCGAAGCCGACCTCGCCGGTGCGTGCAGGCCGCCGGTGGTCGTGCGCCCACGTCCGCGCGAAGAGGATGCTCTGCGAGGACAGCTCGCCCACGAGCCGACGGAACCCGTCGTCCTCCTCGTGCTGCTCGAGGGAGTCCCGGAGCATGGCGGCCACCTGGGCGATGGTGTCCAGGCGGCCGGTGGCGGCCCCGTCCGCGTCGTTCCGATCCGCCTCGTCGTCGGCCTGCCGCCCGAGGAACGCGTAGCGGGCGATGTTCACACCGGGGCGGAACGCTCCGGTGAGGGCCTGGGCGAGCGCGTTCGACGTGACCACGGTGAGGTGTCGGTCGGTGACCACCGCCGGGAGGCACCCGATCGCGACGACCATCTCGCGCACACCGGCAGGGGTCGCGCCCTCGGCACCGTTGCGGCTCATGCGACCCACGGTAGCGCCGAGCGACGCGCGGGAGGGTGGCCCTCGGAGGACCAGTGCTCGGTGCGGCACGGGCAAGGACCGGGCTCTCGGTGCCCCGACGGTCGGCCGGGGTGGTCCCCGGCGCGGCGACCGGGGCCCGACCCGGGCCCCCGGCAGGGCACCCGGTCCTGAGAGGGCCACGTGCGACCGGCACGGTCGTCCCTACCCTGGCGGTCAGGAGGACTGATGACCGACTACCCGGACCCGAGGCCGGAGCTGACGTCACGGCGCATCCGCGTCTACGGGCGCGAGTTCGAGGCGAGCGCGCACGCCATCACGGACTTCCTCGCCCGTTCCGTCGTGCACTTCGACTGGATCCCGCTCCGCACCGACACACAGTCAGTGGAGGTCACCGGGGACCGGTTGGCCGACGCCACGCTGCCGGTCGTCGTGTTCCCGGACGGTGCGCGGCTCGTCGCCCCCGACCTCCGTCAGGTCGCAGACCGACTGGGCTGGGTCCACGCACCTCGGCGGACCGAGTACGACCTGTCGATCTACGGCGCCGGACCCGCCGGCCTCTCCGCCGCCGTCTACGCGGCGTCCGAAGGACTGCGCGTCGTCCTGCTCGAGCGGGACGCCGTCGGAGGACAGGCTGGCTCGAGCAGCCTCATCGAGAACTACCTGGGGTTCCCGGACGGCATCCCGGGGGCGGACCTCGCCGAGCGCGCCCGCGAGCAGGCCGTCCGGTTCGGCGCCGAGCTCCTGCTGATGCGCGAAGGGATCCGGGGCGCCTTCCACGGCCACCGGATCCACGCCGACCTGGCGGACGGCAGCCAGGTCGTCGCCCGCGCCAACATCTGCGCCACCGGCGTCGAGTGGCGCCGGCTCGGCCTCGAGCGCGAGGACGAACTCCTCGGCCGTGGGGTGTACTACGGCGCCGGGACGAGCGAGGCCGACCGGTGCTCGGGGGAGCAGGTCTTCGTCGTCGGGGGAGCGAACTCGGCGGGACAGGCCGCGATGAACCTCGCCCGCTCGGCGTCGCAGGTGACGATGCTGGTCCGCGGTGACTCGCTGTCCTCGACCATGTCCGAGTACCTGAGCAGCAGGATCCGCCAGGCGCCGAACATCTCCGTGCAGACCACCAGCCGTGCCACCCGCCTCCTCGGCGACGACCGCCTGCGCTCGATCGAGGTCACCGACGGCTCCGGCACCGCCGTCGAACGACCGGCCACCCGGCTCTTCATCTGCATCGGCGGGCAGCCCAACACCCGCTGGGCCGCCGACACCGCCATCACCCGCGACCGCCTCGGGTGCCTCGTCACCGGGCCCGACCTCGACGCCGTCCCGGGGGCCCTCGACGCATGGCCGCTGTCCCGTCGCCCGTACCACCTCGAGACCAGCGTCCCCGGGTCCTTCGCCGCGGGGGACGTCCGCGCCGGCTCCGTGAAGCGCGTCGCCGCGGCCGTGGGCGAGGGTGCCAACGCCGTCACCCTCGTGCACCGCTACCTCGCCGAGACCGACTGACCCGCACCCGGAGGACCGACGATGACCGACGAAACCGACCCCGCGCTCCCCACCGCCGGCCGATCCGCCGACCACCTCGACCGACCGGCCGCGTTCTTCAGTGCGCTCCTCAACGAGCACTTCGTCCTCGAGAGCGCCCGGAGCATCACCGTCAGCGAGTCCAGCAGCAGGTCCTCGCTCTACCTGACCACGCTCTCCAGCTCACTCGTGGCGTTCGGCTTCCTCGCCCACACCCCGTTCGCGCTCGGCTTCCTGGCGGCCATCATCCCGGTCATCGTCCTGCTCGGTGCCTTCACGTACGAACGCCTCGTGGAGACGTCGCTGGAGGACGTCGCAGCGCTCGCCGCGATGCAGCGGATCCGCCGCTACTACGGACGCCTGCTGCCGGAAGCGGACACGTACTTCACCATGCCCCGGGGGCGGCACGCCGCGAACGAGCTCCTCGACATCGGCCGAGCGCCGTCCTGGTACCGACTGCTCTTCACGATGTCGTCGGCGATCGCGTTCGTGAACTCCATCGTCGCCGGAGCGGGGGTCGCGATCCTGATGGACCAGCTCGGCGCCGCCGACCCGGGGTCGATCGTCTGGGGAGTGGCCGCGACGGTGGCGCTCGCCGCGGCTCACCTCGCCTACCAGCTCCGGTCCTACCGGATGATGCACCGGCTCATCGCGCAGTCGGAAGCGCTCGACGAGCGGGACTGATCGGGGCGGCGCGCTACGGGCCGCCGGGCCGGGCCAGCGGGCCTGACCGCCGGGCCTGGCCGCACGGACGGCACGTGCCGTGGCGGTCACGACCGGGCGCGCCGACTAGGGCCGTTCCGCCAGCTCCTCGACCCAGTCGGACGGGACACGGTCAGCCGGGCCCGGCACGGACTGCCGCCGGGGGTGGCTCTGCGGGTCCGCCAGGCGCGGCCCGGGCACCGTCTGCAGGGTGACGAAGTCCCAGAACCAGTCCTCGCCCGGCTCGAAGGACTGCATGACCGCGTGTCCGGTGGCCTCGAAGTGCGCGGTCGCGTGGCGGCCGAGGGAATCGTCGCAACAGCCGATGTGGCCACACGACGCGCAGCGCCGGAGGTGGACCCACCAGGAGCCGGTCGCGTCGCACTCGACGCACCCCTTCCCGGAGGGCGGCACGGACGCGTCGATCATGTTCGCGGTGTTCGTCATGCGAGAACGATGCACCCGCCGGTCGACGCTGCACGTCGGTCGTTCGACTGCACTTGGGTCAGGACGCCCGCTGTTCGTGGAAGCGGGCGGCCAGTTCGCGGCGTGAGGAGACGCCCCACTTCGCGTAGACGTGCCGGACGTGGGTGATCACGGTGTGCGAGGAGATGAAGAGGTCCGACGCGATCTGCTGGGTCGTGAGGCCGGCCGCGACACGCTCCACCACCTGCTGCTCCCGCGACGTCAAGCCGTCCTGGGCAGGGTCCACGCACACCGGTCGTGTCGGCACGCCGGCGTCACGGAGCCGGCGCCGGACGCGTTCGGCGTCCCGGGTCGCGACGGCGCCTCCGAACCACCTGGCGGCCTCCTGCCAGGCCTCGACGGCGCCCGGCTCGCCTGCCGCTGCAGCGAGGCAGCCGAGGTCCTCGAGTGCCGACGCGAGCACCAGCGGCCGTCGCACGCGTCGGAGCCGCACCACCGCCCGGCTCAGGCTCTCCGCCGACCCGCGCACGAGGCCGTGCACGTGCAACGCGATCCCCGCGGCGAGGTCGTTCTCCGGGTTGGCCTCGGCACGGGCGAGGGCGACGGCCTCGATCCGGCAGACCCGGTCGTGTCGGCCCGCTCGGAGGGAGACCCGGAGCAGGTGCACGTCGTCGGCGGGGTCAGCCGGGCTCGACATCGACGCGACCGGCTCGTCGAGGGTCTGCCACGCCTCCTCGGTCAGGGCCACCGCCTCGTCGACGGCATCGAGCGTCTGCGCCTCGAGCGCCAGCAGCCAGGCGCCGGCACGGTGCAGCGACGGGTTTGCCCGAAGGTCCTCCGCGAAGTGCCGGTACCGCTGCACCGCCTGTCGGTCGGACTGCACGAGCGCGATCCGGAAGAGGACCGAACCCGCGGTGAGGTCCGCGAAGCCGCCGAGTTCCAGGTCCTGCGCGATGTCGAGCACGGCCTCGGCGACGGTCTTCGCCTCTTCGAGCTCGCCCTGGTCGAACAGCACCCGCGTCCGGAGCATCATCCACGACGCCGACGCCCGGGCCAGGCGGTTGTTCCTCGTCTCCGTCGCGTTGGCCTCGGCGATGCGGGCTGCGCGCTCGGTGTCGCCCGTCGCGTTCGCGAGGAACGCGACCCACAGCCCCTCCGGCAACCAGGCCGTCGCCGCGGCCTCCGGTGATCCGGCGATCCGGCGCATCGCCGACGTGATGAGCCGGGTGGCGTCGGCGAAGCGTGACTCGTTGAACGCGAGGACGGACTCGCTCGCCTCGAGCGTCGCGACCGCCCGCTGATTCGGCCCGAAGCGAGCGGCTTCCCGTGCCTCCGCCAGCGTGGCCCGGAGCGCCTCGTGGTCGCCCGCGTGGGCGAGGTTGAGCGCCCGCAACGCGAGGAAACGGGTCCGCGAGTCGGCGGGCAGTCCGGGCAGGTCCAGCCCGGACTGCACGGAACGGAGCGCGTCCGCCGTCGAACCGTCCGTCTGGAGCCGTGCGATCGCGAGCCGGAGCCGCGCGTCGTCCTCGACGTCGAGGTGCCCGTCGACGCACGTCATGAGCGCGCGGGCCTCCTGGACCCGGCCGCTCTGCCAGAGCAACGGCAGGACGTCGGCGACCAGTCCGGGGAGCGCCGGGGTCCCACGTGCCACCTCGGCCGCCCGGAGTGCGAGGGCGCTCGCCTGGTCGGCGTCGGTCTCGGCGAGTTCGAGCGCCGCGGACCGGAGGAGGTCGGCCGCCTGGACGTCCCCCGGTTCGGCGACGTTCGCGACCCGGGCGGCGACCGTCAACGGCTGGACACCCTGACGCAGCAGCGCGGTGACGCCCTGCCGGACGAGCGCGTCACGCGCGGCCGCCGGGATCATCGACTCCGCGACCTCGCGGATGACGTCGTGCCGGAAGGAGAGCACGCGTCCCTCGTCGACGAGCACCCCGGCCGCCAGCGCCTCCTGCAACTCGGGGAGCAGCCGGTGCACGGGCTCGCCGAGCACCGCGGCGAGCGCCTGCACGTCGAAGGTCCGTCCCAGCGTCGAGCCCACCTGCACGACCTGCCGCGCCGAGGTCGAGAGCCGTCGAAGGGTCTCCCGCACGGACGCTCCGAAGGCGACGGGCAGGGTGGGTGACGGCAGTGTCGCGACACCGCCGCGGAGGTCGACCAGGTGCTCGTCGACGAGCCCGCGCACCAGTTCGACGATCAGCAGGGGAACGTTGTCGGCGCGGCGGGCGGCGTCGAGCACGGACTGGTCCGGCACGGCGTCGAGCAGGTCGCCGATCACCACCGCGGTGGCCTCGTCGGTGAGCGGCTGCAGGTCGATCAGCCGGCCTCGCGTCGAGAGTTCCTCGACGGTGTCCGCCACGGACGGGTCCTGGTCCTCGGAGCGCACCGCGACGACCCACAGCACCGGCAGGTCGGACAGCCGTGCCGTGAGGGACCGGAGGACCGCGAGGGAACTCGTGTCGCACCACTGCAGGTCGTCCAGGACGACGACGACGCCGGTGGTCGACGCCGCGCGTTCCAGGTCCTCCTGCAGCTGCTGGAGGAGCCAGTACCGCGACTCGGGATCGGCGGCGACCGCTCCGGAGCGCCGCGTGTCGAAGATCGGGCGGGGCCCGGTGCCGAAGGCGTCCAGGACCGGGGCGAGCGGGATGAGGTGGGCGTCCCGGTCGGTCCGTGCGACGGCGAGGCGTGCGCGCGCGGCGGTGGCCTGCGCGATCGCTTCCTGGAGGAGCCGCGACTTCCCGATGCCGGACGGCCCCCGGACGACGATGACGTCGCCCGCTCCGGCTGCGAGGCCGTGGATCGCCGCGGCGATGTCGGACTGTTCGGCGGCCCGACCACGGAGCGGCGGTTCACGGTGCCGGCCGGGGAGCGCCGGCGGGGCGGAGGGGCCCTCTCGCACGGCGCGGTCCTCGTTCGTCAACACGGTGTCCACCAGTTCTCCTCGGGTGGCCAGAGTCTATGGACGAGGTGTGGACCAGCGACTGGCCCTGTCACTACCCCAGCGGGAATGCCGCGGGCTCGTCGGGCCGGTCGACGCCCCCGGTTCCGTGCGGGATCGGCCCTGGCGGCTGCCCGGCGGCGACGGGCCGCACACTCCGTGCCGGAGGGTGGCCCCGGCAGGACCACGACGAGCCGTTTGACGCTTGGGACCCGCAGCGCGGGTGTGCAGGCTCGTGACATGACCGCGACACGAGATGGATCCGCGCTGCGACCGCTCCCGGTGGTCCGCCACGGGACCGGCTTCTGGATCGTCGCCGTGACGTTCACCGCGGTGATGGCCTACTCGACGGTGCCGACGCCCCTGTACGGCCTGTACGAACGAGCGGACGGCTTCCCGCAGTTCGTCGTGACCTTCGTGTTCGCCGCCTACGCCGTCGGGGTCGTCGCGGCGTTGTACCTGGCCGGGCACCTCAGCGACGTGGTGGGTCGTCGGCGGATGATCCTCGTCGCCGTCGCGGTGGAGATCGCGGCGGCGGTCGTCTTCCTCCTCTGGCCCCAGCTGCCGGGCCTCCTCGTCGCACGCCTGGTCAGCGGGGTCGGGGTCGGGCTCCTCACCGCGACCGCGACCGCACACCTCGGCGAGTTGCGGTCCCGCGCCCACCCGGAGGAGGACGCGGCGAACGCCGTGACCGTCTCCGGCGTCGCGAACCTCGGCGGACTCGGGCTCGGTCCCCTCGTCGGCGGGCTCTTCGCCGAGTTCCTCCCCGCCCCGCTGGTACTGCCCCACCTCGTCTTCCTCGTCGTCTTCGTGCTCGGACTCGTGGCGATCGCGATGGTCGCCGAGACGGTGGCCCCGCCGGTCGAGCGACGCCCGTACCGGCCGCAGCGGATCGCCGTCCCGGAGAAGGCCCGAGCGACGTTCGTGGCCGCCGGCGCCGCAGCGTTCTCCGCCTTCGCGGTCTTCGGCCTGTTCACGTCCCTCGCGCCGACGTTCCTCGTGGTGTCGCTGCACCAACCGGACCGGCTCGTCGCCGGCATCGTCTCGTTCTCGGTGTTCGCTGCCGCCTGCTTCGCACAGGTGCTCCTGCGCACCGTGACGGTCGCCCGGCAGCTCCGCGTGGTGCTCGTGGTG
Organism: Curtobacterium sp. MCBA15_008; assembly: GCF_001865065.1. Classification (GTDB taxonomy): domain Bacteria; phylum Actinomycetota; class Actinomycetes; order Actinomycetales; family Microbacteriaceae; genus Curtobacterium. The sequence continues at coordinate 25,364 of NZ_MJGN01000067.1, read as the reverse complement.
CTGCCGGCCGGGCTGGTGCTGCTCGCGGTCGGTGCGGTGATCGGGTCGTTCCCGCTCTTCACGCTCGGAGGCGTCCTCGCCGGCGCAGGGGTCGGGCTGCTCTTCCGGTGCGCACTCGCCCGCGCGGCGTCGACCGCGGACGCCGGGTCACGCGGTGCGGTCCTGGCCGCGGTGTTCCTCATCGCCTACGCGGGACTGTGCGTCCCGGTCCTGCTCGTCGGAGGCGCGCTGGTCGTCTTCCAGCCGGTCCCCGTGCTCGTCGTCTTCGTCGCCCTCGTCCTGGTCGCGGTGGTGGTCTCCGCGGTCGGGATGCTGCGGCGGTCAGACGGCTAGCCGGCCCGCTCGAGGCCGAGCAGCGCGTCCCGGAGCCCGGCACGGGTCGTGACCCCGAGCTTCGGGAACAGCCGGTACAGGTGCCCGCTCACCGTGCGCGGCGACAGGAAGAGCTGGTTCGCGATCTGCTTGTTCGTGAGACCGGCGGCAGCGAGGGACGCCACACGACGTTCCTGTTCGCTGAGGTCCGCCGACTCGATCGACACCGTCGGTGCACACGCGCCGCCCGCGACGCGGAGCTCGGACTGCGCCCGACGCCGCCACTGCTCGGCGCCGAGGCCCTCGAACACGCTCGCCGCGAGCCGGAACTGCGTCCGAGCGTCCAACGGGTGCATGTTCCGGCGCAGCCAGTCGCCGTACGCGAACCGGACGCGAGCGACCTCGTACGGGGCGGTGTCGACGTCGACGGTCGCGAGGGCCTCCTCGAACGCCGCCCGGACGTCGTTGCCGACGTCGAGGACGGCCCGGGCAGCGCGCAGGACCAGCGCCTGACGGGGGGAGACCCGGCTCCCGATCCGCTGCTCGGCCGTCTCCAGCAGCGCGATGCCGTGGTCGTGGAGCCGCAGGCGTGCCGCGCACTCGGCGGCGTCCAGTAGCTCGACGGGCCCGTAGCCGTCCGCGACCCATCGACTCTCCACCGGCGGCCGCGTGACCGACCGGGCGTGCGCCTCCTCGAACCGTCCCATCGCGACGTCGAGCGAGGTCCGCGCGTGGTCGGCGGTGCGTGCCACGAGCGGGGCGCCGTGCTGTCGGGCCCACCGGGTCGCGTCCTCCGCCTTCTCCACCGCCTGTTCCGCTTCGCCCTGCACGGCGTGGACCACGGCGTGGAGCGCGTCCGCCAGCGCGACGAACGTCGATGCCCCCCACCGGTCGGCGGTCTCGTGCAGTCGCGTGAGCACGGCGCTCGCGGCGCGCAGACGCCCGGCCTGGAAGGCGGCCACCGCGTCGCGGCAGGATCGGAAGTACCCGAGGAGGCCGGTGCCGCCGGCTCTGCCGAGCATCGCGTCGACGAGGTCGCGCCGAGGATCGGTCGCGTCGAGCAGCGACCAGGCGACGTGCAACGCGACGGCCTTCCACGGCTGGGCGTCGGCCGTCGAGGCACGCGCGTCCCGGTACAGGGCCGCCCGCTCGTGTTCCGACCGGGAGTCGTCGACGCAGTCCTCGACGAGCCGCAGCACCGGGTCGAGGTCGCGGTCGGCGGCGAGAGACAGGGCGTCGTCCCACCAGGAGTGGTCGCCGCGGAGGAAGCAGAGGACGAACAGGGTCGTGACGAGGAGGTCGTCGTCGTGGTCGGCCGTGTCGAGCGCAGCGAGGACGGCGCGTCGGCAGTCCCGGACCTCGCCCGAGCGGACGGCTCGGACGAACTCGATGGCGGCCGTCATCGCCGGCAGTTGCTCGGCCCCCGTCCCGGCGAGACGGTCGCCTTCCGTGTCGACGACGGCGAAGTCCCCGATGAACGCCGCGACGGCCGTCGCTCGGGCACGCAGCCGAGACCTCCTGTCGTCGGACGAGGTCAGGCGCGCGGCTTCGAACAACGCGGTGACGGCCTCGTCGGGGCGGCGGAGCCGGAAGGACTCCTCGACGAGGGCGACCAGGCGGCCGGCCAGGCGGTCGTCGTCGCCGGGCGACGTCGTTGCCAGGGCGAGGACGCGGAGGCGCTCGGGAACTCCGGCGGTGGCGGCGACCAGCGCACGGACACGTCGGAGTTCGGTGCCGGAGGCCGTCGACAGGAGGTGGGCCCGGACGACGGGGTCGCGGACGATCGCTCCGGCGCCGGGGGAGGCGGGCAGCCGACCCTCGGCCGTGGACGTCCCGTCCAGGGTGGACACTTCGAGCTCCGCGTCGGGCGGGAACTCGACCGAGGCGATCGAGGCGAGGAGCGCCGCCTCGCGCTCCGCGTGCGCGAGCCCGTCGACGACGCGCGCCGCCTGTTCGGCCGCCGGGCCCAGGGGCGGGTAGAGGGCCGGGAACGGTGCCGATCGGCTGGTCCGGGACTCGGCGCTCCATCCCTGTCCGACGGCGCGGAGGACGAGCGGGTTGCCGGCGGCGAGCCGGCGGAGCACCGCGGTGCGGGCGGCGGGGAGGTCGACGCGGTCCCGCCGGAGCAGGTCGTCGATCGCCGCCGGCCCGAGCGGGCGGAGCGGGACGGACCGGAGACCGTCCCAGCCGGGGACCGTCTCCCGGTCGTCGACCGCGACGACGCACACCGTCCCCGGATCGCGCACCATGCCCGCGAGCATCGTGTGCAGCTGGGTGCGCGCGACTTCGGCGAGCGTGTGGAAGTCGTCGACGAGCACGACGTGCCGGCCTGACCCGACGGCACGACCGGTGTCGTCGGCGGTGCGGCCAGCCGGGGACTGGCTCCGCTCGGCGGCGCCCTGGACGAGCGCGATCCACGGCTCGAACGACGACGCAGAGATGACGGGGTCGCCCCCGGACGACCGCAACCGCACGACCCGGTGCCCGTCCGCTCGTGCCGCGGCCGCGATGCCGGCGAGCGCATGGGTCTTCCCGGTACCGACGGCCCCCTCGAGGATCAGGAAGCGGTCGTCCGCAGTCGACGACGGGTGGACCGCCCGACGGAGCAGGTCGTCGTCGTGATCGTCGCCGTGCGTCGGTCGCGTGCCCGCGATGCTGATGGTCATCGTTCGCTCCTCGATCATCGGTGGTCGTGCCGGTCGGGCGCTGCACCGATCCGGTGCGATCGGACGCTACTGACCCGACGTCCGCCCGCACATCACCCCTCGACGGTGAGCGCATCCCCTGCCCGGAGCCGGGCCACGGCGAGTCATCCGACTCAGGCGTCGATGAGCGCGCGCCTGGAACGCTCGGAAAGCACCATCGTGATCGGGAGGAGCGGAGCCCATGACGTCGAGCCACGTCGCACCACCGCAGCGACGCGCCCGTCGCCCCACCGGCGAGGACGACCGGTGACGGCGTCGGGCGCGCGGGTCCCGATCGACGCGCAGAGCGTCGACGCTCCCCTGTCGCGGTCGGCCGTCTTCCTGACGATGACGATCGGACCGGACGACGACGACCTCGAAGCGGTCCGCGACGTCATCGCCGACCTCGACGGGCTCATCAAGACCGTCGGCTTCCGTGACCTCGGTGCGCACCTGTCGTGCGTCGTCGGCATCGGTGCGAGCGCGTGGGACCGGTTCGTCCCGCACGTCCGGCCACGCGAGCTCCGTCCCTTCACGCCGATCTCCGGGGGGAAGCACGACGCCCCCGCCACGCACGGTGACCTGCTCTTCCACATCCGTGCCGAGCGGCAGGACTTCTGCTTCGAGTTCGAGCGGCTCCTGCTCGCGGCACTCGGCGACCACGCCGTCGTCCTCGACGAGGTCTCCGGGTTCCGGTACTTCGACACCCGCGACCTCCTCGGGTTCGTCGACGGCACCGCCAACCCCGTCGCGCAGGACCTCGACGCCTCCGCGCTGGTCGGGGACGCCGACTCGGCCTGGGCGGGCGGCAGCTACGTCGTCGTGCAGAAGTACCTCCACGACCTGGCGGGGTGGAACGCGCTCGGGACCGACGCGCAGGAACGGATCATCGGGCGGTCGAAGTCCGACAACGTCGAACGCGACAGTGCGACCGAGGCGCGACCGTCGCACAAGACCCTCGCCACGATCGTCGACGACGCCGGGGTCGAGCACGACATCCTCCGGGACAACATGCCGTTCGGCCGGCCGGGCAGCGACGAGTACGGCACGTACTTCATCGGCTACAGCGGTGAGCTCTGGGTGCTCGAACGCATGCTGGAGCGGATGTTCGTCGGGGATCCTCCCGGCACCTACGACCGACTGCTCGACTTCTCGCGCGCGGTGACCGGGGCGACGTTCTTCGCCCCGACGCACGACCAGTTGGTCGACCTCGAGCAACTGGCCGCGACCCCGCCGCCGGACGCCGCCGCCGCGGACGCCGGCGCGGACGACGGCACCACGGACGGCGGCGTGCCGACGACGGCCTCCGCAGGCGACGCGCCGCTGGCCACCCCCGCGCCCCACCGCGACCACGACCACGACCACGACCTCGGCATCGGATCACTGAGACGACCGCAAGGACGGACACCATGAACCACCTCCTCCGAGAACTCGCACCGTTCGGTCCCGACGCCTGGGCGATGCTCGACGCCGAAGCCCGGGACCGACTGGTCCCAGCGCTCACCGCACGACGGGTCGTCGACTTCGACGGTCCGTACGGCTGGCAGCGGTCGGCCGTGGACCTCGGCCGGACCGAGACGATCGACGGGACGCCCGGCATCAGCGCCCGTCGACGACGGGTCCTCCCGCTCTGCGAGGTCCGCGCCGAGTTCACCGTGCGGGTCGAGGAGATGGTCGACTTCTCCCGGGGAGCGACCGACGTGGACCTCGGCGCACTGGACCAGGCCGCACTCCGCATCGCAGCGCTCGAGAACGAGGCGGTCCTCCGCGGCTGGGCTGCCGGCGGGGTCGTCGGGGTCGGAGGCGCGACGACGCAGCCCACCCAACCGCACGACGGGACCGCGGAGTCGATCCGGGTCGCGGTCACGAACGCGGTCGCGGCGCTCCGGGACGCCGGGGTCGACGGCCCGTACTCGTTCGCCTGCAGCCCACTCGACTGGGCGGCGATCGTCGAGACCGACGACGCGGGCTACCCGCTCCGGAAGCAGATCGAGGGGATCATCGGCGGGCACGTGGAGCGGGCTCCGGGGATCGAGGAGTCGGTGGTGATCAGCATGCGCGGCGGCGACTTCGAGCTGACGATCGGCGAGGACCTGACCCTCGGCTACCTCCACCACGACCGTGACGACGTCTCGCTCTACGTCGAGGAGACGTTCGCGTTCAAGGTCAACACCCCGGAAGCGGCGGTGCGCGTCGTGCGGACGCTCTGACCCACACCCACACCCACACCCACACCCACGACGCTCCAACCCACGACGCTCCAACACGCGACGCCCCCACCCGCGACGCGCCCACTGGCGACGCGCCCACCCGCGTCAGGCCGGCGGCTGCCCCGCGCTTCCCTGCACGTCGAGGAACGCGACGGCCGCCGCGCTCTCCGGCGTCGACGGGAACAGCGGCGTGATCGTCAGCCCGTCCGTCCCGGGGACGACGAGCAGCTCCCACTCGAAGTCGAGCTGACCGAACGGCGGCACGTCCTGCACGAACGCGCCGTTGGTCAGGATGGCCACGTCGTACCGTCCCCAGAGCTCGGCGAACTCGGGGGAACGCGTCATCAGTCCGCCGAGCACCTCGCGCATCCGCTCGTCGGCGGGGTCCGCGCTGAACCGGAAGACGGCGACGATCTGCGCAGCTCGTGCCTGCCACTCCTCGGCCGCGTACTTCGCGCGGCACGCGTCGGAGAACACGTACTCGACGCGGTTCTGCCCCGGGCTGAGGACGCCGCCGCCGATCGCTTCGCAGAGCGCGTTCGACGCGACGATGTCGAGGTTCCGGTCGGCGACGAAGACCGGGGTGCCGTCCCACCGGCGCACGAGCCGTCGGAGCTCCTCGTCGCTCGGCTGTCGCCCGCTCCCCGGCGCCTCCGGTGCCGGGGCGCGTTCCGCGACCGCCCGCAGGTACGCGGCGCCGTCGGCGTCGAGCCGGAGGGCGCGTGCCAGTGCCGCGATCACCTGGGCGGAGGGGACGTGCTCGCGGCCCTGCTCCAGTCGCACGTAGTACTCGGTGCTGATGCCGGCGAGCCTCGCGACCTCGGCCCGCCGGAGGCCCTTGACACGACGTCGGTCGTCCGCGGGCAGTCCGGCGTCCGAGGGGCTGACCGCCGCTCGTCGTGCCCGGAGGTACCCGCCGAGCAGCGAGGCGTCGGCCGTCACGGCGACGACGGCTGGCACGTGGGTCGGACCATGCCCCGATCCTAGACGGACGTACAGAGGCGCCGGACGCACGCGCTCGCACCAATAAAGCGCGCGGACGCACGCGCAAGGACGCACGCACGCGCAAGGACGCACGCACGCGCAAGAACTCGCGCGACGGCGCCCGGACTCCGCCCCTCACCCCTGCAACTGCCGCCACGCAGTGATCTGGAAGTCACGCACCTCGAAGGACGCGAGCCCCATCAGCGTGCGTTCCGGCTCGCCGGGGAACCGCACGTGGATCGTCTGGTCGAGCATCACGAGCGACCCGCTCGAGGTGACCCGGTCCGGCACGATGTCGAACACCTCGAAGCTCTCGAGGATCGCCGCACAGAAGCGGAGCACCGCGGTCCGCCCGCGGATCTGGCTGCACGTGGCCGGCTGGTAGACCACGTCCGTGTCGAGGAACGGCACGAGCTGGTCGAGGTCGCGTGCGCGGAAGTTGTCGAGGAAGTCGCGCACCACGAGTTCGTTCTCCAGCGATGCCGTCATCCTGGACAGCGCGTCGTCAAGCGGGTCGAGCACGGGGTCCCCTCCGTTCGTCTCGAGTGAGCACGACCAGTGCCGATCCGGTCGTGACGAGTGGGAGCAGCGGGACGACCATCGGCGCGGCGTGTACGAGGGCGGTCCCGGCGACGGCGCCCGCCAGCACGGCAAGGACGACCAGCAGTTGCACCAGTCGCACGCCGGGTCGGCGCGCTGCGAGCTCCTCGACGAGCGAGGTCAGCGTCCCGGTGACGAACGTCGTCGTCACGCCGGAGGCGCCCGAGACCCGTTTCGCCAGCACCGTCTGCGTGCCGAGGGCCGCCGCCGAGAGCGCGATCATCCCGCACGACCCGGCGGTCCCGACGTGCCCGCCGGTGGTCGCCCACGCCACGAGCAGGCCGAGCTGCAGGACGAGTCCGGCGACGGCCAGGAGCCCGGACGCCCGTCTCGGGTATGCCGTACCGGTCACCGGCGTCGGCGACACCCGGAAGGCCACGAACGCCGCGGCCGCGAAGACCACGAGCGCGGTCGCCGCGCCGGCGACCGTCACGAGCCAGTCGGGGCGGGTGAACATCCCGAGCAGCACGAGGTTGCCGGTCATGTTCGCCGTGAAGATGCCGCCGAGCAGCAGGAACGCGAACGCGTCCGCCGCGCCGGACCCGAAGGCGAGCAGCACGAGCGCGGCGCCCAGCCGCGCGCCGGGGGCTCCCGGCGCGTGCGTGTCGCGACCGCTCGACACGGGTCATCCCTCCCGCGCGAACGGCATCGAGTGGCCGAGTCGGACGCCGTACCGGGCGACCGCCCGTGCGACGTCGAGCCGGTCGCTCGCGTAGGCGGACAGTGCGGCGTCGAGCGGTCGTCGCGCGAGCGCGTCGGCCAGCGCGAGGGCGTCACCGGCGGCCTTCGCCGCGCCCATCGCGGTGTGCGGACGCACGACGGCCGCCGCGTCGCCCGTCAACACGGCCCGGCCGGCCGTCAAGCGCGGTGCGACGTAGTCGACGATGGCCTGGAGGAACGGGGCCGGTTCCGCCAGGACGGCTGCGGCGAACTGCGGGGGCAGTTCCGACACCGCGTCGGAGTGCAGCTCGTCGCGGAGCAGGTCGGGCAGGTCACCGGGTGCCAGCGAGGTCCCGGTCGGCGGACGCCCGGACTCCCGCATGATCCGCTCGAGCCGGCTCGGCCCGATCGGTCGGTACCAGACCCAGTTGTACCGGCGGAGGCCGGGTTCGGTCTCGCCGTCCGGTCCGGGCACCAGGTAGCCGAGCACGTGCGAGCGGGGCCCGGTGAAGAACGCGAAACGCTCGAGGAGCACGTCCGCGGTCTCTGCGCGCAGGGCCCGCTCCGGGATGAGTCCGCGCCAGGTGCTGTACCCGACGTACCGGTTCGTGTGCTCGTCGGGCGCGACGAAGCGGCGGACGACGGAGTTCGCACCGTCGGCGCCGACGACGACGTCGAAGGACCGGGCGCGTCCGTCGGCGCCCACCACCTCGGCGTGGGCGTCGTCCGCTCGGACCGCTTCGACGCGGTGGTCGAGGAGGTACTGGTCGTCGTCGAGCAGGTTCCGGAGGGTCACCCAGAGGTGGTCCCACGAGACCTGCGTCTGGGGGGACCGGTCGCGGGAGACGACGTGCCCGGACTGGTCGAGCGTGATCCGCTCGTGCGCCAGGACGCCGACGTCGGCCGCTCGGTCGAGGCCGAGCCGCCGGAGCGCGAGAACCAGGTCCTGCTGGGCGACCAGTCCGGCCCCACGGCGCTCGAGGCCCGTCGGCGAGCGCTCGAACACGGTCACCTCGTGGCCGTCCTGCTTGAGCAGGGCCGCGGCGAAGAGGCCACCGAGCGACCCGCCGACGACGGCGACCCGGCGCCGGGTCGGTGATCGGAACGGGGAGGAGGTCGTCATCGTCGTCGCCCTACTCCAGGCGCCGCTCTTCGGCCTCCTCGGCGCGTCGCTTCTCCTCCTCGTGCGCCTCCTCGACCTTCTCGATCGCTTCCTCGCGGGGCTTCTTGTCGGTCATCGTGTGTCCTCTCCGTACTGGTCGCGGACGGTCGTGCCCGCAGCCTCTCGGAACGCCATCCCACCGGGGCGCCGGACGGCGCACCAGAGTCGCTTGACTGCAGTTCCGCGATCCTGATCGGACCGACATCGAACGCGAGCACGACTCGTGACCGGCGGCATGTCCTCGCAGCCTCCCGGGACCGGCCCCCGGTACGCTCGGTTCCCGTGTCACGAGTCGTCCGCCGCCCCCGTTCCGCCGTCCGGAGGCCGGTGACGATCTCGGTCGTGGCCGTGCTCGTGCTGGCGGTGGGCTACCTCGTCGCCGCGGCAGTCGTGCCCTTCGCCCCGGCAAGCGCCTCGACCACCACGTACTCGGCGCCGACCTCCACGGTGCCGGACCTCGCCTTCCCCGGCTACGGCGCCACCGCCGTCGAGGCCACCGACTTCCCGGAGAGCCTCCGGACCAGCGGGGACACGAAGCCCCGGTCGATCGCCAGCATCTCGAAGGTGGTCACGGCACTCGTCGTCCTCGACGCCAAGCCGTTGCAGCCCGGCGAACCCGGACCGTCGATCGCGTTCAACGCCGAGATGCAGGGCCTCTACGCCAAGTACCTCGCGGTGAACGGCGAGGTCGCTCCGATGCCCGCCGGCCTGAAGCTCTCCGAGTACCAGACGCTGCAGGTCATGCTGATGAAGTCGGCGAACAACTACGCGGGGTCGCTCGCGATCTGGGCGTTCGGGTCGCTCGGCGCCTACGACCGTGCCGCTGACTCGTGGCTCGAACGCCAGGGCCTCGACCACACGACCATCGACGAGCCGACCGGGCTCGACGCGGACAACACCTCGACCGCGACGGACCTCGTCAAGCTCGGCCAGCTCGCCCTCGCGAACCCGGTGGTGAAGGAGGTCGTGGGGACCAAGAAGGTCACCGTGCCCGGCGCCGGCGAGATCGAGAACTCGAACAAGCTCCTCGGACTGGACGGTGTCGAGGGCATCAAGACCGGCACCCTCGACGAAGCCGGCGCCTGCCTGCTGTTCGCGGCGACCTACGAGCGCGGTGGCAGGTCGGTGACGGTCGTCGGCACCATCCTCGGCGGGGTCGACCACGACTCGCTCGACGTCGACGTGCAGCGCCTGCTCCGGTCGGTGGCGGACAACTTCCAGGTCGTCACGCTGACGCATGCGGGACAGACCTTCGGGACGTTCTCGACGCCGTGGCAGGACGAGGCCGACGCCGTGTCCGGGAAGGCGTCCGAGGTGTTGGTGTGGGGGAAGACGACCGTCTCGGCGAAGGCCCACCTCGACCGGATCACGCTCGGCACGAAGGGGGAGCGCGTCGGGCAGGTGCGCTTCACGGTCTCCGACCACGACCCGGTGACGGTCCCGCTGGTCCTCGAGCGCTCGATCGACGACCCGGGCGTGTGGTGGCGGTGGACCAACCCGTTCCAGGGCGCGTGACGACCCCGCCGGCCGCACACCTCCGGCCCTGGTCTCCGGCGGACGCGCCGGTGCTGCGCGCGGCCTCGGCCGACCCGGAGCTCGCACGCCAACTCGGCGGGTCGCCGTTCGACGACGACGCGGCGGCGGCCGCGTTCATCGCCTCCCGGTACCGGCACGACGACCACGCCCGCAACTGGGCGGTGGACGACGGGACCGGCACCGTCGTCGGGTCCGTCGGCGTCACCTCCGTGGAGTACGGGCACGGTACCGCGTGGATCTCGTACTGGCTCGCCCCCGCGGCACGCGGCCGAGGGCTGGCGACCCGTGCCCTCGTGTCCGCCGCCGAGGACGCCTTCGCCCTCGGACTGCACCGCCTCGAGCTCGGGCACCGCACGAACAACCCCGACTCGTGCGGCGTGGCCACCCGCGCGGGCTTCGCGGCCGAGGGGATCGAGCGCGAGAGGCTCCGTTACGGCGACGAGCGCTTCGACGTCGAGACCCATGCCCGACTGGCCACTGACCCGGCCCCCGACGTCCGGCCCCTGCCGATCGCGGCCACGGAGTCGTAGTGTCGGACGTGTGACGACGACGTTCCCCCGCACTGCCCCGTCCACCCTCGGCATCGACGCCCGCGGCATCGCGGCCTTCCTCGACGCCCTCGAGTCCACCCCGGACGTGGAACCGCACGGCCTCGTGCTCCTCCGCCACGGCCAGGTCGCGGCGGAGGGTTGGTGGCGGCCGTACGACCGCGACCGCGTCCACCTGCTCTACTCCCTGAGCAAGAGCTTCACCGCCGCCGCGGTGGGGATCGCCGTCCGCGAGGGTCGCATCGACCTCGACGCCACCGCCCTGTCGTACTTCCCAGAGCTCGACGCCGACGTCACCGACGAGCGCAGCCGCCGCATCCGGGTCCGGCACCTGCTGGCGATGGCGAGCGGTCACCGCGAGGAGACCATCGCCCGTGCCGAGGCCCTCGACCCGTCGAACACCGTCCGCGGCTTCCTCCTCCTGCCGCCCGACGAGGAACCCGGCACGGTCTTCGCCTACAACCAGCCCTGCACCTACACGCTCGGCGCGATCGTCCGTCGGGTGAGCGGCGTCTCCCTCGTGGAGTACCTCCGTCCCCGGCTGCTCGACCCGCTCGGCATCGACGACCTCGCCTGGCGGCGGGACGCGTCCGGCGCCGAGTTCGGGTACAGCGGTTGCTACGCCACGACGGAGTCGGTCGCGAAGCTCGGTCAGCTGTACCTGCAGCGCGGCGTGTGGGAGGGCGAGCGGATCCTCGACGAGGACTGGGTCGCCGCAGCGACGAGCACGCAGGTGGAGAACCCCGCCGAGGCGAACCCGGACTGGCGCCAGGGGTACGGCTTCCAGTTCTGGATGGCCCGTCACGGGTTCCGCGGCGACGGCGCGTACGGCCAGTTCTGCGTGGTCCTGCCGGAGCAGGACGTCGTCCTCGCGATCACCGGGCAGAGCCTCGACATGCAGGCGGTCCTCGACGCGGCCTGGCAGCACCTGCTGCCCGCCGTCGACGCTGCGGACGCCGACGGGGCCGGGGACGACGGCCTGGAGGCACGACTCGCCTCCCTGGGGCTGCCCCCGGTGCGGGGTGGCCGGCTCCCCGACCTCGCTGCCGCCGGTCCGTTCACGGGGCCGGAGCTCGACGGCCTCGTGTTCACGCACGACGTCGACCGCTGGCGGGCGACGATCGACGTCGACGGCGGCACGCTCTCGGTGCCGGTCGGCGAGGGGGAGTGGGCCGTCGACGGCGCCCTCGCGGCGAGCGGCGCGGTCGACCCGGACGGCACGGTGCTGGTGGACGTCCGCTTCGTCGACACCCCGCACCTGCTGCACCTGCGCGTCGACCCCGGCACCGCGACCGTCTCCGCCAGCTGGGCGACCGAGCCGCTGCACGACGGCCCGCTCACCCTCCGTCGTCCGGCCGACTGAGCCCCACCCGATCGCACCCCCGCGGCGACGTCGCACCCCCGCACACCGGGGCGCGACGTCCGTGGCGGGGTGCGAACCGAACGGCCGTCGTCAGGGAGCCGGGGCCGGCAGGTCGAGGGTGACGTCCGGAGCGTCCTCGAACCGGAGCGACACGACGACGTCGTCCGCGTCGCGGAAGCGTGCGGGCAGGTCGAGCGCGTACGACGCCGGACCGAAGTCGGCCGTGCAGGCGTTGCCACCGGTCATCGTCGTCGTCGTCGTCATCGTCACGACCGGCCCCCGGTCGCCGGACTCGATGCCCGTCGGAGCGGTGGGGCAGCTGGACGACCCGTAGGTCGTGACGAAGAACCGCTCGCCCGGGTCGACCCACCCCACCGCCGGACCGGTGGCGGGCGGTGAGCTCGACAGGCCACCCGGGCCGGCGCCGTGGTAGGGCTCGCCGATGACGTCCGGACCCGAGCACCCGGTCAGGAGCGACACCACCACCGCGGCCGTGACCACACCGGCGGGCACGGCTGCGGGACCTCGGCTGCGACGCACGGCGGGCTCAGGGGGTGTCGGACTTGTGCTCGACGACGTCCTGCAGCTCCGGGCGCTTCGGGACCACGCCGTCGCCGGACGACGTGTGCTTGATGCGGCGGACGACCCAGGGCACGAGGTACTCGCGCGCCCAGCCGAGGTCCTCGGCGCGGGCCTCGCGCCACGGCCTGGCCTCGAGCGGTTCCGGGTTGAACGGCGCGAGCCCGTGCTCGACCCCCAGGGCGTCGAGCACCGCGGCTGCGACGGTCGCGTGGCCCATCGGGGAGTGGTGCAGCCGGTCGGGTGCCCACATCCGCGGGTCGCGAAGGACCCGGAGCGCCCACATGTTCGCGACGAGGGCGCCGTGCTTCAGCGCGATCGCGTGCAGGTTCTCGTTGTAGATGGCGGTCTTGCCGCGCACCATGCCGAGCACCGGGGTCATCCCGACGTCGGGGCCGGTGAAGAGCACGACGGTGGCGCCGTCACTCCGTAGCCGTTCGACCATCCGGTCCACCCGCTCGGCGAGCTCGTCGGGGTCGGAGCCGGGCCGGATGATGTCGTTGCCGCCCGCCGACACGGTCACGAGGTCGGGGCGGAGCGTGAGCGCCGGCTCGACCTGCTCGTCGATGATCTGCTGCAGCAGGCGACCGCGGATCGCGAGGTTGGCGTAGGCGAAGTCGTCGGTCTGGTTCGCCAGGACCTCGGCCACCCGGTCCGCCCAGCCGCGGTTGCCGCCCGGCACCGTGGGGTCCGGGTCACCGATCCCCTCGGTGAACGAGTCACCGATCGCGACGTACCTGGACCACGGATGACGATCTGACACGACTCGGACCATAGTCTCGTGCCATGACGAAGGCCAACACGGCAGCCGCGGGCTGGACCGCGCCGGAGGACCTGCTCGACCGCATCGCCGGACGCGCCCCCGGCTACGACGCCGCGAACGCGTTCTGCACCGAGGACCTCGACGAACTCCGGGCGGCGGGCTACCTGCGGATCGGCGTGCCGGTCGAGCGGGGCGGGTCCGGCCTCGGGCTCGCCGCGACGAGCGCGGTGCAGCGGCGCCTCGCGCAGGCCGCACCGGCGACGGCGCTCGGGCTCGGCATGCACCAGGTGTGGGTGCAGGCGGCGCGGGCCGTCACCGCGCGGGGTGAGTCGTTCCTCCAGGCCGTCACCGACCACGCGTCGGACGACCACCTGCTCGCGTTCGGGGTGAGCGAGCCCGGCAACGACGCCGTCCTGTTCGACTCGTCGACGACGGCGGAGCCGGACGGCGACGGCGGGTACCGCTTCACCGGCACCAAGGTGTTCACCTCCCTCGCGCCCGCGTGGGACGTGCTGAGCGTGTTCGGCAAGGACGAGACCGGGCCGGAGCCGCGGCTCGTGCACGGCTTCGTGCTGCGCGCCGACGGCGACGTCGAGCACCTGGACGACTGGGACACGCTCGGGATGCGGGCGACGCAGAGCCGCACGACGAAGCTGCACGGCGTGCGCGTGCCGGCGGAGCGGATCGTGCGGTCGCTGCCGGTCGGGCCGAACCAGGACCCGCTCGTGTTCGGGGTCTTCGCGGCGTTCGAGCTCCTCATCGCGTCGGTGTACGTCGGCATCGCGTCGCGTGCGGTGTCGCTGGCGGTGTCGGCGGTGCAGTCGCGCGCATCGCTCGACGGGACGCCCCGGTCCGAGGACCCGGACGTGCGCCGGACGATCGCGGACCTGCGCGGGGCGGTCGACGCGATCGAGCTGCAGGTGTCCTCGCTCGCGCGGTCCGTCGACGAGTTGGACGACCTCGGCGCGCGGTGGTTCCCGCTGCTCGTGGGGACGAAGGCACGCGCCGTGGACACCGCGCAGCACGTCGTGGACGAGGCGATGCGCGTCGTCGGCGGCGGGGCCTACCGCGCGGGCGGCGAGCTCGCCCGACTCGCTCGTGACGTCCGGGCCGGGCAGTACCACCCGTCCTCGCGGGACTCGGCGGCGCGGACGATCGCGGCGTCGGTGCTCGGTCCGCTCGGCTGACGCGCGGCGTTGTCGGTGGGGGCTGGCATCATCGCCGTGTGAGCAAGCAGGACGGACGCAACCGGCTGGTGTCCGACGCGCCCGTCGACGACCTCACGGCCACCGTGCTGCACGTCGACATGGACGCCTTCTTCGCCTCGGTCGAGCTCCTCGACCGTCCGGACCTGGTCGGACTGCCCGTCATCGTCGGGCACGACTCGGACCGGTCCGTCGTCACCGCCGCCACCTACGAAGCCCGGAAGTACGGCGTGAACTCCGCGATGCCGATGGCCGTCGCGAAGCGCCGCTGTCCCGCCGCGATCATCGTCGAGCCGCACTTCGAGAAGTACCGGGCGAAGTCCGACGCCGTGATGGCCGTCTTCGACCGCTTCACACCCCGCGTCGAGAAGCTCGGCATCGACGAGGCGTTCCTCGATGTCGCCGGCGCGCTGCGGCTCTACGGCACCCCGTGGGAGATCGGGCGTGCCATCCGCGCGGCCGTGTTCGCCGAGACGGGGCTGCACTGCTCCGTCGGCGCCGCGTCGACGAAGTTCGTCGCGAAGCTCGCCTCCAGCCGGTCCAAGCCCGACGGACTGCTGGTGGTGCCCGCGGCCGACACGGTGGCGTTCCTGCACCCGCAGCCCGTCTCCGCGCTCTGGGGCGTCGGCGGCAAGACGCAGGAGACCCTCGAACGCCGGGGGATCCGCACCGTCGGCGACCTGGCGACCACCCCGCTCGGGTCACTCGTCTCCGCGCTCGGTCCTGCCGGCGGGCAGCGCCTGCACGACCTCTCCTGGGGGCGGGACCCCCGCACCGTCGAGGGCGGCGTCGGTGAGAAGTCGATCGGGCACGAGGTCACGTTCGGACACGACCTGACCGAGCGCGACGACGTGGCGCGTGAGCTCCTGCGCCTGGCCGACAAGGTCGCGGTGCGTCTCCGCCGCGCCGACGTGCAGGCCCGCACGGTCGCGCTCAAGGTGCGGTACACCGACTTCACCACCCTGACCCGCTCCCGGACCCTGGCCGAGCCCACCGACGTCGCGAAGCGCCTGCACCGCGAAGCCGTCGAGCTGTACGACGTGCTGCACCGGCCGGGCAACCAGATCCGCCTGATCGGCGTCCGCGGCGAGAACCTCGTGCCGGCCGCGGCGAGCAACGCGCTGTGGGACGACGACGCGCCGTGGCGCGAGACGGAGACCACGGTCGACGCGGTCGCCGCGCGCTTCGGTGCTGGTGTGCTGCGACCGGCCTCCCTGGTCCGCGGCACGCCCGAGGGGCACGTCCCGCACGCTCGGCAGGACCGAGGGTGACGGTAGAATCTGCTGAAGTGAGCGCAGCCGAGTACACCGATCAGCCAGGGCCCGGGGACCAGCCCGCGTCCCTG
Organism: Curtobacterium sp. MCBA15_008; assembly: GCF_001865065.1. Classification (GTDB taxonomy): domain Bacteria; phylum Actinomycetota; class Actinomycetes; order Actinomycetales; family Microbacteriaceae; genus Curtobacterium. The sequence continues at coordinate 9,413 of NZ_MJGN01000067.1, read as the reverse complement.
TGGGACGACTCCGCCGCGGCCGACCAGGCGTCCCTCGGGGTCGACGCCGACGGCCCCGCCGCAGCGGCTCACGACGACGCCGTGGCCGCGGCCGAAGCCGCCGGCAACGCTGCCGTCCAGCACCTGTCACCGGCCTTCCCGGACCGCGCCGCGTGGGGCACCGCGTCGAAGCTCCGCGCCTGGCAGGTCGAAGCGCTGACGAAGTACTTCGAGAAGGAACCGCGCGACTTCCTCGCGGCGGCGACCCCCGGCGCCGGCAAGACCACGTTCGCCCTCCGGCTCGCGACCGAGCTGCTCGCCCGCGGCACCGTCGACCGGATCGTCGTCGTCGCCCCGACCGAGCACCTGAAGCGACAGTGGGCGGACTCCGCGGACCGCGTCGGCATCCGGATCGACCCGATGTTCAAGAACGGCGACGGCATGTTCGGCCGGCACTACCAGGGCGTGGCGATCACCTACGCCCAGGTCGGCATGAACCCCGAGGTCCACCAGAAGATCACCGAGGGCGGCCGCACCCTGGTCGTCCTCGACGAGGTCCACCACGGCGGGGACGCCCTGACGTGGGGTGACGGCATCCGTGAAGCCTTCTCCAAGGCCGCCCGACGGCTCTCCCTGTCCGGCACCCCGTTCCGCTCCGACACCGCGCCGATCCCGTTCGTGCAGTACGCCCCCGACGAGCAGGGCATCCGAACCTCGATCTCCGACTACAACTACGGCTACGGCCGCGCCCTGAAGGACGGCGTCGTCCGACCGGTGCTGTTCATGGCCTACGCCGGGCAGATGCGCTGGAAGACGCGCATGGGCGACGAGATGTCGGCGTCGCTCGGCGAGCAGGTCACGAAGGACATCACCGCCCAGGCGTGGCGCACCGCGCTCTCGCCCGAGGGGGAGTGGATGCCCGCCGTGCTGTCGGCGGCCGACAAACGCCTGACCGAGGTCCGCCGCGGTGTGCCGGACGCGGGCGGGCTCGTCATCGCGACGGACACCACCACGGCCCGCGCCTACGCCCGCATCCTGCAGCAGATCACCGGCGAGCGGCCGACGGTCGTGCTCTCGGACGAGGTCGCGGCCTCGAGCCGGATCCAGGCCTTCGCCGACGACACCTCGCGCTGGATGGTCGCCGTCCGCATGGTGTCCGAGGGCGTCGACGTCCCACGGCTCTGCGTTGGCGTCTACGCCACCAGCGCCAGCACGCCGCTGTTCTTCGCCCAGGTGATCGGCCGCTTCGTGCGCGCCCGTCGTCGCGGCGAGACGGCGAGCGTCTTCCTGCCGAGCGTGCCCGGGCTGATGGCGCTTGCCGCGACGCTCGAGCTCGAGCGGGACCACGCCCTCGACCGCCCGAAGGACGCCGACGACGGGATGTACAACCCCGAGGACGCGATGGTCGCCGAGGCCAACAAGGAGGACCGCGCCTCCGAGAGCCTGCTCGAGGTCCAGCCCTTCGAGGCGCTCGACTCGCAGGCGTCGTTCGACCGCGTGCTTTACGACGGGGGCGAGTTCGGCACCGGGGGAGAGGTCGGTTCGCTCGAGGAACTCGACTTCATCGGCATCCCCGGGCTCCTCGAACCCGACCAGGTGCGCGACCTCCTCCGTGCCCGGCAGGCCACGCAGGTGAAGCGCGCGAAGGGTCGGACGCCCAAGGACGGCATGCCGAAGGCCGCCGAGCCCGAGAACCGCCCGATGTACCAGACCATCAAGGAACAGCGGTCCGAGCTGCACCGGCTGGTCTCGATCTGGTCGCGGCACTCGAACGAACCGCACGGCTCGATCCACGCCGAACTCCGGCGGATCAGCGGCGGCCCGGCCGTGGCGCAGGCGAGCATCGAGCAGATCCAGAAGCGCATCGACGTGCTGCGCTCCCGGATCGGCGGGCGCCGGTGATCGAACCCGTCGACGACCGCACCTGGTACGTCAAGCGCGACGCCGAGTCCTCGCCCGAGGCGATCATCGACCGGTTCGGCGGCGGGTACCGCCTGCGCCGTTTCTCCCTGACCGAGTCGCGCCGGACCCCGCACGGGGTCTACACGGGCGTCGAACTGGCCGAGACGGCGTGGTGGCGGCTGCGGGATCGGCCGCGCGGCGGCGCGGCCTCATGACACACCAAGCGAATCTCCGGTAGACCGGGGGAATGGCAGACTCGATCCCTCACGTCCTCGTCCTCGGCGGCGGCTCCGCTGGCTACACCACCGTCAAGCAGCTCCAGAAGCACGCGGCCACGGTGCCGATGCGCATCACGCTGGTGGACCAGAACACGTACTACACCTACCTGCCGTTCCTGCCGGAGGTCGCCGGCGGCCACATCGCCCCGAAGGACGTCACGGTGGAGCTGCGTCGTGCGCTCCGCAAGACCCGCGTGATCCAGGGCAAGGTCACCGGCATCTCGTCCGCTGACAAGACGGTCACGATCGCCACGGCCGGCGGCGACGATCGCACGCTCGGCTACGACCAGCTCGTCGTCGCGCTCGGCTCGGTCACCCGCACCTTCCCGACCCCGGGGCTCGAGGAGTTCGGCGTCGGCTTCAAGAGCGTGGAAGAGGCCGCCTACGTGCGCGCCAAGCTCCTCGACAACATCGCGAAGGCCGCTGCCACCCGCGACGAGGACGAGCGTCGCCGCCTGCTCACGAGCATCTTCGTCGGCGGTGGCTACACCGGCGTCGAGGCGATCGGTGAGCTCTTCGACGTGTCGCAGGCCGCCATCAAGACGTACCCGTCGCTCGCCGGCGAGCACCCGCGCTGGGTCCTCATCGACGCGCTCGACCGCGTCGCCCCCGAGGTCGGCCCGGAGCTGTCGAAGTGGACCCTCGAGTCCCTCCGCGCCCGTGGCATCGACGTCCGCCTGAAGACCACGATGCCCAGCTGTGAGGGCGGCGTCGTGAAGCTGTCGGACGGTGACGAGTTCGCCACCGGCCTGCTCGTCTGGACCGCGGGCGTCAAGCCGAACCCGCTCCTCGACGCGTCCGACCTGCCGCGCGGACCGAAGGGCCACCTCGCCGCGAACGCGAAGCTCCAGGTCGAGAACGAGGAGACTCACGAGGTCGTCCCCGGCGTCTGGGGCCTCGGCGACGTCGCACAGGTGCCCGACCTGACCGCCGACAAGCAGCCGGCGTACTACCCGCCGAACGCGCAGAACGCGGTCCGTCAGGCCGTCGTCGCGGCGGACAACGTGGTCGCCACGATCACCGGCAAGCCCCTCGAGGAGTACCGCCACCCGTCGATCGGCACCGTCGCGTCGTACGGTGTCGCCAAGGGTGCGGCGAACATCAAGGGCATCAAGATGACGAACCTGCTCGCGTGGCTCGCGCACCGCTCGTACCACGTGTACGCGATGCCGACCCTGAACCGGAAGGCCCGCATCATCATCGGCTGGGTCACCGGTGCCGTGTCGGGTCGCGACGCGACCTCGCTCATCAAGGAGACGGACCCGCGACGCAACTTCGTCGAGGCGTCGAAGAGCTAGACGCGACCGTCCGACGGACTGGAGGCGCGGTGCCAGCTGGCACCGCGCCTCCAGTCCGTCCCGGGGTCCCCACCCCCCCCCCCCCCCCCCCCCCCCCCCCCCCCCCCCCGCAAAACGCAACCTCGGCGGTTGCTCGCAGCGGTATCTCTCTGCGCGCTGTCGCCGACGTTGCGTATCGCGAGGGCAGTGGTCAAAGTGCGCGGACCTGGATCGTCTCCCACGTGCGGCGCGCGAGCCTGGGCACGTCCAGCGACAGGAGCGCCCATGCGAGCGATGACGTACCGCGGGCCCTACCGGGTCCGCGTCGAGGAGAAGCCCGACCCGCGGGTCGAGCACCCGAACGACGCGATCGTCCGGGTGGAACGCGCGGCGATCTGCGGGTCGGACCTGCACCTGTACCACGGCATGATGCCCGACACCCGCGTCGGGCACACGTTCGGCCACGAGTTCATCGGGGTCGTCGAGCAGATCGGCTCGTCCGTCGAGACCCTGTCGGTCGGGGACCGCGTGATGGTCCCGTTCAACATCTCGTGCGGGACCTGTTGGTTCTGTGCCCGCGGACTCTTCGCGAACTGCCACAACGTGAACCCGAACGCCACCGCAGTCGGTGGTATCTACGGGTACTCGCACACCACCGGCGGGTACGACGGCGGGCAGGCCGAGCGCGTGCGGGTGCCGTTCGCCGACGTCGGACCCCAGGTGATCCCGGACTGGCTCGACGACGAGGACGCCCTCCTCATGACGGACGCACTGAGCACCGGGTACTTCGGGGCGCAGCTGGCGTCGATCCGCGAGGGCGACACCGTCGTGGTGCTCGGCGCCGGGCCGGTCGGACTGTTCTCCGCCGCGTTCGCGTGGTTCATGGGAGCCGGCCGGGTGATCGTCGTTGACCAGCTCGAGTACCGGCTCGAGAAGGCCCGAAGCTTCGCGCACGCCGAGACGATCAACTTCGCCGAGGTCGACGACGTCGTGCTCGAGATGAAGAAGCAGACCGACTTCCTCGGTGCGGACAGCGTGATCGACGCCGTCGGAGCCGAGGCGGACGGCAACTTCACCCAGCAGGTCACCGCCTCGAAGCTCAAGCTGCAGGGCGGGTCCCCGACGGCGCTCAACTGGGCGATCGACGGCGTCCGCAAGGGCGGAACGGTCTCGGCGATCGGTGCGTACGGTCCGATCCCGAGCGCGGTGAAGTTCGGCGACGCGATGAACAAGGGCGTCACGATCCACACGAACCAGGCCCACGTGAAGCGCCAGTGGCCACGGTTGCTCGAGCACATCCAGGCCGGGCACTTCAAGCCGAGCGACATCATCACGCACCGCATCCCCCTCGAGCACATCGCCGAGGGCTACCACGTGTTCTCGTCCAAGCTCGACGGTTGCATCAAGACCGTCGTCGTGCCGTGAGGAGGCCCGACATGTCCGACCACACCCCGTACATCGCCGATCCACCGCGACGGGTGCCGTCCGCCGAGGAACTCCGCGCCCGGATCCCCGGGTGGGGGAGCGACCTCGACCCGGCGGACCGGCCGTCGGTGCCGAAGCTCTCGCGCTCGGCCGGCGCCGCGACCGGTGCGCACTGGGAGGTCCCGGCGCAGCAGCCCGGCGCTGCCGGCCGGGAGCGGTCGATCGAGCACGCGCACGTCACGCCGGTGTTCGGCACCGCGCAGCCGCTCCGAGGGGTGCCGGGAGCGGTGCGGCGCCTGGCGTACGCGAGGTTCAGCGAGGGCCGGCTGGCGCACTGGATGCTCCTCGTCGTCGGGGATCGGCTCGACGTCGGGGTGCACCGGGTGACGGACGCGCTGCACGGGCGGCCGGACCGGGTCATCCGCGAGACGGGGGTGCGCGCCGAGCGGGGGAAGCACCCCGTGGCCTCGCGGCTGGGGTCGTCGCGGCGGGACTGGCGGCACCAGTTGCTCGACCCGCTCGTGGCGAACTGGGGGTGGCTCGCCGCGCTCGGTGGTGCCGTGCTGCTCGTGCGGCGGTTGCGGCGCCGCTGAGGGCCATGCGGCGCTGGTGCCGCGCCGGCGTTCGGCGGGTGGGAGGGTCTGTGCGTGTGCATCGTGCGACGTCCCACGCGTCGTTCGACGAGTGCGGTGTCGCTCCATGCACAACGGATACGGGCGCGTCCGTACGACACCGTCGACCAACAGCAAATGCCCCCCGACCGCCAGGTCAGGGGGCATTCGTCTTCTGTGTCCGAGGGGGGACTTGAACCCCCACGCCCTAATACGGGCACTAGCACCTCAAGCTAGCGCGTCTACCAATTCCGCCACCCGGACAGGGTGTCTGGTGTCTGTTTCCCGGGTTTTCCCCGGCGTTCCTGCCGAGAGAAGACACTAGCACGGGTCTGAACGCTCGATGAACACGGACGCGCATCCCGGGCGCGTCCGCCGGAGTCCGGCTCCGCAGTGGGTGCGACGGCGACCGGTAGCGTGGGGGCATGACGAACCCGGAGGCCACGCTGACCGACCTCGAGGCCACCGCGGCGATCGCCCGAGACCTCATCCGCATCGACACGACGAACTGGGGCGAGGGGAAGTCCCGCGGCGAGACCGAGGCGGCGCACTACGTCGAGGCGAAGCTCCGGGCGCTCGGGCTCGAGCCGCAGCTGTTCGAGTCCGACCCGGACCGGATGAGCGTCGTCGCACGGGTTCCCGGTCGCAACCGTGACAAGCCGGCGCTGGTCGTGCACGGGCACCTCGACGTGGTGCCGGCGGACCCGGCGAACTGGTCGGTGGACCCGTTCGGCGGCGAGGTCAAGGACGGCATGCTCTGGGGTCGCGGCGCCGTCGACATGAAGAACATGGACGCGATGATGCTGACGTCCCTCGGCGACGTCATCGAGCAGCACGGCGCCCCCGAGCGCGACCTGGTGATCGCGTACTTCGCCGACGAAGAGGCCGGCGGCGTCCTCGGCGCGCACCACGTCGTCACGCACCACCCCGAGGTGTTCGAGGGGGCGACCGCGGCGATCAGCGAGGTCGGCGGCTACTCGGTCACGCTCGGCGACCGTCGCGCGTACCTGCTGCAGACGGGTGAGAAGGCGTTGCTCTGGATCACGCTGACCGCCACGGGCACGGCGGCGCACGGGTCGCACGTCATCCGCGACAACGCGGTCACGAAGCTCGCCCGGGCCGTCGCACGGATCGGCAGCGAGGAGTGGCCGGTGCGACTGTCCGCGACGACCGAGGCGATGGTGCGGGAGATCGCCGGCTTCCTCGGGGTCGACCCGGAGACGACCGGGCCGGACGAAGTCGCACTCGCGACGGGCTCGGCCTCGCGCTTCATCCACGCGGCGCTGCACACGACGACGAACCCCACGCAGCTGCGCGCCGGGTACAAGCACAACGTCATCCCGGACCAGGCCGAGGCGCTCGTCGACATCCGCTGCCTGCCGGGCGACGAGGACGCGGTGCTCGCACGCGTCCGCGAGCTCGCCGGCGACGACGTGACGATCACGATGACCCACCAGGACGTCGGACTCGAGCAGGACTTCGGCGGACCGCTCGTCGACGCCGTGCGCGACGTCCTCGACCGTCACGACCCGGGCGCCCCGGTCCTGCCGTACCTGCTCTCCGGCGGGACGGACAACAAGGCGCTCTCGACCCTCGGCATCGCGGGCTACGGCTTCGTGCCGCTGCAGCTGCCGGCCGGCGTGGACTTCCCGGCGATGTTCCACGGCGTCGACGAGCGGGTGCCGCTCGCGTCGCTGGCGTTCGGGCGGCGAGTTCTCGGCGACCTCCTGGCCACGTACTGATATTGTTCGTGGTCGCCTTCGTGGCGGTGTCCTGACCGACCTTCGCGCGAAAGGCCAGCCCGATGCACATCCTCGAGGCGATCTTCCTCGGCTTCGTCCAGGGGCTCACCGAGTTCCTGCCCGTCTCGTCGAGCGCCCACCTCCGGATCGTCGGGCTCTTCCTGCCCGACGCGAAGGACCCCGGCGCGGCCTTCACCGCGGTGACGCAGCTCGGCACCGAGACCGCCGTGCTCATCTACTTCTGGCGAGACATCACCCGGATCATCGGGCGGTGGTTCCGGTCGCTCTCGGGGAAGACCGTGCCGCGGAACGACCCGGACGCCCGGCTCGGCTGGTTGGTGATCATCGGCACCATCCCGATCGGCATCGCGGGGCTGCTCCTCAAGGACTCCATCGAGACCACGTTCCGGTCGCTCTGGATCGTCGCGATCGTCCTCGTGGTGTTCGGCATCGTCCTCGGCGTGGCCGACGTGCTCGGGCGCAAGGTCCGCCGCATCGAGCACATGACGTTCGGCGGCGGCATCCTGATCGGCCTGGCCCAGGTGCTCGCCCTCGTCCCCGGCGTCTCGCGGTCGGGTGCGACGGTGTCGATGGGCCTGGCCCTCGGCTACACCCGTCCGGCCGCCGCGCGGTTCGCGTTCCTGCTCGCCGTGCCCGCGGTGTTCCTGTCCGGGCTGTACGAGGCCGCGACGAGCCTCGGCGACTCGGGCGCCCCGTTCGGCCTCGCCGACACGCTCATCGCGACGGTGGTCGCCTTCGTCGTCGGCTTCGTCGTGATCGCGGCGTTCATGAACTACATCAGCAAGCGGAGCTTCCTTCCCTTCGTGGTCTACCGGATCGCACTCGGTATCGTTCTCATCGTGTTGTTGTCGCTCGGAGTGATCCAGCCGTGAGGGCCTGGCAGGTCCCGTCCGTTCCCGAGGTCCCCGGTTCCGCGCCGCGCCCCGTCGTGCACGACACGGCGAGCGGCAGGCCCGTCGACCCGACCGGTGGCGAGGAGCGTGCCGCGCTCTACGTCTGCGGCATCACCCCGTACGACGCCACCCACCTCGGCCACGCGGCCACCTACCTGGCGTTCGACACGCTCGGTCGGGTCTGGCGCGACGCCGGGCTCGAGGTCGAGTACGCGCAGAACACCACCGACGTCGACGACCCGCTCCTCGAGCGCGCGGCTCGCGACGGCGTCGACTGGCAGGAGCTCGCCGCGTCGCAGATCGACCTGTTCCGTCGCGACATGGAAGCCCTGCGCGTCCTGCCCCCGGACGACTTCGTGGCCGTCACCGACGAGGTCGAGCGCATCGCCGAGGCCGTCGCGTTCCTGCAGGAGACCGGCTACGCCTACGCCGTCCCGACGCCCGAGTCCGAGGGCGACGACCTCTACTTCGACGTGAACCGTCCGACCGAGGCGTGGACCCTCGGCGACGAGAGCGGCCTCGACCGCGAGACGATGCTCGCGCTGTCGGCGGAGCGCGGCGGCGACCCGGACCGTGCCGGCAAGCGCGATCCGCTCGACCCGCTGCTCTGGCGTGCGGCCCGCGCGGGGGAGCCGAGCTGGGACGGTGCGGTCGGCCCCGGGCGACCCGGTTGGCACATCGAGTGCAGCGTCATCGCCGGTGACCGCCTCGGCCTGCCGATCAGCGTGCAGGGCGGCGGCAGCGACCTCGTCTTCCCGCACCACGAGATGAGCGCCGGGCACGCCGCCGCGCTCGCGCACCAGCCCCTCGCGGCCGCGTTCGTGCACACCGGGATGATCGCCTACCAGGGCGAGAAGATCTCGAAGTCGCTCGGCAACCTCGTCACCGTGCGGAGGCTGCTCGACGACGGCGCCGACCCGCGGGCGATCCGGCTCGCCCTGCTCTCGCACAAGTACTCCGACGACTGGGAGTGGTTCGACTCGGAGCTGACGAGCGCCACCACGCGCCTGGCGACGTGGGACGCGTGGGCCTCCGGTGCCGACGCCGGTCACGCCGACGACGCGGCCGAGGTCGCCGCGCGCGTCCGTGCACGGGTCGCCGACGACCTCGACACGCCCGGCGCAGTCGCGGCGGTCGACACCGCGATCGCGGGCGGGACCGCGGTCACGCCCGAGCTCGTCGACCTGGTCGACGCCCTGCTCGGCATCCGGCTGGGCTGATCGGTCCGGTGGCGACCAGGCGGGGCGCGCCGCGCCCGTCCTGACCCCACGACGGACTGGAGGCG
>NZ_MJGN01000066.1 GCF_001865065.1 Curtobacterium sp. MCBA15_008 | reverse complement strand
CTTCATGACCACGTGGAACTGACACTCGACGACGGCATCCGCCTGCGCTTCAACGACCCCCGCCGTTTTGGTTGCTGGCTCTGGTCCGAAACACCGGACCAGCATCCACTGATCGCCAGCCTGGGGCCGGAACCCCTGGCACCGGAATTCAACGGGCGCCTGCTCTATCGACTCTCGCGGGGCAAGAAGACACCGGTAAAATCCTTCATCATGGACAACCATGTGGTGGTGGGCGTGGGCAACATCTATGCAAACGAAGCCCTGTTCAAGGCCGGCATCCACCCCCGTCGCGCCGCTGGCCGCATCAGCCTGGACCGCTACAACCGCCTGGTGGAAGCCATTCGCGAAACCCTCAGCGCCGCTATTCTCATGGGTGG
>NZ_MJGN01000065.1 GCF_001865065.1 Curtobacterium sp. MCBA15_008 | reverse complement strand
GTGGTGATGATGGATATGTCCGAGGCTGGCCTGCTGGATACCGAGGGCCTGATGCCCGAGGGAGTCGAAACCCTGCGTCGCGTTGGTGATGTGTCTGATGAGGGACAGGTCAGCGCACTGGTGGAAGAAACCATCTCTACCTTTGGGCGGATCGACCTTCTGTGCAACGTTGCCGGCATCGCCAGCACCAGCGGTGGTCACCCCGATATTACCGGTAACGACCGGGGCGAATGGGAACAGGTGCTGGCGGTGAATCTGATTGGCACCATGCTGTTTATAA
>NZ_MJGN01000064.1 GCF_001865065.1 Curtobacterium sp. MCBA15_008 | reverse complement strand
CAACCTCCACAACAACAATACAGGAGTGATCCTATGTCAGGTCATGACTACGATGCTGTGAATTACTGGAAGGCGAACCTACGCCTTATATTCGGGAGCCTTATTGTCTGGGCCCTCGTGTCTTATGGGTTTGCGATACTGCTTCGCCCCATGCTCGCCGGAATCCCCATTGGCGGAACCGACCTCGGCTTCTGGTTCGCCCAACAGGGTTCGATTCTTACTTTCATCGCGTTGATCTTCCATTACGCCTGGCGGATGAACAAGCTCGATGAAAAATTCGACGTGCATGAGGAGTAAGTTCGAATGAGTCAATTTGCCATTAACCTATTATTTGTGGGCGGCTCATTCGCCCTCTATATC
>NZ_MJGN01000063.1 GCF_001865065.1 Curtobacterium sp. MCBA15_008 | reverse complement strand
CTCATCCACCCGGTTAATGAACTCTGGCCTGAAGTGAGTACCCACTACGTCCATAACGTCCTTCTTCATGGCCTCGTAGTTTTCCTCACCCGCTTTCTGCTGAATGATGTCCGACCCCAGGTTTGAGGTCATCACGATGACGGTATTGCGAAAATCCACCGTTCTGCCCTGACCATCTGTAAGGCGCCCATCCTCCAGCACCTGCAACAGGATATTAAATACGTCCGGGTGCGCCTTCTCAACTT
>NZ_MJGN01000062.1 GCF_001865065.1 Curtobacterium sp. MCBA15_008 | reverse complement strand
GGAGAAGCCCAGGCTGGAGGGCTTGAGAAAACCAACCATGACCCAGTGCAACCTGACTTTCCCCTGCGCTACCCAATCTCGGGTTTGCTGCCAGAATTTGTGACAAAAGATGCAATTGGGATCCGCGAACACATAGATTTCCGGGGCATTCTTTCCGCCCTCGCTGACTAAGTGAGTATCCCGGGAAAGCTTCTCGGCAACGGAGGCATACATTGGCTCTGATATATAG
>NZ_MJGN01000061.1 GCF_001865065.1 Curtobacterium sp. MCBA15_008 | reverse complement strand
GGTAGAAGTCGATCATGACGAAAGGAGATTGAAGATGGCAGTTGGTCCAGGAACCTTGCCGACGTTTTTCCCGGTGGCCGGTGTCAGGCTGGGTATCGGCAGTGCCGGTATCAAGAAACCCGGCAAGAAGGATCTGGTGGTTATAGAGTTGGCGCCGGGTAGCCGAGTGGCCGGTATTTTCACCCGTAATCAATTTTGCGCGGCCCCTGTTCACGTCACGCGAAGCCATCTGGCAAGCGATGCACCGCGCTACCTGCTGATCAACACCGGCAATGCCAATGCCGGCACCGGCGAACAA
>NZ_MJGN01000060.1 GCF_001865065.1 Curtobacterium sp. MCBA15_008 | reverse complement strand
GCGTGGTGATGTCAGGCCCAGGTAGCGGGCGTCTTCCGACTCACGCAGGGAGCGCCACTTGGCGTATTTCGGGCCTTCGAAGACGGCCTTCAGTTCCTTGATGGCGGGCAGTTCCTGATAGCTGTCGACGCCAAAGAACGTTGGCGCAACCGAGGACAGGAACGGCGCATGGGCCATCGCTCCGACAGAAGACACGTACTGCAACAGTTTCATGTCTGGCGTGGAGGGTGTGAACGCGTAGTTACCCACCACGGCACCCACAGGCTCACCGCCAAACTGGCCGTATTCTGTTGAGT
>NZ_MJGN01000059.1 GCF_001865065.1 Curtobacterium sp. MCBA15_008 | reverse complement strand
CTCCCAGCTCATGAAGGCCATGTCTTCACGTTCAAGAGCCTGCTGACGACTCCAGGTAACGGTCAGGCCGTCTTCCGGCAGTTCGGTCACGTGTCCGGCCTGGTATTGCTCTCCCGGCCTCAGCACGTCGGCATGCTCGGAATGATCCTCGACATCAACGCCGAGAATATCGCAGGCCTCGATCATATAGTCACGGAGCTGGGCAGACTCCTCCTCGGATTCGATCTGGCTGATCAACGCCTCTGCCA
>NZ_MJGN01000058.1 GCF_001865065.1 Curtobacterium sp. MCBA15_008 | reverse complement strand
GAGTCGATCTTGATCGGAGTGCGCTTGTCTTCGCCGTCCATTACGGACTTTTTCAGCTGTTGTACAGCACTCAGTCGTTCTTCAACGGGCTGATCAGATTTCAGGGCCTGGAGGTCTTTGCAAGACTCCTCCATCCGCTTGATCAATAGCAGTTTCAAATCTGCAGTGAAATACTGGCCCGGGATTTCGGAGAGCAGGCGGCCGGCTCTTTTGTAGCTGTCTTCCAGAGCCGTTGTTTTACGAATACGCTCGATACGTGCGCGCTCTCGCATCTGACTGGCCACAATAATAA
>NZ_MJGN01000057.1 GCF_001865065.1 Curtobacterium sp. MCBA15_008 | reverse complement strand
TGCCGGTATCGCGCGTTCCTCTGACCGCTTCTACTCTTCTGAATGGTGGTTACCCCGGACTGCAATGCAAGATTGCGGCCATTTGCTGACCGGTTGGTCAGAGTAGGTGCTGCCTCGTTGTCGGCGGTTTTAATGCGCCACGCTGGTGCGAGGCTTCCGAAGGCTGCACTCGAATGGCTCTCCTGAAGCTCGCCCTGATACGCCGTGCAGGCCCGGGCCCCTGAATTTCAAAGCGGTTGCAGAGCTAGTCATATGGCACAAATGCTGCATCTTTTTG
>NZ_MJGN01000056.1:281232-290018 GCF_001865065.1 Curtobacterium sp. MCBA15_008 | reverse complement strand
CCAGACGCACTCCCCGCTCGGCACCCGAAGGATGCTCCACCAGAGAGGCTTTCGTTCTTGGTTTCGTTGCCCGGGGAAGAACCGTGGCGGACAAGATCTCCGAGTCTGTGACCCGGTGACCGTCCTGGCCGTTCCGTTCTCCGCCTCAGCGGCAACGAGTGATTACTCTACGCAGAGGTGAACGGGAGCACCAACCTGGGCCACATCCCGGGCGTGTCGGTCGCTCGATGCCCGGAACCACGCGGATCGTGTGGAAGGGCGGCTCCCCCGGGGACGACGAGAGGCACGGTGCGAACCCGCACCGTGCCTCTGGTCTGGACCTGTGTCGCCGCCTACTCGGCAGCGGCCAACTGCCCGCACGCCCCGTCGATCTCCTTGCCGCGGGTGTCGCGGAGGGTCGTCGGGATGCCCGCGGCGTTGAGCCGGCGGACGAACTCGTCCTGCACGTGCACCTCGGACGAGGTCCACACGGAGCCCGGCGTCGGGTTGAGCGGGATCGGGTTCACGTGCACCCAGCCCTTGCCGCGCTTGTTGAGCTTCTCGGCCAGCAGGTCGGCACGCCACGCGTGGTCGTTCATGTCCTTGATGAGCGCGTACTCGATCGAGACCCGGCGACCGGTCTTGACGAAGTAGTTGTGCGCGGCGTCGATCGCCTCGTCGGCCTTCCACCGCGAGTTCACCGGGATGAGCTCGTCGCGGAGCTCGTCGTCCGGCGCGTGCAGGGACAGCGCGAAGGTCACCGGGATGTCCTCGTCGGCGAGCTTGTTGATCGCGGGGACCAGCCCGACGGTCGAGATCGTGATCCCCCGGGCGCTCATGCCGAGGCCGTCCGGCTGTGGCGCCACCATGATCCGCACGGCGTCCATCACCCGCTTGTAGTTCGCGAGCGGCTCCCCCATGCCCATGAAGACGATGTTCGTGACGCGCTCGGCGTCGACGCGGTCGTTGCCGCCCTTGCGCGGGTCACCGCCGAGCTCCCCCGCCGCGATGGCCGCGTTGGCCCGGACGATCTGCTCGATGATCTCGGCCGTGGACATGTTCCGGGTGAGCCCGGCCTGCCCCGTGGCGCAGAAGGGGCAGTTCATGCCGCACCCAGCCTGGGACGAGACGCAGAGCGTGATCCGCCCTGGGTACCGCATCAGGACCGACTCGACCAGGGCTCCGTCGTGCAGCTTCCAGAGGAACTTGATCGTGTCGCCCTTGTCCGTCGCGAGCCGACGGGTCTCGGTGAGGAGCGGCGGCAGCATCCCGGCGACGAGTTCCTCGCGCTGGGCGGCTGGCAGGTCCGTCATCGTCGCCGGGTCGGACGAGTAGTGCGTGAAGTAGTGCGTCGACAGCTGCTTGGCGCGGAAGCCGGGCAGGCCGAGCTCCTTGACCTTCGCGACGCGTTCCTCGACGGTCATGTCGGCGAGGTGGACCGGCGGCTTCCCCTTCTTCGGGGAGGCGAACTGCAGGAGCGGACGACCCTCGGTGTCGGTCGCCTGCTTCCAGCCCTCGGTGCGCGGACGCACCTGCGGCCGAGCAGACTGCTGCTGTTCGAACGGGGTGCGGGTCTCGGAGGCCATCACTCCAGGATACGGGATCCCGTCAGCTGCCCGCGGGGAGGACCCGGGCGAAGTGGTGCGCGGCCGAGTACATCGGCACGATGTCGACCGGGTCGCCGGGGTGCGGGGCCTGCAGCACGAGGCCGTCGCCGAGGAAGATCCCCACGTGGTCCTCGTTGTCGTACACGACGAGGTCGCCCGCCTGCGCCTCGGACTCCGGGATGGTCGTCGCGGCGGCGTCCTGGGTCGGCACGTAGTGGACGAGCGGGATGCCGACCGCGGCGTACGCCACCATCGTCAGCCCGGAGCAGTCGATGCCCTGGTGGCTCGCACCGCCCTCGACGTACGGGTCGCCCATGTACTGCAGCGCGGTCGACACGACCGTCGCCCGGTCACCGCCGGCGGAGAGCACCTTCGAGATGGCGTCCTCGGCCTGCTGGGTGCTCACGCCGAACTTCGTCACGATGGTCGGGTAGGACACGATCGTCGTGGTGGTGGTCATGCCGTCGGTCTGCACGACGGGGACCTGCACGTCGCGGGCGACGGTGTACGTCTGCGCCAGCTGCGAGGTCGTGGTGCCGTGGTGGGCCTCGGCGGACGGGGTGGCGGCGTTCGCGGGGACGGCCAGCGTCAGGCTCGAGGTCACGGCGATGGCCGGTGCGAGCAGCACGGCGGCACGCTTGGCGTTCGCCGCCCGGCGGATGTGCTTCGGGTCCACGGCGCGCTCGGCTCGGAGTGCGGCCGACCGGCTCAGCACGGCGGTGCCGGCGACGGCGGTCGAGGCGACCGGGCGGTGCTGTGCGAGCGAGACGGTCCGCGCGGGCTTCGCGTGCTCGACGAAGGTCGACCGGGCGACGGCGGGACCGAAGGCCGACCGACGACCCCGCGGGCGACGCAGCTCAGCAGGAGCCGGAGCAGCGGGAGCCGGGGGGGCAGTCGCTGCAGGAGCAGGAGCAGTGGGAGTGACGACCGTGTCGGGTGCTGCGGGGAGTGCGTGGCGTCCCATGGTTCCTTCCGGGTCGGACGAGCCGACCCGAGCGGAAGACCAGGCGACTCGGAAAGATAACGTATTGGTCACGAACCTGATCCCGGCTGGGCAGGAGCGGGGCGTTCCTGCGGTTCGTCACAGGGACGGGCGTTCCTCGCAGCCCGCTCCGACCCGGCACCGAGCCGTCGTCGAGCAACGCTCGGGTGGCCCGACGCGAGCGCCGCCCGCGAGCGCTGCCCGCGCGCGCCGACCGCCCTGGAGCCGGCCGTCAGGCGGTCGTCGGCCGCATGACGGCGGCGACCCGCGCCTCCCGGTCGGCCGCCGCCCCGTCCAGCCGGGCCGCGAACGCGCGGACCGACCCGTCGACCGGCGCGTCCCCGGAGACCGCTCCCGCGATCGGCGCCCCGGCCCGGACGGCGAGCGGGAGAACGCCCGCCCACACGCCGTGGTCCTCGCCGTCGTCCACCGCCTCGCCGACGCCGGCCGCACGGATCTTCACGCTGGACCGGTCGAGCGGCAGCTGCAGGACCTGGGTGGCGCGGACCTCCTTGGCGGTCATCTCGCGGACCTCGTCGCGTCGGCCCGGCATGAGGTGGTCGGCGATCTGCCAGAGCGCCTCGGTGCGGAGGTCGTCCGGCACCACGGTCGCGTTCCCGACCACCATCGCGCTCCGGTAGTTCGCCGAGCTGTCGAAGGTCGAGCGCGCGAACACGAGCCCGTCGACGTGCGTCACGGTCGCCGCGACCGGGATGCCCGCCTCGCCGGCGTCGAGGAACAGCCCTCCGCCGGTCGAGCCGTGCAGCAGCAGGACGGGTCCGGCACCGAGGTCCCCGACACCGCAGAGGAACGGCAGGACGATCGGGTGCCCGCCGCGGACGAAGCCGACGTGCGCCACGATCGCCTCGGCCAGGACGGCGGACAGGTCCGCCGGGTCGTGGGACTGCCGGTCGCGCAGGCGACGGACGGTGAGCGAGGGGTCGGACTGGAGGCTCGTGGTGCGCATGCGGGCAACGCTAGGGTCGAGAGTGGTCCGGTTTGTGGACCAGATCGGTGGACTCCGGATGGACCAGTCAGAGAGTACGGCCGGCAAGACCGCGGGCGTGGTCGCGCGGGTGCGCGCGATGGTGCGGGACGGCCGGCTGGCCGCCGGGGACGCCCTGCCCTCGACGCGGGCGATGGCGGCCGAGCTCGGGGTGGCGCGCGGCACGGTCGTCGCGGCCTACGAGCAGCTCGACGGCGAGGGGTGGATCCGGACGCGCCAGGGTGCGGCGGCTCGGGTGGCCGAGGGGGTGCCGGTCGGTCCGGTCTCGCGGACCACGCGGCGAGCGCCGACGGGTCGGGGCAGGGCGACGCACACCGCGGGCGCGACGGACGCCGGGTCCGGGTCCGGGTCCGTGCTCGACTGCCGCCCCGGCATCCCCGCGGTGACCGCGATCGCGCAGCGCGACTGGCGGGCCGCCTGGCGCGCCGCGGCCGACGCCCCGCTGCGGAACGCGCTCTCGGACCCGCTCGGGCTGCCGGAGCTCCGCGCGCAGATCGCCGCACAGGCCGGACTGAGCCGCGGGTTCGCCCCCGACGTCGACCGGGTGGTGGTGACGGGCGGGACCTCGGAGGCGCTGTCCCTCGTCGTCGAAGGGCTCCGCGCGCACCTCGGCCGGGCGCCGGTGGTGGTCGTCGAGGACCCCGGGTACCGCTCCGGGCGTCGGGCACTGACGAGTGCGGGCGCCGTGCTCGTCGGGGTCCCGGTGGGCGAGGACGGGCTCGACCTCGACGCCCTCGAGGCGGCTGGCCCGGTCGACGCGGTCGTGGTCACCCCCACGCACCAGTACCCGCTCGGCTCGGTCATGCCCGTGGCTCGCCGGCACCGACTGCTCGCGTGGGCGGCGGAGACCGGCACGGTCGTGGTGGAGGACGACTACGACTCCGAGTTCCGGCACCGCGGCAATCCGGTGCCCGCCCTGGCGGCGCTCGACACCGCCGGCGTCGTCCTGCACGTGGGCGGCTTCTCGAAGACGCTCGACCCGCGCCTCCGGTGCAGCTGGCTGGTGCTGCCGCCGGGCACCGCGGCCGACGCCGTCACCGCTGCGCGCACCGCACGTGGCCCGGTCGTCGCGGAGCCCGTCCAGGAGGCGCTCGCGCACCTGCTGCGGACGGGTGCGCTCCGCCGCCACCTCGGCCGGGTCCGGCGCGACTACACGCACCGCCGGGAGCGCATCGCGGCTCGGCTCGACGGGATCGCGGGCCTGGAGGCGCGTGCCCTGAACGGCGGCCTGCACGCGGTGGTCACGTGGTCGGCTCCGGTGACCGCGCGGGCGGTGGTGGCCCGGATGGCCGGGGCCGGGGTCCTCGTGAGCGCGCTCGACGAGTACGAGGTCGCGCCGGGCAGCGCGCCCGCAGGGGTGGTCCTCGGGTACGGCGCGTCGACGATGCCGCAGCTCGACCGGGCGTTCGACGTCCTGCTCGGGGCGCTCCGGGTGTCGGCGGACGGGGTCGGCTGAGGCCGGGTCAGGCGAGCCCGAGTCGCAGGTGCTCCCGGACCCGGTCCTGCACGGCGTCGGCATCGCGGTGCGCCCAGAGCGCGAAGTGGGTCCCGCCGGGCAGCGTGAGGAGTTCGGCGCCGGGGACCTCGGCCGCCGCCCGGGCGCTGTGGGACGGGTCGACGTCGGTGTCCGCGTCGCCGTGCACGAGCAGGGTGGAGGCGTGGACGTCGCGGAGGCCCAGGTCCGTCACGGCGCCGAGCGTCCGCACGTCGTTGTCCCAGCCGGGCCGGTGCCGTCCCGAGGTGTTGCCCGTGGTCGCGAGGTCGAGCACGAACGCGCGGCGCAGCGGGTCGGCGAGGACGCCCCGCACATGCTCGGTGAGTGCTGCTCCCCGGAGCGAGCTCACGCCGGCTTCGACGGAGCGCACCACCACGCCGGGTGCCACCCGGGCCGCTGCCCGTGCGAGGGCCGCCCCCACGCGGGTGTGCGTGACGACCCACTCGAGTGGCCCGGGGTGCGGCGGGGTCCAGCGCCCGGAGAGCCCGGCCGCCACGACGAGCGACCGGACGCGGTCCGGGTGGCGGGCGGCGAACCGGTAGGCGGCCGGACCGCCGCCGGACCACGCGAGCACTGCCGCGCGGTCGATGCCGAGGTCGTCGAGCACGGCGGCGTACCGGTCGGCCTCGTCGTCGAGCGACGCGTGGTCGGGGTCGAGCGGTGTCCCGAGGTACCCGGGTCGCGACAGCGTGACGACGCGGAACCCGTCGGAGGGCAGGAACCGCGCCATGATCGCGGCGCCGTCGATGCCGCCGGGCGTGCCGTGCACGACGAGGACGGGCGCTCCGTCCCCGCGGACGGCGACCTCGGTCCGCGCCGCGTCGGCGGCCGGACGCGTCTCGGACTGCATCACCCGACGATATCCGCGTGACCAGGGGCCGGGCTGGGCGGACGGGGCGGGACGGCACCGTGCCTCCCGTCCGCCCTGATGGTCGGTTCAGGACCGACCGGGCCGGTCCTCAGAACAGGACCGTCTCGGCGCGTTCCGCCCCGATCGTCCGCGACGCGACGGCGATCAGTCGGCGCTGCCCGCGGAGGGTGTCGGCGGGGTACTCGCCGTACCGCGCCTCGTACGCCCCGGAGAACCGACCCATGTGCCGGAACCCGCAGGAGTGCGCGACCGCGGCGACCGAGGTCTCGTGGACGTCCGCGAGCTGCAGGCCGAGCCGCGCCTTCTCGAGCCGCAGCTCCCGCAACCACGTCGTCGGGGTGGTGGCCTCGTACCGTTGGAACGCCTCCTGCAGTGTGCGGACGCTGACGTCCGCTGCGGCGGCGATGTCCGTCGCGGCGAGCGGCCGGTCGAAGTGCGCGTACATGAAGGCCTTCGCCCGCTCGACGGTGCTGGCGGGTGTGCTGCGTGCGACGCCTTCGTCGACGGGGTGGAACGCCTCGATCGCGGCCTCGGCGAGTCGGAGGTCGAGCACGGCGCGGTCCCCGTCGACCACGAGCGGGTCGAGCATGGTCGGAGCGACCTCGCGGAGGACCGACAGCAGCGGACCCAGCCGGTCCGGCTGCGCGGTGACCGGGAGGGTCAGCGGCGTCGGGGACGCGTCGGAGCCGACGACGGCGACCGCTTCGAGGAAGTCGGCGTCGAAGTGCACCAGGTGCTGCGTACCGGGCGGGGCCCAGGCGTGGAAGGGACGACCGGCCGGGTACATCACCGGGACGCCCGGTCGGAGGGTCACTGCCTCGTCGTCGCGGTCGTCGTCGAGGACGATGCCGCCCTCGACCGACCAGGCCAGCACGTACTGCCGGTCCGGCGCCAGGATCCCCGAGCGGCACGCGGACACCGACGACGTGCGGAGGCTGACCCGGCCGTCACCCGTGGCACGGTAGCGGAACGCGAACGGTTCGGCTCCCGGGGCGAACGCGACCTCCCGCCCGTCGTAGACCTGCTGGTAGAACGCCCTGGCCTCTTCCGGGTCACTCCCACGGCGGACGAACTCGCTGACGTGGGTCCTGCGGACGTCGGTGTCCACCGGCGGAGGCGTCGTCGCATGGTGCGGACTCATCGGCGCCCCCGTCCACGACCGTCCCGGATCTGGACGAGGTCACCCAGCGAGGGTTCGGCGTCCGTCGGCAGTGCCCACCCGCGCCGGGTGGCCTTCCTGAGGTGTCGGTACGTCGTCACCTTCACGGGTTGGACGTCCTCGTTCGATGTGTACTTGGTGGTGTTCTTCGGCATGTCGTGCTCCCTGATCACGGCGTCCCGCATGTTCGTCGAAGCGGCTCCCCCCGGGACGGTTCGCATCCCGATGGGACACGGAACGAACCCCTGTACCGGGAAGCTACGCGGGGTCGTGCGGACCCGCGTGGAGCGGACGGTCAGTCCGCGCATGATGGACGGAGCAGTCCACAGCTGCTGATCCGGTTGCTCTGGCGTGCGCCGGATTGTTCGCATAGAATGCGAACATGCTGATCACCGTCGATCCCGGGGCGAAGGCCTCGCTCGCCGAGCAGGTCGCCGCCCAGATCCGGCACGCGATCGCCCGCGGCGACCTCCGGAGCGGGGAGCGACTGCCGTCCGCGCGCGACCTCGCCGCCGCCGTCGACGTCAACATGCACACGGTCCTCCGTGCGTACGCCCAGCTGCAGGACGACGGGCTCATCGAGCTGCGTCGCGGCCGCGGGGCGACGGTGCTGCGGTCCGGGAACGCCTCGTTCGACCGGCTCCGCGCACTCGTGACGGAGCTCCGTGACCAGGCGGAGACCCTCGGGGTCCCGCTCGACGACCTGTACGCGATGATCAAGGGGGCACGATGACGACCACACGATCGATGAACGCCGGAGCACGGGTGGCGGTGGTGGCTCCCGGAGTCGCTGTGCTGCTGGCCCTGGTCGTCTCGGCGCTGACGCTGGGCCCCGGGCTGCCGACGCGGGTGGCGACGCACTTCGGCGCCGACGGGACGGCCGACGGCTGGGGTTCGCCGTGGCCCGTGCTCTGGATCGCCGCTGCCCTCGCCGTCGGGTCAGTCGTGCTGTCGGGCATGGCACTGCGGTCGGCCGACCGGCGGACCTGGGCGATGGTGCTCCTGGTCGCGAACCTGCTCGCCGGGTCGCTCGGCACGGCCTGGATCGTCGTGGCGGCCGTGAACTCGTCCGGCGACCCGCGGTTCCCGGTGTGGTGGGCGCTGGTCGTCCTGCCGGTGATCGCGATCCTGGCGGCTCCCCCGACGATCGCGCTCGTCCGCCACGCTGCGCCGGTGCCGGCACACGACGTCGAGCCGCTCGACGTCACGCCGGACGCCCGGGTCGCGTGGCGCGCCCGGGTCGGCAGCCCGTGGCTCGCCGCGGTCGGGGGCGTCGCACTGCTCGTCGGCGTCTGGGCGGTGTGGCTGACCGCGTCGGTCAGTGCCGGCACCGCCGTGGTCACGGGCGTGCTGCTGCTCGTCGCCGGGATCGCCGTGCTCGTGCTCGCCCGGGTCGAGGTCACCGTCGACCGGCGGGGGCTCCGGCTCACCTCGACGTGGACCCGGATCCCGATCATGCGCGTGCCGCTCTCGCGCATCGAGTCCTGCGGGTGGGAAGAGGTCTCGCCCGGGCAGTGGGGTGGCTGGGGCTACCGGATCTCCGGGCGGGGCATCGCGTACGTGGTCCGGTCCGGGCCGGGGATCGTCGCTCGGCTGCGGGGTGGCGGCGCGCGGATGGTGACCGTGGCGGACGCGGAGCGCGGGGCGGCTGCGCTCGGGGCGTTGTTGGCGGGCGGTTCGGCGGGCG
>NZ_MJGN01000056.1:260508-280487 GCF_001865065.1 Curtobacterium sp. MCBA15_008 | reverse complement strand
GCGGGCGGTTCGGCGGGCGGAGATTCGGCGTGAGCGACAGTTCTCGGGCTCCGGAGCACGAGAACTGTCGCTCAGCCCGAAACTCGTGCCGGGGCCGGGGCCGGGGCCGGGGCCGGGGCCGGAGCCGGAGCGCGGCGGGGCGCGGCCGTGCGGGTGGGCGGTGCGCGAAAGCGACAGATCGCGCGCGCCGACGTGCTTCGGGGCACCGAAGCAACAGATGGCCGCGGATGTTCGGCGGCCATCTGTCGCTTTCGCGAGTGGAGGCGGGCGGGCGGGCGGGCGGGCCGGGGCCCGGGGGCGCGACGCGGCGCGGCGCGCTACAGGCTCGTCATGCCGCCGTCGACGCGGAACTCGGCGCCGGTAGCGTACGAGGACTCCTCGCTGGCGAGGTAGACCATGATCCCGGTGACGTCCTCCGGCGTGCCGGGGCGGCCGAGCGGCGTCCGCGACACGATGGCCGCGCGCGACGCCGGGTCGCCCGAGATCGCCGACACGAGCGAGGTCTCCGTGTAGCCCGGCACGACCGTGTTCACGCGGATGCCGTCATGCGCGTAGGCCATCGCCGTCGCGCGGACGAGTGCGTGGATGCCGCCCTTCGTCGAGGAGTACGCGGCGAAGCCGGCGCCCTCGCCGTTCAGGCCGGTCGGGGACCCGGTCGCGATGATCGACCCACCGCTGCCGGCCGCCAGCATCGTCCGGACCGCGTGCTTCACCGTGAGGAAGGTGCCGGTGAGGTTGACCGCCACCGTCCGGTTCCAGGTCTCGAGCGAGACGTCGGCCACGGCGGCGTCGTGACCGAACAGCTGCACCCCGGCGTTCGCGACGACCACGTCGGGGGTCCATCCCTGCGCGACGAGTGCGGCGAACCCGGCCTCGACGCCGGCCTCGTCGGCGATGTCCATCGTGCACGCGACCGCGCGGTCGTCGGAGCCGGCGGCGGACGCCGCTCCCGAGGCAGCGGCGGCGTCGCGGTCGGCGTAGACCACGCGCGCGCCCTCGTCGACGAAGCGGTCGGCGATGGCGCGGCCGATCCCGGATCCGGCCCCGGTCACCAGTGCGGTCCTGCCGGTCAGTCGTGCGGTCATGCGGGCACTCCGTCCTCGGAGCGCCGTCGCTCCACGATCCCATCATTGCGCAACCGGTTGACCGACTGGTAGCAAGAGACCGTGAGCGACGACGACACGTGGGACCGGGCACCCGACTCCGAGGAGGTCGTCGCGGTCGGGCCCTGGCGCTTCGTCCTGCGCGGCACCGAGATCGCCGACGTGACGCACCGCGGGGTCCCGATCCTGCGGGCGATCCGGTTCGTCACCCGCGACCACGACTGGCGCACCGCCGACGACACCGTGCTGCGCCGCTCGCTCGAGGTGCGCGACGACGTCCCGAGCGCCCACGTCCGCATCGAGGCGACGAGCGGGTACGACGGAGTCACCGTTCTGCGGTACGCGCTCGACCTGTCGATCGACGGTGGCACCGTGGCGGTCGACGCCAGCGCGACCACGACCGCCCCGTTCCGCCGCAACCGCATCGGACTCGTCGTCCTGCACACGCCGACGCTGGCCGGCACGCCGTTCACGGTCCGGCACGCGTTCGCGCCGCCGACCGAGCAGGTCTTCCCCACGTGGATCGCGCCGCACCAGCCCGCGACCGACGTGGTCGGGTACGCGTGGACCGTCGACGGCATCGACGCCGAGCTGCACCTGTCCGGCGACTGCTTCGAGATGGAGGACCAGCGGAACTGGACCGACGCCTCGTTCAAGACGTACTCGACCCCGCTGTCCGAGCCGTTCCCCGTCCCGCTCGACGCCGGCACCGCGATCCACCAGTCCGTCGCGCTGCAGTGCGGTCCGGCGGGCGCGTTCCCGCCGCCGGGTCCGCTCCGACCGGGAGGCACGCCCTCCCCCGCCCCGGCCCTCGCGCTCCTGGACGGGTCGGCTCCCACCACCGCGGTCGCCCCGCCGCCGACCCTCCAGCTCCTCGCCGGGTCGGCTCCGGCCGCCGAGCGACCGGACGACGTCGCCCTGCTGACGGGCGTCCCGATCCTGGTCGAGCCGGTGCTCGGCGATCCGGACGCAGCCGCGGTCCTCGCCTCGGCCCGCCGGGACGCCGGCGGCGCACCGCTCGACGTCCGGTTCGTGACCGACGACCCGGAGGCGTTGCGCGCGGCCATCGACGCGGTGCTCGCCACGGGACCGGTCGTCCGGGTGGGCGCGGTCGACCCGACGACGCACGTGACCACACCCGCACTGCAGGACGCGCTCCGGGCAGCGGCACGGGCACACGACGGCCTCGAGGTCGTCGCCGGTACCCGCGCACACTTCACCGAGCTGAACCGGTCGATCGAACTGTTCCGCGCGTGGGACGGACCGCTCGCGTTCAGCGTCACGCCGCAGATGCACGACCGGTCCCGTGCCCAGGTGACCGAGTCGGTGCGGATGCAGCGCTGGGTGGTGATGAGTGCCTCCAGGCTGGCCGCCGGCAGGCCGCTCCACGTCGGACCGGTGACGCTGCGGCCGCGGCTCAACGCGGTGGCGACGTCACCCCGTCGCGTCGTGACGGACCCGACCGTCGTGCGTGGGTACGGGCCGCAGTCCGTGCCGGACGCGACCGATCCAGGGCAGCACTCGCGCGCCGCCGGCGAGTGGTTCGCCGCGTCCGTGGCGGCGCTCACGGTCCCCGGGGTCGCGTCGATCACGCTCGCAGAGGCGTGGGGACCGCGCGGTGTCGTGACGTCGGACGGTGCGCACTCCCCCGCTGCCCGGGTGTTCCGCTCCATCGGCTGACCACAGGGGAACGCCCCGCCGGAAGGGGGTCGGCGGGGCGTTCCGGTCTCTGTGCGGTCAGCGGCTGGTACTGATCAGCGGCGCACGGCGTCGATCTTGAGCATCTTGGCGATGACCGAGTCGAGCTCGCTGTCGTCGAAGACCTGCTTCCAGTCCTCCTTGATGAGCTTCTCGCGGCCGTAGCCCATCGCGATGTGGCAGGCGTCCGAGAACGGGTTCGAGCCACGGAGGCCGTTCGTCAGCGCGATCCAGGTGTGGCCGTAGAGCATGGCGCGGGCGGCCTCGCGGGGCACGCCGACACCCGTGACGGTCTCCTCGAGGGCGTCGTTGAGGAAGTCGCCGATCATGCAGGCGATGGTCTCGACGAGCGTCGGCTCGAGCACGGCGAGCTGCTTCACCGTGACCCAGTGCACCTGGATGACGGGCGCGTACATGGTCGTGATGACGGCCTCGGCGATCGCCTTGGCGGAGTCGCCCTCGTCACCGAGGGACTCGGATGCGTCGAAGGCCGCGATGACCTCCTGCGGGGCGGCGATGCCACCGAAGGTGTCGTCCCACTCCTCCTTGGTGGTCCGCTCGAGGAACACCGAAGGGTGGCACGGGTGCGCGACGGCGTAGTGGATGTCCTCGCGCTTGGCCAGGAGACCCGCGTAGGCGGCGGCCGGGTCGAGCGTCAGGATGCTGGCGCCCGACTTCATGACCGGGACGAGCTGCTCCGAGATGCTGCCGAGCAGGACGTCCGGCACGGCGAGGATCACGACGTCGGCGACCTTCGCGGCCTCGAGGCTGTCGGTGAGCTCGCGGCCGAGGGCCTGGATGCGCTCCTGGCCGGCGGGCGAGGCCTCGCTGTAGAGCGTCGTGTACTCGCTCTTCGCGAAGTTGTTCGAGACGCGGGTGCCCATCTTGCCGCCCGCACCGATCACGGCGACGGTGACGTCGGCCGTGCCGGATCCGGCAGCGACGGTGTGGGTGGTGGTGGCGGTGTCGGTCATGATTCCTGGCTCCTGATGTACTCGATGGTGTGTTCGGTCCACTCCGCCTCGATGCGGGTGGTGGTCTCGGCGGGTGTCTCGCCCGGTCGCGGTTCGGCGCCCGCGTGCTCGTCCTGCCACGGCAGCCAGAACTCGATCACCCGGTTGACGCCGCGGCGGTCGGGGTCGATCGCCGCTCGGACGGCGGCGTAGTCGAGGATCCCGGTGCCGGTGCGGACGCCGGTGTACTGGAACCCGACCCAGCCCGGTGAGCGGGTGAACGCGGAGTCCTTGACGTGCCAGTTCCGGGTGTGCGGGGCGGCGGCCGCGACGACCTCGGCGGGGTGTTCGAGCCGGGCGACGGTGTTCGCCGGGTCGAGGCAGATGCCGAGGTTGTCGGAGCCGATCGCCTGGACGACCGCGACGAGGTCGGCGGTGGCGACGACCTCGTAGGTCTCCAGCGCGAGGGTTACGCCCGCGCGCTCGTAGGCGGGGAGCGCCTGCCGCAGGCGTCGTTCGGTCTCGGCCGCGTCGGGCTGGTCGTCGCCGCTCGTCCACATGCTCCGCACGAGCGTTGCGCCGAGCTGCTGCGCGACGTGCAGGTACCGGGCGAGGTGCTCCGGCCGGGTGCCTCGGGTGCCGACCTCGAGCGCGAGACCGAGGTCGGCGGCCAGGGACCGGATCGAGGCCAGGCGCTCGTCGATCGCGGTGTCGAGCGGCAGGTGGTCGCAGATCTGGAAGAGGTCGACGCCGTCGTGGGACGCCGCGTCGCGCAGGGCGTCGTCGAGGGACATCGGCGACGGGGCACGGTCGGACATCCGCCAGAAGTAGGCGTAGGTGGAGAGGCCGAGCAGTGAGGTCACGAGGCCACCGCCAGCGCGTGTGCTTCGTCCAGGATCGTGCGGATCGCCTCGGGGTCGTGCGCGAAGCGGCCGAGGAACAGCCCACCAATGCGGCCCTGACCGCGGGTCAGCAGACCGGGTCCGGCGCTGCCGCCGTAGACGGCGACGGAGCCGGCGAGCTCGGGGAGCGTGGCGAGGTGCTGCTCGATCCCGTCGAGGACGGCGACGATGTGCTCGTCGGGCGCGGGCGCCGGGGCGCCGATCGCCCACACGGGTTCGTAGGCCGCGATGATCGGACCGGCCAGGCCGTCCGCGGTCGCGGTCGCCAGGAACCGGTCGAGCTGTGCGGTCACGTCCGCCACCGCCTCCGGACTGGAGGCACGGCTCGTCTCACCGACGCAGATCAGGGGCCGCAGGTGGTTGCGGAACGCCGCGTGCACCTTCCCGGCGATCTCGTCGTCCGTCTCGTGGAACAGGTCACGGCGCTCGGCGTGCGCGATCTCGACGAGGTCGACCCCGATCTCACGGAGCTCGGCGCCGGAGACCTCGCCGGTGAACGCGCCGCTGTCCGCCCACGCCAGGTCCTGCGCGCCGAGCGTGACCGGGGCCTCCCCGATCGCCTCGCGCACCGGGACGAGCGCGGGGAACGTCGGGATGACGAAGAGCTCCACCGCGCCGGACCGCACCGCGGGGTGCGTCCGGGCGATGTCGGCCACGGCGGCCGCCCACTCGAGCGTCCGGGCATGGCTGAAGTACATCTTGAGCGACACCCCGATCACCGTGGGGGCGGACGCCGTGGTCGCGGGCATCAGGCGTCGGTCCCGACCGGGGCGGAGCCGTCGTAGGAACAGATCGCCGCGACCTTCTCGGCGCTGGCGCTCGTCTGGTCGAAGGTGTAGCCGAGCCACTCCTTCGCCATCCGGCGGGCGACCTCGACGCCGACGACGCGCTGGCCCATGCAGAGGACCTGGGCGTCGTTCGACAGGATCGAGCGCTCCACCGAGAACGAGTCGTGCGCGGTCACGGCACGGATGCCGGGGACCTTGTTCGCCGCGATCGCGACGCCGAGCCCGGTGCCGCAGATCAGGATCGCGCGGTCGGCCTCGCCGTTCGCGACCAGGCGTGCGGCGTCCACGGCGACGTGCGGGTACGCGGTGTGGCCGTCGGCGTCGACGCCCACGTCGACGACGGACGCCACGCGGGGGTCCTTCGCCAGGTCGGCCTTGATGACCTCCTTGTAGTCGAAGCCGGCGTCGTCCGAGCCGACGACGATGCGGAACTGCTGCTCACTCATGCGGGTGTGCCTTTCGTGTGGGGGTCAGGCGGGGACGGCGATGGTCGACAGGACCGCGTCGGTGATGAGCGCGAACGAGATCGCGCCGGCGTCCGGGGTGCCGACGGCGTCCTCGCCGTGGGTGCGGGCGCGGCCCATCCGCGGGAGCAGGTCGGCCGTGGCGTCCGCCGCGGTCTGCGCTGCCGCGGACGCAGCGGACCAGGCGTCGACGAGTTCGTCGCCGGCCGCGACCCGTGCGGTGAAGACCTCGTCGAACGGCACGAGCGCGTCGACCATCGTCTTGTCGCCGGGGACCGCACCGAAGGCGAGGACCGCCTCGGTGGCGGCGTGTACCGCGCCCTGGACGGTGGCGGCCGACGGGCGTTCGTCGTCGCCGAGGACGCGACCCAGTGCCTCCAGGGCGGCTCCCCAGATCGCGCCGGACGTGCCACCGGCCTTGTCGGACCAGGCGTCGCCGGCGATCGCGAGGACGCTGCCGGCGCCGGCGCCGCGGGCGGCGGCGTCCTGTGCGGCCGCATCGGCGGCCGTCGAACCGCGCTGCATGCCGATGCCGTGGTCGCCGTCCCCGGCGACGGCGTCGATGCGGCCGAGTTCGTCGGCGTGCTCGTCGATCGTGGTGCGGATCGCGGTGATCGCCTCGGCGACCCGGGCGGCGGACGCCTGCGACGCCTCGGAGCCGGGGGTGACCGGTGCCTGGTCGTCGGCGGCGAGGGCCTCGGGCGCGAGCTGCTGCTGCGGGACGGCGCCGCCCTTGCGGTACGCGGGGCTGTCGGCGGGCGCGGCCCAGAGCTGCTCGAGTTCGTCGTCGAGCCAGAAGAGGGTCAGCGAGACGCCGGCCATGTCGAAGCTCGTGACGAGTTCGCCGACCTCGGGTTCGACGATCACGACGCCCGCGTCGGCGAGCTTGCGTTGCACGGCGCCGAAGACGACGAAGAGCTCCTCGTACTTCACGGAGCCGAGGCCGTTCAGGATCGGGACGACGCGGGGAGCGGTGGTGCCGTCGGTCTCGGCACCGTCGGGTCGCTCGGCGAGCAGCTTGTCGACGAGCAGGTCGGCCAGGCCGTCCGCCGTGGGGACGTCGGCCTCGGCGATGCCGCGTTCGCCGTGGATGCCCATGCCGATGGCCATGCGCCCCTCGGGGACGGTGAAGAGCGGCTCGTCGGCGCCGGGCAGGGAGCAGCCGGAGAAGGCGACGCCGAAGCTGCGGGTGCGGTCGTTGGCCCGGGTCGCGATCGCGGTGACCGCGTCGAGGTCGTCCCCGCGTTCCGCGGCCGCGCCGGCCACCTTGAACACGCAGAGGTCACCGGCGATGCCACGGCGCTTGTGCGCTTCGTCGGCGGGCGCGGACGCGACGTCGTCGGTCACCCTCACCGAGCGGACGTCGATGCCCCGGGCCGTCAGTGCCCGCGCGGCGGCGTCGAAGTTCAGGACGTCGCCGGCGTAGTTGCCGTAGGAGAGGAGGACGCCGCCGCCGTGCTCGGACGCCGTCGCGACCGCGGTCACCTGCTGGGCGCTCGGGCTGGCGAACAGGTTGCCCATCGCGGCGCCCGCGGCGAGCCCGTGGCCGACGAGTCCGCCGAACGCCGGGTAGTGGCCGGAGCCGCCGCCCACGACGAGTGCGACGGTGCCCTCCGGGCTGGTGGTGGAGCGGGCGACGCCGCCGTGCACCTTCCGGACGCGGGCGCGGTTCGCAGCGACGAAGCCGTCGACCATCTCGTCCGCGAAGTCGGCCGGGTCGTTGAACAGGCGGGTCATGCGGTGGTCTCCTGGGTGCTCGGGGACGTTGCTGCTGCCTCGGCCGCGGCCGTCGCTGCGTTCCGCTTGGTGTTCCGGCCGAGCACGAACATCAGGACGCTCGACAGCACCATGAAGAAGCCGACGATGAACATCGGGGCCTGGTAGCCGCCGGTCCACTCGCTCACCGCGCCGGTGATGTACGGGGCCGCGAAGCCGCCGAGGTTGCCGATCGTGTTGATGAGCGCGACGCCCGCTGCCGCTGCGGCACCGGTGAGGAACTGCGTCGGCACGGTCCAGAAGTTCGGCAGGGCGGCGAAGATGGCGCTGGCCGTGATCGCGATGACGGCGACGGTGGCGGCCGGGCTGTTCATGTAGAGCGCGACCGGGATGCTCAGACCGCCGACGAGCGCCGGGACCGCGATGTGCCAGACGCGGACTCCGCGGCGGAAGGCGTCACGCGACCAGAAGTACAGGACGACCGCGGCCGGGATGTACGGGATGGCCGTGATCATGCCCTTCTGGAACAGGTCGAACGTGGTGCCGAACTGCTCCTGGAAGCCGTCGATGATCGTCGGCAGGAAGAAGCTCAGCGCGTAGAGGCCGTAGATGAAGCCGAAGTAGACCGCGGCGAGCATCCACACGCGGCCGGAGCCGAACGCCGCACGGAGGCCGCCCTTCGCGTGGCCGGCACCCGTCTTCGCGGTGTTCTCCTTCGCCAGGGCACCCTCGAGCCACAGCTTCTCGTCCTCGTCGAGCCACTTCGCCTGGGACGGCTTGTCCTTGAGGACGAAGAGGCACAGGACGCCGACGATGATCGCCGGGATCGAGACGCAGAGGAACATGAAGCGCCAGCCGGCCAGTCCCCCGAGCAGGCCCTCGTGCGTCATCAGCCAGCCGGCGAGCGGCGAACCGATCACGCTGGTGAGGGGCTGCGCCAGGTAGAACAGCGCGAGCATCTTGCCGCGGTGGCGTGCCGGCACCCAGGTCGACAGGAACAGGATCGCGCCGGGGAAGAAGCCGGCCTCGGCGATGCCGAGCAGGAAGCGCAGGCCGACGAGCTGCGGGTAGTTCTGCACCCACGTGAAGAGCAGCGAGACGATGCCCCACGTGATCATGATGCGCGCGAGCCAGACCCGGGCGCCGAACTTGTGGAGCGCCAGGTTGGACGGCACCTCGAGCACGAGGTAGCCGATGAAGAACACCCCGGAGGCGAACCCGAACTGGGCGGCGGTCAGACCGAGGTCCGCCTCCATGCCGTTCGGGGCCGCGAAGGAGATCGCGGTGCGGTCGAGGAAGTTGATGAAGAACATCAGTGCCACGAACGGCACGATGCGGATCGCGATCTTGCGGATGGCCGTCTTCTCGACGACCGAGGTGGGGATGCCTCGCGTGGCGGGGATGTCCACGATGACTCCTGCTCGGTGGGGGTGGTTCGGCTCCTGGCCCGGCTGCTGCGCCCGGCACGGAGTGGACGCCTCGGTGCGCCGGAGACCAGTGTGCGCGGTCGTTCTGGACTTGTCAACCGGTTGACCATTTTGCGGCGGTGGACGCGCTGCTGGAACCGGTTGACCGACCGGTACGCTCACTGCATGCCCGCGTTCAGCGAGAACGACCCCCTCAACATCCGGCTCGAACTCGAGTCCGTCCCGGCCGGGTCCCCCGCCTCCGAGGTCGCCCGGCAGCTGGTCTCCCTGCTGACCGCCGGCGACCTGGCACCCGGTTCGCGGCTGCCGTCCGAGCGCGTGCTCGCGGAGCGGCTCGGCGTCGGCCGGTCCGCGGTGCGCGAGGCCCTCGCCGCGCTCGAGATCCTCGGCATCGTGCAGATCCGCCCCGGGTCCGGCACCTACCTGCGCGGTGGGATGTCCGACCTGCTGCCGACGACACTGTCGTGGGGGCTCATGCTCGCCTCGAACCGGACGCGCGAGCTCCTCGAGATCCGGTCGTCGCTCGAGCGGACCGCCGCGATCCTCGCCGCCCAGCGGGCCACCCCGGCGCAGCTCGACGAACTGCAGACGTACCTCGACCGGCAGCAGACGGCGCTCGACGATCCGGACGCCTTCATCGACGCCGACGTCCGCTTCCACGTGCTGCTCGCCCGCGCCGCCGGGAACGACGTGCTCGCCGACCTGCTGCAGAGCCTGCGGTCGATGCTCAGCGTGTGGGTCGGACGCCGGGTGCGCACGCGGCAGGCCACCGAGGCGGCGTACGACGAGCACCGGGCGATCCTCGAGGCGCTGCGGTCGGGCGACGTGCTCGGGGTGCAGCGGGCGATGGACGAACACATGGCCACGGCGAGCGCCCGCATCGAGAACGCCGAGCCGGTGCCGGTCGACGAGGCCTAGCCCCGCGACCCGGCGCGGCCCGGCGCAGGTCAACGAGGCCGAGCCCCGCGAAAGCGACAGTTCGCGCGAACCTGACGCGGTCGGGGACGCCGAAGCGACAGTTCGCCGCGGAACTTCGGCGGCGAACTGTCGCTTTCGCGGAAACGGCGGGCGGAGACGGGGCCGGGGCCGGGGCCCGCCCCGCCTACGACGCGCGCAGCAGCGGCGCCACCAGCGGCTCGAGCCACCGGCTGTACGCCGTCGACATGTGCGTCTGGTCGCGGTACACGAGCTTGTCCTGCACCACCACCGGGCACCCGTCGTCGGTGCAGAACCAGTCGCGGGGCTCCACGGTCGGCACCCCCGCCGCCCGCACGGTCTCGGCGACGTCCTCGTGGCGGCCGGAGACCGCGTACGCCTGCTTCTCCGACTGGTTGCACTCCCCCACCGTGTCGAGGTGCTCGGCCACGCAGGACACCGCGTCGCCCTCCGGCACCGGGGTGTCGAGCATGTACACGGTCTTGACGCCCGCGGCCTGCATCGTCGCCGCGGTCTCGGCGGTGCCGTCCGCCCAGGTCGTGTTCGACACCTGCTTGCCGGGCACGTTGTCCGACTGCGCCATCACGACGAGGTCGGGGTCGAGCGCCTTGATCCGCTTCATCGAGGCGTCGCGCCACGTCGGGCACTCCGTGTAGACCCGCTTCAGCGAGGAGTTGAACAGCTCGACGTCCTGCGCGACCGGGCACGCGGCCTTCGTCCACGCCACGACCTTCCACCCCTCGGACTTGCCGGCGGCGTCGAGCGCGGGGAGCCACTGCTGCGCGTGCGAGTCCCCCCAGAGCACCACCGTCTTCGCGCCGTCCGGGTCGCCGTAGACGCACGCCTTCTGCTGGATCTGCAGGTAGCCCGCGTGGCAGCCGTTGTCGGTGGAGTCCGGTTGGTCGTCCGCGGCCTCGGTGAGCCCCGGGGTCAGGTTGGTCGGCACGTCCGAGGTCCGCAGCGCCGACTGGATCGTCGTCTGGATCTCCTTCGAGTCGCCCTGGTCGAGCGTCGCCGCCTGCACGGTGCCGCCGCTGCCGACGAGTGCGGGGACGGAGAACACGACCACGACCGCGGTCGCCGTCGTCACCGCGGCCGCCGCCGCACCGACCGCCGCCCAGCGGATCCGCTTCCAGCGCGCGCGGGCCGAGGGCGACTCGATGAGGTGGTAGGTGATGGTCGCGACCCAGAGGGCGACCGCCATCACCTCGAGCTTCTCGACCCATCCGAGGTCGCGGTTCACCATCACGGGGACGAGCACGACCATCGGCCAGTGCCACAGGTACCAGCCGTACGAGACCTTGCCGATCGCCTGGAACGGCTTGAGCTGCAGGACGGTCTCGACGGACCCCCGCCGGTAGACCCCACCGCCGGCGATGACGGCGCAGGCGCCGAGCACCGGCAGGAGTGCGGCGGTGCTGGGGAACGGCGTCTCGTCCGAGTACACGAACGCGCTCGCCAACACGGCGCCGAGCCCGAGCCAGGTCAGGCCGACCTGCAGGACCCCGGGGATCTTCGCCACGTACCGGGCGCCGATCGCCAGGAACGCACCGGCCGCCAGCTCCCACGCGCGGGTCTGCATCGAGAAGTACGCCAGGGGCGAGTCGTGCGCGGTGATCGTCACCGACGCCCACATCGAGCCGGCGAAGACGAGGGTCACGACGGCGGTCATCGCCAGCTTGCGGTGCCGCTTCCACAGCACGAGCGCCAGGGTCAGCACGAGTGGCCAGAGCAGGTAGAACTGCTCCTCGACGCCGAGCGACCAGAAGTGCTCGAGCGGCGAGGCCGGTCCGTCGGCGGCCTGGTAGTCGACGCCCTGCGCGGCGAGCCGGTAGTTCAGCGCAAAGAACGTCGCCGCGACGCCGTCCCACGCCACGTTCGAGGCCCGCAGGATCGAGTCGAACACCCGGGTCGCGACCACGGTCACGGCGATGACGAGGAGCGCGGTCGGCAGCAGTCGCCGGATGCGACCGGCGTAGAACGAGCCGAAGTCGATGCGGCCCTTCCGGTCGATCTCCCGCAGCAGCTGCCCGGTGATGAGGAACCCGGAGATCGCGAAGAACACGTCCACCCCGACGTACCCACCCGTCAGGACCGGCGCACCCGTGTGGTAGATCACCACGAGCAGCACCGCGATCGCCCGGAGCCCCTGGATGTCCGGCCGGAACACGCGCGGCCCGACGGCCTGCGGGCGCTCGGCCTGCACCGGCTCCTCGATCGGGGCCGCGGACGCCGGCAGCGCGACCGGGTCGAGCCGCTCACCGAACGCAGGTGGTGCGTCCGGCCGGGAGGCGCGGCTCGGCTCCGGCGCGACGTCGACCGGTGACGACGGGGTCACCGCCGGGGACAGCGGCGGTGCCGGCAGGGTGGTGGCGGTCGCGTCCGCCGCCGTCACCGAGGCGAGTGCGGGGGTGGAAGCCGCCACCGGCACGGCGTGGGCCGACCTGCGGGCGGTGAGTCGCGCCTCCCGGCGGTCGGCACGCACCTGATTGCGGGCAGCCCGCTTCGGCGACGGGACCGACAGGAAGAGCATCGGGACCTGCACGTAGGCGTGGATCGCGGCCAGGATCCACATCGCCCAGAGCATGTCGAAGCCGTACCGGACCGTCGCCCAGGCGAGTCCCGACCACGTGACGAGCAGCGAGACGGACACCGTGATCCGCATCACCCGGGCGATCTGCGTGCCGAGGGGCGTGGTGACCTTCTTCGCGGCGCCGGTCGGCACCCACTCCCGCGTCTTGCCGGTGAGCACGTGCACGATCGCGACGGCGTGGGCGAACGAGTACAGCGACTGGATGCGCAGGACGTCGATCCGCCACCGCGACTTGTACATGATCGGGACGACCACGAGCCACATGACCATCGCGCCGAGCAGCCAGATCGAGTTCTGCGGCTGGATCCACTGCGGCAGCCCGAACAGCATCACGAGCCCGGGCAGCGGCGACAGGAACACGTTCACCGCTGTGGAGATGTAGTAGAGGAAGCCGGACCAGAAGCACATCCGCTGGCGGAGGCTGATGTGCGGGTTCTCGTGGAAGGTGGTGTCGGCCAGCAGCGACATCGACCCCGTGCACCAGCGGTACTGCTGATTGAGGAACGACGCCAGGTCGTCCGGGCACATGCCCTTCGACACCAGGATCGGCACGTAGCGGACCAGGAACCCGACGCGCATCAGGTTGACGCCGGTGTGGACGTCCTCGGAGTGGCCGATCTGGGCGAAGCCACCCGCCTGCTCGAGTGCCGCACGACGGTAGATGGCGCACGTGCCGACGCAGATCGCCGCGTTCGACCGGTCGCGGGCGGGCTGGATCCAGCGGTAGAAGAGCTCCTGCGTGGCTCCAGCGGTGCGCTGCAGCCAGTGCATGCCCTTCCGGGCGTCGAAGAACTGCGGCGACTGCACGATGCCGAGGCCCTGGTCGTCGAAGTACGGCACCAGCTCGTGCAGGTAATCGGCGCGCGGCACGAAGTCGGCGTCGAACACCGCGATGAGGTCGCCGTCCGACTGCTCGTAGCCGTGCCGCAGGTTGCCGGCCTTCTTGAGGTGGCCCCGGTTCGGCCGGACCTCGTACCGGTAGCCGTAGCGGCGGGCGAGCTCGGCGACCTCGGGGCGGTCGCCGTCGTCGAGGACGTACACCGTCAGGGTCGTCGGCCAGCGGAGCTTCGACACCCAGTAGTAGGTGTTCTCGAGGATCGCGATCGGCTCCCCCGCTGTCGGGAGGAACACATCCACCGTCGGGTACCGGTCCGGCTGCCAGGAGCTGACCCGTTCGATGTGGTCGCGCTTCCGGAACCGCTTGCGGCGCGAGCTCGTGCTGAGCGAGATGAGCAGCGTCAGGCAGTACAGCGTCGTCGGGATGAGGAACAGCAGCAGGCCCGGCGCCGACGTCGAGAAGCGCCAGATGCTCGAGGCGATGAGGGCGAAGGCGGCGGCCTGGGCGAACAGCATCCAGCGGTGCTGCCGGCCCATGTACCAGTACTTCTCGCGGTCGGTGGGTGGGGCGGGGAGGTACTCGTCCGCTCCGGGGCGCGGCGGCTGGTGCGCCGGAGCGGAGCTGGTCGCGGTGGCGCTGGTCGCGGTCGATGCGTCGTGGCGCGCGTCGACCGCTGTGTCCGTGGACGTCATATCGGGCCTTCCCCTGGATCAGGCGTGACGAGATGGCGTTGCAGTGGTGCGGGTGCGGGTGCGGGTGCTGCTGCGGGTGCGTGTTCGCGTGCGGGTGCTGCGTTTCGCGTGCGGGTGCTGCGTGTTCGCGTGCCGTGGTGCTGCGTGTTCGCGTGCCGTGGTGCTGCGTGTTCGCGTGGGCCGTGTTCGCGTGCTGCGCTTGTTCGCGTGCTGCGTGTTCGCGTGCGTGGTTCGATGGTGATCGTTCCTCGGCCATCGTGAGTGACCAGAGGGTTACGTCGACCTGGCAGTGTGCCCCTCGAACGGGGGACAGCCGTCCCCCGCATGGTCCCCGACTCCGGACCGCATCGGCGCGCCGGTGCCGATCAGGCGCTGTCCCCCTCGCATTCCTCCTCTCGGGTCAGTCGACGCACGCGAAGCACTTCGTTGCCGCTCCGGCAACGTCGCTTGTCCGTCACACGCGGGATGCGGTGAACTGCGGGCATGCACACCCACGACGTCTCCCCCGGCTCCTCGGCTCGCGACTGGTGGGAGGCCCGGTACGCCGAGCGGGACGGCATCTGGTCCGGGCGGGTGAACGCCGTGCTCGCGTCGGTCGCCGAGGCCGTGCCGGTCGGGCGGGCGCTCGACCTCGGGTGCGGCGAGGGCGGCGACGTCGTCTGGCTCGCCGAGAACGGGTGGGACGCGACCGGGATCGACCTGTCCGTGACCGCGGTCGAACGGGGTTCGCGGGCAGCGGTCGCGGCCGGGGTGGAGGACCGGACGGCGTTCGTCGCGGCCGACCTCGGGTCGTGGGACACGGCGGCGCGGTTCGACCTGGTGACGGCGTCGTTCCTGCAGTCGTGGCCGGTCGAGATCCCACGAGCCGCGATCCTGCGCCACGCGGCCGGGTTCGTGGCGCCGGGCGGACACCTGCTCGTGACCGCGCACGCCGCCCCGCCGCACGGGGACCTGCCGGAGGAGATGCGGTCGTACCGCTTCCCGACGCCGGCGGACGACCTCGCGGCGCTCGACCTCGACGACACCTGGGAGGTCGTCACCGCCGAGCTCCGCCCGCGGACCGCGACGGCTGCAGACGGAACGGCGCACGAGACCGCGGACAGCGTGGTGCTCGCCCAGCGCGGGCTCGCCCGGCGCGGGTGAGCCGGCGCGGGTGAGCCCGGCGCGGGTGAGCCCGGCGCGGGTGAGCCGGGGCCCTGCACCGGGTAGCGTTCCGGGTGTGAGCACCGACGCCGCGACCAGGACGCTGCCCGGCGTCGTGCTGGTCGGGGCCCGCGGCTACGGCCTGCACCACCGCGCGGACATCGACCGCCTCGCCGCCGCCGGCACCTGCACGCTGACCGCTGTCATCGACCCGGCGCTCGGGACGACGACCGACGGTGGCGTCCCCGTG
The DNA here is from genome assembly GCF_001865065.1 of Curtobacterium sp. MCBA15_008. Lineage (GTDB taxonomy): Bacteria > Actinomycetota > Actinomycetes > Actinomycetales > Microbacteriaceae > Curtobacterium. The sequence continues at coordinate 264,984 of NZ_MJGN01000056.1, read as the reverse complement.
GTGTCCGACGTCGTCGCCGCGCGGGAGCACGGCCCCGTCGATGTGGTGGTCGTCGCCGCCCCGATCCCCGCGCACCTCCCGCTCGCCCTCGCCGCGCTCGACGCTGGCGCCGACGTCCTGCTCGAGAAGCCCCCGGTGACCACCCGCGCCGCGCTCGCCACCCTGCTCGACGCCGAGCGCCGCACCGGCCGGGTCGTGCAGGTCGGCTTCCAGAGCCTCGGGTCGGACGCGCTGCCGGCGTTCCGCGACGGCTCCCTGGTCGGCACGGTCCGGTCGGCTGCGGCCGTCGGCACCTGGACCCGGAACCAGGCCTACTGGGACCGTTCGCCGTGGGCCGGCCGGCGTCGGGTCGGCGGTGTCGACGTGCTCGACGGCGTGGTCACGAACCCGCTCGCGCACGCCGTCGCGACCGCCCTCGCACTCGTCGGGTGCCGCCGGGCGTCCGATGTCGCGCGCGTCGAGGTGGAGCTCCACCGGGCGAACGACATCGAGGGCGACGACACCTCGGCCGTCCGCGTGACCACGACCGCCGGACTCGAGGCCACCGCGGCGCTCACCCTGTGCGGACCGACCGAGGTACTGCCGACGGTACGGGTGCGCGGGACGACCGGGGACGCCGTCCTGCACTACACCGAGGACGAGGTCACCCTGGGCGACGAGACCGTGGGCAGCACGACCCGGCACCTCGGACGCACCGCCCTGCTCGAGAACCTGCTCGCACACCGCGCCTCGGGCGAGGACCTGGTCGTGCCGCTGGTCTCGACCGGCGCCTTCGTCGAGGTGCTCGAGGCCGTCCGCGCCGCCGAACCGGTCCGCATCGACCACCCCTGGGTGACCTGGGAGGGCGACGGACCCGCACGGCGCCCCCTCGTCGCCGACGTCGAGGCGCTCGTCGACCGGGCGGCGGACGCCCGCGCGCTCTTCTCCGAGGTCGGGGCACCCTGGGCGCACACCACCCGCGACGAGGTGCTGGACGAACTCGTGGTCGACGGCACCCGGGTCGCGACGGTGCTCGACGGCGGCGGCACGATCGCGACGTCGTCCCCGCGTCCGTACCTGCACCCGGTCCGGACCCTCGGCGGGACGACCGTCAGCGCCCACCACCCCGCGGACCACGACTGGCACTGCGGCGTCGGGTTCGCGATCCCGGACGTCGACGGCGTGAACTGCTGGGGTGGCCCGACCTACGTGCACGACGAGGGCTACGTCCGGCGCGACGACCACGGCACCGGCACCGTCCCGCGTGCCGAACAACACGGGCCGACGCTCCGGCAGGAGGTCGTCTGGCTCGGCCCCGACCGCGCGGTGGTCCTGCACGAGGACCGGTCGCTCGCGTGGCGGCCGGTCGACGCCGGATGGGAGCTGACGTGGTCGTCGTCGTTCCGGACCCCGGGTGCGGAGGTCGTCCGGCTCGGTGGCCCCGGCAGCAACGGCCGGGTCGGCGCGGGCTACGGCGGCTTCTTCTGGCGGTTCCCGGAGTGCACGGGCATCCGGGTGCGCACCGCCGACGCCGAGGGCGAGGACGCCGTGCACGGCTCGGTCGCGCCGTGGATCGAGTGGTCGGCGGTGTTCGACGGCGGTCCCGCCACGATCCGGATCGAGGCGGTCGGCCACCACGACCCGTGGTTCGTCCGCGCCGCCGAGTACCCCGCCGTCGGCTCCGCGCTCGCCTGGCGGTCCCCCGCCCTGGTCAGTCCCGGCGTCCCCCTGGTCCGGACGTTCCGCGCCACGGTGTCCGACGGCGCCGCCACCACCGCCGCCGGGTAGCGCGCTGTCGTCAGTTGCGCACGCAACGAGCGACACGGCACCTGTCGAACGACGAGCACCTTGCCGCAAGATGCACGCGCAACAGTTGCGCACGCAACAACCGACAGAGCACTTGTCGAACGACGAGCACGTTGTCGCAGCGTGCACACGCAAGGAGCGACACGGCACCTGTCGAACGACGAGCACGATGTCGCACGATGCCCACGCAACAGTTGCGCACGCAACAAGCGCCAACGTGCCTGTCGAACGACGAGCACCTTGTCGCAAGATGCACGCGCAAGAGTTGCACACGCAACAAGCGACACGACACCAGTCGAACGACGAGCACCTTGTCGCAAGATGCACACGCAACAGTTGCGCACGCGACAAGCGACACCGCACCTGTCGAACGACGAGCACGCTGTCGCAAGGTGCACACGCAACGACGTCCCCCGTCCTCACCGCACTACCCTGACCACATGACCGAGACGCATCGCGCGACCACCGACGCACTGGAGGCGCGTTGCGGCGCCGCCACGGGCCTCCAGGCCGAGACGTGGGAACGTCAGGTGGCCGCGCTGTGGGCCGACGAGTCCGTCGACGACCAGACGCGGGTCGCGCGCATGCGCGAGCTCGCGGCGCAGGCGAGGCACCAGGCGCTCGGGGCGTTCGAACTCGGCGGGTCCCTCGACTCGGCCGGCCACGAGGCCGAGGCGGACGTGCACTACACGGCCGCGACCGCTGCCGGGCTGGCCGAGGTCGACCCGGTCCGCGCCGCACAGCTCGTGGTGCAGCACGCGTCGACGCTCCGGAACCTCGGCCGGGTGGACGAGGCGATCACGATGCTGCGTGACGCACCGGAGCACCCCGCGACAGGTGCGGCTCCGCGGGTGTTCCTCGCGCTCGCCCTGCACAGCGCGGGGCGGCACGACGAAGCGCTCCGGGTCGCGATCGAGGCCGTCGAGCCGACGCTGCCCCGCTACAACCGGTCGGTCCGTGCCTACGCGGCGGCGCTCACCGAAGGCTGACGGCCTACGACGGGTGCCGGCTCACCGGCGTGTGACGGGGATCGACTCGTTCGTGGTGCGGAGTGACTCCTGCCGGAGCTCGAGCTGCGTGACGGCGAGCGCGGCGAGGTCGCGTAGGTTCTCGAGGTCCGCCTCGGTCGCCTGGCGCGGACGGGTGTCGAGCACCGCCAGGGTGCCGATCGCCGTCCCGTCGTGCTTCACCAGCGGCACGCTCACGTAGAAGCGAATGCCGAGCGGGCCGGTCACGAGCGGACTGTTCTGCATCTCCGGGTGCGTCGAGCCGTCCGGGATCACGACCGGCATCGGCACGGGCGCGAAGCCGTTCCGGAAGCTGATGCTGCGCGCCGACTCGTCGACGCCCTCGGCGATGTACGACTGCGCCCACTCGCGGTCCTCGTCGAGGACCTCGACCAGGGCGATCGGGGCGTCGAACAGCCGCGCCGCCATGGCCGTCGTGCGCTGGAGCGCCTCGTCGGGCAGTTCGTCGAGCGTCGCCGGACGGGCGGTGTCGGCGGCGTGCGGGGCTGCGCCGGCGTGCTGGGGAGCGTCCGTCGTGTTCGAGTGTGCTGCGTCGGCCGTGGTGTCGATGACCCGGTCGGCGGCGGCGGTGTCGGCGATGACGACGTCGCGCAGGAGCGTCACGAGCTCGGCGCCGGCCGGACGGTCCTGCGGGTCCTGCGCGGTCATCGCGCGGAGGAGCGACTTCCAGTGCTCGGGCAACGGCTCGGGTACGACGGGGTCGCGGGACAGCCGCGCGACCGCGGACTCGACGAGGGAACCCGGGAACTCCCGGCGACGGGTGAAGCACTGGAGCAGCACGAGGCCGAGCGAGTACACGTCGCTCGCCGGGCCGACGTCGCCGCCCCGCGCCTGCTCGGGGCTGAGGTACGCGGCGGTCCCCGTGGTCACGCCGTCGGCCGTCAGCCGTTCGACCCCTGCGGCGAGCGCGATGCCGAAGTCCGTCAGCCGGGCGCGGGCGCGGTCGGAGTCGTTGCCGTAGTCGACGAGCAGGATGTTCGACGGCTTGATGTCCCGGTGCACGACCCCGTGGGCGTGGATGTAGTGGAGCGCCTCGGCCATGTCGTAGCCGATCTCGGCGACGTGCCGCGAGGCGAGCGGCCCGACGCCCAACCGCTCCTCGAGGTCCTGCCCGACGACGAGCGCCATCACGATGAAGCGCTGCTGCGTGCCGTCCTGGCCGGTGAGGACGCCGGCGTCGAGCAGGCTGACGAGGTTGTGGTGCTCGAGCGAGGCGAGGACGCCGAGCTCGGCCTCTTGCCGGGCGATGTCGACGATGCCGGAATGGAACACCTTGACCGCGACCGGGCGGTGCAGGCTCTCGTCCACACCGCGGTACACGACGGACATCCCGCCCTGCCCGATCGCCGCTTCGAGGCGGTACCGCCCGTCGAGGAGCGCTGATCGCTCCTCGTGTCCTTCGGTCGGACCCATCGCACCCTCGTTCTCGGCAGCAGCACGCAACGATGCATCATCGCATCGCGGCGCGCGGCACGCCGACACGACCACGTTCTCTGGCCGAACAGCGCGTCCCGCGGGCGACCCCCGAGATCGCGCTTTGGCGGCCCGTCGCCGTCGGTCGCGCGCCGTCGAGATCGCACGTTCGCGGCCCGTCGCCGGCGGTCGCGCGCCGTCGAGATCGCACTTTCGCGACCAGGAGCCGGCGCGAAGGCCGCCGAAGTGC
>NZ_MJGN01000056.1:82017-259850 GCF_001865065.1 Curtobacterium sp. MCBA15_008 | reverse complement strand
CGAAGTGCGATCTCGACGCTGGCATCGGCGCCGCCGCACCCTCACCCCCGCTGGTGGACGAATCGAGCGGGCGCTGCGGTCAGGGAGCCGACGGTGCCGGTGTCCCGGCTTCGAACAGCACCCGCATCGCGTCCGCGCGGATCCACCGCTCGCTGACGAGCAGGGGCCGGCCGGTGTCCCCGTCCACGGTGCAGCTCTCGATGAACCAGCCGAGGGTGACCTCGTCGAGGTCGAGGTGCCGTGCGACCTCCTCGGTGACGACGTCGGCCCCGGCACGGACCCACTGCCGGGTCGGCCGCGCACCGGCCGTCTGTCGGAGCACTTCGTAGAGCGAGTTCCGGACACGGAGCGCCTGAGCGAGTTCCGGGACGACGGACGGCGGCACCCACTCGACGCCCCACGCCGCGGGCAGCCCGTCGACGAGCGAGCGGCGGGTGAGCCGGTGGCACGGAGCGCCCGGGTCGAGGCCGAGGTGTCCGGCGACCGACGCCGGGACGGGAGCGAGCGCGCAGGACAGGGTGACGCTGGACGGCTCGCCGCCCGCGGCACGGACGGTGTGGCTCCAGGACGGCGCGGCGCCGGAGCCGATCCGGTAGTCGATGCGCCGGGCGACGAAGCTGCCGACGCCCTTCACCCGTCGGATGCGGTTCCGCCGCTGCAGGTGCTGGAGCGCTGCCCGGGCCGCTGACCGTCCGACGCCGAAGCGGGCCGACAGCTCGGCCTCGCTGGCGATCCGGGTGCCGACGGCGGCATCGGCGAGCTCCTCCTCGAGGACCGCCGCGATCTCGAGGTAACGCGTTTCCGGCACGCAGCGGACTGTAACGGACCGCAAGCGGCACCGCGCACACCTGTCCGGACAGGCTCGCGCGGCCCGGCCGGTGCTGTTCACCTGGCGGACACCTCCCGACCGGATCGGCGTCACCGCACCACCGGACGCTGTCGGCAGCCCCGCAGCCGCGGGAGCCCGGACCACAGGAGCCCCATGATCTCGCTCGTCTGCCTCGACATGGCAGGGACCACCGTCCACGACGGCGGTGTCGTCGTCGACGCCTTCCGCACCGCGCTCACCGACGTCGGACTGGACGCCGGCACCGCGGGGTACGACCGCGCCGTGCAGTACGCGCTCGACACGATGGGGCAGTCCAAGATCGCCGTCTTCACCGCGCTGTTCGACGGTGACCGTACGCGCGCCGCTGCGGCCAATGCGGCCTTCGAACGCGCCTACGCCCGCACCGTGGAACGCGGGGTGCGTCCCGTCGACGGTGCGGTGGACAGCCTGGAGGCGCTCCGCACCTCCGGCCGGAAGGTCGCCTTGACGACGGGGTTCTCCCCGGAGACACGCGACGCCGTGCTCGACGCGCTCGGCTGGTGCGGGCTCGTCGACCTCGCACTCTCACCGTCGGACGCGGGCCGCGGGCGTCCGTTCCCGGACATGGTCCTGCAGGCGGTGATCCGCACGGAGACCGACGACGTGCGCCGGGTGGCCGTCGTCGGGGACACCGTCGCTGACCTGCTGACGGGCTCCCGGGCCGGCGCGTCCGTCGTCGCCGGCGTCCGGACCGGCACGCACGGCGACATCGACTTCGCGACGGTGGCGCACACCCACGTCCTCGACTCGGTCGCCGACGTCCCGGCGCTGCTCGACACCGTCGACGCGGCCGACGCCGTCCGCGCCGCCGAACCGTCGATCGCGTGACCGCGCTCGACGTCCGGTACGCCCTCTGGCACGGCGTCGGCCGGACGGTCACCGTCGAACGACTCGCGGGCGACGTCGTGCTGCCGTCCGGGGGTGTCCTCGTCGCGGTCGAGGCGGCGACCGTCTGCGGCAGCGACCTGCACACCGCGCTGGGCCACCGGGCCGGGCCGGCACCGAGCGTCCTCGGCCACGAGCAGGTGGGGCGGGTCGTCGCGCTCGGGCCGGGCGCACCCGCCCCGACCGTCACCGGACTCCCCGTCAGCGTCGGGGACCGCGTGGTGTGGTCGGTCGCGGCGTCGTGCGGCGCGTGCGACCGGTGCACCGCGGGCATGCCGCAGAAGTGCCGGGCGCTCCGCAAGTACGGGCACGAGGAATCGACGGCCGACTGGACGCTCAACGGTGGCTTCGCGACCCACTGCGTGCTCCTGCCTGGTACCGCGATCGCCGTGGTGCCGGAGCACCTGCCCGCAGCGGTCGCCGCCCCGGCGGCCTGTGCCACCGCCACGGTGGCCGCCGGCCTCGACGCCGTCGACCGTCCGCTCGCCGGGGCCCGGGTGCTCGTCACCGGCGCAGGCATGCTCGGCATCACCGCGGTCGCGATGGCCGCGGCGGCCGGAGCCACGGTCACCGTGTCCGATCCGAACGCCGAACGGCGCGCCCGGGCGGTGTGCTTCGGGGCCGAGACCGCCGTCGCCCCGGGGAGCCCGGTCGGCGTGGTCGACGTCGCCCTCGAGCTCTCCGGCTACCCGGATGCCGTCGAGACCGCGGTGGACGCCCTCGACGTCGGCGGCACCGCGGTGCTCGTGGGGGCGGTGTCCGCCAGCCGCCCGGTGTCGCTCGACCCGGAGCGCATCGTCCGAGGACTCCTCCGGATCGTCGGCGTGCACAACTACGCGCCGCGACACCTCGCCGCGGCGGTCGCGTTCCTCGCCGACACCGCGCTGCCCTTCGCCGACCTGGTCGAGCGTCCGGTCGGGCTGGACGGCGTCGGTCACGCGGTGGTGACGCCGCCCTCGGCCGGGAACCTCCGCCGCCTGGTCGTGCCGACGCCATGATGATCAGGTGACGACCTACCGCGCAGCCCGCGTCCACACCGGCGACGGCGCGACGACCGACACCGTCCTGCAGGTCCGGGACGGTGTCGTCGTCGCGCCCGACGCCGGCGCCGAGGAGGACGTCGTCGACCTCGGCGACGTCGAGGTCCTGCCCGGGTTCGTCGACCTGCACGCCGACTCCCTCGCCCGGTTCGAGCAGCCCCGCCCCGGTGTCGGCGTCCCGCTGCCGCACGCACTGGACGCCTTCGCCGCGGACGCCCTGCTCGCCGGGGTGACGACCGCGTTCCTCTGCTGCTCGATCGAGCCGGAGACCGTCCCGGCCCGTGGCGCCGACCACGCTCGCGCCGTCCTCGACGCCCTCGCGACGGTCCGGCTGCCGCTCGACGTCCGCGTGCACCTCCGCGTCGACGTCACGAGCGACGCCACCGTCACCGCGCTCGACGAGCTCGTCGCGGCGTACCCGGAGCACGTCGGACTCGTCTCGTCCATGGACCACACACCGGGTCGCGGCCAGTACCCGGACGAAGGCCGGTGGCGTCGGGCGTACCGTGCCCTCGACCGTGTCGGCGACGACGAGCTCGATGCTCGCCTGGCCCGGTTCCGCGCGGGTGCTCCGGGCGTCGCCCACCGCCGGGAGCGCATCGCAGCGGTCGCCCACTCCGCCGGGGTCGTCCTCGCCGCGCACGACGACGACTCCGTCGAGGCCGTCCGCACCGCGCACCGGCTCGGGTCCGGGATCTCCGAGTTCCCCGTCACCGACGACGCCGCCGCCGAGGCGCGGGCGCTGGACCTCGGGGTCGTCGTCGGCGCCCCCAACCTCTGGCGCGGCGGGTCACACGGCTCGGGTCCGTCGGCCAGGAGCGCACTGGCCGCCGGTGACGCCGACGTCGTGACCTCCGACTACCACCTCGGGTCGTTGCTGCCCGGACTCCGCGCGGCCGAGGCGGCGGGGGTCGCACCGTTCCGTGCCCTGGTCCGGACCGTCACCGCGGCCCCGGCCGAGCGCGCCGGCCTCGACGACCGCGGAGTGCTCACCGCCGGGCGCCGGGCGGACTTCGTCGCCGTCCGCGGTGAGCGGGTCGTCGGAGTCTGGGTCGCCGGCCGTGCGGTGCTGTCGCGCGCCTGATGCGCGCGGCAGCACCGCACGATCACGCGGCGTCGAGCACGGCGGGCGCCAGGCCGAGTCCCGTCGTCATGCCGATGCCGGTGGTCACCGTCACCACGTCCACGCCGGGCAGCGGCCGCTCCAGCAGGAACTCCTGCCGGGGCGACGACGCGTAGACGCCCTGCCACCGGTCGAGCACCCGGACGGGCGCGCCGAACAACCGCTCGGTCTCCGTGAGGAGCAGCCGGAAGCCGTCCTCGGACTGGAACGGCGGCGCGTCGACGTCGCGCTCGTGCGTGTCCCCGACGATGACGCTGCCGTCCGACGGCGACGTGTACATCTGGTTCAGGTCCCAGCGGATGCCCTCGGGCAGGGCCGCGGCGAGTGCCGTCCGCAGTGCGGGGGCGCTCGGCGTCCCCGCGAACCCGGAGTACCGCAGCAGCGACCACCCGGTGAGGAGCGGCGTCGCGAGCGGGAACGTCAGCGGGATGGCGGCACGGAGCATGTGCAACCGGCAGCGCACGACGCCGGCGCGCTCGGCGAGCTCGGGGAACAGCTGGTCGACGTCGTGGTTGGTGCAGACGACGATCCGGTCGGCGCTGATGTCGCCGCGTGCCGTGCGGACCGCGCCGGTCTCGATGCCGAGCGCAGCGGTCCGCCAGTGGAACCGGACGCCCTGGGTGGCGAGCCACGCGGCGATGGCGGGCGCTGCCTCCCGGGGGTCGACCTGCAGGTCCCGGGCGAGGTGCGCTCCCCCGATCGCACTCGACGCGTCCACCGGGACGGCGTCGGCGATGCCGGCGGCGTCGAGCAGGCGGAGGTCGGCGCCCGCCGACCGGTACTCCTCGAGCACCGCGAGCTCCTCCGGTCGTCGCGCCACGACGTGCGCCCCGCGCTCACGCGCGACGAACCCCGCGAGCGGAGCCAGCGTCGTCCACCGGCGCCGCGCCTCCTGGGCGTACTCGGCGGCGTCACCGGTCTGCGGGGTGATGCACGCGTGTCCGAAGTTGCGGACGCTCGCGCCGACGACGCCGGCGGCGCGGTCGACGACCGCGACGCGTGCGCCGCGGAGCATCGCCTCGTAGGCGATGCCGAGTCCGACGATCCCGGCGCCGACGACCAGGACGTCGACGTGTTCGGCACCGGCGCCCTGCGCCGACGTGTTCGTCGTGCTCATCGGAAGACCCTCCGCATCCACATGGCGATGCCCTCGACGACGAGCACCGTGGCCAGGATCATGAGCACGATCCCGGTGACCGACGCGTAGTTCGAGCCCTGCGCGGCGTTGAGCAGGTAGTAGCCGATCCCACCACCACCGACGATGCCGAGGATCGTCGCGGCGCGGATGTTCGTGTCGACGAGGTAGAACGTGTGACCGATCATCGCGCGGATGCCCTGCGGCACCGTGGCCCCGGCGTAGCGCTGGAAGCGCGTCGCGCCCGTGGCGGTGAGGGCACGCTCCGGTCCGGGCTGCACCTCTTCCAGCGAGTCGGCGACGAGCTTGCCGAGCAGGCCGATGCCGCCGAACGCCAGTGCGAGGGTGCCCGCCTGGGCGCCGAGGCCGGTGATGACGATGAGCACCACGGCCAGGATCGTCTCCGGGATGCCGCGCACGACGACCAGCAGGAACCGGGCGCCGGTCCGGACGCCGCGGGTCGGTGCGACGTTGCGTGCCGCGAAGGAGCCGATCACCATCGAGAACACGAGCGCGAGCAGGGTGGCGGCGAGCGCGATGGCGACGGTGTCGAACATCGCCGAGACCATCACGCCGGCACCGTAGCTGCCGAACGACGGCGGCCAGAACCCGGCGGCGACCGGCGGGATCTTCCCCCACACGGTGCCGAGGTCGCCCCAGGCGATGTCGCACACGACGACGCTGCCGATCACGACGAGGATCGCGACCCAGGACCACACCGTCGTGCGGACGCGGGCGGCGGTCCACGGACGGCGGAGGGCGTCCTCCGGGGTGGCGAAGCGCGGTGCGGTGGCGGCACCGCGCGGCGTGGTCGGTGCGTTGCCGGCCTGCCGGCGGCGCATGCGTGTCCGGATCGCGCTCGCGCCGATCCCCCGGCCGGTCGGCGCGATGCCGAGCATGGCGGCGCGGACCGAGCTCGACACGATCTCCATGAGCACGCAGAGCGCGAAGATGACGATCGCGTACCCGATGCCGAGCGAGTAGTCGAGGGACTTGAACGCGAACGACATCTCGCGGCCCAGCCCGACGATGCCGACGTACCCGAGGATGACGGACCCGCGAAGGTTGATGTCGTTGCGGTGCAGGATGGTCGCGACCCACGACGGCAGCACCTGGGGCAGGACACCGGCGGTGAACTGCTGCAGGCGGGTGCCCCCGGTGGCGCGGATCGCGGTCCGCGGTCCCTCGTCGATCTGCTCGATGGCGTCGGCGAACAGCTTCGAGATCATCCCGATCGAGTGGATGCCGATGGCGAGGATGCCGGGCAGCGGGCCGATCGTGAACAGCAGCACGAACACCATCGCGAGCACGACGTCCGGGACCGCGCGGGTCAGGACGCTCACGAACCGTGCGGCTGCGATCCAGCCGCGCCCCGGGCTGGTGTTGCCGGCGGCGAGGTACGCGACGGGGACGCTCAGCACGGCGGCGAGCAGGGTGCCGAGCAGCACGAGCCCCACGGTCAGGGCGGTCTGCTGCAGGAGCGTCGCCGCGTCGGGGAACCGGACGGTGCCGACCCGCTGGAAGAAGTGCTCCGCGTTCGACCACGACGCGACCATGTTCGGCACCGAGATGTCGATCCGGGCCAGGGCGACGCACGCCAGCACGGCCAGGGCGACGAGGGTCAGCCCGGCGGCGACGCGCTCCGGCGACACGCGTCGGCGTGGTGCCGCCGCGACGGCCTGCTCGGGCGAACGGTGGGAGCCGACGGCGGGCCGCTCGGCGACGGCGGTCATGCCCGCTGCCCGCTCGTGGCGTGGGCGGGTGCGTCGCGCAGGGCCTCGACGGCCGCGAACTCGTCGGTCGACGTCGCGACCTGGCCGTAGATCTCCATGACCTGCGCCTTGCCGAGTCCCTCGGTGCGGGTGTCGAGGACGACCTCGCCGTGCCGGAGTCCGACGATCCGGTCGGCCCAGGACAGCGCGAGGTCGACCTGGTGCAGGCTGCACAGCACCGTCAGCCCCCGTTCGGCGGCGATCTCGCGGATGAGCGCCATGACCTGACCGCTCGACTCGGGGTCGAGCGACGCGACCGGCTCGTCGGCGAGCAGGACGGAGGGGTCCTGCATGAGCGCCCGGGCGATCGCGACGCGCTGCTGTTGTCCGCCCGACAGCGTGTCCGCCCGCTGGTAGGCGCGGTCGAGCAGTCCGACACGGTCCAGGTGTGCGAGCGCGCGGTGCCGCAGTCGACGCGGGTAGGACCACAGGCCGAGCCGCGGCCCCCGCAGGGTGGCGAGTGCCCCGGTCAGGACGTTCTCCAGCACCGTCAGCGCGGGCACGAGCTCGAACTGCTGGAACACGAAGCCGACCTGCCGACGCAGGTCGCGGAGCCGCCGTCCGGACAGGTCGTGCACGGCGGTCCCGCCGACCCGGACGGAGCCGGAGGTCGGGACCTCGAGGGCGTCCACGTGCCGGAGCAGCGTGGACTTGCCGGACCCGGACAGTCCGAGGAGGACGACGACCTCGCCCGGCTGGACGGTGAGCGACACGTCACGGAGGGCGGTCGTGTCACCGAAGCGCTTCGTCAGGGCGGTGATCGCCACTGCCGGCGCCTGGTCGTGCTGGTGGTCGTGGTACGTCATGGTGCTTCCTCGGACTGTCGGGTTCCGGCGGTCGGACGTCATGCCTGGCAGGTGCTCGACTTGGTCGTCATGCCTGGCAGGTGCTCGACTTGGTCGTCTTGCAGATGTCGCGGATCAGGTCGTAGTACCCGTCGTCGACCGGCTTCGTGCCGTAGAAGACGCTGCGGAAGCCGTCGCTGTCCGCGCTCGTGACACCCGCGGCGATGATGTCGTCGATGGTGACGTCGGACAGCGCCTTCGTGACGGTGTCCTTCTCGGCCTGCGGCAGGGTGTCGGACACGACGATCGGCGCGCCGGGCACCATCGTCTTCGCGACCACCTTCACGTCCTTGCTCTTCTCGACCTCGCTGTCCTCGGCGAAGCCGGCGTCGCACTCGGTGCCTGCGGCGACCTTCTGCACGCTGACGTCGTGCTTGCCGGCGAAGACCGGCGTGACGTCCTTCGTCGGGTCGATGCCGGCCTTCAGCAGGTTGTAGCTCGGGAAGAGGTAGCCGGACGTCGAGGACGGGTCGACGAAGCAGACCTTCTTGCCCTCGAAGCCCTTCAGCGAGGTGATGTCGCTGTCCTTCGGGACGATCGCCTCGCTGTAGTAGCCGGGCTTCTGCCCCTCGGCGGTGATGATCGACGAGATCGGCGTGATCTTCGCGCCGTTGTTCTTCGCCGTCACGTAGGTGAAGCCGGAGAACGAGGCGACGTCGATCTTGCCGGCGACCGAGGCCTCGATGAGGGCGGCGTAGTCGGTCGACTCGTGGTACTCGACCTTCTTGCCGGTCTCCTTCGCGAGGTAGTCCATCAGCGGCTGGTAGTTGGTCTCGGTGTCGACCGAGTCGGGCACGACGCCGAAGACGATCGTGTCGGCGTCGGCGGCGTACTTCGTGGACGCGGTCTCGTCGCTGCCGGCCGCCGCCGTCGACCCGGCGGAGCAGGAGCTGAGCGTGGCGGCGAGCACCAGGGCGCCGGCGATTGCGACCAGGGGCTTGAGGGCGGGGATGGGCATGGTGACCTTTCGGGCGGTGGGGTGGGGTGTCCGCTCAGGACGCCGCAACTGTGACAGCCGACAGGTGAAGGGCCGTGCCCGGACGGTGCACCCGACCTGTCCGGGAGGTGAACACGGCATGCACCTGTCCGGACAGGCGGAGTCGGGGTCGTGCCCCGGCGCCGCCCGTCTCCGCTCAGACGGCGAGCAGCGCGATGCCGGCGAGCACCACGACCGACGACGCGATCCGCGTACCTGCTCGGCCCTCGTGGAGGACCACGACCCCGAAGACGCTCACCAGCACGACGCTGACCTCGCGCATCGGGGCGACGAGGGCGACCGGCGCGATGGTGATCGCGAGGAGCACGAGGATGTACGACAACGGTGAGAGCACTCCGAAGGCCAGCACCCGGGCCCAGTGCGCACGGAGCACGGGCAGCACCTCCCGTCGGCGCGGACCGAGGGCCGCCCCGAACAGGACGACCTCGACCGCGGTGCACCCGACCATGAAGGCCACGGGCGAGGCACCGCCCCGGACGATGTGGGCGTCCCAGATCGTGTACGCCGCGATCGCCACCCCGGTCAGCAGACCGGCGACGAGCCCGGGGTCGACCCGGCGCCGTCCGGGCGAGAGGACGCGTCCGACGGGGGCGCCGTCGCCGCGATCCGCCAGCCCCACCGCGACGACGCCGACCAGCACGAGCAGGCCACCGGCGAGCGACCACCACGACGGCCGTTCGCCGAGCAGGGTCACCGCGAGCACGACGCTGATCGTCGGGCCGGTCCCCCGCGCGGTCGCGTACACGGTCGACAGCCGGCCGACCCGGTACCCCCGCTGCAGCACGAGCATGTACGCCACGTGCAGCAGGCCCGAGACGACGATGCCGAGCAGGAACGCCCCGACGCTCCCGGAACCGAGTCCCCCGGTGAACGGGACGACGCCGACCCAGACGACGACGCTCGAGACCGCGCCGAGCCAGAGGAAGGGCAGGCCGATGCGACTGACCCCGTGCGCGAGCACGTTCCACGATGCGTGCGCCACGGCGGCGGAGAGGACGAGGAGGACGGCGAACGGAGACACGGCAGGACCTTCCACCCGACGCGCGGCGCGACGGGGAGGTCCTCCAGGCTTTTGTCCGTTCAGATGACGCTCCGCGCTCGGTGGCGGGGCGTGGCGCCGCTCGGACCAGGCGGACGGTGAGTCCCGGAACCCTAGGCGCTGTCGCGAGGACGCTAACACGTCGCCCGCGTGCAGCTCGAACCTGTCCGGACAGGACGGCGCTCCGGTTCACCGGGCGTTCGTCATCCGTCCGCGTGGCTGCGGGCGGACCGCGACTCACGCCTGGGGCGTCGCGGCGGTCGCCGCGGTCGCCGCGGTCGCCGCAATCGCCCGCCGAACCGCCTCGACCGAGAACCGCACGTCGTCCGCGTCGGTCGACCAGTTGCTCACCGAGATGCGGAGCACGTCCCGCCCTCCCCACCGGGAGCCGGACATCCACACGTCACCGTCCGCGATGAGCCGGGCGGTCACCGCTCGGGTGCGTTCGTCGGAGCCGAAGGTCAGGCACACCTGCGTGAACACGACGTCGTTGACGACCTGCACGTCGGGCAGCGCCCGGAGTCCGTCGGCCAGGGCCCGGGCGTTCGCCACGAGTCGGTCGACGAGCGCGACGACGCCGGACCGGCCGAGCTGCCGGAGCGCCGCCCACACCGGCACACCGCGGGCACGCCGGGACATCTCGGGGACCAGGTCGAACGGCTCCGAGACGTCCGCCGGGTCGCGGATGAGGTAGGCGGTCTGCGTCCCCAGCGCCGCGCGGGTCACCGACGGCCGCGAGACGATCGCCACCCCGCAGTCGTACGGCACGTTGAGCGTCTTGTGCGCGTCCGTCGCCCACGAGTCCGCGGTCTCGATGCCGTCCAGCCCGGCGCCGAGGGCCGACCGGAGCGACGGGCTCGCCGCCGCCCACAGCCCGAACGCCCCGTCCACGTGCACCCAGGCGCCGTGCTCGTGGGCGAGTGCGATCGCGGCGCGCATCGGGTCGAACGCGCCGGAGTGCAGGTTGCCGGCCTGCAGGCAGACGATCACCGGGCCGTCGACGCGGTCGAGGTGGGCACGGAGGTCGTCGACCGTGATCCGACCCTGTTCGTCCGCGGCGACCAGGGTCGGTGCCCCGAACCCGAGGTACCGGAGGGCGAGGTCGAGCGAGGTGTGCCGTTCGGCGCCGGCGAGCACGGTGACGGTCGGCGCCCCGGCCAGTCCGGCGGTGTTGACGTCCCAGCCGACGCGGTCCAGCACCCAGGCGCGGGCGGCGGCGAGCCCGGTCCAGTTCGCCATCGTCGCGCCGGTCGTGAAGCCGACGTCGGACTCCGGCGGCAGCCCGAGCACGTCGAGCAGCCACGTCCCCGCCACCTGTTCGAGCGCGGCGGTGGCGGGCGTCGGGTACCGCATCGCCGCGTTCTGGTCCCAGGCGCTGACCAGCCAGTCGGCTCCCATCGCCGCGGGCAGCGTGCCGCCGATCACCCAGCCGAAGAACCGACCGGACGGCATCGCCATGAGTCCCGGCCCGGCGAGGGCGGCCAGGTCGTCGACCACCCCGGCCGGGTCCGCCGGACCGTCCGGGAGCGGACGGTCGAGGGCGGCGAGCACGCCCTCGACGTCCTGCTCGGGTCGGACGGTCCGGTCGGGCAGACTGGCGATCCAGTCGAGCGCGTGCTGCGCGGCGCGGTGCAACGTGCGGCGGTACTCGTCCGGGTCGATGTCCACGGCGTCAGTCCCCTCGTCGCCACGCAGCACAGGCCGTCACTGCCAGCCGCGCGCCCCGTCGTCACCCCAGCGGGAGTGGTCGTGCCGGTTGGTGATGCTCCACCGGACGACCTTGCCGATCGGCTGCGGGTTGCCCTCGGCGTCCGGCACGAACGCGTCGGTCGTGGCGTAGAGCGCCCCGTTCCGGAGCTCGACGGCCGCGGGCGACGAGACCGGGAGCGTCTGGACGGTGCGGCCCGACCACGGCGACACGACCGAGACCTGCCCGGTACCGGCCGCCCCGCCGAACAGCTCGCTGACGAGCACCACGCCGGTGCGCTGGTCGACGGCGAGGTTCGTCGCCCCGACGAACCCGGTCGCGACGCGCTGCACGGTGCCGTTCCACGGGTTGACCTTGTAGACGCTGCCGCGGGCTCCGAGGTCGGCGGTCTCCGGTCCACCCGGCAGGGTCGACACGTAGAGCCAGCCGTCGGGACCGCGCTCGACGTCGGTGGGGACGGGTTCGAAGGCGTACCCGTAGCCGACCACGCACGCGGGGAACCCGAACGCCGCGGCCGTCGCCGCGTCGACACGGACCGGCGGCTGCGGGGGCAGGACGGCGACGGTCGACACCCGGCCGTCGTACCCGACACGCACGATGTCGTTGCCGCCGGCGTCGGCGACGTACACGCCCTCGCGCTGCGCCAGCGAGGCGTACGGGTGGGTGTCGACGATGCCGCGGTAGCGTGCCGGACCGGCCTCACCCGTCGGGTCCACCTGCGCCGCGCACGCCGACGGCAAACCGCGGAAGCCGTAGCCGTTGACGCGGTCCGGGTTCACCCGGGCCTCGTACGCGCCGAGGTCGGCGAGCTGTCGTGCGGCACCGCGGGGCGGCAGCACCATCAGGCGTGCGACGCCGTTCGGCTGGTCGTTCTGGGCGTAGTAGACCGAGTCGCCGCGCGAGGACACCGCCCCGATCTCCTGTCCGGCGGGAGCGGTCGCGAGGGTCGTGGTCGTCGCCCCCGGGCCGACCCGGTTCAGCTGGCCCGCGAAGTTCTGCGTGACGTCGACCCGGCCACGCCGGTCGACCTCGAGGCTGAGCGGCGAGACGAGCCCGGACGCGAGGGTGGTGGCCGGGCCGACGCGGAGACCGGGGACCCGGTGGTCGGGGCCGTGGGCCTGGGCGGGTGCGCCGACGGCCACGGTCGCGAGTGCGATCGCGGCGACGGCGCCGACGAGCAGTGTTCGGTGCATGGTGCGCTCCTTGGATGGAGGATCCGGGTACGAAGACGTGCGGCTGCGCGGAAGAGGCAGTCGGGGAGTCTGGAGGCGGCCGCGGCTGGAAGAGCGCTGCGTGCCGTCGCGTCGGGCACCACGGGTGGGCGGGCACGACGTCGTGGCCGCTCGCGGGTTCCGTGGACGTCGGCGGGTTCAGGGCCGACACGGGGCACCCTATGACTTCCCTGTGACGATGTCACGCTTGGTTCCGGTGTCGAACGACCCTCGCACCGGGTGCGGAGCGGGCGTACCCTCAGCGCGAGACGAAGGAGTCCGACGTGCCCGCACGATTCGTGTACTGGATGAACGTGTCGCTCGACGGCTTCATCGAGGGGCGCCCGGGCACCGAGGGCAACGACGGCGACCCGGAGTGGCTCCGCATCGACGAGCAGCTGCACCGGTTCTTCAATGAGCGGGCGGCAGCGATGACGATGGCCGTCGAGGGCCGGATCATCCACGACATGATGGACCCGTTCTGGCCGGAGGCGCGCTCCGACGAGTCGCTCCCGGGCTACCTGCGCGAGTACGGCGAGATCTGGACGGCCATGCCGAAGGTGCTCGTGTCACGCTCCCGCACGGCGGCCGACCACAACACGACGATCATCGGCGACGACGCCATCGCCCGGCTCGGGGCGCTCCGCGAGGAGTCCGAGGGCGACATCGGCGTGGGCGGCGCGCACCTGGCGACGCAGCTGCTCGCGGCGGGACTGCTCGACGAGCTGATGCTCTTCACGCACCCCGCGATGCTCGGCGCAGGGCGGCCGCTCTTCGACTCCCCCGCCGACGCGGTCCAGCAGCCGCTGCTGCTGGACCTGCTCGAGGAACGGACGTTCGACAGCGGCGTCACGATGCGCCGGTACGAGATCCTGCGGCGATGACGGACTGGAGGCGCGGTGCCAGCTGGCACCGCGCCTCCAGGCCGTCGACTGGTCGCGTCAGACGTCGCGTCGGCGCACGACCGTCAGCGCGAAGGCGCCCACCACGACGACCTCGGCCAGGAGGACGGCGAACCCACCCCACCCGTCGAGGACGACGCCGGCCTGCTGCGGGGCGTCCGCCCCGGTCGAGAAGGCGAACAGCTGCCCACCGGCCTGAGCCGGCAGGAACGTGACGACGTCCGAGAGCCACTGCGCGTTGATCACGCCCGCCGCCAGCGAGAGCACGCCGGGCAGGACGAGCAGGAGGCCGAGGGTGATCGCGATCCCGCCGGCACTCGACCGCACGAGCAGGCCGAAGCCGTAGGCGAGCAACGCGAGGAGCGTCACGTACACCGACGCGCCGAGGAGCGGCATGAAGACGGACGGGTCGGCGAGGTCCGCGTGCACGCCCTTGCCGGCCTGCAGCGCAGCCGAGATCGCGACGCCGATCCAGAGCGCGACCGCGCTGACCACGAAGGTCGTGACCGCGAGGACGGCCGCCTTGGCGACGACCACACCGATCCGGCCGGGGTCGGCGGTGAACGTGGACCGGATCTGTCCGGTGCCGTACTCGCCCGTGATGATGAGCACGCCGAGCACCGCGACGACGAGGGCCGTCAGGGAGACGCTCGCGGTGTTGATCGTGACGAGGGTGCCGTTCGCCTGGTCCTGCGTGAGCGGGCCGCCCGGGTCGAGCGCGCTCCCGACGAGCAGCGCCATCCCGATGGTCACGGCCACGAGGATGGCGTAGCACCACCAGGTGGAGCGGATGCTCCGGAGCTTGATCCACTCGCTGCGGACCAGGCGGCCGAAGCCGAGCCGGACGGAGTCCGGCACCGTGGCCGACCGGTTCCGGCTCGGCGCGTTCGTGGCGGTCATCGGTCGCCCTCCGATCGGTACTCGACGTCGTCGCGGGTGAGGGCCATGTAGGCCTCCTCGAGGCTCGCGCCCGTCGGGGTGAGTTCGTGCAGCGGGACGCCGACCTGCGCGGCGATGTTGCCCACCGTCACGGCGTCCGGCCCGACCACCAGGAAGGAGCCGTCCTCGCGCGGGGTCACCGTGGCGTTCGACCCGATCGCCTGGAACAGCTGGTCGGGGGCGGGCGTCCGGAGGACGACGCGCGAGGCCCCGCCGCCGCCGCTGCCGCCGGCGACGAACTCGGCGATCGGGGCGTCCGCCAGCACCTTGCCGCGGCCGAGGACGACGACGCGGTCCGCCGTCTGTGCCATCTCGCTCATGAGGTGGCTCGACAGGAAGACGGTCCGACCGTCGGCGGCCATCCGGCGGGCGAGCTGTCGCACCCACACCACGCCGTCGGGGTCGAGGCCGTTCACCGGCTCGTCGAGGATGAGGGTCTTCGGGTCGCCGAGGAGCGCCGCCGCGATGCCGAGCCGCTGGCCCATGCCGAGGGAGAACCCGCCGACGCGCTTCTTCGCGACCGAGTCCAGGCCGGTCATGTCGATGACCTCGTGCACGCGGGACTTCGGGATGCCGTGCGTCGCCGCGAGGGAGAGGAGGTGGTTGTACGCGCTCCGGCCGGAGTGCACCGCCTTCGCCTCGAGCAGGGCGCCGACCTGCCGCAGCGGGTCACGGAAGCTGCGGTACGGCTGGCCGTTCACCGTCGCCCGTCCCGCGGTGGGGCGGTCGAGCCCCATGATCATGCGCATCGTGGTGGACTTCCCGGCGCCGTTCGGCCCGAGGAAGCCGGTCACACTGCCCGGCCGGACGACGAACGAGACGTCGTCGACGGCGGTCTTGGGACCGTACTGTTTGGTGAGGTGCTCGACTTCGATCACGGCGGCAACGCTACTGGCGGGGCACGGTCGGCCGCGTCCTCCGAAGGGTGGAGACGGCCTGCACCGTCGGGGGGACCTGGCGGATGCCGGGCGGGTGTGCGAGCGCGGCGCTACCCTGTCGCCGTGAGCGACGCACTCGACGACGGCCCGTTCTTCCACGGCACCAAGGCGGACCTGGCCGTCGGTGCCCTGCTGACCGCGGGGTTCCGCTCGAACTACCGCCCCGAGGTGGTCATGAACCACGTCTACTTCACCGCGCTGCCGGACGGTGCCGGGTTGGCCGCCGAACTCGCCGCGGGCGACGGGCTCCCCCACGTGTACGAGGTGGAGCCGACCGGTGCCTTCGAGGACGACCCCAACGTCACCGACAAGAAGTTCCCCGGCAACCCGACCCGCTCCTACCGCAGCGCCGAGCCGATCCGCGTCGTCCGCGAGGTCACCGACTGGCCCCGGCTGACGCCCGAGGCCCTGCAGGCATGGCGCGACCGGCTGGCCGTGCTCCGCGCCGACGAGCGCGGCGAGATCATCAACTGACCGCGCTGGTTGCGGTTAGGCCGTTGCGGGCGTGGTCGGTCGATTCGGGCGTAGGAGGTCGGAAGTTCCGACTCCCTACGCCCGATTCCGCTTCCTACTGCACGCGTGATGGGAAGGAACGTCGCGGGTCCACCGCGCTCAGCGCAGCCGTGCCCGGTACACGCCGGGCGGCCCGCCGCAGGCCCTCGTGAAGTGCGCGTAGAAGCTCGACTGCGAACCGAAGCCCGCGGCGTGCGCGATCTCCGAGGTGGTCATCGAGGTCGTGGCGAGCAGCCGCTGGGCCTCGGCCACGCGACACCGGGTGAGGTACTCCAGGATCGTGGTGCCGACGTCCTGCCGGAACACCGTCATCGCGTAGTGCGGGTGGAGATGCGCGGCCTCGGCGACGTCCGCGACCTCGATCGGCTCACGGAAGCGGTCGACGACGAACCGTACCATGTCGATGACGCGGTGCATGGCGTCCGCGGTGCCGTGCCCGCCACCGGTGCGCAGGTCGACGGCGTCCCGGTGGTGGCGGAGGAGCCGCCGGACGAGCGCCTGTGCCTCGAGGTTCGCGATGATCTCGGTTCCGTCGTCCGCGAAGTCCCGCTGCCACGACCCGAGCATCGACTCGACGTCCCGGCCGGCGGCGTGGGTCGGCACGACGACCGGCCGGTTCAGGAGCATCGCTCCGAGGTCGTGGTCGGGCAGCCCCCACGCGAGCACCTCGGCAAGCGGGATGTGCACCCACCGGAACTCGCCCCGGCCGGTGCCGTCGCCGACGAGCTGGTGCGGGGTCCAGCCCCAGAAGAGCGCGATCTCCCCGGCGTGCACGCTGACGGGTGCACCGCCGAAGCGGTAGTCGAGCCGACCGTCGAGCACCAGGTTGATCTCGAGGTCGTCGTGGCGGTGCGATGACGGCATGAGCGGGGCCGGGCCGCGATGGCTCCAGTACGCCGCTTCCACCGTCTCCACGTCGAGCACGGGCCCGAGCCTACGACAGGCAGTCCGGCGGTCGCCTGTGCCGTCCGGACCCGTCGGAGGATCCTGGAACCCCGTCGTCGGAAGCCGGAGGACCGCGCCCCCGGGCCGTTCGTAGCGTGACGACATGACCAAGATCACCATCATCGGCGCCGGCGGCTTCGTCTTCCCGTTCCGGCTCATCGGCGACCTCGTCAGCTTCCCGGCGCTGCAGGACGCGACGCTGCACCTCATGGACCTCGACGCGGGCAGGGTCGCCCGTACCGCGAGGGCCGCACGGGAGCTCGTCGCGCACCACGGCCTCGGGGTCGAGGTCCTCGAGACCACCGATCGCCGCGAAGCCCTCGCCGACGCGGACGTCGTCATCATCACCTTCCAGGTCGGCGGGGTCGAGTCGTACAAGTGGGACGTCGAGATCCCGCGCAAGTACGGCATCGACCAGGCCGTCGGCGACACCGTCGGCCCGGGTGGCGTCTTCCGGTTCCTGCGGTCGGTGCGCGCGTACGAGGACATCGCCCGCGACGCCCTCGAGCTCTGCCCGGACGCGCAGTTCATCAACTACGCGAACCCGATGGCGATGGCCACGGCGTTCCTCAACGCGAAGGGCCTCCGCACGGTCGGCCTCTGCCACAGCGTGCAGGGGACCACCCGGATGCTCGCCCGCACCCTCGGCGTGCCCTACGAGGAGGTCGAGTTCGTCAGTGCCGGCATCAACCACCAGGCATGGATCCTCGAGTTCACGCGGCGGAACGGCGAAGACCTGTACCCGCGTCTGCGCGAGGTGATGACGGCGAAGCACCAGCGGGGCATCGCGGCGTCCGACCTGCACGACGACGACGGCGACCACAGCGAGGCAGCCGCGGCGGCGAGCAACTACGAGGGCGGCAACGAGCAGGTCCGCGCCCAACTGATGCGCTCGTTCGGGTACTTCGAGACCGAGTCGAGCCACCACGCCAGCGAGTACGTGCCGTACTTCCGCAAGGACCCGGAGACGGTGCTGGAGTACATCCCGGAGCGCTGGGACTACTACGAGATCTGCCTCGCGCACGACGAGCAGGGTGACGTGGACACGCAACTCGAGAAGCTCAAGGCCGACCTGACGCCGAGCGTCGAGTACGGCGCGAGCATCGTGAACGCGATCGTCACCGGTGTGCCGGCGGTGGTCTACGGCAACGTGCCGAACGCCACGGGCGTCATCCAGAACCTGCCGTCCGACGCCTGCGTCGAGGTCGCGTGCCTGGTCGACGGCAAGGGCGTGCAGCCGACGTCGTTCGGCGAACTCCCGCCGCAGCTCGCCGCGATCAACCGCACGAACACGAACGTGCAGACCCTGGCGGTTCGTGCAGCGCTCACCGGGAACGTCGAGCACGTGCACCACGCCGTCGCGCTCGACCCGCTGACGGCGGCGCACCTCACCCTGGACCGGATCGCGGAGATGACCGACGAGCTCCTGCATGCCCACGCGGCACTGCTCCCCGAGTCGCTGCGTCCGGCGGACGCGGTCACCGCTCCACCGGTGGCCGACCGGGAGGCCCGCCCCGCGCTCGTCTGAACCGTCGCGCCCGACGTGGGGTCGGGTCCAGGACGCGACCCCACGTCGGACGCGCGGCGCCCCGTACGCGCACCCCGCGCCTCCCGTCCGAACGACACGGCACCACGACCTCAAAGGAGAGGACCATGCCGACCCGACCATCCCCGCAGCTCGCCAGACGGGGGTTCCTCGCCCTCGCCGGGATCTCGATGGTCGGCGCGCTCGCAGCGTGCGCCGGCCAGGGAACCGCCGGCCACGGCGGAACGAAGCACATCCGCCTGTCGACCTGGAACATCCCGACCGACATCACCAGCTACCAGTCGATCGCCGACGAGTTCGTCGCGAAGCACCCCGGAACGAGCGTCTCCGTCGAGGTCACGACCGGTCAGTTCCACCAGTGGTTCATCACGCGTCTGGCGGCCGACCTCGCTCCTGACATCATCCGGATCACCCCGCAGCAGATCGGCCGGTACGCCGCGAACGGCAGCCTGGTGGACATCAGCGGGCACATCCCCGCCGACTACCAGTCCGACTACACGAAGCCGTTCTGGGCGATCGGTGCGCGGAACGACGGTGTCTTCGGAGTGTTCCAGCACACCGACAACTTCATCACCTACTACAACCGCGACGTCATGCAGCAGGTCGGGGTGACCCCGCCGACGGCGATCGCCGACGCGTGGAGCTGGGACGAGTTCCTCGAGATCGCGCGCGAGGTCAAGAAGGTCACCGGCAGGTACGCCTTCGGCTACGGCTGGAGCGGCCCGGAGACCGCGTACCGCTGGTTGCCGTTCGTCTACCAGAACAGCGGCGCCTTCCTCGGGGACGACGGCGCCACCCCGTCGATGGACACCCCGGAGGCGATCGGCGCGCTCGAGTTCGGCCGGAAGTGGTACGCCGAGGGGCTCGCCACCACCGGGAACCTCAGCAAGACCGGCGGTGGGGACGTCGCCCGGGACCTCTTCATGACCGGACAGATCGGCATGATGCTCAACAATCCGGAACCGATGACGCAGCTCGACCAGGAACTCCCGGACAACTGGGGCACCGCGCCGATGGTGCGGAACACCGGCGAGGCCAGCGACCTCGGGGGGAACGCTCTCGCGGTGACGAAGTCGAGCAAGTACCCGGAGCTCGCCGCCGAGCTCGTCGTGATGATCACCAGCCGGGCGAAGATCGAGGAGTTCTGCCACAACGGCAACTGGCTCCCCGCCCGGAAGTCACTCGACGCAGCCGACATCGGCTACGAAGCGCACAGCGACACCATGCAGCAGTTCATCGACCAGGGCGCCACGATCCCGCTCTCCATGGTGAAGGCGGAGAGCGGGCAGTACTTCTCGTCCCTCAACGCCGTCTTCGCCGACTACCTCGACCTGTGTCTCCTCGGGCAGCTCCGCCCGAAGGAGGCTTCGAGCCAGATGATGGAGGCGATGCGCAGTGTCACTGCGAACTGAGACCGCGCCCGTGCGCACCACGCCGAGAACGCCGACGGGTGGCGTCCCTGCCGCCGACCGGACGCGGAAGCGAGGCGGCCGTTTCGTCCCGTACGTCTTCATCGGGCCCGCCGGCCTGTTGTTCCTCGGATTCTCGCTCGTACCGATCATCGTGGCGATCCTGCTGAGCCTCCGCGACAGCAGCACGTCCGTCAGCGACGGGGACTGGGTCGGCGCCGGCAACTTCGCGGCGATGGGGTCCGACCCGCTCATCGCGACCGCGCTGAAGAACACACTCGTGTTCACGATCGGCACCGTGCCGACCTCGATGGCGATCGGCCTGGCGCTCGCGGTGGCACTCAACCGGCCGCTCCCCGGCCGCGGGGTCTTCCGCGCGCTGTTCTTCGTGCCGATGGTGGCCGCGGGTGTCGTCGTCGGCGTGATCATGTCGTGGATCTTCAACGGTGACTACGGCGTCGCGAACAACCTGCTCGAGGCCCTCGGTCTCGGTCGGGTGCCGTGGCTGACCGCACCCGGATGGGCGATGGCGACCCTGGTTCTCGTCGTCGTGTGGACGCGGATCGGCTTCTGCATGGTCATCTACCTCGGCGCGCTGCAGTCCGTCCCCGCCGAGCTGAAGGAGGCCGCCGCGATCGACGGGGCATCCCGCTGGGTCCGGTTCCGGACGATCACCTGGCCGCTCCTCCGCCCGACGACGTCGATCCTGCTCATCCTCAACGTCGTGTTCTCGCTGCAGTCGTTCGACGTGATCTACGTGATGACCGGCGGCGGCCCCGGGTTCTCCACGACGGTGCTCATCCAGTACGTGTTCCGCACGGCGTTCATCGACGCCCGGATGGGCTACGCCGCGGCGCTCGGACTGGTGCTCGTCGCCATCCTGCTCGTGTTCACGCTGCTCCGGCAGCGAGCCAACCGCAAGGCGGAGGAGATGCTCTGATGGCCGTCCTCGAAACCCGTGCACTCCGTCCTGGCTCCCGGCGCCGCCCCGGCCGGTGGCTGCTCGTCGCCGGGCTCTCCGCCCTGGCGATCGTCATGGTGTTCCCGCTCTACTGGATGATCGTCTCGGCGCTGGCGCCGGGCGGCCAGTCGCAGAGCAGCACGTTCACGCTCTTCCCCGCGGACCCGACCTTCGACAACTACGCGCAGGTGTTCGCCACGCAGCCGGTGTGGCGGTGGCTCGGCAACTCGGCGCTCATCACCTCGGTCGGTACCGCCCTGAGCGTCGTCGTGTCGCTGATGGCGGGCTACGCGCTGGCGAAGTTCCGGTTCCGCGGCCGCGGCTTGCTGTACGCGGCGTTCCTCGTGACGATCATGATCCCGATCCAGGTGACGATCGTGCCGAGCTTCCTCGTCGTCGCGAAGCTCGGGCTCGTCGACTCCCCCTGGGCGGTCATCCTGCCGACGGTGTTCGACGTCGTCGGGATCTTCATCGCCCGGCAGTTCATGCTCGGCGTACCGGACGCACTCATGGAAGCGGCGCGCCTGGACGGAGCCGGGGAGTTCCAGACGTTCTTCCGCGTCGTGCTCCCCACTTGCGGACCGCTCGTCGGGGTGCTCGTGATCCTCGGGTTCATGACCCGGTGGAACGACTTCCTGTGGCCGCTGGTCGTGCTGCAGGGGAACGAGAACCTCACCGTGCCGGTGGCCCTGTCCACGCTGACGAACAACCCGGCGTTCAGTTCGCCGTGGGGCGCGGTCATGGCGATCGCGACCGTGACGGTGCTGCCCCTGCTCGTGGTGTTCCTGGCGTTCCAGCGGCAGTTCGTGCAGGGCATCGCGTCCACCGGCATCAAGTAGGCCGTTCCGGGCGTGGTCGGTCGATTCGGGCGTAGGAGGTCGGAAGTTCCGACTCCCTACGCCCGATTCCGCTTCCTACTGCACGCGTGATGGGAAGGAACGGGCACCGCTGCTCAGCCCGCGAGCGCCGCGGCGTCCGCCTCGAAGCGCTCGGCGAGCGCTGCCGCGAGCTCCTCGACGTGCGGCTCGCGCAGGACCGAGCTGTGTTCGCAGTGCATGCGCACCTCGTCCACCTCGCCACGGAGGAACGGCGCCCACCGTGCACTGCCGGTCTCGTTGCCGTCGGCGATCACGAGGGTGACCGGACCGTCGAACGCCGGCGGGCGGTACCCGCGGGAGACGACGAGCGCGTGGTCGAAGAACGCCCGGAACTGGCGCTGCCCCTGCCACCGGACGACGCCGGCGCCGTACGCGCGGGCGTGCCGACCGACCTCGCCGAAGGGAGCGACGACGCGCTTGCGGAACGCGCTCGTGCGGTCGACGACGGCCCGTGCCAGGCCCAGACCGCGACCGGAACGGGCGCGCCCGAGGTCGAGCTCGCCGAACTCGACGACGTCGGCCTGGTCGGCGGCCTGCTCGGGCAGGTAGGTGTCGAGGAGGACGACCCGGCTGACCTGCTGGCCGGCGGCGGTCAGCAGGGCGGCCATCTCGACCGCGACGAGTCCACCGAACGAGTGCCCGACGATCGTGTAAGGGCCGCTCGGCTGTGCGATGCGCATGAGCTCGATGTAGCGGCGGGCCATGGCGCGGATGCTCCAGTCCGGCACCGAGCGGCGCTCGAGCCCGTGCTGCTGGAACGCGTACACCGGCCGGTCGCCGAGGCGCCGGGTGAGCGGGACGTACGTCAGGGCGAGTGCCCCCGCGCCGGCGACGCAGAACACCGGCGCACCGGTGCCCTCGGACCGCTGCGCGAGCGTCACGATGTCCGGGTGCCTCGGGCTGGCCACGGATCCCTGACGGATGCGGGCCGTGAAGGTCCGGAGCGTCGGGTGCTCGAGGAGCTCGGACGACGGCAGGTCCACCCCGAGGCGGTCGCTCACGGCTGCGAGGAGTTCCTCGGCGGTGAGCGAGTCGCCGCCGAGCGCGGAGAAGTCGTTGTCGAGCCCGACGGCCGGAAGCCGGAGCGGGCCGACGGTCGGCAGCCCGAGCACCTCGGCCCAGATCTGGCCGACGGCGAGCTCCCACTGGTCGTAGGTGTCCTCGGCGAGCGCCTGGCCGTCCTCGCCGATGGTGGTGCCGAGTGCCGGCGCCTCGGGCAGGGCGGCGCGGTCGACCTTGCCGCGCTCGTTGCGGGGCAGGGCGGGCATCGGCACGATGCTCGTCGGCACCATGTAGTCCGGCAGCAGGTCGCGGAGCGCCTTCCGGAGCGCCGCGGGTGACGGTGAACGCCGACCCTGGCTGGTGACGACGTAGGCGACGAGTCGGGTCGGGGCGGGCGGTGCCTTCACGGCGACAACCACGGCCTCGTGCACGGCGTCGACGGTGCGGAGCGCGGCCTCGACCTCGCTCGGCTCGACCAGGTAGCCGCGGACCTTCACGGCGTCGTCGGCACGGCCGAGCAGCGTCAGCTTCCCGTCCTCGTCGAAGCGTCCGAGGTCGCCGATCGCCCAGGTCGGGGTGCCGTCCGGAGCGGTGCCGGCGCGCTTCGCGGTCTGCTCCGGAGCGCCCCAGTAGCCGCTCGTCATGGCGTCGGAGACGCAGACGACCTCGCCGGGTTCGCCGATGTCGGCGAGGGACCCGTCCGGACGACGGACCTCGATGCGCTTGCCGACGACGATGTGGCCGGAGGGGATGCTCCGCTCGGGGATCGGGTCCCCGGCGGCGATCTCGTTGACGGCGTACACGCAGGTCTCACTGGAACCGGTCCAGTTGCAGAACGACGTGGTCGCGCCGAGCAGCGGGCGGAGGGCGGAGACGTCCGTGCCGGTCACGGCCTCGCCCACGGTCGCGACGAGCCGCAGACCGCGCAGCCGGTCGTCGGTGCGGTCGAGACCGCCGACGAGGGAGCGCACCAGGTGCGGGGTCGTGTGCAGCGTGGTCAGCGCCGATCGCTGGACCCAGGTCGCCAGGCGGTCGATGCCGGTGCGCCGAGGGTCGGCGACGTGCACGGACGCGCCGGCGAGCAGGGCGGAGAACACGAGCGTGATCCCGGCGGCGAAGCCGTGCGGCAGGACCGAGGCGATCCGGTCCGCGGGCTCCAGGCGGAACGACGAACGCTGCGCGATCGTGTCGACGAGGGTCTGCCGGTGCGTCACGACGACGCCCTTCGGCGCCCCGGTCGAGCCGGACGTGAAGATGATGTCGAGGGCGTCCTGGCCACCGCGGGTCGCGGCGGCGGGCACGGTCGGGATGTCGGCGTCGCCGTCGGCCATCGCTCGGGCCTCGCCGAGGACCTCGGCGAGCGGGACGATCGAGCTCGGGTCGGCGACGAGCGCCGCGGCCTGCTCGGCGTGCTCATCGTCGACGAGGACGTCGACGATGCCGGCGAGGGTCACGACGTGGTGGAGCCGGGCCTCGGGGAGGAACGGGTCGAGCGCGACCACGGTGCGGCCGGCGTGGACGATCCCGAGGATCGCGACGACGGACTCCGCGTTGTGCGAGACCATCACCCCGACCGGGACGGACGCGCCGCCGGGTTCGACCCCGACGCCGCGACCGCTGTGGTCGTCCGGCGTGAGTCGTGCGTCGAGGACCGCGCCGATGGCCATGGCGACCCGGTGCAGCTCGCGGTACGACATCGAGGCGTGCTCGTCGACGACCGCGAGGGAGTCGGGAGCTCGTTCGGCGACCGCGGCCAGCGCGTCGAGGAGCGAGGTGTCCGGGATGACGCCCTCGGTCCGGGAAGGTGTGGACGTCGTCGACGCCGTGGAGGGCTGGGAATCGGTGGAGCTGAGCACGTGGTCCCCTCACCATGCTGCGGGGTGGACGATGGTTGCTCCGACGGTAACCCGCGCTCCGCGGACACCGCGCCCGCTCCGGAGGCCGGTGCGGGAAGCCGCCGATCCCGGCGAGACACCGCAGCCGGGGCCCGCGCTGCGCCTTTCGGCTCAGCGGGGACCCCGGCTGTGGTGGTGCTGCTGACTGTTCAGCGGATGATCGAGATGTTGGCCGCTTCCGGGCCCTTCTTGCCGGGTCCGACGTCGAACCGGACCCGGTCGTGCTCCTCGAGCGAGCGGTAGCCCGTCGTCACGACGATGCTCGAGAAGTGGGCGAAGAGCTCTTCCGAGCCGTCGTCCGGCGTGATGAAGCCGAAGCCCTTGTTGTGGTCGAACCACTTCACGGTGCCGGTGGGCATGGTCGTCAGCACGGCGTCAGTGGATGCGCAGCTGCGCGACCATCGGGCAGGCGAACGGGTCACGGGCGGCGAGCCCGACCCGGTTCAGGTACCGGACGACGATGCCGTACGAGCGCAACAGCGTGGTCTCGGTGTAGGGCACGTCGAGCGTGTCGCAGTGGTCGCGGACGAGCAGGCGGGCCTGCTTCAGCGCCGGTCGCGGCATCGACGGGAACAGGTGGTGCTCGACCTGGTAGTTCAGGCCGCCCATGAGGAACGAGACCCACCAGCCGCCGCGAATGTTGCGCGAGGTGCGCACCTGGCGGGAGAAGAAGTCGACCTTGGCGTCGTGCGCGATGGTCGGCATGCCCTTGTGGTTCGGGGCGAACGAGGCGCCCATCATCACGCCGAAGACGGCGAGCTGCACCCCGAGGAACGCGCACGCCATGCCGAACGGCAGGAACCAGAACACGACGGTCAGGTAGATGGCGAAGCGGGCCACGAGCAGCGCGCCCTCGATGATGCGGTGCTTGACGTCGGCCTTGGTGCCGTTGCCGGTGACGACCGACATCACGGCGTACCGGTGCAGGTTGATGCCCTCGAGCGTCAGCAGGGGGAAGAACAGCCAGCCCTG
The DNA here is from genome assembly GCF_001865065.1 of Curtobacterium sp. MCBA15_008. Lineage (GTDB taxonomy): Bacteria > Actinomycetota > Actinomycetes > Actinomycetales > Microbacteriaceae > Curtobacterium. The sequence goes on along the minus strand of NZ_MJGN01000056.1, from coordinate 234,327 downwards.
GAACCGCATGAACGTCTTCATCAGGGGTCCGCGCACGGCGGCGGCGTCCTCCGGCAGGAACCGGACGCCGTCCGGCATGATGTCGGGGTCCTTGCCGACGGTGTTCGGGTTGCCGTGGTGGCGCGTGTGCTTGTTCATCCACCACGAGTAGCTGAGGCCGACGAGGAACGTGCCGATGTAGCGACCGGCGTGGTCGTTCCACCGCTGCGACGCGAAGACCTGTCGGTGTGCGGCCTCGTGCGAGAGGAACGCGAACTGCGTGAAGAGCACGCCGAGCGCGCCCGCCACGATGAGCTGGAACCAGGAGTCGCCGAGGAACGCGAACGCGACCCAGGTGAGGGCGAGGGTGCCGGCCAGGGAGCCGAACAGTGCCCAGTAGAACCCGGTGCGACGTTGCAGCAGGCCGTTCTCCTTCACCTGCGCCAGGAGCGCAGAGTAGGTCGAGGTGCCCTTGCGGCTCCCCGTCCCAGGGGTGGTGCGGGTGTAACCCGGTGCGAGCGGAGTGGTGGTCATCAGGACCGCCTTCCGGTACGGATCGGTCCTTCAACCAATGCGAGTGAGTTCACGCGTTTGCGCTTGGCGCGACCCTAGGGGCCGAAGATGCGCGTTCACCTGGCAGTCCGGTAAACGTCGGTCCCCTCTTCGAGGGACCGCGATGCGGCCCGCGCGCGCCGCCGCGTGCCCTGGACCCAACCGGCTGACGGCCTGGAGGCGCGGTGCGGGCCCGCCCCGCGCCTCCAGGCCGTCACCGCGCACGCCCTCCTGCTGTTCCCCGTGGTCTGGCACGATCGGAGCATGCCCCTCGACGGAACTCCCCTGGCACGGCTCGGCTTCCTGACCATCGGGTCGTTCGACCCCGCCCGACCCTCCGAGGGCCACGAGGACACACTCCGGGTCGTCGAGCGCGCCGAGGCACTCGGCTTCGACAGCGCCTGGCTGCGGCACCGGCACCTGCAGCACGGCATCTCCTCCCCGGTCGCGGTGATGGCAGCGGCCTCGCAGCGGACGTCGCGGATCGACCTCGGCACCGCCGTCACGCCGATCGGCGCGGAGAACCCCTTCCGGCTCGCCGAGGACCTGGGCACCGTCGACGTCCTGCTGGGCGGTCGACTGAACCCGGGCTCCTCGGTCGGCACCCCGATGCACTACGACCTGTACCGCGAGGCGCTGTACCCCGACACCGCCGACCAGGAGGACCTCGGGAACGACCGTCTGCTGCGGTTCCGCGACCTCGTGCGCGGCGACCCGGTCACCGACACCGTCGAGCGGCGCGGCATCGAGGAGTTCGCGCAGACCGTCCAGCCGCACAGCGCCGGCCTGGCCGACCGCATCTGGTACGGAACCGGCAGCACCAAGTCGGCGGTGTGGGCCGGCGAGAACGGCTTCCACCTGCTGACCTCGAGCGTGACGCGCAGCGAGGTCGGCACGGACTTCGCCACGAACCAGCGGGCGCAGATCGACGCCTACCTCGACGTCCACCCCGACCCCGGCGCCGCGCGGGTCTCGCAGGGCCTGGTGGTCATCCCGACCGACACCGCGACGTCCGAGCAGGAGGCCCGCTACCGCGCGTACGTCGACGGGCGCTCGGGACGCGTCGGCGTGCCGCAGGGGCCGGCGGGGATGCTCTTCGCCGCCGACCTCGTCGGTCCCTCCGTCGAGATCGCCGACCGCCTGCGCGCCGACGCCGGGTACCAGGCGGTCACCGAGGTCGCCTTCGCGCTGCCGTTCTCGTTCGAGCCCGACGACTACGCCCAGATCATCACGGACATCGCGGAGCGTCTCGGGCCGGAACTCGGGTGGGCGCCGATGCCCTCGGTTTGACAACGCGACGGACCGTCGGACGGTAGACAGGCGACGCATGCTGACGAAGGGGTTGTCGATGCTGGTCCAGGTCTGTGGTCTCCCCGGTGCGGGGAAGTCGACGTTGTCCGCTGCGATCGCGGAGCGTGTGCCCGCGCTGACGTTGCGCGTCGATGCGATCGAGGGCGCGATGTGGAAGTACGGGATCCCGCGCGACCAGTCCGGGATCGCCGCGTACTCGGTCATGCACGCGATCGCGGTGCCGAACCTGCGGCGCGGCCGGATGGTCATCGCCGACGCGGTGAGCGGCGTCGAGGCCGCTCGGGCCGGCTGGGTGGCGACGGCGGACGCCGCCGGGGTCCCGCTCCGCCTGATCGAGGTGACGTGTCCGGACGTCGACGAACACCGTCGCCGCGTGGAGGAGCGCGCGAACGACATCCCCGGGTTCACGCTGCCGACGTGGGACGAGGTGCAGCGCACCGCCGATGAGTACGAGCCCCGCACCGATGACCGACTCGTCGTCGACAGCACGCAGCGGCTCGAGGAGACGGTTCGCCTGGCGCTCGGGTTCCTCGAGGTGCGGGGTCGGTAGTCCTCAGGGAAGCGGTCGTCGTCGGAGTCCGACGGTGTCCGTCGCCCAGAAGGCCTCCGGGTAGACCAGCGTTCCGGTCATCCACGGCTCGTACGCGGTGAGGGTGCGGACCTGGAACGCAGGTTCCGGGATCCGTGTCGACGGCGACCGGAACCCGCGTGAGCTCGCTGGCGCGAAGCCCGATGCAGCGTAGTAGCGCGGGTCGCCCTCGAGGAACACGGCGGGGCTGAACGCTTCCTCGCTGTCCTCGACCGCGTGTTCGATCAGTCGACGGCCGATGCCCTGGCGTTGCCGATCGGGCGCGACCGCGAGCGGACTCAGCACGCGAACGGTCACCAGCGACGCCGGCGCGTCCAACCATCCTCGTGACAGCATCACGTGCCCGATGAGTTCTCCGTCGTCGTCTTCGGCGACGAGTTCCAGCACCGACGCTTCGGTCTTGCGGAGAGCGTGTACGAGTGGTCTCACGTGGTCGGCCTCGTGTCCGAACGCCGCCGTCTCGACCGCGTCGATCGGGCCGACGTCGCTGCGGGTGGCCGGACGTATCCGAGCTCCGTGTGTTCCGGTCATGCCGTCGCCTCACCGTCGGGTCGGGTCGTGGTGCGCTGTGCCGAGGAGGAACACGGTGGCGACCTGGTCGGAGTAGCCGATCGGGTCGACCTCCGGGTGCGCCTGCAGATGACCGATCATCCCGTCGATCAGCGACTGGTAGGTGACGGCGAACAGGCGCACGTCCCCCGCCCGGATCGAGCCTTCGGACTGGCCGCGGGCGAGGAGGGCCGCGTGTTCGTCGTAGATGTCCTCGTAGTCGAGCGTCGTGATGCGACGTCGACCGTCAGAAGTGCGGAGGTTGTGGACGATCTGGTCGAGTGCCTCGATCTCCTGCTGATGCGTTCGGGTGAACATCGCTGTCCGTGTGAAGACCGCGCGGATCACGTCGACCGCTGGAGCCGTGACGTCCACATCCGCGACGAGTCCAGCCCGCAACTCCCCCGCGAGGAACGCGACCGCTCGGTGCATGAGGTCGTCGCGGTCGCGGAAGTAGTGCCAGAGGAGCCCCTTCGACACCCCGGCTCGCTGGGTGATCTCGGTCAGGGTCGCGTTGGCGTACCCGGACTCGGCAACCAGGGCGGTCGTGGCACTGATGATCTCCTGCCGCCGCTCGTCGGGACTCCGGCGCTTCCGGCCACCTGCTCCGTCGATGACTGCCTCCTGCATCGGTCAGCGCCTCCGGACGGCCCACCGAGTGACGTCGAGCACGATGCCGACCATCAGCACGGCGATCACGAGCATCTCGAGTCGCATCCATCCGGGGACGAACGACGGGATGAGCGCCTCGACCACGTTCACCACGAACAACGCGGCTGCGATGAGCCCCAGAGCGCGCACCGCGCTCCGCTTCCCCGCGCGAGCGCCACGAAGTCGAAGCGGAAGGACGACGGCGAACACCGCGACGACCACGGCGTGCCCCCAGGCGTTCGCGCTCGCATCCGGCGGACCAGCGACGCTGAGCACGAGCAGCGCCACCAGGGTCAGGGCGACGAGGGCGACGTACGACCACACGAAGGCCCCGGCGACCCGCAAGGGAGCAGGTCCGCTGTGTGCCTCGCTCTTGACCATACAGTCAAGGTACGCCCGAACTGACTGCACGGTCAACAACCGGTGCCAGAGTCAGGGCTGGCCGGCTGGCGGGCTGGTGGCTGGCTGCCTGGGTGGCTGGCTGGGTGGCTGGCTGGGTGGCTGGCTGGCTGGCTGGCTGGCTGGCTGGCTGGCTGGCGATCACAGCCGTGCGAGCGGGCGCGCGGCGCTTGCACGGAGGTGATCACGACCGTCGGTCACCAGCGCCCCACTGACGAACTCGATCCGCAGTGCTTCGACAGCGAGCAACGCGGCCTCGCGCTCGGTCCCGGAGATGCGGCCGTCCGCGCAGGCGGCGGCGAACTCGTCTTCGTCATCAACCACGAAGGAGCCGTCCTGCAGGAGCAGCGGATCGAGCTCGAGGTCGTCGAACGACCAGACCGCACCGGACCGCGCTGGCGGCGTTGCGATGTCGACGTGCACGACGTACTCCGAGTCGAGCACCCAGTGCGCGACGAACCAAGCAGCGTGGGGAAGCAGGACGATCGAATGCCGCCCCCGTCCCTGGTCGTCCTGCGCGACCTCGCAGGTCGAGGTCAGACCGGAACGATCGGTGCCGGTGTGGGTACTCCCTGCGGGGGTGAAGACCCACGTCCCGCGCTCGTCGACGGCGACGACGTACCCTCGCCACGACCGCGTGCCCTCGGGACGCTTCCGTTTCACGATCGTCACGACGGCGGGTTCCTCGGCAGGTGCGGCCACCGAGCCACCCTACGAGGTACGGGAACGAGCGTGCCGGAAGCCGATCTGCCCCGAACCTTCGGTCGCGGACGCCATCACGACAGCGGGCGTCGTCGGATCCAGACGGCGACCGATGCGTGCACCAGCCTGGCCGCAGCGAGACAGACCATCGCCCACCCGACGACGCTGTGGCCGGTCCTGATCAAGATGATCCCGAAGGCGAGGACGACCGCGGCGACGAGGACGCCGAGCGCGAGCAGGAGCACGCTGGTCACGGGGCTGGCGTTCTGGGTGAGCTGCGCGTCACGGACCCAGACCGGGTTCCGCGCACGCCACACGAAGAGCGCGACCGTCCCGACCAGGATCGCGACGCTCGTCGTGAGGAGACCCGTCGCAGCCACGACGAGCTCAGTAGCCGCGGCGGTGGAGCATCCGGAACACGAACACCCAGAGCACGAGAGCGACCAGCCCGACCCCGCCGACCCACTTCTCCGTCGTCCCGCCGGTGAACAGCAGCCAGCAGCACAGCAGGGTCAGGAAGCCGCTTCCGACAGCGACCGGAATCCGGTACCTCGTCGTCCACGTCCCCGGCGGCGCGGGCTCAGGCTCACCGATCTCGCTCACGGCACGAGCGTAGGTCCGGACCCGGCCGGCCGGGCAGCTGCAGCAGAAGTCATGCGGCTTCACGCTTCGGGGGCGTCCGCTCTTCACGTCGCCGCAAGTCACCATTCAGACCGGGTTCATTCCACCTGTGAACCATCGGGCACATGGCTCACTCGCTCACTCGACGCACCGTCCTCACCGCCGGCGCCGTGGCCGGAACCGCCGTCGTGCTCGATGCGATGTCCTTCGACCCGGCCGTCGCGACGACACGAACACCCGCCGTGCAGACGAAGACGATCACCGGCCACCTCGCGAACGGAGCGGCGGACTGGGTCTACCTGCCCGTCGTGGTGCCGTCCGGGGCGCGGCGGATCACCGTGCGCTACTCCTACGACCGACCTCCGGTCGCCGACGGTGTGCCCGGCAACTCGTGCGACATCGGCGCCTTCGACCAGCGCGGCATCGACGTCAGCAGTCCGGGGTTCCGAGGCTGGTCAGGAGGCGCCCGCACCGAGTTCACCATCAGCGCGTCGGACGCCACGCCGGGCTACCTTCCCGGTCCGGTCGGGAAGGGCACCTGGCACGTCGCACTCGGGCCGTACCAGATCGCTCCGCAGGGCCTGGACTACGAGGTGCAGGTGACGCTCGACTTCGGGACGCCGGACGCCCCGTTCCGTCCGGCGTACCCGCCGCAGTCCGTTGCGGGCACGGGCGCGGGTTGGTACCGAGGTGACGCGCATGTGCACACCGTCCACTCCGACGGGAAGCGCACACCCGAGGAGCTCGCGGCGGCGGCGCGCACCGCCGGACTCGACTTCATCGTCAGTACCGACCACAACACGTCGTCCGCGCACGCCGTGTGGGGTCCGCTCGCCGGAGACGACCTCCTCATCGTCACCGGCGAGGAGGTCACCACCCGCAACGGCCACTACCTCGCGCTCGGCATCGCTCCCTCCACTTGGATCGACTGGCGGTACCGCTCCCGAGACGACGCACTCCCCCGCGCCGCCCGGCAGATCCGACGAGCAGGCGGGATCGTCGTGCCCGCACACCCGTTCTGCCCGTACGTCGGTTGCCGATGGAAGTTCGGCTACGACGACGCGGACGCCCTCGAAGTCTGGAACGGCCCCTGGACCATCGACGACGAGATGGCGGTGGAGATGTGGGACGGCATGCTCGTCACCCACGCTCGCACAGGACAGGGCTGGCTCCCGGCGATGGGCAACAGCGACGCGCACAGTGAGCCGCAAGTGGTCGGCCTGCCCCACAACGTCGTCCGAGCAGACCGGCTCGCAGCGACCGCGTTGACTGCGGGACTGCGTGTTGGGCACTCCTGGATCGCGGAGTCGTCGGATGTGGACCTCGACGTCCTGGCGACGGCAGGCGCACACCGGGCAGGCATCGGCGAGCGGCTCGCCGCACCTACCACTGCGCGGGTCACGGTCACGGTCACGGTCCGGGGCGTGCCCTCGGGCGTCGTCCGGTTCATGACCGACGAAGGGCAGATGCAACAGACCTCGCTTCCGCCCAGTGGGCTGGGGACGATCACCTGGACGACGACGCCGTCGCTCGCGGCGTACGTCCGCGTGGAGGTCCGCCATCCGAGGAGCGACGGCAGCGCAGGCAACGGAACCGCGATGGGACCCGACGTCCAGCTCGGTGCGATGGCGGCACTCTCCAACCCGATCTGGCTCGGCCGGTCCTGACCGCGCCGCTGCGCGGTAGCGTCTGCCCATGCGGAACGTCGAGGGAACGTGCGTCTGGTGGAGCGATGAGGACGGCTGGGGTGCGCTCCGTTCGGACGACGTCGAGTCGGAAGTGTTCGCGCACTTCGCGAACCTGAGCATGGACGGGTACCACACGCTGCAGCCGGGGAACCGCGTTCGGTTCGACGTCGAGCCGTACCCGTCGGGGCAGGACGGCTTCTTCTTCCGCGCCCACGACGTGACGCCGATCTGAACTGGGCGGGCCCCGAACCTGAATCCTTCGTCATCTTCCGGACGGTCCGACCCGACCGACGCCGGTCTAGCGTCGAACGCTGAACCGATCGCCGTCCACGTTCGAGGAGTTGCCATGTCGTCTGCCACCCCGCCGGGCTGGTACCCGGACCCGTCCGGCAGCCACGGGACCCGCTGGTGGGACGGCGCGCAGTGGACGCAGCACCTCGCACCGCCGACGTCGCAGACGCCCCGTCCACCGATTCCCGACACGACGCGGACCGACACGGTCTTCGTGTGGCTCATGGCGTTGCTCCCCCTGGTCACCACACCGCTGCTGCTCGCCTACCAGCCGCACTTCCGGTACGAGTTCATCGGCCCGTCACACGTCCGGACCGTCGACCCGACGTCGATCTACACCGCCGGGTACCTCGCCGTGCAGGGCGTGGGTCTCCTCCTGTACGCCGCGAACGTGCTGTTGGCGTTCTTCGACCACCGTGCGCTGACGCGCCGCGGTGTCGTCCGCCCGTTCCCGTGGCCGTGGGCGTTCCTGTCGTCGATCGTCTACGTGATCGGCCGGTACGTCGTGGTGCGCAAGGTCGCCCCGGGGCGGGCGATGTGGCCGTTGTGGGTGTCCCTCGCGGTGGTCGTCATCGGCGCGGTCATCGGCATCACGCGGTCGGTCACCCTGTTCCACCAGATGCTCCCGTAGGAGCGGCCCGTGACGCGGGGTGTGCCGGGGCGCCGGGGTGCCGGGGTGCCGGGGTGCCGGATCATCCGCCGAGCGGTTCAGGAGCGTTCCGAGGAACTGTCCCGATGCCGATCGGCCTGCGGGTCCTCGGACACGATGGGAGTCAGGCAGAAGGGATGGCCGGCTGGGTCGAGCATCACGACCCAGCGATCATCGAACTGCTCGGGCGCCAGCACCGCCCCGCACGCCTGCGCGTGCTCTGCGAACGCGTCGAGGTCATCCCGCCGGCACGTGAGATCGAGATGGACGACCGAGGATCCCGGCCAGACCGGCTTCCGGTACGGCGCGACCCGTTGGGCGATCAGCGTGTAGCTCCCTGCCGTCACCCCCGCGGCGCTGTCGGTCACCCAGTCGACGTGACCGCCGAGCAGTCGAGCGTAGAACGTCGCCAACGCTCGGTGGTCCGCACAGTCGATCGAGACGCCGGCGACACGAGCACCACGGACCGGTCCAGTCATGCCGGAAGCGTACGCGGCACGAGGGACGAGCACTCCGCAGCACAGTGCCTCGGTTGCCGATCGGCTCCCGCAAGGGCTGGCACCGACTCCGTCTCGGGGAACGACCGTCAGACGGCTGCGAGCCCGGCGATCAGGAGTTCGAGCGCACCGCGGGACTCCGAGGGCCAGTCGCGCCGTTCACTCGTCGAACCGACTCCGTGCAGGACGATCATCACCGCCCCGACGGTGACGTCGTTCCTGACGGCGCCGTCTGCCACTGCCTGGTCGAGGAGGTCGCTGACGGTTCAGCGCGATGCCGCCTCCGGCACCGCCCCACCCCAACCGTTGAACCCGCCGAACACGACCTGCACCGGGACGGCCTGCGCCCGGTCGGCCACGTACTCGTACACGCCACCGGGACGCCCGAGCCACAGCACGCGCGCCGGCGTGGTGGTCGTCGCCGCCGTCCGGAGTTCGACCACGTACCGCCCGGAGGGGATCTGGAACTGCGCTGTCTGTTCGCTGTCCAGCACCGTCGAGAACCGGGTCGAGAACGACGCACCGGTGGTGACGTCCGTCACCACGACGCTCGCGCCGCTGAGCTGCGCCGACGGTGTGCGGGACGCCGTGGCTGCGTAGACGGACAGGTCGTAGTCACTGTGCGCGTAGTGCCGTGACAACGTCACCTGCGACGCCGGGAGGGTCCCCCGCTGCTGGTACACCCGGGTCTTCCACACGGCAGGCGATGCCGTACCGCTGGCGTACGCCTCGATGCGGTAGGGACCGGTGCTCAACCCGACGAACTGGTACTGGCCCGCACCGTCCGAAGTCGTCCGGAACACCTGCGAGGTGTCGTCGTTCCACGCGTACATCAGGCGTCCGGCAGCGGGGCCCGCGGGTCCGACCACCCCGCCCTGCACCGTGGCGCCGATCACGAGCGGCACGGTGACGGCGACCGTCGAACCGCCTCGAACGGCGATGTCCGAGCGGAGTCCGGGAGCGTACGTCTCCGCTCCGTGCGGCGGGAGCTGCCGCGTCGTCACCGTGACGGTCTCCGGAGCGGGGATGCCGGTGAACGTCGCGGTGCCGTCGGCGTCGGTGATGGCGCTCCCGACGACGGCGTCGACCCCGATCGCCGCGAGTTCGACGTTCGCCAGACGGATCGCGGTGCCGTCCGGCGTCGCGAGCTGCACGGCGATCGTTCCCGACCCGGCCGCGATCGCCGGCGGAGCGAGGCCGACCATCGCGGCTGCCGCCAGCGCCACGACCAGTGACGTCCCTGTGATCGATCGCATCGCGTTCCCCGCCCGCCAGTCCTGCGTTGCGTGGGACTGTACGCGTCCGGCGCACGGCGGGGAATGCACGTCCTGTGGTCCTTCCTCGCGCCCGAGCCCGGCGTACGCGCGGTCCTCGACGCTTCCCGCACCGCGCGGCGGACGCTCGCGTCATCGGAGTACCTCGTCGTGCTCGGTGGCGGGTCATCAGTTGGGGGTCGGAGCTGTTCCGCTGACGGTGATGGCGCCGTGCTCGAGGCACTGTCCGGCTGCGTCGGTGGCGTGGGTGACCTCAGCGGTGAGGGTGGAGTTCCCGTCTGGTCCCTCGGCCCCTGCCCAGTGGAGGATCTCAGTGCAGGGAGCTGGCGTGCTGGTCGAGTCGTCTTCCAGTGGGAGGAGCGGACGGCCGAGGTCCGCTGCGGAACGTTCCAGTAGTTGCTGTGCCGTGGCGACGTCGGTGACGTCGTAGGCCACGGTGAACCACGGGGTGATGTTGTCGGGACCAAGGCCAGGGTCGGAATCCGTGGAGGTCTTCTCCGCCCCGCGGTCTTCGAGCACGGCCGTGACCGGTTCGACGGCGTCGCGGGCGGCGTTCGGCGCGAAGGCGTGACTCGCACTCCACCAGACGAGAACGCCGGCAACGAGGACGATCGGCACGGCGACGACCGTGGCGACGACGACGCCGGCCACGGCGACGGCTCGCCGGACAGGATGCCTTCGCCGCTCGAGCACGTGCTCAGAGCCGACCGGCGGTCGTTCAGGCCGGTCGTCATCGATCAGTTCCCCCACGTCGGGAATCGTCTCATGGGTTCTCGACGGCGCCGTGGATCACATCCGGGCGGTGCGGGTCCCTGGGCTACAGGCCTTTCCGCGTGTTCGTTTCCCAGTAGCCGAGCACCACGTCGTCCTCAGCCTGCAACTCGCGTTCGACGAGTTGCAGGAGGCGGTACCCCTGACGCTCGTGAGAGCGTGCGGCGGCTTCGGACGGCCAGCCCGCGTCGATGCCGTAGTGGTCGTTGAAGTCGTCAGCCCAGGCAAGCACCTCGGTCACGAGCTTCGGCGAGAGGGACGGCGTGCCCTCCTCGCAGAGGCCGTCCTCATCCCAGAACGGCCACTCCAGGCTGTAGTCGTTCATCAGCCGGAAGTGCACACCGACAGGATGACACGGTGGCCGAACCGTGTCCGAGGTCGATCCACTCCGGGCCGCGCGTCAGGAGGTAGCGACCGTGAGCGCCAGGACCACCACACTCGAGCCGACCAGCACTCCGAGCGCGCCAGCTCCGATGACGCCCATGCGCGCGAGTCGCGGCCGGAACGGCACCCCGAACCTGCCCCAGGATGCCTCGTGGATGGTGCGCGCGAGTCCGCGCGAGGTCACCATCACGCCGACGCAGGCGACGATGACGAAGCATCCTGCGGTGACCATCCCGATTCGCTGTCCAGACATCGTGAAGCCCGTTTCCGTCTCAGGGAACCCGACTCAGGACACCCGTGTTCGAGCATGCCCCACCGCACGCCGATCCTTCACCGGCGTGCCTCGAGGACCAGCTGCACCGCTCGCCTGGCAGCTTCCGCCCCCACGAGCGCACCGTTCCCTCCCGGAGGAACGCACCGATCCCGCCGATCTCCGAACGCCCCTTCCGGCACCCCCGGCCCACTGCTAGCCTCCGGCTGAATCGCGCATCCGCACTCCTCGAGGCGCGTTCGCCGGGCGGGTTGGCCGCCCCGGCTGATCCGACCCGAACGGATTCCTCGTGCGCACTCCAACTCGTCTCGCTGCGGCCATCGCGGCCGTCGGCATCGCGACCACCGCGGCCGTCATGATCCCCGCGACCGCGCAGGCGGCGACCTGCACCACGTCGGCTGCGACCGTCCGGTGGGTGGGCGCCGCCGACTTGGTCGAGGACCTCTCCGTCACCGGGACACCGGCCGCCGGCAGCTGGGTCTTCTCGCCGTTCCGCGAGGGCTCGACGGTGCAGCCGATCACCAGGTACGCGACGTTCGGGCCGAACGGCCTGACCACACTGGACGGCTCGCTGTTCGCGCTCACCCACACGCTCGCGCACCCGGTGTCCGGTGCCGGGCTGTGGACCGCGGTGCGGGATGCCTCCTTCGTCGTGACGAACCTCGACTCCATCACGCTCGCGACCTCCGACGGCGGGTTCACCACGATCCCCCAGACCGGGACGAGCCCGACGTGGACCGACAGCGCGTCCCCGACCACGACGTACACCTCCGCGCAGCTGACCACGCTCCTGCAGCGGGAGCACGCGACGATCACCGGCTGGTCGACGGTCCCCGGCGACCAGAAGTTCTCGGGGCGGAACTCGACGCTGACCCGCATCACGCTCGGCAACGAGACCGACCTGTTCACCCCGAAGCCAACGGCCACCGCGAGCGCGGCGACCACGACGCAGTCCGCGGCGACGTCGCGTGGTGTGGTGGTGCGCGGGGGTGGGTACGCACCGTGCGAGCGCGTGCTCGTCACGGTGAACGGTCGGTCGACCGGGGCGTCGCTGACGGCGAGCACCGGCGGGTCGGTGTCCGGCACCGTCCGGCTGTCGTCGTCCCTCGTGCCGCGCCCGGGCACGTACCGGCTCGCCCTCGTCGGGCAGTCCTCGACGCAGACGGCGTCCACGAAGTTCGTCGTCACGGCGAACCCCCACCGCGGGCACTGACGGGCGCGGTCGGTCGAGGGCCGCATCCGCTGCGCCGCACCAGCCGGGGACGGCTCAGCGTTGCTCTTCGGCCGGGATGAGGGCGAAGACGAAGCCGACGAGAGCGGCGAGGACTCCGGCGACGACGAAGAACGTCGCCCAACCACTCCACACCGCCGGCGCGAACCAGATCATCAGCAACCCCGCGACGATGAGCGCGATCCCGACGCCGAAACCGAGGTTGACGGCACGCTTCTTGTACGTCATGTGCATCCCGACAACTTACGTGACGGAACGTCGGAGGACGTCCGCTCCGGAGATGACCGCGGGTCATCCGATGGGGCTACGTGATCGCGAGGGGTCGAAGGAGCTCGAGTCTGTGCCGGCGCCCGGACCGAGGCTGCAACCATCATCCTGATGGGACGACACGAGCGGCTCGACGCCGAGGCGATCGACTGGGTGTGCAACGGGATCGCCGAGGAGCGTGACGGCCCGGTCCCGCCGCGCAGCAGCGACGGCGAGCCCGACCAGGACGAGTCCGCTGATCGCGCTTCCCACGTGTCACCACCGTCCCCCTGACCCAGGCCGCAGGGGCTCACGCTGCCCGACATCGTCGTCCGGCCGCCGATCGGATGGCGAGGCAGGCATTCCCCAATACCCTAGGACGAACGGCCCCGCACCCTTCGTGCGGGGCCGTTCGTCCTGCTCCCTGACGGAGTGCCCGGTGGTCGATCGTGCTGTGTACCTGCGTTGAGATCGCGTGGGATGGTTCATCCCCCGGAGCGATGCGTCGACCTCCCGCAGAAGGGCACGCTTGATCATGCCCTTCACCGTCAGCCACTCGGTCGTCGCCCTCGCCGCGCGGAAGACGCGGTTGCCCGTCGCCGCGGTCGCCGTCGGTGCGATGGCTCCTGACGCCGTCTTGTTCGTTCCGTTCCTGCCGAAGTACGCGGTGACGCACTCGTGGTGGGGCGTGTTCACGATCGACCTCGCGGTGTCACTGGTCGTGCTCGTGACGTGGTGGTGGCTCATCCGCCCGGCGTGGGCCACTGCCGTGCCAGGCGTGCGGAACCGAGTGCCGGAGGCCTGGGGACGGCCGGAGCGGGTTCCGGCGCGGCGGATCGTGGCGGTGGTCGCAGGGTGCGTGGCTGGAAGTGTCACCCATGTGGTGTGGGACGCGTTCTCGCACGAGCGTGGCTGGGCCGTCAGACGGCTCCCGTTCCTCCGCGACGTGATAGCCGGCCACCCCGTCTACTCGATCGTGCAGGACGCGTCGAGTGTGCTGGGTCTCCTTGCGCTCCTCGCTGCCGCGGTGCTGTGGTGGCGACGCGCACCCCGGCGGGAGGTCGCACCCCTGCGTCTTCCCGAGCGCACGCTGGTCACGCTGGCGACGGCGCTGATCGTGGTGGTGCTCGTGGCGAACGCGGTGATCGTGCTCGCAGTCGGCGGAGGTGCCGCTGACATCGTGGTCGTGCTCGCGTACCGCCTGCCCGTCGCAATCGCCGCCGTTCTGACCGTCGGCGCGATCTCGCTGATCACCACAAGGACCTTGCCGTCTCGGTAGCCGATCGCCGATCGGGGCACCGCGACGCCGGGCTGTGGGACACGGCCAGGCGTTTCGTGGTGAGCTAGCCGGATGCGCGTCAGATCAGCCGCCGTCGTCATCCAAGATGAGAGCCTGCTCGTCGTCGATCGATTGAAAGACGGTCGGAACTACTGGGTGCTCCCTGGTGGTGGGGTGGAGGAAGGTGAGAGCCTCCGTGAGGCTTGTCGGCGAGAACTGCGCGAAGAGACTGGCCTGGAGGCGAGCATCGGCGATCTGCTCGACGTGCCAGTCGACAGCGACGCTCCAGCGGCCTACTTCGCTGCCCAAGTGCGTCCTGGGCCGTTGGTGCTCGGTGGCCCAGAGCGCGAACGAGCATCAGAAGTGAACCAGTACGAGCCGAGGTGGGTGGAAGTGGCTTCGCTCGCTCAGATCCCGTTGGTGCCGGAAGCGGCGAGGCAAGCGGTGCAACTGGTCCTCGAGGCGCGCCGGAAGGGGACCAGCTACCGAGGTGGCCGTCTCGGCCCCAGGGACAGAGCGGCCGATACGCTCCGGCCATGAGCTTCAGAACTCCGGGGTCTGTGCGACGGTGAGCATCGAGTCCTTCGACGTTGAACCGGTCGACCATCGCACCGTGTCCCGATGGCTGCTCGGTCTGGTGGCCGCTGTCACTGGTGTTCTTGCGACCATCGGGTGGCCGTTGCCGGCGGCGTCGGGACGATACGTGCCGTCCGATACATGGGAACGCACGACCGCCTTGATCGAAGCGTGGTGGACGCACGACGGTTGGCGAATGTCGGGGGCGTCATGGCTTTGGGGCGGAATTGCGATCGGCGCGACGACCGGCGCGATCGCGAACTGGGCCGAGGAGGAACGGACATGGCGTAAGACCTGGCTGCTGACCGTGCTCCCGGGCGGAGTCATCGCAGCGCTGGGCCCGTTGGCCCAGGTCGTGTTGGGGATTCGGTGGTCGAATTACTCACAGAACCACGACGCCCGCTCCACGATCTTCGTGTACGTCGTCGGACTGGCAGTGGCGGTGGGCCTTCCATTTCTGCAGGGCTGGGTGACGCGCGGCCGCGAGCAGAGCGACGGCGGCGGCGCGTTTCGACGTTGACTCACCGAAATCGGCGGTCCAGGACTAGTCGCCGACCCGAATCGTGGCTGTCGGATGACTGCCGCAATCAGGCTCGACCGTCCTCCAACTCTCGCCGGTGGCCCGTCCGGTAACCGATCGCCTATCGAGACACGGTCCCGACGGAGACGGGGTTGCTGGGTAGGGTCCCGAGACATGGAAGCAACGACGCTCAGACCTCGCATGTTGACCGCTGGCGACACCGTCGCAATCGTCTCGCCCGCATCGTGGCCAGAGGAGTCCGTGCCGGGGTGGATCGCTCAGCGAGTCGAGGCATGGGGCCTGCAAGTGGTCATTGCGCCACACGCGCTTGACCACCGCGGCTACCTCGCCGGCAGTGACGGCGATCGCGCGGCTGATCTCAATGACGCGATCCGGGATCCGGAGATTCGTGCTGTGATCGCTTCCGTCGGTGGATGCGGCAGCTTCCGCATCGTTCCGGACATCGACATCGACGCACTTCGTGCCGACCCGAAGGTGCTCGTCGGGTACAGCGACATCACCGCCTTACACCAGGTGTGGAACACCGCTGGCGTTCCGGTGCTGCACGGCGCGATCGCCGGCGCCCACGGCGACCACGTCCGGCGACTCCTCATGGAAGATGCTGACACGGTCGTCGACGCCGATGCCGGCGCCCTCTCGGCTGAGCTCACGACGGCGGGGAGCGCAGAGGGACCGCTCTTCGGCGGGAACCTCGAGATGCTGGCTCGGTCGGTCGGGGTCGTGGACTTCAACCTGTCCGGCGGGATCTTCCTTCTAGAGATCAACCGAGCGGCCGGGCTGGGGATGGTCGACCGGGCACTCACGCAGCTTCGGTACTCCGGAACGCTCGACGGTATCGCTGGCGTCGCGCTCGGGAGCATCGACCAGTTCGCCGGCTACGAGGACCGCGGCTGGACCATCGTCGACACCTTGCGCGACCACTTCGATGCGCTCGGTGTGCCGGTGCTCGGTGGGCTTCCCCTCGGTCACATCGAGGACCTCGTCACCGTGCCCCTCGGAACGCGCGCGGTCCTCGACGTCGACCACGGACGCCTGACAGTGAGTTCGCCGTCCGAAGGCTGATCGGCTAGCGGAAGAGCGGTGGCTATCTGCTCACCGGGCCCGAGCCGTTGCCTCTGGTTGCTCCGTATCTCGTCAGGGACCACGCTGGAGGAATGATCGGTCAGCAAGGCGACGTGACGAACGGGTCGGAGCAAGAACGCCTCGAACAGGTCTTGAAGACGATCAACGCTGACGAGCGGTGGCCCTGGTTCATCACGGGCCACCCGAAGGGCGGTGAACAGGGCGGTGCCTGGTACGTCGAAGCCTCGCGAGGCCGGACCGCAGTGCTCAAGATCTCCGGTCCGAGCTGGGCGACGCAGATGCTCCACGCCGGGCCTGCCGTCGCGCTGGTCCGGCGAGCCGGGTACCCGACACCGGCTTGGATCAAGAGTGGGCGAACCGCTGACGGCACCGGTTACCTATTGCAGGAGCGAGTTCCTGGCGCAGCGCTTGCCTCGGTTGACGTAGGGAGCGCGAAGGCGCTGGTCGCCACGCTTGCCATGCAGGAGGGGCTCGATCCTGGCCCAGAGCGTAACTGGAACGACTTCGTCGTCGGCCAGCTGACCCGGAACATGGACAGCCTCTGTTCCGCGGCATCGACCGCAGGTCCGAGCGGCAAGCATCTGGTGGACGTGTGCTGGCGACTCGCGGGCGATCTTGATGCTCGCGACTGGCCGCGCTCCGACATGGTCCACGGTGATTTCCGCCCCGCGAACGTTCTGCTGGTGAACGCCGCCGTCACGGGAGTCGTTGACGTCGAGGCGATCGGGAGCGGCACCCGAGCGTTCGATTTCGCCACGCTGCTCAGCTACGGGCCAATCGATGTGGGTGCGGTTGAGCTGCTTGTCACCGCGGGCATCTCCGCGGGTGGCCGCCAAGCACTGCGAGCTTGCGCTGCGCTGGTCTTCCTCGACCTCATCCGCTTCGTAGTGGGACGGCACGGCGCCACCTCGGAGCACACGGCAGCGGAAACAGCGCAGCTCCTCGAGCGAGCCGCCATGATCGACACGCTGACGAGCGCATGACGTCCGAATGCCGATCGGCTCCCGAACAAGTACACCGGCACCCGTCCTGGCGGTGTGCCCGACCTCGAGGTACGTCAGACGCGAGCCGAGTAGCGGCGACAGAAAGAAGCCAGGGCAGCCGCGATCAACACCAGTCGATCGACGCGAGCTCGGAGGGGAGCTACGAAGTCGGGCCGAGCCGCACGACCCCGAAAAACGAAGAGGGGCCCGCAGCCAACCGGCTGCGGGCCTCTCTTCACTGTTGGGCTCGTAAGACGCTCCTTCGGTCGGGCTGACAGGATTTGAACCTGCGACCCCTTGACCCCCAGTCAAGTGCGCTACCAAGCTGCGCCACAGCCCGCGAGACCCGAGGGTCTCAGGATCCCGGAGGACCCTCGCCCGCGTCCGACCGGAGCGCGAGCGACCGGTCCAGCATAGCGGACGTCAGAGCCCCTCCGCGCCACGGCGAGTCAGGGCGACGCGACCCGAACGACACGCTCACCCCGGCCGCACCACCTCGCGCCGTCCCGCCAACCACGGCAACCCGAGCCCGACGAGCAACCCCCCGGCCCCGTCCGCCGCCAGGTCCCCGATCGTGTCGTCGTACCCGACGAAGATCGCCGAGTCGACGAAGTTGTGCCCCAGCCACTCCCCCATCTCCCACGCCGCCCCGATCGCGAGCCCCGCACACAGCCCGAGGACCGCGACGACCACCCGCCGCTCGGCGTGCGGCGCCGGCACCGCGCGCAGGTCGGCACCGATGACGTACAGCACGGCGGCCAGCAGCCCGGTCAGCACGACGTGCATGAACTTGTCCCACAGGAACACCGTCGTGTACCACTCGAGCACGCTCGACCACCCGGCGAGGAGCACGAGCAAACACACCGCCAGGTCGAACGCCGGCCGCAGCCCGAGCATCCGCGGCACCACGACCCCGAGGAGCGCCAGCGCCATCACCGGCAGCGCGGTGCCGCCCCACCCGACGCTCGCCACGACCAGGCTCACGAGCGTCAGGGCACGCACCACGTCGGCCACCAGGAACCGCGGCCGCAGGAACGTCGGCCCGAGCGCCCGGATCACGACGCCCACCGCACGACCGCGTGCACGGCCGCGTGGTCGGACGGCCACACCCCACCCGGCCGTCGGTTCGAGACCGCCACCCGCTCGACGGTCGCGTCCGTCGTCGTCAGGACGCCGTCGATCCGCCGGCCGCCGACACGCGGACTCCCGTAGTGCGGGTACGTCCCGTACGGCTCACCCACCTGCCTGGAGGCGCGACCCCAGCTGTCGACGACACCCGCCTCCGCCAGTGCTCGCCACGGTGCGGATCCGGCCGGGCTGTTCCAGTCGGCCATCACCACGGCGGGCAGGCCGCGTTCCCGCACGATCCTGCCCAGGAGCTCGGCGGACCGCAGCCGGGCCCACGGCGAGGCGACGTCGAGGTGCGTCGCAATCGCCGTGAACCGGACGCCGGTCGCGCGGGCCTCGACCACGGCCGCGACGGCGTGCCGGGGGAAGGATGTCGCCCACGAGCGGGATCCCGGACGGTTCGGGGTGCGGGACAGCGCCCACGTGCGCTGCTCGACGACCTCGAGGCGGGAGCGGTCGAGGAACAGCCCGACCTGCTCACCGCCTCCGCGTGCTCCGCGCCCGACCAGCAGCGGTTCGAAACGCGACCCGAGGCCGGCGGTGAGGTCGTCCACCTGGGTGGGCAGCGCCTCCTGGACGGCGAGGACGGTGGGCGCTTCCGAGGTGACGAGCGCGACCACGGCGTCCCGCCGGCGCTCCCAGGCGTCGGGGTGGTCGGCGGGCCGCGGCACGCGGCGCCGGACGTTGAGGGTCATGCAGTGCACGGCGGGCGGCTGCACCGCGCCGATGAGCGGGCGGTCGGCGTCGTCGGGCATGCCTCCCTTCTACGAGACGACACCCGTCGGATTCCCAGGGTCCTCCCCGGACGGCTCGTAGGGTGGCCCGATGCGTTCCGGCCCCACCTCCCGTGTCCTCCTCGCGCTCGCGGCCACCGGCCTGCTGTTCGGCGCCGCCGGGTGCACCTCGAGCGGGTCGTCGGAGGCCCGTCCCACGCTCGCGAAGGCGTCCGCCGACACCGTGACCGTCGCTGCGCAGGACGACGCCGCCACCCGCGCGGTCCGGGCGAGTCGCGCGCTCTTCGCGTCGGCCCCCGGCGCCGTCGTGGCCCCGGCGGACGACGCCGCGGCGATCCGGACCGCGGCGAGCGCCGCGTCGTCGGCGCACGTCCCGGTGCTGCTGGCGGGGAAGGACGACGCGGCCGTGCCCCGTGAGCTGCACCGACTCGGGGCCGACTGGTACCAGGCCGAGGGCGACGTCTCGATCGACACCGACGTCACCGAGCGGGACGCGCCGGACGGTGCCGACGCACCGGAGGCGAGCCGCGCCTCCAGGACGGCGACCGTGGTCGTGGCGGACGCGACCGCGGACGCTGCGGTCGTGGCGACGGCGAAGGCGGCCGGTGCCCGGGTCGTCGTCATGCCGGAGGGCGTGACGGACCCGGCGGCCTCGTCCGGCGTGGTGCGTGCGCTGCACGAGGAGCGGACGCACCCGACCGTCCTGGTCGGGTCGGCGTTCGCGGCGCTGCAGGATCCGGACTGGACGGTCCGGGCAGCCGAGAACGGGTGGCAGCTGCCGCACGGCGGGCAGCGGCCCTTCGACGGCCACCGGTACGTCGCGCTGTACGGCGCGCCGGGAGCGCCGGCACTCGGGGTCCTCGGCGAGCAGGACCCGAAGGCGACCGTCGAGCGCGCGCGGTCCGTGGCGGCGGAGTACCGGGGGCTCGGGGGCTCGCCGATCACGCCCGCGATGGAGGTCATCGCGACCGTCGCCGCTGGGGACGCGGGAGCGGACGGCGACTACTCGACGGAGCTCCCCGTGTCGACGCTGGAGCCCTACGTCGACGCCGCGCACGACGCCGGGATGCCCGTGATCCTCGACCTGCAGCCCGGTCGGGCGGACTTCCTGTCGCAGGCGAAGCGGTACGAGGAGCTGCTGTCGAAGCCCGGCGTGTGGCTGGCGCTCGACCCGGAGTGGCGGCTCACCGGGGACCAGGTCCCGCTGCGGCAGATCGGCAGCGTGTCGGCGTCCGAGGTGAACGAGGTGTCGTCGTGGCTGGCGTCGCTCGTCCGGTCGAAAGGGTTGCCGCCCAAGGCGTTCGTGCTGCACCAGTTCCGGCTGTCGATGATCCAGGACCGGTCCTCGCTGGAGTCGCACCCCGAGCTGGACACGCTGATCCACGTGGACGGGCAGGGCTCGCAGCCGGACAAGCAGGCGACGTGGAAGGCGCTGCACGTCGACGCGCCCGAGGGCGTGCACTGGGGCTGGAAGAACTTCTACGACGAGGACACGCCGATGCTGACGCCGCAGCAGACCATGGCGGACGTCTCGCCGACGCCGGCACTGATCACGTACCAGTAGCGCTGTCCACAGTCTGCAGGCGCGACCTGCATTTCTTCGGTCGGTGCTGACAGCATGGGGGCATGGACACCCCTGCTGCCGCCCCGCCTGTCGTCTCGCCGTCTGCGGACATCGCCGCCGAGGCGCAGCAGGCGCTCGCTGCGCTCACGGGGCGGCCCGACGCCGTCTTCCACCCCGGCCAGCTCGAGGCGATCTCGGCCCTCGTCGAGCACCGGCAGCGCGCCCTCGTCGTGCAGCGCACCGGATGGGGCAAGTCGGCGGTGTACTTCCTGGCGACCCTGCTGCTCCGGCGCCGTGGTGGCGGGCCGACGGTGCTCGTGTCGCCGCTGCTGGCGCTCATGCGCGACCAGGTCGCCGCCGCGGCCCGGGCCGGCGTCCGTGCCGTGTCGATCAACTCGGCGAACGCGCACGAGTGGGCGGACACGCAGGCGGCCCTCGCCCGTGACGAGGTCGACGTGCTCCTCGTCTCCCCCGAGCGGCTCAACAACCCGAAGTTCCGCGACGAGCAGATGCCGACCCTCATCGCGCGGATGGGCATGCTCGTCGTCGACGAGGCGCACTGCATCTCCGACTGGGGCCACGACTTCCGGCCGGACTACCGGCGGCTCGCCGAGCTGATCCGGTCGCTCCCGCACGGGGTGCCGGTCCTCGCGACCACGGCGACGGCGAACGAGCGCGTGGTCGAGGACGTCGCCGAGCAGCTCACCGCCGGCCCCGCCGACCCGGTGTTCACGATCCGCGGGTCCCTTGCGCGGGCGTCGCTCCGGCTCGGGGTGCTGACGCTCCCCGACGCACGGCAGCGGCTCGGGTGGTTGCTCGCGCACCTCGGCGACCTGCCCGGCAGCGGCATCATCTACACACTGACGGTCTCGGCGGCCGAGGACATCGCGCGGCTCCTGCGTGAGAACGGGTACGCCGTCCGCGCCTACACGGGGCGGACCGACACCGAGGAACGCGAGCAGCTCGAGCAGCAACTGAAGGGCAACGAACTGAAGGCCCTCGTCGCCACGAGTGCACTCGGCATGGGGTTCGACAAGCCGGACCTCGGGTTCGTCGTGCACGTCGGCGCTCCCTCGTCCCCCGTCGCCTACTACCAGCAGATCGGTCGTGCGGGTCGCGCCACCGACAACGCCGACGTCCTGCTGCTGCCCGGCCGCGAGGACCGCGAGATCTGGCAGTACTTCGCGAGCGCGTCGATGCCCACGCAGGAACGTGCGACCGCGGTGCTGCAGGCGCTCTCGACCGACACCGCGATGTCGACCGTCGCGCTTGAGGGGCTGGTCGACATCAAGCGGTCGACGCTCGAGCTGCTCCTCAAGGTCCTCGACGTCGACGGGGCCGTCCGCCGGGTGACCGGGGGCTGGGTCGCGACCGGCCAGCCCTGGGAGTACGACGCGCCTCGATACGAACGAGTCGCCGCGGCCCGCGCCGCCGAAGCCGCGTCGATGGTCGACTACGAGTCGACGTCGCAGTGCCGCATGCAGCTCCTGCAGCAGGACCTCGACGACCCCTCGGCCGAGCCCTGCGGTCGCTGCGACAACTGCGCCGGCGCGTGGTTCCCAACGTCGGTGTCCGACACCGACGCGTCCGGCGCCGCCGCCGCGCTCGATAAGGTCGGCGTCGAGATCGCGCCACGTGCGCAGTGGCCCTCCGGCATGTCCGCCCTCGGTGTCGCCGTCCGCGGCAAGATCGGTCCGGACGAGCTCGTGCAGCCCGGGCGTGCCGTCGCCCGGCTGACGGACCTCGGGTGGGGCGGCCCGCTCCGCGCGCTGTTCGCGCCCGCCACCCCGGACGCCCCGATCACCCGCGAGCTCGTCGACGGCTGCGTCCGCGCGCTCAAGGACTGGCCGTGGGAGACCCGGCCGACCGGGGTCGTGGCGATGTCGTCGCGTTCCCGGCCCGAACTCGTCGGGTCGCTCGCGCAGGCGCTGTCCTCGATCGGCCGGCTGCAGTTCCTCGGCACGCTCGGCCGGACCGGGGGCACGCCCCGCGGCGACGGCGCGACGAACAGCGCCTACCGGCTGTCCGGCGTGTGGGACACCTTCGAGGTCGGTCCCGAACTCTCCGCCGCCCTGCAGGGGCACGACGGACCGGTGCTGCTCGTGGACGACCTGGTGGACAGCCGGTGGACGATGACCGTCGCGGGGCGGGAGCTCCGGCGTGCTGGGGCGTCGGCCGTGCTCCCGTTCGCCCTGACCACCGTCGCCTGACCCCTACGCGGCGGTGCGCTACGCGGCGGTGCGCTACGCGGCGGTGCCGATCGCGTCGAGTTCGGCGACGGCGTCCTCCGGCAGGGCGAACCCGGCCGAGGCGACGTTGTCGCGCAGGTGCGCCACCGACGAGGTCCCGGGGATCAGCAGCATGTTCGGCGAGCGCTGCAGCAGCCACGACAACGCGACGGTCAGGCGGGAGACGCCAAGTCGTGCCGCGACCGAGTCGAGCGCGCCGGACTGGATGGGCGAGAAGCCGCCGAGCGGGAAGTACGGCACGTACGCGATGCCCTGGGCCGCGGTGAGCTCGAGCATGGCTTCGTCCTCGCGCCGGGCGACGTTGTAGAGGTTCTGCACGGTCACGACGGGCGCGATCGTCTGCGCCTCGGCGAGCTGCTCGGGGTTCACGGTCGACAGGCCGAGGTGCTTGATGAGGCCCTGCTGCTGGAGCTCGGCGAGCGCCTCGAACTGCGGCGCGATGCTGCCCGGCTCGGGAGCGTCGAAGCCGCCCATCCGGAGGTTCACCACGTCGAGCTGCTCGAGGCCGAGGTTCCGCAGGTTGTCGTGCACCTGCTCGACGAGCTCGTGCGGCTCGCGGGCGTGCGGCCATCCGCCCTCGGCGTCACGGCGGGCGCCGACCTTCGTGACGATGTGCAGGCCGTCCGGGTAGGGGTGGAGCGCTTCGCGGATGACCTCGTTCGTGACGTGGGGGCCGTAGAAGTCCGACGTGTCGATGTGGGTGATGCCGAGCTCGACGACGGTGCGGAGGACCCGGATCGCCTCGTCGCGGTCGGTCGGCGGCCCGAAGACTCCCGGTCCGGCAAGCTGCATGGCGCCGTAGCCGACGCGGGTGAGTTCGAGGTCGTCGGCAGCACGGTAGGTGCCGCCGAGGAGGGTCGTTTCGGTCATGTCCCCACGATGCGCCTCTCCGGCTGCCGCTGGCAGGCCCCGTCGGTCCCTGGGACCACGAGGACCAGGATCGGGCCGGGCCGGCGTGCCTGCCGTGCGGAGGCTGGCGCGCCCGGCGTGCGGAGGCGGCGGGCCGGGCGTGCAGAGGCGGCGGGCCCGGCGTGCGGAGGCCGACTCGGAACGACGAGGTCGACGTCGTACGACACCGACGGAGTCGTCCCCGCGCGCGTGCAACACCCCGCGCGTGCACGGTGCGACTCGGTCGTCGTCGTACGACGATGTCGTTCCGAGTCGACGCTCCCCGGCGCCGCGCCGCCGCTCCCCTACCGCCGGACGGGCTTCGGGAACGCGGCCCGCATGTGGTCTGTGGTGAGCACGTCCCCGATGCCGATCATGAGCAGTGAGAACACGATCTGCTCGATCACCATCCAGAACGGGTACAGGCCCGGGATCGCCGCCACCACGAGCGTCACGACCGGGAAGATCCGACTGAACAACCGGAGCCGCTGGTACGCCCAGTAGTACCCGAGCTGCGCCCGCCACGCGAAGACGTAGAGCGTCAGGGTGATGAGCAGCACGACCGTCGCCCGGAACCACACCGCCCACGGCACGGTCTGTCCCGCGTGGGTCAGCAGCACCGCGACGACGATCGCGGCGAACCCGACGACCGTCTCGGCGACGAGCAACCAGCGGATCCGACGGAACGACCGCACGGTGTCGGGGTGCTCCAGCATGTCCTCGCGGATGACGTACCCGCCCTGCCGGCCCCCGGCGAGTCGGTCGAGCCGGAGGCGACACCACACGCGGTCGGCGAGGGCACCGAGCCCGTCGTTCTGCTGCGTCACCCTCCCATGGTGCCGCATCCAGCGTGGGGAACCGGCACCGCGCCTCCAGGCGACGTCCCGCGCGATCCCGCGCGCGCTCCGCACCCGCCTGCGGACATTGCACCCCGCACCCCGGGGCGCGACGTTCACAGCGGGGTGCGACGTGACCCACGAGCGCGCACGGCGGACGCCGGGCGACGCCGGCCGAGTGGCGACCCGCGCCGAGCCCGCGCGCGGTCCGCACCCGCCTGCGGACGTTGCACCCCCGCACCCCGGGGCGCAACGTCCGCAGCGGGGTGCGACCTGACCCACGAACACGCCGGGCGTCGCGCGGCCGCGCGACGCCGACTCAGTCGGTCGGGATGAGTGCCGCGCCGCCGAGGACCTCGCCGGAGTCGGGGTCCAGCAGGACGAGCGAGCGCACCGGGTCCGGGATGCCCCGGGGTGCCTCGATGTCGAAGGTGATGGTCCCGACGTCGGACGGGATCGTGCCGAGGTCGTCGTCCGCACCCTGCCGCGTCCAGTACCCGCGGCGCTCACCGACCACCGCGCCCTCGGACAGCAGCACCCGCACGGTGGGCAGCTCGGCGTCGTACGACGCCACCCGGAGGTCCGAGATCGTGACGAGCAGGTGCTCCCCGGCGCGCGTGATCCGGACGTGTCCCGAGGCGAACCGGTCGATCGGCACCAGGTCACCGGCGACCGGCGGGACACGTCGCCACCACGGGTCGATCGGCGACCCGTCGGCGTGGTCCTCGGCGTCGGACGAGGTCTCGGGCGCCGGGACCGGAGCGCCGAGCGTGTTCGAGGGCGACACCCGCGTGCCGCCCTGCACGCCCTGCTCGGCGAGCGGGGTCGCGGTGTCGACGGGCTGCGCGGTGGCGACGGGCTGCGCGGTGTCGGTGCCACGCTCGGCCCGGAAGGTGTGCCAGGCGAACAGGACCAGGGCGACGAAGAGCGCGGCGACGGTGGCGTACAGCCACCGTCGCCGCGCCGCGGTCATGTCCCGCTCCCCCGATCGGACTCAGCGCTTGCGGCGCTCGCGCACCCGCATGTTGACGTTGATCGGCGTACCCGCGAAGCCCCAGACCTCGCGGAGACGACGGGTGATGAACCGTCGGTACTGCGGGTCGAGGAAGCCGGTCGTGAAGAGCACGAACGTCGGCGGCTGGCTGGAGGCCTGCGTGCCGAACAGGATGCGGGGCTGCTTGCCACCACGGACGGGGTGCGGGTGTTCCTGCACGAGTTCGGCGATGAAGGCGTTGACCTTGCCGGTCGGGATGCGGGTGTCCCACGACTCGAGCGCGGTCTCGAGCGCCGGCACGAGCTTCTCGAGGTGGCGGCCGGTGCGGGCCGACATGTTCACGCGAGGAGCCCACGCCACGTGGGCGAGGTCCTGCTCGATCTCCCGCTCGAGGTACCGGCGGCGATCGTCGTCGAGCAGGTCCCACTTGTTGTAGGCCAGCACGAGGGCACGACCGGACTCGAGCACGAGGTCGATGATGCGGAGGTCCTGCACGGAGATCGGCTCGGTGACGTCGAGGACGACGACGGCGACCTCGGCCTTCTCGAGCGCGGCCGTGGTGCGGAGGGACGCGTAGAAGTCGGCGCCCTGCTGCAGGTGCACGCGCTTCCGGATGCCGGCGGTGTCGACGAAGCGCCACACCTTGCCGCCGAGTTCGATCTGCTCGTCCACCGGGTCGCGCGTGGTGCCGGCGAGGTCGTTCACGACGACGCGCTCTTCACCGGCGGCCTTGTTCAGCAGCGAGCTCTTGCCGACGTTCGGACGGCCGAGGATGGCCACGCGGCGGGGTCCGCCGACCTCCTGCTTGGCGACGGCCGAGGTGTCGGGGAGCGTCTTGATGATGAGGTCGAGCAGGTCCGCGACGCCACGGCCGTGCAGCGCCGACACCGGGTGCGGCTCGCCGAGGCCGAGGTTCCACAGCTCGTACGCGTCGAGGTCGCGGCGGTCGTCGTCGGACTTGTTCGCGACGACGATGACCGGGCGGTCGGTGCCGCGGAGCATCTTCACGACGTGCTCGTCGGTGGCGGTGATGCCGACCGTCACGTCGACGACGAAGAGCACGGCGTCGGCGAGGTCGATCGCGACCTCGGCCTGTGCCGCGACGGAGGCGTTGATGCCCTGCGCGTCCGGCTCCCAACCGCCGGTGTCGACGAGCGTGAAGCGCTTGTCGTTCCAGTCGGCCTTGTACGAGACGCGGTCGCGCGTGACGCCGGGGACGTCCTGCACGACGGCTTCGCGGCGACCGAGGATGCGGTTCACGAGCGCGGACTTGCCGACGTTCGGGCGACCGACGATCGCGAGCACCGGGTACGCCGGCAGGTAGGTGATGCCGTCCGTGCCGAGCTGGCCGGCCTCGAGCAGTGCGACGTCTTCTTCGTCGAGCTCGTAGTCCTCGAGCCCGGCGCGGAGCGCGGTCGCGCGCTGTTCGGCCTCGGCCTCGTCGAGCCCGGCGAGACGCTCGCCGAGCGCGTCGTCGTACTGGGGGAAGTCGTCGTGGTCGTTGTCGAGCTGCGCCATGTGGGTTCCTTGCCGGCGACCCTGCGGCCGCGTGTTGTCAGTGCGTGGCCGCGCGGGGCCGGGATGTCGGTGTCAGTGCGTGGCCGCGCGGGCCAGTTCGACGACCGCCTGCACGGTCTGGTCGAAGTCGAGGTCGGTGGAGTCGAGCGTCGTGACGCCGTCGGCGGCGTTCATGAAGTCGACGACCTTCGCGTCCGCCGCGTCGCGACGAGCGAGTGCGGCGGAGGTCTCGGCGGCGGACTGGGTCGTGACCTCGGCCGCACGCCGTGCCATCCTAACCGACTCGTCGGCCGTCAGCAGGATCCGCACCTCGGCGTCCGGGGCGACCACGGTCGTGATGTCCCGTCCCTCGGTGACGATGCCCGGGGCGTCCGCCTTCCGCATGACCGTGCGGAAGAGCTGGACGAGGCGCTGCCGGACCTCGGGGAGCTTGGCGATGTGGGCCACGGCGCCGGTCACCTCGGGGGTGCGGATGGCGTCGGTGACGTCGGTCTCCCCCACCCGCACGAAGTAGGCGTCGGGGTCGGTGCCGATCGTGTAGTCGAAGGTGTCCCAGCTGGCGAGCACCGCCGCCGGGTCGTCGAGGTCGACGTGCTGCTGCAGGGCGTGCCAGGCGAGCGCGCGGTACGCGGCGCCGGTGTCCTGGTAGCCGAAACCGAGTGCTCGGGCCGCGGCACGGGACACGCTGGACTTGCCGCTGCCCGCGGGCCCGTCGACCGCGATGACGGTCTTCGCGACGTAGGCGCCGTCGGCCAGGCCGGACGGCATCGGGGCGCTGGTCGAACCGGGCTCGCCGCCGGGTTCGCCGAGGCCGCCGGCCGGACCACCGAGCGGTCCGCCGTCGGCGCCACCGCCTGCGCCGTCGCCCGGGGTGGGGAGCCCGGTGTCGGGTCCGTCGGGGCCGCCGGTCACCCCGGAGTCCTGCGCGGCTGCGGTCGTTGCGGGGTCGGTGTTCTCGTTCAGGCCCATGCTGCTGCGATCCTCCATCCGCGACCCTCGAGTTCCTCGACGAGTCGCTGTTCATGCTCGGGGACGACCGACACCTCGACGATGCCGATCGGTGCACCCGGTGAGTGCTCGAGGCGCATGTCCTCGAGGTTGATGCCGATCTCCCCGATGAACGTGAGGAGCGCGGCGATCTGCCCGGGGGTGTCGTCCACCAGGACGACGACCTGGGCGAAGCGCTTGGTGGTGCCGTGCTTGCCCGGCAGCCGTTCGACACCGCGGTTCCCTGCGGCGATCGTCTCGGCGAGTGCCCGGGGGGCGCCGGTCGCCGCCGGGTCGTCGAGTGCCTCGAGCACGCGGTCGAGGTCGGCCCGGAGGTCGGCGAGCACCGGCCGGATGTGCCCGGCGTTCGCCCCGATGATCTGCACCCACAGGCCGGGGTCGCTCGCCGCGATGCGCGTGACGTCGCGGACGCCGCCGCCGGCCAGGTCGAGCGACCCGTCGGGAGCGTCCCGCAGCCGCGAGGCCATCAGCGTCGACACGAGCTGCGGCGCGTGCGAGACGTACGCCACGGCGAGGTCGTGCGACTCCGGGTCCATCGGCACCACGGTCGCCCCCACGTCGAGCGCGAGGTCCTCGACCACGGCGGCCCGCTGGTAGCTGATCCCGTCGTGCCCGGCGACCACCCACGGCCGCCCGACGAACAGGTCGGCGCGGGCGGCGGTCGGACCGCTGCGCTCGCGGCCGGCCATCGGGTGCGACCCGATGTAGCGGCTGACGTCGGCGCCGGAGGCCCGGAGCGCCGCCAGCGGTCCGGACTTCACGCTCGCGACGTCGGTTACGACGGCCTGCGGGTAGGCGGTCAGCTCGTGTGCGACGACGGTCGCCACGACGTCCGGTGGGACCGCCACCACGACGAGCTCCGGCGCGTCACCGTCTGCGGGGTGCCGACCGGCGCCGTAGTCCACGGCGAGCGCCAAGGCGGCGGGCGAGACGTCGTCGAGGACGACGTCGACACCCTTCTCACGCAGCGCCAGGCCGATCGACGCACCGAGCAGGCCGGCGCCGACGATGCGCACGGGTCCCCGGAGCCGCCGGTCGATGTCCGGTTCGGCGGAGAGGAGCGTGCGGTCGGTCACCCGGCCAGCCTACCGATGCGTCAGTCCGACGACTCCTCGCCGTCGGCGTCCCGCGGGGCGCCCTTCGCCTGACGGGCGATCCGGAGGAGGCTGCCGAGCTCGACGGTCGACAGCTCGCGCGTCTTGCCGATCGGCAGCGACCCGAGCTGCAGCGGGCCGAACGAGCGACGGACGAGTTCGAGCACCGGGTGGTCGACCTCGTCGAGCATCCGGCGGACGATGCGGTTCCGGCCCGAGTGCAGCGTGATCTCGACGAGCGACTCCCCGCGGGACGACTCGAGCAGCCGCACCTTGTCCGCGGCGATCGGGCCGTCCTCGAGCTCCACACCGTCGAGCAGTCGCTGCACCGTCGCCGGGTTCACGTTGCCGCGCACCTTGGCGATGTAGGTCTTCGTCACGCCGAACGACGGGTGCGCGAGCACGTGGGCCAGGTCCCCGTCGTTCGTCAGGATCAGGAGCCCGGACGTCTCGGTGTCGAGGCGGCCGACGTTGAACAGGCGCTCCTCGTACCGGTCGACGTACTCGGACAGGTCGCGGCGCCCGCGCTCGTCCTGCAGGCTCGACACCATGCCGGTCGGCTTGTTGAGGAGCACGTAGCGACGCGAGCTGTCGATCTGCACCGGCACGCCGTCCACGGCGATCTCGTCGGTTTCCGGGTCGACCCGGCGACCGAGCGCGTCGACGACCTCGCCGTTGACCGTCACGCGGCCCTCGACGATCAGGTTCTCCGCGACGCGTCGGGATGCCACGCCCGCACCGGCGATCACCTTCTGCAGGCGCTCGCCCTCTGCCTGGAGGCCCGGTGCGGCCCCGGCAGGCGCGCTCCCCTCCGATGCGTCCCAGTCCGGGATGATCGGTCGTTCGGGCGTGCCCTCCAGCGGAGCGCCGGACTGGTCGCGGGCGCCCTCGGGCTGCGGGGTGGTGCGGTGGTCGGGCGTGCGAGGGCCGGTGGACCGGCTGCCGGAGCCCCGGTTGCGGTCGCTGTTGCGCGCGGTCGTGGTGCCGCCGACGTAGCGTCGGCCGTTGTGCCACACGCTGCTCGGGCGGCCGTCCGGGGTGCGGCGGTCCTCGCGGGCCGGGTCGCGCCGGTCGTCGTCGCGGCGCGGAGCATCGCGGCGCGGGGCGTCTCGGCGGTCGTCACGGCCCCGGTAGCCGCCCCGGTCGTCGTCACGGCGCGGGGCGTCACGGCGGTCGTCACGGCCCCGGTACCCACCGCGGTCGTCCTCACGACGGACGAAGCCGCCGCGGTCGCCGCCGCGACGGTCGTCGTCACGGCTCACGAAGCGTCCGCGGTCACCGCCACGGTCGTCACGGCGGTCGTCACGGCGGTCGTCACGGCGGTCGTCACGGCCGCGGTACCCGCCACCGGTCCCACCGGAACGGTCATCACGGCCGCGGTACCCACCGCCGGTCCCACCGGAACGGTCGTCACGGCCGCGGTAGCCACCGGACGCGGGGCGCTCGTCACGCCCGCGGTAGCCGCCACCGGTCCCGCCGGAACGGTCGTCACGACTCTGGTACTCGCCGCTCGTGCCACCGGAACGGTCGTCACGGCCGCGGTAGCCACCGGACGCGGGGCGCTCGTCGCGACCGCGGTAGCCGCCACCGGTCCCGCCGGAACGCTCGTCACGACCGCGGTACCCGCCACCGGAGCGGTCGTCGCGACCCTGGTAGCCCCCACGGTCACCCGACGGACGCTCGTCACGACCCCGGTAGCCGCCGGAGCGCTCGTCGCGACCCTGGTAGCCCCCACGGTCACCCGACGGACGCTCATCGCGACCCCGGTAGCCGCCGCCGGTCCCACCGGAACGGTCGTCACGACCCCGGTACCCACCACGGTCACCCGACGGACGCTCATCGCGCCCCCGGTAACCGCCGCCGGTCCCACCGGAACGGTCGTCACGACCCCGGTATCCGCCGGTCGCGCCGGAGCGGTCGTCACGACCCTGGTACCCACCACGGTCACCCGACGGACGCTCATCGCGCCCGCGGTACCCGCCACGGTCGTCACCGGACCGGCCACCCGCACGGCCGGAGCCGGCGGTGCGGTCGCGGGACGGGCCTCCAGGCCGGCTGCCGCCGTCGCGACCCGAACCGCCTCGTGGGCCGCCTCGTCGTTCTTCCTCATACGCGGCCATCGGGGATCCCTTCGTTCTGCTCGAAGCCGCCGGCACCGTCGTCCAGGAGGGGCGAGATGAGCGGCAGCTCGTCGAGCGAGTTGATGCCGAGCTGCTGCAGGAGCAGGTCGGACGTGACGTAGTTGATGGCGCCGGTCTCGGCGTCGGTGAACGACTCCTCGATGAGCCCCCGCGCGACCAGCGTGCGGACGACCCCGTCGACGTTCACGGCGCGGATCGCGGCGATCTGCGACCGGGTGATCGGCTGCTTGTAGGCGACGACCGCGAGGGTCTCGAGGGCGGCCTGCGACAACCGTGAGGGCCGCTCGGCCTCGACGAACTGCTCGACGACGTCGTCGAGGTCCTGTCGGACGTAGAAGCGCCAGCCGCCGCCGACCTCGCGGAGCTCGAATCCGCGACGGATGGTCCCGTCGACGCCGTCGAAGTCCGCGACGAGGCGCTCGATCGCCTGGCGGACGGCGGGGACGGGCGCGTCGACCGCGGCACCGAGCGCGACGAGCGACTGCGGCTCGTCGGCGATCATCAGGATCGCCTCGAGCTGTCGGTCGATCGGGATGTCCGGGTGCGGGACGTGGTGCTCAGTCCGCTCGTCCGCTTGCTCGCCTGCTTGCTCGTGCTCGCGGCGCTCGTGGATCTCACGTTCGATCGCGCGGGCGTCGGCCATCTCGTCGGCCCCGCCGGGTTCGGCGCTCGACGAGTGCGCGTGCGCGTGCTCGTGCGGTGCGTCGGCGACGTCATCCGTCATAGTCGGCTCCCAGGTTGGCGAGGCTCTCGTCGGACCAGTCGGCGGCGGTCCAGCGGAGTGTCAGCTCCCCGAGCGGTTCGAGCTGTTCGAACGAGATGGACGCGTTCCGGTACAGCTCCAGGATCGCGAGGAAGCGAGCCACCACGATACCCGTCTCCGCGACGCCGGCGACCAGTTCGCGGAACGAGACGTCCTCGTCGGCCCGGGTCCGGAGGATCGAGACGACGATCGCCGCCTGCTCGCGGATGCTGACGAGCGGCGCGTGCAGGTGGTCGAGCCCGACCGTCGGGATCTCCCGCGGGGCGAACGCCATCGTCGCCAGCGCCGCGAAGTCCTGCACCGACAGGGTCCAGACGAGCTCGGGGGTCCGCGCGCGGAAGCGCTCCTCGAGGCGGACGCGCCGCACGTGCCGACGCGACTCGCTCAGCCAGCGTGACCCGAACCAGTCGGCCGCCTGCTTGAACGCGCGGTACTGCAGCAGCCGCGCGAACAGCAGGTCGCGCGCCTCGAGCAGGGCGACGTCCTCGGCGTCGACGAGCTCGCCCTGGGGCAGGAGCCCGGCGATCTTCAGGTCGAGGAGCGTCGCCGCGACGACGAGGAACTCGCTCGCCTCGTCGAGTTCGTCCTCGGACTCCGCCAGGCGCACGTACTGGATGAACTCCCCCGTCACCGCGCCGAGCGAGACCTCGGTGATGTCGAGCTCGTGCTTCGTGATGAGCGAGAGGAGCAGGTCGAACGGCCCGTCGAAGTTCCGCAGGCGCACCCGGAACCCGGGCACGGTCGTGGTGCCCGCGGGCGCGGGCGCGTCGGCTGGCTGCGGGACGGCGGCGTCGTCAGGCGACGGCGCCACGCTCGACGAGCTCCCGTGCGAGCTGCCGGTACGAGTGCGCGGCGGCGTGGTCCGGAGCGGTCTGCGTGATCGGCCGGGCCGAGACGGTCGCGTCCGGGAACTTCACCGTGCGCCCGATCACCGTGTCGAGCACGCGGTCGTCGAACGTGTCGACGACGCGCTCCATCACCTCGCGCGAGTGCAGCGTGCGCGAGTCGTACATGGTCGCGAGGATGCCGTCGAGCTGCAGCGCCGGGTTCAGGCGGTCGCGCACCTTGTCGATCGTCTCGATGAGGAGCGCCACGCCGCGGAGGGCGAAGAACTCGCACTCGAGCGGGATGAGCACGCCGTGCGCCGCCGTGAGGGCGTTCACCGTCAACAGCCCGAGCGAGGGCTGGCAGTCGACGAGGATCACGTCGTAGTCCTTGGCGACCTTGCGGAGCACGCTCGCGAGGATCTGCTCGCGGGCGACCTCGTTCACCAGGTGCACCTCGGCCGCGGACAGGTCGATGTTCGCCGGGATGACGTCGAGGTACGGCGTGTTCGTCGGCTGGATGACCTGGTTCGGGTCCTTGATCGAGCCCATCAGCAGGTCGTAGACCGTGGGGATGTCGTGCGTGCGGACACCGAGGCCCGCGGACAGGGCGCCCTGCGGGTCGAAGTCCACCGCGAGCACCTTGCGGCCGTACTCCGCGAGCGCCGCACCGAGGTTGATCGACGTCGTGGTCTTGCCGACGCCGCCCTTCTGGTTGCAGAGCGCGATGATGCGAGCGGGGCCGTGACCGTCGAGTTCCTCGGGCACCGCGAACTGCCGGACGGGCCGTCCGGTCGGACCGTAGGCGGTCTCGCCGGTTCCGGGGGTGGTCGTCGGGTTCGTGCTCACCCGGCCATCGTACCGGCGACGGCCACCCGGACCGGGCCGCACCGCCGTACCGACGGCCGCACGCGACATCCGGGCCGCACCGCCGTGCCGACGGCCGCACGCGACATCCGGGCCGCACCGCCCTACCGACGGCCGCCGTGGTGGCGACCGACGACCGAAGCGCGCCGACGGGCGGAGGCGAGCCGCGCCTCCAGGCCGTCACGCCGGGCGCAACGCCACCCGCATGCTGTCCACGCGCTCCGCGATGACGGCGTTCGCCGTCCACCGCTGCTGCAGGCGACCGACGAGCTCCTGCACCTGCCCCTGGTCGAGCCCCGGGTGGAGCGCGAGCCCGACCGTCAGCTCCGCCCCCGCGAAGCGCCCGAGCGGGTCCCCGGGCGAGAGCTCGACCCGTGCCACCGCCCGTTCCCCGACGACGGAGTCGGCGAAGGCCTGCGCGACCTCCGGGTCCTCGAAGCAGGGCGTCCACGGCAGGTCCTGGCCGAGCGCCCACACGGCCGGTCGACGGAGCACGAACTCGGTCGGCGCCGTGGGGTCGAGCACCACGAGCTGGGTCTCCTCGCTCGCCGCGGCCATCGCCACCCGACGCGACTCCGCGGGCACCGGGCGGGCGTCGGCGTCCCACGCGCGCATCGCCTCAACGGAGGTGAACGCGGGCATCACGCTGCGCCCGTCGGGGCCGGCGACCGTGACGATCGAGAGCTCCTGCGTCTTGTCGACGAGCTTGCCGGTGTCGGTGTGGCCGACGTCACCCGCTTCGGCGATGAGCGGGATGAGCAGGCGCGCCGTGCGGAGCGCGTCGACGATCGCGCGTTGCGAACCGCCCTCCGGCAGCGCCGTGATCGCGGCGACGAGGGCCGGGTCCGCCAGACCGTCGTCGTCGTCGAAGGTCGTGTCGTGCTGGTCGAAGGCGCGGCCGGCCCAGGCGAAGCCCGCCGAGTCGGCTGCGCCGCCCGGCGTGTGCGCGTCGTCGGGGTGGCCGGTCGCGTCGGGCTGCCCGGGCACGGCTGGCTGCCCGGCGTGCTCGGGCGCGTCCGGTCCGGTGCCGCGGCCGTTCGAGATG
The DNA here is from genome assembly GCF_001865065.1 of Curtobacterium sp. MCBA15_008. GTDB lineage: Bacteria > Actinomycetota > Actinomycetes > Actinomycetales > Microbacteriaceae > Curtobacterium. Next base: position 199,557 of record NZ_MJGN01000056.1, on the reverse strand, counting down.
CCCGCCACGCGGCTACTCCGAAGCGATGTCGAGGGCGGCCGGGAGCGTGAACGCCCCCGAGTAGAGCGCCTTGCCGATGATGGCGCCCTCCAGCCCGTGCGGCACGAGTTCCCGCAGCGCCCGGAGGTCGTCGAGCGTCGAGATCCCGCCGGACGCCACGACGGGCTGGTCGGTCCGGTCGCAGACCTCGCGCAGCAGGTCCACGTTCGGCCCCTGCAGCGTGCCGTCCTTCGTGACGTCGGTCACGACGTAGCGGGCGCAGCCGGCTTCCTCGAGGCGGTCGAGCACCTCCCACAGGTCCCCCGCGTCCTCCGTCCAGCCGCGGCTCGCGAGCGTCGTCCCACGCACGTCGAGCCCCACCGCGATCTGCTCGCCGTACGTCCCGATCACGCGCGCGGCCCACTCCGGGTTCTCGAGCGCGGCGGTGCCGAGATTGACCCGCGCGGCGCCGGTGGCGAGCGCCGCCTCGAGGGACGCGTCGTCGCGGATGCCGCCCGACAGCTCGACGTTGACGCCCTCGACCTCGCGCACGGCGTGCGCGATCACCTTGCGGTTGTCGCCGCGACCGAACGCCGCGTCGAGGTCGACGAGGTGGATCCACTCGGCGCCCTGGTCGCGCCAGGTGCGGGCGGCGGACACCGGGTCGCCGTAGGAGGTCTCGCTCCCCGCCTCGCCCTGGGTGAGACGGACCGCCTGGCCGTCGACGACGTCCACGGCGGGCAGCAGGACGAGGGGCGGGGTGGCGATGAGGTCGGTCATGGTCCTGTCTTCGTTGCGGTGGCGGGCGGGTCGGGTGCGGTGGTCCGCGGTGCGGTTGCGGCCTGGAGGCGCGGTGCCGGTCCGCCCCGCCTCTCGCCCCGACCGGTCGGCCGGGTCGTGACGGGGTGGCGGGCGACCGATGGTCGCGGCCGGGTCGGTGGTCACTGCTGGGTCAGTGGTCGCGTCCGGGTCGGTGGTCGCGTCCGGGTCGGTGGTCGCGTCCGGGTCGACGGTCGCATCCGGGTCGCCGGTCGCGGCCGGGTCAGAGGGAGTTCACCCAGTTCCGGAGCAGCCGGATGCCCGGCTCCCCCGACTTCTCCGGGTGGAACTGCGTGGCGGTGAGGGGGCCGTTCTCCACCGCGGCGACGAACCGCTGCCCGTGTTCCGCCCACGTCAGGCGGGGTGCACGAAACGGCCCGTAGGCCTCGAGCGGGAAGTCGGTCACGCCGTAGGAGTGCACGAAGTAGAAGCGCTCGTCGTGCAGACCGTCGAAGAGCACCGAGTCCTCCGGCGCCTGGACCGTGTTCCAGCCCATGTGCGGCAGCACCTCGGCCTGGATCTGTTCGACCGTGCCGGGCCACTGCCCGAGACCCTCGACGTCGGCACCGCGCTCGATGCCCCGCGTGAAGAGGACCTGCATCCCGACGCAGATGCCGAGCACCGGTCGGCCGCCCGCCAACCGCCGGTCGACGATCTCGCCGCCCTGCACGCCCTCGAGCTGGTCGATCACCGCGGCGAACGCGCCGACGCCGGGGACGAGCAGGCCGTCGGCGTTCAGTGCGGCCTGCTTGTCCGAGGTCAGTGTCACGTCCGCGCCGGCGCGCTCGAGGGCCTTCGCCGCCGAGTGCACGTTGCCGGAGCCGTAGTCGAGGACGACGACGTTCGGCCGTGCACCGGTCGGGTTCGTGTCGCGGTCGCCGTCGTTCGTGGTCTGCACGTCGCGGGCGCCGTCGTCGTTGGTCTGCGCGTCGGTCACAGCTTGCCCTTCGTGGACGGGATGCCGTCGACACGCGGGTCGAGCTCGACCGCCTTGCGCATCGCACGGGCGAACGCCTTGAACTCGGCCTCGGCGATGTGGTGCGGATCGCGGCCCTCGAGGACGCGGACGTGCACCGTGATGCCGGCGTTGAACGTGATCGCCTCGAACACGTGGCGGACGAGCGAGCCCGTGAAGTGCCCGCCGATGCGGTGGAACTCGAACCCTGCGGGTTCGCCGGTGTGCACGAGGAACGGACGCCCGGAGACGTCGACGACGGCCAGCGCGAGTGCTTCGTCGAGCGGAACGAGGGCGTCACCGTACCGGCCGATGCCGGCCCGGTCTCCCAGCGCCTGCTTGAGCGCCTGGCCGAGCACGATGCCGGTGTCCTCGACGGTGTGGTGCACGTCGATGTCGGTGTCGCCCGTGGACCGCACGCGGAGGTCGATGAGCGAGTGCTTGCTGAACGCCGTGAGCATGTGGTCGAAGAACGGCACGCTCGTCGAGATGTCGGACGAGCCGGTGCCGTCGAGGTCGAGCGCGAGTTCGATGCTCGACTCGCTCGTGCTCCTGCTGATCGAGGCGGTGCGGGCGGTCATGCCCCAACCCTAACGGGCGGCTGTTCGGCGGCCACGCGGCGCATGGCGTCGAGGAAGGCCGTGGTCTCCTCCGCTGTCCCAGCACTCACCCGGAGGTGGTTCGGGATGCCGAGGTCGCGGACGATGACGTCCTGCTCGAGCAGTGCCTCGAACGCGGCGTGCGGGTCGGCGACGCCGCCGAACAGCACGAAGTTCGACCAGGTCTCGTACGTCCGGTACCCAATCGCCTGCAGCTCGGTGACCATCCGGTCGCGCTGGCGCTTGATGTCGTCGACCATCGCGAGCATCTCGGGAGCGTGCCGGAGCGCCGCGACCGCTGCCGCCTGGGTGAGGGCGGAGAGGTGGTACGGCAGCCGGACGAGCCGGATCGCGTCGATCACGGCGGGGTGTGCCGCCATGTAGCCGACGCGCGCGCCCGCGAAGGCGAAGGCCTTGCTCATGGTCCGGGACACGACGAGCCGCTCGCGCCCGGGCAGCAGCGTGAGCGCGCTCGGGACGTCGGACGGCATGAACTCGGCGTACGCCTCGTCCACCATCACGATGCCGTCGGTCGCGGCGTAGGCGGCCTCGATCGTCTCGATGGCGAGCGGCGTGCCGGTGGGGTTGTTCGGGCCGCAGAGGAACACGATGTCCGGCTGGTGCTCGCGGATGGCGGCGACCACGGTCTCCGGCGAGATGCGGAACTCGTCGTCACGCTGCGCGGGGATCCAGGTGGTGCCGGTGCCCGACGCGAGGATCGAGTGCATCGAGTAGGTGGGCGGGAAGCCGAGCACCGTGCGGCCCGGTCCGCCGAAGGCCTGGAGGAGCTGCTGCAGGACCTCGTTCGAACCGTTCGCGGCCCAGATCTGCTCGGGACCGATCTGCTGCTCGGCGCCGAGCCCGCGCTGCAGGTACGCGGCGAGGGACTGGCGGAGCTCGGTGAACTCGCGGTCCGGGTATCGGTTCACGGTCGTGAGTGCCTGCCGGATCGACGCCACGATGTCCTCGGCGACGTCCGCCGGCACCGGATGCGTGTTCTCGTTGACGTTGAGCTGCACGCGGACGTGCTTCTGCGGGGCGCCGTAGGGGCTCTGCCCGCGCAGGTCGTCTCGGATCGGGAGGTCTTCGAGCGTGAATGCCACCGATCCATCGTAGGCCGAGTGACCTGTCCGAGGACCGGCCGTCCGGACGGTGTGCAGCGACAGCGCTTCCGCCCCGGCATCGCTCCCACTTCGGTGTTGCTGGCCGGGCTTCGGCGTTGCTGGCCGGACTTCGGCGTTACTGGCCGGACTTCGGCGTTACTGGCCGGAGGTGTACTTGGCCGGGATGGCGATCTGCTCGCCGGCCTGCAGCCCGGAACCGTCCAGCGCGTTCAGGCTGATGACGTCCTGCACGAAGTCGCGCGGGTCGGCGTTCGGCGCGGTCTCCTCCGCCAGCTGCCAGAGCGTCTCGCCCGGCTGGATCGTGACGGTGTCGAAGTGCACGTCCGCCGCAGCGTTGCCGGCCGAGGCCTGGCCGCCGTTCAGCACGGCGAAGCCGACACCGAGGAGCAGGGGGATCGCGGCGAGCGTCGTGATGACGAGGCGTCCGCGGCGCGTGAGACGCAGGCGCGTACGCACGGCGGGCGCCGAGGTGCGCTGGGTGTCAGCGATGGCGATGGTGCTCATGTCGTTCTTGCCTTCCCGTTCGGGTGGACCGAAGCCCTGTACCGAACATACGTTCGAATCTGTGGTCGCACAAGTGGCATGCAGAGATTTCTGGGGGTTTTTCCGCCGACACGCTCGAACAGGTGTTTGTCCGGCCGTGACCGGTCGGATACTGTTTCGATCGACTGGGACAAGTCAAGCGGGGACCACCGACATTCCCGCGGGCACCGTCCCGGCACCGACGAAGGGCGAGACGACGTGGTGGATGAACTGCGGGGACAGAAGCCGCTGACGGCGAAGCAGCAGGCGATCCTCGACGCGATCCGCGCGTCGATCGCCAGCCGGGGGTACCCGCCGAGCATGCGTGAGATCGGCGACGCAGCCGGGCTGTCCTCGCTCTCGAGCGTCTCGCACCAGCTCGGTCAGCTCGAACTCGGCGGCTGGATCCGCCGCGACCCGAACCGCCCCCGCGCGCTCGAGGTCCTGGTCGACGAGCCCACCCCCGACGTCGAAGGACCGGACGTCGACGCCACCACGCTCGTCCCGCTCGTCGGCCGGATCGCCGCTGGCGTCCCGATCACCGCCGAGCAGCACGTCGACGAGATCGTGCCGCTCCCTCGTCAGCTCGTCGGGACGGGTGACCTCTTCATGCTCAAGGTCGTGGGCGAGTCGATGATCGACGCCGCGATCTGCGACGGCGACTGGGTGGTCGTGCGGTCGCAGCAGACCGCCGACAACGGGGACATCGTCGCGGCCATGCTCGACGAGGAAGCCACCGTCAAGGTCTTCCGGCAGCGCGACGGCCACACGTGGCTGCTCCCCCGCAACACCGCGTTCGAACCGATCCTCGGCGACGCCGCCACCGTGCTCGGCAAGGTCGTGGCGGTCCTCCGCTCCCTCTGAGCCGGCGCCCCCTCCTCCTCGGGGGACGCAATCTCCTCCAAAACGCAACGGAGGCGGCTACTCGCAGGGGTGTACCTCTGCGAGCAACCGCCTTCGTTGCGTTTTGCGGAACGCGCTACGCGGAAGCGACCGGCACGACCGGCGCGACCACGAACGGGTCCAGCTCCGAGACCTGCCGACGGAACACCCGCACCTGCAGCCGCGTGCCGTCCTCGACGTAGTCGACCGCGTCCACCGCGCCCGCGTCGTGCAGTGACGACACGAGGTCCCCGCGGTCGTACGGGATCACCACGGTGAGCGACACGTCGGGTTCGGGCAGCCGGGCCTCGATCGCCTCGAGCAGGGTCTGGATGCCCTCACCCGTGCGGGCCGAGACGAACACGGCGTCCGGGACGAGGCCGACCAGCACGAGCCGCTGCGACTCGTCGATCAGGTCCGCCTTGTTGAACGCGACGATCTCCGGGAGGTCCCGCGCCCCCACGTCACCGATGACCTCGCGCACCGTGGACAGCTGCGCAGCAGGGTCGGGGTGCGACCCGTCGACCACGTGCACGATGACGTCGGCCTCGCCGACCTCTTCCAGCGTGGAGCGGAACGCCTCGACGAGCTGGTGCGGCAGGTTGCGCACGAAGCCGACCGTGTCGACGAAGGTGAACTCGCGGCCCTTGGCGCTCTCGGTGCGGCGCACGGTGGCGTCCAGCGTCGCGAACAGCTGGTTCTGCACGAGCACGCCCGCGCTCGTCAGCCGGTTCAGCAACGAGGACTTGCCCGCGTTGGTGTAGCCGGCGATGGCGACGCTCGGCACGTCGTTGCGGTGCCGGTCGGCGCGCTTGGCCTCACGCGCGGGGCGGAAGCCGGCGATCTGCCGACGCAGCTTCGACATCCGGGTGTGGATGCGGCGGCGGTCGAGCTCGATCTTCGTCTCACCGGGGCCACGCGAACCCATACCGGCACCGCCGGAGACCTGACCACCGGCCTGGCGGGACATCGACTCACCCCAACCACGCAGGCGCGGCAGGAGGTACTCGAGCTGGGCGAGTTCGACCTGCGCCTTGCCCTCGCGGCTCTTCGCGTGCTGGCTGAAGATGTCGAGGATGACGGCCGTGCGGTCGATGACCTTGACCTTCACCACGTCCTCGAGCGCTCGACGCTGGGACGGTGCGAGCTCGGTGTCGGCGATGACCGTGTCGGCGCCGGTGGCCTTGACGACCATCGCGAGTTCCTCGGCCTTGCCCTTGCCGAGGTACGTCGACGGGTCGGGGTTCGGTCGGCGCTGCAGCAGCCCGTCGAGCACCACCGCGCCGGCGGTCTCGGCGAGGGCGGCGAGCTCACGGAGGGAGTTCTCGGCGTCGGCGGCGTCGCCCTGCGGGTACACGCCGATGAGGACGACCTGCTCGAGCCGGAGCTGCCGGTACTCGACCTCGGTGACGTCCTCGAGTTCGGTGGAGAGGCCGGCGACGCGACGGAGGGCCGCGCGGTCCTCGCGGTCGTACTGGTCGCCGTCGCCGTTCCAGCCGCGGTCGTCCACCGACCGGGTCTGGATCGCCTGCGCGGGCGCGAACACGGACGACGAGGCCCGTGAGTCGGCGTTGCGCAGGACTCGTTCGACGACACCGGCAGCGCTGTCGTCAGTGGTTGGTTGGTCGTGCTCGTTGGAGTCCGTCATGCTGTCCACAGGGTACCTCCGCCGTGCTCAGGACACACGGGGTTGCCGGTACGGTTCATCCATGGCGAACGACCACTACTTCTCTGCGAGTCCGGAGAGCGATGCTCGGCCTCGCCAGATCACCGTCACCCTCGCGGGCCGGACCCTCACGCTGACCACCGCGGCCGGCGTGTTCAGCCCCGACGGCCTCGACCGCGGCACCCGCGTCCTGCTCGGCTCCGTCCCGCCACCGGCGTCCGACGGCGCGCTCCTCGACGTCGGCTGCGGCTGGGGCCCGATCGCGATCACGATGGCGCTCCAGTCCGCCGACGCACAGGTCTGGGGCGTGGACGTCAACGAACGGGTCCTCGGCCTCGCCCGGGCGAACGCCACGGCTGCCGGCGCCGGGAACGTCTCGATCGCGCTGCCGGACGACGTCCCGGCCGACCTGCGGTTCCGGACGATCTGGTCCAACCCGCCGATCCGTGTCGGCAAGGACGAACTGCACCAGATCCTGCTCACCTGGCTCCCCCGGCTCGAGGTCGACGGCGACGCCTGGCTCGTCGTGTCGAAGGACCTCGGCGGCGACTCGCTGCAGCGCTGGCTGCGGGACACGCTCGACGACGGCTTCCACGTCACGCGCGCCACGACGGACAAGGGCTTCCGCGTCCTGCGGGTGCACCGCACCGCGTAGGCGCCGCGTCCCCGAGACGCACCGCCGCCGCCTCCCCTGCGACGCACCACGGACGTCAGCCTGGAGGCACGACCCACCGCACCGACGTCGGTGACGCTGGGTGGGCCTCCCGTCCGACCACCGTGGTCGCGTCCGGTGGACACGTGCCGACGGGATCAGACCGTCAGGTCACCCGAGAAGACGAGTTCCGCCGGACCGGAGAGCGAGACGTGCTCGCCGTCCTCCGCCGCGAACATGCGGACCGTGACGACACCGCCGGGCACGCGCACGCGCCAGGTGTCCGGCGCACCGTTGCCGGCCCAGTGGCGGGTCGCGAGGGCCGCGGCCACCGCGCCGGTGCCGCACGACAGCGTCTCGCCGCTGCCCCGCTCGTGCACGCGCATCGTGATCTCGCCGACGCCGTCCTTGACGAGCGGGTCGCCGGGCAGGACGAACTCGACGTTCGCTCCGGCGGCGGGCAGCGGGTCGAGCACGGGGATGTACGTGAGGTCGACGTCCGCGAGCTCGTCCTCCGTCGCGAGGGCGACCACGACGTGCGGGTTGCCGACGTCGATGCCGAGGCCCGGCCGGGCACGGTCGAGGTTCTTCGCGCGCACCAGGACGTCCTCAGCGCCGCCGCCCTCGATGCCGAGCCCCCAGCGGCCGAGGTCGGCCGAGAACCCGTTCGTGGTGCGCTGCACGTCGACCAGGCCCTTGCGGCTGCCGACCGTCAGGGTCTCGCCCGGGGCGAGGTCGACCAGACCGGACTCGGTGAGGTACCGGGCGAAGACGCGGATGCCGTTGCCGCACATCTCGGCGACCGAGCCGTCGGCGTTGTGGTAGTCCATGAACCAGGTCGCGGCGGGCTCGACGGCGACGAGCGCCCGGCCCTCCGGCAGTGCCTCGGACCGCACGGCGCGGATGACGCCGTCGCCGCCGACGCCGAACCGCCGGTCCGCGATGGCCCGGATGCGGTCCGGGGTCAGGTCGACCGTGGCGTCGGGGTCGGCGAACAGGACGAAGTCGTTGCCGGTCCCCTGGCCCTTGGTGAAGTGCAGCTCGGTCACGGAACGATCCTACGGGCAGCGTCCGTCAGCCCGGCGCGGTCGGCGCCGGTGACGTCGAGGACCTCGGCGTCGGCGTACCGGCGGAACCACGAGACCTGGCGCCGGGCGTACTTGCGGGTCGCGATCCCGGTCGCCTCCACCGCCTGTTCGACGGTCGCGTCGCCGTGCAGCACCTCGAGGGCCTGCGAGTACCCGATCGCGGCTCGGGCCGTCCGGCCCTGCTCCAGCCCGCGGTCGCGGAGCGCGCGGACCTCGTCCACCAGCCCGGCGTCGAACATCCGCGCCGCCCGCTGGTGCAGCGCCTCGACGAGCTGCGCGCGGTCGCGGTGCAGGTGCAGGATCCGCGCGGGTCGCCAGGGGCGGGGCACGGACGGGAGGCTCGGGGTCACGACCTCGGATCGGCTCGCGATCTCGAGTGCGCGGATCAACCGCCGCGGGTTGCGTGCGTCGATCGTCGCTGCGGCCGCCGGGTCGAGGGTGCGCAGCCGTTCGAGCAGGATTCCCGGACCGAGCTCGTCGTACTCGCGCTCGAGCTGCGCGCGGAGCTCCGGGTCGGTCCCGGGGAACGCCAGGTCGAACAGGACCGCCGAGACGTACAGCCCGCTGCCGCCGACGAGCACCGCGACGCCGCCCCGCGCCTGGATCGCCTCGACGTCAGCTCGGGCGTCGCGCTGGTACGCGGCGACGCTCGCCTCGTCGGTCACGTCGAGCACGTCGAGCTGGTGGTGCGGGATGCCGTGCCGGTGCTCCGGCGGGAGCTTCGCCGTACCGATGTCCATGCCGCGGTAGAGCTGCATGGCGTCGGCGTTGACGATCTCGGCGTCGCGTCCGGCAGCGCGGAGCCGTTCGGCGATCGCGATGCCGAGGTCGGACTTGCCCGTGCCCGTGGCGCCGACGACCGCGATCAGCGCGTCGGGACCAGCCGCGTCCGTGGGATCGACCGCGCCGGTCGCGCCCGCGGGACCCGTCCCGTCAGCGGGCCCCGTCCCGTCAGCGGGCCCCGTCCCGTCAGCGGCCGACACGGATGGTCGGCAGCCCGAGGGAGACCGCACGCGCCCCCTCGCCGGGCGCGGCCGGGGTCGGGACGCCGCAGCTCTCGGCCTGGGCACGGTCCCACGCGTCGCCGGCACGGGTGCGACGGATCGGCAGCGGGCCCGGGTTGTCGGCGATGAGGAAGTGCGGGGCCGACCGGGTCACCTCGACCGTGACGACGTCGCCGGGGCGCGGCACGTCGGATCCCTCGGGGACGGCGAAGTGCACGAGACGCGAGTCCTCCGCGCGGCCGGACAGGCGGTGCGTCGCCTCGTCCTTCTTGCCCTCGCCGGTGGCGACGAGCACCTCGACGCGACGGCCGACCTGCTTCGCATTCTCCTCGGCGGTGATGTGCTCCTGCAGGGCGACGAGCCGTTCGTAGCGCTCCTGCACGACGTGCTTCGGCAGCTGCTCGTCCATCGTCGCCGCAGGCGTACCCGGTCGGATCGAGTACTGGAAGGTGAAGGCCGACGCGAACCGGGACTGCTCGACGACGCGAAGGGTGTCCTCGAAGTCCTGCTCGGTCTCGCCGGGGAACCCGACGATGATGTCCGTGGAGATCGCCGCGTTCGGGATCTTCGCGCGGACGCGGTCGAGGATGCCGAGGAACCGCTCGCTCCGGTAGCTCCGACGCATCGCCTTGAGGATCCGGTCGGACCCGGACTGCAGCGGCATGTGCAGCTGCGGCATGACGTTCGGCGTCTCGGCCATCGCGTCGATGACGTCGTCGGTGAAGGCGGCCGGGTGCGGGCTGGTGAACCGCACGCGTTCGAGAGCGTCGATCTGCCCTGCCGCACGGAGCAGCTTGCCGAACGCCTGGCGGTCACCGAACTCGACGCCGTAGGAGTTCACGTTCTGACCGAGCAGGGTGACCTCGATCGCACCGTCGTCGACGAGCGCCTGGATCTCGGCGAGGACGTCCCCGGGGCGACGGTCCTTCTCCTTGCCGCGGAGCGACGGCACGATGCAGAACGTGCAGGTGTTGTTGCAGCCGACGGAGATCGACACCCAGCCGCTGTGCGTCGAGTCGCGCTTCGTCGGGAGTGTCGAGGGGAACACGTCCAGCGCCTCGAGGATCTCGATCTGCGCCTCGTCGTTGTGACGCGACCGCTCGAGCAGCGTCGGCAGCGACCCCATGTTGTGCGTGCCGAACACCACGTCGACCCAGGGCGCCTTCTCGAGGATGACGTTCTTGTCCTTCTGCGCCAAGCATCCGCCCACCGCGATCTGCATGCCGGGGTGCTCGCGCTTGATGCCGGCGAGCTGGCCGAGGTTGCCGTAGAGGCGGTTGTCGGCGTTCTCACGCACGGCGCAGGTGTTGATGACGACGACGTCCGCCTGCTCGCCGTCAGCCGCGACGTACCCGGCGGCCTGGAGCGAACCGCTCAGCCGCTCGGAGTCGTGCACGTTCATCTGGCACCCGTAGGTGCGGACTTCGTAGGTGCGGGGGCGCGCTTCGACGGTGGCCATGGTCGTCCCAGTGTAAATCGGACCACGCACAGACCGAGTGCGGACCACGCGCGGATGGGCGCGGTGCGGGTTACTCGAACCGCACGGGCCCGCGAGGCCCGCCCTTCGGCCGCCCGCCGCCGTCGAGCGCTCGCTCCACCGCGATCCGGACGACGCCGCCGTTGTAGCCCTTGCGCATCAGGAACCCGGAGAGTCGGCGTTCGGCGGTCGCCCGGTCGAGTCCACGCAACTGCCCCGCACGCTTCTGCGCGAGCTCGATGGCACGGACGAACTCGTCGTCCTCGTCGTCGGCCGCGGCGTCCAGCGCCGCGTCGATCGCGGCTTGGTCGATGCCCCGGCGTCGGAGTTCCGCGACCACACCCTGCCGGCCGAGGCCCTTCCGGTCGTGCAGGCGGTCGACGAGGTCGGTCGCGAGGGCGACGTCGTCGACCAGGCCGACCCGGGTGAGCCGCTCGATCTCGTACTCGACCACGTCGGCGTCGAAGTCGTTCTCGGCAAGCATCTTCCGGAGCTCGGACTCACTCACGCCCTTGCGGCTCAACGCGCGCATGCTCAGTCGCTCGGCGTCGGCCCGCTGCTCGTCGATCGGCCGCGGAGCATCCGCCGGGTCGATCTCGGCGCCGGAGTCGATGGCGAACACCGACGCGGTCGAGGCGTCGGCGGTCGAGTCCTCGTCGTAGCCGTCCTGTTCGGCGCGGGCGGTGCGGCCGCTTCCGTCGCCGACGACCGGCGACAGCCAGTCGGCCTGGGCGCGAGCGCCCTGGATCGGGAGCGGCACGGGGGTGTCGGCATCGGCGTCCTGCGACTGCACGCCCGCCGACGGTTCGTCGGCGTCCGTTCCCCAACTCGGCTCCGAGGGGTCCGGTACCGAGGTGGGCGCAGGAGCGGGAGCAGGAGCCGCGGCCCGACGACGGGACCGCGCACCGAACAGGTCGGTGACCGGTGCGAGGTCCTCGTCGTCGTGGTGGTCGGTCGTCACGCGCCCTTGCGCTCCGCGATCTTCGGCGCGATCGACTCGACGGGTGCGTCAACCTCGGCCTTCGCCGCACCGACACCGAGCTTCGCGAGGATCTTGCCCTCGATCTCGGCGGCGATCTCCGGGTTCTGGATCAGGAAGGACCGCGAGTTCTCCTTGCCCTGGCCCAGCTGGTCACCGTCGTAGGTGTACCAGGCACCCGACTTCTTGACGATGCCGTGGTCGACACCGAAGTCGAGCAGCGAGCCCTCTCGCGAGATGCCGACGCCGTACAGGATGTCGAACTCGGCCTGCTTGAAGGGCGGCGCCATCTTGTTCTTGACGACCTTGACGCGGGTGCGGTTGCCGACGGCGTCCGTCCCGCTCTTGAGCGTCTCGATGCGGCGGATGTCGAGTCGGACGGACGCGTAGAACTTCAGCGCCTTACCGCCGGACGTGGTCTCCGGCGAACCGAAGAACACGCCGATCTTCTCGCGCAGCTGGTTGATGAAGATCATCGTGGTCTGGGTCTGGTTCAGCCCACCGGCGAGCTTGCGCAGCGCCTGGGACATGAGTCGGGCCTGCAGGCCGACGTGCGAGTCACCCATCTCGCCCTCGATCTCGGCACGGGGCACGAGGGCCGCGACGGAGTCGATCACGATGAGGTCGATGGAGCCGGAGCGGACGAGCATGTCCGCGATCTCGAGCGCCTGCTCGGCGGTGTCGGGCTGCGACACCAGGAGGGCGTCGATGTCGACACCGAGCTTCTTGGCGTACTCGGGGTCGAGCGCGTGCTCGGCGTCGATGAACGCCGCGATGCCGCCGGCACGCTGGGCGTTGGCGATCGCGTGGATCGTCAGGGTCGTCTTACCCGAGGACTCCGGGCCGTAGATCTCGACGATGCGGCCGCGGGGAAGTCCGCCGATCCCGAGCGCGACGTCGAGCGCCACCGACCCGGTCTGGATGACGTTGACCGGGGCGCGTTCGTCCGACCCGAGGCGCATGATCGCACCCTTGCCGAACTGCCTGTCGATCTGGGCGAGTGCGGTCTCGAGGGCCTTCTCGCGGTCTGCCGGTGATGGCATGGGGTGCTCCTTCGTGCTCGGTGTCGGCCGCCTGTAGGCTGTCGCGTCCACACCGGCCGATGGTGCAAGGCCAGTGGTTCTGCGACAAGGCTTCGGGCTGTTCCCGTTGACTCCGAACCTAGGGCGGGCCACCGACATCACTGCCGTCAGCCGCGCGATCTGTGGACGAACTCCTCGAACAGCGCCGATGTGGAGGAAGCTACCACCGATCGAACACGCGTTCGAGCAACACGCCGAACACGTGTTCGGACGCGCAGGTCGTCCTCCGGGTCAGTCCCGGGGCTCCGCCAGACCCTTGCCGTGCCGCTTGTCGAGCGGGACGTCCTGCGAGTCGCAGAGCGCCTCCCACACCCGGCGCGCGTCGATGCCGGCGTCGAGCGCGTCGGCCGCCGACCGCCCACCGAGCTCCTCGAGCACCACGTCACGACTGACCACGGCACCGTAGGCGTCACCGAACACCTGGTCGACGGCTCGCCAGAACTCACTCACCCGCATCGTTCCAGCGTAACGAGCGCCACCGGTGCGGACGGACCGGAACGACGAACGCCCCCGCCGGCAGGGCCGGCGGGGGCGTTGGGGAGCGATGGCGTCAGCGCACCGCGAGGTCGTTGTCGAACTCGGCGACGAGGTCGTCGGGGAGCGTGTCGGGGACGGGGGTGAGGCCTTCGACCACGGCGAGGCGGTCGCCCACTTCGCGCATGATGGTCGAGATCGGGGTGTCCAGCGCGTCCGCGACGGACGCGAGGATCTCCGAGCTGGCTTCCTTCTGCCCGCGCTCGACCTCGCTGAGGTACCCGAGGGCAACGCTGGCCTTGGACGCGACCTGACGGAGGGTCCGGCCCTTCTGCAAGCGGAAGTCCCGCAGAACGTCGCCGATTTCCTGACGAACGAGAACCATAAGAACTCCTCCTCTCTGTCGTCTCCGCGCCCGCTCGGACCGGATGGCCGAGTTCGGGTTGAGCAACAATAGCGTTGCCGGTTGCAGCATGCTAGCGAGGCCGGCTGCTGTACCGCTGGAGATTGCGTGAGATGTAACCCAGTGGAAACGGGACCTATTCCCGGCCGCGGAGCGTGGACGACATCCGTGCCAGGAGTTCGGAGACGGTGGCGTGCCGGATTGCCTCCCGGTCACCGTCGAGGTGCAGTTCGTACGCCTCGGCACCGTTCGCCGACGCGATCCCGACGAAGACCGTCCCCACGGGCATCCCGTCCTGCGGGTCCGGTCCGGCGACACCCGTCGTGCTGATCCCCCACGTCGCCGGCGCACCGTCAACGGACATCGCGATCCGGACACCGGCTGCCATCTGCCGTGCGACCTCCGGGTCGACCGCGCCCTTCGCGTCGAGGAGCTCGGCGTCGACCCCGAGGATCTCGTGCTTGATCGGCGTCGCGTAGGCCACGACACCGCCACGGACGACGGCGCTCGCACCGGGGACGTCCACGAGGGTGGCCACGACGAGCCCGCCGGTGAGGGACTCGGCCACGCCGACGGTCTCACCCCGTGCGGTCAGCTCGGCGATGAGGCCGGGAGCCACGGGCACCGGCACCGGTGCGGGGTCGTCGGTCACGCTGCGCTGCGGTTGTGCTTCCATGCCTGCCAGAGGTAGTCGATGCCGCTCAGGATCGTTGCCAGGAACGCGGCGGTCATCAGGATGCCGTTCACCCAGTGCGCCCACTCGCCCACCAGGTTCCACCACGGGAAGAGCGCGGCGGTCAGCGCCACTGCCTGCAGTACCGTCTTGATCTTGCCCCCGCGGCTGGCCGGGATCACCCGGTCGGACAGCACCGCGAAGCGGAACACCGTGATGCCGATCTCGCGCACCATGATGAGGACCGTCACGTACCAGGGCAGCTCGGCGAGGATCGACAGCGCGACGAGGGCACCACCGATCAGGACCTTGTCGGCGATCGGGTCGACGAGCTTGCCGAAGTCGGTGACCAGGTTCTGCCGGCGGGCGATGATGCCGTCCGCGCTGTCGGTGACGATGGCCACGACGAAGACGACCGCTGCCCAGATCCGCAGGGGCCCGTCGGCGCCGGCGTCCGCCAGCAGCAGGACGAAGAACAGCGGCGCCATCAGGATGCGCACCACCGTGATGATGTTCGCGACGTTCGCCGTGGACGCCGGACCGGTGCCCTTGCGGAGCAGGCGTCCGCGCCACGGGAACTTGGCGCCGTGCGACGTGTCCGTACCGTTCGAGGCGGTCATCGCACTCACTCCCTGCCCGTCAGTCCCCACGCGTCCTCGTCGGGCTCGTCGTCGACCTCACTGTACCCGCGGGTCATGTCCCCCACCGGGTCGGCACCGTAGCGGTCGTCGCCGCCGGAGAGCGGCCCGTCGACGGCCGCGGCCGTCGGCGCAGCACCCGCGGGCGGAGCCGCCGGAGCCGGGGGCTCCTCGCCCCGGAGCTTCGCGAGCACGGACGGCAGCTGGTCGGCGGTCACGAGCACGTCGCGCGCCTTCGACCCCTCGGACGGGCCGACGATGTCACGCGACTCCATGAGGTCCATGAGGCGTCCGGCCTTGGCGAACCCGATGCGCAGCTTGCGCTGGAGCATCGAGGTCGAGCCGAACTGCGTCGACACGACCTGCTCGACCGCGGCCAGCAGCAGTTCGAGGTCGTCACCGATGTCGGCGTCGATCTCCTTGCGCTCGACCACCGCCTGGACGTCCTGCCGGTACTCGGGGCGGGCCTGCCGGGTGACGTGCTGGACGACCTCGGCGACCTCGCTCTCGTTCACCCAGGCGCCCTGCACACGGAGCGACTTCGACGACCCCATCGGCAGGAAGAGCGCGTCGCCCTGCCCGATGAGCTTGTCGGCGCCCGGCTGGTCGAGGATGACCCGGCTGTCCGTGACGCTGGTGACCGCGAACGCGATGCGCGACGGGACGTTCGCCTTGATGAGGCCGGTGATGACGTCGACCGAGGGGCGCTGCGTCGCGAGCACGAGGTGGATGCCGGCGGCACGGGCCAGCTGGGTGATGCGGACGATCGACTCCTCGACGTCGCGGGGTGCGACGAGCATGAGGTCGGCGAGCTCGTCCACCACGACGAGCAGGTACGGGTAGGGCTTGAGCTTCCGCTCGCTGCCCGCGGGCAGGACGATCTCGTTGTTCTCGATCGCCTTGTTGAAGTCGTCGACGTGGCGGAACCCGAACGACGCCAGGTCGTCGTACCGCATGTCCATCTCCTTCACGACCCACTGCAGCGCCTCGGCCGCCTTCTTCGGGTTCGTGATGATCGGCGTGATGAGGTGCGGGACGCCGGCGTAGATCGAGAGCTCCACGCGCTTCGGGTCGACGAGGACCATGCGGACCTCGGACGGCTTCGCGCGCATGAGGAGCGAGGTGATCATCGAGTTGATGAAGACCGACTTGCCCGACCCGGTCGAGCCGGCGACGAGCAGGTGCGGCATCTTCGCGAGGTTCGCCACGACGAAGCCGCCCTCGACGTCCTTGCCGACGCCGATGGTCATCGGGTGCTTGGACTTCCGAGCGGCGTTCGACCGGAGGACGTCGCCGAGCGACACGGTCTCGCGGTCGGAGTTCGGGATCTCGACGCCGATCGCGCTCTTGCCGGGGATGGGCGAGAGGATGCGGACCTCGTTCGAGGCGACCGCGTACGACAGGTTCTTCGACAGCGCGGTGACGCGCTCGACCTTGACGCCCGGGCCGAGCTCGATCTCGTAGCGCGTGACCGTCGGGCCGCGCGAGAAGCCGGTGACCTTCGCGTCGACCTTGAACTCGGTGAGGACGCTCGTGATCGCGGCGACGATGTCGTCGTTCGCCTGGCTGCGTGCGACCGACGGCGAGCCAGAGCTCAGGGTGGTCGCGGCGGGCAGGCGGTAGGGCGCGGACGGGTCCTCGTCGGCGTCGGACATCGGCGGCAGCCCGTCGGCGGCGTCGGCGGCGACGTCGTCCGCCGGGTCCTCGGCCGGGAGGGACGGGGAGACCACCGGAGACACGGACGCGTCCGGACGAATCACCTCGGTGGCGTCGGCGCGGTCCGGCACGACGGTGCCGAAGTCGCGGAGCGCCTGCTCGGCGACCTCGAGGTCGTGCTCGACGGAGTCGTTGAGGTTCACCGACGCGGGCTCGGCGGGGGTGTGGTCGATCAGGCCGGCCGCGGCACCCAGGGTCGGGGTCGGGCTCGGGGACGCGGCGGCTGCCGGCACGTCGGGGACCGTCGAGGTCGCGCCCGTGATGACGGGGCTGTCGTAGGCAGGGTCCTCTTCGCGGCCGGACTTGTTCCGGCGCCACCACGGGACGGTGCCGCCGTCCTCGGCTGCGTCGGCCGCTGCGGCCTCGTCGCCCTCGAAGCCGAGGTCGTCGAAGAGCTGGAAGTCGGTGTCGCCCTTCTTCGCGCGCTTCGTCGACCGCGCTCGTGGTGCAGGAGCCTCGGCCACCTCGGCCTCGGCTTCCGCCGCGGGGGCCGGTGCACCGAACAGGTACGCGTAGAGCTCGTGCAGCCGTCGGCCGAGCTTGTTCGGCGGGGTCTTCGTGATGATGAACAGGGAGAGCACGAGCAGCACGATCGCGACGGGCACCGCGACCCAGGCCGTGGCGATGGTGACGAGCCACCCGATGACGACCCACCCGATCACCCCGCCGGCCGCGGCGAGCGCGGGCATGCCGTCGGCGGCGCTGGGCCGGCCGCCGAACACGTGGCAGAGCGAGGCGATCGACACGAGCAGCAGCCCGAGGCCGATCCCGATGCGGGTGTTGTCGTGCACCGAGGCCGGGTGCCGGAAGAGCCAGCCGGCGAAGACGACCATGATCACCGGGAGCGCGAACGCCAGTCGGCCGAAGAGCCCGCCGAACGTGTACGCGTCGAGCGCGACCGAGACCGAGTTCGTCGGGTTGAGCCACTCCACCACCGCGCCGGCGATGGCGAGGACGAACAGCAGGAACGGGAAGCCGTCGCGGCGCTGGTCCTTCTCGAGCGTCTCCTTGCCGAGCAGACGGAACATCGCCCCGACACCGTGCGCCATCGCGAGCCAGAACGTCACGAACGGACTCTGCTCGCGGAACACCGGCGTGGGTGCCGCCTGCGGGAGCTTCTTCGTCGTGGCCTGGGTGCGCGACGGAGCACGCGTCCCGCTTCCACGGGACGACGAGGACGCGCGCGAGCGCGTGGTCGACTTGGTGCCTCCGGCCATGGGCAGAACCCTAATCCCCTCTCAGGACAAACCGAGGGAGGCCCGCCGCGACGTCCGGGGCGGACGCGGGACGGGCATCCAGGCCGAGGGCGCGGTCAGTACCGGATCGCGTCGATGACCTTGACCCGCACCGCGACGATCGCGGGGAGGAACCCGGCGAGCGCGCCGACGAACACCGCGGAACCCACGCCGACCAGGGCCGCCTCGAGCGGGAACGGCGCCCCGCCGACCTCCACCCCGCTCGTGATGAGCCCGCGGACCGTGTCGTTGCCGAGCACCGCGGCGCCGATCATGACACCGACCCCGCCGGCGACGAGCGTGCCGAGCACGTTCTCGAGGAGCACCGCGACGAAGATCCGACCGGCCGAGGCTCCGACGCCGCGACGGATGCCGATCTCGCGGATGCGCTGCCGGACGCTGACGAGCGAGACGTTGAGCAGTCCGAGCCCGCCGAGCACGAGGACGAGGACCGCGACACCGGCGATGACGTACCGCATCGCCCCGAGCGGGTCACCGTCCACCGAGCCGGCGGCGTCCATCCGGGTCGCGTCGACGGACATCCCGTCACCGACGGCGCGCTCGGCATCGCTGGCGATGCGCTTCGCGAGGGCCTTGCCGCCGGACTCCGGCACCCAGACCTCGAACGACCGCGGATTGCCGTCGGCCGTCCCCGGGGCCACGCTCGACGTCGCCACCGAGTTCGCCAGCTGGTAGAACATCGGCTCGGTGTCGTACTCCGACGAGGCGTACTCGCCGACCACCACGGCGGTGACCCCGGGCGTGCCGGGCAGCCGGACGGTGGGGTGGGTCACGACGTCGGCCCCACCGAGCTGGTCGAGGAACGCCTGGTTCACCACGATCGCGGGTGCGAGGCGCTCGCGGTCGGACTCGGTGAACCACTCCCCCGAGGCCATCCGGAGCCGGTGCATCTCGGCGTACGGCGGATCGACGGTCTGGCCCTGCACCTCGGCGACGCCGTCGGGGAACTGCACCCGGCGGGACGTGTAGGTCGCCTCGGTGGCGTAGCGGACGTCGTACCGGGCGACCGCGGCACGGAGCTCCCGGTCGAGGGCGTCCGAGGTCGCGGTGTCCGATGCCGAGCCGTCGCCCGGGCCGGTCCCGGTCAGGCTGTAGGTCGCGGCCCGTCCGCCGTACTGCTCGCTGAACGCCGCGGTGACCCGCTCCGCCAGGGATCCGAACCCGACCACGACCGCGAGGGACGCGACCGCGATCGTGACCCCGATGAGGCTGAGGACGACACGGCCCCGGTGCACGCGGAGCTCCTGCCAGGACTCGACGAACGTCCCGACGACGGTGGTCAGCACGCGGTTCACGCGGACACCCCCGCGCCGGCCACCTCGGCGGCGATCCCCTCGGCCGAGGCCGCTGCGGGGTCCACCACCAGACCGTGGTCGATCCGGTGCACGACGTCGGCGCGCGCGGCGACCGCGGCGTCGTGCGTGATCGTCATGAGCGCCGCACCGGTCTCGGCCGCGACGGTCTCGAGGAGCTCCATCACGGCACGTCCGGTGTCGACGTCGAGGGCACCGGTCGGCTCGTCCGCGAGGATCAGCCGCGGCTGCCGGACGAGCGCGCGGGCGATCGCGACGCGCTGCTGCTCGCCACCGGACAGCCGGTGCGGCTGCGTGTCGCCGCGGTCCGCCAGCCCGACCCGGTCCAGCATCTCGAGCGCGAGCCGCCGACGGTGCCAGAACGCACGACCGGTCGCGTAGAGGAGGGGCACCTCGACGTTCTCGATCGCGGTGCGCCCCTGCAGCAGGTTGAACTGCTGGAACACGAACCCGACCTCGTCGCCGCGGATGCGGTCACGTCGGAGCGAGCCAGCGCGACCGACGTCGACGCCGTCGAACTCGTGGACGCCCTCGGTCGGGGTGTCGAGCAGACCGAGCACGTTGAGGAGCGTGGACTTGCCGGAGCCGGAGCGGCCGACGATGGCCACACGGGTGCCCGCGTCGACCTCGAGGTCGACGCCACGGAGGATCTCGAGCGGCGAGCCGTCGGGCAGCTCGACCGACTTGCGCAGCCCGCGGACGGAGACCAGGCTCATCCGACCATCACCGAACCGCCGTCGGCGGACTCGTCGTCCTCTGCCTGCTCCTTGCCGGGCACGAACTGCAGGACGGTGTCCCCCTCGTGCAGCCCGGACCGCACCTCGACGGTCTCGCCGTCGTTGAGTCCGAGCGCGATCGTCCGCTCGGAGCGCTTGCCGGCGTCGTCGAGCACGGTGACGACGCCCTTCTGCGCGGTGCCCTGGACGGCGGTGGTCGGCAGGGTCAGCACGCCCTCGGCCTTGCCTGCGGGGACGGCGACCGTGACCTCGAGGCCGGGGAAGACGGTCACCCCGCTCGGCACGTCGCACTCGAGCTGGGTCCCACCGGCGGCGTCCCCGCCACCGGAGCCGTCGGAACCGTCGGACCCGTCGCCGGCGTCCGACGAGGCGCCCGAACCGCTCGTCGCGCTCGTCAGCGACAGGTTGGTGCACGTGAACGGGGCCGGGCCGTCCTTCACGGTGACGGTGGCCTCGGACGGCCGGGAGGTCAGCCGGTACAGCTGCGCGGCGTCGAGCGTGGCACTCGCGCGGTAGGCCTCGGGCGCGACCTGGGCGACGGTGTCCCCGATCGCGACGGGCTGCTTCGCGACGAGGTCGAGCCCGGACACGGTGCCGGCGGCCGGCGCGACGACGGTCGAGAACGTCACGGTGGGCGGCAGCGGTTCGCCGTCGTCGGTGGTGCCGGTCGACGGGGTCTCCACCCGCAGGTCGATCACCGGGGCACCCTGCTCGACGTGGGCGCCGTTCCCGGCGAAGACCTTGTTGACGGTCCCCTCCGCCGACGACCGGACGGCGGTCGAGGCGACCGAGCGGATGGTGCCGGTGGCCTCGACGTCGTTGACGACGTCGCCCTTCTCGACCGTCACGGTCGGGTCGGCGATCTGCCCGGTGGGGACGGTCTCCTCACCCTCGGGCTGGGCCGCGAAGAACGCGAGGCGGACGAGGGCCACCGCGATGGCGGCGAACACGAGGAACTTCAGGCCGGGCCACACCCAGCGACGCAGGACGGTCACACCGGCACACTATTGAGTGACATACCGACAGAACATCATCCTGTGGGATGAACCCGGTTGGCCGACAGGCCGGGACACCGGCCCGGCGACCCGCCGAACCGCGCCTGCAGCGCAGACCCGGCCACGCGCCCTGGAACGGACTGGAGGCCCGGCGCACGTCCGTCAGGAACGTGCACCGGGCCTCCTGGCCGGTCTGCAGGCGCGTCGCACCCAGCAGGACCGGCGCGCGGTCGCTACGCCTCGATGACCACCGGGACGATCATCGGACGGCGGCGGTGCTTCGTGTTCACCCAGCGGCCCACCGTGCGGCGGACGACCTGGCTGAACGCGTGGCTGTCGCCCGTGCCGTTCGCCGCCGCCTCGGCCAGGGCCTTGGCGATCTGCGGACGGACGTCGTCGAAGACGGAGTCGTCCTCGGCGAAGCCGCGCGACTGGATCTCCGGGCCGATGACGCACTGGCCGGTCGTGAAGTCGACGGCGCAGAAGACGGAGATGAAGCCCTCCTCCGCCAGGACGCGGCGGTCCTTGAGGTCGGCGTCGGTGATCTCGCCGACGGTGGACCCGTCGACGTAGACGTACCCGATGTCGAGCTGCCCGGCGACGTTCACGACGCCGTCCTTCAGGTCGACGACGATGCCGTCCTGCCCGAGGATCACGTTGCGCGGCGGGACGCCCGTCTGGATCGCCAGGTCGGCGTTCGCGTACAGGTGACGCTGCTCGCCGTGCACCGGCAGGACGTTCCGCGGTCGCAGGATGTTGTAGCAGTAGAGGAGCTCGCCGGCGGACGCGTGTCCGGAGACGTGCACCTTCGCGTTGCCCTTGTGCACGACCTTCGCGCCGAGCTTCGTCAGCCCGTCGATCACGCGGTAGACGGCGTTCTCGTTGCCCGGGATGAGCGACGACGCGAGGATGACGGTGTCGCCCTCGCCGATCTCGATCTGGTGCTCGAGGTTGGCCATCCGCGCGAGCACGGCCATCGGCTCGCCCTGGGACCCGGTCGACATGTAGACGATCTGGTCGTCGGGGACGTTCTTCGCCTTCTTCGTGTCGATGAGCACGTTCTCCGGCACCCGGAGGTACCCGAGGTCGGCGGCGATCGTCATGTTGCGGATCATCGAGCGCCCCATGAACGCGACCTTGCGGTTCGCGGCGGCGGCGGCGTCGAGGACCTGCTGCACGCGGTGCACGTGCGACGAGAAGCTCGCCACGACGACCTTCTTGCGGGCGCGCATGATGATGTTCTCGAGGACCGGGCCGATGTCGCGCTCGGGGGCGGTGAAGCCCGGGACGTCGGCGTTGGTCGAGTCCGGCAGGAACAGGTCGACGCCGGCCTCGCCGAGCCGCGCGAAGGCACGGAGGTCGGTGATGCGGTCGTCGAGCGGCAGCTGGTCCATCTTGAAGTCGCCCGTGTGCAGGACACGACCGGCGGGGGTCGTGATCGCGACGGCGAGGGCGTCCGGGATGGAGTGGTTCACGGCGACGAACTCGAGGTGGAACGGGCCGAGCTGCTCGGTCTGGTCCTCGGCCACGACGAGCGTGTACGGCTTGATCCGGTGTTCCTTGAGCTTCGCCTCGACGAGTGCCAGGGTCAGCGTGGAGCCGATCAGCGGGATGTCGCTGCGGAGCTTCAGCAGGTACGGGACGGCGCCGATGTGGTCTTCGTGACCGTGCGTGAGCACGACCCCGAGGACGTCGTCGAGCCGGTCCCGGATCGGCGCGAAGTCGGGCAGGATCAGGTCGACGCCCGGCTGGTGCTCCTCGGGGAAGAGGACGCCGGCGTCGACGATGAGCAGCTTGCCCTCGTACTCGTAGACGGTCATGTTGCGACCGATCTCGCCGAGTCCCCCGATGGGGATCACGCGGAGGGTGCCGGCTTCGAGCGGCTGGGGTTCGGAGATCTGTGTGGGCATTCGGTCCTACGGATTCGGGCGACGCGCGTGCTGCGCGCCGCGGTGTTCGCTAGCGGGTGGTGCCTGGCACCTTCGGTAGAGCACCGCCGGCCGCTGCGTTGCGGTCGGGGCGGAAGTTCGAGAAGTCGGCGCCGGGGATGTCCCGGACGGCTTCGAGCGAGGTCTCGATGGCGTACGCCTCGGAGTCCTCGGGGCCGACGAGCGGCAGCCGGACGCGCGGGCTGCCGATGCGGCCGAGCCCGTGCAGGATGTACTTCGCCGCGACCGTGCCGGGCACGTGCGTCATCACAGCGCGGACGAGGGGTTCGACGCGCTTGTGCTCGGCGGTCGCGGTGGCGAGGTCGCCCCGGTTCACCGCGTCGACGATGGTGCGGTACGGCGTCGACGTGATGTTCGCGGTGACGCCGATCAGGCCCGTGGCACCGATCGACAGGTGCGGGAGCACGTTCGTGTCGTCACCGGAGAAGTACATGAGGTCGGTGTTGTTGAGCACCCGCGAGACCTCGGCGAAATCGCCCTTGGCGTCCTTCACGGCGCGGATGTTCGGGTGGTGCGACGCCCGCACGATGGTCTCGTACGTGATCGGGATGCCGGTGCGACCGGGGATGTCGTACAGGATGACCGGCAGGTCGGTGGCGTCCGCGATCATCCGGAAGTGCGTGAGCACCCCGGACTGCGTCGGCTTGTTGTAGTACGGCGTGACGATCATGACGCCGTCGGCGCCGGCCCGCTCGCTCTGCTTGTAGAGGTGGATCGCGTGCGCGGTCTCGTTCGAGCCACCGCCGGTGATGATCTTCGCGCGGCCCGCGGCGACCGACTTGCCGACTTCGACCAGACGGAGCTTCTCCGGGTCGGTCAGGGTGCTGGTCTCGCCGGTCGTACCGGTCACGACGATGCCGTCGGCACCGGCCGTGATGCAGTCGTCGATGTGCTGCTCGACGCCGGGCCAGTCGACCTCGCCGTCGGCCGTGAACGGGGTCACGAGGGCGACGAGGACCTGACCGAAGGGATTCTCACGCGGGGACACGGGCACCAGCGTACCGGGGATGCGCGCCGGGACCGCCGTCCGTGTGGACGGTGGCCGTCCTGGAGGCACGGATCACCCCCGTCAGGCGCGTCCCGCCCGCCGTCCGGTCGGCGCCGCCGCCGCCGCCGCCGAGACACGTTGCACCCCCGTGCAGACGTCGCGCCCCGGTGTGCGGGGGCGCGACGTTCGCACGGGGGTGCGAACACACGAGGGCACGAACGCACGGGGGCGCGAACGCACGAGGGCGTCAGGCGCGGCGGCGCCACTCGAGGAAGCGGTAGCGGGTGCCGTCGTTCCGCGACGTCTGCCACGGGCCCTCGTCGACGAGCGTCCAGTCGTCGCCGAACGCCGGCGCCACGGTGTCGCCGGGCACGTCGAGGTCGATGACCGTCTCGGATACGCGGTCCGCGAAGGGCAGCCCCGCCGCGTAGACCTGCCCGCCGCCGATGATCCACACCGGCTCGTCCGTGTCGAGCGCGGTCGCCAGGTCGTGCACGACCTCGGCGCCGTCGGCCGACCACGACCCGTCACGGGTGAGCACGACGTTGCGGCGACCGGGCAGCGGGCGGAAGCGCTCGGGCAGGGACTCCCACGTGCGCCGCCCCATCACGACCGTGGCGTCACCGGTGACCTGCCGGAAGTGCGCGAGGTCCTCGGGCACGTGCCAGGGCATCCCGCCGTCGGCGCCGATGACCCCGTCGAGTGAGCGTGCCCAGACCATGCCGACGCCGCGGACCGGCTCGGTCCAGTCGGCCTCGGTGCCGGCCTCGGTCCCGCTGCCGTCCGGCATCAGACGGCGACGGCGGCCTTGATGGCCGGGTGGTGGTGGTATCCGACGACGGTGAAGTCCTCGTACTCGTAGTCGTCGATCGAGTCGCGCGGCGCGAGCTCGAGCGTCGGCATCGGGTAGGCCGTGCGCGACAGCTGCTCCTCGACCTGCTCGACGTGGTTGTCGTACACGTGGCAGTCGCCGCCGGTCCACACGAAGTCGCCGACCTCGAGCCCGGTCTGTGCCGCGATCATGTGGGTGAGGAGCGCGTACGAGGCGATGTTGAACGGCACGCCGAGGAACATGTCCGCGCTCCGCTGGTACAGCTGGCACGACAGCTTGCCGTCGTTGACGTAGAACTGGAAGAACGCGTGGCACGGGGCCAGGGCCATGTCCGGCACGTCGGCCACGTTCCACGCCGAGACGATGAGGCGGCGGGAGTCCGGGTTCGACTTGATCTGCTCGATGACCTGCGCGATCTGGTCGACGTGCTCCCCCGACGGCGTCGGCCACGAGCGCCACTGCACGCCGTACACCGGACCGAGGTCGCCGTCCTCGCCCGCCCACTCGTTCCAGATGCGGACGCCGTGCTCCTGCAGCCAGCGGGCGTTGCCGTCACCACGGAGGAACCAGAGCAGCTCGTACGCCACCGACTTGAAGTGCACGCGCTTGGTCGTGACGAGCGGGAAGCCCTTCGACAGGTCGTAGCGGAGCTGTGCGCCGAAGACGCTCCGCGTGCCGGTCCCGGTGCGGTCGCCCTTCGGCGCCCCTTCGTCGAGGACCCGGCGGAGCAGGTCTTCGTACGGCGTCGGGACGGTGGGGTCGGGCTGCACGGTCTCGCTGTCGGTCACACACAGAAGACTACGTCGACGTGAGTAGCGTTGCAGCCATGGCAGACACGGCGGAACAGCCGCTCTCGATCCTCGTCGCCGGCGCGTCCGGCTTCATCGGCACCCCGCTCGTCCGCGCCCTGCGCGACGCGGGACACCAGGTGACGACGCTCGTCCGGCGCGAACCGCGCACGGCGAGCGAGTTCCGCTGGTCCCCCGGCTCCCGGCCGCTCGACCCGGCCATCCTCGACGGCGCCGACGTGGTGGTGAACCTCGCCGGCGCGAACATCGGCAAGCTCCCCTGGACCGAGTCCTACAAGCAGGAGATCCGCCGGTCGCGCGTCGACGCCACCGAGACCCTCGTCGAGGCGATGCGGCACGCCGCGGTCCCACCCGCGCTCTTCCTGTCCGGCTCGGCGTCGGGCGTGTACGGCGACCGGCCGGCCGACGTCCTGCAGGACGACGCCGCTCCGGGCAGCGGGTTCCTCGCCGAGGTCTGCACGGTGTGGGAGGCCGCGGCGAACACGGCGCCCGAGGGTGTCCGCGTCGTCACGCTCCGCACCGGCATCGTCGTCGGCAAGGGCGGCGGCGCCCTGGCTCCGCTCGTCCCGCTCACGAAGACCGGACTCGGCGGGCGCCTCGGCACCGGTGGGCAGTTCTGGCCCTGGATCGCGCTCGAGGACGAGGTCGGCGCGATCGTGCACCTCGCGACGAGCCCGTCCGCGTCCGAGGTGCGCGGGCCGGTGAACCTCGCCGGACCCGAGCCCGCCGTGGCCGACCGGATCACGAAGCGCGTCGCCGAGGACCTGCACCGGCCGTACCTGTTCCGGATGCCCGGGTTCGCACTCCGGCTCGTGCTGCGCGAGGCCGCCGACGAGATGCTGCTGTCGAGCCAGCAGATGGTGCCGACGAAGCTCCTCGAGTCCGGCTACGCGTTCCGGTACCCGCGCGCCGAGGACGCCGTCGACGCCACGTTCTAACCGCGGGCCGCGCTCGCCCTCGCCAGGGCCGTGCGCATGGCGGCGCGGGCGCGCTTCCGGTCGCCGGCCGCGTCGTACACGACGCCGAGGCGGTACCAGCCTCGCCAGTCCGCCGGGTCCTGTTCGACCGCGGCCTTGTAGGTCGGGAACAGCTCGTCGGCGGCCTCGCGCTCCGGCCGCCCCGAGGGACGTACCGGCACCACGTCGGCCGGTGCGGCGCCCTCGCGTTCGAGACGCGCCCCGAGGCGGGTGATGCGGATGCCAAACCGGAACTCGAGCACGAGCAGCAGTGCGCCGATGCCCGCGACGACGAAGAGCGCGACACCGATGCCGATGCCGATCGGCAGCCCGGTCGCGATGAACGCGACGGCCCGCTGCCCGACGAGCACGATGTACAGCGCCAGCAGCACCGTCATGAGGGCGGCGCCCCAGAACGGCGACCGCAGCGATCGAGCGACGCCCACGGCGGGTCAGCCGATGCCGAGGACGCTGCCGAGGCCGACCGTCAGGCCGCGCATCGAGCCGACCGCCGACAGCGCGGCACGGATGCCGGCCAGGTAGGCGATGTCGTCGTTGGTGTCGTGCCGGATCGTCAGGGTCTCGCCGGGTCCGCTCAGCAGGACGTCCTGCACGGCCTTCACCCCGGGCAGCCGGAGCGAGTGGATCGGCACGCTGGCGACCTGCTGCCCGCGGGCGCGCTGGTCGACGTGCGGGGCCTCGACCGGACCGACCTCGCGCCGGGCCTCGGCGATGAGCTCGGCGGTGCGGACGGCGGTGCCCGAGGGCGAGTCGATCTTGCCGGCGTGGTGCGTCTCGACGATCTCCACCGACGGGAACCACGGCGCCGCGATCGTCGCCAGGTGCGTGCCGAGCACCGACCCGATCGAGAAGTTCGGGACCACGAACACGCCCTGCTCCGGGCGCTGCTCGAGCCCGGCACGGAGCTTCGCCAGGCGGTCCTGCGACCACCCGGACGTGCCGACGAGGACGTTCGCGCCGCTCTCGAGGGCGGTGTCCACGATGGCCGGGCTGAGCGCCGGGACCGTCACGTCGACCACGAGCGCGGCGCCGCGGAACACCGACGGGCCGGCTTCGTGCGCCCCGTCCTTCGACGACAGACTGGCGACGAGCTCGAAGTCCGGGTGTTCCTCGACGACGGCGGCCACGAGGCCCCCGAGACGACCGGTGGCGCCGACGACGGCGACGGGAGTGACCATGCGTCCCATCCTAGGATCGACACATGACGCTCGAGGTCAGGACCGTGCCGGCAGACGCTCCCCAGGTCGACGAGCTGCTCGACGCCTACCTCGACGAGCGCGAGGCGACGTTCCCGAGCGCGCAGGGCTCGTACGCGCGGAAGCGCACCCCGGCGGCCGAGTTCACGCCGCCGAACGGCACCTTCGTCGTGGCGTACGACGGCGGCTTCCCGGTCGGCTGCGGCGGCCTCCGGCGGATCCCGGACGACGGCGACGGCGACGGCGACGACGTCCGCTTCGAGGTGAAGCACGTCTTCGTCACGCCCGCGGGTCGGGGCCGCGGCGTCGCGACCGCGGTCATGGACGCGCTCGAGGCCGACGCCGTGCGGCTCGGGGCGACGGCGGTCGTGCTCGACACGAACGACTCACTCGTCGCCGCGGGGGCGATGTACCGGAGCCGCGGCTACCAGCGTGTGGAGCCGTTCAACGCGAACCCGAACGCGACCGCCTGGTACCGCAAGCCGGTGCGCTGAGGCGATCCGCGCCTCCAGGAAGGCACGACGCGACCACCCGCGGGGGCGGGTCGCTAGACGGGCTGACCGACGGGCAGACCCGTGCGGAGCTCGACGGGCAGGTGCGCCAGGTCGTTCAGGGCGACCACCTCGGCCGGCTTCGCGGACCGGATGCGGATGATCGTCAGCGCCGTGTGCGCGACGTTCGTGCCCATCCAGCGCCACTCCGGCGCCTGGAACGCCTCGCGCACGAACCAGCCGATGACGGCGTTGTGCGTGATGAGGAGGTCGTGCCGGTCCTCGCGCGCGGGCGTGAACCACTCGGCGACGGCGTCGCCCATCTGCGCCTGTCCGGCGACGATCTCCTCTTCGGTGATGCCGCCGTACCACCCCTGGTAGGCGTGCGGCATGTCCGGCGTGGGTCCGGAGGGGATGCAGTCGAAGAGCAGGGTCGACGGCTCCGGCTGGATCGCCGGCAGCCGCTGCGCCAGGAACGACGCCGTCTCGCTCGGGGCCTCCAACGGGGAGTGGTACACGCCGTCGAAGGGCACCCCGCCGAGGCGGTCCGCCACGAGCATCGCCTGTCGCTTGCCGCGCTCCGACAGCTTGCCGTCGCGGAGTCCGTGTTCCGCGTCCTGGTGCTCACCGTGCCGGACGAGGTAGAGGTAGTGCGACATGTCGGTGCTCAACCGCCGATCCCGATCGCGGCGGCCAGTTCGTCCTGCCGCACGGCGCCCACCACCGAGGTGATCGTCGGGCGGGTGAGCAGGTCGCGCGCCAGGTCGAGGACGTCGGCGGTGGTGACCCGGTCCACGCGCTCGAGGGCGGTGGCGAGGTCGGTGAACTCGCCGGTGCCGAGCTCGGAGCGACCGAGGCGGGTCATGCGGGCGTCGGAGTCCTCGAGCGAGAGCGTGAGCGCACCCTCGATCTGCCCCTTCGCGCGCCGGAGTTCGTCGCTGGTGATGCCGTCGTCGACCATCCGGCGGAACTCGGCGTCGACGATCTCGATCACGCCCGGGACGTTGTCCGGGGCGCAGCCGGCGTAGACGCCGAAGGCGCCGTTGTCGAGGTAGGCGGGCGCGAACGAGCTCACCGCGTAGGCGAGGCCGCGGCGCTCGCGGACCTCTTGGAAGAGCCGTGAGCTCATGCCGCCACCGAGGACGGCGTTCAGCACGCTCAGGACGGGACGGCGCTCGTCGCGGAGGTCGAGGCCCTGCGAGCCGCGCAGCATGCTGACCTGCTCGGTCGGACGGTGCACGACGGAGAGCTTCGGGGTCGCCTTGTCCGCGACGGGCTGCGGCGTGCGTCGGGCCAGCGGCGAGGCCGTCGGCGCGCCCCGGAACACCGCCTCGACCAGGGCGCAGAAGGCGTCGTGGTCCACGGCACCGGCTGCGGTGACGACGATGCCGTTCGGGGCGTAGTGCTCGCGGTAGTGCGCCAGGACCTCGTCGCGCTGCACCGCGCGGATGCTCTCCGGCGTGCCGCCGATCGGCCGACCGAGGGCGTGCCCGTCGAAGGCCGCCGCGAAGAACGCCTCGCCGGCGACGTCGGCGGGGTCGTCCGCCGCCATCGCGAGCTCTTCGAGGATGACGCCGCGCTCGACGTCGAACGCCGCCGCCTCGAGCACGGAGCCGGTGACCATGTCGCCGATCACCTCGACCGCCATCGGGACGTCGGCGTCACGGACGCGGGAGTAGTAGCAGGTGTACTCCTTCGCGGTGGCGGCGTTGTGCTCGCCGCCGACGGAGTCGAAGGAGATCGCGATGTCGAGCGCCGAGCGCTTCGCGGTGCCCTTGAAGAGCAGGTGTTCGAGGAAGTGCGTCGACCCGTACTGGCCCTCGCGCTCGTCCCGCGACCCCACCCCCACCCAGAAGCCGAGACTGGTCGAGGCAGTGCCGGGCATCGCCTCGGTCAGGACCCGCACGCCCGAGGGCAGGACGGTTCGGCGGACAAAGGCGCCCCCGGACGTCAGGAACGACGTGTCCGGGGCCTCGAGTGGCAACGGCACTGGGTGGTTCATCGCAGACGAGCCTACTGACACCCCGGGCCTCCTCACCCAGTTTCCCGGGCCCGGCCGTTCGCCGCCCAGCGCGTCACTCGAAGTGGGGTACATGAGAGGAGGATAGAAAGACTCGTCTGTCTGTCCTCCTTGTGCTACCGTTGTTGCTACCGGATCGGAAGCCCCCCTAGATTCCGATCCGGTGGCTCGGGACATCAGTCCTGCGCGGCACACGAGTTCCCCCACTCAGCCGCCGCGGAGCCGATGAGTCCAAGGAGAGCCACGCTGTGACGGTCGATTCCCCCCAACCGACCGTCCAGCGTCTCCCTGGCCCGAGCACGAACCTCGCGTCGCCGGACGGGTCGAGCGTCCCCCCGACTCCCCGCT
This sequence comes from Curtobacterium sp. MCBA15_008, assembly GCF_001865065.1. GTDB lineage: Bacteria > Actinomycetota > Actinomycetes > Actinomycetales > Microbacteriaceae > Curtobacterium. The sequence continues at coordinate 168,914 of NZ_MJGN01000056.1, read as the reverse complement.
CCGGCGGCGCGAAGGTCCGTGTCCTCGAGACCGCCACGCGGCTCTTCTACGAAGAGGGCATCCACAGCGTGGGCGTCGACCGCCTCATCTCCGAGGCGAGCGTCACCAAGGCGACGTTCTACAAGCACTACGGGTCGAAGGACAACCTGATCCTCGCCTACATCCGCACCCAGCACGAACGCGTGCAGCAGCGGATGGAACAGCTCGTCGCCGACGCCGGCAGCCCGTCGAAGGCCGTCCGCGCCTGGGTCGCCGCCCTCACCGACGAGGTCAACGACCCCGACTTCCGCGGCTGCGCGTTCGTGAACGCCGCCGCCGAGTACCACGACCCCCGCGACCCCGTGCGCGAGGTCGTCGCCATGCACCGCGACTGGTACACGGAGCGGCTGGCCGACTTGCTGCAGGACGCCGGGCACACGCTGCCGGGCGACGGCGCGGACGAGCTCATGCTGGCGCGCGACGGTGCCATGTCCGGCGCCTACGCCGGGGACGCCATCGCGGCGACGGCGGCGCTGGGTCGCGTCGTCGAGCGGGTCCTGGCCGCCTGACGCGCTGACGGGTCGCGGTGGTCGCGGTCGCGGTCGCGAGAGCGACAGTTGTCCGCGTGAACACCGAGACGTTCTGTCGCGCTGCCGCACCCGACCCCGGCTGCGGGCCGCATCTGTCGCTCTCGCGACCACACACCGGGCCTGGAGGCACGGGACCGGCCCGCACCGCGCCTCCCGTCCGTCGCCTTCCGCACTCCCCGAGGTGGCGGGTGTTGGCTGGTGACATGGCCAACGACCCCAACTGGAACCTCCCCGAGGTCCCGTCCTTCACTCTGACCAGCCCCGACTTCTCCGACGGCGGTGTCCTGCCCGAGTGGGCGCGCGGCACCGACGCCGGCGGCGAGGACCGCTCCCCCGCGCTCGAGTGGTCCGGCGCGCCCGAGGGCACCCGGAGCTACGTCCTCACCGTGTACGACCCCGATGCGCCGACCGGTTCGGGCTTCTGGCACTGGAGTCTCACGGACATCCCGGGCAGCGCGACCTCGTTGCCGCAGGACGCCGGCACGGACGACGCCCTGCTCCCCGCCGAGGCCCTCCGCCGTCGCAACGAGTTCGGCACCGACACGTTCCTCGGCGCGGCCCCGCCTGCCGGACACGGTCCGCACCGCTACTTCTTCACGCTGAGCGCCCTCGACGTCCCCGTACTCGAGGTCCCCGCGGACGCGACCCCCGCGGTCGTCGGCTTCATGCTGCGCGACCACCTGCTCGGGCGCGCGCAGCTCGTCGGCACGCAGGAGACGCCCGCCTCCTGACCGGCACGCGGCACCGCGCCGCGTTCTTTCGCGCGCAGCGACAGTTCACGCGGCGCCGTGCCCGTGAGGTGTCGCTGGCCGCGAAAGCACGCGCGGCCAACCCGCGTGACACCGCCCACAACGGCGAACGGCCGCCGCCCCGGAAGGGACGGCGGCCGTTCGTGCGTCAGGACGCGGGAGGGATCAGCCCTCGGCCGGGTCCTCGGCGTGGGCGCGGACGCCCTCGACCGGAGCGGACTCGGTGTCGTCGGCGACGACCGGCGCGAGCGAGAGCTTGCCGCGGTCGTCCACCTTGGTGACCTCGACCAGGACCTTCTGGCCGACGCCGAGCACGTCCTCGACGTTCTCCACACGCTTGCCACCGGCGAGCTTGCGGACCTCGGAGACGTGGAGCAGCCCGTCGCGGCCCGGGAGCAGCGACACGAACGCACCGAACGTCGCGATCTTGACGACCGTGCCGAGGAACTGGTCCCCGATCTCCGGGTTCGTCGGGTTCGCGATCGCGTTGACCTGGGCACGAGCGGCCTCGGCCGAGGGACCGTCGACGGCGCCGATGTAGACCGTGCCGTCGTCCTCGATCGAGATGTCGGCACCGGTCTCGTCCTGGATGCCGTTGATCGTCTTGCCCTTCGGGCCGATCAGCTCGCCGATCTTGTCGACGGGGATCTGCACCGAGATGACACGAGGAGCGGTGTCCGCCATCTCATCCGGGGCGTCGATCGCCTCGTTGAGCACGCCGAGGATGGCCGAGCGGGCCTCCTTGGCCTGCTTCAGCGCGGCGTCGAGCACCGACGAGGGGATGCCGTCGAGCTTCGTGTCCAGCTGGATGGCCGTGACGAAGTCGGCGGTACCGGCGACCTTGAAGTCCATGTCGCCGAGCGCGTCTTCAGCACCGAGGATGTCGGTCAGCGCCGCGTAGCGGGTCTGGCCGTCGACGGTGTCGGAGACGAGGCCCATCGCGATGCCGGCGACCGGGGCCTTGAGGGGCACACCGGCGTTGAGCAGCGACAGGGTCGAGGCGCAGACGGAACCCATCGACGTCGAACCGTTGGAGCCGAGGGCCTCGGACACCTGACGGATCGCGTAGGGGAACTCCTCGCGCGACGGCAGCACCGGCACGAGGGCGCGCTCGGCGAGGAAGCCGTGCCCGATCTCGCGACGCTTCGGCGACCCCACACGACCGGTCTCACCCGTCGAGTACGGCGGGAAGTTGTAGTGGTGCAGGTAGCGCTTCTTGGTGACCGGCGACAGCGAGTCGATCTGCTGCTCCATCTTGAGCATGTTCAGCGTGGTGACGCCCAGGATCTGGGTCTCACCGCGCTGGAAGATCGCCGAACCGTGGACGCGCGGGATCACGGCGACCTCGGCGTCGAGCGGACGGATGTCGGCGAGGCCGCGGCCGTCCATGCGGACCTGCTCGGTCAGGATGCGGCCGCGGACGACCTTCTTCGTGACCGACTTGTAGGCGCCGCTGACCTGGCCGTTGGCGCTCTCGGGGAGCTCGCCGGCCGTCACCTTGGCGGCGATGGCCTCCTTGACGCGGGCCTTGAGGGCGTCGTCGGCGTTCTGACGCTCGAGCTTGCCGGCGATCTTGTAGACGTCGCCGAGCTCGGACAGGGCGATCGCCTCGACGGCGTCGTAGACCTCGGGGGCGTACGGCGGGAAGACCGGGTAGTCCTGGATCTCCTTGGCCGACTGCGCGGCCATCTTCGCCTGCGCCTCGACGAGGGACTTGAGGAACGGCTTCGCCGCCTCGAGACCCTGCGCGACGACGGCCTCGTCGGGCTTGGTGGCGCCGCCCTGGATGAGGTCCCAGCTGTGCTCGGTGGCCTCGGCCTCGACCATCATGATGGCGACGTCCTCGTTGCCCGCCTCGTCCGTGACGACACGGCCGGCGACGGTGAGGTCGAACACGGCCTCGGCGAGCTGCGACGCCTTCGGGAACGCGACCCACTGGTCACCGATGAGCGCGAGGCGCACACCGGCGATCGGGCCGGAGAACGGCAGACCGGAGATCTGCGTCGACGCGGATGCCGCGTTGATCGCGAGCGCGTCGTAGAACTCGTCCGGAGCGATGCTCAGGACGGTGATGACGATCTGGACCTCGTTGCGGAGGCCGTCGACGAACGACGGGCGCAGCGGCCGGTCGATGAGACGGCAGACGAGGATCGCCTCGGTGCTGGGACGGCCTTCACGGCGGAAGAACGAACCGGGGATCTTACCGGCGGCGTACGAGCGCTCCTCGACGTCGACGGTCAGCGGGAAGAAGTCGAATCCTTCACGCGGGTGCTTGCCGGCGCTGGTGGCCGAGAGGAGCATCGTGTCCTCGTCGAGGTACGCGGCGACCGCGCCCTGCGCCTGCTGTGCGAGCCGACCGGTCTCGAACCGGACGGTGCGCTTGCCGTACTTGCCGTTGTCGAGAACGGCCTCGGCGAACTTGATCTCGGGACCCTCCAAAAGGGTGCCTCCTTGAGGTGTTCGGCAGGCTGGGGCCACGGCACCCGTTGGGTGCGTGCGCGCCGAAGGGATCGGGACGCATGTCTGGCCAGCAGTAGAAGCACTCGGGAAACCGTCCGGCCCGCGAGCCACCACCGATGACCAGCTCCGTGCCCGGCCTGCGCAGTGTTTGTCGTACTGCCCGGGGAAACGGTCCCCGGACGTGATGGACTTTACCAGTCCGCAGGGAAACGGCGGCGAGGCTCAGGGCGAACGGGCGTGTCCCCGGTAGCCTGCCGCCATGCGCCTCACCCCCTCCCGGGGCTTGTTCGTCGCGGCCGCCGTGGTCGTCGGTGCGCTCGTCGCCCCCGTCGTCACCGCAGCACCGGCGACCGCGACGGAGTACCCGAGCTGGCAGGACGTGCAGCGCGCGAAGGGGAACGAGCAGACCAAGGACGCCGAGGTCGCCCGTGTGCAGGCCGCGCTCCAGGCGGCCCAGGCCGTCGCCGCGGCGAAGTCGCAGACGGCGCTCGACGCCTCCGCGAAGGCGGACGACGCCGAGGCGGACCTGACGGCGGCCACCCAGGCCGCCACGAGCCTCCAGGCCCAGGCCGATCGGGCGACCAAGACCGCGGACCGCGCGCAGCAGCGCGCCGGCCAGCTGGCGGCGAACCTGTACCGCGACGGCAGCTCGAACCAGATGACCACGCGGATCGCGACCGCGAAGGACCCGCGCGAGCTCCTCTACCAGCTCGGGGCGCTCGACCAGCTGTCGTCGACCTGGGCGGGCGTGATGGACGACGCGTCCGTCGCGGCGAAGACCGCGTCGTCACTCCACGCGCAGGCGAAGCGGGCCGAGCACGAGCGTGCCGACCTGGCGGATGCCGCCGAGACGAAGGCGACCGCCGCGAAGGACGCCGAGGCCGCGGCGAACGCGGCCGTCGACGACACGCAGGAGCACAGCGACGAGCTGTACGCGCAGCTCGCGTCGCTCAAGGACACCACGGCGCAGACCGAGGAGCGGTACGCACTCGGGCAGAAGGTCGCCGCGCAGAAGGCCGAGCAGCAGCGGAAGCGCGAGGCGGCGGCCCGCGCCGCGGCGAACACCGCCGCGCCCACTGGAGGCACCGCTTCGAGTGGGGGCTCCGGCACGTCGTACCCGAGCACCGGCGGGGTCGTCGTCGACCCGGCGGGCGCACAGGCCTACGCCCGGAGCGCCCTCGCCTCGTACGGCTGGGGACCCGACCAGTTCGGGTGCCTGCAGTCCCTCTGGACGCAGGAGTCAGGCTGGCGGGCGAACGCCCTGAACGCATCGAGTGGCGCCTACGGCATCCCGCAGTCGCTGCCGGCGGACAAGATGGCCGCGGCCGGACCCGACTGGCGGACGAACGCGGCGACGCAGATCAACTGGGGCCTCGCGTACATCAAGAGCGCCTACGGGTCGCCCTGTGCGGCGTGGGGCCACGAGATGGGCGTCAACCCGCACTGGTACTGAGCGCGGCTCGGCTCGACGCCGCCCCTCACCGGTGGCGTCAGTGACCGACCCCGCCGAGCAGGGACGCGAAGTCCACGGTCTCCGGGAGCGCGTCGGCTTCCTGCGGGGTCCGACGGGAGGCGCGGATCGCCCAGGCCAGGTCGACCCCGGCCCGGCGGATGCGACCGTCCAGGGCGGCCGAGTCGGCCTCGCTCCCCCAGTCGTCGGTCGCGGCGAAGACGCCCGTCGGGACGATCGCGGCGCGGAGGTACGCGAACACCGGTCGCAGCGCGTGGTCGATCGCGAGCGAGTGCCGGGCGGTCCCGCCGGTGGCACCGAGCAGGACGGGCATGTCGGCGAGGGCGTCCTTGTCGAGCACGTCGAGGAAGGACTTCGCGAGCCCACTCACGCCGGCGGTGAAGATCGGTGTGACGAACACGACCGCGTCGGCCTCGATGACGGTCGCCATCGCGGCGGACAGGCCCGGCGCGGCGAACCCGGTGAGCATGGCGTCGGTGATCTCGTGGGCCAGCGGACGCAGGTCGACGTGCAGGACCTTCGCCGCGCCTCCGGGCAGGCCCGTGGCATCCGGAGCGGCGAGCGCCGCGACGGTGGACTCGGCCAGGCGGTCGGCGAGCAGACGGGTGGAGCTGGGCTCGGACAGCCCGGCGGAGACGACGGCGATGGTGGTCATGGTGACTCCCGACTTTCGATGCGTTTGCATGAACATCGTAGCCAACCGAGCGGGGAGCGCAAGCATTCCCGGGGAACGAGCTCCTGGTCAACGCGCTCCTGGTCAACAGTGAACGCCCCGGTCCTCACGAGGAGGACCGGGGCGTTCGTCAAGCGTGCTTCGGTCGACTAGCGACGCAGGCCGAGGCGCTCGATGAGCGCACGGTAGCGAGCGATGTCGACGTCGGAGAGGTAACCGAGGAGACGGCGACGCTGACCGACCATGAGCAGCAGACCACGACGCGAGTGGTGGTCGTGCTTGTGCTCCTTGAGGTGCTCGTTCAGGTCGTTGATACGACGCGTCAGAACGGCGACCTGGACCTCGGGGGATCCGGTGTCGCCCGGGTGGGTCGCGTACTCTTCGATGATCTCCTGCTTGACCTTCGCGTCAAGTGCCATAGGTAGATCCCCTTCCTGTCCGTTGCGCGGTGCCCACACCTGATGCATGAGCGCTCTTTGTCCGCGGCCGTTCGACGGCAACCGGAGAAGACTACCAGAGTCAGGCGGTCCGAGCGCGCAGTCGACGGCGGCGCGGAGCGGGCAACAGGCTGCGGACGAGTCCGACGAGCGTCGCGCCCAGCATCCCGCCGAGGCCGTTCGACAGGACGTCGCGCGGGTCCGCCACGCGGTACGGCAGGTAGACCGCCTGCGCGACCTCGATGCCGGCGGAGAGGCCGACGCCAACGACAGCCCCGAGGAACCACCAGCGCCGCGGCAGCCAGAGCGCCGCGAGCATGCCGACGGGGACGAACATCGCGATGTTCGCCAGGAACTCGGTGCGCTCGTAGGTGAACCAGGTGCCGTGCGGCAGCTGCTGCACCCAGGCGAGGGCGTGGAGCACGAGGGAGTTCTGCGCCGCGGTGAACACCTGCGGCGTCAGGGTCATCCGCCAGATCACCCAGGCGTACGCCGCGGTCAGGGCGAGGAGGAGGAGCTTCCGGAACATCCCGCCAGTCTGCGGCACGGTCCTGGCAGGAACCACCACCAGTCCTGGGGGAACGCCCGGCGTGCTGGTGGAGCGGCCGACCGGGCTGGCGCCGGGGTCGGCACACGTCGCGGGTCTGGGCGCGCCCGGGGTCTGGGCACGCCGTGGGTCTGGGCGCGCCGGGGGTCCACCTGCGAGCATGGGCGCATGCCGAGTCTCGAGGGAACCCGCGCACGCCGCAGCTCCGGCCGACGCCAGTGGCTCTGGCTCGGGGTCGGCGCGGTCGTCGTCGCCGCGCTCGTGACGACGCTCGTCCTGGTCCTCCCCCGCGGCTCCGGACCGGACGGGCGGCAGGTCGCCGAACGGAAGTCCGCGGCCGAGGCCTTCCCGGGCGGCCTCGCCACGCAGCCGCCGGACGAGAACCAGCCGGGCAAGCGCGAAGCCGAGGCCCGCGCCGACGGACAGGACGCGACCGCCGAGAAGATCGCCGTGATCGCCGACCAGCCGATCGCCACGTGGCTGACGAACACCTCGGTCAGCGAGACGCGCGAGACGATCCGCGACGTCGTCCGGAGCGCCGAACGGCAGCACCGCACGCCGGTCTTCGTCCTCTACAACGTGCCCGACCGCGACTGCGGCAGCTACTCGAAGGGCGGCACCGAGGCGAACGACTACCTGCCGTGGGTCCGCGCGGCCGCCCGGGCGATGCAGGGGTCGGGTGCGGTCGTGCTCGTCGAACCCGACGCCATCGCCCAGATCCAGGTGTGCAAGCGGCTCGAAGAGGACCGTCTGCCGCTCATCCGCAAGGCCGTCGGCGAGCTCAGCGGCCACGGCCTCACGGTCTACCTGGACGGCGGGAACGAGAACCGGGTGCCGACCGCCACGATGGCGAAGTGGTTGCGCGAGGCCGGCGTCGACCGGACGCAGGGCTTCTTCACGAACGTCTCGAACTTCTACCGCGTCGACCAGGAGCGCGCCTACGCCGACGAACTCGCGGACGCCATCGGCGGCGACCCGCACTTCGTCATCGACGTCTCGCGGAACGGCAAGGGCTGGCGCGGGACGTGGTGCAACCCCGACGGCGCCGGGCTCGGCCAGGCACCCCACGTCACCCGGGGGTCCACCCGCCTGGACGCCCTGCTCTGGGTGAAGACCCCCGGACTGAGCGACGGCACCTGCAACGGCGGACCAGCCGCCGGGCAGTGGTGGGAGTCGTACGCGCTCGGCCTGGTCGAGAACCGCACGCGCGACTGAGTTCCGAGCCGGGCTGTCGGTGCCCGGTGGTTGCATGGCCGCCATGTCACCGACCGGCCGTCTCCACTCCGTCGTCCCGCCCTACCTGCTCCGCGCGGTCGCCGACGCGCCGGACTTCCCACGCGCGGCCGAGGCCGCACGGACCGCCCTCGCCTCGCTCGAGACGGTGCAGGCCCCGAAACACGAGCACCTCCTCCGACCGCGGGGTGTCAGCGGCACCGTCGACCGGTCGCCGCAGCGGACGATCTCCGACGCGAAGGGGTCCACGACGCTGCCGGGCACCCCGGTCCGGCACGAAGGGGACCCGACGTCGGGCGACCCCGCCGTCGACGAGGCGTACACCGGCCTCGGCGACACCCACGCCTTCTGGCTCGAGGTGTTCGGGCGGGTGTCGATCGACGGCGCCGGACTGCCCCTCGACGCCACGGTCCACTACGGGCAGGACTACGACAACGCCTACTGGGACGGCAGCCGGATGGTGTTCGGCGACGGGGACGGCGAGGTCTTCAACCGCTTCACGATCGCCGTCGACGTCATCGGTCACGAGCTCGCCCACGGCGTCACGCAGTACACCGCGGACCTGACCTACCAGGGACAGTCCGGCGCGCTCAACGAATCGGTGAGCGACGTGTTCGGCTCGCTCGTGGCGCAGTACGCCGCCGGCCAGCGTGCCGAGCAGGCGTCGTGGCTGATCGGCGAGGGGCTCTTCACCGACGCCGTGCACGGAGTGGCCCTCCGGTCCATGAAGGCGCCGGGGACCGCCTACGACGACCCGGTGCTCGGCAAGGACCCGCAGCCCGCGACGATGGCCGGCTACGTCGAGACCACGGACGACCAGGGCGGCGTGCACACCAACTCGGGGATCCCGAACCACGCCTTCTTCCTGGCGGCGACGGCGATCGGCGGGAACGCGTGGGAGGGCGCCGGAGCCGTCTGGTGGGACGCCCTGACCTCGGACGCGGTGACGGCGTCGATCGACTTCGCCGGCTTCGCGGCCGTCACGGTCGATGCCGCACGGAACCGCTTCGGCGAGGGGTCCGCCCAGCACACCGCGGTGCAGCAGGCCTGGCGGACGGTCGGCGTCCTCGACTGATGCCCGCGCCCGGCGTAGCGTCGGCAGCATGCACATCGACGTCCGCCGCTCCGGGGGCTTCGCCGGCACCACGCGGCGCTGGCAGCTCGACACGGACACGTGCAGCGACCCCGACGACTGGGCCACCCTGCTCGGGGCGCTCCCTCAGGACGCACCCGCAGCGGCTGCACCCGTCCCCGACGACTTCACGTGGACGATCACCGTCGCACAGACGACCGTGACGATCCCCGGCCGGCGCCTGGACGGACCGTGGGCCGACCTGGTCGCCCGGGTGCGCTCGGAGGGCGACCCGTCCTGACGCGTCGAGGGAGCAGAAGTCGTCGGGTCGGTCTGCGCCGAGCGACGATTCCTGCTCCCTCGACGGGGCCGGGGACGGGGTCGCCGGGGACGAGGCGGGTGCGCGGGCGGACGAAGCCGCCGCGGGCAGCGACGGGCGCCAGCCTCAGGCCACGTCGATGACCGTCAGCCGTCGGGTCGGGCGCGTCATCGCGACGTAGACCGCGGCCGCCGCACGTGCCGCGTCCGCGCCGACCCGCTCCGGGTCGACGAGCAGCACGCCGTCGAACTCGAGACCCTTCGCGTCCGCACCGGTCAGCACCGTCACGGACCCCGCCCGCGGCGACCCGAGCGACCGCACGTCGGCCTCGGTCCGGGCGAGCCGCTGCCGGATCGCGTCGGCGTCGGCCTCGGGCACGATGACCCCGATGGTGCCGCTGCCGATCCGGTCGCGCTCGGCGTCGACCACCCGGGCCACGGTGTCGAACACCTCGGCGCGCGCGACGCTGAGCCGCTCGACGGGGTCGCCGTCGCGCACGGCCTCGTTCCGGGTGACCGTCAGGCCGGCGGCGTCCGCGAAGGCCCCCGCCGCCTCGACGATGGAGCGCGGCGTGCGGTAGTTCACGGTGAGCTGCTCGATGCGGTGCTCGATCGGGATCTGCGGCGCGCGACCCCGACGGCGACGGGCGAGGGCACCGATCACGTCGTCCCAGGTGCGGGCGGCCCCGGGCGAGGAGCCCTGCGCCATGTCGCCGACGATCGTGAAGGAGCGGAGCGGGTTGCGCCGGGCGAGGATCCGCCACTGCATCGGGGAGAGCTCCTGCGCCTCGTCGACGACGATGTGGCCGTAGGTCCACTCGCGGTCCTCGGCGGCGCGCTCGGCCGTGCTGCGGGCGTCGCCGCCCTCGGCGAAGGAGCCGGCGACCTGCTCGGCGGTGACGATGCCCTCGACGCCCATGTTCTCGATGGCCTGGCGCGCGTTCTCGATGTCGCGGTTGCGGCTCGCCTTCGCCGCACGCTTGGCGGCGCCGCCGGTCGGGTCGAACGGTCCGAGCAGTTCGGCGGCCTCGTCGAGGAGCGGGACGTCCTCGACGGTGAACCCGGCACCGCGGCCGCGCTCGAGCAGCGCGCGGCGCTCGGGCGTCCAGTGCGGGGTGAGGGACGCGAGCCAGTTCGGCCGGGCGTAGAGGTCCTCGAGGAGCTTCTCCGGCGGCAACGGCAGCCACGCCGTGTTGAGCAGGACACGGGCGTCGTACGACGAGCGGATGTCCTCGCGCAGGACCTTCTCGTCGGCCTCGTCCACGGCCGTCCCGCGCTCGCGCAGCTGGTCGGCGAGCAGGCGGGTCATCGAGTCGAGCGCGATCTTGTTGAACGTGACGCGGGCGGCGTTGTGCGGCTTGCCGCGGTCCTGCGCGCGCTTCATGGCGTCGGCGACGAGCCCCGGCGGGACGACGAGTCCTTCGCCCTCGACGTCGAGCGTCACGGACTCGGTCGGCACGACCTGCCGGGAGCGCACTGCACGACGGAGCAGCTGCGCCATCTCGGCGTTGCCCTTCACCGCGGCGACCTCGCGCCGGTCGTGCTTCGTCGCGTGCACGCCCGGGTAGAGCGAGCCGAGCGACGCCATCACGACGCCGGTCTCGCCGAGGGACGGGAGCACCTGCTCGATGTACGTGAGGAACGCCGGCGACGGCCCGACTACGAGCACGCCGGAGCCCCGGAGCCGCTCGCGGTACGAGTACAGCAGGTACGCGGCCCGGTGCAGCGCCACGGCGGTCTTGCCCGTGCCGGGGCCGCCCTGCACGATGAGCACGCCCTCGAGCGGGGAGCGGATGATCCGGTCCTGCTCGCCCTGGATGGTCGCGACGATGTCGGTCATGCGGCCGGTGCGCTCGGCGGTGACGGCCGCGAGGAGCGCGCCCTCGCCCTGCAGGTGGGTCCGCTCGTCGTCGTAGAGGCTCGCGTCGAAGACCTCGTCCTCGATGCCGACCACGGCACGGCCGTCGAGCGTCAGGTGCCGGCGCGCCCGCATGCCCATCGGGTGCGCGGCGGTCGCCTGGTAGAACGCGCTCGCCCCGGGGACGCGCCAGTCGAGCAGGAGCGGGCGGTGGTCGGCGTCCCGCAGGCCGACGCGGCCGATGTAGCGGAACGCGTCCTCGTCGCTGTCGGGCTCGGAGACCTCGAGCCGACCGAAGACGAGACGGTCGCCGACGCGGTCGAGCGTGGCGATGGTGTCCTCGTAGAGCCGCGCGAACGCGTCGCGTTCACTGCGGCTCTGATGGTTGCCGCCGACCGCCTGTCGGCGGGTCTCGGCGAGTCGCTGCTCGGCCTCGGCGGTCAGCTCGTCGAGCCGGGCGAACAGCCCGTCCACGTAGCCGCGCTCGCGGTCGATCTCGGTCGGTTCGGACACACACAACCCTTCGGGAAAGAGGGGTGTCCAGTGTAGTCCCGCCGGACCGACACAGGAGACGGGAGGCGCGGTGCCAGCTGGCACCGCGCCTCCCGTCCGTCCCGCGGGGACGACTACATCTCTTCGTGCGTGTCCGGGTCGCCGTCCCAGAGGCGGCCGCGCTCGAGCCCGGAGATCGCCGCGACCTCGTCGTCGGTCAGCTCGAAGCCGAACACGTCGAGGTTCTCGCGCTGCCGGGCCGCGTCGCCGGACTTCGGCACCGGGACGGCACCGATCTGGACGTGCCAGCGGAGCACGACCTGGCCCGGCGTCACGCCGTGGGCCGCCGCCGCGTCGACGATCGGCTGCTCGGAGAGGAGCTCCGACCGCTTCGCGAGGGGGCTCCAGCTCTCGGTGACGATGCCGAGCTCCTGGTGCACCTTCCGCAGTGCCGCCTGCGGGAAGTACGGGTGCAGTTCGACCTGGTTCACGGCCGGGGCGACACCGGTGGCGTCGACGATGCGGTGCAGGTGCTCCGGCGTGAAGTTCGAGACGCCGATCGAGCGGACCTTGCCGCTGTCGCGGAGGTCGACGAACGCCTTCCAGGTGTCGACGAACTTGTCCACCGACGGGTTGGGCCAGTGGATGAGGTACAGGTCGACGCTGTCGAGCCCCAGGTTGCCGAGGGTCTCGTCGATCGAGCGGTGCGCCTCGTCGTAGCCGTGGTGGCGACCCGGGAGCTTCGACGTGACGACGAGGTCCTCGCGCGCCACCTCGGATTCTCGGACGGCACGACCGACGGCGTCCTCGTTGCCGTAGTTGAGCGCCGTGTCCAGCAGCCGGTAGCCGCCGGTGATCGCGGTGCCGACCGCTGCCGCGCCCTCGTCGCCGTTCAGGCCGTACGTGCCGAGGCCGAGCTCCGGGAAGCGGTGGCCGTCGTTCAGCTCGATCGTCGGGGCGCCGACCTGCATCAGCGGACCCCGAGCAGGTCGATCACGAAGATGAGGGTCTTGCCGGAGAGGAAGTGTCCGCCGCCGGCCGGGCCGTAGGCGAGCTCCGGCGGCACGACGAGCTTGCGGCGTCCGCCGACCTTCATGCCGGGGATGCCCTCCTGCCAGCCGCGCACGAGCGCCGCGAGCGGGAAGTCGATCGGCTCGCCGCGGTTCCAGGAGCTGTCGAACTCCTCGCCGGTCTCGTACTCGACGCCGGCGTAGTGCACCTTGACGGTCGAGCCGGCGCTGGCGACGTCGCCGGAGCCCTCGACGATGTCGGTGATCACGAGCTCGGTGGGGGCGGGGCCCTCGGGGGCGTCGAACTCGGGCTTGCTGTTCAGGTCAGTCATGCCCGCCAGTCAACCAGAGAGCGCGGTCCCGGCGCCGCAGCCCCCGTCCGGCCCCGACAGGCACCAGAATGGTTCCACCGTGACACCATCGACTCCCCCGCAGGACGCACCGCCGCGCCGCCGCATCCTCGCCGACCTCACCCCGCTCCGCCGCTCCCCCGCCTTCGCCCGGCTCTGGGCCGGCACCGCGATCGCCGGCATCGGCACGCAGATGACCACCGTGGCCGTCGGCCTCGAGGTCTACGAGATCACGCACTCGACCTTCGCGGTCGCACTCGTCGGCGTCATCGCCCTGCTGCCGATGATCGTCGCCGGCCTGTACGGCGGCATGCTCGCGGACGCCTTCGACCGGCGCCTCGTCGCCCTCGTGTCGTCGATCATCGCCTGGGTCGCGGTCGCCCTGATCGCGACGCACGCCTGGCTCGACCTGCACAGCGTCCTGTTGCTCTACGTGCTCGCGACGGTGAACGCGGTGGCAGCGACCGTCAGCAACGCCTCCCGCTCGGCGATCGTGCCGCGCCTGGTCGGCACCGACCTGCTGCCCGCGGCGAGCGCCCTGGGCGGGATCGCGTCCGGGTTCCAGGTCACGGTCGGCCCGGCGGTTGCGGGTGTCCTCATCGCGAGCGTCGGGTTCGCGCCGACCTACACGATCGACGTCGTCCTCTTCACCTTCGCCTTCCTCGGCGTCTTCACCCTGCCGCGGATGGCCGCCGACCACGGCGCGCTCCGCCCCGGGCTCGGCTCGCTCGTCGAGGGCGCGAAGTTCCTGCGGAAGTCGAAGAACATCACGATGACGTTCGTGCTCGACATCGTCGCGATGACGTTCGGGCAGCCGCGGGTGCTCTTCCCCGCGATCGGCGCGCTCGTCATCGGCGGCGGCTCCATCACGGTCGGCACGCTGACGGCGGCCTACGCGATCGGCGCTCTCCTGTCGAGCGTGTTCTCCGGACCGCTGGGCCACGTCCGGCGACAGGGCGAGGCCGTCGGCTGGGCGATCACCGCCTACGGCGCGGCGATCGCGGCCTTCGGGGTCGTCATCGCGCTGGCACACGTGCTCGGCGGTCGCTCCGGCGAGGCGTTCTCCGTGGGCATCCTGCCCGCGCTCGGGCTCGCAGCACTGTTCCTCGCCGCGGCCGGCGGTGCCGACAACGTCAGCTCGGTGTTCCGCAACACGATCCTGCAGGCGGCGTCGCCGGACGGGATGCGCGGCCGACTGCAGGGCATCTTCATCGTCGTCGTCACCGGTGGCCCACGGCTCGGCGATCTCTACGCGGGCCTGGTCGTCGCGGCCGGCATCGCGTACCCGCCGATCATCGGCGGCGTGCTCATCATCGGCCTCGTCGCGCTGCTCCTCCGCCTCGTGCCGTCCTTCCGCCGCTACGACGCCCTGCACCCGCACGCGAACTGACGGCTCCCGCCGCCCTCACCCCGCAAGACGCAACCTCGACGACTGCCCGCAGCGACATCCCCCTGCGCGCAACCGCCACGGTGGCGTTGTGCGGAAGGGGGCGGGGCACGAGACGCGACCGAGGGCCGGACTGGAGGCGCGTGGCGGCGCCGCCCCGCGCCTCCAGGCCGTCACGTGTCGGGTACCGTACAACGCATGCCGGACAGCGCATCGCGCGACCTCCAGCGGACGGGAGTCCGCGCCGTCGTCCGGCGTACCTACCACTCGGTCATCCGGCACCGTGTCGTCGACGCGGCAGCGTCCCTCACGTTCTTCGCGCTGCTCACGGTCTTCCCGACGACACTCACCGTCGTCTCCGCGCTGTCGATCGTGGACCGGAAGGGCGACAGCCTGTCCGACATCATCGCGGTGCTCGGGTTCATCGTGCGGCCGGAGACGGCGCAGCACCTCGAGGGGCCGCTCCGGCAGCTCCTCACCCTCGACAACCCGTGGCTCGGCTTCACGATCGGCGTCGTGCTGACGCTGTGGTCGCTGTCCGGGTACGCGACCGCGTTCGGGCGGGCGATGAACACCGCGTACGAGGTCGAGGAGGGCCGGCGGATCTGGAAGTTCCGCAGCATGATGCTCCTCGTCACGCTGCTCGTCATGGTCGGCGGTGCCATCGCGATCGTGATCCTGCTCGGCACGCCGACGATCTCGGCGGCCGTGATCCGGCAGCTCGGGTGGGCGCCGTGGATCGACGACGTCTGGAACGTCGCGAAGTGGCCGGTCCTGGCGGCGGACCTCGTCGTGATGGTGGCGACGCTGTACTACGCGACCCCGAACGTGAAGACGCCGCAGCTCCGCTGGGTGTCCGCGGGTGCCGGCTTCGCGATCGTGACGTGGGCGCTGGCGACGGTCGGGTTCACGCTGTACGTCGAGACCATCGGTGGCAGCAACAAGGCGTACGGGTGGCTCGGCGGCGCGATCCTGTTGCTCGTCTACCTCTACATCTCGAACTTCGTGCTCGTCGTCGGTGGCGAGCTCGACTCCGAGGTGATCCGGATGCGGCAGCTCCTCGCCGGCATCGAGGCCGACGAGTCGATCCGGCTGCCGCTCCGCGACGTCACCCGCAACTTCACCCTCGCGCGCTGGCGTGACCAGGACATCGCGGCGGCGCACCAGGTCCGGACGGCGGCGGCGCAGCGTGCCGAGGAGCTGGCGGAGCCGCCCACGCCGACCGAGGAACACCTGCGCGACCTGTCGCGGCAGGTGCGCGTCGGCGAACCCCCGATGCCCTGAGCGCGGCCGCGCGTCCGCGCGTCCGCAAAACGCCACGTTGGCGACTGTTCGCAGCGGTACTCCGCTGCGAGCAACCGCCACAGTTGCGTTTTGCGGGGGCAAGGGGGGGGGGCAGGGGGCCGTCAGCGCTCGCGTGCCGCCCGGTCCAGCATCTCCTCGGTGACGACCGGGATCGCGCCCGTCGCCAGCTCGATGCCGGACAGGCGCGCGGGGCTGAGCACCCGCTGCACCTGGTCCTCCTCCATCAGCCCGGCCGCGACCACGAGCGTCGCGATCGGCGTCGAGGTGGTCAGCGCCGTGTGCGCGATCGATGCCGCGGCCGCGTAGCCGATGTACGGCGTGAGGGCCGTGACGACGCCGACGTTCGTGTCGACCTGCGCCGCGAGCTTCGCCTCGTTCGCCTCGATGCCGGTGATGCAGTGCTCCCGGAGCGTGGCGCAGCCCCTGGCCATCCACTGCAGCGACTGCAGGATCGAGTGCGCGATGATCGGCTCGAAGGCGTTGAGCTGCAGCTGCCCGCCCTCGGCCGCCATCGTCACGGTGGTGTCGGCACCGGCGACGGCGAACGCGATCTGGTTCACGACCTCCGGGATCACCGGGTTGACCTTGCCGGGCATGATCGAGGACCCCGCCTGCCGTGCGGGCAGCGTGATCTCCCCCAGCCCCGCCTGCGGGCCGGACGCGAGCAGCCGCAGGTCGTTGCAGATCTTCGAGAGCTTCGCCGCGCTCCGCTTCACGGTGCCGGACAGGGTCATGAACGCGCCGGCGTCGCTCGTCGCCTCGATGAGATCGGGCGCCGTGACGATGTCGAGCCCGGTGACGACCTGCAGCTGCCGCCGTACCTCGTCGCGGTACTGCGGGTCGGCGGTGATGCCGGTGCCGATCGCCGTCGCGCCGAGGTTCGTCTCGGCCAGCAGCGGCATCACGGTGCGGAGCAGGAGGACGTCCTCCTGGATGGTGTGCGCGAACCCGGTGAACTCCTGCCCGAGGGTCATCGGCACGGCGTCCTGCAGCTGCGTGCGCCCGACCTTGAGGACGTCCTGGAACGCCCGGCCCCGCTCCGCGAACGCGCCGGAGAGCAGCTCGAGCTCGCCGATGAGCCGCTGCACGCCAAGGATCATCGCGAGCTTGACGCTCGTCGGGTAGGTGTCGTTCGTCGACTGGCTGCGGTTCACGTGGTCGATCGGGTGCAGGACCCCGTAGTCGCCCTTCTCGTGGCCGAGGAGTTCGAGGGCCCGGTTCGCCAGGACCTCGTTCGTGTTCATGTTCGTGCTCGTCCCGGCGCCGCCCTGCACCACGTCGACGACGAACTGGTCACGCAGCGCGCCGTCGCGGACCTCCTGCGCGGCTCGGTCGATCACGTCGGCGCGCTCGGGGTCGAGCACCCCGATCGCCTTGTTCGCCCGGGCCGCGGCCTGCTTCACCATCGCGAGCGCCTCGATGAGGTCCGGGTACACCGCGATCGGCACCGAGGTGATCGGGAAGTTCTCGAGCGCCCGCAGGGTGTTGATGCCCCAGTAGGCGTCGACCGGGACCTCCCGCGATCCCAGGGAGTCGGTCTCGGTGCGCGTCTGCGCGCGGTCAGGGGCCTGTGCTGCTTCGTTGCCGGTCACGCCTGCGAGGCTAGCCCGTCCGGCCGGTCGGTTCCCGCCTCCGGTGCGGGCGCGTCGTCGAGGGAGCAGGAATCGTCGGGTGGGTGCGCCGGACCCGACGATTCCTGCTCCCTCGATGCGGCGTGAGACGCGACCACGGACGGCCTGGAGGCGCGGTGCGGGCTGGCACCGCGCCTCCAGGCCGACGCCGGGTCGTGAGGCGCGACCGGCGTCAGTGGAACTGCGGGACGATCAGGTAGATGCCGTAGAGCACCGCTGCTGCGCAGATCGCGAAGCAGACGACCGACAGGGCGCGGAAGACGCGGACGCCCGGTGGCGTGTTGCCGGGCAGCGGGAAGCCGCTCGTGGCCGGGCCGACGGTGCCGTCGTCCTTCACGGTGTACTTGCCGGCGCGGGTGTCGGCCGCGCTCCAGAAGCGGAGGCCGACCGAGTAGACGGTGACCACGAAGCACGCGCCGACGAGGGCCACGATCGCGACGGTGAGGAAGGCGAGCCAGTCGATGCCCATCAGCGACGGCCTCCCTTGCGTCCGGCCATGCGGCGCAGGGTGCGCTCACGGCTGAGCTCGGCGCGGCGGGCGGCGACCGTCTCCGCGCGCTTCTTCCGCTGCAGGTCGCGCAGCTCCTTGCGGGTGAGGACCGCGTTCGCGGCCACGTCGACCTCGATCGCGGAGGCCTGCTCGTGCGGCTTCCGGAGCGACCAGAGGTACAGGCCCAGGATGACCACGGCACCGACGACCGCGTCGATCACGAGCCCGACGACGCCGAAGCGCGCGATGCCCGAGGCGACCGCCCCGACCGCGGCCGAGGCCGGCAGCGTGATGAACCAGGCGATGACGATCTTGCCCGCGGTCGACCACTGGATCTTCGACCCGCGGCGACCGAGCCCGGCGCCGATGATCGAGCCGGAGGACACCTGCGTGGTGGACAGCGCGAAGCCGAGGTGGCTCGACGCGAGGATCGTGGCGGCGGTGGACGCCTCGGCGGCGAAGCCCTGCGTCGCGCGGATCTCGGTGATGCCCGAGCCGAGCGTGCGGATGATGCGCCAGCCGCCGGTGTAGGTGCCGAGCGCGATCGCGAGCGCACACGCCACGATGACCCAGAACTGCACGCCCTGGTTCGACGACTGCGCACCGGACGCGATGAGCGTCAGCGTGATGACGCCCATCGTCTTCTGCGCGTCGTTCGTGCCGTGCGCGAGGGAGACCATCGAGCTCGTGAAGACCTGGCCGATCCGGAACCCGCCGCGCTCGTTCGGGAACACCGGGCGCCGGGTGATCCGGTACGCGATGCGCGTCGACAGGAAGGACACCAGCGCGGCGATCACGGGCGACAGGAACGCCGGGATGATCACGACCGTCAGGAGCGCGGCGTAGTTCACCGCCTGGAACCCGGCGCCGACGATCGCGGCTCCGATGAGGCCGCCGAACAGCGCGTGCGACGACGACGAGGGCAGGCCACGCAGCCACGTGATCATGTTCCAGACGACCGCGCCGATGAGCCCCGCGAAGATCATCTCGGGGCTGATGGCGACGCCACCGGGTCCCTCGTTGATCAAGCCGTGCGAGATCGACGTCGCGACCGCCGTGCTGAGGAACGCACCGATGAGGTTCAGCACCGCGGCCACCGTGACGGCGACCTTGGGCTTCATCGCACCGGTGGCGATCGGTGTCGCCATCGCGTTGGCGGTGTCGTGAAAACCGTTTGTGAAGTCGAAGAAGAGGGCCAACGCGATGACCAGGACGACTATGAGTGTGATGTCCACCGCGGGCCAGTGTTCCTCATCAGGCGGTCAGAGGGCAAACCCTGCTCGCAACCTCGTGTTCACCGGTCCTTCACGTCTGTACAGCCGTGGACCCATGCCTCTGGGAGAATGGAGGCCATGGACACCGTCGAGCTCCTCATCCTGCTGGTCGGATCGCTCGTGGTGACCGGCTTCGCCCGGTCCTGGGGGCTCCCCGCACCGCTGCTCGTGACCGCGGTCGCGCTGGCGGCGTCCTTCCTGCCGGGGCTGCCCCCCATGGAGATCGACTCCGAGGTGATCCTGACGGTGATCCTGCCGCCGCTCCTCTACTCGGCCGCGCTCGACGTGTCGTGGCAGAGCTTCCGCGGGTCGATCAAGCAGATCCGTCGTCTCGGCATCTTCCTCGTCATCGTCACGGCGCTGGTCGTCGGCGTCGTGGCGTACTTCCTCATCCCGGACATGACCCTGCCCGCGGCGATCCTGCTCGGTGCGATCGTGGCCCCGCCGGACGCCGTGTCGGCCGCTGCGATCGGACGGAAGCTCGGGCTCCCCCGCCGGGTGATGACGGTCCTCTCCGGCGAGAGCCTGATCAACGACGCGGCCTCGCTGACCCTGGTCCGGGTGTTCACGCTGATCATCGCGGGCACGTCGCTGACCATCTGGCAGGACCTCGGGATCTTCGGGCTGGCCATCGGCGTCGGGCTCCTGGTCGGCGGTGTGCTCGGCGTGCTGGTGCACTGGATCCGGATGCGCATCAACGACCCGGTGGTCGAGACGATCATGAGCATCCTGCTGCCGTTCGTCGCGTACATCCTGGCCGAGCACCTCTCCGGCTCCGGCGTCATCGCGGTCGTCACCGCCGGGCTCTACATCGGCTACAACTCGCCGAAGGAGGGCTACGCGACCCGGCTGCAGGAGCGCCCGCTGTGGACGAGCATCGACGTCATCCTCGAGGGCTTCGTCTTCGCCCTCATCGGCCTGCAGCTCAACACCGTCGTGCACGACCTCGTCGTGAGCGAGCGCAGCCTCTCGCAGACCCTGACCGCCGCCGGCGTGGTGCTCGTCGTCGTCATCCTCGTCCGGCCGCTGTTCGTCTTCGAGTCGTACGTCCGCAACCGCATCAACGGGCGATGGCTCCGTCCACTCCGGATCCGGCTGTCGCGCGGGCACCCGTCGCTGCGGTGGCTGCGCGGTACGGCCGAACCGAAGCTCAACTGGCGGGAGCTCACGGTCATCTCGTGGACCGGCATGCGCGGCGTGGTCACCCTCGCCGCCGCGGTGTCCGTCGTGGTGAGCCCGACGAAGATCCCCGCGCAGGACACCATCTTCATCATCGCGTTCGTCGTCACCGTGGGCACCCTCCTGCTGCAGGGCCTCACGCTGCCGTTCGTCATCCGTGCGCTCAAGGTGCAGGACCCGGCAGAGGACGACGCCGACGTCCGCAGCGAGATGCGCCTGAACCAGCGCACCACCGAGGCCGCGATCGAGCTGCTCGAGAAGCGCCGCCCGGACTGGTCGAAGCAGTACGGGGACGAGGCCGTGGACGCGGTCGTCAACCGCCTCAAGGCGCGGCTCGAGCGGCAGGCGGAGACGTTCCGCCGCGACGCCGAAGAAGAAGAGGTCGAGGAACGCAACGCCCCGGTCCGCCTCCGTGGCTCGCAGATCCAGGACATCCGGCGGGAGCTCCTCGACCGGCGCCGCGAGATCGTGCTCGAGGAGCGCGAGAAGGGCAACCTCGACGAAGAGGTCATGCGCCGCGTGCTCGTGACGCTCGACGCCGAAGAGCTCGCGATGGACTCGGCGCAGGCGTCCCGCAGCCGGTCCTGACGCGGGCCGACGCAGCCCCGGTCCCCCCGCGGACGCAGCAGCGGGGGCATCACGGCGTCCGGCGCGCGCCGAGCGGGCCGGGCGTATCCTGGCGCTCCGACCCAGAACAGGAGCGCATCGCCGAGTGAGCACGCCGCGGAACGACGTCCCCAGGAACAACGACCTCCCGGATCGCGACGGGGGGCCGCGGAAGGACTCCGCTCCGAAGCCGCGCACGACCCGCCCCTCCACGCGCGGTGGGTCGAAGCCACGGCGGGGTGCCCCGGTCGCCGGCACACGTCCGGCCCGGTCCGGCGGCGGCGGCCCCACGAGGCAGGCGCCCGTCCCCGATCCGCAGCGCATCAGTCGGTACCGCCGCTGGTTCAGCACACTGCACCCCTCGCTGCAGCTGATCGGGCTCCAGCTCTGGATGCCGCTCTTCTTCATCGTCGGCTTCTGCCTCTGCTACGTCTTCGCGTTCCACTCCCCGCACCCCCACGACGTCCCCGTCGCCCTGGTCGGCAGCGACCCGACGCTCGTCGCCGCGGTGCAGAAGGCGCTCCCCGGTGAGTACGTCTTCCACGTGTACGACTCGCTCGCCCGGGCGAAGCACGACGTCATCGCCGGCACGATGGCGGTGGCCTACGACCCGAGCGCGAACGAGGTCTTCAAGGCCAGCGCGCACCAGTTCCAGGTCGCCTCGCTCGTGCCCGTCACGCTCAGCACGGTCCTCACGGGCATCGGGGTCGCGGCGCCGACGATCACCGAACTCGCACCCCTGCCGGCCTGGGACGAGTACGGCACCGTCGCGATGTACGTCATGCTCGCCTGGTGCATCGGCGGATACATGGTCGCGATGTTCATCGGCATCATGGGCGGCCCGCTCCGGCACCGCACCCGGATGGCGGTCATCGTCGTCGGCGGGCTCGTCATCTCCCTCATCACGAACACGCTGGCCGGCCCGGTGCTCGGCGCGATCCACGGGCACTGGATCCAGCTCGTGCTCATCGCCTGGGGATGGATCGTCGCGATCGGCCTCGCCGTCAACGGGCTGAGCTACTTCGTCGGCCGCTTCATCGCCGCACCCGCGATGATCTGCTTCGTCTTCCTGTCGATGCCGTCGTCCGGTGGTGCGTACCCGAAGTGGTTCATGCCGGAGCCGTTCGCGTGGCTCAACCACGTCGTGGTCGGTTCGAGCATGGTCGACATGATCAAGCACCAGGTGTACGGCGTCGGCCCCGGTCCCGCCCGCGGCCTCATCACGATGGCCTGCTACGCCGCCGCCGGCCTCGTGCTCATGTACTTCGGCAAGCAGTGGTGGGAGCACCGCCGCATCCGCGCGATCGTCACCGGCCGCACGACGATGTTCCAGGACGCCCAGACCGCGAACCGCGAGTTCCTCGGCAAGCAGCGCGACGCCGAGCTCGAGCGCCACGGCCTCACCTCGACCGAGACGGGCACGCTGAGCGTGCTCCGCGACGAGGACTGGGAGGACGCCCGCGTCGGCGGTGACGTCTTCACCGGCGGACGGGACGGCCTCGAGACCGAGACCACGCCCACCGGCCGCATCGCCGTGGTGCGGAACGGGGACCGCTCCGGTCCGGTGCAACGGCCGGGAGGCGCGGGGACCGGACCACGCACCCGTCCCGTCCCGCGCGGCGAGGGTTCCCGGGCCCCGGTCCGGTCCGACGCGGGTGGTCCGGACGCGACCGGCGACCGTCCCCACGGTCGGCACGCGGACCGGTGAGCCGCGGCCGGGCGGGTACCCTGGGGGTCATGAACCCCCGCATCGCCTGGCACCGCGTCCTCGTCACCGTCGTCGTCGTGTTCCTCGTGCTGACGGTCGGGTTCTACGCCGCGAGCGTCCTCCTCGCCCCCGCCGACGGCCGGAACGTCGCGGGGCTGTTCGTCGGCTGGGCGATGTTCGCCATGATCGGCGCCATCGTGTTCGGCATCGTCGACTTCTTCGTCCGCCCGCTCGGCGGCCGGAGCGGCGACGCCGAGGTCATCGCCGCCGCCGAAGAGGCCCGCACGGGCAGCACCCGCACGCACACCCGCTAGGGCGGCCGCGCGTCAGACGCCGGTGCCGCTGAAGCCGGACACCGTCGCGTCGTCCTCGCCGAAGGTGAAGCGCGCCCGCACCGATCCACCGGCGAGCACTCCCGGCAGCCAGTACCGCGCGTCGTCCCACATCGCGTCGTACGGCACGGCGTCGACCGGGATCCACCGCGGCTCGAGCTCGTCGCTGCCCGACGGGCTGCCCTGCCAGCGGCGGCAGACGAAGACGTCCGAGACCTGGGACCAGGACGGGCGGTACGGGAACCGGTAGTCCAACGTGCCACGTGCCTCCAGGTCGGCAGCCTCGATCCGCAGGCCGACCTCTTCCCGTACCTCGCGCACCGCGGTCTCGACCGCGGACTCCCCCGGCTCCCGTTTGCCGCCGGGACCGACCAGGCGGCCCGTGCCGAGGCCGCGGCGCTTCTCCCCCAGGAGCACCTGCGGACCCGACCCGTCGTCGCGCAGCAGGTAGACCACGACCACCGCGGGGTGCTGGGACTTGCTCTCGTCGCGAAGGGCCACGTGTCCAGTCTGGCCGAAGTTCTGGCGTAGGCTTTTTCCATGGCAGGCGTGCTGCGGGGGCACCATGGCTGAGCCCCGCAGGACCGGGCGCAGCCTCGAAGTGCTGCGCGCCGAGGCCGCCGAGGAGATCTCGATGCTCGTCGAGCACCGGAGCCGTCAGGGCGAGGACCCGTGGGAGTTCATGCCGACGCTGCCCACCGTCGACGAGCAGGTCGTGCTCATCCTGCGCGCGGACGCCGTCGACCTCGACGAGGCCATCGGCAAGCGGAGCGCGCAGTGGTCGATGCACCCCGCCTCGGGGCAGGGCACCCGGATGGGCGAGGAGTACCACCGCCTCCGCCGCATCGCGCTGCAGCACCCGGAGCTCACGCCCGCGGTGTGGAAGCTGATGGGCGCGCTGCCCGAGGCTGGCTGACCGGTCCCCTGCACGGCATCGGGTCGTTCGTCACACGCCTGCGGTTTGATGGGGCCATGACCGAAACCGTCCTCGCCGTCCTCAACCAGCCCTCCCGCGACGCCGCACCGCACGACCCCGCGGCCGACGCCTTCACGTGGGCGAAGCCCCTCGAGGAACACATCCAGGTGCAGGACCTCGGGATCACCCGGGGCGACGGGGTCTTCGAGACCATCACGGTCGTCGACGGCCACCCCCAGGCGCTCGAGGCGCACATCGCGCGCTTCGGTCGATCCGCCGCGATGCTCGACCTGCCGGCCCCCGACGCCGAGGCGTGGCGTCAGGCCATCGAGGCCGTGTGCGCGCGGCTCGACCCCGTCCGCGAGGCCTTCGCGAAGACCGTCCTGACCCGCGGCGTCGAGGGCACCGACCGGCCGACGGGCTGGGTGTACGCGGCGCCGTCCGGCGACTCCACCGCAGCACGCACCGAGGGCATCTCGGTCGTCACGCTCGACCGCGGCTACCGTCACGACGTCGAGCGGACCTCGCCGTGGCTGCTGCAGGGCGCGAAGACGCTGTCCTACGGGGTGAACATGGCGGCTCTCCGCGAGGCAGCACGCCGCGGCGCGGACGACGCCGTCTTCGTCTCGACCGACGGCTACGTGCTCGAGGGAACGCGCGCGAACCTCATCCTGTCGGTCGGCGGCCGGCTCGTCACGCCGCGTACCGACATCGGGATCCTCGCCGGCACGACGCAGGCCGACGTCTTCCGGTTCGCCGAGCAGGAGGGCATCGAGACCGCCTACGAGCTCCTGACCGTCGAGGACTTCCTGTCGGCGGACGCCGCCTGGCTCGTGTCGAGCGTCCGGCAGGCGGCGCCCATCCGCGAGGTCAACGGCAACGCGCGGGCGATCGACGCGGCGCTCACGACCGGCATCAACGACTTCCTGCTGGCACGCGAGGTCTGAGGCCCGGGCACGCGTCGCGGTCGCGGGTCGCGGTCGCGTCCGGGTGACGGACGGGAGGCGCGGTGCCGGCTGGCACCGCGCCTCCGGTCCGTCGTGACCCGCTACCAGCGCGGAGTGGTGACGCCGGTCCCGTCGGCCCACTCGAAGACGGACGCACCGTCGATCCAGACGCGCGTCGCGCGGCTGGTGGCGTCGAGGGGGTCACCGTCCCACAGCACGAGGTCGGCGTCGTAGCCCTCGGCGAGGCGGCCGACGCGGTCGCCGAAGCCGAGGAAGTCGGCCGGGTTGGTCGTGAGCGCCTCGAGCGCGGTCTGCCGGGGCAGGCCCTCCTTCACGGCCGCGGTCGCCTGGTCGACGAGCATGTTGATCGGCACGACGGGTGCGTCCGTGGTGATCGCGACGCGGACCCCGGCGGCGGCGATGGTCGCGAGGTTCGGGATCCCGCGGTCGCGGAGCTCGACCTTCGAGCGGCTCGTGAACAGCGGGCCGTAGATGACCGGGATGTCCTTCTCGGCGAGCACGTCGGCGATCTTGTGCGCCTCGGTGCCGTGGTTCACGACGAGGCGGTAGCCGAACTCCTCGGAGAGACGGATGGCGGTCGCGATGTCGTCGTGGCGGTGCGTGTGCTGGTCCCAGACCAGCTCGCCGTCGAGCACGCGGACGAGCGTCTCCTTCGTCAGGTCGCGGGCGAACGGCTCGTCCTTCGCGGCCGCGGCGTCGCGCGCGGCGCGGTAGTTCTGCGCCTCGACGAAGGCGTCGCGGATGATCTTCGCGACGCCGAGGCGGGTCGACGGGGTCTGGCCCTTGCCGCCGTAGACGCGCTTGGGGTTCTCGCCGAGGGCGCTCTTGATGCTCACCGAGTCGGAGATGAGCTGCTCGTCGATCGTCCGGCCGCCCCAGGTCTTGATGGCGACGGTCTGGCCGCCGATCGGGTTGCCCGAGCCGGGCTTGACGACGATGGACGTGATGCCGCCGGCGAGTGCGTCACGGAAGCCCTCGTCGTCGATGTCGATCGCGTCGATCGCGCGGACGCCGGCCATGTTCGGCCCGGTCATCTCGTTCGTGTCGTTGCCGGCTTCGCCGTTCGCCTCTTCGTGGATGCCGACGTGGCCGTGCGACTCGACGAAGCCGGGGACGAGCCACGCGCCGCCGGCGTCGACGACCTCGAGCCCGGCCGGCACGGCGACGTCCGCGCCGAGGGCGGTGATCTTGCCCTGCTCGACGACGACGGTGCCGTCGAACTCGGGGGCGGAGACGGGGACCACGTGTGCGTTGGTGACGACGAAGGAGTTGCTCATGCCACCACGGTAGCGAGGTCCGGTGACAAGGCCGTCATGCATGTGGAACACCGATTCCTGGTGCCGCCGTGTGTGCCCTGCCTACGGTCGGAGCACGACGATCCCGCCCGGGCGACGGAGGAACCATGCAGCACACCCGACCGAACCGACACGACCGGCACTGGCCGTCGCACACCGCGACGACCGTGCCCTGGCGCAGCACCGTCCGCGGTCCTCGCGCCGACCGCGAGACCACGGCGGTCCGGGCGTCGATCCCGCGCACCATCGCAGGGGCGCGGTGGACGCCGGACACCGGCACCGCGGCGGTGCTCGACCGTGCCGCCGCGGCGCTCCGCGAGCTCGACGCGCAGCACGGTGCAGGGCTCACCGCGCTCGGTGGGGTGCTCGACCGGACCGAGGCGGTCGCGTCCTCCCGCATCGAGAACGAGCGAGCCGGCCTCGACGACCTGGCCCGCGCGGTCGTCGGCATCCGTGCGAACGCCAGCGCGACCGCGATGGTCCGTGCCGGCGGGGCGATCGACGGACTCGTGACGGCGGCGGGCTCCGGCACCATCACCGAGTCGTCGCTGCTCGACGCGCACCGCCGGTTGCTGCGGGACGACCCCGTCGACGGACGCGACGCCGGGCAGTACCGGGCCGTGCAGAACTGGATCGGCGGCGGACGGACCCCGCGGCTCGCCCGGTACGTGCCGCCACCGCCGGAGCTGGTACCGGCCCTGATGGACGACCTGTTCGTGTTCCTGCACCGCGACGACGTCCACCCGGTCGCACAGGCTGCGATCGCCCACGCCCAGTTCGAGTCGATCCACCCCTTCACCGACGGCAACGGGAGGATCGGACGGGCACTCCTCGCCGCCGTGCTCCGACGGCGCGGGCTCACCCGGTTCGTCACGGTCCCCGTCGCCACGGCCCTCGTCGCCGAACGCGACCGCTACTTCTGGCACCTGGAACGGTTCCGCGACGGACGAGTGGACGAGTGGGTGCGCGACGTCGCCATCGCGGTCGGGACCGTCTGCGACGAAGCCACGCTGACGGCGGTGCTCCTCGACGAGGTCGCGGCGGAGCGGAGCATCGGCCCGTGCGCCGCCGGCCCACACGCCGTGGTCGGGCGGGCCCTCGCCCACGACCCGGTGCTCACCGAAGACCGCCTCGACGCGCTCCTGCACGGCGACCAGGGCACGGTGGACGCGGTGACCGACGACCTCTGCCGCGCAGGGGTCCTGCGGTCCGTCACCGCACGACGCCGTGACCGCGCCTGGGTGACGGTCGCCGCAGCCGACGAACTCGCCGCGTTCGGCGACCGCGTCCAGGCCGCCGTCCGACAGCGGGCGAATAGGGTGGGGTGGTGAGCAGCGAGCACGCACAGGCCACCCCTCCCACCGCCGCCAAGCGGCCGGTCACGAGGACCCACCACGGTATCGACTTCGTCGACGACTACGAGTGGCTGCGGGACAAGGAGTCACCGGACACCCTGGCCTACCTCGAGGCCGAGAACGCGTACACCGACGCCGAGACCGAGCACCTGAGCGCCCTGCGTGACCGGATCTTCTCCGAGGTGAAGGGCCGCGTGCAGGAGACCGACCTCTCCGTGCCCGTCCGGATGGGCGACTGGTGGTACTTCACCCGCACGGCCGAGGGCAGCCAGTACGGCGTGCACTGCCGTGCACCGATCGCCGGCCGCGACGACTGGACCCCGCCCGCGGTGGGCGAGGGTGCTGGCACGCTCCCCGGGGAGCAGGTCGTCCTCGACGGCAACGCCCTCGCCGACGGCCACGACTTCTTCTCGCTCGGCACCTACGACATCAGTGACGACGGCACCCGACTGGTCTACGGCATCGACGTCGAAGGTGACGAGCGGTACACGCTGCACGTCCGCGACCTGGCGAGCGGCACGGACCTCGGCGACGAGATCCCGAACACCGGCAGCGGCGCGACGTTCGATCCCTCCGGCCGGTACGTGTTCTACCCCACGGTCGACGACTCCTGGCGCCCGGACCGGATCTGGCGCCACACCGTGGGCACCAGCGCCTCCGACGACGTGCTCGTCTTCGAGGAGCCGGACGACCGCTACTGGGTCGGCGTCGGGGTCACCCGGTCGTCGCAGTACATCGTCATCGAGCTCGGGTCGAAGATCACGTCCGAGGCGCTCGTGCTCGACGCGGCCGATCCCACGGGCGAGTTCCAGGTCGTCTGGCCGCGCCGCGACGGGGTCGAGTACGAGATCGAGCACGCCATCGTCGGTGGGAGCGACCGGTTCCTCGTGCTCCACAACGAGGGCGCCGAGAACTTCGAGCTCGTCGACGTCCCCGCCGACGACCCGACCTCCGAGCGCGACCGCCGCGTGGTCGTCGCGCACGACCCCGAACGCCGTATCGAGTCGGTCGACGCCTTCGCCGGACACCTCGCGCTCGAGTACCGGTCCGAGGCGCTCCCCCGCATCGCGATCATCCCGATCGAGGGCGACGGCTACGGCGACGCGCACGAGGTCCCGTTCGACGAGGCCCTCTTCTCGGCCGGACTCGGCGGCAACCCCGAGTGGGACCAGCCGACGCTCCGCATCGGCTTCACCTCGTTCGTCACGCCGTCCGAGGTCAGCGACCTCGACCTGGCGACCGGCGAGGTGACCGTGCTCAAGCGGCAGCCCGTCCTCGGCGGCTACGACCCCGCCGACTACATGCAGGAGCGGGACTGGGCGACCGCGGCCGACGGCACGCGCGTGCCGATCTCGCTCGTCTGGCGCCGCGACGCGGTCGACGCCGACCAGCCGGCGCCGCTGCACCTGTACGGGTACGGCTCGTACGAGCACTCGATCGACCCCGGCTTCAGCGTGATGCGACTCTCGATGCTCGACCGCGGTGTCGTGTTCGCCGTCGCCCACGTCCGGGGCGGCGGTGAGATGGGCCGCCACTGGTACGAGAACGGCAAGACCCTCACGAAGAAGAACACGTTCACCGACTTCGTCGCGGTGGCGTCGCACCTCATCGACTCGGGTCGCACCAGTGCCGACCGGCTCGTGGCCGAGGGCGGCAGCGCCGGCGGGCTGCTGATGGGCGCGGTGGCGAACCTCGCGCCGGAACGCTTCGCCGGCATCCTCGCCGCGGTGCCGTTCGTCGACGCGCTGACGAGCATCCTCGACCCCGACCTGCCCCTGACGGTGATCGAGTGGGACGAGTGGGGCGACCCGCTGCACGACCCCGAGGTCTACCGCTACATGAGCGAGTACACCCCGTACGAGAACGTGCGCGACGACGTGCAGTACCCGAAGATCCTCGCCGTGACGTCGATCAACGACACCCGGGTCCTCTACGTCGAACCGGCGAAGTGGACGGCGAAGCTCCGGGAGGTCGGGGCGCCTGTGCTGCTCAAGACCGAGATGGCAGCCGGGCACGGTGGTGTCAGCGGTCGGTACGACTCGTGGAAGGAGCGGGCGTTCGAACTCGCCTGGCTCCTCGACGTGCTCGGGCTCGCCGACGTCACGCCGGCTGCGGCGAACGCGAACCCGATCGCTGCCGGATGACGACCGCGCTGCTCGTCATCGACGTCCAGGCGGGGGTCGTCCGGCCCTGCCTCGACGGGCAGCAGGTCGTCGACCGGATCCACGGGCTCGTCCAACGGGCGCGGGCCGAGGGCGTCCCCGTGGTCTGGGTGCAGGACGAACAGGACTTCCCCGTCGGGTCGGACGACTGGCAGCTCGCTGCGCCGCTCGTCCGGCTCGATGCCGAGGCGCTCATCCGGAAGACCTACCGGGACTCCTTCGCGGACACGGACCTGCACGTGGTGCTCGCCGACCTCGGCGTCTCGCGGCTGGTGGTCACCGGCACGCAGACGGACTACTGCGTCCGGACCACCGCGCAGCGTGCCGCCGCCGAGGGCTTCGACGTCACCCTGGTCGAGGACGCCCACACCACGACCGATGCCGAGTGGGGCGGCACCGTCATCGCATCCGCGGACGTCATCGCGCACACGAACATGTACTGGAGCGGGCTGCGGTACCCCGGCCGCCGGTTCGACGTCGCGCCCGCGGCGACCGTCCCGCTCACCGCGTAGGCCGCAGCCCGGTGCTCACACGCGGTTGAGCGCCTGCACCGCCTCGTCGTAGGACTCCTCGGCCAGCCGGACCCGGTCACCGGCGAGCACGCCGTACCCGAAGGTGCCCTCGCCGCCACGCTCGGCGATGCCGGAGTGCACCCGGAGCACGTCGAGCGCGTGCAGCGACCGCACCCGCTCGGTGAGGACGTCGGCCGCGTCGCCGATGCGGGTCCACAGCGCATGCGGGAACGCATCGTCCCGCAGCACGTCCATCGCCTTGCGGGCACGGGTCGCCGCACGCCATGCGAGCTCGGTCGCCTCGCGCGCAGCGGTCTCCCGTTCGAGCACGGCGGTGGTCTCGTCGTCCTCGCCCACGGCATCGCGGACGAGCTCTCGCACGCGGGGCTTCTCGACCGCGGAGACGTCCTGCGCGACCTTCTTCGGGGAGCGCAGCGCCCACGCGGTCGGCTCCGGCCGCTCCACGGCGTCGTCGAGCACGTCGAGCAGTTCGAGGAACGGTTCACCGTGCAGGAACGCGACGACGTCGCGCACGGCCACGGCGCGGCGCTCCCGGGTGGCGGCGAGGATGCGTTCCCGCGTCATGGCGTCCACCAGGGAGTCCTGCGCCGGGGTCGACGCCCGCGGCAGGCGCTCGACGAGGTAGTCGGCCAGTGCGGCACGAGCGGTCACCGCCGCCAGCCCCTCGGCCGCCTCGACCGCGCGGTCGACGGTCTCGGTCGCCGGGAACGCGGGCCGGTACGAACCGGTCACCGCGGCGAGGCCGAGTGCGATCTCGGCCGTCTCGCGGAGGTCCGCCTCCCCGCCGGACCGGAGCAGGGCCTCTTGTTCGAGGAGTCCCGACCGGAGCTTGCGCAGCCGCTTGGTGAGCGCGCGTGCCGCGGTGCCCTTCTCGGGCTTCTCGGCCGACCGGAGGCGCGCTGCGGGCGCGCCGTCCAGACCGCGGGCGAGCTTCGACGAGACAGCCGCCGGGCCGGCGCCGACCGCGGCGAACCGACCGTCGAGGGCGGCGAAGAGCTCGTGCGCCACCTGCGGGTCGACACCGCCGACGGTCTCGACCTCGACCTCGCGCCAGGTCCGCGGCGTCTCCGGGGCGTCGTCGTCGAGGCGCCGCGCGGTGACCTGGTCGTCGGCGAGCTCGGCGATCTGGTCGCCGTCCTCGTCGAGGAGGCGAGTGACGGTGCGGGTCGTCGTGATGCGCACGACCGGACGGAGCCCGCGGCCACGGCGTTCGGTGAACAGCGCGGCGAGGACCTCGTCCGGCACGGCGTCGGCGTCGTCGGTGAGCGGGAAGTGCTGCTCGTGCCGGATCGTGTCCGACTCGGAGCGCTTGATGTGCCAGGCCGCGTCCGGTCCCCCGGTGCGTCGGCGAACGGTCACCCGCGCGGCCACCAGGTCGTAGCGCTCGGTGTCCCAGTAGGTCGCGTCGAGTTCGAAGGGGTCCTGGTGGTCGGTACGGAGGATGCCGCCGACGCCGATCAGGTCGGGGAGGGCACCGCCCTCGGGCAGGTCGTAGGTTCGCTCGATCTCGAGGTGCGTGTCGCTCACGCGCTCTTGTCTACCAGGGCTTCCGGGTGCTGCTCGACCCTGGCGGGTGCATCTGTGGAGAACCGGCTCGCGATCACCCCGGCGACGATCACCGACATCGCGGGCATCCCGACGATGAACGGGCTCCACCGGACCGGCAGGAGCTGGTACATGGTGCCGCTCCAGTCGAGCGCCAGGGCCAGGACGGGCACAAGGGCGAGGGACCACGTCCAACCCCGAGCCCGGACGGCGACGAGCCAGCCCGCGAGCGCGAGGAACAACGGGATCGTCGGGAGCGGGAACGCCGCGGTCACCGTGGTCAGCGGGGCGAGCACGCCGGTCACGGTCGCGGCGGCGATCATGCTCGCCCCGACACGTCGCCGGCCGATCGGGGTGCGGAGCGCGAGCGCTGCCAGCGTCGTCGCCGCACCGGGCACGATGAACACCAGCGTCCAGAGTCCCGCCGTGCCGACGACCCGATCGGCGTCGCTCTCGTACCCGTAGTTCGGCTGGAGGATCAGCCAGGCACCGGCGGCGACGAGCGACAGGAGCGCGACGACGACCAACACGGGCACCGTGCGGATCGTGTGGGGCGCGGGCCGGACGTCGAGCGGTGGTGCGGTCATGGATTCCCCCCAGGTGGATCGGTGGCCCGCGCGTCGGTGGAACAGCGCGGTGGTCAGCGCACCGAACGCGAGCGCGGTCGGCGACAGGTCGAGTTCGTGCGCGTCGCGGACGTCGGCGGCCCACTGTTCTCGGCGGGCGGTCCGGTGTGCGGCGGGCGACACGGCGACGGCCGCGTCCACGAGGAGCCGGTCGAGGGCGCTCACGAGGTCACCGGCCGGCCGCTCGGGCGTGCGGGACGGGAGGGCCGGGCTGCCCCGGCAGCGTCGGTCTGTCGCTCGGCCACGAGGCTCCGGGCGGCTTCGACACCGTCGGCCGTGAACTCGTAGAGCCGACGACGCGGTCCGGACCGGTCCGCGTCGTCGTCCCACGACGACCGGATCCACCCCTGCCGCTCGAGTCGTTCGAGGATCGGGTACACCGTGCCCGCCTGTCGCCCGGTGGCCTTGATCACGAGCAGGCCCCACACGGGTCCGTCGCTCGAGAGCAGGGCGTCGAGCACGTCGAGCGTGGGTGCCGTCACGCGCTGGATCGGTTGCATGCTCTCAACCTATCTATGTAGATTAAGCCGCACAAGACCCCCAGCAGGACGAGTTAGCCTGAGGCCATGAGCGAGACGATCACCCGCGACGCGTTCGTGCCGGAAGCCGGCGGCGTCACCATGTTCACGACCACCTGGTGTGGGTACTGCGCACGCCTGAAGAACCAGATGTCGAAGGCCGGCGTGCCGTACACCGAGGTCGACATCGAGCAGACCCCGGGCACGGCGGAGCTCGTGGCCGAGGTCAACGGCGGCAACCAGACCGTGCCGACGCTGGTGTTCCCCGACGGCAGCACCGCGACGAACCCGTCGCTCGCCGAGGTCCAGTCGCGCATCTGACTCCACGCACCCCCGTACGAACATCGCGCCCCGTAGCTACGGGGCGCGATGTTCGTACGGGGGTGCAACGGGCGGAGCCAGAGCCACGCCGGCGGCATCAGCGCCGCGCCGGGCGGCGCCAGGCAGCGCAGCGCGCACCGCGGGACTAGCCCCCGAGCGCCTCGGTCAGCAGCGCCGCCATGGCGTCGAGCTGGATGTCGCCCGAGTCGACGAGCTCCTCGTCCGAGCCGTCGAGCGCGCGCGCGGCCAGGGACGCCTTCGAGTCGATGAGCTCGGCGATCTTGGTGTCGATCGTCTGCGCGGCGATGATCCGCCACGCGGTGACCGGCTCCTCCTGCCCGATGCGGTGCACGCGGTCGATCGCCTGGGTCTGCTCCGCCGACGTCCACGACAGCTCGGCGAGCACGACGTTCGACGACACCTGCAGGTTGAGGCCGACGCCCGCCGCGGTCAGCGAGCAGACGATGACGGCGACGTCGGGGTCGTTCACGAAGGAGTCGATCTCGGCGGTGCGCTGCGTCGGCGTCTGGTCGCCGCGGACCGTCGCGGTGCGGAGGCCCCGGCGTGCGAAGACCTCCTCCGCCTGGTCCATGACGTCGAGGTGCTTCGCGAAGAACACGACCTTGCCGACGTTCGACGCGAGCTGCGCGGCGTAGTCCGCCGCGAGCTGGGCCTTGGCACGGCCGATCCGACGGACCATCGAGAACACGTTCTCGCCGGTCGACGAGGCGTCCTGGTCCTCGAGCTCCCAGCGGGCGACCTGTCGGACGAGCTTGTGGTCGATGCCGACCACCGGGTCCTGCCCGGTCCGGGCGTCGAGCGCCTGGTGGTACCGCTTGACGAGCTTCGCGGTGAGCTCGCGCTCGGCGTCGCGGATGGAGCGGCCCTCGTCGCCGTCGAGCTCGACGGGGATGTCGGCGATCCGGCGTGCCGGGATGTCCGCGGCGACGTCGACCTTGCGGCGTCGGACGATGCCCTGGTCGATGACGGCCTTGCGCGCCTCGACGAAGAAGCCCGGGTCGGCCGGCGTGAGGCCGATCTCCTCGAGCTCGTTCATGAGCTTCGCGCGCGGCTTCTTGTCGTCGATCCAGCCGAGGTACTCCCAGATCGTGCGGAAGTCCTCGACGGAGTTGATGAGCGGCGTCCCGGTGAGGGCCATCAGCAGCGGTGCCGAGGTGCGCTGCCGGATCTTCTCGGCGAGCTGCAGCACGAACCGCGACCGCTGCGAGTCCTTGTTCTTGATGAAGTGCGCCTCGTCGACGACCATGCCCTTGAACCCGAAGGCCCCGAGCCAGCCGACGTGCCGGTCGAGGATCTCGTAGTTCACGATGACGATGTCGGCGAACCCGTCGAGGTCGTCGCCGTCCCCGTGGATGACGGTGGCGCGGCGGTTCGGCACCCAGCGCTCGGCCTCGCGCGCCCAGTTCGTCTTGACGACGTTCGGCACGACGACGAGCAGCGGGAACGCGTTCGCGGCGTCGGCCGCGAGGAGCGACTGCGCGGTCTTGCCGAGGCCCGGCTCGTCGGCGAGCAGGAACGTGCGGTGGCCCTGCTCCGCGGACGCGATGAGCTCCGCCTGGTGCTTCATGAGCGTGGTGCCCGACCGGGAGTGCAGCGTCGTGGGCTCCGGCAGCGGCATCGTCGCCGCTCCCCCGCCCGCGCCGTACTCGAAGGACTTGAACAGCGGGCCGAACAGCTCCCAGTTCGCCAGGCGACGCGGGTGTGCGACGGGCTGGTCGGCGAGCGCGAAGTCCGGCGGCAGGAACGGGTTGGCGAGCTGGCGCTGCACGACGGCCTGCGGCACGACGGAGCGCACCGGGGTCTCGACCGAGGGCGACGGCTCGGCGGCGATGACGAGCTCCTCCGGCTGCAGTTCCATGCCGCCGGCGATCATCATGTCGCGCTTGACCGTGCGGGTCGCCTCGCTCATCGACGCCTCTTCGGTGAGGAGCTGGATCACGCTGGTGTCCCGCGCTGCGGTCTTCGCGAGGATGGTGGCGACGCCGTCGAGCCGCTTGAGCTGCTCGGCGCGCTGCGAGTCGGTGAGCTCCGGGTCGGCCTTCACCCGTGCGCGTTCCTCGCGCATGAGCAGGGCGACCGCCTGGAACTTCGAGCGGTTCGACGCCTTGAGCGGGCCGCGCTGCGCGGCCGCCTCGACCTCGCGCACGGCGCGCGCGAGGACGGGGATGACGCCGTCGTTGTCGAGCGGCCGGGTACGGCGGGATGCGGTCCGCGTGCCGCCGGCTGCTCGCCGGGTGCCTGATCGAGCCAACGCTCCTCCTGTTCCGCCCGTTCGTGCCGGGCGAGCCGCCATCGGGCGGAAGTCCTGAACCGGTGCCTGACACGGCTCCGGCGCTCGCGGGCCACCGTGGCCTGCTGCTTCGCCGGTCCCCGTGTCGGGACGTCCGGTGGAGTCCCGCGGGCCGTTCCCGTAGCGGCCACCGGGTGGTGCCGCATGCGACGGTCCGCGCCGGGATCCGGCGCCGTCACACGCACGTGACGCCCCCTCGGGACGACCACGGATCCGGTTCCCCACGTCGGTCAAGTGACCGACTGCTGCGTCCGGAATCGACGCGGCACGCGGGGATCCGGTGCGTGCGCGCTCAGTTTACTCCCCGACCACCGACGGAGGCGACTCGACGTCGCCCGCGCGAGTCGCGCCTCCAGGCAGACGGTCCTGGAGGCACGGTGCGCGCCCGACCCGCACCGTGCGTCCCACGGGGCGGAGCCGGTTCAGACCTGTGGTGCGGACCGCGGGCGGACCAGCCCGTCGGACGGCAGGACCGGGGCCGCGTCCGCCAGGGCGGCCTGCGTCGCGGCGAGGAGCTGCTCCGCGGTCTGGATGCCGTTCGCGGAACCGGTGGTCGCCTGCCCGCCCGCGTGGGCGAGGAGCTGCGCGCCGATGGCGGGGCCGATGCGGTCGGTCTGGTCGGGGTTCCGCGCGACCCAGTCGCGGGCGACGGCGTCGGCGAGTCGTTCCGCCGCGGCGCCGCGCTCGGCGTCCCCGCGCGACCGGTGCCAGAGCCCGGTGACGACAAGGTGCGCCACCACGGCGCCGATGTCGCGGACCGGGAAGCCCCAGCCCGCCGTGTCGATGTCGAGCAGCCCGGAGATGCGCCATGGCTCGTCCTCGTCGACGAAGACCTGCTCGAGGTGCAGGTCGCCGTGCACGACCTGCTTCGTCGCCGACGACCAGCCGATCGAGCGGCGGCCGATCGCGTCGTACAGGGCGTCGATCTCCTCGGCGTCCTGCGGCAGCGCCGCCACCAGGGTGCGGCGGTGCCAGTCCGCGTGGTCCATCGCGTCGGCGCGCGCCTGCTGCGTCATGGGGACCGTCGCGATCCGGCCGGTGAGCGCGGCGAGCGAGGCCACGAACCGGGGGTCGTCGGCGATGTCGAGGATCCGGCTGCCGGCGGGCACGCCGCGGATGCGCTCGAGGACGAGGAGCCCGTCGCCGCGGCTCGACAGCACGCGCGGCACCGGCAGCCCCGCGGACACGAACTGCTCGTGGGACTTCTCGATCGGCGCGACCCGGTGCGGACGGACGACCTTGAGGAACACCGTGCCCTCCGGCGCGTCGACCCGGACCACGGCACGCTTGCCCGGACGGTAGGCCGCGACGGTCAGCGTCGGGTTCGTCACCGGCATCCCGAGCGTCGTCAGGAGCTCGGCGACCGCGTCACGGTAGGTCACCTGCGGCAGCACCGGCAGGCCGGGGTCGTTCGGGTACGCCCACACCGACACCGGCTCGCCCGTCGCCGGATCGGTGACGATGGCGCTGTTCTGGTCATGGGTCCCGCCGGTGTCGACGTAGGTCAGGACGGTGGCGCGCTGTCCGTTCCGGTCGACGGTGTCCACCTCGTACCCGTAGAGGTAGCCGTTGCCAGACGGCTCCACCGAGTGGGCGCGTGCGGCCACGACGGAGGTCCCGGAGCCGGCGAAGGCCTGCGGGATGACGCGTTCGTGGTTGGGCCACACGGGACCAGTCAACCGGACGGGGGACGATTCGTCGCGCTCGTGCGCGGCTCGGCGTGCGGACCGTGGCTACCGTGGACGTCGTGAACCCGGTCGCGCGACTCCGCAGCTCCAGCCGCACGCCGTTCCTGCAGGTCGTGAAGACCGCGGTCGCGGTGGTCGCCGCCGTGCTGCTCTGCCGCGTGCTCATCGACGGCCCGTTCCCGACCTTCGCCGCCATCGCCGCGCTGCTCGTCGTCCAGCCGAGCATCAACCAGTCGTTCGTGAAGGGGCTCGAGCGGAGCGCCGGGGTGGTGCTCGGGGTCATCCTCGCGACCGGGTTCCACCTGCTGCTCGGCGACTCGGTGTGGGTCGTGCTGCTCGTCATCGTGCTCGCGATCCTCATCGCGTGGGGGCTCCGGCTCACCCCGACCTCGGCGACGCAGGTCGGAATCAGCGGCATGCTCGTGCTCACCGCGGGCGTCGTGACGCCGAACTACTCGGCCGACCGGATCCTCGAGACCGTCCTCGGCGCGATCGTCGCCCTCATCGTCAACGCCGTCGTCGTCCCGCCGGTGCTGCTCGGCCCGGCGCACCTCGCCGTCGCCCGGCTCGCTCGGGACACCGCGGTCGCGTTCGAGCGGATCGCGATCGGTCTCACCGAGGGGTGGGACCGGGACCGCTGGCACGAGGCCCTCCTGCAGGCCCGAGCGCTCCGGCAGCAGCACGCCCGCGCCGAGGCCTCGCTCACCGCGGCCCGGGAGTCCCTCACCATGAACCCGCGCGGCGGGCGGCACCGGACGATCCTCGACGAGGACCTCGCGGCCGCCGAGCACCTGCGCGTGCTCGTCACCCGCGTGACCGGCATGACCCGGGCGATCCACGACAACACCGCGCCGGACCTCCGTTCCGACCCGGTCGTCGGCAGCATCGCCACCGAGGTCGCCCGCATCGGGGCCGACGTCCGAGCGCTAGGGGCGCGGGTGGCGGCGTCCGAGGTGGGGTCGTCGGGGGCGTCGGGGTCGGGATCGGGGTCGAGGTCGGGGTCGGGGTCGAGGTCGTCCGGGTCGTCCGTGTCGTCCGTGTTCGGGAGGTTCAGAGCCCGAGCCGGGGCGGGGGCCGGACCCGGGCCTGGGGCGGGGGCGGGTGCTGCGTCGGTAGTCGCTGGTGCGGACCCGGCGCCGTCGGAACCCGCACTGACCGCACCGCTCGAGGTCATCCGGCCGAACTCCCGGCACTGGGTGCTCATCGGGGCCCTGCTCGAGGACATCCGGCGCGTCCGCGAGGAGCTGCTCGGCGAGGACGACTGACGCGTCCGCGGCGCTCGGAGCTGCGGCGCGGCCGCCCGCACGTGCGTGCGGCCGGGCGAGCGGGCGAAATGCCAGGGTGCGCGCGAGGACGACCCAGCGGATGCGCCCGCTCGCGCCCGGGACGCGACACCGGACGGACTGGAGGAACGGATCGACCCCGCCACGCGCCTCCAGGCATGCGCCAGCGCGAGCGGGCGAAATGCCAGGGTGCGCGCGAGGACGACCCAGCGGATGCGCCCGCCCGCGCCCGGGACGCGACACCGGACGGACTGGAGGAACGGATCGACCCCGCCACGCACCTCCAGGCGAGCGTCTGCGCGAGCGGGCGAAACCCCGCGGTTCGCGACAAGGCGACCCAGCGGGTCCGCCCGCTCGTCGCGGACGCGACACCGGACGGACTGGTGGAGCGGCTCGACCCCGCCACGCCCCTCCAGGCGTGCGCCAGCGCGAGCGGGCGAAACCCCGCGGTGCGCGACAAGGCGACCCAGCGGGTCCGCCCGCTCGTCGCGGACGCGACACCGGACGGGCGGGAGGAACGGGTCGACCCCGCCACGCCCCGCCAGGCGTGCGCCAGCGCGAGCGGGCGAAACCCCGCGGCGCGCGACAAAGCGACCCAGCGGATCCGCCCGCTCGCCGCGGGGCGCACGGATGCGCCCGCTCGCGGCGGACGCGCGACGCACGCCCCAGGCGGTCCGATCGCGTCAGCGCGAAGCGGAGGCCGCTTCGGCCGCGGTGTGCACGATGTCGTCCCAGATGATGGCGGTCGGCACGGCGGCGTCGCTCGCGACCACCTCGGCCTCGGCGAACCGACTGATCTCCGCGACGACGACGTCGGCTCCCGCCGCGCGCGCAGCACGACTGGCGACGTCCGGAACCGCAGCGCGCAGTTCGGCGACGACGCGGTCGCGGCTGACGTCCTCCATGTCGCCGAGGACCCCCATGCCCTTCCAAGCGGCATCGAGTTCGGCGCGCAGTCGGACGAGGGCCGGGTGTTCCGGCGTTTCGTTCATGGTTCCCCCAGTGCGGACGCTGCGTCGGGTACGCCCCGTCCGGTGCGCGAGCCTAGCAACGAAGCAAGAAGTGCTCACGTCCCACGAACGAGGGACAGACCGTTCTGCTCGGACGACTCCGTCGCTGTGACGAGATTCAGCGAGTTCGGTGCCGGAACGCCCCTGCTTCCCCGGTTCGATGCCACGATGGGTCCGAGGAGGTCGCTATGCGCCTGTTGGTGGTCGAAGACGATGACGAGATGCGCGCGCTCATGGAGCGTGGGCTCGCCGCTGAGGGGTACCGCGTCACGGCGGTCGAGAACGGGGTCGAGGCGCTCATCGCGCTCGGTGACCAGGCGTTCGACCTCGCCGTCGTGGACGTGATGATGCCCGGCATGTCCGGCTTCGAGCTCGCCCGGCGCATCCGCGAGCGCGAGGACCCGGTGCGGATCCTGCTCGTGACCGCACGCGACGCCGTCGACGATCGGGTCTTCGGACTCGACGCCGGCGCTGACGACTACCTCACCAAGCCCTTCGCCTTCGCCGAGCTCACCGCCCGCCTCCGCGCGCTCGGTCGGCGCGAGTCCGCCGGCGCACCGCGCACCATCGAGGTGGGCGACGTGGCGATCGACTCAGAGGCCCGTCGCATCCTCATCAAGGGCCAGCGCGTCGCCGTGAGCCCCACCGAGTTCGCGCTCCTCCGCCTCCTCGCCCGCTCCGTCGGCACCGTGGTCGACCGCCCGAAGATCCTCGAGGAGGTGTGGGACGGCTCGCAGCACGTCGACCCGAACGTCGTCGAGCAGTACATCTCGTACCTCCGGAAGAAGCTGACCTCGCACGAGGCCACCGTCGCGATCTCGACCGTGCGCGGCCGCGGCTACCGGCTCGACCTCCTCGGGGCGTGACCGGACCGGGCACCACCGGACCCGGGCCCGCCTCCG
This sequence comes from Curtobacterium sp. MCBA15_008, assembly GCF_001865065.1. Taxonomy (GTDB): domain Bacteria; phylum Actinomycetota; class Actinomycetes; order Actinomycetales; family Microbacteriaceae; genus Curtobacterium. Next base: position 128,330 of record NZ_MJGN01000056.1, on the reverse strand, counting down.
GATCGGACACCCCGAGGCGCGGCCTGATCCGTCCGCTCCGGGTGCTCTCGCTGCGGTCGCGGATCACCATCGGCTCGACGGCCATCGCCGCCGTCGTCATCGTGCTGCTCGTGCTGGTCATGCGGTTCCAGGTGGTCAGCGTCGTCGCGAGCGCGACCCGGACCCTGCTCGACGCGGACGCCGATCCGTACGTCGCCACGCTCGAGGTCGACAGCGACCCGAAGCTCTCCGCGCCCGGCAACGCGCAACTCGTCGCGGTCGTCTCCCCCACGGGCGACATCGCCCTGTCGACCATGCCGCCCAAGGTCGAGCGCGCCCTCGGCAGCCTGACAGCGACGGAGGCCGGCACCTCGCTCATCCGGGTCTCTGGGTCGGAGTACCGCGTCGTGGTCGAACACCCGGTCAACCAGGCCGGCCGCTGGACCGTGGTCGCGGCGCGCAACTCGCAGGCCGAGGCGATCGTCGTCGACGACCTCACCTCGACCCTGTCGCTCACCGGGCTCGCGATCCTCGTCGCGTTCGGCATCGCGTCGTGGGCCCTGGCGACCGCCGCCCTGCGTCCGGTGAACCGGATGCGGCGTGAGGCGGAACGGCTGTCCGTCGCGCCCGAGCGCGCCGAGCTGCCGGTCGGGCCCGCCCAAGACGAACTGGCCTCCCTCGCCACCACCCTCAACGCCTTCCTCGCCCGCACCCGCCAGGCCACCGAGCGCGAGCGCCAGATGGTCTCGGACGCCAGCCACGAACTCCGCACACCCCTGGCGATCCTCACCACCCAGCTCGACCTCGCCTCGCTCGACGGCGACGACGCCGCAGCCCTCGCCGCCCACATCGAGCGCGCGAAGCTCAGCGTCGCGCGGCTGTCGCGGCTGGCGAACGACCTGCTCGCGCTCTCGCGCATCGAGGAGTCCGAGCGACGCGACCAGGACGGCCAGGAGCAACCCCTCACCGCGTGGTCGGACCTCGGCGACGAGGTGATGTCCGCCGTCGACCGCGTCCGGCTCATCGCATCAGCGAAGGACATCACCGTCGACTTCGACCTCGAGCCACCGGTGACGGTCGGCGGCTCCGGCCCGGGCATCGGCGGTGGCAGCACGGAACCGCGGTACCGGCTCGACACCGGTGGGATGGCGCAGCTGGTCACGAACATCGCCGGCAACGCCGTAGCCGCCCTGCCCCGCGGCGGTGGGGTCTTCGTGTCGTGGCGGAGTGCCGCGGGCGAAGGGGTCCTGCAGATCACCGACGACGGCCCCGGCGTCCCCGAGTCGTTCATCCCGGTCGCGTTCGATCGGTTCACCCGACCGGACGAAGCGCGGAAGTCGCGCCCGAACCCGGACCCGGCCACCGGCGGGATCCCCCTGCCCGGCGGCTCCGGCCTCGGGCTCGCGATCGTGCGGGCGGTCGCGGAACGGTCTGGAGGCACGGCCTCCCTCCGCAACGTCCGTTCCGGCGGGCTCGAGGTCACGGTCCGCATCCCCGAGGCGTCGTAGCGCGCGATCACTGGAAGTCCCGCGAGCGCGTCCGCACCGACAGCGACAGGTGCTCGATCCGGTCCGCCACCAGGTTCACGACCCCGTCCGGCGACCGTTCGAGGATGCCCCGCACGATGATCGCCGGCGCCTCGCGCGCGACCCGTCGGTAGCGTCCCCACACCCCGACGCTGCAGATCACGTTCACGAGCCCGGTCTCGTCCTCGACGTTCATGAACGTGATGCCCGACGCCGTCGCCGGACGCTGCCGGTGCGTCACGATCCCGCCGACCTCGACCCGCCGGCCGGACTCGGCGGTGGCGGTGTCCTGCACGCTGAGCACCCCGCGGGCGACGAGTCCGTCACGGACGTGCCGGACCGGGTGGTCGTCGGTCGTCATCCCCGTCGACCACATGTCCGCGATGAGGACGTCCCCGCTGGTCATCTGCCCGAACAGCGGCGGCTGCACGGTGACCTGGGTGTCCGGCAGCTGGTCGGGACGCTCCGCGGCGGCCTGGGCGGCGGACCACATGCCACCGCGGCGGTCCACCCCGAGCGCGGCGAACGCGTCGGCGGCGGCGAGCGCCTCGAGCTGCGCCGTGGTGAGGCCGACCCGGCGGGCCAGGTCGGACATGTCCGTGAACGGGCCGTGGGCGTCTCGTTCGGCGACGATCTTCTCGGCGCTCTTCCGTCCGAGCGACGCCACCTCGGCGAGGCCGAGCCGGACCGCGAACGCACCGTCGCGACGGTGCCGGGCGGTGTCGTCGGGCAGGGCCTTGTCGAACGGCAGCACCGGGGCCTGCTCGGTGTCCAGGCAGGTGTCGTCGCCCGTCGTCGCACGCTCCCCGTCGGGCAGCGGCTCGAGCGTGGCGTCCACGCCCGAGCGCAGGATGTCCGGTCGCAGCACCTGGACCCCGTGGCGCCGGGCGTCCGCCACGAGCGTCTGCGGTGAGTAGAACCCCATCGGCTGTGCCCGGAGCAACGCCGCCAGGAACGCCCCCGGGTAGTGCAACCGCATCCACGCGCTCGCGTAGACGATGAGGGCGAAGCTGATCGAGTGGCTCTCCGCGAAGCCGAAGTTCGCGAACGCCTGGATCTTCGCGTAGATGGCGTCGGCGTCCTCGCCGTGGATGTCGTTCGCCGCCATCCCCGCGTAGAGCTTCTCGCGGAGCCGGTCGATCTTCTCGTGCCCGCGCTTCGACCCCATCGCGCGCCGGAGCAGATCGGCGTCGTCCCCCGAGCACCCGCCGACCGCGATCGCCATCTGCATCAGTTGTTCCTGGAACAACGGCACACCGAGGGTCCGCTCGAGCACCGGTTCGAGCGACGGGTGGATGTAGGTGATGGGTTCCTCGCCGGTGCGACGTCGGATGTACGGGTGCACCGCGCCGCCCTGGATCGGCCCCGGACGCACCAGGGCGACCTCGATCACGAGGTCGTAGAACCGTCGCGGCAGCAGCCGGGGCAGCGTGCCCATCTGCGCCCGGGACTCCACCTGGAAGACGCCGATGGTGTCCGCTCGGCACAGCTGGTCGTAGACGCCCTGTTCCTCCTTCGGGATCGAGTGCATGTCCCAGCGCTCCCCGCAGTGCTCGTCGGCCAGGTCGAAGGAGTACTGCAGGGCGGCGAGCATGCCGAGCCCGAGCATGTCGAACTTCACGAGCCCCATGTAGGCGCAGTCGTCCTTGTCCCACTGCAGCACCGTCCGACCGTCCATCCGGGCGTGCTCGATCGGCACGACCTCGCCGACGGGCCGGTCGGTGAGCACCATGCCGCCGGAGTGGATGCCGAGATGCCGCGGGAACCCGAGGACCTGCTGCGCCATGTCGACCACGGCGTCGGGGATGTCGTGGTCCTGGCTCTCGGTCACCGACCCCCACCGCTCGACCTGCTTCGACCAGGCGTCCTGCTGCCCGGGGCTGTGCCCGAGCGCCTTCGCCATGTCCCGCACGGCGCCCTTCGGCCGGTAGGTGATGACGTTCGCGACCTGGGCGGCGTTGAACCGGCCGTACTTCTCGTAGACGTACTGGATGACCTCTTCACGCCGGTCGGAGTCGAAGTCGACGTCGATGTCGGGCTCCTCGTCGCGCATCGCCGACAGGAACCGTTCGAACGGCAGCCCGTACCGGATGGAGTCCACCGCGGTGATCTCGAGCAGGTAGCAGACCGCCGAGTTCGCCGCCGACCCGCGGCCCTGGCACAGGATCCCCCGGTCGCGGGCGTACTGCACCATGTCCCGCACGATGAGGAAGTAGCCGGGGAAGTCCTTGTCCTCGATCACCGACAGCTCGCGCTCGATGCGCTCCCGCTTCTGCGGGTCCACCCCGTCGGCGCTGCCCGGGTAGAACCGGCGGGCACCGCGCCAGGTGAGCTCCCGCAGCCAGGACATCGTGCTGTGCCCCTCGGGGACGTCGATGTCCGGCAGCCCGGGCTTGACCGTCTTCAGCCGGAAGCCCAGCTCGTCGGCCAGGGTCACGCTGTGCTCGACGGCTCCGGGCCAGCGGGCGAACCGCCGGGCCATCTCGACGCCGGAGCGCAGGTGCGCGGTGGGCGCGGCCGGCAGCCACCCGTCGATCTCGTCGAGGCTCCGCCGTGCCCGGACCGCGGCGAGGGCCGTCGCGACCGGGAACCGGTCCGGGGTGGCGTAGTGCACGTTGCCGGTGGCCACGGTCGGCAGCGCGTGCTTCGCGGCGAGGGCGGCCAGGGCGTCGTTCCGGGTGGTGTCCATCGGGTCGCCCTGGTCGATGAGCTCGACCACGACGCCGGCGGTGCCGAACCGGTCGAGCAGGGCACGGAGGGCGTCCTCGGCCGCGGACTCGCCACCGTGTTCGAGCGCCTGCCGGACGGCACCCTTCCGGCACCCGGTGAGGACACGCCAGTGCCCGTCCGACCGCGCCGCGAGGTCGTCGAGGTCGTACCGCGGCCGCCCCTTCTCGGCCCCGGCGGCCAGGTGCGCGCTGGTGACGGCGCCGGCGAGTCGGTGGTAGCCCTCCTGCCCGTCGGCGAGCAGCAGCAGGTGCGTGCCCTCCGGGTCGGGGACGCCGTTCTGCGGCTCGGTCAGCCCGAGGGACAGCTCGGTGCCGTACACGGTCGCCACGGTCGGGTACGCCTCGGCGACCTCGGCCATCCGCGCGGCGCCGTAGAAGCCGTCGTGGTCGGTGAGCGCGAGGCCGTGCAGGTGCAGGCGTGCGGCTTCCTCGAAGAGGTGCTCCGGTCCGCTCGCGCCGTCGAGGAAGCTGAACGTCGAGTGCGCGTGCAGTTCGGCGTACGGCACCACCGGGACGTTGCCGCCGTCGATCACCGGCGGGGTCGCCGGGGCGTAGGGCTCGCGCTTGCGGGACCATGCGGGGCTGTCGCCGCCGTCGCCGTCGTGCGTGCTGCCCGGGCTCCGCTTGTCGGACAGGGCACGCTCGAACTGCGACCACGGGATCGGCGGGTTGCTGTAGCCCATCAGCGGTGTCCTCCGGTCCGGCCGTTCACGTCGCCACCGCTTCGGCCCACCAGCGGTGGTCGGCGAGCACCAGGTACCACGCACGCCCCTCGGCGTCGACGAGCTGCAGTCGGTGGAGCCGCCGCCCACCGGCCTCCCACCAGCGCACGACCAGCGGCCACGGCCCGGCCCACGCCGTCACGGACCCGAACCGGCCGCCGCGCTCCCCCTCGGCGCGGAAGCGTTCGGGCACGCCGGTCAGCGCCCCGCGGTCGTCGACGTCGAGGGTGCCGCCGTCGGCGGTGACGACGTCCACCGGGCGCGGACGGTCGAGCACGGTCGCCGGGGGCGGTCCGGGCAGCTTGCCGGGCCACGGGCGGTCACGGACGGTCGCCAGGGCGCGTTCGCCGCCGACCGGGGCGTCGCCCCACGGCACGAGCACGACCCGTTCGGCCAGGGTGCGACCGCCGCCGACCCGCGGTGTGACGACACCGTCGTGCCCGACGAGCCCCTGCACGCGGGCGAGCGCGTGGTGCACCCGCTCGTCGGGTCCGGTCCCCCAGAGCCCGCGTTCGTGGTTCGCCATGTCGTCCACCGCGACGGGTTCGAGCACCACCGAGACGACGGGCGCCTCGAGCCCGGTCGGGTCGACCCCGCCGGCGAGCTGCCAGCGCACCCGGTCGACCACGTCGGCGGCGTCGAACCACCGCGGGTGCACCCACGTGCGTTCGAGCAGGATGTCCCGCTCGTCGACGATGCCCACCCGGATCGTGGTGGCGACGAGCCCCGCCGCCCGCAGCCGTTCGGCGAAGTCGTCGGCGGAGCGCCGGAACGCGAACGCGATCTGGTCGGCACGGTCGAGTGGCGGTTCGAACGCGGCCTCGACCCGGAGTTCCGGTGGGACGCTCCGCGCAGCGACCTCGCGCGGGTCGCGGCCGCCGGCGAGCCGGTGCAGGAACGCCCCGGCTGGCCCGAACCGGTCGCGCACCTGTTCGTCGCCGAGCGCGGCGAACTCCCCCAGGGTCGCGATGCCGAGCCGACCGAGCAGCATCGCGAGGTCGGCGTCCCCGAGCACCCCGAGCGGCAACCCGGACAGGAACGGTGCCGATCCGTCGACGGGGACGATCCGGACGCGTTCCCCGGGGCGCACCGGTCGGGCACGTGCGGCCTGCTCAGCGGCGAACGGGGTGTCGGCGACCCCGGCCCGCACCCCCGGTGCACCGTGGTCGGCGGCGATGCCCGCCAGGGTGGCCGCCGCGGCGCGCTCCCCGCCGTAGTAGCGGGCCGGGCCACGGGAGCGCAGCGCGATGGTGCCGGGTCGGAGGACCTCGACGCCGGGGACAGCTGCCTCGACCGCACGGATGACGGGTTCGAACGCCCGGTGGTCGAGCGCGTCGTCGTAGGGCTGCACGACGAGCTCGGGGCAGCGCGCCTGGGCCTCGCGCACGCGGATGCCCCGCACGACGCCGTGCTGCCTGGCACTGGCGGAGCTGGCGTACACCTGCCCCTTCGCGACGAGGGCGAGCGGGCGCTCCGGTGGCTCGCCGGCGGCGCGGGCGGCGGCGATCACCGGCCAGTCCGGGCACCACAGCACGATCGTCCGGGTCGGCGGGGGTTCGGGCAGCGCACCCCCGCGAGCGAGTGCGTCGGCGCGGATCGACCGCGCATCGGGCGCCCCGGACCCGGCGAGTGCCCCGGTGACCCGGGACCCGGCGGTCCGGGTCCGTCCACCGCCACGGGGGCTCACGACGCCACCGCCACGGGACGCAGCACGGACGTCGAGCCACCACCGGCAGCGGCACCCGCGGGCACGGCAGCACGCACGGTGCCGTCCGCCGCGGGCAGGAGCAGGTCGGCGTCCACCGGACGCCCGGCCCCGGCCCGGCCGCTCGCCGACACCGTGACCCGCCGCTCCGTCAGGAAGCCGTGGCCGTCCCCGATGCCGCTCCACTCCGACCTGGTCACCCGCAGCGTGACGTCGGCCCCGGGCCACGACCCGAGCGCGACGAGCGCCCCGCCGCGCTGGCGCAGCCGTGCCGACAGCCGGGAGACGTCCCCGGGCACCACCCGGCCGAGCGGACGGGTGAGGACGATCTGCGCCACGTCCGCCAGCGCCGCGGTCACGGTGAGCCACTGGTCGCCCGGGTCGGGGACGAGCACGAGCCGCTCGAGGTCGATGCCGGCAGCGGCGGCCGCTTCGACGCCGAAGGACGGCACCCCCACGACGGCACACCAGGCCCCGGCCGCGGAGGCGGCCTGCAGCATGGTGATGGCCAGGAGCACCGATTCCTGCACGGCGTAGGACCCGCCCACCCGGATCGCGCCGCCCGGCAGCAGCGGCGCGAGCGCCTCGGCGGTGGGGAGCCCCTCGGTGTCGACGCGCGTGGACTCCATCTCGGCGACCCGCGACCGCAGCGACGTGATGCGCTCGAGCGCCACCCGGGCATCGCCCAGGTGGTCCACGCGGCGCACCGGCCGGGCAGACCCGGAGCGTCCGGTCGACTCCGGCGGAGCCCCGGACGACTGGAGTGCCGTCGCCGTTTGCATGCCCTCATATTCGAACATGTGTTCGATGATGTCAACGAGGACCGACATCCTGTGGACAACTAAGTCGAACACGCGTTCGACACGCCGATGAGTCCGAAAGACACGCCGCTACCAGCGCGCGACGGCCCCCACCCCGGCGAGCACCGACCGGGTCTTCGTCTCCACCTCGTCCGCCTCGTCCGCCGCCACCGACGACCACGTCACCGCGCCGCCGGCACCGAACGTCCGTGACCGGACGGCACCGGTGTCCTCGTCGACCACCGTCACCAGTGTGCGGATGGCCACCGACAGGTCGACCGCCCCGCTCGCCGAGAAGTACCCGATCACGCCCGAGTACACGCCCCGGGGCGCGCCCTCGAGCCGGTCCGCGATCGCCATCGCGCTGTGCTTCGGCGCACCCGTCATCGACCCCGGCGGGAACGCCGCGCGCACGACGGCCGCCCGCGAGACACCCTCCGGCAGCACCGCACCGATGGTCGAGACCATCTGGTGCACGGTCGCGTAGGTCTCGACGTCGCAGAGCCGGTCGACGTGCACCGACCCCGGCACCGCCGTCCGGAGCAGGTCGTTCCGCAGCAGGTCGACGATCATGACGTTCTCGGCGCGGTCCTTCACGCTCGCCGCGAGCTCGTCCCGCACGGCCCGGTCCGCCGCCCGGTCCGGGAGCCGCCGCCGGGTGCCCTTGATCGGCTCCGCGGACACCGCACCGGTGGCCTCGATCCGCAGGAACCGCTCCGGCGACCGGCTCGCCACCCGCAGCGGCCCGAGCCGCAGGTACGCACCGAACGGCACGGGGTCCGCCCTGCGCAGGCGCAGGTACTCGACCAGGTGCGGGTCCGTGGCGGAGCCGACCCGCGCCTCCAGGCCCGCCGCCGGAGCCAGCCCGAAGGCGGTGGTGAGGCAGACCTGGAACGCGTTGCCCTCGCGGATCTCCGCGCGGCACGCCTCGACGGCCGTCTCGTAGGCGGCGCGCGTCACGCGTCCGGTCGCCGCCGTGTCGGCCTGGAGGCGCGGCTCGCCCTCCGCGACGTCGGCTCCCGTCGACGACGCGGTCACCGTCTCGGTCCACGCCCGGTTCGCGGCACTGGCCGCCGGTTCCGCGTCGGCGACCAGCGCCAGCGCCCAGGCGGCTCCGTCGTCCGCGACCACCACGGCGCGGTCCGTGAAGCGCAGGTCGGCGTCCGCGTGCCCGTCCGCCGTGCGGTCGACGGCGCCGGACTCACGGCCGAGTTCGTAGCCGAGGAACCCGACCCAGCCGAGCGCGAACCCGCACCCCGTGATCGGCTCGGCGAACTCCGGGGTGGACGCGAGCAGGTCGGTGAGCACGTCGAACGCCGACCGGTCCTCGTGCCGGGGCGCCCCGAACCACCGATCGGACGCCGGGGCCGCCGTGATCCGGGCCCGCCGGTCCTGGTGCCGGAACCGTGCCGCGAACGGACCGTCCGTCCACGCCAGAACGGACCAGCGTGCCCGCGCACGTGCGCCGAGCGGCGAGCCGTCCGGCAGGGAGGAGTCGAGCCAGACGACGTCGTCGGCGGTGTCGGCCGCGAGCGAGCCGAGGTCGGGCGTCGACGGCAGCCGCCGCACCACGATGCGGACCGACGGCCGGGCCGGTGCCCCGGCGCGGGCTGGGGTCAGACCGCTGCGATCGTCCACGAGGCCGCGTGGGAGGCGCCCGGCTCGAGCACGACGAGCCCGGAGTCGGCACCGGCGTTGAAGGCGTCCGGCGCGCAGGTCATCGGCTCGACCGCGAGGCCGGCGCGGTGGTACTCCGGCACGACGTGGTCCGCGGTGTGCACCTGCGCCCACGGGCACTCGGGCCCGAAGGACACCCGGACGCCGCGCCCGTCCGCCGCGGTCAGAACGATCGTGGCGACGCCCTCGGCGTCGCGGTCGAAGCCGGTGTACGCGTGGTCGATGAACCGGTCGCCGATGCGCGTCGCGGTCCGCAGGTCGAACTCGTCGTGCACGGGCGCGAGCCCGGTCGGGATGAGCCGGTCCTCGGTGACCTCGAGCACCTGCGCGGCCGGCAGGGTGAGGGTCCAGTCGTCGACCCGGCCCTCGCCGCCCACCAGGTACGGGTGCGGGCCGGTCCCCCACGGCGCGGCGTCGTCGCCCGTGTTCGTGCCGGTGACGGTGGTGTGCAGCCCGTCGGCGTCGACGCGGTACTCCACGAGCACCTCGACGCGGAACGGGTAGCCGAACTGGGCGGGCACCGTCGTCGCGAGGACCGCACGGTCCGGCTCGTGCACGGCGATGCGGAAGTCGGTCCAGGCGACCAGGCCGTGCAGGGCGTGCTGGCGCTTCGGCTCGGTCAGCGCGAGCTCGTGTTCGACGCCCCCGAACGTGTACGTCCCGTCGACGACCCGGTTCGGCCACGGTGCGAGGACGGCGCCGCGGAAGGCCGGTCGGACCTCGTCGGCGTCGAACGGCACCACCAGGTCGCGCCCCTCGTGCCGGAGCGCCCGCAGGGTCGCCCCCACCGAGGCGATCTCGGCCGTGTAGCCGGCCGAGGTGATCGTCAGGGCGGAACCGGAGAGGGGGGCGTCGCTGCTCATGCGCTCAGCGTAGCGGGACCGCTGCGGGCGCCGGAACGGGTGCCGGGACAAGTGCCCGGGAACGACGAAACCCCCGCGGTTCCGAGGAACCGCGGGGGTTGTTGGTGGATCTGAGGGGACTCGAACCCCTGACCCCCTGCATGCCATGCAGGTGCGCTACCAGCTGCGCCACAGACCCGTTCGTACTGCTTTCGTGCCGACCAGTTCCCCGGAGGCACCATAGAAGCGTACACCATGCGATCGCCGGGTGACGAAATCGTCGACGCCACCCGGGCGAGTCGCGGCTAGGCGGTGTGGTCCACCGGAAGCTCGAGCGGGATCGTCGGGCAGTCCGACCAGAGGCGCTCGAGCGAGTAGTACTGACGGTCTTCTTCGTGGAAGACGTGCACGACGATGTCGCCGAAGTCGATGAGGACCCAGCGGCCCTCGCTCCGGCCTTCACGGCGGAGCGGCTTGGCCCCGGCGTCGAGGAGGCGCTCTTCGATCTCGTCCGCGATGGCGAGCACGTTGCGCTCGTTCCGGCCGGTCGCGAGCAGGAACACGTCGGTGAGCTGCAGCGGCCCGGTCACGTCGAGGGCGACGAGGTCCTCGGCCTGCTTGGCGTCGGCCGCTTGTGCGGCGATCTGCACGAGTTCCAGTGCACGTGAGGAGGCGGTCACGGATTCCTTCCGGTCGTCGAACCGGCAGGGTGCCGGATCGCTTGATGGGTCCCGATCATAAGCCACCCCACCGACGGCGGCCAGGCCGCGACCGACGGGGGTCCGATGGGCGGGTGTCGATGGCGGGGTCTAGCCGCCGAACGTGTGGGTGGTGACGAGGGCCACGATGATCACCGCTGCTGCGGCGACGCCGACGGCCCCGACCGTGACGCCGAGGATGAGCGGCGTGCGCGACTCCTTCGGCTTCGCGGCCGCCAGGACCACCTGACGGGTCGAGGTGTGGCTCGACACCGCGCGGCTGGCACGGACCGGGCTGGCGTCCGTGTCGGGCTGCTCGTCGTGCTGCTCGAGCAGTCGGTCGACCTCGGCTCCGTCGATCGGCCGGTGCGACCCGGTCGAGGACAGCGAGGCCGGCAGGTCGATCGAACCGGTGAGGATGACCTCGCCGGTGGCGTTGAGCGCACCGGTCGGGTCAGCGAGGGCCGAGTTCGGCAGGATGATCGCGTTCGTGTTCGTCACCGCGACGCGACGGGTGCCCGTCTCGGTGTCGTGGACCTCGGCGTCGTGGGAGTCGTGCGCCTGCTGCGACCAGTGGCCGACGGGCGGCTCGAAGGCCGTCGTGACGGGCTTCGGCTCGGTCGGTCGCTGGAACGAGGCGGGGACACGCGGCGCTTCCGATGCAGGCGCACCGCTGGCCCGCGGGGCGGAGGTCGGCGCGCTCACCGGTCGGGAAGCCGACGTCGGGGCGGCAGCCGGGGTCGTGCCCGGAGCGGCCAGCACGGGGACCTCGTTGGTGTCGTCCTCGTCGAGGGAGAGCGGGAACACCGCCGGGGTCGACGACGCGACGCTCGAGGCCGACGTCGGCAGGGGCGGAGCGGCAGCATCGTCAGCAGGGGTCTCGCGGGCCGGGGCGTCCGTGGCACCGGCTCCGGGCGCAGCACCATCGGGCGCAGCGGAGTCCGGCGCAGCGGTGTCGGGCACGGCGGTGTCGGGCACGGCAGTGTCCGTCGCGTCGGCGTCCGGCGGGGCCCAGGTCGAGCGGTGTCGACGGGGCTCCTCGGCGTGGGCCGCCGCGGCCTCGAGGGGTTCGATGGCGTCGGGCGAGCCGTCGGCCTCGGTCGCCTGGGCGACGGCGGCCTGGTCGAGCACGACGGTCTCGGCGGCGGGCTCCTGGGCGGCTGAGCCCTCGGGCTCGGCGTTCGCGTCGGCGTTGGGGTCGACCTGGAGCGCGTCGACCGAACCGAGGACGTCCTGCACCGTGCGGTCCGAGGACTGCGGCGTCGGGTTCTGCAGCGGGACCGGCTGGATCGCCTGCCCCTCGGCCGCGCGCATCTGACGGATCTGACGGCGTGTGAGGCCACCGCTGCCGGGCACGATCTCGGTGGCGGACGCCGGCGGGGCCGACGGCACGCCGGACGGTGAGGACGCGACCGGAGCGGGAGCCGCAGCGGTCGGCGCCGACACGGGCTCGGCGGACTGCGCCGACACGGGCGCGGCGGCCGAGGACGGCTTGGCGGACTGCGCGGGGGCACCCGGTGCGGGCGCGACGTGCGACCCGGGACGACTGCGGGCTCCCGCCGGGTCGGCCGGTGCCGCGACGGTCGGTGGCGGCGTGACGGGCTGCGCACCGGCCGCGGCGGCACGCTCCCGCTCGCGCGCCTCGCGCCGCGACAGAGGCGGCTGCGCGTCGGACGAACTCATGCAACGCTCCGATACAGATGGTGCTTGGAGATGTACTGGACGACGCCGTCGGGGACCAAGTACCACACGGGGAAACCGCGTCTCACCCGGTCGCGGCAATCGGTCGACGATATCGCCAGCGCGGGAACTTCGAGCAAGCTTACGTCTCGTTCGGGCAATCCGGTGATGCTCAAGGCGTGTCCCGGACGCGTCACGGCGACGAAGTGCGCGAGGTCCCAGAGGCCATCATGGTCTTTCCAGTCGACAATCTGCTGGACGGCGTCTGCGCCCGAGATGAAGACGAGCTGCGCGTCGGGCCGCTGAGCGTGCAGGTCGCGGAGCGTGTCGACCGTATACGTCGGGCCCGGACGGTCGATGTCGACCCGGCTGACGGTGAACATCGGGTTGGACGCGGTGGCCACGACCGTCATCAGGTAGCGGTGCTCGGCGTCGGTGACGCCGGACTTCATGTACGGCTGACCGGTGGGGACGAACACGACCTCGTCGAGTTCGAACGCGCGCGCGACCTCGGACGCGGCCACCAGGTGACCGTTGTGGATCGGGTCGAACGTGCCACCCATCACACCGATGCGTGGCCGCCCCGTGCTCTCGAGCATGGAGTGGCAGGTCAGATCTTGGTGTGACCGAACTCGTCGACACCCGTCTCGTGGTGGCGAGTGGCCTCGAACTTCTGCGAGTGACGGTAGGCGACGTCGCGGAAGCTCCAGGTGACGAAACCGAGGAACGCGAAGAACAGCGCGCCGCAGAGCGGGAAGACGTACGCGGGGACGCCAGAGGCGTGCTCAGCGGCTTCAGCGAGGAAGGTCATGTGTCCGATGCTCCGTTCGGTCGGGGGAATTCGCCGTTCAGTCTAGCCGCGGATCTGGCCCTGCCCGCGCACGAGCCACTTGGTGCTGGTGAGTTCGGGCAGCCCCATCGGGCCGCGAGCGTGCAGTTTCTGGGTGGAGATCCCGACCTCGGCACCGAAACCGAACTCGCCGCCGTCGGTGAACCGGGTCGACGCGTTCGCCATCACGACGGCGGAGTCGACCTCGGCGAGGAAGCGCTCGGCCGTGTCGACGTCGTTCGTGACGATGGACTCGGTGTGGCGCGTCGACCACCGGGCGATGTGCGCCATCGCTGCGTCGACGTCGGGCACGACGCGGATCGACAGGTCGAGGTCCATCGACTCCGTCGCCCAGTCGTCGTCCGTCGCGCGCAGTACGCCCGGCACGATGACCCGGGTGGCCTCGTCGCCGCGGAGCGTCACACCGGCGGCGCGCAGCCGGTCGGCGAGCACCGGCAGCAGGCGCTCCGCCGCCCGCTCGTGCACCAGGAGGGTCTCGAGGGCGTTGCACACGCTCGGCCGCTGCACCTTGCTGTTCAGCACGATGTCGACGGAGCGGTCGAGCGGCGCGGACTCGTCGAGGAAGACGTGCACCACGCCGGCCCCGGTCTCGATCACCGGCACCTGGGACTCGGTGACGACGGTCTGGATGAGCGAGGCGCTCCCTCGCGGGATGAGCACGTCGACCAGCCCACGGGCGCGCATGAGCTCGGTCGCGCCGGTCCGCCCGAACTCGTCGATGGTCTGCACCAGCGCGCGCGGCAGCCCGACCGACGCCACGGCGTCCTGGATGCGGGCGACCAGCACCGCGTTCGTGCGCTGCGCCGCAGAGCCACCGCGGAGGACGACGGCGTTCCCGCTCTTCAGCGCGAGACTCGCGATGTCGACCGTGACGTTCGGGCGTGCCTCGTAGATCGCGCCGACCACGCCGAAGGGCACCCGGACCTGGGTCAGCTGCAGGCCGTTCGGCAGCCGTGACCCGCGGACGTGCTGCCCCACCGGGTCGGTGAGCCCGACGACCTGCTCGACCGCGGCCGCGAGGGCGTCGATCCGCACGGCGTCGAGCCGGAGACGGTCGAGCAACCCCGAGGACAGGCCGTCCTCTTCGCCGGCGACGAGGTCACCGTGGTTCGCCACGACGATCTCGTCCGTCGCTGCACGCACCCCGGCGGCGATCGCGAGGAGCGCCGAGTCCTTCACCGCGGTGGTCGCCGTGGCGAGGGCCGACGAGGCGTCCCTCGCGGCGACGAGTCTGTCGGTCAGGGTCGGTGCGGGGGCGGTCAGCGACATGGCTCGATTCTAGGCGCGGGCCCTCGCCGCATGACGGTGGTCAGGTCCGCCTGTGGACTCGGCCTGGAGGCGCACCTCCTGTGGAGGGACCGGCCGCCTGTCCTCGAATCGGCAGCGCCCCGGAACAAGCGGGCGTGTCCGCCGTCGAGCGGTCACGACGTGCCGCTCACGTCCGCCGACCGGGCGAGAACGGTCAACGGTCCGCGCCGAGCGGGACGTGTTCCACCCGCTCGCCGACCGCACCAGGGTGCCGACCGCACCAGGGCGCGCCGAACGCCGGGGCCGAGCCGCGCCTCCAGTCCGGACACGCGACGAAGTCGCGCAACACGCCGCCTGCCGAGCGCCGAGGTCGCACGACACGCCGCGAGCCGTCACGTGCGGCGACACATCGAGCGACCTCGCCGACCGCGCGCCGACCAGCGCGCCCAGCCGGACGGAACGCGCTCAGGAGCGCGGAGCCGCCTCGAACCAGGTCCCCACCTGGTCACCCGCGAGCGCCCGCTCGACGAGCGCCGTCGCCGTCACGAGCACGGCGGTGCCGGCCTCGGCGGCGAGCCGTGCCGCAGCGACCTTCGTCCCCGCTCCCCCGGTCCCCACGCCGGCTGCCCCGATCGACCCGAAGGTCACCCCGGCGAGCTCGTCGCCGAACGGCACGAGCGAGATCGGCGTCGCGCCGGGCTGCTCCGGCGGCCGCGTGTAGAGCGACTCGACGTCGGAGAGCAGCACGAGGGCGTCGGCCCCGAGCAGGCGCGCGACCAGGGCCGCGAGCCGGTCGTTGTCACCGAAGCGGATCTCGTGCGTGGCGACGGTGTCGTTCTCGTTCACGATCGGCAGCACCCGCAGCGTGAGCAACCGGTCGACGGCCCGCTGCGCGTTCACCCGGTGCGTCGGGTTCTGCAGGTCCCCCGCGGTCAGGAGGATCTGCGCGGCGACGACCCCGTGCCGGTCGAGTTCCTTCTGGTACCGGAACATCAGCACGTTCTGGCCGGTGGCCGCCGCGGCCTGCTGCGTGGCCAGGTCGTCCGGCCGCCCCTCGAGTCCGAGGAACGGGAACCCGGTCGCGATGGCACCAGAGGACACCAGCACGACCTCGGTCCCCCGGGCGTGCGCTGCGGCGAGGGCGTCGACCAGCGCAGCGATCTGCCCGGTGTTGTCCCCGCTGACCGACGACGACCCGACCTTGACCACGATCCGCCGCGCACGCGGGATGTCCTCGCGTCGGGTGACGGGTCCGAGGCCGGTGCGCGCGGTCGTGTCGGTCATGCTGCGGTCAGTCCCTGTCGCTCTGGTCCGCGCCGGTCGCCGACGCGCCGGTCACCGATGCGTCGGTGGCGACGGTGCCGTCGGTGTCGTCGTCGTCGACCCAGAGGCCGGCGATGCGCTCCTGCTCGAGCTCGGCACGGGCTGCGGCCTTGGCGTCCATCCGCTCGAAGTACTCCTCGCGGCGCTCGTTGCGGGTCGGACGCGAGGTCGCCCCGATGCGCGAGTCGGTCCCGCGCGCGCTCGTGATGAGCTCGGCGGTCGAGGTGAGGGTCGGCTCCCAGTCGAAGACCGTGCCGCCGTCGCCACCGATGACGACGGTGGACCCGGCGACGGCTCCGGCCTTGAACAGGCCGTCCTCGACGCCGAGCTTCGCCAGGCGGTCCGCGAGGTAGCCGATCGCCTCTTCGTTGGTGAAGTCGGTCTGCTGCACCCAGCGCTCCGGCTTGGATCCGCGGATGCGGTAGAAGCGGTGCTCCTCCCCGCCTTCGGCGCGGATCGTGTACGGCTTCTCGTCGACCGCCTTGGGACGGAGCACGATGCGCTCCGGCACCGGCTCGGCGGCCCGGGAGGCGCGTGCCTGCTCCACGACGTCGGCCAGCGCGAACGTCAACTCGCGCAGGCCCTTGCGGGACGCGGTGGAGATCGGGAAGACCCGGTAGCCACGCGATTCGAGTTCCGCGGTGACGAACTCGGCGAGTTCGGCGGCCTCGGGCACGTCGACCTTGTTGAGCGCGATCATCTGCGGACGCTCGAGCAGCGGTACCTGGCCCTCTGGGACCGGGTAGCGCGCGAGCTCGCCGAGGATCACGTCGAGGTCGGTGATCGGGTCGCGGCCCGGGTCGAGCGTGGCGCAGTCGATGACGTGCAGCAGCGCCTCGCAGCGCTCGACGTGACGGAGGAACTCGAGGCCGAGGCCCTTGCCCTCGGACGCGCCCTCGATCAGGCCGGGGACGTCGGCGACGGTGAAGCGGACGGAACCGGACTCGACGACGCCGAGGTTCGGCGTGAGGGTCGTGAACGGGTAGTCGGCGATCTTCGGCTTCGCGGCGGAGATCGCGGCGATGAGCGAGGACTTGCCGGCGCTCGGGAACCCGACCAGGGCCACGTCGGCGATGGTCTTCAGCTCGAGGCTGACGTCGCCGGCCCACCCTTCGGTCCCGAGGAGCGCGAAGCCGGGAGCCTTGCGCTTCGTGGTCGAGAGCGCCGCGTTGCCGAGGCCGCCCTGACCGCCGGGGGCGATCACGACGCGCATGCCCGGCTCGGTCATGTCGGCGATCACCTCGCCGTCCTCGTCGTGGATGACGGTGCCGATCGGGATGGGCAGCTCGAGGGTCTCCCCGCTGATGCCGCTCCGGTGGTCGCCCATGCCGGGCTGCCCGTTCTTCGAGGAACGGTGCGGCGAACGGTGGTAGCCGAGCAGCGTCGTCACGTTGGGGTCAGCGACGAGCACGATGTCACCACCGTCCCCGCCGTTGCCGCCGTCGGGGCCGGCGAGGGGCTTGAACTTCTCACGGCGGACCGACACGCAGCCGTTGCCACCGTTGCCCGCGCTGAGGTGCAGGGTCACGCGGTCGACGAAGGTCGCCATGGGTCCACTCCTAGGTGTTGCAAAGAAAGAACGGGAGGGGCGGGCACGTGGCCCGCCCCTCCCGCAGAGTCAGATCGTCAGTGGTGTTACGCGTTGACGATGTTGACGACCTTGCGGCCGCCCTTGGTGCCGAACTCGACCGAACCGGCCGAGAGGGCGAACAGCGTGTCGTCGCCACCGCGGCCGACGTTGGCGCCCGGGTGGAAGTGGGTCCCGCGCTGGCGGAGGATGATCTCGCCGGCGTTGACGACCTCGCCACCGAAGCGCTTCACGCCGAGGCGCTGTGCGTTCGAGTCACGACCGTTGCGAGTGGAGCTCGCACCCTTCTTGTGTGCCATCTTCTACTCCCGCCTTACGCGATCGAGGTGATCTTGACGCGGGTCAGCTCAGCGCGGAAACCCTGACGCTTCTTGTACCCGGTCTTGTTCTTGAACTTCTGGATGATGACCTTCGGACCGCGGAGGTCCTCGAGCACCTCGGCGGTGACGGTCACGTTGGCGAGCTCGGAAGCCGCCGACGTGATCTTGTCACCGTCCACGAGGAGCACCGGGGCGAGGTCGATGTTGCCCTTGTCGTCGGCCTTGGCACGGTCGAGCGTGATGATCGTCCCGACCTCGACCTTTTCCTGACGGCCGCCGGCGCGCACTACTGCGTAAACCACGTGGAAATCCTTACGTAACTCTGCTTGAGGGAAGTCTCGGGTGCCCACTTCTGCACGAGCGGCTCCCGGAGGCCCGGGCCCGATCGGCGACGCAGGCAGAACGGCCCGCTGACACCAGGGATCGAGAATACTCGATCCCCCTACGTCCGGTCAAACGGCGACACACGTAAGCTTGCTCGTGTGACCGTGCTGATCGACCCGCCGACCTGGCCTGCGCACGACACGGTGTGGTCACACCTCGTCAGTGACCGATCCTACGACGAGCTGCACGCCTTCGCCGAACGTGCCGGGATCCCCCGCCGCGCGTTCGACCACGACCACTACGACGTGCCCCTCGCGCGGTACGACGAACTCGTCGCCGCCGGGGCCACCGCGGTCTCCGGGCGCGAGCTGGTGCTCCGGCTCATCGCGAGCGGACTGCGGGTCGCCCAGCGGGACAAGCGCGTCTTCTGACCCGGCCCGGAGGCGCGGCTCTGCCCCGGCACGCCGCCTCCGGCCTCCGCGTGGCGTGCGCACCGCACGGTGCAAGTCACCCCGAGCCGCGCGATGGCGCGGTTCGGGGTGACTTGCGGTGTGCGAACGCCGTGCGCGGCCCCGGAGGGTCGAGGCGCTGAGCGCTCCGGGACGACTCAGCGGGGCGCCGGACCACCCCAGGGGTTGGTCGGCGGCTGCTGACCGCCGTACGGCGGCACCTGCGGCTGCTGGGGGTGCTGCGGCTGCTGCTGGACCGGTGCGGTCTGCACGGTCGCCGGCGGTACGGCGTCCGCCGGTCGGACGGTGCCGGGCGTGCCGGGGGCTCCGGCGGCACGGCGTCCGCCTCGCGGGCGTCCGAGCCACAGCCACGCGGCGGTCGAGGTCGCGAGCAGCAGCACGGTGAACGGGATGCCGTTCTGCAGCGGCGTCGTCACGACGTCGATGACGAGTCGTGCTCCCCCGTACCGAACGGCCCCGAAGGACCCCGTGAAGACGCCGACGAGCGCGAGGGCGACGGTGCCGGCGGCTCCGGCGAGCACCGCACGGAGCAGCACCGTCGGCAGCGGACTGCGGCGGGCGATCGGCGTCAGGAACGCGAGCGCGAGGAACGCCCCGGCGTAGAACGGGAACGGTGAGGCGAAGACCCCGCGGACGAACCCGCCGAGCAGGCTGTTGCCCGCGCCGTAGGACGAGAACGGGTGGACCACGAGCGACGTGCCGAGCAGCCCGATGAGTCCGGAGACGAACTCGACGAGCACGAGCGACACGACGGCGATGAGCGCGCCGGCGGTGTTCGTGACCGACGCTCCCGGCGCGAACGCCCGGCGGGGGTCGGCCGCAGCGCGCTGACGGCGCTGCGGAGCCCCGGACGGCCCGCCGTACTGCTGTCCGGCGAACTGCTGTCCGGCGGCGGGGCCGGGCTGCGGTGCGCCGTACTGCGGTGCTCCGTACTGCCCGCCGCCGTACGGCTGCTGCGGGGCCTGCTGCTGCGGGTGCTGCTGGGCCTGCGGGCCCGGTGCGGGCTGCTGCCAGCCCGCACCGTAGTACCCGCGGTCCTGCTGCGACCGCTGCGGGTCGCCCGGGTTCGACATCGTCAGTTCCCCAGGATCACGGGGCCGTCGTCGGTGGTGTCGCCGTCGGTGGTCGCCGGAGCGCTGATGCTCGGCGACGAGACGCGGCGCGAACGCGAACGCCCCTGCCCCGGCTGCTTCGGCTCCGGGAGCGCCTGCAGGACGGAGTCGAGCAGCGACTCGGCGTCACCGCTGACCTTTCGCGGCTCGCGCTTCGTGGCGGCGATCGGGATGTCGAGGATCGCGACCGAGGTCTCGGTCGGGGTCACCGGGGCGCTGGAGCTGACCCGACGACGCGTCGGAGCCTTCGGCGCCTGCTCCTCGACCGCCGGAGCCTCGACGACCGGCGACTCGGCCACGGGGGCGTCGGCGACGGGTGCTTCGGCGCCGGGTGCTTCGACGACCGGCGCGACGGGTGCCTCGGGCGCGGTGGAAGCGGCAGCCTCCGGAGCCGACGCGGACTCGGTGGACGCGGACTCGGTGGACGCGGTGTCGGGCGCACCCGCACCCCGGCCGCCGCGGCGACGACGACGCTTCGGGCCGGAGGACTGCTCCCCCTGCTCGGACGCGTCCGGCGAGGACGTCGGCGACGAGGGGCTCTCGACCGAGGCCGCCGGAGCGGATGCGGGCGTGTCGTGCTCCTCGTGCGGGATCGTCGACGCGGCGATCCGCGACAGCGCGTTCTTCACGTCGTCGGTGATCTGGTGCGCCTGCGAGGACTTCGCCTCGGGCGCTCCACCGTTGCCGCCGCCGTTGCCGCCGTTGCCGTTGCCGTTCGACCCGTTGCCGCCACGGCTCTTTCGCCGGCTCTTGGACGGACCCGGGTCGGCGTTGTTGTCGTTGACCTTGGCGTTGACCTCGTCGAGGGACTCGCGCAGCCCGACGCCGATCTTCTTGCGGGTCATCTGCACGAGGCCGAGCGAGGTGACCTCGGCGACCTGGTGCTTCGTGCGGTCGCGGCTCAGGCACTCGACGAGACGACGCAGCACGAGGTCGCGGTTCGACTCGAGCACCATGTCGATGAAGTCGACGACGATGATGCCGCCGATGTCGCGCAGGCGGAGCTGGCGGACGATCTCCTCGGCTGCCTCGAGGTTGTTCTTCGTGACGGTCTCCTCGAGGTTGCCGCCGGAGCCGACGAACTTCCCCGTGTTGACGTCGATGACCGTCATGGCCTCGGTGCGGTCGATGACGAGCGAACCACCGGAGGGCAGCCAGACCTTGCGGTCGAGGGCCTTCTCGATCTGCTCGTTGAGGCGGTACTCCTCGAAGGAGTCCGGGCCGTCGTAGAGCTCGACACGGTCCTTCAGGTCGGGCGCGACCGCGGTCAGGTACTCGTCGATGGTGGCCCGTGCGGACTCGCCGTCGATGATGAGCTTCGTGAAGTCCTCGTTGAAGACGTCGCGGACGATCTTCACGAGCAGGTCGGGCTCGGAGTGGAGCATGACCGGCGCCTGGCCGCCGGCGACCTTCTTCTGGATGGCCTCCCACTGGCTGGTGAGGCGCTGGACGTCGCGGGTCAGCTGCTCCTCGGTGGCGCCCTCGGCGGCGGTGCGGACGATGACGCCCGCGTGCTCCGGCAGGACCTCCTTGAGGATCTTCTTGAGGCGCGCGCGCTCCGTGTCCGGCAGCTTGCGCGAGATGCCGTTCATCGAGCCGTTCGGCACGTACACGAGGTAGCGGCCGGGCAGCGAGACCTGGCTGGTGAGCCGGGCGCCCTTGTGGCCCACCGGGTCCTTCGTGACCTGCACGAGCACCTTGTCGCCGGGCTTCAGCGCGGCTTCGATGCGTCGGCCGTGGTTGCCGGTGTCGACCGAGGCCCAGTCGACCTCGCCCGCGTAGAGCACGGCGTTGCGACCGCGTCCGATGTCGACGAACGCCGCCTCCATCGAGGGCAGCACGTTCTGGACCTTGCCGAGGTACACGTTGCCGATGAGCGACACGTTGTGCGACTTGGTGACGTAGTGCTCGGCGAGGACGTTGTCCTCGAGCACGCCGATCTCGATCGTCGAGGAGCTCGAACGGACGATCATCTGGCGGTCGACGCTCTCGCGGCGGGCGAGGAACTCGTCCTCGGTGACGACCTGGCGACGACGCCCGGCGTCACGGCCGTCGCGGCGGCGCTGCTTCTTCGCCTCGAGCCGGGTCGAGCCCTTCACCTTCTGCGGCTCGGTGATGTACTCGACCTCGCGGCGACGGGGCTCCTGGTGGTCGCGCGGTTCGCGCGGTTCCCGCAGGTCGCGCGGCTCGCGGTCGGCGCTGGTGCCGCGGCGGCGGGAGCGACGGCGTCCGCCGCCCTGCTCGTCGTCGTCGTCCTCGTCCACGCGGGGGGCGCGGTACGGCAGCTCCGGCAGGACCGGCGCGTGGAAGATCAGGCTGAGCGTGCTCGTCGCCTTCGGCACGAACGGCTCGGCCGCGGCGGGTGACGCCGGCTCGTCCGGCGTGTCGGTTCCGGCGGCGTCCGGACTGGAGGCGCGGCTCGCCTCGTCCTCGACGCTCGCCGCCGCCGTCCCGGTGGCGTCCACGACCGGCAGGTCGCCGGTCAGGGTGCTCACGTCGTGCGGCTCGGCGCTCGGGCTGGCGACCGCGTCGACCTCGACCGAGACCGCGGGCACCGCCGCTGCGGTCTCCGGTGCGGTGACCGTCTCGTCCGTCAGCGCGACCGTCTCGTCGGCCGGAGCCGCCTGCGCGGCGTCACCCCGTGCCTCCAGGCTGCCTGCCGACCGGGCGCGACGGCCGCCGAACAGGCGACCGCGACGCTTCGGCGCGACTTCTTCGTGGTTCGTGTTGTCGTTGTTCTGCTCCACCATGGACCTGGTGCACTCCTTGACCCCGCTCGCGCCCTCGTCGGGCGGCGGGAATTCTGTAGTTGTAGCGGGTGGCGACCACGCCCCCGCGTTCGCTGTCTTGTGACCGGTGCGTCGTGCGCATCGCGGTCACGGTGCGCTCTCACCGCACCTGATCGTCCGGGCGGCGCCCGGAAAGCATTCGTCGTCGCGCGGATCGGCCGCACGACATGCAGCGATTATCGCATGCCGCACCCGGAAAGGACCGGAACGGGCGTGCGATGATGACGCCGTGAGCACGCCAGCACCTGCCGTCCGACGTCCGATCGCCATGGGGGTCTTCCTCCTGATCACCGGTCTGGTGGGCCTGTACGGGTCTTTCTCGCTCGTCCTCGACGAGTTCGCGAAGTACGCGGACCCGAAGAAGGTGCTGTCCTGCGACGTCAACCCGTTCATCAGCTGCTCGGACGTGATGGCCAGCTGGCAGGGGCACCTGTTCGGCTTCCCGAACCCGCTGCTCGGCGTGATGGGCTTCGTCGCGCCGATCGCCGTCGCGGTGATGCTGCTCGCCGGCTTCCGGAACGGTTCGCGCTGGTTCTGGATCGCGTTCAACGCGGGCGTGTTCCTGGCGTGGGTCTTCGTGACGTGGCTCTTCACGCAGACGGTCTGGTTCATCGGCGCGCTCTGCCCGTGGTGCATGCTCGTCTGGTCGATGACGATCCCGATGTTCTGGGTGTTCACGATCTGGAACGCCGCGCAGGGTCGCTTCGGCGCCGGCACGCAGCGTGTCGGCCGGCTGCTGCTGCCCTTCTGCTGGGCGTTCCCGCTGGCGAACTACCTGGTCATCATCGTGACGATCCTCATCAAGTTCCCGACGATCCTGACGTCCTTCTGATCCCTCCCTGGACGTTGTCGATGACGCGTCACCGAATTCCTGGTTCCTTCCCAGCCAGGACGGCGGATCGGCGTGTGGGCAGCACCTACGCTCGATCTCGATGAGCGAGGACGACGGCAAGAAGGCACGGCGAGCGGCAGCGCGGGAACGCGCTCGCGAGACACGTGAGAAGGAGCAGGCGCGTCGGCGCCGCAACCGGACCCTGGGGATCAGCGGCATCATCGTCGGCGGGCTCGCGGTCGTCGCGATCGTCGTCGTGGTGATCGCGAACTCGGTGCAGCCGGCGGGTCCCGGTCCGAAGAACATGGCGAGCGACGGGGTCCTGCTGCACGGCGTCGACGGGCAGATCCAGCCCGTGACGACGAAGGCCACGCCCGAGGGCGGGAAGCCGACCCCGACGGAGCAGGACGACTCGGTGACCAACATCACCGTGTACTCGGACTACATGTGCCCGTACTGCAACCAGTTCGAGACGAGCCAGATGCCCCAGATCCAGCAGTGGGTGAAGGACGGCTCGGCGACGCTCGAACTGCATCCGTTCAACCTGCTCGACCGGGTCTCGCTCGGGTCGAAGTACTCCACCCGCTCGGCCGCTGCGGCCGCCTGCGTCGCGAACGACGACCCGGACGCGTTCCTGGCGTACAACACCTCGCTCTACGAGAACCAGCCGTCCGAGAGCACCCGCGGGCTGACGAACGACAAGCTGGCCGCCCTGGCGAAGGCCGCCGGCGCGACGAGCGGCGAGGTCGCGTCCTGCATCCAGGACCAACGATTCGCGGGCTGGGTCGGCGACGCCACGAACCGGGTGCTCAACGAGGCGATCCCGAACTCGTCGCTCGACAAGGTGACGAGCACGCCGACGATCATCGTCAACGGGAAGCAGTACACCGGCTCGCTGACCGACACGGACGCGTTCGCCGCGTTCGCCGAGCAGAACGGCGGCGCCGCGTAGGGCGCTCACCCTCGTCGTGGCTGCGGCGCCGGTGGCGCGGCAGCCCGGTGGCCGCGGCGCCGGTCGACGCCGCACAACGAAAGTCGCCCCGAACCGCGCATGCGCGTGGTTCGGGGCGACTTTGGTTGTGCGAGCCGCAGCGGGCCGGCGGCCGTCGGCCGGTGCCGGCCTACTTCGCGGCCGCGTCGATCTCGGAGATGACGTTGGTCAGCGTGTCGACCTTCTTGCCGTTCACCAGGATCGTCGGCGTACCGAAGCCCTGCGTGCCCTGCAGTGCCGGGTCCGCGACGACGTCCTTGGTCGACTTCGTCACCCAGCCCTTGAACTGCTCGCTCGACAGGCACTCGGAGACGTTCGACCCCGTCGCCCCGCCCGCCTTCACGAGCTTCGCGATCTCGGCGTTCGTCAGGCCCGCGGTGCCCTCTTCCGGCTGGTTGTCGAAGAACTGCGTCTGGACGTCGAGGAACTTGTCCGGGGCGTAGTTCGCGACGCACATCGCGGCATTCGCGGCACGGCTGGCGTAGCGCGAGTTCTGGTAGCTGCGGTCGAGGATCGACACCGGCTGGATCGCCAGCGTGGCCTCGCCCGACTTCACCTTGTCGAGGATCTGGTCGGCGTAGGCGGCCTCGAACTGCTTGCAGACCGGGCAGGCCCAGTCGACGTACTCGGTCACGGCGACCGCGCCGTCGGCGTTCTTGGTCGGGACCGGCGTGGCCGTCCCGTTCGCCGTGACGTTGCCGGTGGTCACCGGGGTGACCTCGCCGTTCTGGCCGGTGAACTGGATCGCACCGGTCGCCATGTTCTTCGGGCCCGTCGCCGACACCGTGTTCGCGTTGTTCACGTTCACGATGACGATCGCCACGATGGCCGCGATCGCGATGATGCCGACGCCGATGCCGCCCTGCAGGAACCAGCGGTTGCGGCGCTTGCGGCGCTTCTCGGCGTCGGCGCGCTGCCGGGCGACGTCACGTGCGTGCTGGCGACGCTCGTTCTTGGTGGGTCGGTCGTTGTTGTTCGTCACGGTCGTCCCCGCGGCTCAGGCGAACCAGAGCGCGAGCTCGCGCGCGGACGACTCGGGGCTGTCGGACCCGTGCACCAGGTTCTGCTGCACCTTGAGGCCCCAGTCGCGACCGAGGTCACCACGGATGGTGCCCGGCGCGGCCGAGGTCGGGTCGGTGGTGCCGGCGAGCGACCGGAAGCCGGCGATGACGCCGTTGCCGGCGACGCGCACGGCGACGACCGGGCCGGACTGCATGAACTCGACGAGCGGCTCGAAGAACGGCTTGCCCTGGTGCTCCTCGTAGTGGGCGTCGAGCAGGTCACGCGGCGCCGTGAGCATCTTCAGGTCGACGATCTCGTAGCCCTTGGCCTCGATCCGGCGGAGGATCTCACCGGTGAGCTGGCGGGCGACGCCGTCGGGCTTGACGAGGACGAGGGTCTCTTCGAAGTCGGACACGCAGTACTCCCTGTGTTCGGGGTCGAATGTGGTGGTCAGTCCTCGCCGATGGCCGCTCGGCGCGCGGCGTTCATGCGGTCGAGCTGACCGCCCTTGACGAAGCAGAAGACCCACAGCGCCAGGAACACCACGGCGACCGCGAACATGAACGGTTCGATGAACCCGGTGGCGAGGATGGCCGCCTGCAGCAGCCACCCGAACCATACACCGGCGGGCTTGCCGGTCAGGCGTGAGGCCAGCGCCAGCACGACCATCGCGCCGATGCCGCCGCCGAACGCCGCGGCCGGCGGGAGGGTCCCCTTGCCGAACACGACGAGCATCGGGAAGAAGAACATGATCGCCTCGAGCACGAGCGCGATGGACAGCAGGCTCTCCTGGGCCCCGCGTTCGCGTCGCGGCTTGCGGACGCGCGGGGCACGGCCCGGCCTGGAGGCCCGTGGTGCGTCCGTCACTTCGCCGTGCCTTCCCGGTGCACCAGGTCCATGACCCGGCCCACCATCACGATGGAGCCCGCGACGAGCACCATGGCGTCCTCGGCGTCCGCCTCGTCCGCCAGGTCGCGCGCTTCCTGCAGCGCGGCCGCGAGTGAGGGTTCGACGACGACCCGGTCCTCGCCGACCTCGTCGACGACGATCCGGGCGAACTCGTCCGCATCGAGCGCCCGGTCGCCCGGGGGCTGCGTGACGACGAACGTCGAGATGGTGCCCTTGAGCGCGCGGACGAACCCGCGGGCGTCCTTGTCGCCGAGGATCCCGACGACGCCGACGACGTGCTCGGACGGGAACGCCACGGGCAGGGCCTCGGCGAGGGCACGGGCGCCGTGCGGGTTGTGCGCCGCGTCGACCACGACGGTCGGACCGGTCGCGATCGGCTGGAGGCGTCCGGGGCTGGTCGCACCCGCGAGCCCCTCGGACAGGACGTCCTCGTCGAGGGGCTGCGAGCCGCGGCCGAGGAACGACTCGACGGCGGCGATCGCCACCGCGGCGTTGTGGGCCTGGTGCTTGCCGAACAGCGGGAGGAACAGGTCGTCGTAGCGGCCGGCGATCCCCTGCACGGTGATGAGCTGCCCGCCCACGGCCGGCGTCACGTCGACGACCCAGAAGCCGTCACCCTCGACCGCGAGGGTCGACTCGGTGAGTTCGGCAGCGCGCTGGAGCTCCGCGAGGGCCTCGGGGACCTGTGCGCTCGACACGACGGACGAGGACGGCTTGATGATCCCCGACTTGGTGCGGGCGATCTCGGCGACGGTGCTGCCGAGCTGCTTCGCGTGGTCGATCGCGATCGGGGTGAAGACCTGCACCTGGCTCTGCACGACGTTCGTGGAGTCCCACTCGCCGCCCATGCCGACCTCGATCACGGCGACGTCGACCGGCGCCTCGGCGAAGCACGCCAGGGCGAGGACGGTCAGCGCCTCGAAGAAGGTCAGCGGGAGCTCGCCCTTGGCGGTGAGCTCCTGGTCGGTGAGCTCGAGGACGGGGGCGATGTCGTCCCAGTTCTCGACGAAGCGGTCCGGCGCGATCGGTGCGCCGTCGATGACGATGCGCTCCCGGATCGACACCAGGTGCGGGCTCGTCATGAGGCCGGTGCGGAGCCCGTGCGCGCGCACGATGCTCTCGGCGATCCGCGCCGTCGAGGTCTTGCCGTTCGTGCCGGTCAGGTGGATCACCGGGTACGACAGGTGCGGGTCGCCGAGGAGCTCGACGGCGCGCCGGGTGGCCGACAGCCGGTGTTCGGGCGACTGCTCGCCGATGCGGGCGTACAGCGCCGCCTCGACGCGCTCGACCTCGTCGTCGTCCGCGCCGAACGGCACGGACTCCGTCGGGTCGACGTCGCCGGCGGGGCCGACCGGGATCTCGATGCCGTCCTCGGACGGCTCTTCCGGGTAATCGCTCATGCGCGTGCCACCTCCACGGACACCTTCGCACCGTTGCCGACGTCGGTGCCCTCGCTCTGCGCGAACTCGGCCGTCTCGACGTCGACGCTCGTCGACAGGGTCTCCCCCGCGATGAGCTGTTCGTGGGTCCGGACGGCGTCCACCGCGTCGGCCGTGACCCGGAGTCGCAGGGCGATCCGGTCGCTGACGTCGAGGTCGGCGTCGCGGCGGGCCTGCTGGACGGCGCGGACGACGTCGCGGGCGAGCCCCTCGGCCTCGAGCTCGGGCGTGGTGACGGTGTCGAGCACCGCGAAGCCGCCGCCGTCGAGGAACGCCACCGCGACGCTGTCGTCGGCCACGGTGAGGTCGAGCGTGTACTCGCCCTCGACCAGGTCGATGCCGCCGACGGTGACGCCGGACTCGGTCGCGACCCAGTCGCCCCGCTTGGCGGCCGGGATCACCTGCTGCACCTGCTTGCCGATCCGGGGTCCGGCGGCGCGGGCGTTGACGGTGAGCTTCCGCTCGATGCCGTAGCGACCGAGCGAGGATTCCTCCTGCTGCTCGAGCACGACCTGCTTGACGTTGAGCTCGTCGCGGAGGATGTCGGCGAACGGGGCGACGGCCGCCGGGTCCGGCACCACGAGGGTCAGCGTGGCGAGGGGCAGGCGGACACGCTTGCCGGTCGCCTTGCGGAGCGCGAGTCCCTTCGAGGCGACGTCGCGGACGCGGTCCATGGCGTCGACGAGGGCGTCGTCGGCCGGGAACTCGTCGGCGTCCGGGAAGTCCGTCAGGTGGACGCTCCGGCCGCCGGTCAGGCCGCGCCAGATCTCCTCGGTGACGAGCGGGGCGAGCGGCGCGGCGACGCGGGTGAGGGTCTCGAGCACCGTGTACAGCGTGTCGAACGCCGCCCGGGCCTCGGGTGAGGACTCCGCGCCGAGCCAGAACTTGTCGCGCGACCGACGGACGTACCAGTTCGTCAGCACGTCGGCGAAGTCCCGCACGGCCTGGGCCGCGAGCGGGGTGTCGAGCGCGTCGAGGTGCGTGGTGACGTCCTCGACGAGCACCCGGGTCTTCGCGAGCAGGTAGCGGTCGAGGACGTCGGTGCTGTCCGTTCGACGGGACGCCTGGTACCCGTCGTCCCCGGAGGCGTTCGCGTAGAGGGTGAAGAAGTAGTACGTCGACCAGAGCGGGAGCAGGAACTCGCGGACGCCCTGGCGGATCCCTTCTTCGGTGACGACGAGGTTGCCGCCGCGGATCACCGACGACGACATGAGGAACCAGCGCATCGCGTCGGCACCGTCGCGGTCGAACACCTCGGAGACGTCCGGGTAGTTCCGGAGGGACTTCGACATCTTCTGGCCGTCCGAGCCGAGGACGATGCCGTGGCTGATGACGTTCTGGAACGCCGGACGGTCGAACAGCGCGGTGGACAGCACGTGCATGACGTAGAACCAGCCGCGCGTCTGCCCGATGTACTCGACGATGAAGTCGGCCGGGCTGTGCGAGTCGAACCACTCCCGGTTCTCGAACGGGTAGTGCACCTGGGCGTACGGCATCGACCCGGAGTCGAACCAGACGTCGAACACGTCGGAGATCCGGCGCATCGTGGACCGCCCGGTCGGGTCGTCCGGGTTCGGTCGGGTGAGGTCGTCGATGAACGGGCGGTGCAGGTCCACCTCGCCCTCGGCGTTCAGCGGCAGGCGGCCGAAGTCGCGCTCGATGTCCTCGAGCGACCCGTACACGTCGGTGCGCGGGTACTCGGGGTCGTCCGACTGCCACACCGGGATCGGCGTGCCGAAGTACCGGTTGCGGGACACCGACCAGTCGATGGCGTTGCCGACCCACTTGCCGAACTGGCCGTCCTTGACGTTGTCCGGCACCCAGTTGATGTCCTGGTTGAGCTGGCCCATGCGGTCGCGGAGCTCGGTGACGCGGACGAACCACGACGACACGGCCTTGTAGATGAGGGGCTTCCGGCAGCGCCAGCAGTGCGGGTAGCTGTGCTCGTAGGACGCCTGGCGGAGCAGTCGACCGGCGTCGCGGACGGCCTTGGTCAGCGGCTTGTTCGCGTCCGACCAGAGCATCCCCGCGACCTCGCCGAACTGCGACGTGAAGACGCCGCCCTCGTCGAGGGACAGCACGACCGGGATGCCGGCGGCGGCGCAGACCTCTTGGTCGTCGGCGCCGTAGGCCGGCGCCTGGTGCACGATGCCGGTGCCCTCGCCGGTCTCGACGTAGTCGGCGACGAGGATGCGCCAGGCGTGCTCCATGCCCTCGGCATCGGCCAGGAAGTCGAACAGGCGCTCGTACTCGACGCCGTCGAGCTCAGCACCCGTCAGGGTGCGGGCGACGGCGGCGAGCGCCTCGTCACCCGAGGCGTAGCCGAGCTCCTTCGCGTGCGCGGCCACGGTGTCCGAAGCCAGCAGGTAGGAGACGGAACCGGCGTCGGCACCGTCAGCCGCGCCTCCAGGCCCTGCCGGCACGACCGCGTAGGCGATCTCAGGACCGACGGCCAGGGCGGCGTTCGTCGGGAGGGTCCACGGGGTCGTCGTCCAGGCGAGTGCCCGCACGCCGGTGAGCTCGAGCGCGTCCGCGCGCGAGCCGTGCAGCGGGAACGAGACCGTGACGGACTGGTCCTGGCGCATCTTGTAGACGTCGTCGTCCATGCGCAGCTCGTGGTTCGACAGCGGCGTCTGGTCGTTCCAGCAGTACGGCAGGACCCGGAAGCCCTCGTAGGCGAGCCCCTTGTCCCACAGCTGCTTCCACGCCCAGAGGACGCTCTCCATGAAGGTGACGTCGAGGGTCTTGTAGTCGTCCTCGAAGTCGACCCAGCGCGCCTGGCGGGTGACGTACTGCTGCCACTCGTCGGTGTACTGCAGGACCGACTTCTTCGCGGCGGCGTTGAAGACGTCGACGCCCATCTCGTCGATCTCGTGCTTCTCGGTGATGCCGAGCTGGCGCATCGCCTCGAGCTCGGCGGGCAGGCCGTGGGTGTCCCAGCCGAAGCGGCGGTGCACCTGCTTGCCGCGCATCGTCTGGTAGCGCGGGAAGACGTCCTTCGCGTAGCCGGTCAGCAGGTGGCCGTAGTGCGGCAGGCCGTTCGCGAAGGGCGGGCCGTCGTAGAACGTCCACTCCGGGCAGCCCTCGCGCTGGTCGATGGACGCCTGGAAGGTGCGATCGCCCTTCCAGAAGGCGAGGATCCCCTGCTCGACGGCGGGGAAGGACGGCGACGGGGTGACGCCGTCGCGGGCGTCGTCGGAACGGTCTGCGTTCAACGGGTAAGGCACCGGTGCTCCTCGTGGGTTCGGTCGATCTCCACGAGGACGGAGCGTGCTCCGCGGTACCACCTCGCTTGCCGCGGGTGCCGGTTCGACACGTCCACGACCGCTCGTCGTCGGGGTGGTGACGGTCCCGAACCCGCCCGGTTCTACTGACGGACCAGGTCCGCGTTCTTCCGGGAGCTCCCCGGTGATGTCCGGATCGGTGCTCTTGGAACGCGAGTCTACCGGACGGGAGCATGCTGGAGCGATGCCCGCATCCTCGGAGCAGGACCGTCCCGAGTCCTCGCTCACCGTCATCATCGCGTTCGCCGCGAACCTGCTCGTCGCGATCGCCAAGACGGTCGCCTCCATGCTCACCGGGTCGGCGTCGATGGTCGCCGAGGCCGCGCACTCGTGGGCGGACACCGGGAACGAGGTCTTCCTGCTGGTGGCCGAGCGTCGCGGCGCCCGGAAGCGCGACAGCGCCCACCCGCTCGGGTACGGCCGCGAGACGTACATCTGGTCGATGTTCGCCGCGTTCGGCCTGTTCACCGCCGGCGCGATCGTGTCGATCTACCACGGCATCTCAGAGCTCGGGGACACCGGGCCCGCTTCGGACGTGGTGGTGAACTACGTCGTGCTCGCGGTGTCGTTCGTGCTCGAGGGCACGAGCTTCCTGCAGGCGTACCGGCAGGCGCACGGTGCCGCCACGAAGCGCCGCGTGCCGGTGCTCCGCCACGTGCTGCAGTCGTCGAACCCGACGCTCCGTGCCGTCTTCGCCGAGGACGCCGCCGCGCTCGTCGGCCTGGTCGTCGCGTTCCTCGGGGTGTTCCTGCACCAGATCACCGGCCTGGCGGTCTTCGACGCGATCGGGTCCATCGCGATCGGCGTCCTGCTCGGCGTCGTCGCGATCGTGCTGATCGACCGCAACCGCCGGTTCCTGCTCGGCGAGAGCACCTCGCCGGAGCTCGAGAACGCGGTGCTCGTCGAACTGCTCGGCCGGTCGCAGGTCGAGCGGGTCACGTACCTGCACCTGGAGTTCGTCGGGCCGTCGCGGGTCTACCTCGTCGCGGCGGTGGACCTCACCGGCAACGAGAACGAGGAGCACGTGGCCGTCCGACTGCGGGAGGTCGAGCACTCGCTCGAGCAGAGCCAGTACATCGAGGAGGCCGTGCTCACGCTGAGCCTGCCGGGCGACCAGTCGCTCGTGCCGACCGACGACGACGTGCCCGAGGTCGTCCGGGACGGCACCGTGGAGGACGTGGCGTCCGGCGGGGCGGGAACCCTCCGGACGGAGTGAGCGCCGGCGGCGGGCGAGCGGCTGCGCGCTCCCGCAAAAACGCAACGTGGGCGGTTGCTCGCAGCGGTATGGCGCTGCGCGAACCCGCCGAGGTTGCGTTTTGCGGGACCCTCCGGACGGAGCCAGCGCAGTCAGCGCTGCAGGGACACCGCCCCGCCGTCGATCACGATCGCACCGCCGCCCGCCGGCACCCACACCCGCAGGTCGTCGATCCGGAACGCCGTCAACCGTGACCGTTCAGCGGACAGGAAGGCCCGGACCTGCTCCGGCACCGGGAAGCGGTCGTCGGTCCCCTGCACGATCGCGCCGTACCGACCGGCGACCGGCACGTCCACGCCGCGGTCGGCGAAGTACGGGCGCCATCCCGGTGCCCCGTACTCGGTGAACAGGATCCGGCCGCCGTCCACGCCGTGCGCCCGGAGCTCCCGGTCGAGCAGCGCCAGCCCCGACGGCCGCACCCGCGCGACCGCGACGGTCTGCTGGGTCGCGGGGACGACTGCCGCGCCGACCCCGAGGACGACCACGGCGGCGATCACCGTGGTGGCGGCCACGGGCACCCGGCGTCCGGCACGGTGGCCGGTCCGCACGCGGACGGCGAGCGAGACGCTCTGGCCGAGCCGGGCGAAGCCGACGGCCGCGAGCGCGATCACGACCGGCATCCACGCGTCGTAGTAGTGCGCGAGCGCCACCTTCGACGCACCGAAGAACACCATGACCGGGATGATCGCGGCGAGGAGGTACACGACGAGCTGGTCCGGCCGGACGAACAGCGCGGCGACGATCCCCACGACCAGCACCGCGACGAGCACCGGCGTGGTGCCGACGACCATGTACCAGTACTGCGACCACCACGGCGCGAACCGGTACGTGTGGCCGGCGATCTCCGCCAGGTGGCCGTTCGCGTCGTGTGCCGATTGGAAGTCGAGCATGTACGTGAGCCCGCGGACCATGCCGACGGGCGCGTACGACGCCACGAACGTCACCGCGAACGCCGCGGCTGCGATCACGCCCCCGACGAGCAGCTCCCACCATCGCCGGAACAGGATCGGCAGGACGACGATCGCCACGACGAACAGGGCGCCGGTGGCCTTCGACGTGACGGCGAGCCCGAGGGCTGCACCGGCGACCGCCGCCCACGCCCAACGCCAGCGACTGCTCGTGGTGATCCACGCCCAGGCGGCGGCGAGCGCGAGGACCACGAAGAACACCATCACGGGCTCGAGGAGGGCGATCCGGTCGATGCGGACCGCGGTGCCCGAGCCCGGGTCGAACGCGTCGGGGCCGTTCGCGCGCGGAGTCAGCCACCAGAGGCCTGCCGCGAGGAGCGCGCCCCAGTGTCCGAGCGGTCCACGCAGCCAGAGGAAGAGCACCACGCCGGTCGCGAAGACGGCGGTGCCCGCCACGAGACGCGGGCCGAGGACGCCCTGCCCGACGACGAGCTGGGCGAGGCCGTAGAGGTACTTGGCGGTCGGCGGGTGCTCGAGGTTGAACGTGACGACCCCGTGGACGTACTGCCAACCGGCCTGCACGTAGATGAGTTCGTCGCCGTCGAGCACCTGCTGCCCGATGTGCCAGAAGCAGACGAACACCCCGGCGAGGGCGACGATGGCGAACACGGGCCAACGCCCCACGCGTACCCACGACTGCACGGCGACGATCCTCCCACAGCGGTCGGCGCGCACGACGCCGCCGCGAGCCAGCCTGTGCACCTCGTCAGTGCGCGTCGAGCCCCGCGGCCACCGGCGTCAGCGCAGCCCCCACGTACTCGACGAGCGGCCGCCGGCCCACCCCGTCGGCGACCCACACGCCGAAGGCCGCCGCAGCAGCCCCGAGCATCGCGCCGGACACGGTCTGCGGCCAGAGCGCGGCGGGGTGGTCCCCCGTCCGTCCGGCCACGAACGACGCCACGGTCGCGTGCTGGGCGGTCACCCGGGCGGCGACGCTGGCGACGAGTTCCGGTCCGATGCCCATCACCTCGGCCTGCGCGATCGCCCACGGCACCCGCTCCGGGTCGTGCGCGCGAGCGGTGGCGAGCAGGGCCTGCTCGACGGCACGGACGGCGGAGTCCTCGGTCGAGGCGGCGAGGTGCTCCGGCAGCGAGGCGACCGCGGCGTCCAGCTCGAGCCAGAGCACGTCGGACTTCGCGGTGAAGTAGTTGAAGAACGTCGCCCGGCTCACCCCGGCGCGCACGGCGACCTGGTCGACGGTGGTCCGGCCGTAGCCCTGCTCGAGGAACAGCTCGGCGGCGGCGTCCGCGAGGACCTCGGCACTCGAGCGTCGGGGTCGCCCACCGCGGCGCATCGGTTCGTCCATGCGCCCCAGTAAACCGCTAGACTCGTCCAGCCATGATCTTGGACTCAGTACAGAAAAGCCGCCGCCGTGTCGCGAGCGGGACAGCGGGCGCCGCGGGTGCCCTCGCGCTCCTCCTCGCCCTCACCGGCTGCACGGGTGCCGGCACGAGCACGGCCGACTCGACGCCGCGGAACGGCGGCACGCTCGTCTACGCCTCCGGCGACGCCGAACCGACCTGCCTCGACCCCCATGTCGGCGGCAACTACCCGCAGGCGCTGCTGTCGAGCCAGTACATCGAGGAGCTCACCGCGCTCGACGACGGCAAGCCGGTCCCCGCGCTCGCCGAGTCCTGGAAGACCAGCGACGACGGCACGACCCTCACCTTCACGCTCCGCGACGACGTGACCTTCACCGACGGCACCCCGTTCGACGCCGCGGCGGTCGTCGCGAACATCGAGCACGTGCAGGACCCGGCGACGGCGTCCAGCACGGGGTACCTCGCCCTGCAGTCGATCACGAAGGCGACCGCGACCGACGACCACACCGTCACGCTGACCCTGAGCCGTCCGGACAGCGCGCTGCTCGAGTCCTTCTCGCAGCCGTGGGTCGGCATGGAGTCGCCGAAGGCCCTGCAGCGCTCGCAGGAGGCGAACTGCGAGTCACCCGTCGGCACCGGCCCGTTCGAGGTCACCAACTGGAAGCACGGCGACCGGGTCACCCTCGCGAAGAACACCGACTACACACCGCTCGGCAAGCAGGCCGGCGGCACGACGAAGCCGCGGCTGTCGGGCATCACCTGGCGCTTCCTGCCCGACTCGACCTCGCGCTACGCCGCGCTGCAGTCCGGCCAGGTCGACGTCATCGACAACGCACAGCCCGACCAGCTGAAGGCCGCCTCGTCGAAGGGGTCGATCCGCGACCTCGACGCACCCCGGCCCGGCGCGTCGAACCGGCTCGAGCTCAACTCCGGGCACGGCGTCTTCCGTGACGAGGCCGTCCGCAAGGCGTTCATCGCCGGCGCCGAGGTCGACCCCGGGATCCAGAGCCTCTTCCTCGGCACCGCGAAGCGCTCGTACTCCGTGCTCTCGAGCGTCGAGCCGTACGGGTACTCCGACAAGAGCCTGTTCGGGTACTCCCCGACGAAGGCGAAGCAGCTGCTCGACGACGCCGGCTGGAAGGTCGGCAGCGACGGCGTCCGCGAGAAGGACGGCCAGCAGCTCACCGTGACCTTCCCGGTGTCGACGAACCAGTCGGTGCCGGCCGAGCGCAGCCTGTTCCAGCAGATCCAGGCGTCCGAGAAGGCCGTCGGGTTCAAGGTCGTCCTCAAGGAGCTCGACCTGTCCAGCTGGTACGCCGCCCTCGCGGCGAACGAGTACGACGTCGTCAGCGCTCCGTACACGAAGGTCGGCGCGGACGTCCTCCGCATCCTCTACGACAGCGCGAGCATCACGCCCGCACCGTCGGGGTACTTCGCGAACCTCGCCCAGCTCGACGAGCCGAAGCTCGACGCGCTGCTCCAGCAGGCAGCCCGGACGTCGGACACCTCGGAGCGCGGCGACCTCTACGAGCAGGCGCAGGAGACGATCCTCGCCAGCGGCACGGTCCTCCCCCTCTACGACCAGCAGAACCACTTCCTGATCCGCTCGTCCGTCCACGGGGTGCAGACCACCGCGGTCTCGACGCCGTGGTTCGGCACGGCCTGGATCGACCGCTGACGCGGTGACCGTGACGGACAGGAGGCCCGGCACGCGCCCGGTGGGCCGCCTGCGGACGATCGGCGGCTCGGCTGCAGGGCGGTGGTCCGGATGGGCGGTCCGGCGTCTGCTGGGCGGCATCGGCGTGCTGTGGGCGGTCGCGACGATCGTCTTCGTCGCGATCCGGCTCATCCCGGGTGACCCCGCGCTCGCGATCCTCGGCGGGCCCGGGTCGCAGGCGTCGGCCGAGGCCGTGGCGCAGGTCCGTGCCGAGTACGGCCTCGATCGGCCGGTGCTCGTGCAGTACGCGGTGTTCCTCGGACGCCTGGCGACCGGGCACCTCGGCGACTCGTACGCCTTCCGCACGCCGGTCGCGACGCTCCTCGGGCAGCAGCTCCCCGTCACGCTGACCCTGGCCGTCCTCGGCCTCGTCGTGGCCTGGGCGTTGGCGATCGTCGCCGCGTGGTGGTCGACGCAGCGCGGCCGGTTCGCCGCCGGCCTGACGAGCGCGATCTCCGTCACGGCCAGCGTCACGCCGCACTTCTGGCTCGGCAGCGTCCTCATCGTGGTGTTCGCCAGCGCGCTCGGGTGGGTGCCCGCCGTGAGCGACGGCACCGTCCGAGGCTGGGTCCTGCCCGTCGTCACGGTCGCGGTGCCGGTCGCCGGGTACCTGGCCGAGACGGTCCGCGACGGCGTGGTCGACGCGCAGCGGTCGGCGTTCGCGCTCGCCGCCCGCAGCCGGGGCGAGACCCGCGCGGGGCTCTTCGGTCGCCACCTGCTCCGGCACGCGGCACTGCCGGGCATTGCCCTGTCCGCCTGGGCCTTCGGGTCGCTGGTGTCCGGGGCCGTCGTCGTCGAGTCGGTGTTCGCACTGCCGGGCATCGGACGGGCCCTCGTCACCGCGGTCACGCAGCGCGACATGCCCCTGGTGGCCGGCATCGCGCTGGTGTCCGCAGCGGCGTACGTCGTCGTGCTGGCGGTCGCCGACCTGGTCGAGCGGGCCGTCGACCCGCGCACCGCGGGCCGGACGACCGGGCCGCGTCGGCGTCGCGCCCCGCGCGCCACCCGCACCGGGGCGGGCGCACGGTGAGCGGGATTGCCGAGCCGAGCCTCCAGGCCGGCACGCAGCGCGACCCGTCGACCGGACGGTCCGAGCGGTTCCGTGGGGGGACGCTCGGGCCGGCCGGCACGCTGGCGGCCGTCGTGGTGGCGGTCGCGGTCGTCGCGGCGGTCTGGCCGGCGCTGCTCGGCGGTGGGGACCCGCTCGCCGTGCACCCCGCCCAAGCACTCCGGGCGCCGTCGTGGGCCAACCCGTTCGGCACGGACGAGTCGGGGCGTGACGTCCTCGCGCGGGTCGTCGCCGGTACCCGGGCATCGCTCGTCGTGGGGGTCGTCGCGACCCTGGTCGGCGGCGGGATCGGGGTGGTCCTCGGCGTCGTCGCCGGACTCGGCGGCCGGGTCGTCGACGCCGTCGTCGGGCGCATCACCGAGGTGGCGTTCGCGCTCCCGCTGCTGCTCGTCGCGCTCGTCGTCATCGCGGTCACCGGTCCCGGCACGGTGCCGGCGATGCTCGCCGTCGGGTTCGCGACCGCACCCGGGTACGCCCGGATCGTGCGCGGCCTGGTGCGCAGTGCGCGGAGCTCGCAGGTCGTCGAGACCGCCGTCGTGATGGGCCGCTCCCCCGCGACCATCGTGTTCCGCCACGTGCTGCCCACCGCGCTCTGGCCCGTCGTCGCCGTCGGGACGCTCGGCGTCGGGCAGGCGATCGTGTGGGCCTCCGCCCTCAGCTACCTCGGCGTCGGCACCCCACCCCCGGCCCCGGAGTGGGGCGCGATGCTCGCCGACGGCCGCACCTACCTGCAGACGGCCCCGTGGATGAGCACCTTCCCCGGCCTGGCGATCGTCGTGCTCGCGACCGCGGTGACCGTGCTCGGTCGGGCCCTCCGACGGACGGGAGCCCTCCGATGACCGCACTCGACCTGCACGGCCTCTCCGTCGCCGTCGGTGGCACGACGCTCGTCCACGACGTCGGCCTGCGGGTGGAGTCCGGCGAGTGCGTTGCGCTCGTCGGCGCCTCCGGCTCCGGCAAGACCGTCACGGCACGCGCCGCGCTCGGGCTCTCCGCGCCCGGGTCCTCGGTGCGCGTCGACCGCCTCACCGTCGCCGGGCTCGACGTCCGCGCCTTCTCCGACCGACGGTGGCGTCGCGTGCGCGGCTCACGGGTCGGCTACGTCGGCCAGGAGGCACTGGGCGCGTTGGACCCGCTGCGTCCCGTCGGGCGCGAGGTCGCCGACGCACTGCGCCTCCACACCCACATGAGCGCCGTCGCCCGGGTGGACGCGGTCCGCACCGCGCTCGAGGCGGTCGGGCTCGACCCCGCGATCGCGACCGACGGACGGCTCGCCGGCACGCTGTCCGGCGGGATGCGGCAACGTGCGCTCATCGCGGCCGCCACCGTGTCGTCCCCGGAGCTCGTCGTGGCGGACGAACCCACGACGGCGCTCGACGCGGGGGTGGCCGTCACCGTGATGGAGCAGCTCCGTGCGGCGCAGGCGGGCGGGGCCGGACTGCTGGTGATCACGCACGACCTGGGGCTCGTCGCGGGGTGGGCGGACCGTGTCGTGGTCATGCACGAGGGGCGCGTCGTGGAAGCGGGACCGGTCGCGGCGGTGTTCGCGGCCCCGCAGCACGAGGCGACGCGGGCGCTGGTGCGGGCGGCGTCGCGCGGGACGGCGGCGGCGGGCGCCGGGTCGGCGGCGGCCGGCACCGGGTCGGCGGCGGCTGCCGGAACCGGGCCGTCCGGCGCCGGGACCGGGTCGTCCGGTGCCGGGGCGGTCCTGGCCGCGTCGGGGCTCTCCCGCGCGTTCGAGGGCGTCCCCGCCGTCACCGACGTGTCGTTCGCGCTCGCCCGCGGCCGGGTGCTCGGGGTGATCGGGGCGTCCGGCTCCGGCAAGACCACGATCGCGCGGATGCTGCTCGGCCTCGAGACGCCGGACACCGGCACGGTGACCCTCGACGGCGAGCCGTGGGTGCCGCTCGACGAACGCGACCGTCGGCCCCGACGACACCGGATGGCCGCCGTCGTGCAGGACCCCGGCGCGACCTTCGACGAGCGGTGGAGTGTCGAGCGGGTGCTCGCCGACGCGTTCACCGGCGGCCGCGAACGCTCGGCGGGCGGGGACCTCGGCGCGCGGGTCGACGCCGCGCTCGCGCAGGTCGGGCTCGACCCGGTCCTGCGCCACCGATCGCCGCGCACGCTGTCCGGCGGGCAGCGCCAACGGCTCGCGATCGCCCGTGCGCTGGCCACGGACCCCGAGGTGATCGTGCTCGACGAACCCGTCACGGCACTCGACGCGACCGTGCAGGACGCCGTGCTGACACTGCTGGAGCGGCTGCGGGACGAGACCGGTGTGGCGATGGTCTTCGTGTCGCACGACCTGCGGGCCGTGCGCCGGGTGGCCGACGACGTGCTCGTCGTGCACGAGGGCCGCGTGGTGGAGCAGGGGCCGGCCGCACGGGTCTTCGACCGGCCTGCGCACGCCGTGACGGCGCGGTTGCTGCGTGCGGCCGAGCGGCTCGCGGCCGGACCGCGGCGTGACGAGGCCGGCGCGGCCTGACGGTGCTGCCGTCCCGACGCAGTTTCGCGCCCAGCGACACATCACGCGACCAACCGGCCGGGACGTCTCGCTGAGCGCGAAAGCTCGCAGCGGTGCCGCGGGCTAGGAGTCCGCGGGCTCCTTCTTCGCGGCGTCGGCCGTGATGATCGGGATCTCGCTCGTCGAGAACTCCTTCGCCCAGTCCGACTGCGCGAGGTCCGACGTCGGGTCGTTGTAGTCCTCGATGACCCCGGCGACCTCGTCCTCCGAGCCGACCGTCGGGCCGGAGCCCATCAGCGGCGACGCGGCGGTCTCCTTGGTGAAGTACACCGCGACGAGGCCGATCAGTGCCGCGAGCATCAGGTAGAACGCCGGGATGTCCTCGGCCCACCCGAAGCCGCGGTCCTTCGCGGCGTTGATGAGCGCGGAGGTCGCGAGCGGCGTCGTGCCACCGAAGAGCGACACCGACACGTTGAACGCGATCGCGAGGGCGCCGTATCGGATGATCGTCGGGAACAGCGCCGGCAGCGTCGAGGGCATCGTCGACGTGAAGGTCACCAGGACCACGCCGAGGATGAGCAGGCCGGCGAAGACCCCGACGCCCGTCCCGGTCTGGACGAGCTTCAGGGCCGGCCAGGACAGCAGGATGAAGCCGATGCAGCCCGCGGCCAGCACGGGGCGACGCCCGAACTTGTCGGACAGCCGGCCGCCGAAGGTGATGACGACCATCATGAGCAGCATGACGACCACGATGAGGATGAGGCCGAACGTGGCGTTCTGGCCGAGGTTCTGCTCGAGGTAGGTCGGCATGTACGACAGGAGCATGTAGTCGGTCACGTTGAACACGAGGACCAGGCCGATGCAGATGATGAGCGAGCGCCAGTTCTCCGCGAAGAGCTTGAGGAACGGCGTCTTCTGCCCTTCGCGCTCGGCGGCCTGCTCCTGCTGCTTCTGGAACGCCGGGGTCTCCTCGAGCTTGAGCCGGAGGTAGAGGCCGATCAGGCCGAGCGGGCCCGCGATGATGAACGGGATGCGCCAGCCCCAGCTGAGGAGGGCGTCCTCGGAGAGGCCGAACTGCAGGCCGGTGACGATCGACGCTCCGAGCACGTAGCCGGCGAGGGTGCCGAACTCGAGCCACGAGCCCATGAACCCGCGGCGCTTGTCGGGCGAGTACTCGGCGATGAACGTCGCGGCGCCGCCGTACTCACCACCGGTCGAGAAGCCCTGCACGAAGCGGGCGACGAGCAGCAGGACCGGAGCCCAGAAGCCGATCGAGTCGTAGGACGGGATCAGGCCGATCATGAGCGTGCCGGCGGCCATCAGGATCATCGTCAGCGCGAGGACCTTCTGGCGGCCGATCTTGTCGCCGATCGGGCCGAAGACGGCGCCGCCGATCGGGCGCACGATGAAGGCGGCGGCGAAGAAGCCGAACGTCGCCACGATGTTCGCGGCGGGGTCGCCCTGCGGCAGGAACACCTGCGAGATGGTGACGGTCAGGTAGGCGAAGATGCCGAAGTCGAACCACTCCATCGCGTTGCCGAGCGCCGCGGCGGCGACGGCACGCTTGAGGAGCGACTCCTCGACGACGGTGACGTCGTCCTTCGTGAGATCGCGACGAGCGCGCTTCGCGGCGCCCTTCGTGCGCAACGGCCGATCGCCGTGCGGGTGGGGTGCGTTGTTCGGTGCCAAGTCGTTCCTCCGGTGTGCGGTGCGTCCTTCGGGCGTCCGGCGGACGGCAACGGTGCAGCTCCTGCGAACTCCGCGCTCGCCGGACAAACTCCGACAGACTACCAGGCATTCGGCGTGTCCGACAGGTCTGTGTGCTACCGCGACCCGTGCGGCGACCTGCTCGGCGCGCTCGGCCGCTACGATTGCAGGCACCGCGTGCAGCGTGCGCGCGACATTCAGGCACCTCATCACGGACTCGGTGCCGCACACAGCGAACGGAAGGCGCAGCCATGACGAAGCCCATGCCCGAGAAGCCCACAGTGGACGGGCTCGAAGACGTCTGGGGCCCCGTCTGGGAGCAGGACGGCACCTACCGCTTCGACCGTGCAGCGGCCGGCGACCGCAGCAACGTCTACTCGATCGACACCCCGCCGCCGACCGCCTCGGGTTCGCTGCACATCGGCCACGTGTTCTCGTACACGCACACCGACCTCAAGGCTCGGTACGAGCGCATGCGCGGCAAGCACGTGTTCTACCCGATGGGCTGGGACGACAACGGTCTCCCCACCGAGCGCCGCGTGCAGAACTACTACGGCGTCCGCTGCGACCCGCAGCTCCCCTACGACGGCACGTTCGTCCCGCCGTTCGAGG
This sequence comes from Curtobacterium sp. MCBA15_008, assembly GCF_001865065.1. Lineage (GTDB taxonomy): Bacteria > Actinomycetota > Actinomycetes > Actinomycetales > Microbacteriaceae > Curtobacterium. The sequence continues at coordinate 86,374 of NZ_MJGN01000056.1, read as the reverse complement.
GCGGTGACGGCAAGTCGTCGAAGGCCGCCGACCAGGTCCCGGTGTCGCGCCGCAACTTCATCGAGCTGTGCGAGCGCCTGACCGTGCAGGACGAGCAGCAGTTCGAGCACCTCTTCCGCACCCTCGGCCTGTCGGTGGACTGGACCCAGTCGTACCGCACCATCGACGACACCTCGCGGGCGAGCGCCCAGCGCGCCTTCCTCCGCAACCTCGAGCGCGGCGAGGCCTACCAGGCCGACGCCCCGACGCTCTGGGACGTCACCTTCCGCACGGCCGTGGCGCAGGCCGAGCTCGAGGACAAGGAGATGCCCGGCGCGTACCACGGCATCGCCTTCCACCGCACCGACGGCGGCGACGACGTCGTCATCCAGACCACCCGCCCCGAACTCCTGCCCGCCTGCGTCGCCCTCGTCGCACACCCCGACGACGAGCGCTTCCAGGACCTCTTCGGCACCACGGTCCGCTCCCCCCTGTTCGACGTCGAGGTGCCCGTGCTCGCGCACCACCTCGCGCAGAAGGACAAGGGCGCCGGCATCGCGATGGTCTGCACGTTCGGTGACACCACCGACGTCGTGTGGTGGCGCGAGCTGCAGCTGCCGAACCGGGCGATCATCGGCTTCGACGGCCGCGTCCGCTCCGACGAGCCGGCGTGGATCGAGTCCGAGGGCGGCAAGGCCCTGTACGCCGAGATGGCCGGCAAGACCGTCTTCTCGGCGAAGAAGGTCGTCGTGGACGCCCTCACCGAGTCCGGCGACCTGGTCGGCGACGTGAAGACGATCAACCACCCGGTGAAGTTCTTCGAGAAGGGCGACAAGCCGCTCGAGATCGTCTCCACCCGCCAGTGGTACATCGTCAACGGCGCCCGCGACGAGCAGCTGAAGGACACGCTCCGGAAGCGCGGCGAGGAGATCGCCTTCCACCCCGACTTCATGCGCGTGCGCTACGACAACTGGGTCGGCGGCCTCTCGGGCGACTGGCTCATCTCGCGCCAGCGCTTCTTCGGCGTGCCGCTGCCCGTGTGGTACCCGCTCGACGCCGACGGCAACCCGGTGTACGACCAGCCGATCGTCCCGACCGAGGCCCAGCTGCCCGTCGACCCGGCGTCCGAGCCGGCACCCGGCCACAGCGAGGACCAGCGCGGCGTCCCCGGCGGCTTCCAGGGCGAGCTCGACGTCATGGACACCTGGGCGACCTCGTCCCTGACCCCGCAGCTCGCGGGCAAGTGGGAGACCGACCCCGAGCTCTACGGCCTCGTCTACCCGTACGACGTCCGCCCGCAGGCGCAGGACATCATCCGCACGTGGCTGTTCACCACCGTGCTCCGCAGCCAGCTCGAGGCGGACACGGTGCCCTGGAAGCACGCGTCGATCTCCGGCTTCATCGTCGACCCCGACCGCAAGAAGATGTCGAAGTCGAAGGGCAACGTCGTCACGCCGCTGTCGATCCTCGAGCAGCACGGCGCCGACGCGGTCCGCTACTGGGCGGCCTCGTCGAAGCTCGGCACCGACGCGGCGTTCGACCCGCAGAACCCGAAGCAGATCAAGGTCGGCCGTCGTCTGGCGATCAAGGTCCTCAACGCGGCGAAGTTCGTCTACGGCTTCCCGCTGCCCGAGGGCGCGACCAGCGTCACCGAGCCGCTCGACGTGGACGTGCTCGCCGAGCTCGGCACGGTCATCGAGCAGGCGACCGCGGCGTTCGACGCCTTCGACCACGCCCGCGCGCTCGAGGTCACCGAGCGCTTCTTCTGGACCTTCTGCGACGACTACCTCGAGCTCGTCAAGGAGCGCGCGTACGGCACCGCGACCGAGTCGACGCACGAGACGCAGGCGAGCGCGGTCCTCGCGCTCCGCGCCGCGATCGACGCGCTCCTGCGCCTGCTCGCGCCGTTCCTGCCGTTCGCGACGGAGGAAGTGTGGGCCTGGACCCACGAGACCAGCGTGCACCGCGCCTCCTGGCCGACCGTGGCCGAGCTGCCCACCCAGGCCGAGCCGACGGGGCTGCTGGCCGCCGTGGGCCAGGCGCTCATCGGGATCCGTGGCGCGAAGACCGCGGCGAAGGCGTCCCAGAAGACGCCCGTCACGCGCGCGGTCGTCGCGGCTCCGGCCGAGACGCGCGCGCTCATCGAGCGTGCGGCGGTCGACCTGGCGGCCGTCGGCCGCATCGAGAACCTGTCGTTCACGGACGGCGCGGAGCTCGCGGTGACCGAGATCGAGTTGGCTGAGCAGCAGGCTTAGCAGACGGACTGGAGGCACGGATGCAGTTGGGCAGACGCTGGAACGTGGGTGCGGAGGCACCCGGGCAACTCCCCGAGGCGGTGGTCGTCGCCGTGCGTGAGGTCGAGGCCGAACTCGCGACCGAGGCCGTCGACACGACCGGGTGGGGCTGGACCCTGACGTTCCTCGAGGGCAAGCCGATGGTCGCGCTCGACGACGGCACGTCGATCCACCTCGACGACGCCGGCCGCGCGCAGGTGACCAACCCGGACGACGCCGCGGAAGAGGACTGAGCGCGCCGCAGGGCGTCGCGTCAGCCCGAGCGCGTCAGCCCCGAGCGCAGCATCCCGTTGTGGGAGCAGAAAACGTCGGGTCCGATGATCGGACCCGACGTTTTCTGTTCCCTCGACTGGGTCACCCGGGAATCAGGGCCGGGTGAACCAGACGACTCGTCCGGGGATCAGGACCGGGCGAGCCAGGTGAGCAGGGCCTCGTTGACCTCGGCGGTGTGCGTGGTCAGCAGGCCGTGGGGCGCACCCTCGATCTCGACGTACTCCGCGGCCGGCAGCGCCTTGGTGAAGCGGCGGCCGGTGGCGTCGATCGGCAGGATGTTGTCCGCCGTGCCGTGCACGATGAGCGCCGGGACGGTGACCTTCGGGATGTCCTGACGGAAGTCGGTCGGCCAGGTCAGCGGTGCCGCGGCAGACGCGATCGCACCGGAACCGGCGGCGACGTTCCACGCGTTGCGGACCTGCTCCTCCGAGATGCGGGTGCCGAGGTTCTCCGACAGGTTGAAGAAGTCCTGGTAGAAGTTCGTGAAGTACGCGTACCGGTCCTTCTTCACGTCGGCGGCGATGCCCTCGAAGAACGACATCGGGCCGGCGCCGTCGGGGTTGTCGTCGGTGATCGCCAGGAACGGCTCGAGCGAGGCGAGGAACGCGACCTTCGCGATCCGGTCCTCACCGTGACGGCCGATGTAGCGGGCGATCTCGCCGGTGCCCATCGAGAAGCCGACGAGGATCACGTCGTGCAGGTCGAGCGTCTCGAGGACGGTGTGCAGGTCGTCGGCGAAGGTGTCGTAGTCGTACCCGGTCGACGGCTGCGAGGACTGGCCGAACCCGCGACGGTCGTACGTGATGACGCGGTAGCCGGCCTCGAGCAGGGCCGGAGTCTGCCCCTCCCACGAGTTGCCGTCGAGGGGGAAGCCGTGGATCAGCACGATCGGCTGACCGGTCCCCTTGTCCTCGTAGTGCAGGTCGATGTCGACGCTGTTCTCGGTCCCGACGGTGATGGTTCCCATGGTGGTTCCTTCCCTGAGAGCGGCCCTGCGGCCGTTCGACCTGGCGGAGAACGATCGTTCTCGGCCGATGTCCACTACACTAGAGAACGTTCGTTCCCCAGCGCAAGTCGGGGATGGTGAACACGCGAGGAACGAGGGACGCACATGGCCACCAGCACGATCCCGACCGGCACGATCTCGACCGGCACCGTCGACCCGGAGGTCCGGGCCCACATCGTCGACGTCGCTGACCAGCTCTTCTACGCGCGCGGCATCCAGTCCGTCGGCATGGACGAGATCCGCACCGGTGCCGGCGTCTCGCTCAAGAAGCTCTACGCGGCGTTCCCGGGCAAGGAACAGCTCATCGCCGCGGTGCTCGCGGGACGCCACGACCTCTGGGAGCGCGGCGTGCACGGCGCGGTCGAGGCTGCCTCGACCCCGCGCGACAAGCTCCTGGCGATGTACGACTTCCTCGAGTCGTGGTTCGGCGACGACACCTTCCGCGGCTGCGGGTTCATCAACGCCTTCGGCGAGCTCGGCGCGACGTCACCCGCCGTCGCCGAGATCGCCCGCGAGCACAAGGACTCCTTCCAGCGCTTCGTGCAGCAGCTCACCGCCGACGCGGTCGCCGACCCCGCCCGGGCCGAGGAGCTCGCCGCCCAGCTCGCACTCCTCGCCGAGGGCGCGCAGACCACGGCGGCCATCGCCGGCACGACGGAGCCGGCCGTGCACGCCCGCCGCGCGGCCGAGACCCTGATCGCCGCAGCAACGCACTGAGCCCGGCGAAACCGGGCACACCCGGTCGAATCGGGCGTACCCGGCGGATCCTTCCCACCGGGTACGCCCGATTCCGCTTTCCAGTCCG
>NZ_MJGN01000056.1:948-81423 GCF_001865065.1 Curtobacterium sp. MCBA15_008 | reverse complement strand
TCCAGTCCGTAGGGTGGTGAGATGGCAACCCCGTTCGACGTTCCGAGCACCCTCCCCTACTCCCTCCCGCCGTTCCGTGACGTGCGGCTCGAGCACTACCGACCCGCGTTCGAAGCCGGCATGGCCGAGCAGCGTGCCGAGGCCGAGGCGATCGCCGCCTCCGCCGAGGCACCGACGTTCGAGAACACCCTGGTCGCCCTCGAGCGCACCGGGCAGTCGCTCGCCCGCGTGAGCCACGTGTTCTTCACGCTGTCCTCGGCGGACTCGACGCCCGAGCAGCACGACCTCGAGGCCGAGGTCTCCCCGCTCCTCGCCGCGCACCGCGACGCGATCACCCTCGACAGCCGCCTGTACGACCGGATCGCAGCGGTCCGGTCGACGCTCGACGAGCGGACCGACCTCAGCGACGAGGACCGACGTCTGGTCGAGCGGACGTACACCGAGATGACCCTCGCGGGCGCCGGGCTCGACGACGCCGGCAAGGAGCGTCTCACCGCGATCAACCAGGAGCTCTCGACGCTCACCACCACGTTCGAGCGGAACCTGCTCGAGGACACCAACGACCTGGCCGTGCACGTCACCGACGAGGCCGAGCTCGAGGGCCTCGACGACGGCGCGAAGTCCGCCGCCGCCGGTGCCGCGGCCGACCGCGAGCTCGACGGTTGGCTGATCACGCTGCCGCTCTACACCGGCCACCCGTGGCTGGCGTCGCTCGCCGACCGTGGGCTGCGCGAGCGGATCATGCGCGCGTCGCTCTCGCGCGGTCGCCGTGGCAACGAGCACGACAACCGCGACGTGCTGCTGCGCATCGTCCGGCTCCGGGCCGAGCGCGCCGAACTCCTCGGGTTCCCGAACCACGCCGCGGTGGTCACCGCCGACGAGACCGCGAAGACCCCCGAGGCCGTCGACGGGCTGCTGTCGTCCCTGGTGCCGGCGGCCGCGGCGAACGCCGACGACGAGCGGGCCGTCCGGTCGCGGGTCGTCGGGTTCGACGTCGAGGCGTGGGACTGGGCCTACGCCACCGAGCTCCTGCGCGGCGAGCAGTTCGCCGCCGACAGCTCCGCGCTCCGCCCGTACTTCGAGGCCGACCGGGTCCTGCGCGACGGGGTCTTCCACGCCGCCGGCGAGCTCTACGGCCTGACCTTCACCGAACGCGACGACCTGCACGGGTACAACGACGAGGTCCGGGTCTTCGAGGTGCGCGACGAGGACGGTGCCGAGGTCGGCCTGTACCTGCTCGACCTCTACACCCGCGACGGCAAGCGCGGCGGTGCGTGGATGAACCCGGTCGTCGAGCAGTCCGCGCTGCTCGGCACGCTGCCGGTGGTCGTCAACAACCTCAACGTGGCGAAGCCCGCCGCGGGGTCGCCGACGCTCCTCATCCAGGACGAGGTCGAGACGCTCTTCCACGAGTTCGGGCACGCGCTGCACGGCCTCATCGCCCGCACGACCTACCCGCGGTTCTCCGGCACCAACGTCGAGCGGGACTTCGTCGAGTTCCCGTCGCAGGTGAACGAGATGTGGGTGTCGTGGCCGTCCGTCCTGGCGAACTACGCCAAGCACCACGAGACCGGTGAGCCGCTGCCGCCCGAGCTCGTCCTCGGGCTGAGCGACTCCGCCGGCTTCAACGAGGGCTTCGGCACGACCGAGTACCTCGCCGCCGCGCTGCTCGACCAGGCGTGGCACCGGCTGTCCTCCGCCGAGGCCGCCGCGGTGACCTCCGTCGAGGACTTCGAGCGGGACGCCCTCGCCTCCGCCGGCATCGCGGTCGAGGCCGTGCCGCCGCGGTACTCGTCGACGTACTTCGCCCACACGTTCTCGGGCGGGTACGACGCCGGGTACTACGGCTACATCTGGTCCGAGGTGCTCGACGCCGACACGGTGGAGTGGTTCCGGTCGAACGGGGGGCTCTCGCGCGAGGCCGGTCGGCGCTTCGCCACGCGCCTGCTCGGCGTCGGCGGGGCGAAGGACCCGCTCGAGGCGTACCGCGACTTCCGCGGGCGCGACGCCGAGGTCGGGCCGCTGCTGCGCCGCCGCGGGCTCGAGTAGGCGCGCCGGGCGCCCGGCGCCCCGGACGCGGCGCACGACCGCACAACCGAAGTCACCCCGAACCACGCAATCGCGCGGTTCGGGGTGACTTTCGTTGTGCGGAGCGTCCGGCCGACCGGCCGCCGCACCCGCCCCCACACGCGAACGGGCCCGCACACACGGTGCGGGCCCTTCGACGCGAACGGACGGACTACGCCGACTTCTCCACGCGCTTCGCCCGCGGACGCGGCACGATCGTCGGCGCCGCGTTCTCGAGCACGGACTCGCGGGTGATGACCACGCGCGCGACGTCGTCGTCCGACGGCACGTCGAACATGACCGGCCCGAGGACCTCTTCGAGGATCGCCCGGAGACCGCGGGCACCCGTCTGACGCAGCACGGCCAGGTCGGCGATCGCCTCGAGCGCGCCCTGGTCGAACTCCAGCTCGACCCCGTCGATCTGGAACATGCGCTGGTACTGCTTGACGAGCGCGTTCTTCGGCTCGGTCAGGATCCGCATGAGCGCGGACTGGTCGAGCTGCGACACCGTGGTGACGACGGGCAGACGACCGATGAACTCCGGGATGAGCCCGAACTTGTGCAGGTCCTCCGGGAGGACGTCGGCGTAGAGGTCCTGCTGATCGAGCGGGCTGTGCAGCGGAGCGCCGAAGCCGATCCCCCGCTTGCCGACGCGCGACGACACGATGTCCTCGAGCCCGGCGAACGCCCCCGCCACGATGAACAGCACGTTCGTCGTGTCGATCTGGATGAACTCCTGGTGCGGGTGCTTCCGACCGCCCTGCGGCGGGACCGAGGCGACCGTCCCCTCGAGGATCTTGAGCAGCGCCTGCTGCACGCCCTCGCCGGAGACGTCACGCGTGATCGACGGGTTCTCCGCCTTGCGCGCGATCTTGTCGACCTCGTCGATGTAGATGATGCCGGTCTCGGCACGCTTCACGTCGTAGTCGGCGGCCTGGATGAGCTTGAGGAGGATGTTCTCGACGTCCTCGCCGACGTAGCCGGCCTCGGTCAGGGCGGTGGCGTCCGCGACGGCGAACGGCACGTTGAGGCGCTTCGCCAGCGTCTGCGCGAGGTACGTCTTGCCGCAGCCGGTCGGGCCGATCAGCAGGATGTTCGACTTCGCGATCTCGACGTCGTCGCGGTCTTCGGCAGCGGTGATCTGCCCCTGCGCCCGGATCCGCTTGTAGTGGTTGTAGACGGCCACGGCAAGGGAACGCTTCGCCGGGTCCTGCCCGATGACGTACTCCTGCAGGAAGTCGAAGATCTCGCGCGGCTTCGGCAGTTCGAAGTCACCGCTCGCGGTGTCCTCGCCGGCTTCGGCCAGTCGTTCCTCGATGATCTCGTTGCACAGCTCGACGCACTCGTCGCAGATGTACACGCCGGGACCGGCGATGAGCTGCTGGACCTGCTTCTGGCTCTTGCCGCAGAAGGAGCACTTCAGCAGGTCGGCGCTCTCTCCGATGCGTGCCATGTCGGTGCCCTCCCTGGTTGACCGATGCAGACCTGATCGTCTGCCCGATGGGTGCAGGCCGACGACCTGCCCGACTGTCCACGAGCCTAATCGCAACCGGCGACACCGGCTGCGACGCCGAGCCGCAAACGGCCACCCCGTTCGCCCAGGGCGTTCGATCCTGCTAGCGTGTCCTCGATTCCTCTACAACTTGTAGAAGTGCCGCCCCGGAAGGAACCCCATGCCCAAGCGTCTCGCCGTCGTCAGCACCGCGACCCTCGGCGTCACCGCTGCCATCGTCCTCGGCACCGCCGGCATGGCCAGCGCCCACGTCTCGGCCACCGCGACCTCGACCGCCGCGAACTCGTACACGACGGCCACGTTCTCTGTCCCGCACGGCTGCGACGGCTCCCCCACCACGAAGATCGAGTTCCAGGTGCCGGAGTCGGTCATCGAGGTCACGCCGACCGTGAACCCGAACTGGACGATCACGAAGGCGACCGCGAAGTACACCAGCCCGTCCGCCGCGTCGGACGACGAGTCCGCCGAGGACGCCGGCCAGCGCGTCACGAGCGTCACCTACACGGCGAAGACGCCGCTCCCCGCCGACGAGCGCGACACCTTCCAGTTGTCGTTCTCGCTGCCCGACGGCAAGGCGGGTGACCTCGTCGAGTTCCCGGCCCTGCAGACCTGCGAGAAGGGCACCGTCGAGTGGAACCAGGAGCAGAAGGCCGGCCAGGCCGAGCCCGAGCACCCGGCGCCCTCGATCACCCTGACCGCGGCCGAGGCCACGGACGATGACGGCGACCCCATCGCCGCGACCCCGACGGCCGAGGCCGCCGGCACGGACACGACCCCCTCGAGCGACCCCGACCTGGTCGGTCGCTTCCTCGGCCTCGGCGGCCTGGTCCTCGGCGCGGTCGCCCTGGTCGTCGCCGTCGCCGGCACGCGTCGTCGGAGCGCCAGCAAGTGACACAGAGCGTCGAGCGTCACGCAGGTGGCCGGTCGCGGGCCTGGAGGCTCGTGGCCGGCTCCGCCGCGACGCTCGCCATCGCCGGTGGTGCGGTCCTCGGGCTCGCCGGCCCGGCCAGCGCGCACAACTACATGATCGCGTCGACGCCGAAGGTCGACGGCACCCTGACCGAGCTGCCGAAGGCGTTCGAGATCACGACGAACGACAAGCTGCTCGACATCGGCGGCTCGGACTCCGGGTTCGCGTACCGGATCGTCGGGCCGGACGGCAGGTACTACGAGGACGGCTGCCTCGCCGTGGACGGCCCGTCGATGACCACGAAGGCCGCGCTCGGCGACTCCGGCAGGTACACCGTCGAGTGGCAGATCATCTCCGCCGACGGTCACACCGTGTCCGACGAGTACACGTTCACGTGGGACGCCCCGGCCGGGTTCACGCCCGCCGCGGGGACGACGAAGCCGCCGGTGTGCGCGACCGACACCGCCGACGACGGGGCCACGAGCGCGACCACGGGGACGGCGTCCGGCAGCACCGACTCCGCGTCCTCCGACGCGCTCTGGATCGGCGCCGGCGGGGTCGTCCTCGTCGGCATGGTCGTCGCTGTCCTGCTGCTGCTCCGACGGAAGCCCGCTCCGGCGGCCGACGACGAACCCGACCAGGACTGACGGAAACCCGCGCGTGCCGAGCGCACGAGAAGGGCCCCGCACCGATCGGTGCGGGGCCCTTCTCGTGCGGGTCGTCGGTCTTACTTGACGAGTGCCGGCAGGTTCTTGCGGCTCGTGAGGACCTGGTCGATCAGGCCGTACTCGAGCGCCTCTTCGGCGGACATGATCTTGTCGCGCTCGATGTCGTTGTTGACCTGCTCCGGCGTGCGGTTCGAGTGCTTCGACAGCGTCTCCTCGAGCCAGGTGCGCATGCGGAGGATCTCCGCCGCCTGGATCTCGATGTCCGACGCCTGGCCGCCACCCTGCTGGACGGCGGGCTGGTGGATGAGCACACGGGCGTTCGGCAGGGCCAGACGCTTGCCGGGCGTACCGGCGGCGAGGAGCACCGACGCGGCCGAGGCAGCCTGACCGAGGCAGACCGTCTGGATCTGCGGACGGATGTACTGCATCGTGTCGTAGATCGCCGTCATCGCGGTGAACGAGCCACCGGGCGAGTTGATGTACATGACGATGTCGCGGTCGGGGTCCATCGACTCGAGCACGAGCAGCTGCGCCATGACGTCGTCCGCCGAAGCGTCGTCGACCTGGACGCCGAGGAACACGATGCGGTCCTCGAACAGCTTCGCGTACGGGTCCTGCCGCTTGTAGCCGTAGGCCGTGCGCTCTTCGAAGCTCGGCAGGATGTACCGATCAGTGGGGGCCGGGACGTTCTGCGCGCCACCGAGCATGGGGAGATGCATTCTCGTTTCCTTTTCTTCGGTGGGTCGGGTCAGGACTGGGCGTCGGGCTCGGCCGCGTCGGTCTGGGTCTCGCCGTCGGCGACGGTCCCACCACCGCCGATGACCTCGGTGGACGATGCACGGAGGTGGTCGACGAAGCCGTACTCGAGGGCTTCCTGCGCCGTGAACCAGTTGTCGCGGTCGTTGTCCTTGAGGACCTGCTCGATCGACTTGCCGGTCTGCTCCGCAGTGAGCTCCGCCATCCGCTGCTTCATGTCGAGGATGACCTTCGCCTGCGTCTGGATGTCGGCAGCGGTGCCGCCGAAGCCACCGGACGGCTGGTGCAGCAGCACACGGGCGTTCGGGGTGATGTAGCGCTTGCCGGGCGTGCCGGACGAGAGCAGGAACTGCCCCATCGACGCGGCGAGGCCGATGCCCACCGTGACGATGTCGTTCGGCACGAACTGCATCGTGTCGTAGATCGCCATGCCGGCGGTGATCGAACCACCGGGCGAGTTGATGTAGAGGTAGATGTCCTTCTCAGGGTCCTCGGCGGCGAGCATCAGCAGCTTGGCTGCGATCTCGTTCGAGTTGTCGTCGCGGACCTCGGAGCCGAGCCACACGATCCGGTCTCTCAGAAGGCGGTCAAAAACACTGGGGTTCAGTGTTGCTTCGGCCATGGAAAAGCTCCCGTTCAGTTGTCGCTTGATGTCGAACTTATCGGTTGCAACGCACCACTTCGCGTCTGTTCGCTGACGGCAATGCGGGTGGCCCGGAAACGGACTGGAGGCGCGGTGCCAGCTGGCACCGCGCCTCCAGTCAGAAGGGTGGGAACGCGACTACTCGGCGTCCTCCGCCGGGGTCTGCGCGACGCCCGCCGTGAAGGCGGACAGGTCCACGTCGTCACCGTTGGTGTCCTTGACGGTCACCTTCGAGAGGACGGTCGCGACCGCCTTCGAGCGGGCGACCTCGCCGACCATGCCGGGGATCTGGCCGTTCTGGTCGATCACCTTGATGAACTCGCCCGGCTCCATGCCGTACTGCGCAGCAGCCTGGATGAGGTACTGGGTGAGCTCTTCCTGCGAGACCTGGATCTCTTCCTTCTCGGCGATCGAGTCGAGGAGGATCTGCGAACGGAAGGCCTTCTCGCTGGACTCCGAGACCTCCTTGCGGTGCTCGTCGTCCTCGAGGCGGTTCTCCTGCTCGAGGTGACGGTGCACCTCGTCCTCGATGAGCTTCTCCGAGATCGGGATGTTGACGTCCTCGGTGAGCTTCTCGACGAGCTTGTCGCGAGCCGCGGCGCCCTGACCGAAGGTCTTGGACTTCGCGATCTGCTCCTTGAGGTCCGCCTTGAGCTCGTCGATCGTGTCGAACTGGCTCGCGATCTGCGCGAACTCGTCGTCGGCCTCGGGGAGCTCGCGCTCCTTGACGGCGGTGACGGTCACGGCGATCTGGGCGATCTCGCCCTCGCGGTCGCCACCGACGAGCTTCGACTCGAAGGTGGTGGACTCGCCGGCGGTCAGCGACTCGAGCGCCTCGTCGATGCCCTCGAGCAGGTCACCCGAACCGAGCTCGTACGAGACGCCGGTGGCCGAGTCGACCTCGTCGTCGCCGATGGTCGCGGTGAGGTCGATCTGCGCGAAGTCACCCGTGGTCGCCGGACGGTCGACCGTCACGAGCGTGCCGAAGCGGGTGCGGAGGTTCTGCAGTTCCTCTTCGATCTCCTCGTCCGACACCTCGACGGCGTCGACGGTGAGCTCGTACGAGCTGTAGTCCGGCAGGTCGAACTCGGGACGGACGTCCACCTCGAACGTGAGGACGAGGTCACCCGTGAAGTCGTTGACGTTCGGGAGCTCGGCCACGTCGGCCTCGGCACGACCGAGGATGCGCAGTTCCTGCTCCTCCACCGCCTGGCGGTAGAAGTTGTCGATCGCGTCGCCGACGGCGTGGTTCAGGACCTCGCCACGGCCGACACGCTGGTCGACGATCGCCGGCGGGACCTTGCCCTTGCGGAAGCCGGGGATGTTGATCTGCTCGGCGATGTGCTTGTACGCGTGGTCGATGCTCGGCTTGAGATCGTCCGGCGTCACGTTCACGGTGAGCTTGACGCGGGTGTCGCTCACCTTGTCGACGGTGCTGGTGGCCAAGGGATGTTCTCCTGTTGGTTGACGTTCGTGTGGTCGGTGGTTCTCGAAGACCTGGTCGGGGCGACAGGATTTGAACCTGCGACCTCCCGCTCCCAAAGCGGGCGCTCTACCAAGCTGAGCTACGCCCCGTTTGACTGGGCCAGGGGTCCGAGCACGCCGCGAGGCGCACGGGACGCCGATGAGTCTAGCGGTCCCCTGGTGCTCGGTTCCCGGGAGGTTCCCCGCCAGTGTCAGGGCCGATGCCACTGCCCACTCCGGCGTCGGCTTCTGCCCCGCGTCGCAGGCCCGCCCGCCACTGCACGCCGACGACGACCTGCACCGCGAGGGCCGCCACCCCGAGCACGATGCCGGCGACGATCCGCCACCCGTGCAGGAGCGCGTGCGCCGGCTGCGTCTGCGGGTCCCCGAACAGCTCCGGGCGCAGCGAGAACACCACCGCCGCGAGGACCACCAGGACGTACGAGAGGACCCGCGACCGCTTGATCGTGCGCTCGGCGGACCCGTCCGGCTTCGGGATGACGCGCCCTGACATGTCGATGCTCGTTCGTCCGCTACGATGATGGGGCTGCGCCTGGTGCGCAGGCGCGGGGATGTAGCTCAATGGTAGAGCCCCAGTCTTCCAAACTGGCTACGCGGGTTCGATTCCCGTCATCCCCTCTGTGGTCGTAGGCGCTTCGCGCCGCGTCGTCGGTCTGTCGTCCGGATGTTGTTGGGCGTGGCGCTTCGCTGTGCCGGCGGTCGGCGCCTCGCGCCGGGGTCGTCGGCCCGCCGTCCGGATGTTGCTGGCGATGGCGCTTCGCTGCGCCGGGCGTTCAGCGCCTCGCCGCGTCGGGCGGTGGCACCTCGCCCGGGCTGCGTCGCCCGCCGGATGAGCGCCGCCGCTGAAAGACGCAGCCCGAGGCGCCCGCGGACGAGGGCTATCGATGAGAGACCCTGAGCCATACTCTCCTTCGTGTGAACAAGCACCTCTCCTTGGCTCTCATGTCACTAGCGGCAGCCAGCATTCTTGCGAGCGCCGTAGCGGTGCCGTCGGGCACGGCGTCAGCTGCTCCTGGCCAGAGCACCGCGGTCGGCGAGTCGACTCCTACTGTGGCTCCGAAGAAGTCGAAGCGGATCACGAAGGCTGAGAAGCTGGTTCTCGCCGAGTTGCCCGACGCCCCGATCTGGGAGGGGCTGACGGTCAAGGGTGCGAAGGTCAGCAAGCGTGTCGTCTGTGTCGATCGCACCTGGGCACCGGGCGGCGGGCCCGACGACAAAGGCGGGAACGCCGGATACGTCGTCGTGAAGTTCCCCAAGAAGATGAGCGGGAAGATCAAGCTCGGTGATCCGCAGGACGGCGAATGCGCTGACTACGAGCCCACCGCAGCAAGTTCGGCTGCGAAGGTCGATGTCCCCAAGAAGCTCAAGAAGAAGAAGGGTCTCCTGGTCAGCACGAAGTTCGGGGACGAATGGCCACTGACGGTGCCCTACGCGGTCGTGCACTGCAGGAACATCACCGCGGGCGGCATGTACCTCAACGTCGTGACGCTCGACGCCCCCGATGGCACCCGCTACGCAGTCAACGGCACGGCACAAGACCACACCTCGTACCCGGAGATCAACCCCATCTGGGCACCTAATCCGGACGTCGACGGGTTGAAGATCGACATCTCGCCCGTCATCGACGCGGGCCTGAAGCTCTGCAAGTAGGTGGCCCTGATACCAGCGGGCGATGAGCGCCTCGCTCTACTCTGGGCGCATCGCGCGGGGCGTGTCAGATGGCGCGTGCGGTTCAGCCGCGGATCGCGTCCAGCAAGGTGGACGACGGGGTTGTGGGAACCATGTCCGTGGCCGCCGCGATCAGGAGCGGGTCGTCGGTCACGAGGGTGTCGGCCTGCAGCACCGCGACCGCCAGGTACTCCGCCGGCCCGACGTCGCCCCAGCTGAGACGCGTCGCGATCTTCCACGCTGTCCCCCGCGACACTCGGTCCCCCAGCAGTCGGATCCGCAGCCCGGCCAGTCCGTCGAGCTGCGCGCGGGCGTCCCGCTCGTCCAGCTCGCCGCCGCGGACCTGCCGGTACAGCGCAGCCATGACGTGCGAACGGAGCACCGCGGGCCCGACCAGTTGGTCAGCCCGATCCACCACCAGCTCGCCACGGACGATCCGCAGCGCGACGTCGGCATCGATCGCGTACCTGGTCATGCCCGGCAGTCTGCTCCCCCGTGCGTCCTACGGGCCGGCGAACTCGAGGGTGAGGGTCGGGCTGTCGCCGAGCTCCACCCCGGCACGACGTCGTTCGGCGGCCCGGAGCGGCACGAGGTACCCGCCGTCCTTCGGGAAGAGCGAGGTCGTCCACGACACGCTGCCGATCGTCACGCTGGCCGGGATCACGCCCCAGCCGTAGGTGAGGAACGGGGCGAGTTCGTGGATGACCTCGGCGGCGTCGGGCGGCACGACGGCGTAGAAGTACGGCGCCGGCCCGCGCCACTCGATCACCTCGCCGTCGAACTCGACCTCCACGCCGCGATCGTACGGCGCGGCGATCAGTACGGCCGGTCAGACGGCTCCGATCGGCTCCTCTTCGACCTCTTGGCGCAGCATCCGGTAGTGCCGCTCCCAACCGGGCGTCCCCCGACCCGCAGCGTGCAGAGCCGTTCGCACGGCGCCGAGGGCACGATCGAGCGCCCCGAACTCGTCGTCGGCGACGACACCGATCGAGAAGGTCAGCGTTCGGGTCTCCAGATCGACAGCCAGGTCTTGATCGTGCACGTCGTCGAGATCGAAGAGTGCATCCGCGACGGTGTCGAAGTCGGCGGCGATGTCGCCCGGTTCGTCGAGCGCAGTCGCGCACTCCAGTCGTACGAGGTACTTCGTCATGGCGTTCTCCTGTCCCAGCAACTCAAGCGCCTCAACCGATACATCAGATGCACAACGTACCAGGGGTTCGAGGGCGTCATGTGGACCGTGTGCAAGTGTTCCCCGCACGGGCAGTACGCCTTGTAGTACTTCCTCCCCTTCGCGAAACGCCATCCGCGCGCTTCGGCGGTGCGCATCACCTGTTCGATGTCCTTCTTCGGATGTCGTGGTCGTTCGACCATCGCCACCTCCCCTCCACGCTCTCGACGGTAGGGAGGGCGACACCGCGGTCAGGTGCGTCCCGCAGCGTTGTGGAGACCAGTGACCGATGCCGCCCCTGTTGAGGAACGGCGGTGGCGACCGGCGGGACGGAAGCGCCCCGCGCCTCCAGGCCCGAGCCAGGAGACGCGGGGCGCGAGCCGCCGCTGGGACGCGACGTCAGCGGTACGTCGCGGCCTGCCCGTACAGCACGTTCGTGAACGACGAGACGTAGGCGGACTCGTCGCCTCCCGGCAGGTTGTACGTCATGAACACGCCGTAGCCGTCGGAGACCGTCCGCGAAGCGAGCGACACCGCCGTCGCCTGCGGGGTGTTCTGGATGTCGACCGCAGCGGCGGAGAGCTTCGACTTGTCGAGCCCGGGGATCGACGGCGCCGAGTAGGTGCCGTAGTACGGGTTCCAGGCGTAGTCGAGCTTCGAGCCGATGGTGCTGCTCGACGTCGAGAGCGAGGACGAGGCCGGGCCGATGTCGTAGAACGAGATGAGCTTCCCCGGCATGTCGGCACGGAGGGCGCTGATGAGCCATCCGATCGACTGCTGGTTCGGCTGCGGGGTGCCGTTCACGCCGTAGTCGGAGTACTCGTCGTCGAGGTCGACGCCGTCGAGACCGTACTTCGACACGGTGGCCGAGACCTGGGCCGCGAAGTCCTCGGCAGCGGCCTGGGTCGGGAAGTTCGCGATCCCCGCACCCTGGTGGTTGCCGAGCACCGACAGCGACACCTTGATGCCCTTGGCCTGCAGCGGGCGGATCTGCGTGGCCGCCTGGTCGAGGGTGCGCTGCACGTTCTCGTTGTTGGCGAGAACGGCCTTCGTCCCGTCCCAGTTGATGTTCGCCGCGAAGATGATCGCGACGTCGAACGCGTTGGCGCCGTTCGCCAGGGTGTACCGGCCGACGTTCGCGAGTTCGTCGTTGTTCACCTCGACGTACGCGATGCTCGTCGGACCGGACTTCGTCGGTGCGGCGTGCGGCTGCTTGCCGTGCCCCACACCGTGGTGGGCGCCGGCCCCGTGGGCGAGCCCCGTGGGTGACGGCGCCGCGGAGGCCGCGGTCGGCACCATCGGTGCGACGACCATCGCGGCGAGTGCCGCGACGATCCCGAACTTCATCGTCTTCTTCATGTCACTCCTCGTCGAGTGGACGACCCGACCGGCGGACGCCGGCCAGGGACCGCCGCCGGGACACCCGGAGTCCCGGCGGCGGGGTCTCAACCGCGGACGCGCGGGAAGCGGAAGGTGCGGACCTCGTACGCGTCGACAGCGAACGAGGAGGCGTCGACCGCGGAGGCGTCGGCCAGCGGCTCTTCGAGCAGCGTCACCTCGGCACCGCGCCCGAAGCCACCGCGCCCGAGGTCGCCGGAGACCGCGATCCCGCCGGTTCCCCGCCGCCCGACGGGTTCGTACACGCGGACGACCAGGTCGCCGGAGCGGTCGTCGGCGAGCTTCACGCTCGACAGCACGACGTCGCCCGACACCCGCACGAGCGGCTCGAAGCCCTGACCGCCGGTGACGGTCCGCGCGCTCGCGTTCATCACCACACCCGCAGCCGTCGCGCCGAGCTGGTCCGTGCCGATCACCATGCCGTACCGGTGCGTCTGCACCCCCTGGTCGGTCTCGGGGTCGGGGAACCGCGGAGCCCGCAGCAGCGACAGTCGGACCGTGGTCGTGACGTGTCCGTCGACGGCGTCGCGGGTGGTGTCGAAGCCATGGATCGAGTCGTTCACCAGGGCGACCCCGAAGCCGGGCTCCGACACGAGGACGTAGCGGTGCATCGAGGTCTCGAACTTCGCGGCCTCCCACGAGGTGTTCGTGTGGGTCACGCGCTTCTGCGCTCCGAACTGCGTCTCGGCGACCGTGTGCTCGGCGCGGACGTCGAGCGGGAACGCGACCTTGAGGAACTTCTCGGTCTCGTGCCAGTCGGTGGTCTGGTCGAACTCCAGCGTGCGGGAGTCCGGCGCGAGCGTGATCTCCTGGCGGACGCTCGAGTCGCCGAACGCACGCTCGACGACCACGCGTGCGACGCCGGTCCGCTCGTCGAGGTCGGCGGTCACGCTGGAGGCGTCGACGAGGTCCTCGACGCGGTTCCGGTAGTACCGGTCGACGTCCCACGCATCCCACATGTTCGGGAAGTCCTGGTGCAGCTGCAGCAGGTTCGCGACCTGTCCAGCCGCGACCGCGTCGCGCCCGGTGGTCAGGTCGACGGCGCTCGTCACGTGGCCGCTGCCGTCGACCACGACGCGGACGAGCGCGTTCGCCAGCACCCAGCCGCCGTCCTGCTCGGTGACGGTGACGGGGGTCGGCTCCGTCACGTCGGTCGCCAGGACCGCGCCCTGGGCGGGTGCGCCGGCCTGGAGGAACGGGGCCGGGTTCACGACGATCGTCGCGTCGCCGGCACCGGCCAGTGCCGACAGTGCCGACTCGATGAGCGCGGTGAGCCGCGCGGCCGTCTCGGCGTACTTCGCGACCGCTTCGCGGTGCACCCAGGCGATCGACGTGCCCGGCAGGATGTCGTGGAACTGCTGCAGGAGCACCTGCTGCCAGAGTGCGTCGAGCTCGTCGTAGGGGTAGGCGAAGTCGGTCCGTGCGGCCGCGGTCGCCGCCCAGAGCTCGGCCTCGAGCAGGAGCTGCTCACTCCGACGGTTGCCTTGCTTCGTCTGGTGCTGCGAGGTCAGGGTGGCGCGGTGCAGCTCGAGGTAGAGCTCGCCGACCCACACCGGCGGGTTCGGCAGCTCCGCCTTCGCCCGGTCGAAGAACACGTCGGGGTGCTCCCAGCGGACCTTCGCGCTGCCCTCGAGGTCGGCTAGACGTGCGGCCGTGCCGGTCATCTCGCGCGTGGTCCCGCCGCCGCCGTCGCCCCAGCCGACCGGGGCGATCGACCCGGTGGCGAGCCGGTTCTCGCGGAACTGCCGCGACGCCTTCGCGACCTCGGAGCCGCTCAGCCGCGAGTTGTAGGTGTCCATCGACGGGAAGTGCGAGAACACCCGCGAGCCGTCGATGCCCTCCCAGAGGAACGTGTGGTGCGGGAACTTGTTGACCTGGTTCCACGAGATCTTCTGCGTGAAGAACCACTCGAAGCCCGCGCGGCGCATCAGCTGCGGCAGCGCCGGCGAGTACCCGAAGCTGTCCGGCAGCCAGACGCCCTTCGGCCGGATGCCGAACTCGCGCTCGAAGAACCGCTGGCCCTGCGAGAACTGCCGGACGATGCTCTCGCCGGTCGGCATCACGGTGTCGGACTCGACCCACATGCCGCCGATCGGCAGGAACCGGCCGGCCTCGACGGCGGCCGTGACGCGGGCGTAGACCTCGGGGCGGTGCTCCTTGATCCACGCGTACTGCTGCGCACTCGACATGCCGTACAGGAAGTCGTCGGTCTGGTCGATGAGCTCGGTCATCGTGGACGTGGTGCGGGCGACCTTCCGGATCGTCTCGCGGACGGGCCAGAGCCAGGCGGAGTCGATGTGGGCGTGGCCGACGGCGGAGATCGTGTGCGCGGACGCCTCGGCGGGTGCGGCGAGGACGTCGGCGAGCGCGGCGCGGGCATCGGGAGCGGTCTCGGCGATGTGCTGCAGGTCGAGCCGGTCGAGCGCGTCGTCGAGGGCCTGCAGGATGCGCATCCGGCGCGGCCCCTCGGGCAGTTCGGCCTGCAGTTCGAGCAGGACGTCGATGTCGAGGGCGAGCTCGTGCACCTCGGACTCGAACACCGCGAGGTCCATCCGCCGGCTCGTGTAGAGGCGCTTCGGCGAGGACGTCTCGATGTCGCCCTCCTGCGTGACGAGGAAGGGGTGGTAGTCGAGCAGGACGGGGTTCGACGCCGCCTCGACGAAGAGCTCCACGGTCTCGCCACCCTCGGCCCGTTCGGTGACGAGCACCCACTGGTTCCGGGGGTTGATCGACTTCACCGGGGTGCCGTCGGCGAGGTACACGAGTCCCTCGCACTGGAAGCCCGGCATGTTCTTGTCGAAACCGAGGTCGATGACGGCCTCGATCCGGCGTCCGGCCCAGGCGTCCGGCACCGTGCCGGTCAGCCGGAACCAGGTCGTCCCCCACGCGGCGCCCCACGTCGTGCCGACCTCGTACGGCGTGAAGTCGAGCTGCAGGCCCTCGGTCGGCGGGATCGGCTCCCCCGGCAGCTCGTGCCACGCGGTCTCGAGCGGTGTCGCCGTCGCGTGCACCGCGGGGGTGATCCGTTCGTCGAGGACTCGTCGTGCGCGGCCGGTGGTGAGGGGGATGTCGTCGTGCATGGTGCCTTCCGGGTCCGGGGAGGGTCAGGGCATGGTCGCGGGGTGCGCGACCGAGATCGGGGAGTGTGCGGTGTCGGCGTCGAGGTCGGCGGGGACGTCGACGCAACGTGTGATGCCGCGCGCCGCGAGCGTGCCGGCGTCGGCCAGTCGGGAGCGGAGGACCACCTGGGGCCCGCGGCCGTCCGGGGCAGACGAAGCGGCCTCGAGCCAGGCCGCGGCGAACCGGCCGCCGGGCGCGCAGTCCGCCCGGGCGCCGTGCCGGTCGGTGCCGTCGGGCAGCACGTCGTCGAGGACGAGCGCGGTGGTCGGTGCGGCGCGGGTTCCGCGTTCCCCGTCGCCCGCGCGGGCCATCG
Source organism: Curtobacterium sp. MCBA15_008 (assembly GCF_001865065.1). GTDB lineage: Bacteria > Actinomycetota > Actinomycetes > Actinomycetales > Microbacteriaceae > Curtobacterium. Next base: position 65,714 of record NZ_MJGN01000056.1, on the reverse strand, counting down.
CGGCGAACGCCTCGCCAGCGGGCTTCAGCCGGCCGTCGTTCGTGAAGAGGCCGAGGTCGTACTCGAGCTCCGGGAAGTCGGCGAGGGTCCGGGACACGTCGTGGGAGCACCACCAGGTGACGCCGAGCACGTGCTGGGCGTCGAGGACGTGCCGGATCGTCTGCTCGGTGAACGAGGCGGCGTCGGCGGGCGCGATGACGTTCGTCGGGGCGCCGACCTCCTGCAGCCAGTTCGGCCGGACCGGGTCGCGGTTCCAGGCCGCGGCGAGCTGGAGCAGGTACTCCCCGTGGCGGACCGATCCGGGTCCGAGTGCGCCGTGCAGCGCCGCCGAGCCGTTGAACACCCACGAGTGCGTGACCGTGGCGTCACCGTGGTCCGCCGCGTGCTCCGGTCCGAACGGCTGCGCGTCGTCGTACCAGGCCGCGTCGTACTGCGCGACGGTGACCAGGGGCAGCGGACGCGACCCGGTGCCGGGCGCGATCGAGGTGTCGGGGCCGAGCCGCGCCTCCAGGCCGGACCGCGCCGCCGCGACCATCGCCGCTGCCCATGCGTGCCCCTGCTCCGCCGTGATGGCGTGCGGGGTCGGGTGCGGGGTGTGCGCGAACTGGTTCACCTCGTTGCCGATGGTGATGCCCAGCAGGTTCGGCTTGTCCGCGACCGCCGTGGCGAGCGCGCGGACGTAGGCGGCGGTCGACGCGACCACGTCGGGGTCGGTGAACATGTTCCGCCGGTGCCAGCTCTCGAGCCAGGACGGCACGAAGTCGAAGCTCGACAGGTGCCCCTGCAGGGCGTCGACGTTGACGTCGAGCCCGAACGAGCCGGCGATGTCGACCACGGTCGCGACGTCCGCGAGCGCCTGCTGCCGGATGAGGGTCCGGTTCGGCTGCACGACCGGCCAGAGCGGGAAGATCCGGACGTGGTCGGCGCCGAGCGACGCGATCGCCTCCATGTCCCGCGCGGTGTCCGACGGGGAGAAGTCGAGCCACGAGTGGAACCAGCCGACCGAGGGGGTGTGGTTGACGCCGAAGCGCATCAGCCCTTCACCCCACCCTCTTCGACGCCCTTGAAGAAGAACCGCTGCAGGACGGCGAAGATCACGGCGATCGGGATGAACGCGATCATGGTGCCGGCCGCGATGAGGCGCTGGTCGGTGCCGAACGTGCCGCGGAGGTACTCCAGCCCGACCGTCAGCGTCAGCTTGTCCGGCGACTGCAGGACGATGAGCGGCCAGAGGAAGTCGTCCCACGCGCCGATGAAGGCGAAGATCGCGATCACGGCGATGGTGCCCTGCACGGCGGGCAGCGAGATGTACCGGAGCCGCTGCCAGGCGTTCGCGCCGTCCATCACCGCGGCCTGGTCGATCTCCTCGGGGATCTGCCGGAACGCGTTGAACATGAGCAGGACGTTGAGCGCCGCGATCATGCCGGGCAGGGCGACGCCGACCAGGTTGTCGGCGAGGCCGAGGTCCTTCACGGTGACGAACTGGGAGATGATCGTCGCCTCGCCGGGGAGCACGAGTGTGGCGAGGAACAGGCCGAGCACGGCCTTCCGGAAGCGCCACTGCAGGCGGGCGAGCGCGAACCCGGCGAAGGTCGCGAACACGATGTTCCCGATGACGTCGATCGCGGCGACGATGAGCGAGTTGCCGATGTACCCGAACACCGGGATGGCGTCACCCACCCGGAGGTAGTTGCCGATCGTCGGCTGCGACGGGATGAAAGACGGGTTCGCGGTGTAGATGTCCTCCCCCGGGCCCTTCAGCGACGTGGACAGCTGCCAGAGGAACGGCCCGATCGTGATGAAGAGCACCACGATGAGCAGGACGTAGCGGATCGCCTTCTCGCGGGTGGACATGACGCCCCACACCACGCGGCGTCGACGCTTGGGCGGTGTGCCGCCGGTCGCGCCGACCACGTCGGGAGCGGGGGCGGCTGCGCCCTGGGCGCCGCCGAGGACGGGTTCGGTGGTGCTCGTCGTGTTCGTCACTTGTCCGCCTTGCTGTTCATCCGCGCGAGGGCGAGCATCGGGATGAGCGTCACGGCGAAGAGCAGGAGGCTCAGCGCCGATGCGTACCCGAGGTTGCCGGTGAACCCCCGGGCGTACTGCTGGATGAGCATGACGAGGGAGTTGTCCTGGCCGCCGGGGCCGCCCGTCCCGTTCGTCAGGATGTAGAGCTCGCTGAACACCCGGAGCGCGCTGACGCACACGAGGATGCCGACGAGGGTCAGGGTGCCGCGGACGCCGGGCATCGTGACCGACCAGAAGCGGCGAACCGATCCGGCGCCGTCGAGCGCGGCCGCCTCGTGCAGTTCCTTGCCGACGTTCCCGAGGGCCGCCAGGAAGATGATCATGTAGTACCCGAGGCCCTTCCAGACCGTCAGGCTGATCGCGCTGAACAGCAGCAGCCACCGGTCGGTCAGGAACGGGATGCTGCCCTGCACGATGCCGAGCGACTGCACCATCTCGTTGATGACGCCGCGGTCGTCGAGGATCCAGTTCCAGATCAGCCCGACGACCACCGCGCTGGCGATGACCGGCGTGTAGTACGCCGTCCGGAAGAAGGCGATGCCGGGCAGCTTCTGCTGCACGAGCACGGCCATGAGGAGCGGGAGGACCGTCAGGAGCGGCAGGCACACCGCCATGTAGATGACGCTGTTGAGCAGCGCCTCCCACACCTGCGGGTCGGCGAGCAGGGTCTGGAAGTTCTGCAGACCGACCCAGCGGCTGACGCCACCGAGCGGGCTGGCGTTGGTGAACGACAGCCGGACGGTGTTGATCGACGGCCAGAGGCTGAACGCGACGAGCCAGACGAGTGCCGGCAGGACGAGCAGCCAGGGGGTGAACCAGCGGTTGGCGCGCATGGCGATCCTCCCTCTCTCTTCTTCGAGGCTTCTTCTCGGGGGTGATCAGCCGTTGGCGAGCAGGGTGTTCATCTTGGTCTGCGCCGTCTGCAGCGCCTTCTCGGGGCTGATGCCGCCCTTCATCGCCAGCGCGATCTGCTGGTCGAGGAAGTCCGTCATCGCCGAGTTGGCCTCGACCGGGTTGAGGTTCTTCGCCGTCTTGAGCGCGTCGTTGGCGAGCACGCGGGCCTTGCCCTCGACGGTGCCGTCGTCCTTCGAGAAGAACGGGTCGGACTGCGACGAGGTGGTCGACGGGAAGATGTTCACCAGGTGCGCGAAGGCCTCCTGGTTCTTCGCGTTCGTCATGAACGACGCGAGCGCCTCGGCTGTGGCCAGGTGCTTGCTCTTCGCCGAGACGCTGAGGCCCTGCACGTAGAGCGGCGGGTTGTCGAGCGCCGGCGACACGACGATGTTGCCCTTGAGCGACGGGTTGTTCTTCTCGAAGTCGCTGATCGCGGTGGCCCCGCCGGTGGTCCAGGCGACCTTGCCCTGGGTGAAGAGCGTGGAGTTGCCGAGGTAGTCGGTGTTGAGGACCGACGACGGCATCAGGCCGTCCTTGTACGCCTTGGCGTACTTGCTGATCAGGTCGGCGGCCTTCGACGAGTCGGCGAAGGTGAACTTCGTCCCCTTGTCGTTGATGATCTTCACGCCGGCGAGCGAGAAGTCGCTCAGGCCGGGCTTGCGGCTCATCAGGTAGTCGTCGGGGCACTTCTGGTGCATCGTCTCGGCCTGGCTGAACAGCTCGTCGGTCGTCTTCGGTGGGTTCGCCGGGTCGAGGCCGCACTTCGTGAACATCGTCTTGTTCCAGTAGTCGATGTCGGTGTTGAGGTACCAGGGGTACCCGAAGGTGCCGTCGACGCCCTTGTAGTTGTAGGCCGCCAGGGCGCCCTTGACGTAGGTGCTCGAGAGCTTGCTGTCGTCCTTCGCGACGTCCTGCAGGAACCCGCGCTTGGCGAGCGGCAGGGCGATGTCCGGCGGCAGGTTGATGACGTCCGGCAGGGAGTTCGACGAGGCCTGGCTGAGCACCTTGTCCGCGTAGCCGTCGCCGGGCTGGTCGACGAGCTTGACCTTGGCGTCCGGGTGCTGCTTCTCGAAGGCCTTCACGACGCCGTTGAGGTAGTCCGTGTAGGTCGGCGTCAGGGCCCAGGTCTGCAGCGTGATCGTGCCGCTGATCTCCCCGCCGCCGTTGCCCGCGCCGCTGCTGCCGCTCGAGCACCCGGTGAGGACGAGGGCGGTGGCTGCGGCTCCTGCGAGCAGCGCGATCGCGCGGCTCGTCGTCGTACGTGTGGTCGGTCTCATCGCGTCGGACTCCCTTGTGCTGACGATGTCTTCTGACGGGGTGCGGTGCGCGGCCTGGGCGGCCGCGTCCTGCTGAACCGGTTCAGTGGATCGCACGGAAGCGGTTCGTGGCAGCGACTATGAATGACTAAAGCGCTATAGTCAACCCCGTGGCCACCAAGCGTCGAACGACGATCGCCGACATCGCCGCGCGCGCCGGCGTGTCCATCAGCGCGGTGTCGTTCGCGCTCAACGACCGACCCGGCGTGTCCGACGAGACCCGCCGACGCGTGCGCGAGATCGCCCGCGATCTCGACTGGCAACCGCACACCGCGGCACGCGCGCTCGGGGGCGCCCGGGCCGGTTCGATCGGCTTCGTCCTGAACCGCCCCGCACGCACGCTCGGCACCGAGTCGTTCTTCGGTGACCTCATCTCGGGGATCCAGCTCGGGCTCGCCGGCAGCCACGTCGGCATGAACCTGCTCGTCGCACGTGACGCGACGGAGGAGCTCGAGACCTACCGCGACTGGTGGCGCGGACACCGGGTCGACGGCGTGATCGTGATCGACCCCCGGCGCGACGACGACCGGCTCACGCTGCTCGCCGACCTCGGGATGCCGACCGTCGTCGTCGGGTCGCACCCCTCCCCCGAGGGCGCGGCGCCGACCGTCTGGATCGACGACTCGGATGCCACCGACACCGTGCTGCGGTACCTGCACGCGCTCGGGCACCGGCGGATCGCGCACGTCGCCGGGCGTCCGGAGTTCGAGCACACCGCGATGCGGATCGACCGGGTCCGCGCGTTCGCCGCAGCCGAGGGCCTCGAGGACGCGGTCTCCATCCCGACCGACTACTCAGCCGAGGCCGGCGCCAGCGCCACGCGGACGCTCCTGTCGCAGAGCACCCGACCGACCGCGATCGTCTACGACAACGACGTGCTGGCGGTCGCCGGACTCGGCGTCGCGAGCGAGATGGGCGTCGCCGTACCCGGGGACGTCTCGATCGTGTCGTTCGACGACTCCGCGATGATCCGGCTCGTCCGGCCCGCGATCACCTCCCTGACGCGCGACACCGTCGAACTCGGGCAGCGGGCGGCGACGCTCCTGCGCGAGCAGATCGACGCGGGCACGACGCTGCCGTCACGACCGGGGCCGTCGCTCACGCTGAGCGTCCGCGAGTCCACGGCGCGCGCCCACCCCTGACCCGCCGGCGGTAGAGCGCAGCCTGCCGGCGACACGCCGATCCGCGGTCAGGTGCGCCCGGATCCGGCGCGGCCGACTTGACGTCGATTCGAACACACGTTCGAATGTTCCCGTGGGACGGCGTCGCGAGAACCGGTGGCAGCCCCCGGAGCACCCGGAGGTCGAACGCCCGCGCGCCTACTCGCTGTCCGAGGACGCCCGCGGGCCCGACGTCTGCCACGCCGTCACCCCGGTGCCGGTGTGGGCCTGGATCCAGTTCCCCACCTTCCACGTCCGGGTGAAGGCCTTCGCGAAGAGCTGGACCCGCGACGCGGTCCTGGTCGAGTGGGCGCAGTTCGGACAACAGGCCGAGGCGTGGGTGTGGCGTTCCGCCGTGAAACACCGGACGTTGCGCGCGGATGCGCGGTCGCGGAGTCCGGAGAACGCATCGCATTGACTTCCCCCGGCATCACGAGGATTGTTTAGCGCACACCGGTTCAGCAAGTAACTCGATGATCGAGGCATTCGGTCGGAGTGCTGGAACGGGAAGGAGGCACCAATGAAGAAGAACGAGGTGCCGTCCTGGGTCGCCCACGTGCTCACCCCGCCCGAGGTCATCGCGGCCTACGTCGAACGACGGGTCAACGACCCGGCGCTCCTGACGGGTGAGCACTCGGAACCCACGTATGCGGACTTCCTCCGCGACGAGTAGACGGGTCTTCCTGGAGGCGCGGATCGCGTTCCGTCACGACGGAACCGGATCCGTGCCTCCCTTTCTCCCGCCGCGCGCACGTCGCGCGGACAGCGTCACGCCCACGCTCGCCGCGGTGACGCACGCGAGGGCGACGATCTCGAGCGCCGCGAGCCGCTCGTGCAGGATCGCCAGCCCGGCGAGGGCCGCGATCGCCGGCCCGAGACTCTGCAGGACGCCGAACACCCGCGTCGGCATCCGGCGGAGCGCGAGCATCTCGAGCGCGTAGGGCAGGACGCTCGACAGCACGGCCACGACCCCGAACACGACGAGCAGCACCGGTTCACGCACCACCCCGTCGACAGCGGAGCGGAGCCCGAACGGCAGCGCGACGACCATCGCGATGAGCATCGAGACCGCGAGTCCGTCGACCCCGGGGATCGCCGCGCCGACGTGCCGGTTCATCACGATGTACCCGGCCCAGCACCCGGCGGCCAGGACGGCGAAGACGACCCCGCCGACGGCGGTGACCGCGGCCGGCCCGACGCCGAGGAGCACCACTCCGGCCAGGGCCAGCACGGCCCAGGTGACGTCGCGCCAGCGCCGGGTGTGCACGAGTGAGAGCGCGAGCGGGCCGAGGAACTCGATGGTGACGGCGACCCCGATCGGGATGGTCGCGAACGCCACGTAGATGAAGACGTTCATGCCGCCGAGCGCCAGCCCGAGGCCGATCGCGCCGAGCCACTGCGCGCGGGTCCAGTGCCGCACGCGCGGCCGGACCACGAGGGCGAGGACGACGGCGCCGATGACCAGCCGGAGTGTGGCGGCGCCGACCGACCCGACGTCGTCGAAGCGGGTCTTCGCGATCGCGGCGCCGAGCTGCACCGACACCATCGCGGCGAGCGCGAGGAGCGGCGCGGGGACGCGGTTCACCGGTCCGCCGTCACCCGAGGTAGGCGAGGACGGCGAGGACACGGCGGTGGTCCTCGCCGGTGTCCTCGAGCGCGAGCTTGCCGAAGATGCTCGACACGTGCTTCTCGACCGCGCCGGTGCCGATGACGAGCGCACGGGCGATGGCGGCGTTCGTGCGGCCCTCGGCCATCAGCCCGAGGACCTCGCGCTCACGCGGGGTGAGGGCCTCGAGCGGGTTGCGGCGTCGGCTCATGAGCTGCGTGACGACCTCGGGGTCGAGCACGGTGCCGCCCGCGGCGATGCGGCGGACGGCGTCGTCGATCTCCTCGAGCCGGGTGACGCGGTCCTTCAGCAGGTACCCGATGCCGGTCGCGCCGGCGGCGAGGACGTCCTCGGCGTAGGTGGCCTCGACGTACTGGGACAGCAGCAGGACCCCGGTGCGCGGTGCCAGGCGACGGGTCTCGACGGCGGCGCGGACGCCTTCGTCCGTGAAGGTCGGCGGCATCCGGACGTCCATCACGACGACGTCGGGGGCGTGCTCGGGTAGCGTGCGGAGGAACGAGACGGCGTCGGCGTACTGCCCGACGACGTCGATGCCGGCCTCGTCGAGGACCCGCGAGAGCCCTTCGCGCAGCAGGACGGCGTCGTCGACGACGACGGCCCGGATGCGTGCTGCATCCGGGCCGTCGCTCATGCCGACCAGCCTAGTGGGAGCGGGAGCGCTCCCGCGGGGTCACACCCGGGCCACCGGGACCCCGTTGAGGGCGCCGAGCGGGATCCGTGCGGTCGCCTCGGTGGGGCCGCCCTCGGGGCTCGAGACGGTGAGCTCGCCGTCGAGGGCGCGCATCCGGCCCATCAGTCCCTCGATGCCGTGTCCCTCCTGCGGCCGGGCACCGCCGCGGCCGTCGTCGGTGACGCTGACCGTCAGGTACCAGACGCCCGAGGCGTCGACCACGAGGCCGAGGTAGACACCCGCCGTCGAGGCACCGGCGTGCTTCGTGGTGTTCGTCAGCAGCTCGCTGACGGTGAAGTACACGTTCCGCTGGATCTCCGTGGCGAGCTCGAGTCCCTCGGGCAGGCGGACGTCGAAGCCGACCGGGATCGGGGTGCGGGCGACGAGGGCCTCGAGTGCGGCCACGAGTCCCCGGTCGAGCAGGATCGGCGGCGCGAACCCGCGGGACAGGGCGCGCAGTTCGTCGAGGGCGTCCTTCGCGTGCTCGGACGCCTCACCGATGAGCTGCTTCGCCTTCTCGGGGTCCTTGTCGAACGCCCGCTCGGCGGCCGAGAGGTCCATCCGGAGTCGGACGAGCCGCTGCTGCGGGCCGTCGTGCAGGTCGCGCTCGATCTGGCGGAGCGCCTGGCCCTCGGCGGTGACGGCACCGGCACGGGAGGCCTGGAGCCCGGCGACGCGCCGCTCGAGCTGCTCCGCACGGAAGCCGCCGAGCAGGCCGAGGTCGATCCAGAAGTGCGCCAGGACGGACCCGCGGGCCCACAGCGGGAAGAGGACGACCGAGGCGGCCATCGAGAGCAGCCCGAGCGCGCCGAACCCGACGACGGACGTCGTGTCCCACCCGAAGTACTGCGCGCTCATGCCGTTCACGAAGGCGACCCCGGCGAGCGCGATCGGCCACAGGAACCCGGCGAACAGGAGCGCTCCGGCACCCACGGTGAAGAGCGCGGCGAGCGGGTACACGACGGCGGCGTGCAGCAGGTACAGCCAGTAGTGCGGGTTCGCGACCGCGGAGCCGGTGCGGGTCCACCAGTTCTGCTGCCAGCGCGGCGTCCAGTCCACCGGGCGGATCGGACTGGGGTCGGCCCAGCCGATGCGGAGCTTCTCGAACTGGCCGAGCCACCGTGCGACGAAGAGCGCGATGAAGAACATCAGCAGCACGAACGGGTTGAAGAGGTCGTGGAGCCCGCCGCCGAAGATCGCCGCGGGGAAGGCTGCGTACAGCGTGCCGAGCAGCACCGCGGTGAGCGCCATGTACCCGAAGTCGCGGGGCAGCCGGCGCCAGGCGTCGCGGTAGAACGCACCCGCGGTCATCCCCGAGCCCGCGCCTGCGCCTGCGCCCGAGCCGAAGCCGGAGCCGGGTCCGGTCGGCGGCGGGGTCGACGACCACGACGGCGGCGTCTGGTCCGTCGGCGCGGTGTTCGGCTGCGAGGGCATCGGTTCGGTGGCTCCTGGTGGCACGGAGTCGTTCAGCGGGACGGTCTCGGCCTGGTCGAGGCGGGCGGTGTCGGTCATGACACCAAGCCTCGCGATCGCGGGCTCGTTCCCCCATCCTGCCCCCTCCCGGACCCGGGGTGGGGTTATCCCCCGCTTCGGCGTATCGTGCCCGACATGCAACACGTCACGGGGGAACGTCTGATCGCACTGGCCGCCACGGTTGCCACCGTCCTCGCAGCGCTGAGCGGCATCGCGGCTGCGGTCGTGCTCACGCAGTGGGACCCGCCCCGGGCGCTGCTCGCCGCTGGTGCGGTGCTCGCCGGCATCGCAGCGCTCGTCACTGGAGTCGCGGCCTGGCGCGCAGCGGACCGCGCGCTGCTCGCCGTCGCGGTCTCGGTCCTGGCGTTCGCGCTGTCGTCGGCCGTCTCCGGGATCGCGATCACCGTGCTCGTGGTCGTCGCCCAGGGTGCGCTGGTGGCCGCGGGCGTCATCGTGGCCCGAGCCGCACGGGGCACGCGCCGGGCGCTGGGCTGGACCGTCGTGGTCGCAGCGGTGGGGTGGTTCGTGACGCTCCTGGCGCTCTCGACGATCCCGCTGGTGGCCCTGTCGCAGGTCGCGCTCGACGTGGCGGTCGCCCTGCCGTACGTCTTGCAGACGGTCGCCTACCTCGCGGCCGCGCTCCTCGTCGCCGTGCCGCTGTTCCGCCCGGTCCGTGCCGGTGCCGCGCACCTCTGGGACACCGCTCAGGTCCGCTGACCGGACCCACCGCACCGCACGGACCCACCGCGCCGACGGGCAGTGCCGACCGACCCCGCCGCGCTCGTCCCCGAGATCAGACGAGTCCGGCTGCGACCTCGGGCGTCTCCTCCGGGATTACCCAGCGCTCCGACGACATGCCCCCGCCGCCGCGGATGGACAGCACGGTGCCGTCGACGTCGCGCTCGTAGGTGATGTCCTCGTCGATCGAGCCGAAGCGACTGCCGTGGGTCATCCGCAGCGTGTCGGCGTCGACGACCTCGAGCCGGGTCGGGGTCTCGAGCGGCGTCGGCGACGAGGGGTCGATCTCGAGCAACCGGCCGCCGAGGCGGGCGATGTCGCTGACGCCCCAGGGGTTCGCGAACCGCCCGGTGAACGTGCTCGTGTCGACGTCGTCCGGCACCGGGGTCCCGGGGGCGTCCGGGTCCGCCGCGGCGTCGAGCAGGGTGATGATGGCGGTGGCGACGAGGGTGGCGGGTCCGGCGGCGGCGCTCGTCAGGACGGAGACGACCAGCCCGGAGGCCGGGTCGAACACCGACTGGGTGATGTGCCCCGGGAACCCGCCGGAGTGGCCGCGGACGTCGCGTCCGCCGATCCGGTCGACGATGAACCCGGCGCCGTACCCGCGGTCGGCCGGGTCCTCGGTGGCGCTCCAGGCCTTCCGCTGCGCCAGGCGCTTCGAGTGGTCGTCGAGCAGGGTGCCCTGCCCGATGACGTGCTGCGAGAAGTACCGCACCAGGTCGGACGCAGTGCCGTGGAAGCCGGTCGCCGCGGCCATCGCCCGGGTGTCGACGTGGTCGATCCGGCGACGCCGGCGGGCGGTGTGGAAGCCCGTGTAGCCCACCACGAAGTCGTCGGCCCGGTCCGGGTCCCAGTCGGGGCCGGTGTTCCGCAGGCCGAGCGGCTCGGTGATCGATTCGCGCACGAAGTCGTTGTAGGACTGCCCGGACACCGCGGCGATGACGAGTCCGAGCAGCGAGTAGCCGAGGTTCGAGTAGTTGAACGACGACCCGGCGGGCACCTTCTGGCCGCGGTCGAGCACGAGCGCGAGGAGTTCCTGCTCGTCCGGGAACGGCCGGAGCAGCGACCAGTAGTCGCCGTCGTGCCCGTCGCGGATGACACCGGCGCCCATCTCCATGAGCTCACGGATGGTGGCGTCGGCGAGCGGCGACCCGCCGTCGACGAGCGCCGGGACGTACCTGCCGACGGTGTCGTCGAGGCGGAGCGACCCGCGTTCGGCGAGCTGCAGGAGCGCCGTGGCGGTGAAGGTCTTCGAGTGCGACGCGATGCGGAACAGGTCCGTGGTGGTCAGGCGACGGCCGGCCTCGACGTCGGCGTAGCCCCAGGCCTCGTCGAGGAGCACCTCGCCGCGGTACCCGATCGCGACCTGCACCCCGGGCACCCGGAGCTGCCAGACCTTGTACGACACCCAGTCCCGGATGTACGGCAGGGCGGTCTCGTACGCAGCGCGGTTCGACATGCCGACCAGACTTCCATGTGCCACGCTCGGAGCATGCGACACACACCGCACTTCCTGATGACGGACGTCGACGAGGTGCGCCGCCTCGTCGCCGAGCACCCGTGGGCCACGATCGTGTCGCACACCGACGCCGGCCTGGTCGCGTCGCACTACCCGTTCCTGCTCGAGCAGGCCGGCCCCGACGAGATCGTGCTCGTCTCCCACGTCGGCCGTCCCGACGAGCAGGCGCACGAACTCGGACGGCACGAGGTCCTGGTCGTCGTGCAGGGCCCGCACGGCTACGTCTCCCCCGCCTGGTACCCGCCGGAGCAGTTCGTGCCGACCTGGAACCACGTCACCGCCCACCTCTGGGGCACGCCGGAGATCCTGTCCGACGACGAGAACTTCCGCGTCCTCGGTGAGCTCGTCGACCACTTCGAGCGGGTCATGCCCGCGCCGGTGTCGCTGCAGGTCGACGAGGACACGGCCCGCCGGATGGCGAAGGGCACGGTCGGCATCCGCATCCGGGTCACACGTTTCGACGCCCGCGCGAAGCTCTCGCAGAACAAGGCCCCCGAGGTGGTGGACCGGATCGTCGCGGGGCTCCGCGGGGACGGCCCGTACGCCTCGCCGGCGCTCGCCGACGAGATGGAACGCGCGCACGCCGTGCGGGTGGACGGCCTGGAGGCGCGGTGAGCGAAGTCCTGCTCCGCACCGTCCGCCGGGTGGGCACGTCCGGCGCCCCCGCCGACGTCCGCATCGTCGACGGGCGGGTCACCGACGTCGCGCCCGCCGGCACGCTCGACGCGGCCGGCCCCGACACCGACGTCGTCGAGGCAGCCGGTGCCTGGCTCGCGCCCGGCCTCGTCGACCACCACGTGCACTTCGACCAGTGGGCCCTCGTCCGCCGCCGCGTCGACGTCTCCGCCTGCGACTCGGCGGAGTCCACCGCAGCCCTCCTCGCGGAGGTGGCCCGGACCGGCGTGGCGGACCGCGTGCTGGTCGGACACGGCTACCGCGACGGGTTGTGGCCGCGTCCCGCCCGGCGCGAGCTGCTCGACCAGGCCGCGCCGCGCCTCCCGGTCGTCGTCATCAGCGCCGACCTGCACGCCGTCTGGTGCAGCACCAGCGCCCTCGCGCACTTCTCGGAGGTCGTCGGCCGACCGCTCGTCGCGACCGAGGACGGGATCCTGCGCGAGCAGGACGCGTTCGACGTGACCGGTGCCCTCTCGCGGGTGCCGGACGACGTGCTCGACGGGTACGTGGCCGACGCCGTCGAGGCGGCGAGCGCCCGCGGGGTGACCCGCGTGGTCGACCTCGAGATGGTGTTCGGCCTCGACCGCTGGACCCGCCGCGTGCACGCGGGGACGGACGGCCTACGGGTCGGGTCGGGCGTCTACCCGGCCGAGCTCGACGCGGTCATCGCTCGCGGACTCCGCACCGGGGACGTCGTCGACGGCACCCGCGGACTCGTCCGGATGGGGCCGTTCAAGGTCATCTCCGACGGGTCGCTCGGCACCCGGACCGCGGCGAACGCCGACGGTTCCGGCGTGCTGGCCTGGCCCTTCGACGAGCTCGTGGCGATCACCCGGCGAGCGGTGGCCGCCGGGCTGACCCCGGCGGTCCACGCCATCGGCGACCGGGCGAACACGCTCGCGCTCGACGTGTTCGAGGCGGTCGGCACCCGCGGCACGATCGAGCACGCGCAGCTGCTCGACACCGCCGACCTCGAACGGTTCGCGCGGCTCGGGGTCACGGCCTCGGTGCAGCCCGAGCACGCCATGGACGACCGGGACATCGCCGATCGGCACTGGGCGGGACAGACCGACCGTGCGTTCGCGTTCGCGTCACTCGACCGTGCCGGTGCGCGGCTCGTGCTCGGATCGGACGCCCCGGTCGCGCCGCTCGACCCGTGGGTGTCGATGGCGGCGGCCGTCGGGCGCGACCGGGACGGCCGGGAGCCCTGGCATCCGACGGAACGGCTGTCGGCCCTGACCGCGTGGCGGGGGTCGACGGACGGTGGCCGGGCCTCGGTGGCCGTCGGGGACGTCGCGGACCTCGTGCTCGTCGAGGCCGACCCGCTCGCTGCCGGGCTGCCATCGGCCGCGCTGCGGACGATGCGGGTGCTCGCCACCGCGATCGAGGGGCGGTTCACCCACCGCGAGGTGTGACGCGGCGGTGTGCCCGTGGCGCGGGTGTCGGCGGCTCCGGACCCGCGCTACTTCTGGTCCTTCGGGCACCAGTAGAGCTTCCGGCCGGCCATGTCCGCCATCCGGATCTCGGTGCCGCACACCCGGCAGGGCTCACCCTGGCGGTGGTACACCCAGTGCCGGTCCTTCCGGGAGCGCTTCGCCTTCTTCAGCTCGGCCTCGGACAAGCCGTCCATCGTCAGCATCAGGCCGTCGCGGACGCCGTCGTGCAGGAGCTTCGACCAGTCCGCCCACAGTGCCTTTGCCTGCTTCACGGTGATCTTCTTGCCCGGCTTGTACGGGTCGATGCGCTGCCGGAACAGCAGCTCGGCGCGGTAGATGTTGCCGATGCCCGCCACCACGGACTGGTCCATCAGCAGCTGGCCGATTGCCACGTTGCGCTTCCGGACGTTGTCCACGAAGGCCTTCTCGGCCTCGGGTCCGTCGTCGTTCATCGGGTCCGGACCGAGCTTGTCGAGTGCCTGCTGCACCTCGGCCGGGGTCTCCACCACGCACGCCGTCGGACCACGGAGGTCGGCGACGGTGTCGTCGGTGAGGATCCGGACGCGCACCTGGCCCACCGGGTCCGGCGGGAAGGACTCGATCGGGTCCTCCACCTTTTCCTGCTCGGCCATCCGGTAGCGCGCCAGGCGGGGTGCTCCGATCGACGTGAGCGACTCCTCGCCGTCGTCGTCCGCCGACAGGGCGGTCGCGGTCGACAGGTCGCCCGCGAAGTCCCACGCTCCGTACAGTCCGAGGTGGACACGGAGGAACAGGTCCCCTTCGAACTCGAGGAACATCTGCTTCGCTACGGCGCGGGCGGCGATCATCTTCTTGCCGTCGAGCTGTGCCGCGCCGGCGGCGAAGCGCCCCTGCGGGCTCGACACCTCGCAGCGTTTGCCGACGAAGTGCCGGGAGAACTGGTTGGCGATGCGGTGGACGGAGTGACCCTCGGGCATTGCTCTTGTCTACTCGCGGCCGCTGACGTTACTGGTCGATCTGCTTGCCGGCGATCAGTCCGGTCTGCTCGTACTCGGCCAGCTGCGCGATACGGCGGGCGTGACGCTCCTCGCCCGAGAACGGCTCGGCGATGAAGAGGTCCACGAAGCGGATCGCCTCTTCCTCGGTGTGCTGGCGCGCGCCGATCGAGATGACGTTCGCGTCGTTGTGCTGGCGGGCCAGGAGCGCCGTCGACTCGTTCCAGACGAGCGCTGCCCGGATGCCCTCGACCTTGTTCGCGGCGATCTGCTCGCCGTTGCCGGAGCCACCGAACACGACGCCGAGCGCCTGGACACCCGCGCGCTGGTCCTGCACCACGGCGTGCGCGGCGTTGATGCAGAACGAGGGGTAGTCGTCGAGCGCGTCGTACTCGGTCGGACCGTGGTCCACCACCTCGTGCCCGGCTTCGGTGAGGTGGGCGTTGAGGGTCTTGTTGAACTCGAGGCCGGCGTGGTCCGTTCCGAGGTGGATGCGCATGGAACCGATCCTATTCCTGCGCCTACTGCCCCCGGACCACGACGACGACGTACCGCACGGGGTCCTCGCCGGGGTTCCGGTACACGACGTCGGCAGGCTCCCCGAGCTCGATCCGGTCCCCTGCGCCGAGCCGGGTGGACTCGCCGCCGACGACGACCTCCAGGGTTCCGTCGACCACCCAGATGCAGTGCCGCAGGAACGCGTACGCCGACGCCGGGTAGGCGACCTCGCGGCCGGCCGGGAGGCGCACCTCGGTCACGTCCGCGGGGAAGGACGCGCTCGAGACCGGACGGCGCCGGTACCCGGTCTCGGGATCGGTCCAGGAGTCCGCGGTCGCGCCGCGCTGGACGCCGCGCGCGTCGTCGGGATCGGCTCCCCGGGGCACCTCGTGGTCGAGGGCTTCGTCGAGCAGCTGTGACACGGTGAGCCCGAAGGCGCCGGACAACCGGCCGAGGATGGTCGCGGTCGGGCTGGACACCCCACGCTCGACGCGGTTGATCATCGCGCGGGAGACCCCCGACTCCTCCGCGAGTTCGGTCAGGCTCCACTTCCGCTCGGTGCGGAGGCGCTGCAGCCGTTCGCCGAGGCGTTGCTCGTCGTCTACGATGTGAGACATGACGACAGCATATGCGACGGACGGGGTCGTGATCCGCGACTGCACCCCGGCCGACCTCGACGTCGTGCACGCCCTGCACGTCGACGCCGTCCTGCACTCCACCGCCATCTGGCAGGAGGTGCCGCACCCCCGCTCGTACTTCGACGCGTGGCTCGCCGAGCGCCAGGCGGACGGGTACCCGGTGATCGTCGCCGAGGTCGACGGGCAGGTCGCCGGCTACGCCACGTACTCGCAGTGGCGGCCGCACCAGGGCTACCGGCTGACCGTCGAGCACAGCGTCTACGTCGTCGAAGCGTTCCGCGGTCGGGGCATCGCGACGACGCTGATGACCGAGCTGGTCGCGCGTGCCACCGCCGAGGGGCGGCACGTGATGATGGCCGGCATCTGCAGTACCAACACGGGGTCGATCGCCCTGCACGAGCGCCTCGGGTTCACCACCGTGGCGGTCGTGCCCGAGGTCGGCAGGAAGTTCGACCGGTGGCTCGACCTGACGCTCATGCGGCTGCCGCTGGCGTGACGCGGCTGCTGCGGCCGCTGCCGCTGCCGCGGCTGCGGCTGCGGCTGCGGCGGCGTCCCGCCACGTGCGCTTCGCACAACCGAAGTGCGCGCGAACTGCGCTCTTCCGTGGTTCGGACGTACTTCGGTTGTGCGGCGCGTCGCGGGCGCACTCAGTCGTCGCCGGGCATCGCCGGATCGGCACTGTGCGTCCGCGCGTACCGCTCCCCGTCCGCCGTGTTCATCAGCCAGACGGAGTTCGCCAGGTCTCCGTCGGGCTCTCCGGCGTCGGGAGCGACGACGTAGCGTTCCCGAACGGTCGCGATCCGGTCCGCGGCGCTCGGCTCGGGTGCGACGAACGCGAGCTCCGAACCTGCCCGGACGAACACCCCGCTCGTCAGGAGACCCCGGCGGAGGCCGATCTCGACGGCCCGCAGCGCCATCGCCCGGGCGCGGGTGGCGTCGGGTTCGTGGTCGGTGCGCACCATGCGGTGCAGCGCGCGGAGGTCGGTCGCGCACCCGTTCCGGTTGAACTCCGTCAGGTCGAGGAGCAGCTGCTCGTCGGGTGTCCGCGGCGCTGGTTCGGCGCTCGGTGCAAGGCCGTCATCGTGCCTGACTCTGCGTCGCTGGACCCGGGGGTCCCCGGCATCAACGGGCGGGATGACGTCGATGTACGACTCGCGCCCGGGGAGCGGTTCCCGCATCGCGACGATCGAGCCGTCCGGCATCGCGCGGACCTCTTCGGCAGGGAACGGGACGTGCTCGAGGCCGGCGTCAGACAACGATCTCGTCTCCGTGTTCTTCGATGACGTTGCCGTCTTCGTCCCAGATCCCTCCGAAGCGGTCGTCGACATGTGCCCAGGGATCTTGCCCCGCGGCCTCTCGCCGCGCTTCCTCCGCCTCGAACACGGCCACCCCGTGTGGCGTTCCGGTCACCAGGAGGTTCCACACCGTGTCGGAGCGCCCGTACCGCGCCGCTGCCCGTTCCACGAGTTCAGGGACGTCACCTCGCCAGTTCGACCACACGCCCCTGCCCTCGGCGTCGGCTTCGATCGACCCGAGACCGACCAAGTTCGCCCGGAGCAGGTCGCGCAGGTAGTCGAGGACTCGGCCCTGCACGATCTCCTCCGCTTCGTGTGTCCTCGCGGCGATGCCGATGTGCCACCCGTACAGATCCGAATCGACCTCATCGGACACGTCAGCGAGGAGTTGGTACGTCAGCTCGTTCAACGGCGTCCCTCCGTGGGTACTCAAGCCAGGCGTCAGACAACGATCTCGTCTCCGCGTTCTTCGATGACGTTGCCGTCCTCGTCCCAGATCCCGTCATCCCTCGCGAGGGGATCGAGGCCGGCCGCGATGCGTCGGGCGCGCTCGGCTTCGAACAGAGCGTCGCCCTTCGGCGTGTCCATGACGTAGCAGTCCCAGAAGGGAACCTCGACCTCACCCGTCTCCGAGGTGTAGATCGCAGCGACTCGTTCGACGATCTCGTCAGGCGTGCCCTGCCACTCGTCCCAGCCGGCTCGTCCGCGCCCGTCCGGTTCGTAGGTTCCGACGGACACGAGCCCCTCTGTGAGCAGATGGCGGAGGTTGGCGAGTACCCACTCGCGCGTCTCTTCGCGGGGACGGTGTCGTTCGATCTCGAAGGCCGCGGTCCAGCCCCAGAGGTTCTCACCCGTCCCGTTGTAGGTCGCCGCGAGGACGAAGTAGGTCAGTTCGTTCATTCGCATCCCTCACCGCGACAGCGGGCCCTGGAGGCGCGGTGCCAGCCCGCACCGCGCCTCCAGTCCGTCAGTCCGTCAGTCCGTGGTGTCGAAGATCGGACCGACGGTGCGGGATCGCTTCAGCTCGAAGAAGGCGGGGACCTTCGCGACGGCGACGACGCCGTCCCACAGGTCGAGCGCTTCCTGGCCCTTCGGGGCCGGCGAGATGACCGGGCCGAAGAAGGCGGTGCCCTCGACGGCGATGACCGGCGTGCCGACGTCCTGCCCGACGCGGTCGATGCCGTCCTCGTGGCTGGCTCGCACCGCCTGGTCGACCTCGTCGGTCCAGGCGTACTCGAGCAGGTCGGCGTCGAGGCCGAGTTCCTGGAGCACTGCGGGCACGACCTGCTCGGGGTCCTTCTCCTGGCGGTGGTGGATGTGCTCGCCGAGCGCGTCGTAGAGCGGCTTGACGATGTCCTGCCCGAGCCGGAGCCTCGCGGCCGTGACGATCCGCGGGTAGACCTGGCCCGCGTGCAGGCGCTCCTTGTAGTCGGCGGGGACGTCCTGGTCCTCGTTGAGGACGAAGAGGCTCATCACCTTCCACGTGACGTCGAGGTCGCGGTGCTGCGCGACCTCACCGACCCAGCGGCTCGTCATCCAGGCCCAGGGGCAGTTCGGGTCGAACCAGAACTCCACAGCGGTGCGCTCGTCGGTCGTCTTGTCCACAGTCGTGTCCGTCACGCTGCGACCCTACGCCTCGTCGCTAGGCTGGTCGCATCGTCCCGCCGGTGCACGACGCCGTGCCGGGACTCCCCCACGCGGACATCGATCGTCCGTGTCCCCAGCGAAGATGGAGCGTCCGTGCCCGGAGAGAACCTCACCCGAATCGAAGCCCAGGAACGTGCCGCGATCGTCGACCTGCAGACGTACGACGTCGAGCTCGACCTGACCCGCGGCGCCGAGACCTTCGGCAGCACCACCCGTGTGCGCTTCACCGCGACGCCCGGTGCCTCGACCTTCATTGACGCGATCACGAAGACCGTGCACTCGATCACGCTGAACGGCACGGCGCTCGACGTCGCGTCGGTGAACGACGGCGTCCGCATCCAGCTCGACGACCTGCAGGAGCAGAACGAGCTCGTCGTCGTCGCGGACGCGCTGTACACGAACACGGGCGAGGGCCTGCACCGCTTCGTCGACCCGGTCGACGATGAGGTGTACCTGTACTCCCAGTTCGAGGTCCCCGACTCGCGTCGCATGTTCGCCGTGTTCGAGCAGCCCGACCTCAAGGCCGAGTTCACCTTCACCGTGACGGCGCCGTCGCGGTGGCAGGTCGTCTCGAACTCCCCCACGCCGGAGCCGCACGTCGACGGCGACGTCGCCACGTGGTCGTTCACCCCGACCGCGAAGATCTCCAGCTACATCACGGCCCTGGTCGCCGGCCCGTACGAGGTCGTCCGCGACGAGCTGACCAGCCGCGACGGCCGCACCATCCCGCTCGGGGTGTTCGCGCGCAAGTCGCTCGCCGAGTACCTCGACCCCGAGTACGTCTTCGACATCACGAAGAAGGGCTTCGCCTACTACGAGGAGAAGTTCGACGTCGCGTACCCGTTCGAGAAGTACGACCAGCTGTTCGTGCCGGAGTTCAACGCCGGCGCGATGGAGAACGCGGGCGCGGTCACCTTCACGGAGACCTACGTCTTCCGCTCGAAGGTCACCGACGCCATCAAGGAGCGCCGGGTCGTCACGATCCTGCACGAGCTCGCGCACATGTGGTTCGGCGACCTCGTCACCATGAAGTGGTGGAACGACCTGTGGCTCAACGAGTCGTTCGCCGAGTGGGCGTCGACGATCGCCACGGCCGAGGCCACCGAGTGGACCGAGGCGTGGACCACGTTCCAGGCGATGGAGAAGTCCTGGGCCTACCGCCAGGACCAGCTCCCCTCGACGCACCCGATCGTCGCGACGATCAACGACCTCGAGGACGTGCAGGTCAACTTCGACGGCATCACTTACGCGAAGGGCGGTTCGGTCCTCAAGCAGCTCGTCGCGTGGGTCGGCATCGACGCGTTCTTCGCCGGGGTCTCCGCGTACTTCAAGAAGCACCACCACTCGAACACCGAGCTCCGCGACCTGCTGGTCGAGCTCGAGGCGACGAGCGGCCGTGACCTCTCCGACTGGTCGAAGCTGTGGCTCGAGACGGCGGGCGTGAACACGCTCCGCCCCGAGATCGAGGTCGACGAGTCCGGCGTGATCACGTCGTTCGCCGTCCTGCAGGAAGCCCCGTCCGACTACCCGACGCTGCGCCCACACCGGCTGGCGATCGGGGTGTACGGCTTCACGACCGACGCCGAGGCACCGTTCGGCGCCGACACCGCGTCCTCGGGCGGCAAGCTCGAGCGCACGCACCGTGTCGAGATCGACGTCGACGGCGCCCGCACCGACGTGCCCGAGCTCGTCGGCGTGCACCGAGGCGACCTCGTGCTCCTCAACGACGACGACCTGGCGTACGCCAAGATCCGCCTCGACGAGCACTCGCGGCGCACCGCGATCGAGCACCTCGCCTCGATCGCGAACCCGCTCGCCCGCTCCATCGTCTGGGGCGCGATGTGGGACGCCACCCGCGACGCCGAGTCGCCGGCCAGCGACTACGTCCGACTGGTGCTCGGCAACATCGCGACCGAGACCGAGTCGACGACGATCCGCACGACGCTGTCGCAGCTGCTGCTGACGGCACGGAACTACGTGGCACCGGCGAAGTCCGACGCCGCCGTCCGTACCGTGGGCGAGACGCTCTGGCAGCTCGCGTCCTCGGCCGAGGCCGGTTCGGACGCGCAGTTCCAGTTCGTGAAGTTCTTCGCGCAGATCGCCTCGACGCCCGAGCACGTCGCCACGCTCGCCGGGCTCCGCGACGGCTCGGTGACCCTGAACGGGCTCGAGATCGACACCGACCTGCGCTGGGAGCTGCTCGAGGGCCTCGTCCTCGCGGGGGCTGCCGGCGACGCCGAGGTCGACGCCGAACTCGCCGCCGACAAGACGGCGTCGGGCGAGCAGGCGGCAGCGCGTGCCCGTGCGACGATCCCGACGGCGGAGGGCAAGCTCGCCGCCTTCTCGTCGCTCGTCGACTCGTCGGACCTGCCGAACGCGATCGTCCGCCAGACCACGGTCGGGTACCAGCACGTGAACAGCCCCGTCGTGCTCGAGGGCCTCGTCCCGAGGTACTTCGAGGTGCTCACCCGCATCTGGGCCGAGCGCAGCTACCACATGGCCGACACCATCGTCACGGGCCTCTACCCGGCGCCGCTCGCGTCGGCCGAGCTCCGCGACGCGGCGACGGCGTGGCTCGAGGCGCACCCGGAGACCCCGGCGCTGCGTCGCATCGTGACCGAGAGCCTGGCCGGCACCGAACGTGCCCTTCGGGTGCAGGCGGCCGACGCCTGAGCCTCGGGTGACCGTCGGCGGGGTCTTGGCGTTCCTGCAGGGACGCCGAGGCCCCGCCCTCTAGCATCGTTCGGATCATGATCTTGGCTGCAACCCCGTCCCCGACCCCGACCGACGCCGCCCAGGCCGTCACGCAGACGTTCGGTGAGTTCGTCGACACCTGGCACGTGCCGATCACGATCGTCATCACGATCCTCGCGGCGATCGTGCTGCGCATCCTCCTGCGGCGCTCGATCAAGGGCGTCGTCGACCGCGTCGTGAACGGCGTCAAGAAGCGGCAGGGCGCGGAGGACACGCAGGCGCTCATCGCGTCGCCGATCCAGACCGCACGCGTGGTCCAGCGCACCCGGACGCTCGGCAGCGTGCTCGAGAACCTCGCGACGGTGGCGGTCGTGATCGTCGCGCTCGCGGTGATCATCCCGCAGGTGCTCCCGAACGCGGCAGTCGGCATCGTCGGCGGCGCGTCACTGATCGCGGCCGGACTCGCCGTCGGGGCGCAGAGCATCGTGAAGGACCTGCTGTCCGGCGTCTTCATGATCCTCGAGGACCAGGCCGGCGTCGGCGACGTCGTCGACACCGGGCAGGCCACCGGCGTCGTCGAGAACGTCGGCCTCCGCGTCATGCAGATCCGCGACGTGAACGGCATCCTCTGGTTCGTGCCGAACGGGCAGATCCTGCGCGTCGGCAACCTGTCACAGGGCTGGTCGCGCGTGCTCGTCGACATCACGGTCCCCTACGACACCGACATCGACGCCGTGCAGGACGCCCTGCTCAAGGCCGCGGTGGCGATGTCGCAGGAGCCCCGCTGGCGGCAGCGCATCGTCGAGAAGCCCGAGATCTGGGGCCTGCAGTCCGTCTCCGACGCCGGCATGGTGTTCCGCCTCGTCGTGAAGACCCGCGCCTCCGAGCTCGACGTCGTCGGCCGCGAACTCCGCATCCGCCTGAAGCGCGCGGTGGACGAGCTCGGCGTGACCCTGCCCGCGATGGCGATGATCATGCCGGCGGGCTGGGAGAACGCGACGTCGATCAACGGCCTCCGCACGGTGCGGACGCAGCCGACCCCCGCGCCGACGAAGCCCCGGCGCACCAAGCGCAACGTCCTCGGTCAGCCGATCCACACCGATGACCCCGACGGCGGGAAGGACCCCCGATGACCGACTCCACTCCCCCGATCGGCACGCCCGGCGTCCCGGCGCAGCCGATCACGCTCCGGGTCGGCGAACACGGCGCCTCCGCGACCGGGTCCCTGTTCGACCGCATCGGCGGCGCGCCCACGTTCGACCGGCTG
This sequence comes from Curtobacterium sp. MCBA15_008, assembly GCF_001865065.1. Taxonomy (GTDB): domain Bacteria; phylum Actinomycetota; class Actinomycetes; order Actinomycetales; family Microbacteriaceae; genus Curtobacterium. The sequence goes on along the minus strand of NZ_MJGN01000056.1, from coordinate 43,165 downwards.
GTCCGTCGCTTCTACGAGGGCGTCCAGCAGGACGACGTCATCTGGCCGATGTACCCGGCAGACGACCTCGAGGGCGCGATCTGGCGCCTCTCCGCCTTCTTGCAGCAGTACTGGGGCGGCCCTGGCACCTACAGCGAGGAGCGCGGGCACCCGCGACTCCGGATGCGGCACATGCCGTTCCGCGTCACGCCGGAAGCACGCGAACGCTGGCTGCACCACATGCGCGAAGCCGTCGAGTCACTCGATCTCGCGCCCCTCGACGAGGCCGAGCTCTGGGCCTACCTCGACCGCGCAGCCCACGCGATGACCAACTCGTTCGACTGACGGACGGTCGGCGCACGTCCGCGACGTGATCGCTCGACGGCCTGGAGGCGCGGTGCCAGCTCGGACCGCGCCTCCAGGCCGTCAGGCGGTCGCCATCAGGCAGTCGCCCTCAGGCGGTCGCGTCAGCGGACGTACGATCCGTCCGCCAGGTCCTCGAGCAGCGACGGCCGGGTCGGGCTCCAGCCGAAGGCGGCGCGTGCGTGCGCGCCGGAGGCTTCCTGGTGCATGAGGAGCGCGTCCGCGTACACCGCGCCGAGACGCTCTCGGCTGGCGTCGACGCTCTCGGCGACGACCGGCGATCCGTGTGCGCCCGCCTCGGCGATCTCGCGCACCGTCGGGTTGTCCCCGGTCGCCGCGAGGACGTAGCCGTCCTGCTCACCACGGTGGAGGGCGAGCACGTACAGCTCGCCGAGGTCGTCGACGTGCACGGTCGACCAGCGCTGGGAGCCGTCGCCCACCAAGCGGACCTCGTGCTCGCCGTCCCCGACGAACATCGCCGGGATGCCGGCGCCGCGGCCGTAGACGATGCCCGGGGCGACGATCGTGGTGCGGACGTCGCTCGCACGGACGGCGGCCTCGTTCGCGCCACGCCACGACGTCATCGCGGGCGGCGACGCCGGGGACTGCTCCGAGATGTCCGTCGAGTCCCCGAACGTGAAGATCCCACCCGTGTGCACGAAGGGCTTCGGGGTGCCGTGCAGCGCCTCGAGCACGGTCGCGGTGAAGTCCGGGTCGACGTCCTGCGCGGACGCCGTGTGCACGACCGCGTCGGCCTCGTGCGCGAGCCGTCGGACGACGTCGGTGTCGGTGACGTCACCGACCAGCGCTCGGCCGCCGGCGTCACGGACGGCCTGCGCCTTCTGGTCGGAGCGGACGAGCGCGGTGACCTCGTGGTCGTGGGCGACGAGCGCGCGGAGGACGGAGGAACCGATGTACCCGGACGCACCGGTGAGGAAGACGTGCATGCGCCCACCCAACCACCGTGGACCGCGAGGACGCTGCTACGGGTTCAGGGTCCAGGCGCGACGCTTGACGAGCACGTGCCCGCGCGAGGTCGTCAGACGGCTCCACGGACCGGTCTCGAACAACCGGACCGGGTCGTGCCCCAGGAACCCGAGGCTCTCCCCCGCGAAGCCGGCGCCGGCGGGCACGTGTTCGATGCCCGCGACCGGACGGCCCCAGACCTCGGACCGGACCTTGCGGACGATTGCCTCGCCAGCGTTCGTCGGCACGGCGTCGGCGACCTCGGCGATGCCGTCGCGCGTGGCCCGGCGGAGCAGTTCCGGCGAGATGTCCGGCAGCGGAACCCAACCGCCTCGGGGCGGGGAGATGGCGGCCCACGTCACCGTGTGGACCTCGTGCGGCAGCTCCACCTCGATCGGGGTCGCCCGCGTGGGGTCGGCGCCCTCGGCACCTTCCGCGTCCTGCGTCTCGGCGAGCAGGCGGAGTCGTTCCTGCAGCGAGGCCAGGGGCACCACGGCGTCGATCGTGGCGGGCTCCGTCAGCGAGAACGTGCGAAGGCCGAGCACCGTCGGGAGTTCGTCGAGCAGGCCGAGCGGGTAGAGGATCGCCGTGTACACCGCGAGGACGCCGGAGTCGGCGATGAGGCGGACGGAGCCGTCCTCGATGCGGGCGGCACGTCCGAGGTAGGTGCGGAGGTCTCCGAGGGAGGCTGCGTCGGGAAGCGTGAACGAGGTGCCCATGTCACCAGGGATCCTACCGGGGTGGACTGTGTTCGTAGACTGCGGGGGTGAACGGCGAACCGGACTTCCTGCGGACCCTCCGACTCGAGGACACGGGTGCGAGTACGGGCGAGACCATCCTCACCGGCGCGAGCCACTGGTCCCCCGGCGGACGCGTCTTCGGCGGCCAGGTCCTCGCGCAGTGCATCGTCGCCGCGCAGGCCACCATCGAGGACCGCGAGATCCACTCGATGCACGGGTACTTCCTCCGCCCCGGGGACATCGAACTGCCGATCACCTTCGCGGTCGAGCGCATCCACGACGGCCGGTCGTTCGCCGCGCGGCGCGTGCAGGCCTACCAGCGGGGCGTGCCGATCTTCTCGATGATCGCGTCGTTCCAGCGACCGGACACGGGCGTCGAGCACCAGGACCCGTTCCCCGTCGACACCCCGTCGCCCGAGTCGCTGCCGTCGGCCGCGTCGATCCTCTCGGCGATCGACCACCCGGTCGCACGGGCATGGGCCGAGCGCTCGATCGACCTGCGACACGTCGAGGGCCCCGTGTTCGTCGACGTGCAGGGCCAGCACGTCCCGCACCAGGCCGTCTGGTTCCGGGTCGAGGGCGACCTGCCGCAGGACCCGGCGTTGCACCGCGCGATCCTCGGGTACGCCAGCGACCTGTCCATCCTCGAGCCGATCATGCGCCGACACGGCGTCGCCTGGGGAACGCCGGGGTTGAAGAGCGCGAGTCTCGACCACGCGATGTGGTGGCACCGTGACGGCCGTGCCGACGAGTGGATCCTGTACACGCAGGAGTCCCCGAGCGCACAGGGCGGCCGGGGACTCGCGTTCGGCCGGATGTTCTCGCGGGACGGGCGGCTGCTGGCTTCGGTCGCGCAGGAGGGGATGATGCGGGTCCCGCGCTGACGGTCCCCCGCCGGCCCCTCGCCGTCGCCGTCGCCGTCGCCGTAGCCGTCTCCGTCAGGGGCGGGAGAACTCGACCGGCGCCTCGGTGTACGGCGCACACGCCGCACGTTCGGCTTCGGTGAGCCGCCGCGGACGGTTGCTCGCGGCGTCCACCATCACCAGCGCCGTCGTCGCCCGCGTGTAGAGCACGGCGGGCTCGTGCCCGACCGGCGACCAGACCTCGTACGAGACGTCGATGCTCGCACCGCCGATCCGCCCGATCCACATCTGGATGTCGAGGGGCTGCCGGAAGTACGGGATCGACGCCAGGTACTCGAGGCGCTGGGCCGCGATGACCGTCATCGTGCCCGAACCCGGTCGGCCGTCGATGATCGGCTCGGGGATCGACCCGTCGGACTCGAGTTCCTCGGGGTCGGGGCCCCAGAACCCCACGATGCGCGCCTCTTCCAGCAGGCGCAGCATCGCGGAGTTGTTGACGTGACCGTACGCGTCGATGTCGCTCCACCGCATGCGGATCGGAGCGTGCAGCCTCGCCACCGTCAGTCGCGGGTGAGCTTGCGGTACGTCGCGCGACCGGGCTTCGCCGCGTCGGCGCCGAGCCGCTCGATCTTGTTCTCCTCGTACGCCTCGAAGTTGCCCTCGAACCAGTACCAGTTGGGGGTGCCGTCCTCGTTCAGGCCCTCCCACGCGAGGATGTGCGTCGCGATGCGGTCGAGGAACCACCGGTCGTGCGTGATGACCACGGCGCAACCGGGGTACTCGAGCAGCGCGTTCTCGAAGCTGCCCAGGGTCTCGACGTCCAGGTCGTTGGTCGGCTCGTCGAGGAGCAGCAGGTTGCCGCCCTGCTTGAGCGTCAGCGCCAGGTTGAGACGGTTCCGCTCACCACCGGAGAGGATGCCGGCGCGCTTCTGCTGGTCCGGACCCTTGAAGCCGAACTGCGACACGTAGGCGCGGGACGGGATCTCGGTCTTGCCGACCTGGATGTAGTCGAGGCCGTCGGACACGACCTCCCACAGGTTCTTGTTCGGGTCGATGCCGCCGCGGCTCTGGTCGACGTACGAGATGTCGACCGTGTCACCGATCTTCAGCGTGCCGCCGTCGAGGGGCTCGAGGCCGACGATCGTCTTGAACAGCGTGGTCTTGCCGACGCCGTTCGGGCCGATCACGCCGACGATGCCGTTGCGGGGCAGCGTGAAGGACAGGTCGCCGATGATGACGCGCTCACCGAACTGCTTGTGCAGCTTCTCGGCGTCGATGACCTGCGAACCGAGACGTGGCCCCACCGGGATCACGATCTCCTCGAAGTCGAGCTTCCGGGTGCGCTCGGCCTCGGTCACCATCTCCTCGTAGCGGGCGAGGCGGGCCTTCGACTTCGCCTGACGGCCCTTGGTGTTGCTGCGGACCCAGTCGAGCTCGGACGACAGGCGCTTCGCGAGCTTGGCGTCCTTCTTGCCCTGGACCTCGAGTCGGGCGCGCTTCTTCTCGAGGTAGGTCGAGTAGTTGCCCTCGTACGGGTAGAGACGGCCGCGGTCGACCTCGGCGATCCACTGTGCGACGTGGTCGAGGAAGTACCGGTCGTGGGTCACCGCGAGGACGGCGCCGTGGTACTGCTGCAGGTGCTGCTCGAGCCACTGCACGCTCTCGGCGTCCAGGTGGTTGGTGGGCTCGTCAAGGAGGAGCAGGTCGGGCTTCTGGAGCAGGAGCTTGCAGAGCGCGACGCGGCGCTTCTCACCGCCGGACAGGTGCGTGACGAGCTCGTCCCCCGGGGGGCACTGGAGCGCGGCCATCGCCTGCTCGAGCTGCGAGTCGAGGTCCCACGCGTCAGCCGCGTCGATCTCTTCCTGCAGCGTCCCCATCTCGGCGAGGAGGGCGTCGAAGTCGGCGTCCGGCTCGGCCATGAGGGCGGAGATCTCGTTGAAGCGCGCGATCTTGCCGTGGATCTCGCCCACGCCTTCCTGCACGTTCTCGAGCACCGTCTTCGACTCGTCGAGCTCCGGCTCCTGCATGAGGATGCCGACGCTGAAGCCCGGGGTGAGCTTCGCCTCGCCGTTGGACGGCTGGTCGAGACCCGCCATGATCTTCAGGATCGTCGACTTGCCCGCACCGTTCGGCCCGACGACGCCGATCTTGGCGCCGGGGAGGAACGACATCGTGACGTCGTCGAGGATCAGCTTGTCGCCGACCGCCTTGCGGGCGCGGACCATCTGGTAGATGTACTCAGCCATATCCCCACGAGTCTACTGAAGGTGGCCCCGCGTCGGAACGCGCAAAGGGGCTGTTGCATTCGGACACTTCGACGTACGGTTGCCTCGCCTTCCACCAGAGGCCTCGACGTCCACCTCGGAGATCAGGATCAGGGACATGCCCAGAACACGTCTGCACCGGCTCGCGCTCCCCTTCGTCGGAGCGATCGCGCTCGCCGTCGGTCTCGTCGCCCCCACCGGCGCCACGGCGTCCGCTGCGACCGTCGCCCCGCACGGCACCCCGCTGGTCGAGTACACGGCGGACATCACCGAGGGCGGCGCCGGCACGGGCTACTCGTCGTACATCAACGTCCACGACGCCTACAACAACGCGTTCTCGGTCGGGATCCAGTCGGACAAGGGCTCGACGGTCAGCAAGGGCGCGCCGCGGTTCATCTGGGAGCGCGTGCAGAACGGCAAGTTCTCGTACGGCTACCTCGGTCCGGCGACGCACAACGTGACCCCGGTCGGTCTCCGCTTCTACCCGAACAGCGTCGGCACGTTCTTCGCGAACGGCCACACGATCGCTGCCGTCGGCCTGAACCTGAAGGGTCGCCTGTTCTTCAACGTCGAGGGCAACGGCCGTCTCAACGGGGACGTCGTGCACTCGTCGATGCGCAACGTGAAGATCACGGTGCGGAACAAGCCGGGCGTGAGCGGGCTGCAGGGGAAGTGGAACACGAACTTCTCGTTCCACGGCCTGAAGGCGCGGCAGGTCAACTCGCCGGCGGTCCAGGGCGCGACGTTCTGGGTGGACGGCCGGGTCAGCGGACTGCCCAAGGGCGGCAACTGGGACACGACCGAGGTCGCCGGCATCGGGATGATCACGCAGCGCTGGTGACCGTTTGGGCCTGATGCGCGGGCGGCCCGTCACGCTGCCGCCGGTTCGCCGTCGGCACGATCGTCCGTCGCCGGCGGTTCCGCGTCCTCGTACCCGGACACGCCGAGCCCACCGACCGGCGCATCGGCGTCCTCGTGCGCGGCAGCGAGGTGGAGATCCGCGTCGCCGACGTGGGTGTGACCGTCGTGGTCGTGGTCGTGGTCGTGGTCGTCACCGAGATGCGCCTCGTCGGCGGTGTGCCGCTCGTCGGCGTCAGCCCCGCGGACCTCGCCGGTCCGGGGATCGACGGTCGGCGTGCCGCCCGGCGCGGCCGTGGACTCGGAGGCGTGCCGCGGCACCCGGATCCAGTTGCTGATCCCCCACGCCAGGTCGTGGCCGAGCCCTTCGGCGTCGATCTCGACCGAGGTGCCGCCGCGACCGTCGCGCTCCCAGGTCCGGATCCGGACCCGGCCCGTGACGACGATGCGGTCGCCCTTCTTGACGGACTTGTACACGTTGGCGGCGAGGGTCCGGAAGGCGGTGACGCTGTACCAGTTCGTCGCACCGTTGGTCCAGGTCGAGGTGGCGCGGTCCCAGCGCCGCGACGGCGATGCGAGACGCATGCTCGTGATGGCGATGCCGGTGTCGGTGACGAGGTGGCGCGGCTCCGTGGCGATGATCCCGCAGACGGTGATGGTGTCGTTCATGCGTCGATCGTGGACGAGCCCCGGGGCGCGGAAGCGCCCCGGGGCTCGATCTGTGACCAGATGTCTCGGAGAGGTGGGCTGTGGAGGACGAGTCCCCCGCGCCTCCAGGCCGAGACGGCGACCACGCGGACGTCGCGCAGCCGGTGCGTGCTCAGTGTGCGCGGAACTCGGGCCGGTCGGCCAGCGGGCCGAGCGCAGCGTGGACCGCGCCCTTCGCGGACTCGAGCGACGGGTACGTCCCGCCGGAGCCACGCCGGTTGTAGAGCTCGACGTGGAACCCGTCGTCGGCGCGGTGGATGCTGCCCACCGCACCGGCTGGCCCGACCGCGACCCACGTCCCCGTGCTGCTCGTCGTCGTGCCGCTCGTCGTCGTGTGGCTCGTCATCGTGTGGCTCGTCATCGTGTCGTTCGTCATCGTTCGACCACCTCCTCGTGGCCCCGACGCCCAGGTCTCAGGACGCCAGGATGTACTGACTGTAGGCCTTGCGGACCTTGTTCACCTTGGGCAGCGCCACCGCGAGGCAGTAGCCCTGACCGGGGTTCTTCGCGAAGAAGTCCTGGTGGTACTCCTCCGCACGGTAGAAGGTACCGAGCGGCTCGATCGTCGTCACGATGCCGCCGTCCCAGATGTCCGACGCGCGCTGGATCGCCCGCTCGAACACGGCGCGCTGCTCGTCGTCGGCCGGGAACATCGCCGAGCGGTACTGCGTACCGACGTCTGCCCCCTGGCGGTTCAGCTGGCGCGGGTCGTGCAGCGTGAAGAAGACGTCGAGGATGACGTCGGCCGGGATCACCGACTCGTCGAAGGTGACCGCCACGGCTTCGGCGTGACCCGTCGTGCCCGTGCACACGAGCTCGTACGAGGGGTTCGACGTCGCCCCGCCGATGTAGCCGGACACCACGTCCTGCACACCCTGGAGCGTGCGGTACACGGCATCGAGACACCAGAAACATCCACCTGCGAGCACGAACGTGGTCATGGCAGCAACCTACCTTCCTGGGCTCCGGACGAGCCGCGATCGGGGTCTTCCTCCTCCACAACCGACTCCGGCGTCCTGCTGTTCCACCGGGTGGCCCCGCGACGCCTGGCGTGTCGGTGGTCGGCCGTAGCGTCGACCCCACACCGAACGATGAGGAGGCACCACGATGCAGACGACGACCGAACCCGCACTGCGGATCCGCTCCGTCCCCGTCGCCCGTTCCCGTGGCGACCTCCGGATCCTCGACGTCCGCGACGACCTGAGCAGGGTCACCCGGGCGAACGGCGAGATCGTCGGCTACGTGGACCGCGTCGACGTGGCCGGCGGCACGGCCTACCGAGCCCGCCGGTACGTCTCCACCGAGCGCCGCTTCGTCGAGCTGCCGAACGTGTGGTCGGCGGACGACGCCGTCGACTGCCTCCGCTGGGGCTGACGGCGGGCTCGCAGCCCAGCTGGTGCCGCATGATGTTCCACATCGGAAGCATGTCCGGTCATGTGGACGGAACACCGTCCGGCCTCCCCGATGCCCGTTCGTTTCGTGGGTAGGGTGCGCGCATGGACTGGTGGAACGACCTGACCGACTGGATCTCCTCGGACGACGGCTGGCGCGTGATCTCCGGCGCGATCATCCCCTTCGTCGCGATCGTCGTGGCTGGCGTCATCGCCGCCCTGATCGGCCGCGGTGCGACCAAGCGCGTCGTCGCGATGCAGGAGCGCGAGGCCCGCAACGCCGCCGTCGCCGGCATCGTCTCGGCTGCGCGCAAGGCCGCTGCCTGGGGCTCGCTCGGCCACGACGAGCGCGCCTACGCCGACCACCTCGCCGAGGACGCCGACATCCGGCTCCGCCTGCTGCCGGTCACGGGCGCTCCACTCGCCGCCAACTGGACGCAGCACGAGATCGCCGACATCAAGAAGAACTCGTCGACGTTCAGCTTTCAGGCGGAGCAGTCCCTCGCCGAGTTCCGGGAGCGTCTGCTCGAGTGGCAGGCACGACCGAGCAAGGCCCGCAAGCTCTTCAAGAGCGACCTCGAGCGGTGGAAGTTCGACTCCCCCGATCCCGACGCCGAGCTCATCAAGCGCCAGCAGGACTGGAACGCCGACCAGAACGGCGGCGCCCGTCCCGCCGGCTCCGCCACCGAGACCGCTGCGGCTGCTCCGGCGACCGAGCGCCCCACCCCGACGACGACGTCGCTCCGTCCGGCAGCCCAGCGGCCTGGAGGCACGCCCTCCTCCGCCACGTCGGCTCCGTCCGGCTCGGCGACCACCACGGCCGGCGGCGTTCCGACCGCATCGTCCGCGGCGGGCGCAGCGGGCGCAGCGGGTCAGGCAAGCTCGCCGAGCGCGACGGGCACGGCAGGCGCGACGGGCACGGCATCCGCTCCGGCAGGTTCCGCTGCGGCCCGTGCGGCCGGCGCGGGCTTCTCGGTCACCCGGGGCGGATCGACGCAGGCCGACCCGAACGCGACCACCCCCATCTCGGACACGACCGCGACGAACGCGACCACCCCGATCACGGACGCCGACGCGACGCGGTCGTACGGCGACGGGGCCACCCGGTCGTACGGCGACGGTGCCACCCGGTCGTACGGCGACAGCACACCGGTGCGGCCGACGCTCGGTTCGCCGGTGTCCCCGGCGCGTTCCGCATCGTCCGGCATGCCGACCTCGTCGAGGACCAGAAACGACACGGACGACGTCGACGTCGTCGATGACGCCCGCGATGCCCGCGGGTCGAGCGGCGCGGGCGGCACGGGCGACACGGGCGGCGCGTCATCCTCGCGCCCGGCGAGCGCCCCGGCGGGTTCGTCCACGCCGTCCCCCGTGGCACAGCCGACCTCGGCCGACGCCCACGTGAACCGCTCCTCGGACGGCGACGGCGGCGCTGACCCGCGCACGCCGAACACGACCTCGGTGCCGACCCGCATCGCGGACGCCCCCAGCGAACCCACCGACGCGAACGAGACCTCGGAAGCGCCGTACACGCAGCCGATCAGCGCCAGCGAACTCCGTCGTCGCGCCGCCGACGACGACGAGTGAGTCGCTGACCGCTCCCGCCACCACCAGCGAAGGCCGCCGTCCATCAGGACGGCGGCCTTCGTCGTGGGTGCCCCCGGCAGGAATCGAACCCGCGGCACGGTGGGTAGAAACCACCTGCTCTATCCACTGAGCTACGGAGGCGGACGGCCTCGATTCTATCCGCGGCCCCGTTCGAGGTGCTGCACGAACCGATCGATCTCCCGCTGCGAGCGGAGGCGCACGATCCGGAGGTGCGGCGCCTCGCGGACGAGCGGCGGGACACGACGCCGAGTCGCGTTCCGGGTGCTGATCCCCCACCGCACGATGTGTCCCGGGTCGGTGAAGAACGTCCACAGCGAGGGCTCGACGTTGCCGTTCCACATCTCGATCCGGCGGAACCGACGCCGCAGCGTCCGACGGACCAGCCGCCACAGCGCGACGTGGTTCGGAAGGTCGATCCAGACCAGCGTGTCCGCGCGCTCGGCGAGGAGCGGGCGCACAGAGGTGTACTGCCACTCCGTCACCCACTCCGGTTCGCTCGTGTACGCCTCGACGTCGGCGACGAAGGACTCCCGCGGCTGCCACCCCGGACCGTGGTACAGCGCGTCGATCTCGGTGTGCGGCAAGCGGAGCACGGCCCCGATCCGGGCGGCGGTCGTGGTCTTGCCGACGCCGGTCGTCCCCGCCACGAGGACGCGGCGCGGAGCCGGATCGAGCGGGTCATCGGCTCCGAGCATCCCTCGACCATAACGCGGGCGTCGGCTGCTCGGGTTCCGGCACGGTTCGGCGTGCGTCTGCCTGGCGTTCGCCTCCGAGCCACCGGCGCTTCGTAGCGTCCTGGTCATGCGCTCCCCCGGTTCCGTCGTCGCCGTGATCCCGGCCCGCGCGGGCTCGAAGGGCATCCCGGGGAAGAACCTCCGGGCGGTCGCCGGCCGCTCGCTCGTCCGGCGGGCCGTCGAGGCCGCACGCCGGGCGACGTCGATCGACGCGGTGGTGGTCTCCACGGACGGCGACGCCATCGCCGCCGAAGCCCTCGACGCCGGCGCCCGGGTCGTCCGCCGCCCGGCCGACCTCGCCGGGGACGACGCCTCGTCCGAGTCGGCGGTCCTGCACACGCTCGACGCCCTCGCCGCCGCGGGCGAGGCACCCGAGATCGTCGTCTTCCTGCAGGCCACGTCGCCGTTCACCGACCCCACCGACCTCGATGCCGCGGTCGCCCGCGTGCGGGACGGCCACGCCGACTCGGTGTTCGCCGCCGCGCCCTCGCACGCGTTCCTGTGGCGGATCGACGACGACGGCAGCGCGAGCGCGGTGAACCACGACGCAGCGGTCCGTCCGCGTCGGCAGGACCGTGCGCCGGAGTTCCGCGAGACCGGTGCGTTCTACGCCTTCCGGTCCGCCGCGTTCCGGCAGCACCGGCACCGGTTCCACGGCCGGGTGGAGCTCGTGGTCGTCGACGGTCGGGGCGCGATCGACATCGACGACCCGGCCGACCTCGCGCTCGCCGACGCGCTGGCACCCCAGCTCGACCAACACGAGCACCAGGACCGGCCCCAGCACGCCCAGCACCCCCAGGACCAGCACCAGCACCCCCAACCCCAGCACCAGCCCCACCCGCGCGCGGCATCCCTGCTGCCCGTCCCCGCACCGAACGGAGCACCATGACCGTCAGCATCGGCACGTCCACCATCGGCGCCGGCCACCCCGCGTACCTCATCGGCGAGATCGGCCTCAACCACAACGGCGACGTCGACATCGCGAAGCGCCTCATCGACGTGGCGGCGGACGCCGGACTGCAGGCCGTGAAGTTCCAGAAGCGGACGCCGGCGATCTCGACGCCCGAGCACATGAAGGCCACACCGCGCAGCACGCCGTGGGGCGAGATGACCTACCTCGAGTACCGCTACCGCGTCGAGTTCGACCGCGACCAGTACATCGAGATCGGCGACCACGCGACCCTGCGCGGTCTCGACTGGTTCGCGTCGCCCTGGGACGAGCCGTCGGTCGACTTCCTCGAGGACCTCAACGTCGTCGCGTACAAGATCGCGTCGGCGTCCGTGACCGACCTCGGCCTGCTCGCCGCGGTCGCCGCCACCGGCAAGCCCGTCATCCTGTCGACCGGCATGTCGACGCTCGAGCAGATCGACCGCGCCGTCGAGACGCTCGGCACCGAACGCCTGGTGCTCATGCACGCCACCTCGACCTACCCGCTCCCCCCGGAGGAGGCGAACCTCCGGATGATCGACACCCTCGCCCACCGCTACGCCGGTGTGCCGGTCGGGTACTCCGGCCACGAGCCCGGTCTGCAGATCTCGATCGCGGCCGTCGCCCTCGGTGCGACCGCCGTCGAGCGCCACATCACGCTCGACCGGACGATGTGGGGCTCCGACCACGCGGCCTCGCTCGAGCCGCACGGGCTGCAGACGCTGGCGCGCGACGTCCGCATCATCGAGAGCGCCCTCGGCGACGGCGTGAAGCGGGTGATGCCCGGCGAGCGGGCACCGCTCGCGAAGCTGCGTCGCGTCGGCGCGTGACGCGCGCGGACGAGACCAGCGACGCCCTGGAGCGTCACGTCGTCGGGGGCGAGCCGACGGACGGACTGGAGGCGCGCCTCCAGTCCGGTGCGTCACCCCGCGTCCGACGCGTGGTCGGCCTGGTCGACACCGACTCGTTCGCGAAGTGGGGCGCGCACCTGCTCGCCACGGCGCCCGCGCACTGGGACCTGGAGCTGCTCACCGTCGCGACGCCGCGGTCCGCCAGCCGGGCGCAGCTCCGGTCCGCGTTCCGGGGAGTCGACGCGCGGCTGGCGCACCTCGCCGCCGCACCGCCGGAGCCGCTCGACGTCGACACGGTCGTGGAGCGGTTGCGGCAGGACCCGCCCGACGCCGTCCTGGTGTCCCTGATCGGGCCGGTCGCGGAACTCGTCATCGGCGAGGTGCACCGCCGGGTGCCGCGCCGACCGGTGCTCGTGACGGGGTTGCCGGGCATCTCGTTCCCGGCGAAGTGGAAGGGCGTGTTCTTCCGCGCGCGCGCCGACCTGTTCGTGCTGCACAGCCACCGCGAGGTCCGCGCATACGAGGAACTCGCGGCGGAGGGCGGCGTCGAGCCGCACTTCGCGCTCGCGACGCTGCCCTTCGCCAGGCCGGCTGCCGCTGCTCCGACTGCGGCTCTGATCCGCGACTCGGTCGTCTTCGCGGCGCAGCCCAGCGTGCCGGCCGAGCGTGTGGACCGCGCGCGCATCGTCGGGTGGCTCGCGGAGACGGCCCGACGGCATCCGGAGTGGCGCGTCGTGATCAAGGTGCGGGCGGCGGCGGGCGAGCACCAGACCCACCGGGAGCAGGACCCGTACCCGGACCTGCTCCCCGCGGACGCGCCGACGAACCTCGTCGTCGAGAGCGGTCCGATGGCAGACCACCTCGACCGCGCGGTCGCCCTGGTGACGGTGAGCTCGACGGCCGTCCTCGAGGCCGTCACCCGCGGCGTGCCCGCCCTGACGCTCACCGACTTCGGCATCGGCCGACAGCTCATCAACGAGGTGTTCGTCGGGAGCGGCCTCGAGGGCGACGCGATCGACCTCGTCGACGGGCGGTTCGGCACGGTGCGGCCGGAGTGGATGCACGACAACCACTTCCACCCGGCGGCGGACGACGACTGGGCCGCCCGGACCGAGGGGTTGATGGCGCTCCGCGATGCCGGCGCGCTCGTCGACCGACCGGCGGCCCGACGCAGTCGTGGCGGTGTGCTCCGCCGAGCGTGGGAGCGGAAGAACGCCCTCGGTCCGGCCGACCGGAGCGCAATCGGGGCGGTCGCGCTGGCGATCGGGGCGCCGGTACGGGCTGTGAAGCGTGTCGTGCGGCAGGCGGTGCGGCTGGTGCGGCCGCCCGAGGCGCCGGTGCTGCTGGCGCCGACGAACCAGCGGACGGGTCGCGGGCGCGGGGCAGAGCGCGGGCTCCGGTCAGAGCGCGGGCTCCGGTCAGAGGGCCTTGGCGATCGCGAGGAGCAGTTGGTCGCGGGTGGGGACACCCGGTGAACGGAAGACCTCGGCTCCGTCGTCCCGCCGCACGATGATCGTCGGGGTCGACCGGATGCCGAGGTCCTCCGCCTGGTCCGGGTGGTTCGCCACGTCGCGCTCGGTCAGCTGCAACCCGGGGACGAGCGCCGACGCCTCGGCCGAGACCCGGCGGGCGGCGGCGCACGGCGCACAGAAGGCGGACGTCCAGAGGTCGAGCTGCATGTGATCGTGCAACGTGGCGGCGTGGGGTTCTACTCCCGGTCGAACTCGCCGCTGCGGTCGCCACGGTCGGCGAGGTCGTCGACGGGGTCGGACTCGCCGGGGACGTACTCGAACTCGGCGGAGGTCTGGTCGAGCACCTGACGCGACTTCGTCTGCCGGTAGGTGAACGCGGTCTGCAGGCCCTCGACGTCAGCGAACACCGTGATCTCGTCGTCCAGCGCGTCGCTCGTCGCGGTGCGGGTGTCGGTCGTGCCGTCGAAGGGACCGCCGTGGAAGATCGCGGTGTACTCGTCGCCTTCGTGGATGGTGATGTCGCTCATGCATCCCTTCTACCAGGCCGCGGCTGTTGACTGATGCATAGCATCGCTATATAGTTCAGCTATGGAACCGAGTCGCGACCAGACCATCGAGACGCTCCTCGTGTCGGTGAACCGTCTGATCCGGACCGCCGCACAGGCCGCCGGCAGCACGACGTCCTCGGCGGTGTGGCGCACGCTCGGCATCCTCGAGACCGACCAGCCGCTCCGGCTCGGCGAACTCGCCACCGCGTCCCGCGTCGCGCAGCCCACGATGACCCGCCTCGTCGCCGGCATGCTCGCCGACGGACTCATCTCGCGCACCGTCGACCCCGACGACTCCCGCGGGCAGCTCATCGAGATCACCCCGGCCGGGCACGCCCGCCTCGTCGAGTGGCGCGCCACCCTGACCAGCACGGTCGGGCCGCTCTTCGCCGACCTCGACGACGACGACTGGGACGTCCTGCGCGAAGCGGCCGCCATCATCGCGTCACGGGCGACCACCCGCCCCGGAGCGACACCATCCACCAGAACGGAGACCCACGCGTGAACGCCCACGCACCCGCCGGACAGTCCGGCTCCATCCTCAAGCAGTCCTCCGCGGTCTGGGCCATCGCCTTCGCCTGTGTCGTCGCCTTCATGGGCATCGGCCTCGTCGACCCGATCCTCCCCGCGATCGCCGCGTCGCTGAAGGCCACCCCGGCCCAGACCGAACTGCTCTTCACGAGCTACCTCGCCGTCACCGGTGTCGCGATGTTCTTCACGAGCTGGGTCTCCAGCCGGATCGGCGCGAAGAACACCCTGCTCATCGGCCTCGCCCTCATCGTGCTGTTCTCGGTGCTCGCGGCGACGTCGAACAGTGTGTGGAGCATCATCGACTTCCGCGCCGGCTGGGGCCTCGGCAACGCGCTCTTCATCTCCACCGCACTCGCGACGATCGTCGGGGCTGCGTCCGGCGGCACCGCGTCCGCGATCATCCTGTACGAGGCGGCACTCGGCCTCGGCATCGCCGTCGGACCCCTCGTCGGTGGTCTGCTCGGCTCGGTGAGCTGGCGCGGCCCGTTCTTCGGCGTCACGACGCTCATGGCCATCGCGTTCATCGCCATCGTCGTGCTCCTGAAGACGAAGAACCTCGAGAAGCCCACCCCCACGAAGCTCTCGGCGCCGTTCCGCGCGCTCGGGCGTCCGGCACTCGCCGCCCTCGCCGCGACCGCGCTCTTCTACAACATCGGCTTCTTCGTCCTGCTCGCCTACACGCCGTTCCCGCTGGGCTTCGGCGCACTCGGCATCGGCTTCACCTTCTTCGGCTGGGGCGTCGGCCTCGCCGTCACCTCGGTCTGGGTCGCACCGATGCTCACCGCTCGCCTCCGCAGGACGACGGTGCTCAAGATCGCGCTGCCGCTCCTCGCGCTCGACCTGTTCGCCGCGGCCGTCGTCGTCGGGTCGCAGGTCGGCCTGATCATCTGCGTCGTCATCGGCGGACTCGTGCTCGGTGTCCTGAACACCGTCCTCACCGAGTGCGTCATGGAGGCGACCGACCTCCCTCGCTCCGTGGCCTCGAGCGCGTACTCGGCCGTGCGCTTCATCGGCGGCGCCATCGCCCCACCGGTCGCCACCCTCCTCGCCGACGCCTACACCCCGTCGGCCGCGTACGTCTTCGCCGGACTGTCCGTCGCCGTCGCGTTCGTGGTCGTCGTCCTCACCACGAAGGTCCTCCGGCGGGTCGACGACGGCGCGGAGCCCGAACGGGTCGAGGCCGAGGCGATCTCCGCCGGCGAGATGTCCTAGGCGGGGCACCGCGGGGCCGGGCTGCCTCGCTGGGCGTGATGCTGCGCTGCCACACTGCGCGACTGCGCGAGCGGGCGAAATGCCAGGGTCCGTCAGACGACGACCCTGGCATTCCGCCCGCTCGCTCGTTTGTTCGTCGCTGGAGCGGGGTCGTCGCCGAGCCCGGGGTGAACCTCATCGGCGCCTCCCGATTCCGCGGACGCTCGGACGGTCGAGCGGGCGGAACACCGCGGTCCGCCCGGCGACGACCCTGACGTTCCGCCCGCTCGACCCGGCGCGCGCCGGTTTCGCAGACGAGCGGGCGGAATCGCGCAGTGGGATCGGCAGGCGGGTGCGGCATTCCGCCCGCTCGACGGCGACGCATCCGTTCGGGGCAGCGCCCGCAGGTCGAGCGGGCGGGAACGCGGGGTGCGCCCGGCAGCGACCCCGGCATTCCGCCCGCTCGGCACGACGGGGCCCTCCGGCAGCGCCCGCAGGTCGAGCGGCCGAAACGCAGGGTGCGCCCGGCAGCAACCCCGGCATACCGCCCGCTCGGCGCGACGGGGCCCTCCGGCAGCGCCCGCAGGTCGAGCGGGCGAGAACGCGGGGTGCGCCCGGCAGCGACCCCGGCATTCCGCCCGCTCGGCACGACGGGCCTCGGCGGCAGCGCCCAGCAGCGCGAGCAGGCAGCGGACGGAGGCGACCGCCCGGAGGCGCGGGGCGCGTCGGCGGACCGGTGGCGGGCCTCCAGGCTGGAGCGTCGACCACCTGGGCGGCCGGACGCGACGGGGGCGCGCGCGACGCGGAATAGGATCGACGGCATGGCTACTGCGAACGACCGCCTCGTCTGGATCGACTGCGAGATGACGGGCCTCGACCTCCAGGTCGACGAACTCGTCGAGGTGGCCGTGGTCATCACCGACTTCGACCTCGTCCCCGTGCACCCGGGCTTCGACATCGTCATCAAGCCCGACCAGTCGGCGCTCGACAACATGAACGAGTTCGTGACGAACATGCACACGACCTCGGGGCTCATCGACGAGATCCCGAACGGGGTGTCCCTGGCGGACGCCGAGTACCAGGTGCTGGAGTACATCCTCCAGCACGTGCCGGCCGAGGGCTCCGCTCCCCTGGCGGGCAACACGATCGGCACGGACCGCGCGTTCCTGTCGAAGTACATGCCGCGCGTCGACGGGCACCTGCACTACCGGAGCGTCGACGTGTCGAGCATCAAGGAGCTCTGCCGCCGCTGGTTCCCGCGTGTGTACTTCAACGCGCCGGAGAAGCACGGTGGGCACCGGGCGCTCGCGGACATCCTCGAGTCGATCCGCGAGCTCGAGTACTACCGTCGCGCCGGCTTCGTCGCCGAGCCGGGTCCGAGCACCGACGACGTCCGCGCCGTCCAGGCCGAGGTCGTGGCGAAGTGGGAGCCGCGGCTGGCGCAGCCCGCATCTGAGTAGCGACACGCGTGGTCGGATCCGGGCGCGGCATGTACTACTATTGAGTGGTCGCGCCGGTCGCCCGGTTCGCACATGGTGGATATAGCTCAGTTGGTAGAGCGCCTGGTTGTGGTCTAGGAGGTCGCGGGTTCGAGACCCGTTATTCACCCCAGTCAGGCAACGGCCCCGGTCCTCGGATCGGGGCCGTTGTCGTTCCCCGGTCGATCAGGCCGGTATGGGAGCATCGAGCCCGTGATGGAGATGTCCCTCGACGACTTCGAGCAGCTCGTGACCGACGAACTCGACCTGCTCCCCGACGAGATGGTCGACGGCCTCGACAACGTGGTGTTCGTCGTCGAGGACGAACCCGAGGACGGTTCCGACCTGTTCGGCGTGTACGACGGCATCGCGGCGACCGAGCGCGGCCAGTACGGCTTCGGCGAGCTGCCGGACCGCATCGTGGTGTTCCGGAAGCAGCACCTCGCCGAGTGCGACACCCTCGACGAGCTCAAGGACGAGG
Source organism: Curtobacterium sp. MCBA15_008 (assembly GCF_001865065.1). Taxonomy (GTDB): domain Bacteria; phylum Actinomycetota; class Actinomycetes; order Actinomycetales; family Microbacteriaceae; genus Curtobacterium. The sequence goes on along the minus strand of NZ_MJGN01000056.1, from coordinate 25,211 downwards.
TGCACACCACCCTCGTGCACGAGATCGGGCACTTCTACGGGATCGACGACGAACGGTTGCACGAACTCGGCTGGGCGTAGCGGAAGGCGTCGCTCAGAACCGCGTCGGCGGCGCCCCCCTCAGAACCGCGTCGGCCCCACCTCGTGGTACTTCTCCCACGCGTCCACCGGCCCCCGCCCGTGCACCACGTACTCCCCCACGAGCCGCTCCTTGTACACGGCAGGGTTGTGCGACGCCACCACCCGCGCGTTCCGCCAGTGCCGGTCGAGCGCACGCGTGCGGTCGGCGGCAGACGCTCCCCCGACCTCGAACAACTCGGACGCCGCCCGGAGCACCCGCGGCCCGATCTCGACCTGCGCCTGGTAGACCGCGTTCTCGGCGGTGTCCAGCAGCGCGTGGTAGACGCCGACCCCTGGCTCGTTCGTGGCGACGACCTCGTCGAGCAGCCCCGCCGCCGCGATGACGAGCGACCGCGCGGTGAACGCCCCCGCGGACAGCCGTCCGAGGACCGCCAGCACCTGCGGGTCGTCGCCGGGACGTTGCGCGTTCGCGTGGATGTAGGTGCGGGTCCGCGGCCGGACGAAGGCCACGGCGTCGTCGACGACGGCCTGCCCGATCCCCGCGAGGACCGCCAGCAGGTACAGCTGGTAGAAGGCCTGGATGTGCGACAGCGGGGCATCCCGGTACGCCGAGACCGCGGACGCGTCGACCGCGACCCCGTCGAACACCGTCGTGCCGGACGCGGTCAACCGCTGCCCGAAGCCGTCCCAGTCGTCGATACCGGTGACGCCCGGTGCCGTGGCGTCGACGGCGAACGTCACGCGCTCGCCGTCGCGGTCGGCGGCCAGGTAGATCCAGTCGGCGTAGAGCGTGCCGGTCGAGTAGTACTTCGTGCCGTCGAGCCGGAACGAGTCCGGCCCGGACGGCGTCACCGTCGTCGAGATGTCGGCGAGCGTCGTGCCGGTCCGCTCGGACGTCGCGTTCCCGATGATCGCTCCGTCGACGATGCGTTCGAGCCACTCGTCGCGGGAGGCCGAGGACGGCCGGAGCAGCACGAGTTCGGTGTACCCGAAGTGCCCCCGCCACAGGTGCGCGATGTTCGAGTCCGCCGCCGCCAGGTCCGCCACCAGGTGCGCGAGTTCGACCAGGCTGACACCGAACCCGCCGCGGTCCTCGGGCACACGCAGGCGTCCGAACCCGGCGTCGGCGAGCGCGCGTACCTCGGCGTGCGGCAGCGCCCGGTCGCCGGGCGTCCCGGACGCCAGCTCGCGGTCGACCGCGCCCTCGCGGATGGTCGCGAACACCGGTGCGAAGCGCGCCCGCAACGTGGCCAGGCGGTCGGCCGGGAGGCCCGTCATCCGTCCCTCGGTCGTGGTGGCGTCCGTCATGCGGTCACCTCCACGGCACGTGGCGCGTCCGCGACACCGCTCGCGCCACCGGAGAACGCCCCGCGCCAGCGCCGCGCAGGGTGCGAGTCCGGCAGTTGGGCGTGGCCGAAGAGCTTCTCGCGCAGCGTGCCCTCCCGGTACTCGGACTGCATCAGGCCGCGCTCCTGCAGGGTCGGCGCGATGTGGTCGACGAACTCCTCGTAGGAGCCGGGCAGCGTCCAGTTGATGACGTTGACGCCGTCGACCCCGACGCGCTGCCAGTCGGCGAGCTCGTCGGCGATCTGCTCCGGCGTCCCGACCACACGGGCGCGGAGCTTCGCGGACAGGCGAGCCAGGTCGGCGATGGTCGGTTCGCGGTCGCCGGCGGCCTCGCGGAGCCACTGCAGGTGCGACTGCCCGGCGTGGGTCCGGACCTCGGACAGCGGGGTGTCCGGGTCGAGCGGTTCGCCGGTGTCGGGGTCGAAGCCGAGGTTGGAGTGCACGAGGAAGCCGTCCGCCGCGAGGTGCTCGTCGATCTCCGCCTCCTTCGCCTTCACCTCGGCCTCGGTGGAGCCGGTGACGAAGGTCAGCCCGAGGAAGAACGCGATGTCCTCCCGCCGACGCCCGGCTGCCTGGGCGAGGTCGCGGGTCTCGCGGATGAGCTGCTCCGTGGCGTCGCGGTTCGACGTCAGGATGAACTGCGCCTCGGCGTTCCTCGCGGCGAAGGCTCGGCCGGCCGGCGAGGACCCGGCCTGGAACAGCACCGGCGTCCGCTGCGGGGAGGGCGCGGACAGGTGCGGGCCCTGCACGTCGTACCGCTTGCCGTGGTGGTCGATGCGGTGCACCTTCGCGGGGTCCGCGTACCCGACGACGGGGTCCTTCAGGACGGCGCCGTCCTCCCACGAGCCCTCCCAGAGCTTCGCGCAGACCTCGAGGTACTCCTCGGCCCAGACGTAGCGCTCGTCGTGCTCCTCGAGCCGGTCCTGGCCGAAGTTCCGGGCGGCGCTGTCGAGCGCGCTCGTGACGACGTTCCAGCCGATCCGGCCCCGGGTGATGTGGTCGAGGGTGGACACCTTGCGGGCGAAGTCGAACGGGTGCGACTGGATGACGCTCGACGTGAAGGCGAGCCCGAGGTGCTCGGTCGACACGGCGAGCGCGGAGAGCAGCACGGACGGGTCGTTCGAGGGGATCTGCAGCCCCTCGCGGAGGTTCGTCGAGTAGTCGCCGCGCGCCGGGCCGTACGTGCCCACGACGTCGGCGAAGAACATCGCGTCGAACTTGCCGCGCTCGAGCGTCTTCGCCAGGTCTGTCCAGAGCGTCACGTCGTCGAAGTCCGCCTGGCGGGCGTCGGGGTGCCGCCAGAGGCCGTGCTGGATGTGCGACGTCGTGTTCATGACGAAGGCCGCGAAGCGCAGCGGACGGTTCGGTCGATCGCTCATGGGCTCCATGTTCCCCGCGCGACCCCCGGGAACGGCAGCGACGTGACACCGCGTTACGCGGGGTGTTCCGCGGGACGCCGGAGCCGACCATGCTCCTGAGGCATGCCGATCCCGACCACTGCAGCCGCGCCTCCAGGCCGTCCCGTCGCACCGTCCACCAACGCGACCCGTCGTCGTGTCGCCCTGGCGTCCTTCGTCGGGACGACCGTCGAGTACTACGACTTCTACCTGTACGCGACGGCGTCGGCGCTGGTGTTCGCACCCACGTTCTTCCCGTCCGTGACGCCGGCCGTCGGCGTCATCGCGTCGTTCGCGACCTACGGGGTCGGCTTCGTGGCACGGCCGCTCGGCGGCGTCATCGCCGGCCACCTGGGCGACCGGATCGGGCGGAAGAAGCTGCTCGTGGCGTCGCTCGTGCTGATGGGGATCGCGTCGACGCTGATCGGGGTGATCCCGTCCGCGGCGACCATCGGCGTCGGCGCCGTCGTCGCGCTCGTGTTCCTGCGGCTGCTGCAGGGCGTGGCGGCCGGCGCGGAGTGGGGCGGGTCGGCGTTGCTGTCCGTCGAGCACGCTCCGGCACGGCACCGCGGGCTCTTCGGGGCGTTCACGCAGATGGGGTCGGCGGGTGGGATGCTGCTCGCGACCGGGGTGTTCACGCTCGTGCGGGGGCTGCTCGGCACCGAGGCGTTCCTGGCGTGGGGCTGGCGGCTGCCGTTCCTGTTCTCGGCCGTCATCGTGGCGGTCGGTCTCGTGATCCGTCTCGGCGTGCAGGACGCGCCGGTGTTCCAGGAGCTCCGCGCCTCGGGTGGGGTCGAACGGTTCCCGGTGTGGCAGGCGATCCGGCAGCACCCCCGGTCGATCCTCGTGACCGCGGGGCTGCGGCTCGTGCAGCCGGCGCTGTACTCGATCCTGACGACGTACTCGCTGACGTACCTGCTCGCGAAGCGCGGCGAGGAGGGGTCGGCGGCCGGGCTGCAGGCCGTCCTCGTCATCTCCGCGGTCTCGCTCGTGTCGACGCCGTTCTGGGGTTGGCTGTCCGACCGGGTCGGGCGGCGGGTGCTCACCATCTGGTCGGCGGTCGGGATCGCCGTGCTCATCTGGCCGTTCTTCGCGTTCCTCGACGCCGGGCCGCTCGTGCTGCTGCCGCTCGTGGCGCTCGTCGGGATGTGCGTGTTCCACGACAGCATCTACGGGCCGCAGGCGGCGTGGTTCGCGGAGCAGTTCCCGACCGGCCGGCGGTACTCGGGGATGTCGCTCGGGTACCAGATCGGGTCGATCTTCTCCGTCGGGCTCACGCCGCTGCTGGCGGCCGTGTTCGTCGAGGTCGGCGGGGGTTCGCCGTGGATCCTGTGCGCGTACCTCGGCGTGTACGCGGTGCTCTCGATCGTGGCGGCGGTGTTCGCGGTGGACCCGGTGGCGGACGCGCGGCGGGCGGGGGCGGACGCGCCGGACGCTGCGGACCCGGCGGGTGCGGGCGGCGCGGCGGACCCGGCGGCGGCCCGAGTTTCGGCCTGAGCGACAGTTCACGCGTGCCAGAGCCCGAGAAGTGTCGCTGGGCGCGAAACTCGGGCGCGCGGGGCTCGGGGGCGCGAGCCCCGCAGCGCGGCCGCGCCCGTCGCCCTACGTCCGCAGCACCACGTCGGCCAGGGCCGCAGGCGCCTCGGCAGCGATGAACGCCGACTCCTGCGCCGCCCAGCGCTCCCACTCCCGTGCGAACACCTCGCCGTCGCGGCCGATCGCCCGCTGCCACCGCGTGTCGTCGTCGGCCTCGAGCCACACCCGGAGCGACGCGGAGGCCGCCGAAGCCCGCGACAGCGCCCCGCACCCCTCGACCACGATCGGGGCGTCGGGGTCGAGCGGGACCCAGTCGGTCGGGCCTCCTGCATCCCAGTCCCACCGTCGGTAGCCGCTCGGGGCCCCGAGCACGTCGGTCACCACGGCCTCGGCGGCGGCGCGTAGGCCGTCCCAGCCGGGGTAGACGTCGTCGAGGTGCACGATCTGCGCGCCGAGCCGCTCGGCGACGGCGTTCCCGAGGGTGGTCTTGCCCGTGCCGGAGCGCCCGTCGACTAGGACGACGAGGCGCCGGTCCCCGCGCGCAGCGGCAGCACCGGCAGCGGCGGCGGCGAGGGCCTCGGCGGCGGGGGCTTCGGCGGCGAGCGCCCCGGCGGCGAGCGTCCCGGCGGCGAGCGCTTCGGCGGCGGCGGGGGGTTCGGCGGCGTCCGAGGGCTCGCGCCCGGGGCCGAGCCGATCAGGCACGCCACGTCCCCGCGACCACCGCGACCCCGATCGACACCAGCCCGATGCCGACGAGCACCGCGACCATCGCCCACTCCGGCCCCGCGAACCGTGCGGTCCGCGCCCACGTGCGCCTGCCGGGAGCCCCGAACCCCCGCGACTCCATCGCCACCGCCAGCGTCGTCGCCCGCCGCAGCGCCAGCACGAGCAGCGCGAACGCCATCGAGGCCCCCCGCCGCAGTCGCCCGGTGTCCGCCACTCCCCGGGCCCGCCGCGCCATGCCGAGCTGCCGCCAGTCGTCTCCGAGCAGCGTCACCATCCGGAGCGCCGCCAGCGCGCCCAGCACGAACCGCGCGGGCAGCCGCAGCAGTTGCGCGAGCCCGTCGGCCAGGTCCGTCGGGTCCACCCGGACGAACAGCGCGACGGCCGGGATCCCGACGGCGAGCACACGCAGCGCCGTCGCCAGCGCGAGTTCCAACGACCCGTCGGTGACGTGCGCGAAGCCGAAGTCGAACCACTCCCGCCCGGAAGGTCGCCCGTACAACGCGATGCTCACCGCCGTCAGCGGCACCGCCACGAGCACGGGTGACGTCCGCAGGAGCAGGGTGCGCGGCGGGATCCGCAGGAGCGGCAGGAGAAGGACCTCCAGGGCGAGGGCGACGGCTGCCGACACCACGTCGAGACTCAGGACGAGGCACACCCCGAGCGCCATCACGCCGAGGAGCGACGCGACCGGCTGCACACCGCGCGTCGTCGGGACGGTTCCGACGGTCGGGCCTGGAGGCGCGGATCGCCCCGGCAGGTCGGCCGACGTCCCCGGGGCGGTCACCGTTCCACCCCCGGCTCGGCCGGCGTGCGGAGCACGGGCTCGGCACCCGTCTCGCTGAGGACGACCTCGTCGGCGTCGAGCGCCCGCACGAGGTCCTGGTCGTGCGTGATCGCCACGATCGCGGTGCCGGCGTCGGCGAGCGTGCCGAGCCGGTCGACCACGGCCTGCCAGGTGGCGCGGTCCTGCCCGGAGGTCGGTTCGTCGAGCACGACGACCGGCGGCGCAGCGGCGACGACGGTCCCGATCGCGAGTCGACGCTGCTCGCCGCCGGACAGGGTGAAGGGGTTGGCGTCCGCCAGGTGCGCGAGCCCGAACGTCGCGAGCAGCTCCTCGACCCGCGCGGCGACCTCGTCGTCGGGGTGGCCGAGGGCCGTCGGGCCGACGGCGAGTTCCTCGCGGACGGTGCGGGCGACGAACTGGTGCTCGGGGTCCTGGAACACGGTGCCGATGCGCGCGGCCAACTGGCGGCTGGTCCACGCGACCGGGACGTCTCCGATGCCGTCGGCCAGGGTCGGAGTGGCACGCAGTGACCCGTCGACGGGGCGGAGGAGCCCGGCCAGCGTCAGGCCGAGCGTCGACTTGCCGACACCGTTCGGCCCCGTCACGGCGAGCACCCGGCCGGCCCGGACCTCGAGGTCGATCCCGCTCCCCACGCGCTGCCGCTTCCCCCGTGCCGTCCCGAGCCCCGTCGCCGCGAGCAGCACCGCGCCGTCGCCCGCACCGCCGAGCGGGCGAACTCCCGTGGTGCTCTCCGCGCCCGACCCCGGCATTTCGCCCGCTCGTCCGCGACGGGCGTGCGGCACGTCACCCAGGGACGGCCCCGCCGAGCCGAGCGGGCGAACTCCCACGGTCGCCCCGTCGCCCGACCCCGGCATTTCGCCCGCTCGTCCGAGACGGGCGGGCGCCACATCACCCACGGACGGCCCCTCCGAACCGAGCGGGCGAACTCCCGTGGTGCCCTCCGCGCCCGACCCCGGCATTTCGCCCGCTCGTCCGCGACGGGCGCGCGCCACGTCACCCACGGACGGCCCCGCCGAACCGAGCGGGCGAACTCCCCCGGTCGCCCCGTCGCCCGACCCCGGCATTTCGCCCGCTCGTCCGCGACGGGCGTGCCCCCGTGCCGAACCACGCGCGGGCTCCGACCCCGGCACCCACACGCCGGCCGCCGTCAGGGCCGCACCGTGCCGGGCGAGCACCTCGGCGGGCGGACCGTCGGCGACGACTCCCCCGGCGGGCTCGAGCAGCACGAGCCGGTCAACCAGATCGAGCCACGTGCCGATCCGGTGCTCGACCACGAGCAACGAGCACCCGGTCTCGTCGAGCAGCGCATGGACGGCATCGTGCACCTGCGACACCCCCGACGGATCGAGGTTGGCGCACGGTTCGTCCAGCACGAGCGCCCCGGGCCGCATCGCCAGCACGCCGGCGAGTGCCAGCCGCTGCCGCTGCCCGCCGGACAGCTTCGTGGTGGACCGGTCGAGCGCCAGGTCGAGCCCCACGACGTCGAGCGCCGTCCGGACCCGCTCCCAGATCTCCTCCGGCGGGACCCCCGCGTTCTCGCACCCGAACGCGACGTCGTCGCCGACCCGCGACATCACCGTGTGGGCCTCGGGGTCCTGCATCACGAGGCCGACGCGCCCGCGGGCCGCGCGGGGGTCGGCACCGTCGACCAGGACCGAGCCCTGCACGGACGCGGCGGTGTCGTCGGTGTCGTCCGGCTCGTCGGGCAGCACGGCGGCGACGGCACGGAGGAGCGTGGACTTGCCCGCTCCCGAGGGTCCGACGATCGCGACGCGTTCCCCCGGTTCGACGGTCAGGTCGACGCCGCGGACCGCCCACGCGTCACGTCCGGCGTACCGCCAACCCCAGTCGTGGAAGGCGATGCGCGCGGGACCCTCGGCCCCGGACACCGTGGTCACGCGACGGCGCGGGTCCCGCGCCTGGAGTGTTCACGGCCGGCGGCGAACGACGACAGCACACCGGTCGCGGCGAGCGCGCGGACGAGGAGCCACGAGCCGAGCCCGGCGATGACCGCTCCGCCGACGACGCCGGCCACGATGTACGCGGCCTTGAAGCCCGCGTCGTACCCGGGGTACCAGAGCACGGTGTCGTTGAGGCCCATCGCGAGACCGGCAGCGGCCCCGGCGAGGACGACGACCGGCAGCCGGTACACGCGGTACAGGAACAGCGCGAGGACGAGTTCGGCGCCGAGGCCCTGGACGAGTCCGGCCTCGAGCGTGAGCCACCCCCACTGGGTGCCGAGGAGCGCCTCGACCGAGGCGGCGACCATCTCGGCGTAGAGCGCCGCGCCGGGCTTCCGGACGATGATCGCGACGACGGGTCCGGCGAGCAGCCAGACGCCGCCGAAGAACGCCTGCGTGCCGGGTAGGACGAGTGTCATCGCGGCGCTGAGCGGCTCGTAGCCGAACTCCCACACCTTGAAGACGACCCCGATGGCGACCGCGAGGACGCTGGCGACGACGATGTCGACGACCCGCCAGCGGAGTGATCGCGTGACGTGGGTGGACGGTACTGCTGGTGACGTGCGTACGGACATGGTCCTGGACTCCTCCCTGCGCCGGCATGATCCGGATCAGGTTCGACGGTCGGAGCGCCACTCGCTCCCTCTCAGCCCGGCGGTCCCGGACTCCCGTGTGTGTTCCGCCAGTGTAGACGCGGACGCGACCGTGTGACGGACTGGAGGCGCGGTGCCAGCTGGCACCGCGCCTCCAGTCCGTCAGTTGGTCACTTCTTGAGGACGCGGACCAGCTTTCGCAGGACGGTGCCGGTCACCCAGATGACCGGGATGCTCACGGCGAGCAGCGAGATGAGGTTCGGCTCGAACTCGAGGTCCTTGCCGGGGCGACGGACGTACGCGCCGACGGGGATCGATGCCCCGCCGCCACCGCCGCCGCCGTTGTCGTCGCCGTCCCCGCCACCACCGAAGCCGAACCAGGCGATGGACACCGGGATGAGGGTCTGGTCGCCGACCTCGACCGGGTCCCCGTAGTTTGTGGACACGCCGACGGGGCGCACCTTGTCTGCGATCTGCGTCACGATGTTGGCCATGCGCGCGAGGCTACTCGCCGGTCCCTCCACAGGCTGCGACGCGCGGGAACCGTCCACGGCTGGGGCTTGTCTGCGGACGCGGACGGCCCCCGCCGATATGTTGGCGCCACCCACACCTGGAGGAACGTTTGCACACCTGGCCCGGCAACCCGTACCCGCTCGGGGCGACCTACGACGGAAGCGGCACGAACTTCGCGCTCTTCAGCGAGGTCGCCGAGCGCGTCGAACTGTGTCTCTTCGACGACGACGGCAACGAGACCTGCGTCCCCCTGCTCGAGGTGGATGCCTACGTCTGGCACGCGTACCTCCCGAACGTCGGACCCGGACAGCAGTACGGCTTCCGCGTCCACGCGGACTACGACCCGACGAAGGGGCTCCGCGCGAACCCCGCGAAGCTGCTGCTCGACCCGTACGCGAAGGCGACGAGCGGGGACATCGACTGGGACCAGTCGCTGTTCTCGTACACGTTCGGCGACCCCGACTCGACCAACGACGAGGACTCCGCCTCGCACATGATGAAGGGCGTCGTCATCAACCCGTTCTTCGACTGGCAGGGTGACCGCGCACCGCGGACCCCCTACGGCGAGACGGTCATCTACGAGGCGCACGTCAAGGGCCTCACCGAGACGCACCCCGACGTGCCGGAAGAGCAGCGCGGCACCTACGCCGGCGTCGCGCACCCGGCGGTCATCGAGCACCTCAAGCGCCTCGGCGTGACGACGCTCGAGCTCATGCCCGTGCACCAGTTCGTGAACGACTCGACCCTGCAGGACAAGGGGCTGTCGAACTACTGGGGCTACAACACCATCGGGTTCTTCGCACCGCACTCGCACTACTCGTCGTCCGGCGACCAGGGCCAGCAGGTGCAGGAGTTCAAGACGATGGTCCGCGAGCTCCACCGCGCGGGCATCGAGGTCGTGCTCGACGTCGTCTACAACCACACGGCAGAGGGCAACCACCTCGGCCCGACCCTGTCGTTCCGCGGCATCGACAACGCGGCGTACTACCGCCTCGTCGACGACGACCCGCGGTACTACATGGACTACACGGGCACCGGCAACTCGCTCAACGTCGGGCACCCGCACTCGCTGCAGCTCATCCTCGACTCGCTCCGCTACTGGGTGACCGAGATGCACGTCGACGGCTTCCGCTTCGACCTCGCCTCGGCGCTGGCCCGCGAGTTCTACGAGGTCGACCGGCTGTCGGCCTTCTTCGAGCTCGTGCAGCAGGACCCGATCGTGTCGCAGGTGAAGCTCATCGCCGAGCCGTGGGACGTCGGCCCCGGCGGCTACCAGGTCGGCAACTTCCCGCCCCAGTGGTCGGAGTGGAACGGCAAGTACCGCGACACGGTCCGTGACTTCTGGCGCGGCGAGTCGTCGACCCTCGGCGAGTTCGCGTCGCGGATCTCCGGCTCGGCCGACCTGTACGAGCACGACGGCCGTACCCCCAAGGCGAGCATCAACTTCATCACCGCGCACGACGGCTTCACGCTGTACGACCTCGTCGCCTACAACGAGAAGCACAACGAGGCCAACGGCGAGGACAACAACGACGGCGAGAGCCACAACCGTTCGTGGAACTCCGGCGCCGAGGGGCCGACCGACGACGAGGCCGTGAACGCGCTGCGTCTGCAGCGCCGCCGCAACTTCCTGGCGACGCTGCTGCTCAGCCAGGGCGTGCCGATGATCGCGCACGGTGACGAGCTCGGCCGGTCGCAGTCGGGCAACAACAACGTCTACGCGCAGGACTCCGAGCTGAGCTGGATCGACTGGGACACCGCCGACGAGGAACTCATCCAGTTCACCGCCGACGTCGTCAAGCTCCGGCACGACCACCCGACGTTCCGCCGCACCCGGTACTTCAACGGGCGCCCGGTCCGCCGTGGCGAGGGCGAGCCGCTGCCCGACGTGGTGTGGCTGACCCCCTCGGGCGACGCCATGGACCCCGAGGACTGGGACTCCGGTTTCGGCAAGAGCGTCGGCATGTACCTGAACGGCGAGGGCATCCGCGGGCGCGACTCCCGCGGCGAGCGCGTCACCGACGTCGCGTTCATCACGTACTTCAACGCGCACGACGACGTCGTGACCTTCACCCTGCCCCCGGAGGAGTACTCCCCCGGGTGGACGGTGCGGATCGACACCGCGAACCCCGGCGCCCGCGACGAGGTCATCGGGGCGGGCACGCCGCTCGACGTGCCGGCGCGCTCGATGATCGTGCTCCGTGCCGAGCCCGACCACGAGGTCACCGTCACCCCGGTGGAGACCGACCCTGCACGGCCGGCCACCCCGGCCCCGCAGGACGCCGTCACGCCGGCGAACCCGGCGGGGTCGACTGCTCCGTCGGACACGGCGGGCGGTCAGCAGTGACCGCGCGTCGCGTCCCGTCCTCCACCTACCGGCTGCAGGTCACGCCCGACTTCGACCTGACGGCCGCGCAGGACGTCGTCGACTACGTGCGTGACCTCGGTGCGGACTGGCTCTACCTGTCGCCGGTGCTGCAGGCCGAGCCCGGCTCGCAGCACGGCTACGACGTCGTCGACCACACGCACGTCGACACCGAGCGCGGCGGCGACGACGCGCTCCGTGCCCTCGCCGACGCCGCGCACGACGCCGGGCTCGGGGTCCTCGTCGACGTGGTGCCGAACCACGTCGGCGTGGCCACGCCGGCGGCGAACCCGTGGTGGTGGTCCCTGCTCGAGCACGGGCAGGGCTCCCCCGTCGCCTGGGCCTTCGACGTCGACTGGCAGGCCGGGGACGGCAAGCTCCGCGTCCCGGTGCTCGACGACCGGCTGCTCGACGCGGTCGAGCTGCGGGACGGCCGGCTGTACCTGGGTGACACCGCCTACCCGACCGCGCCCGGCACCATGCACGACGGCGACACGGTCGAGGCCGTGCACGCCCGCCAGCACTACGAGTTCGTGCACTGGAAGCGCGCCGACCACGAGCTGAACTACCGCCGGTTCTTCGCGGTGAACACGCTCGCGGCCATCCGCGTCGAGGAGCCCGAGGTCTTCGCGGCGTCCCACGCCACGATCGGCGCCTGGTTCCGCGACGGTCTCGTCGACGGCCTGCGGATCGACCACCCGGACGGCCTGTACGACCCGGCCGGGTACCTGCAGGACCTCGCCGACCTGACCGGCGGCGCCTACACCCTCGTCGAGAAGATCCTCGAGCCGGGTGAGCAGCTGCCGAGCTCCTGGCCGGTGGACGGCACGACCGGGTACGACGCCCTCGGGGTCCTCGACCGCGTGTTCGTCGACCCCGCGGGCGAGGAGACGCTCACCGCCGCATCGGGTGCCGAGCCGTCCGACTGGCAGCAGCTGACGCACGACACCCGGCGCGGCATCGCGGACGGGATCCTCGGCAGCGAGGTCGAGCGCCTCGCCCGGCTGCTGCGCCCCGTCGCCGGCGACCTGCCGCACGATCGGGTCGTCGACGCCGTGGCCGAGATCGTCGCCTCGTTCGACGTCTACCGGACGTACCTGCCCGAGGGTGCACACCACCTCATCGACGCCCTCGAGCGTGCGGCCGAGGCCCGGCCCGACCTCGACGACGTCATCGACCGGATCGCCCCGGCACTCGTCGACCCGACGGACGCCGCGGCGATCCGGCTGCAGCAGACGAGCGGCATGGTGATGGCGAAGGGCGTCGAGGACACCGCGTTCTACCGGACCTCGCGGCTCACGAGCCTGAGCGAGGTCGGCGGCGATCCGAGCGTGTTCTCGGTCTCGCTGGCCGACTTCCACCAGGCGCAGCGCGACCGGCTCGGCAGCTGGCCGCACACCATGACGACCCTGACCACGCACGACACGAAGCGGAGCGAGGACACCCGCGCCCGCATCGCCGTCCTCGCCGAGATCGGACACGAGTGGTCGCAGGCGCTCGAGCGCCTGCAGTCCCTCGTCCCGCTCGAGGACGCGGTGTTCGCGGACCTGCTCTGGCAGGCGATCGTCGGCGCACGCCCGGCCAGCCGGGAGCGCCTGCACGCCTACGCCGAGAAGGCATCGCGCGAAGCCGGGGACAGCACCACGTGGACCGAGCCGGACGAGGACTTCGAGCGGCGCATGCACGCGCTGGTCGACGCTGCGTTCGACGAGCCCGCCGTGGTCGCCGTGCTCGACGCCCTCGACGAGCGGATCGACGCCGCCGGGTGGTCGAACGGGCTTGCACAGAAGCTCGTGCAGCTCACCGCGCCCGGCGTCCCCGACGTCTACCAGGGCACCGAGTCCTGGGACCGCTCCCTGGTCGACCCGGACAACCGGCGTGCGGTGGACTACACCGAGCGTCGGCACGTCCTCGCCGAGCTGGACGGCCCGGACGACGACGGCCCCGAGGACCTCCCCGCGATCGGCATCGACGGGGCGGCCAAGCTCCTCGTCACCAGCCGTGCGCTGCGGGTCCGACGCGACCACCCGGAGCTCTTCACGCGCTACCTCGAGCTCGAGGCGACGGGCAGCGCGGCGGACCACGTGCTGGCGTTCGACCGCGGCGGCGCGGTGACCATCGCCACGCGCCTGCCGATCGGGCTCCGTCGCGTCGGTGGATGGGGCGACACCCTGGTGCACCCCGCGCCGCTCGACCGGGTCGACCTGCTCACCGGTCGGCGCTTCCCCGCGTCCCGTGGCATCGCGCTGTCCGAGGTCCTCGCCGACTACCCGGTGGCCCTGCTCGTCCCGGTGCACGTCGTCGAGCCGACCGACCACGGCACCGAGACGACCGACGTCTCCCGTCCGACGACCGGAACGGACACCCGTGGGTCGGACGCCCCCGGGTCCACCGCACCCGAGTCCGACGCCCAAGCCGAGATCGACATCCTGGAGGGGCACGCATGACCGTTCCCGACCGCTACGGCGTCTGGGCCCCCGCTCCCGAGCGGGTGCGCCTCGTCGTCGACGGCACCGAGTACCCGCTGACCCGCGGCGCCGACGACTGGTGGACGACCGACGCGGTCCTCCCCCACGTCGGTGCGCGCTACGGGTTCCGCATCGACGACGACGACGCCGTGCGGCCCGACCCGCGCAGCCGGTTCCAGCCCGAAGGCGTGCACGGCCCGTCCGAGGTCGTCGACCCGGCACGGTTCTCGTGGACCGACGAGGCCTGGACCGGCCGTCCGGCGCGCGGTGGCGTCATCTACGAGATGCACATCGGCACCTACACGCCCGAGGGCACCCTCGACGCCGCCGCCGCGAAGCTCGACCACCTGGTCGAGCTCGGCGTGGAGTTCGTCGAGCTGCTCCCGGTGAACGCCGTGAACGGCGAGTGGAACTGGGGCTACGACGGCGTCGGCTGGTTCGCCGTGCACGCCCCGTACGGCGGGCCGGACGCCTACGACCGGTTCGTCGACCGTGCACACGCGCTCGGGCTCGGCGTCATCCAGGACGTCGTCTACAACCACCTCGGACCGAGCGGCAACTACCTGCCGCTGTACGGCCCGTACCTGCTGCAGGGACTCGGCAACACGTGGGGCGACTCCGTCAACGTCGAGCACCCCGAGGTCCGTCGGTACGTGCTCGACAACGTGCGCATGTGGTTCCGTGACCACCACGTCGACGGGCTCCGGCTCGACGCCGTCCACGCGATCCGCGACACCACCCGCCCGCACGTGCTGCAGGCGATGGCGTCCGAGACCGACGCGTTCTCGGCGTTCGTCGGCAAGCCGCTGTCGCTCATCGCGGAGTCGGACCTGAACGACCCGATCATGTTCCGTCCGCAGGAAGCCGCGGGCTACGGTCTTGCCGGGCAGTGGTCCGACGACTTCCACCACGCGGTGCACGTCGCACTGACCGGCGAGACGAACGGCTACTACGGCGACTTCGCGCCGCTCTCCGCACTCGCGAAGGTCCTGCAGCACGGGTTCTTCCACGACGGCACCTGGTCGTCGTTCCGGAAGCAGCGGCACGGCCGGCCGATCGACCGAGGGACCTCCCCCGCGACGGCCCTGGTCGTGGGGAACCAGAACCACGACCAGATCGGCAACCGTGCGGCGGGCGATCGGCTCGCGGCGAGCCTGACCGACGAGGGGCTCGTGATCGCCGCGGCGCTGACGTTGCTCGGACCGTTCACGCCGATGCTGTTCATGGGCGAGGAGTTCGCCGCGACGACGCCGTGGCAGTTCTTCACCTCGCACCCGGAGCCGGAACTCGGCGAGGCCACGGCGACGGGACGCATCGCGGAGTTCGCCGAGCACGGCTGGGACGAGTCCGCGGTGCCGGACCCGCAGGACCCGACGACGTTCACGAACTCGAAGCTCGACTGGGCCGACGTCGACTCGGAGCGGGGTGCGGCGATCCTCCGGGCCTACCGTGTGCTCATCGCGCTCCGGCGCACCGACCAGGCGTTCGTCGACCCGCGCTACGAGGCGAACGCGGTCCGCTTCAGCGAGGACCGGCGTTGGCTCGTGCTGACACGGGGCCTGCTCGGACCGGATGCGACCCCGGTGCACGTCGTCGTGAACTTCCTCGACGACGACGCCGAGGTGCCGGTACCGGGCGCCACGGGCGAGGAGCTCTACCGCTTCGGCGAGGCCGACGTCGCGACCGACTGCGTCCGGTTCACCGGCCGCGGGGTGGTCGTCCTGCGCTGAGCCGGCGCAAGCCGGGCAGCAGCTGGCCGGCCCGCCGGGCAGCCACGCGAAAGCGACAGATCGCCGCGGAACTCCCGCGGCGATCTGTCGCTTCCGCGTGGGCGACGGCCGCCGGCAGACGAGATCTGTCGCTCTGGCGGTGTGGTCGTCCCGCAGACGGACGGGAGGCGCGTGGCGGGACCGCCACGCGCCTCCAGTCCGATGACGGCCCGGTGGCAGCCCTCAGGCCGCGTGGTCGGACACCGCGTGCGCGTTCGCGCGCACCGACGGCAGCCGACGGTGGTCCTTCACGACCGAGCGCGCTTCGCGCAGACGCCGGTCGATGCCCCACTTCGTCACGAGGGCGAGGCTCTCGCGCACGATGTTCCCGCTCATCTTGGAGACACCGAACTCCCGCTCAGTGAAGGTGATCGGGGTCTCGACGACGCGCAGCCCGGCCTCGAGGGCGCGCCAGCACAGGTCCACCTGGAAGCAGTACCCCTTCGAGGCGACGCCGGCCAGGTCGATGCGCTCGAACGCCCGTGACGTGAAGACGCGGAAGCCGCCGGTGGCGTCCCGCACGGCGATCCCGAGCGCCAGGCGCGTGTAGAGGTTGCCGCCGCGGGAGAGCATCTCGCGGTACCAGGGCCAGTTCTCCACCTCGCCGCCCTTGATCCAGCGGGACCCGAGGACGAGGTCGTTCGTGTCGGCGAGCTCGAGCATCCACGGCAGGTACTCCGGGTGGTGCGAGCCGTCCGCGTCCATCTCGACGAGCTTGTCGTAGCCCTGCTCGAGGCCCCAGGCGAACCCGGCGAGGTAGGCGCCGCCCAGGCCGTCCTTGACGGTGCGGTGCATGACGTGGACCCGACCGGTCTCACGGGCGATCTGGTCGGCGATGTCGCCGGTGCCGTCCGGGGAGTTGTCGTCCACGACGAGCACGTGGACGCTGTTGTCGGTGGCGGCGAGGGTGCGCTCGACGATGGGGCGGACGTTCTCCGCTTCGTCGTAGGTCGGGATGATGACCAGGGTCGTGCTCATGGTGCTCCTTGCGCTTGACATCGAAGATATCGGTCGTCGGCTGCGTCACTCCGCCGAGAGCTCTGCGAACACGATCAGATTGTCCGTGTAGTGCCCGGTGGCGGTGTCGAACGTGCCGTCGCAGGTGATCAGCCGGAGTTGCGGTGTGGGTGCGGTGCCGTAGACGTCGCTCGTGGGGAACGCCGACTTCGCGGCCCGCTCCGACCGGTCCACCGTGAAGGTGCGGGTGGTGCCGTCGGACATGGCGACGTGGATCTCGTCGCCGGGGACGAGTTCGTCGAGCCGGAAGAACACGGCTGCGGCGGTGGGGCTGTCGACGTGCCCGGCGATGACGGCGGGGCCGACCTGCCCCGGCACGATGCCGTCGCTGAACCAGCCGGCGTCGTCCCACCCCTTCGGCGGGTCGAGTTCACCGGCGGCTCCGCGGTGGAGGTCTTCGAGCGAGGACGAGACCCCGATCGCGGGGATGGTCACGCGGGTCGGCGTGGCGTCCGACGCCGGCGCGGGTGCCGCCGGGTCCTGGAACCCCGCGATGTCGCGGTCGGCCGCGGTCGACCCAGAGTCCGACGGTCGCGAGCTGCTCGGCCCGCTGGAGACACTCCGCGCGTCCCCGTTCCCGGCCGCGACGGCGACCGCGCTGACCGCACCCCCGGCGACGAGCACCGCCGCCCCCGCCGCGATCACGACCCACCGCCGCCCGAGTCTCGCCCTGAGCGACGTCCCTCGCGGCGCGGAGCCCGCGATCCGACGCGCAGACCGAGACTCGGGGCCCGCCCGGCGCCGACCGCGGCCGAGCCCGCCGCTCACGACGCGCCTCCCGCCGCGGACGCGCAACCGCCGAGCACGTCCGACGTCAGCATCGTCGTACCGAGCGCCGCCCACGCGTCGCCGTAGTACGTCGGGGTCGTCGCCGCGGTGCGGTCTGCGCGCTCCAGGTCCTTCGTCGCCGCGCCGGTCGAACCGGCCGCGTGCTCCGCCGCCGCACGAGCCGTGTAGGCCAGGGCACTGCGGTCCCCGGTGACGGCGGTCCCGCCGAGGTCGAGCTGCGCCGCGAGCTGCGTCGTCCGACGGAGCGTCGGAGCGATCGACGCCGCGAGCGTCCGGTCCGAGGCGCTGCACGCCTCGGCGTACCGGAGCGGCATCCGCATCGCGTCGTAGCCGTACAGCACGCGGCCGTCGCCGCCGGTGGCGGACATCGGGTCGACGCTGCCGTCGGCGTGCACCTGCGACCAGTCGCTGGGCAGGTCGGTCTCGTCGAGGACCGCGGCGGTCACCGCGCTGGAGCCCCGTTCGAGCTCCGTCCACCGCTCGTCGCCGGTGGCCTTCGCGAGCACCCGGAACGCGGCAGGCGACGCGTACGAGGAGTCGTAGCGGTACGGCTCCGAGTCGGCCCACGGTCCGGGCAGCAGGATCCGCCCGAGGTCCGTCGTCGCGGTCTCGTGGTCGAGTACCGCCGCGGCCATCGTCTTGCCAGCCGTCGTGTAGCGGTCGTCGCCCCAGGCCGACCCGGCGAGCACCAGCGCCCGTGCCGCGTCGAGGTCGGCGTCGCTGGCGGGCTGCTCGTCGGCGACCCCGCCGTCCGTCGTCCAGCGCCACGCCAGCAGCGAGTCGTCCGTGAGCATGTGCCGCTTCGTCCACGACCAGATCTCGCCGAAGCGCTCCCGGTCGCCGGCGGCGTACGCGATGAGGAGCCCGTAGGCCTGTCCCTCGCTGACGGTGTCGCCGCCCTGGTCGGTGCGGACGACCCGGCCGTCGCGGACGTAGCGGTCGAGGAAGTCGGTGCGCAGCTGCGCGGCGGAACGCGTGCCGTCCGGCGCGGTGGTCGACGTGGGCGTCGACGCGCCACCGGCGTCCGGGGCGGAGGCCGACCACGGGTGCACGGCCGCGACGGCGATGCCGCCGGCGACCAGGACCGCGGCCACCGCCACGGCGGTGATGGGGATCCAGTTCCTGCGGGTCATGCTGGCCTGCTTTCTGCTGGTGGGAGGGGCTCCGGACTGGAGGCGCGGATCACGTGAGCGGATCGGCTGCGGTGAACCGCGCCTCCAGTCCGGACCAGGGGACGGACGTCCGGATCAGGAGAAGAGCGCGCGGATCGACCGGATGGCCGCGTGGAGCGAGTCGGTGTCGGCGCGGTCGGCGGCGGTGCCGCCGCCTCCCGTCTGGACGCCACCCGTGGGCGTCGCCGCCGTGGCGGCCGCGTCGGTGACGGGGACGATCGTCAGGTCGCCCTTGCTGTCGTCGAGCACGAAGAGCGTGGAGACGGTGTTGCCGGCAAGGTCGACCTGGGCGCTTCCCTGCTGCCCGCCACCGGAGATGTCGAGGTCCCACTTGCCGGACCCGACCGTGGCGTACTTCGTCGCGGTGCCGAACGCGGCGTCCGAGGCGATCGCGGTGCCGTCCGACGTCGACACGTCCACCTTCTTCGCGGTGGTCGCGGCCTGCACGAGCCGGAGCTTCGACTTGCCGTCACCCGGCTGCTGGAGGTCGTCGGTGTACGCCGCGGTCTTGAGGTCCGTGTTCTTGCCGTACGCGACGACGGTGCTCGCGTCGCCGCCCTGCACCGTGACGTCGGTGGAAACCACCGGCGTCGAGTCGGGGGCGTCGGAGGCGCGCATCGACAGGACGTAGGTGCCGGCGGCGAGCTCGGTGTACTTGCTCACCTGGCCGTACGTGACGTCGTCGAGCTCGAAGATCGTCTTGCCGCCGGACAGGCTCGACAGCTCGACGTCGACGCTCTTCGTGTCCGGGGACAGGTGCCCGACGCGGAGCCACCCGTCGTCGGTCGCGGCGCTCGCGGACTGCGGGGCGGCGAGGCCGACGGTGGCGGCGACGAGCGCTGCGCCGAGGGCGCCGACGGCGGCGGTGCGACGTCGCGAGGTGTGGCGTGTGGAGGTGCGTGCAGATGCGGTCATGGTGCTGCTCCTTCGGGTCGGTGCGGTACTGGTGCGGCGTGCTGCGGGACGCTCGCCCGTGGTCGAGCGGCTCACGAGTCCAGCGCGGTGGTCGTCGGGTCGGTCGTCGGGAAGACGACCGTCAGGGTGGTGCCGTCACGCTCGACCGAAGCCGGTCGGAGCGCGCTGGACACGGCGTCGAGGGTGGCCTCGGTGCGCGTCGCGGCCTCGGCGCTCGACGTGTGCACCACGAGGCGGCGGAACGTCTGGCCGTCCTCGCCGGTGAGCGGGGTGAACCGGTCGACGCGGACCGAGCGGTCGGCGAGGACCTGCCCGAGCGCGATCATCGCCCGCGAGTCCACCTGCCCGGCGCGGAACTGCGACCGTGTGCCGGCGTCCGCCTCGAGCGCCGGGTTGTCGGCGAGCTGCGTGCCGAGCGTCTTCCGCTGGTCCGCCGCCCGGTCGATGGCCTGTCGCGCGGCCGTCTGCCCCTCGGAGTTGATCTGCCGGACGTCGACCTGCTGGTCGCCGGTGCCGAAGGACGCGACGACCGTGGAGTTCTCGATCGCCTGACGGACGTCCGACGACGAGTTCCCGCCGGTCCGCATCGAGTCGGTCGTCACGACGTAGTCGGAGTCCTTCCAACCGTTCGGCGACTGGCGCTCGACGGCTCCGTCGGTGTCGAGCTTGTAGTACCAGACCACGTTGTCGCGGGCGAAGCCGTCGTTCACGAGGTCGACCCACATGGCGTCGTCGACGAGCATCCGGGAGCGCTTGTCGACGTTGTCGCCGATCCAGTTCTGCGCCTGCGCCATCGGCTGGTCGAGGTCGGTCACGAGGAACCCGCGGAGCTGCGAGCCCCACAGCGGCACGGCGGCCACGAGCGCGGCGGCGGTGACGAGCGCCCACGTCCCGCCGAGCACCCGACGCGACGCCCCGCGGACGCGGTTCCGGGCACGGAACGCGGTCCGGCCGGTCACGGCGAGCACGGCCCGCTCGGCGACGAACGCCACGAGGATGGCCCCCAGGGGCACGAGCACGATGACGTACGGCACCGGCAGGTACCCGTTCGGCCGGAACATGAACAGGAGCAGGAAGACGAGCATCGCGGCGATCGGCCGGACCCGGCGCAGGAACAGCCCCACGACGGCCGCCGCGGAACCGAGCACGATGAAGACCGGGTCGAGCGCCCACCACTGGGCCGCCGCCTCGTTCGCCAGGCTGCCGCCGGTGAAGAGCGACCCACTGGCCTGCCGGCTGCCGAGCTGGTAGGTGATGCCCTCGAGCAGGCTGACCTTGCCGGCACTCGGCAGGAGCTCGCCCTTCACCGCGGCGAGCAGGATGTACCCGCCACCGATCACGGCGAGGACCGCCCCGGCGACGCTCAGCGTGTACCGACGGGTGCTCGGGTCGGCCCGGCGGACCGCCATCCAGATGAGGAACGGCAGCGCCAGCAGGTACGTCTCCTTGCTGAGCACGGCGATCCCCAGGCACGCCGCGGCCCCGACGAAGCCGGCGAGCTGCTGCCGGCGGCTGAGCACGAGGACGAACGCGGCGAGGAGCCACGGCGTCGCGACGTTGTCGATGTAGACGGTGCGGTGGTACTGCAGCGCGAGCGGCGACAGCCCGAACACCAGCACGGCGACGGCGCTGGCCGGACGGGACATCCCGAGCCGGCGACCGAGGACGAACACCAGGACGGCCGAGACGGCGGCGAAGAACACCATGGCCTCGCGGGCTGCCTCGACGGCGAAGGGGTAGCGCGCGAACGCCCCGGTCAGCGAGGTGTAGCCGGCGATCTGGATCCAACCGAGCGGCGGGTGGTCGTACCAGTACGTGTAGTGGGTGAGCTCGCCGAGGTGCGTGATCGCCCACGCCTGCGCGGTGTACGTGCCCTCGTCGTCGATGCGCTGCGGGGTGCCGCCCATGTTCCAGGCCTGCACGAGCGCCGCGATCGCGACGACGGGCAGGACCCACGCCAGGCTCCTCGCGTGCACCTGGAACCAGGCGCGGACGCCGGTGGCGGGGCGGGCACCGCGGATCGGGATGCCGGTCGTGTTCGTCATGCTGGCGGTCATCGGGGGCCTCCGGCGGTGGTCGTCTCACGGGCGGTCGTGGTCTCACGGGCGCTGGAGGTGGTGCCGGCGCCGGCCAGTGCCGGCTCGGGGTTGGTCACGGCGGACGGGAATCCCACGACCTCGGGCTGCTGCGCCGCGGTGCGGTGCTGCCCGGTGTGCTCCGTCTTCTCCCAGCCGTTCTGCTTGCGGGCGTGCCGGACGACGGCACGGACGGCCGCCGCGGCGAGGAACACCTGGTACGGCACCAGGCCGAGGACGAGCTTCACGTAGTCGCGGACGCGGACCTTCTCCTGGTAGATCCGACCGAACTCGCCGAGCCCGGCGATCTCCACTGCGAGCAGCATGAGCGTCGGCGCGAGCGGGATGAACGAGATCAGGGCGATCGCGGTCGGAACCTTCACGAACAGGATCATCACGACGCTGAGCGGGATGAGGAGGCCGGTGGCCGCCTGGATGAACGGCATCGTCAGCAGGTACCGGGCGAAGAAGCGCTGCTTCAGCGACGGAAGCTGCTTCCACTCCCCCTTCTCGAGGACCTGCAGGAAGCCCTGGTTCCACCGCGTGCGCTGCTTGAGCAGGGACGCGAACGTCGGAGGGGTCTCCTCGCGGGTGACGGCCTCGGGGCTGTACGCGACGACGACCTTGGCGCCGTCCGCGGACAGCCGGACGCCGAGCTCGCAGTCCTCGGCGAGGCAGTGCGCGTCCCAGCCGTTCGACCAGTCGAGGCGCTTCTTCGTCACGAAGACGGTGTTGCCGCCGAGCGGGATGAACTTCGACTCGGCGTGGAAGTGCAGGCGGGAGCGGAACCAGAAGTAGTACTCCAGGACGTTCCGCAGCGACCACCAGCTCGACTTGAAGTTCATCAGCTGCACGCCGCCCTGCACGACGTCGGCCCCGGTCTCCTGGAAGCGCGAGTCCACCAGCGACAGCAGCCGCGGGTAGACCTCGTCCTCAGCGTCGAACACCCCGACGACGTCGCCGGTCGCGTACTGCAGCGCGAGGTTCATCGCCTTCGGCTTGTTCTTCGGCAGCGTGTCGTCGACCACGACCTTGATGAGGCCGGGGTGCCGGGCAGCCGCCTCGCGCACGACGCGGTCGGTGCCCGGGTCGTCCTCGCCGACGATCGCGATGATCTCGAAGTCGGGGTGGTCCTGCGTCGCGAGCATGTCGAGCGTCTGCCCCATCACGTCCTCCTCGTGCCGACCGGGCACCAGGAGCGTGAACCGGTGCGCCGCGGGACGCGGGGTGTCGCTGAAGCTCGTCGCCTTGAGCGCGTCGCGCGACCGCCAGGCGTGCAGCATCCACCAGAGGGTCGACAGCGCGACCAGCGTGAGGAGCACGGAGATGGCGATGAGGGCCGAGTAGCCGACCCACTCACCCAGCGACCAGGCGGCCTGCGGGCCCTGCCCCGAGCCTCCCGTCGGCACGTCGGTGGTCCCCCGGTTCGGCACGTTCCCCGGCGTGCCGGACTGGTCCCCCGGCTGCAGCAGGGGACCTGCGGCGACCGTCAGCGTGGTCAAGATGGTCATTCGGCGAGCTCCTTCGTGCGACGAGCGTCGGTGGAACGGAAGACGAGGGCCTTGTACGCGGCGAACCGGAACGCGGTGCCGAGCACGAGACCCACGCCGTTGCCGGCGACGTTGTCGGCGAGGGTGGACGTGAACCCGAGGAGGTAGTGCGAGACGAAGAGGCAGCCAGCGGCGATGCCCAGGCCGATGAGGTTGGTGAGCGCGAAGAGCACCCCTTCGCGTACGGTCTCCCGACGGCCGGTCTGTCGTTCGGCGCGGAACGTGATGAACCGGTTGCCGATCCACGCGACGGTGGTCGAGACGACGGCGGAGACGATCTTCGCGGCGATGGGCCCGTCGGGCATCACGGTCGCGCGGAGGAGGTTGTAGACAGCGAGGTCGATGACGAAGCAGACGGCACCGATCGTGCCGAACGTCGCGAGCTGGCGCGCGAGGGCCAGCAGACGTGGGAACGCACCGGAGCGCACGGCTGGCACCGAGCCGGTGGCTGACACCACAACGGGGGTATCGGTCGAGGTCATGCCCCCGATTCGGGGGGCTTCGCGGGGTGGTTTGGGTGGGGTACGCGTTTACCCAGGGGGCTGCCAGATGCGCGACACGCGCTGTTCATCTGGGCGCCGAGGGGCGTCGCTTTGCGGACTGCAGACGACAGGATCGGCCCACGTCGTGTAGTGGGCCGGGACCCCGACGGACTGGAGGCGCGGTGCCAGCTGGCACCGCGCCTCCTGTCCGGGGTTGGTTGCGCTGTCCGGGGTGGGCTGCACTGTCCGGGGTGGGTTGCGCTGTCCGGGGTGGGTTGCGCTGTCCGGGGTGGGCTGCGCTGTCCGGGGTGGGTTGCGGCTACGCGGGGCGCGACGCCGGGCTGACGGTCTTCGACGCGTCGCGCTCCGGGATGTCGCCGAGCGCCTGGTCGATCGCCTGCATGGCGTCGGCGTCGAGCGTGACGCCGGCGGCCTTGACGTTGTCGGTGACCTGCTCCGGACGCGAGGCGCCGACGATCGCACTCGCGACGTTCTCGTTCTGCAGGGTCCACGCGATCGCGAGCTGCGCGAGCGTGAGACCGGCCTGGTCGGCAACGGGCTGCAGACGCTGGACCGCCTCGAGGACCTCGTCGCGCATGAACCGCTTGATCATGTCGGCGCCGCCCTTCTCGTCCGTGGCGCGCGACCCCTCGGGCAGGGGCTGACCCGGCTTGTACTTGCCGGTGAGGACGCCCTGCGCGAT
>NZ_MJGN01000056.1:0-155 GCF_001865065.1 Curtobacterium sp. MCBA15_008 | reverse complement strand
GGCTGGTTCGAGATGAGCTGGAAGCCGAGCTCCTTCGCGAGCGCGGCGCCCGCACGGATCTGCTCGGCGTTCCACTCGCTCACGCCGATGTAGAGCGCCTTGCCCTGGCGGACCACGTCGGCGAAGGCCTGCATGGTCTCCTCGAGCGGGGTCTC
>NZ_MJGN01000055.1 GCF_001865065.1 Curtobacterium sp. MCBA15_008 | reverse complement strand
CCGACATCGAGGTGCCAAACACCGCCGTCGATGTGAACTCTTGGGCGGTATCAGCCTGTTATCCCCGGAGTACCTTTTATCCGTTGAGCGATGGCCCTTCCATTCAGAACCACCGGATCACTATGTCCTGCTTTCGCACCTGCTCGAATTGTCATTCTCGCAGTCAAGCGGGCTTATGCCATTGCACTAACCTCACGATGTCCAACCGTGATTAGCCC
>NZ_MJGN01000054.1 GCF_001865065.1 Curtobacterium sp. MCBA15_008 | reverse complement strand
GGTCACAGACGCGCCAATACGGGGGACCACCACATCGAAATCTTCCAGCACCTCTTCATGATAATGAATCTTTGGATCGGCGGAGTTTATATTCATGGAGCAGTGAAGACAGTCGATCACCTTCACTTCATGGCCCCGGTTGATACCTTCCTCTACTAGCCGACGTGTTGAGTATAAATGACGGTTACGCGACAGAATCGCAATCTTCATTATTTTGTCCTTAGGGCCGGCTCACCGGCAAGGTAGGAACATTCAGGGAGAACAATGGCACGCCCGGCCATTGCGGTTCGACCAAGCAG
>NZ_MJGN01000053.1 GCF_001865065.1 Curtobacterium sp. MCBA15_008 | reverse complement strand
GAACCTCGTTGCATAACCATCTATCAACTAACCTGTGGCTGTTGGCGAACGCTCCTACGCTGTCGCTCCGGCACGCGGCAAAGCCAAGGCGTTATTCCAAAATCTTAATGTCCGCTTTGCGACCTCAGCATGCTTAAGCTCCCGGAATCTCGGCGACAAAAAAAGGTCCGCTTTTTATCAAGAACAGTCAGTCTGAAAAGGTCCCGCTTCTATCAAAAAAACGGACGTAGCCTCGATTTCAATTGAGGGCTCTGCCCTCTCGCCGCAAGCGGCGATTCGCCCGAGGTATTTAAGGACCAGCGATTTTATCGCCGGATTCTGGCGCACGGCGCTCTTTCCGATACCGATAGCGTTGGCGACTTCGCCACGGTTTAGCTGGCCCCGAAAGACGATTTGCTTTAAGT
>NZ_MJGN01000052.1 GCF_001865065.1 Curtobacterium sp. MCBA15_008 | reverse complement strand
CAGCATCACAGCTTACGACGCGAAAACCGGCGCACAGAAATGGCGTTGGTATACCGTGCCGGGAAATCCGAACGAACCGTTTGAAAACGAAGCCATGGCTCGCGCCGCGAAAACCTGGGACCCAAGTGGAAAATACTGGGAGGCCGGTGGCGGTGGCACCGTATGGGACTCCATCGTTTTTGATCCGGACCTGAATCTCTTATATATCGGCACAGGTAACGGCTCTCCATGGT
>NZ_MJGN01000051.1 GCF_001865065.1 Curtobacterium sp. MCBA15_008 | reverse complement strand
GGCGGATATTGATGGCCGCATCGCCGTCGGCGAGCACATCAATATCGATACGGATGTTGTCCAGCAGATCATTGGAATCTGGCCCACCCAGGCCATTGAAACCAAAGAAGTCTGTCCGTTCCGCACCGCCGATGCTGATATCGCTGATCGTCAGCGACCCTTCATCGGTATAGATCAAGCGGTCCATATTGATCTTGGTTTCCAGCTCAATGGACACACCGGCCTGGCCGGTGATATTCCCCATTGCGCTGTCTTCCAGCATCACAA
>NZ_MJGN01000050.1 GCF_001865065.1 Curtobacterium sp. MCBA15_008 | reverse complement strand
GCTTCATAATCTTCGCCTGCATCGGGTCCGGTGGTGTCGGGTTCAGACTCATCTGCAACATCATGCTGGCACCCATCAGGATGGGCAGGATGAAGTACGGGTCCATGACCGACAGATCCTGGATCCACAGCATGAAGGGGGCGTGTCGCAGCTGGACACTTTCAAACAGCACCCAGTACAGGGATATAAAGACCGGCATCTGTACCAGTATCGGCAGGCGGCCACCCAACGGGTTTATCTTCTCCCGTTTGTACAACGCCATCATTTCCTGGGACATGCGCTGGCGATCATCGCCATACAGTTCTTTCAAC
Source organism: Curtobacterium sp. MCBA15_008 (assembly GCF_001865065.1). GTDB lineage: Bacteria > Actinomycetota > Actinomycetes > Actinomycetales > Microbacteriaceae > Curtobacterium. The sequence continues at coordinate 110 of NZ_MJGN01000050.1, read as the reverse complement.
CTTGTCAGCTGGGGCGCTACCGCTCGCATTCTTGCCATGGACCGGTAACTGGTGGCTGACAGTTTGAAGAACACCGCCTTGACCAGGACAGTCAACAGGATGATCGCCAC
>NZ_MJGN01000049.1 GCF_001865065.1 Curtobacterium sp. MCBA15_008 | reverse complement strand
GCCCAGCTCTCCCGACAGTGATATCGAGGCCCAGATGATCTCGGTCGATGGTGGTGTCAGCCAGATCGGGCAGTTTGACGTGGTGGCTATCAACCGCGGTGAACGGGAAGGTCTGAAGCCGGGCAATGTCATGGCCGTGCTGAAGAGTGGCAATCTGGTTCGGGACCCGGTCACCAATGAAACCATTGAGCTGCCCTCCGAGCGTGCCGGGCTGATGATGGTGTTCCAGACCTACGAGAAAATGAGCTATGGCCTGATCCTGCAGGCCACCCGACCGTTGTCGGTGGGTGACAAGGTCACTAA
>NZ_MJGN01000048.1 GCF_001865065.1 Curtobacterium sp. MCBA15_008 | reverse complement strand
GCGTTACCGGACCTGGTTATCACGGCCACCCGCAACAAAAGTACAGCGGGAGAGACTCCGCAGAAGACAACCATCATTACCCGCGAGCAGATTGAGCAACAACAGGCGATTTCCAATGACCCCGGCCAGGTGCTGAGCAATCTGATTCCTTCCTATTCTCCGGGCCGTCAGAAGCTGTCCAATGCCGGTGAAACTTTCCGGGGCCGTTCACCCCTGTTTCTGGTGGACGGTGTGCCCCAGAGCAACCCGCTGCGGGATAGCGCACGGGACAGCTACACCATCGATCTGGACATGGTCGAGC
>NZ_MJGN01000047.1 GCF_001865065.1 Curtobacterium sp. MCBA15_008 | reverse complement strand
GAGATTATTCGTATTCCCGGGTACACCGAGGACGAGAAGGTCAACATTGCGCTGAAGTATCTGTTGCCCAAGCAGGTCAAGGCCAATGGTCTTCGTAAGAACGAACTCGACATGCCGGAGCAAACGCTTCGTGACCTGATTCGCTACTATACCCGTGAGGCCGGCGTACGCGGCCTTGAGCGTGAGATCGCCAAGATCTGCCGCAAAGTGGTGCGGGATCACGTTGAAAGCGGTGACAAGGCCTCTGTGACTG
>NZ_MJGN01000046.1 GCF_001865065.1 Curtobacterium sp. MCBA15_008 | reverse complement strand
CTTCTACAGCACTCAGTCCGGCTTCTCGGTTCATATCTAGTAAAGCGACCTTTGCCTTTTTCTTTTTCACAAGATAGCGCGCAGTTGCTAGCCCTAGACCAGATGCACCTCCGCTAATCACAACTACTTTATTTTCCAAATTCATGATCTACTCCTGTTTGAATATTTGAGACCTAAATGTGACTTAGTAACCTTTGAATTGAGGCCTTCGCTTTTCACTAAATGCATTAAGGCCTTCCATAGCGTCATATGAACGCATGTGGCGTCGGAAGAGTACCTGTTCATGCTCCAAGGCATCGTGAAGAGCCTTGCTGCC
>NZ_MJGN01000045.1:316051-368795 GCF_001865065.1 Curtobacterium sp. MCBA15_008 | reverse complement strand
AGCTTGGCGTTGCCCGAGACACCCGGGGTCAGCTTCAGCGCGGTGAGCGCGTCGGTGAAGCCCTTGTCGAGCGCCACGGCGGTGTTGCCACCGAGGACCTCGGGGACCGAGGCCACCGGGCCGGGGATCTTCGAGGAACTGGAGGACACGGTGTGCACGGAGCCGTCGGCCTGCGCGGCCGAGACACCGAACGCTGCGCCGCCGAGGACGAGCGCGCCGGTCGTGGCGAGGGTGATCGAGGTCTTGAGTGACTTGCGCATTGGTCTTCAGTCCTTTGCTGTGACGGGCACTCCGGCCGGTGGCCGAACGACGCTTCTGTGCGTACGCTGAATACCGGCCGAATCTGACCGGAGAGCGCCCTGGGCGTTTGCCCTTGTGCATCTCATTCGGCACCCCCTCGCAAACGGTTTGGAAGTGGTGCAGAAGTTTTTCGAGCGGTCTCCCTGGGACGGGCTGTGCCACTCCTCCGTACCGTGGGGGCATGTCCCCCGCACTCACCACGAGCACCGACCGGATCCGCGCGATCGACGCCTGGTGGCGCGCCGCGAACTACCTCACCGTCGGGCAGATCTACCTGCTCGACAACCCCCTGCTCACCCGCCCGATCGAGCCCGACGACATCAAGCCCCGGCTGCTCGGCCACTGGGGCACCTCGCCGGCGCTGAGCCTGGTGTACGCGCACCTCAACGCCCTCATCGCCGAGACCGACCGCGACGTGCTCTACATCTGCGGTCCCGGGCACGGTGGCCCGGCGATGAACGCGAACGCCTGGCTCGAGGGCACGTGGGGCGAGCTCTACCCCTCGATCACGCCCGACCCGGCGGGGCTGCAGTCGTTCTTCCGGCAGTTCTCCTTCCCCGGCGGGATCCCGTCGCACGCCGCCCCGGAGACCCCGGGCTCGATCAACGAGGGCGGTGAGCTCGGCTACTCCCTCGCGCACGCGTACGGCGCGGCGCTCGACAACCCCGACCTCGTCGTCGCGTGCGTCGTCGGTGACGGCGAGGCCGAGACGGGGCCGCTCGCTGCCTCGTGGCAAGGCCACACCTTCCTCGACCCGGTGCACGACGGGGCGGTGCTGCCGATCCTCAACCTGAACGGGTGGAAGATCGCGAATCCGACGATCCTCGCCCGCATCCCCGACGAGGACCTCACCGCCTACTTCCGGGGGCTCGGGTACGAACCCATCGTCGTGGACTCGGCCCGGGTCGACGACGACCCCTTCGCCGTGCACGCGCTGTTCGACGGGGCACTCCGCCGCGCGATGGCGACGATCGACGACATCCAGGCAGCGGCCCGGGCGCAGGCCCAGCGTGCGGCCGCGGGGCAGCCGGCCGGAGCATCCGACCTCCGCCCGCGCTGGCCGATGATCGTGCTCCGGACGCCGAAGGGGTGGACCGGCCCGAAGGAGGTCGACGGGGAGCAGGTCGAGGGCACCTTCCGCGCCCACCAGGTTCCGCTGCCCGGGGTCCGCGAGAACGATGCGCACCGGAAGCAGCTCGAGGAGTGGATGCGTTCGTACCGCCCGGAGGAACTGTTCGACGAGGACGGCCAGCCGATCGGCATCCTCACCACCATCCGGCCGACGGGCGACCACCGGATGAGCGCGACGCCGCACGCGAACGGCGGCCGGATCCGCACGGCGCTCGACCGTCCCGCCCTCGCCGAGTTCGCGGCCGAGGTGGGCACCACGGCGAGCGCCACCGGCACCCTGGGGCCGTGGCTCGCCGCGCTCATCCAGCGGAACCCGTCGACGTTCCGCCTGTTCGGTCCCGACGAGACGATCTCGAACAAGCTCGACGCGGTGTTCGACGTCACGTCCCGCGTCTGGCGCGCGCAGCGCGGCGTCGGCGACGAGCACCTCGGAGCGCAGGGCCGGGTGACCGAGGTCCTCTCCGAGCACCTGCTCGAGGGCATGCTCGAGGGCTACGTGCTGAGCGGCCGGCACGGACTCATCAACACCTACGAGGCCTTCGCCCACATCATCGACTCGATGGTCGGCCAGTACGCCAAGTGGCTCGAGTCCTCGACCGACATCGACTGGCGGGCGCCGGTGTCGAACCTGTCGATCCTGCTGTCGTCGCACGTCTGGCGGCAGGACCACAACGGGTTCTCGCACCAGGACCCCGGCTTCCTCGACGTCGTCGCGTCGAAGCAGCAGGACCTCGTCCGGATCAAGCTGCCGGCGGACGCGAACACGCTGCTCGCCGTCGCCGCGCACGCCATGGAGACCACGGACCGCATCGAGGTCATCGTCGCGGGCAAGCACCCGGAGCCGGTGTTCCTGTCGCTCGACGACGCCGTCGCGCACGTCGACGCCGGCGCCGGCGTGTGGGCGTGGGCCGGCACCGAGGACACCGTCGGCCGTGCGGACGTCGTGCTCGTGTGCGCCGGCGACGTGCCGACCGTCGAGACCGTCGCCGCTGCCGACATCATCCGGAAGCACGCACCGTCGGTCGGGGTGCGGGTGGTGAACGTCGTCGACCTGCTCGCGCTCGGTGACCCGCGGAAGCACGAGCACCCGCTGCGCGACGAGCGCTACGACGAGCTCTTCCTGCCCGGTACCCCGGCGGTGTTCGCCTTCCACGGCTACCCGTCGCTCGTGCACCAGCTCACCTACCGTCGGAACGGGCACGACGACCTGCACGTGCACGGCTTCCTCGAGCAGGGCACGACCACGTCGCCGTTCGACATGCTCATGCGCAACGAGATGGACCGGTTCGCGCTGGCGCACGACGCCCTCACCCGGGTCGACGCCGACGCGCACGCGGACCTGCTCGGCAAGCTCTCGGAGGCCCGGGACGCCGCACGCGAGTACGCCTACACCAAGGGCGAGGACCACCCGTCCGTCGGTGGGTGGGAGTTCGCGGGGTGGCCCCAGGACGAGCCCGCCTCCGGTGGCACCGGTGGCGACCCGGGAGCGGGCGAGTCGGAGGGGTCGGCGCCCGGCAGGTAGGTCCTCCTCCACAGCCTGGAGGCGCGGGGCGCCCTCCACAGGACCGGTCACGCTCGTCGCGTGGCCGGTCCTGCTGCGTCAGGGTGGCGGGATGGACGGAACATGGGCCGCGGTGACCGGCGCAGTCATCTCGGCGATCGGGGCGTGCGGCGCGGTCGCGGCGCTGGTCGTCACGGTGCGCGAGGGGCGCGCTGCACGGCGGAATACAGAGTTCTTGGGGCACCGGGACATGTGGTGGCAGCGTTGGTCGTGGGTCGCCGACCGTGCGACGGCGGACGACGACTCGGGTCGCGCCGCCGCGTCCGTGATGGCTGCTGCCCTCGTGACCCGTACGTGGACGACCGAGGACGACACGTGGATGTTCCACGCGCTCGAGCGGCTCTCCGCGCAGCAGGTACCGGGCGAAAAGACGAACGAAGGGAACGGCGATGATCTCGAAGATGGGTGACCAGGAGTTCAAACGGCGACTCGACCTCCGCGAACTCACCACCGCACGGTTGCTCGCCAGCGCGCACTACGGGCCGATCCTCCGCGCCCAGGGTGCGGAGGAAGAACTCGCGCAGATGCGGATCGAGTGGCGTGAACGGCAGGAGCGGGCCCGCGCGCGGAAGCTACGAGAAGAGGCTTCCTTCGCGGACTGACGGGGGTCGTGGCACGCTGGACGGGTGACCGACCTCGTGCTCCCGGCACCGACCCTCCCGACCATCCCGACCTCGACCGGCGGGCGGTTCCCCGTCCGCCGGGTGTTCTGCGTCGGTCGGAACTACACCGCGCACGCGCGAGAGATGGGCCACGACCCGGACCGCGAACCCCCGTTCTTCTTCACCAAGCCAGCCGACGCCGTGGTGCCGGACGACGCCGACACCCCGTACCCGACGATGACCGAGCGGCTCGAGCACGAGGTCGAGCTCGTCGTCGCGATCGGGACCGGCGGCAGCGAGATCACCGTGGACGACGCCCTCGCGCACGTGTGGGGCTACGCCGTCGGCATCGACCTGACCCGCCGCGACCTGCAGGCCGAGGCGAAGCGGCTCGGCCGACCGTGGGACACCGCGAAGGGGTTCGACGCCTCCGCCCCCGTCGGCGTGGTCGTGCCGGCGGCCGACGTGGACCCGACCGCCGGGGCGATCGAGCTCCGGGTGAACGGGGAGCTCCGACAGTTCGGCGACCTGTCCGACCAGATCTGGTCCGTGGCCGAGACGATCGCCGAGCTGTCCCGGTTCGTGGCGCTCGCTCCGGGCGACCTCCTGATGACGGGCACGCCCGAGGGGGTCGGGGTCCTCGAGCGCGGCGACGTCCTCGACGGCTCAATCGCGGGCGTGGGCTCGGTCCGGACGCGCATCGTCTGACCGGTCGCGTTTCACGGGTGTGTCCCGGTGCTGGGAGCGCTCGCAGGCGCAGCGCGTAGCAATGTCTCGACGTCGCTGGGGGTACCGCGGCGTCGGACACGACGGGGCACACCGGGCGCGACGGGGCGCAGGGCGTGTCCGGACAACGGAGGTGTGCCGTGCAGGAACACGACCTGCTCGCGACGTCTTGGACGTGGGCCGGCACCGGACCGATTCACGAGCGCATCCGCGCCGTCGGGGCCGCCGGCTTCGCAGGGCTGTCGATCTCGCTCGGTGACCTCCACGAGGTCCGGGCGACCATCGGCTTCGCCGCACTCCGCCGGGTGCTCGACGGGGCCGGCATCGTCTGGGTGCAGCTCGGACCGCTCGAACGCTGGTGGACGTGCTCGAACCGGACGCCCGATCAGGAAGCCGACCGTGGCGTCGTACTCGAGGCCGCCGCGATGCTCGGCGCGTGGCAGGTCGTCGCGCGGGCCGACACGACGCTCCCCGGGATCTCACCGGCCGCCATGGTCGACGACTGGGTGGACCTCGCTGGACAGGCCGCCAAGGTCGGCGCCCAGCTGGTCCTCGAGCCGGAGCCCTGGTCCAACCTGCCGACGGTCGAGCGCGCCTCCCGGTTCGTCGCGGCGGCCGGGCACCCGAACGGCGGACTGCTGGTCGACGCCATGCACGCCCTCCGGGGTGGGTCCACGCTCGCGTCGATCCAGCAGGGCGTGGCGTCGACCACGCTCGCGGCGGTGGAGCTCAGCGACGGGCTGCTGCACACCCCGGCGGGCATGACCCTGTCCGAGGAGTCCCGAGCGGCCCGCTACCTACCGGGGGCCGGGGCGTGGGACCTGCCGGGCTTCATCCGCACCGTCCGTGACCTCGGGTACGACGAACCGTGGGGTGTCGAGGTCCGGACGGCAGCACACCGGGCGATGGCGCTCGAGGACGCGCTGCGCACCGCGGCCGCCGCGACCCGTGCCGTGCTCGACGCCGCCGATGCGTACGGCGCCCCGGCGGCCCCGGCGATGCCGACCACCCCCGCGCCGACCTCGGCCGTCGACTTCGAGCCGTCGGCGAACGCCCCGGATGCTCGTCACCACGGCCTGCGTCGCATCCACCGACGGGATGCCGACACAGGCACGCCCGCGTAACCTCGGCCGCATGACGGACCACGCAGCACACGACGACGACCTCCTCCGCCGCTCGCAGGAGTCCATCGACGAGGCGAAGGCAGCCGCGGCCGAGGTGACGGAGCCGGAGGAGGACGAACTCATCGCGGAGGACCTCCCGGTCGCCGACGACGCCGAGCCGACGGACGGGCCCGCGCCCGCCGCCTGAGCGGCAGTCACCCGCCGCGTTCGCCTCAGTCGATCTCGACGACCCGCACCGTGACGTCCGCAGGCCGCTGACCCAGGGCCTCCACCGCGCCCTGCACGACCGCGTCACGCACCCTGCGCACGAGCGCCACCGTCGGGACGGCTCGGTCCGAGGTCACGACCACCCGGACACGTGCGCCCTCCGGCAGGTCCTGCACGAGCACCGCGCCGCCGTCGCGCGGCAGGTCGAGCGCCGTCCGGACGTCCCGCACGAGCGTGGCGAGCTTCGGGCCGGGCGGCAACACGGACCGGACGCCCGGCACGGCGAGCGCCACCTCGGTCAGGCGGCGGGAGAGCGTCCGGGTGTCGGTGGTCATGCGGCTCCTGGGTCGATGAGGTCGGCGACGCGCACCACGACCGTCCGCACGGCGAACGGCGCGTGCGCCTCGAGGGCGGTGGCGACCGCGACGTGCAACGCTTCCGTCCGGTCGTGGACGGGTCCGTCGGCCGTCACCGCGACGGTGACCTCGACGTCGACTGCGCCCCCGGGCACGGTGACGTCACCGGTGAAACGCGTCCGGCGGACGACCAGGCCGGGGACGTCGTCGCCGAGTGCCCGCACGAGTCCGCGCAACGCTCCCTCGGTGACGACGAGCGTCGAGGCCGGGTCGTCGTCGGGCACCGGGATGTCCCGGCCGGCGTGTGCCGTCGTCCGGATCGAGATGAGGACACCGGCGATCCAGGAGTCGTCCGCACCGGACACGTCGGCATCGAGCAGGTCGCGCGAGGCGGTCCGCAGTGACTCGAGTCGTCCGAGTGCGGCGAGTGCTTCCGGGTCGCGGTCGATCTCCGGTCGCACCGGATCCCGCCCGGAGTCGAGGTAGTCGGAGAGCTCCTCGAGGGTGAAGGCGCCGAAGCGTTCGTCGTCGGTCATCGCCACCCCTCCATCTGCTCGAGCACCCGTCGACGTGCCCGTGCGAGGACCCCACGCACCGTGGCCTGCGGCATCCCCGTCGCCTCGGCGATCTCGGCGTACGAGGCCCCACCGATCTCCCGCATCACCCACACCGCACGCGGCGCATCGGGGAGAGCCTGCACGATACGCGCGAGTTCCTGGACCTGGAGCCGTGTCTCGACCACCTCGTCGACCGGACGGTCGTCGGAGGACTCGACCACCGCCTCCAGGTCGAGGTGGGGGTGACGACGTCGGAGACGGTCGAGCGCCTTGTTGGCCGCGATCCGGAACAACCAGTTGCGCACCCGGTCGGGGTCGTCGACCCGGTCGATGCGCTGCCAGGCCTGCAACGCCGCTTCCTGCACCGCGTCGTCCGCCTCGCCGTCCCCGTGGCCGAGGATGCGGGCGGCGTAGGCCCGCATGTGCGGACCGTACCGGCGGATGAGCACGCCGAACGCGACCGTGTCACCGTCGGCGCAGCGTTCGACGAGGGAGGCGTCCGACAGGGACGCCAGGGCGTCAGCGTCGCTCAGGGTCTGCTCCTCAGGGTCAGCCCGGCGATGTTTTTCCGGGTCCGGACGTGACGAACCGGTCGTTCGCCTCGTCTTCTGTACGTGCCTGCCAGGAGCGCTGCTCGCTGCTGGCGCAGAGCGCGTCGCGGCCGGTCATCCCTGAACGACCGGTCGCGGCGCTCCGACGGCGGCCCGTGCGTTCCCTGATCCGGCGCACGGGTCGTCTTCTCCTACTGGTTGACCCCGTCGACCTTGTCGATCTCGTCGACCTCGTCGACCTCGTCGACCTCGTCACCGAGGAAGTCCGCGTAGGTGACCTCGGACTCGGGCAGCACCTCTCGCGGGTCGACCGGCACCTGCACCGATCGATCCGCAGCGATCGTGCCGCGCTCCTCCGTGGTGAACGGGGGCAGGTACTTGCTCGCACTCATGCTCACGCCCTTTCGTCCCGGCGAACGTAACAGGCCGTGGCGGAATGGCGGGCGGGCGGCGCGGAATCGTCCCCCGGACCGTGCCGGAACGGGGGACGGAAGTTCGCCCGCGGCGGACCCGATGCGGACGCATGCTCAGGTCTCGCGGACGACGTCCGACGGGTCCTTGTCGACGCGCCAGCCGCGCCACGACGGTTGCCGCAGCCGGCCGTCGGAGGTCCACTCGGCGAACTCGACCTCACCGACGCGCTTCGGTGTCACCCAGTGCGCGTCACGGGCGTCGGGACGGGGGACGTCGACGAACGGGGAGGTCTTCCGTTCCAGCGCACCGAGCACCGCACCGATCTCGTCGAGGTCACGGTCGCGGAACCCGGTCCCCACCTTGCCGATGTACTCGAGCCCGTCCGGCCCCGGCACCCCGAGCAGCAGGGAGCCGACGCCACCCGCGCGACGACCGCTGCCGGGTTTCCAGCCGCCCACCACGACCTCTTGCGTGGCGTGGTGCTTGAGCTTCAGCCAGGCCTCGGAGCGTCGCCCCTCGGCGTACTTCGACGACCGCTTCTTCGCGACCACGCCCTCGAGTCCCTGCTCCTTCGAGTCCGCCATCGCCCGCGCCAGGTCGCCCTGGTACGCGGCGGGCACGTCGATCGCGCCCCCGGGGTCGACGACCGTCTCGAGCGCCTGCCGCCGTGCGTCGTAGCCGAGCCGCGTGAGCTCGTGGCCGTCGGCCTCGAGCACGTCGAAGAGCAGGAGTCGGACCGGCGTCTGCGCACGAGCCGCCTCGACCTCGCGCCGCTTCGTCAGCCCCATCCGGTTCTGCAGCAGCTGGAACGACGGCCGGCCGTGGTCGTCGAGCGCCACGATCTCGCCGTCGAAGACGCCGTCGACGCCCGCGCGCTCGCCGAGTTCCTGAAGCTCCGGGTACTGGTCGGTGAGGTCGTTGTCGTTGCGGCTGCGCAGGGTCACCGAGCCGTCACACACGGTGCAGAGGGCGCGGATGCCGTCCCACTTCATCTCGAACGCCCAGGCCGCGGGGTCCAGCGCGGGCTCGCCCTTGGCCAGGGACGCCTGCATGGTCCGGCGGTCCGCGGGCGCGGTGTCCGAGGCCGCGGCACCGTCGATGCGGTGCTGGGCGTCACGTGGTGCGGTCGACGGACTGGAGGCACGGCTCGCCCCCGACCCGTCGCCGCCCTCCGCCAGGCGGTCCGGCTGGTCCTTGGTGCGGTGGATGAGCCAGTTCTTCTCGTCGCCCTCGCGACCCCGGCCACGACCGCGGGTGTGCAGGAGCGCCAGACGGCGAGCGCCTCCGGTCCGGCCGTGCAGCGTGACGATGACTTCTTCGCCCTCACGCCACTTCTCGAGCTCGTACGTGCCGTCGTCCCAGATCGTGACCGTGCCGCCGCCGTACTCGTCCTTCGGGATCGTGCCCTCGAACGCGCCGTACTCGAGCGGGTGGTCCTCGGTCTGCACCGCCAGGTGGTTCTTGCCCGGGTCGCTCGGTTCGCCCTTCGGCAGCGCCCAGCTGACGAGTACGCCCTCGTGCTCCAACCGGAAGTCGTAGTGGTCCCGCGTCGCGTGGTGCTCCTGGATGACGAACGTCGGGGTGCCGTCCTTCCGGACCGTCGGCGCGTCCTCGGGAACGGGCTCCGGCGTCTTCGAGGCGTCGCGCTTCGCACGGTAGGCAGCGAGGCGGTCACGCCCCGGCTGCTCCGCGTCGTTCGCGCGCTGGGTCCGGTCGCTGTCCCAGTGACCGTGGTCCGGTCGTCCGACGGCCAACGAGGCGGAGGCGACCGGGTGCAGGAAGTCGCCACGGGCCTCCAGGCGTTCCAGCACCTCGTCCAACGTGAGCTGGGCGAGCCCGCGTTCCTCGAGCTCCTTCCAGGTGCGGGGCGCGGCGACCGTGGGCCGCTCGCGGCCACGCAGCGAGTACGGGGCGATGGTCGTCTTGTTGCCGTTGTTCTGCGACCAGTCGACGAAGACCTTGCCCGTCCGCTCGGCCCGGCTCATCGACGACAGCACGAGGTCCGGCAGGTCCTGTTCGAGTGACTTCGCGAGTTCGTGCGCCACCTCGGACACCTGCGCCGTGGTGGCCTTCCCGTCGAGGGCGGCGTAGAGGTGGATGCCCTTCGAACCGGACGTCACCGGGTACGGGTCGAGGCCCATGCCGTGCAGGACCTCACGCGCAGCGACCGCCACCTCGACGCACTCCGGCAGGCCGACGCCCTCGCCCGGGTCGAGGTCGAGCACCAGCCGATCGGGGTTCTGCTGGGCACCCCGGGGGCCGAAACGCCACTGCGGCACGTGCAGCTCGAGCGCCGCCTGCTGTGCCATCCAGACCAGGGTCGGCAGGTCGTCGACGATCGGGTACTCGTTGTCGTGCTCCGAGTGGTGGATGGTGTGGTGGCGGACCCAGTCCGGCGCCGAGTCGGGCAGGTTCTTCTCGAAGAAGACCTTGCCCTCCACCCCGTTCGCCCACCGCTTCCGGGTCACCGGCCGGTCCTTGACATGCGGGATCATCCACGGCGCCACGCGCTCGTAGTACTCGATGACGCGGCCCTTGGTCGTGCCGGTCTCCGGGTAGAGCACCTTGTCGGTGTTCGTCAGCGCGAGCCGCCGGTCACCCACCAGGACGACCGTCCTGCGGGACGCGGGACTCACAACGCCACCCCGGTCGCTCCCGCCACGGTGAGGGTCGACCCGGAAGTGTACGAGGACTCGGGACCCGCCAGGTAGACGTAGGCGCCGCCGAGTTCCACCGGCTGCGCAGGCCGGCCGAACGGGGTGTCCTGCCCGTACGCGGCGATCTCGTCGCCCGGGTAGCTGATCGGCTGCAGCGGTGTCCACACCGGGCCCGGCACGACCGTGTTCGCGCGGATGCCCTTCGACGCGAGTTGTCGTGCCAGACCGTTCGTGTACGTGATGATCGCGGACTTCGTCGCCGCGTAGTCGATCATCCGGTCCTGCGGCTGGTACGCCGAGACCGAACTGGTGGTCACGATCGCGCTGCCCGGCGCCATGTGCGGCACCGCGGCCCGGACCAACCAGAAGAGCGAGTAGAGGTTGACCTTCATCGTCCGGTCGAAGTCCTCGGTGCTCTGCAGGGTGACGTCCTCGTGCACCTGCTGGTGCCCCGCCACCAGGACGAGCGCGTCGAGCCCGCCGAGCTCGCTCACGGCGTCGCGCACCAGCACGGCGCAGAACGCCTCGTCGGTGAGGTCACCCGGCAGCAGCACCGCCTTGCGGCCGAGGTCGCCGACGACGTCGCGCACGGCCTCGAGGTCCTCGCGCTCTTCCGGCAGGGCGTTCAGGGCGACGTCCGCGCCCTCCTTCGCCATCGCGATCGCCGCCGCGCGGCCGATGCCCGAGTCCGCGCCCGTGACGAGGACCCGGTAGCCGGGCATCCGGCCCGTGCCGAGGTAGCTCGTCTCGCCGTGGTCGGGGGCCGGGTCCATCGCGCTGGCCAGCCCGGAACCCTGCTGCGTCTGCGCGGGGAACGGCGGGCGGGGGAACTGGTCGCGCGGGTCCTGCTTGTCGAGCTGGCTCATGCGCCCATCGTGCTCGTTCAGCCCGCGGGCCGGTCCAGCGAACCCGGATCTGTGGAGAACCCGCGACTGCGAGCGCTCCTGTGCACGGACGGGCATCATGAGCGCATGAGGTCGATCTGGAAGGGCTCCATCGCGTTCGGGCTGGTCAACGTACCGATCAAGGTCTACGCCGCGACCGAGACCCACGACGTCTCCCTGCACCAGGTCCACGACGAGGACAAGGGACGCATCCGGTACAAGCGGGTGTGCGAGTTCGGGCACGAGGTCGAGTACGCCGACATCCAGCGCGCCTACGACGACGGCGACAAGACCGTGGTGCTCACCGCCGACGACTTCAAGCAGCTGCCCGAGGAGCAGTCGCACGAGATCGAGGTCCTCGAGTTCGTGCCCGTCGAGCAGGTCGACCCGATGATGTTCGAGAAGTCCTACTACCTCGAGCCGGACTCCCGCTCCCCCAAGGCCTACGTCCTGCTGCGCGAGACGCTGGCGAAGACCGACCGCCTGGCGATCGTGCAGTTCACGCTCCGCCAGAAGACCCGGCTCGGCGTCCTCCGGGTGAACGACGACGTCATCCTGCTGCAGGGCCTGCTGTGGGGCGACGAGGTCCGTGCGGCGGACTTCACAGCCCTCGACGCCTCGGTGAAGGTGAGCGCGACAGAGCTGAAGATGTCGTCGTCGCTCGTCGACAGCATGTCCACCGACTTCGACCCCGACCGCTACACGGACGAGTACCAGGCGGAGCTGCAGCAGCTCATCGACGCCAAGCTCGAGGCGGGCGACGACATCGACACCGAGAAGACGTTCGGCGAACGCGCGGAGGACGACGACGAGGGCGAGGGCGGAGACGTCATCGACCTGATGGCCGCCCTGCGGGCGTCGGTGGACAAGAAGCGGTCGCGGTCGTCGTCCGGTTCGTCGTCACGGCCTGGAGGCACGGGGTCGCGTTCGTCCTCCGGCTCGCGTTCGTCGTCCGGTTCAGCCAAGGACGACGACGAGCAGCCGGCGGCGAAGAAGCCCGCCGCTGCGAAGGCATCGTCCTCGTCGTCGTCGACCACGAAGAAGACCCCCGCCAAGAAGACGCCCGCCAAGAAGGCGCCGGCCAAGAAGCCCGCAGCGAAGAAGCAGGCGAGCTAGCCGTCCCTGCTGGTCCGTAGGAGCGCGAGCGGGATCGACACCCAGAGCAGCGCCGTCCCGACGAACACCACGGCCCCGCCGACGAGCCCGCCGACGTCGCCGATCACCACGTCGAACACGAACAGCACGGTGCCGGAGAAGAGCAGCGCGCTGGCGATGAGCGTCGTGAGCAGGATCACGTTGCCGACCCGGACGAGGTCGTGCTTCTGCCGCTGCCGGAACACCAGCCGGTGCGTGGCGACGGCGGACAGGGCCACGACGGTCACGACGACCGCGAGGACGACCAGGACCAGGTAGATCGTCTCCTGTCGGTCCGACAGGGTGGTGAAGCGCTGCTGGAACGGCAGCGTCAGCAGGAACCCGGCGAGGATCTGCGTGCCGGTCTGCACGATCCGGAGCTCCTGCTGGATGTCGACCCAGTTCCGGTCCCACCGCTCGGTCGACGTCTCGTGCCGGCCGCGTTCGGTCTCGCTCATACCGCGAACGTACCCACGTTCGACCGTGGCCTCGACGAGGTCGCGCAGCCCGACACGAGCCGGTAACACGCCTGCGGGAGACTGGGCGCATGACTCCAGAAGAGCCTGGGGCCTTGTCGTCGCCACCCGCGACCGATGGCCCGCCCGTCACCGTCTCCATCACCCGCCTGGTCGAACCCGACCGCATCCCCGATGTCACCCGCTGGGTGCAGTCCGGCGTGAACCTGGCGAACCGCTACCCGGGCTTCCTCGGCTCCGGGTGGGTGCGGTCGCACGCGTCGAGCCGCGAATGGCACATGCTCTACCGGTTCGCCGACCACGACTCGCTCGCCACATGGGAGAACTCCGACGACCGGCTGCGGTGGCTCGACCTCGGCCGTGACCTCGTGGTGGAGCACCGCGTCGAGAAGCGCACCGGCATCGAGGGCTGGTTCGACGTCCCGCAGGACGCCCCGGCGTCGAGCGCTCCGCCACGGTGGAAGCAGGCGGTGAGCATCTGGCTCGGCTTCTTCCCGGTGAACCTGGCGTTCACCTACCTGGTCGGCTGGCTCGTGCCGGCGTTCGGCGCGCTGCCGGTCCTGCCCCGGGTGCTCATCACGACGCTGGTGCTCACCCCGATCATGACGTTCTGGGTGCTGCCGTTCGTGACGAAGCTGATCCGTCCGTGGCTGCTGGCGCCACCGCGCAGCGCGTGACGCCCTAGCCGAGCACCGACAGCTGGTCGAGCCGCTCGAGGATCACGCCCTCGCGGAGCGCCCACGGGCAGATCTCCAGCGCCGGCAGGTCGAAGATGTCCAGGCACGCCTCCGCGACGAGCGCCCCCGGGACCACCTGGTGCGCCCGACTGGCGGACACCCCGGGGAGCGTCGCCAGCTCGGCGACGGACATCGAGAGCAGCGACGGCAGCTTCGCCCGCAGGACGGCACCGTCGAGCAGCCGCGGCACAAGCGGGCCGGCACCGGACGGCGCGGCGCCGCAGATCCGGGCGATCGAGCGGAACGTCTTCGAAGTCGCCACGGCCCGGTCCGGGCGTCCGGCGCGGAGCAGTAGTCCGGCGTCGCGGGCGATCTCGACGCGGATCTCGTGGCGGATCCGGCGGACGTCGTCCTCGGAGGGAGTGCCCGCGGCGAAGTAGGAGCGGGCCAGCCGAGCGGCACCGATCGGCATCGACCACGCGACGTCTGGCGCCTCGTCGCCCCCACCGGCGATCTCGAGCGAGCCGCCGCCGATGTCGAACACCGCGAGCCGTCCGGCCGACCAGCCGAACCAGCGACGCACGGCCAGGAACGTGAGCCTGGCCTCGTCGGAGCCGGACAGGACGGCGAGCTCGACCCCGGTGGACGACTCGACGTGGGCGAGGACCGCCTCGGAGTTCACGGCGTCACGGACCGCCGAGGTCGCGAACGCCAGCATGTCCTCGCAGCCGCGCTCCTCGGCGACCCGGACGGCATCGGCCACGAAGGCGGTGAGGGCGTCGACCCCCTCGTCGGTCACCGCACCGGCGTCGTCGAGGTGCTCAGCGAGCCGCAACGGCTGCTTGAACGACGACGCCGGCAACGGTGCGGCACCCCCGTGGGCGTCGACCACGAGCAGGTGGCCGGTGTTGGACCCGATGTCGAGGACTCCCACGCGCATGGGGACAACGCTAACGGCCTGGAGGCGCGGGTCACGCCCGCAGAAACCGCTCCAGTTCCGGGGTGGTCGGGTACGAGGCCTGTGCGCCCACCTTGGTCGCGGCGTACGCACCGACACCCACGGCGAACCGGGCGGCGTCGACGAGGGAGTCCCCCGCCGCCAGCCGGAGCGCCACGGCACCCATGAACGCGTCGCCGCAGCCCGTGGTGTCGACCGGCTCCACGCGCACCGCGTCGATCGACGCCGGGTCGTCGTCACCGTCGTGGACGGTGCAGCCCGCGCCACCCCGGGTGACGATCGACCGCGCGACCCCGTGCTCGCCGAGCGACTCGGCCTCGTGCTCGTTGACGAGCAGGACGTCGGTCAGCTCGAGGAGTTCGGCCGGGACCGCGCCGAAGGGCGAGAGGTTCGTCAGCACCGTGACGCCGGCGTCACGAGCGGCACGGGCGGCGGCGAGGACGACGTCGATCGAGACCTCGAGGCACAGGCCGAGCACGGCCGCCCCCGTGAACGCGTCGGCGGGGACGTCGTCCGGGGTGAGCGTGGCGTTCGCGCCGCCGGAGATCACGATGGTGTTCTCGCCGGCGCCGTCGACCGTGATGACGGCGGTGCCGGTGGCCGTTCCCTGCCGGACGGCGACGTGCGTGATGTCCGCACCCGCCGCCGCGACGGAGTCGCGGAGCAGTGCACCGTTCCCGTCGTCGCCGACCGCGCCGATCATGCGGACCGTTCCCCCGAGCCTCCCGGCAGCCACCGCCTGGTTGGCGGACTTGCCTCCGGGCAGGGTCTGCAGGTCGGACCCGTGCAGGGTCTCACCGGGCTTCGGGAAGCGCTCGGTGCGGACCACCAGGTCCGCGTTGAGCGAGCCGACGACGACGATGGTGTTCAACGGACGGACTCCTTCTGCGGGACGGCCGAGGTCGTCTCGGCGTCCGACGGGCGCGGGATGAGGAACGACATCGCGAGGGCGCCGATGGTGATCGCGGCACCGAGCAGCATGCCACCGGAGTAGCCGGCGGTGCCCGCGGACCCGCCGACCCCGAGGGCGATCTGGAGCGCCGGCAGGACGGCGAAGCTGACACCGGCACCGAGGTTGAACGCACCGGCGTTCAGGCCGGGCAGGAAGCCGGGGTTGGAGGCCGGCGACAGGACGATCCCGAGACCGTTGAGGATGATGTTCGCGATGCCGGCGTAGGTGATGCCGATCAGGACGGTCGCCACGACGAGCACGGGCAGCGAGTGCACACCGACGAACGCCATCAGGAGCGTCGCGACGATGCTCCCGATCAGGCCGACGCGGAGGACCGCGCGGTACCCGATGGTCGGGGCGAGCCGTCCGGCGAAGGGTCCGACGATCCAGCCGACCAGCGCGTACGGCGTGAGGAACACGAGCGAGGCGAGGTCCGCCTCCATCCCGAACCCGGCGTCGTGGTTCTGCGCGAGGCTCGTGACGAGGCCGTTCACGACCGCGAACACACCGGTCATCGTGAGGAAGGTCGTGGCGAGGAGCGCCCACGTGCCGCGACGCTTCAGGAACCGGGTCTCGACGAGGGGTTCCTTCACGCGCGACTCGACGGCCCAGAACACGGCGAACGCGGCGAGGGCGACGACGATCCCGCCGACCACGAGGACCGGGTTCGCTGCGCCGAGCTTGCCCGCCTCGTTGAAGGCGGTGAGCAGCGCGCCGACGCTGACCACGAGGGGGACGACACCGATCCAGTCCATCCGGGTGCCGGCGGACGGCTTCGACTCGACGCCCCACACGGCGACGAGCGCCAGCGCGATCACCGTGACGACGGCGATCACCCAGAAGATGCCGCGGAAGCCGAAGTTCGTCGCGATCCACCCGCCGGCGAGCGCGTCCACGCCGGCGATGCCGCCGTTGACCGCGGTGAGCAGCCCGAGGGCGGCGCCGTACCGCTTCGGGTCGCTGATCTCGTTGCGGAGCACGAGCAGGCAGATCGGGACGACCGGGCCGGTGACGCCCTGGATGATGCGACCGGTGAACAGCATCGGCACGTTGACCGCCAGCGCAGCGACGATGCTGCCGACGAGCATCACGGCGAGCATGCCGAGCAGGACGCGCTTGCGGCCGACGATGTCGGACAGGCGCGGCAGGAACAGCGAGAACAGCGCCGCGAGCGTGAAGTACAGGGTCTGCGACAGCCCGATCGTCGCGTCGTCGGTGTTGAGCTCCCGCGCCATGGTGACCAGCGCAGGGCTGAGCATGCTCGCGTTGAGCTGGAACGCGATGCACGCTGCGAGGAGCGCCGCGGTGAGGGCGCCGATCGACTTCTTCGTCGATGTGGTGGTCATGGTGCTCAGATCTCCGTCGAGGTGGTGGTGGTGGTGGCGGGGCGCGGGGTCCAGCCGGTGTCGGGGGTCTCGCCGATGCGCTCGAGGGCGTCGACGACGAGGTCCCAGAAGCGGGCGTGGTCGAGCTCGAGCGCGGCGCTGGTGCGGCAGTCCTCGGGGGCGGGAGCGCGGAAGTCGGCGACGGTCATGCCGAGGGTCAGGGTGCCCTGGGTCTCGATGTGGATCGGCACCTTGACGGCGCGGACGACGGTCGGGTCGATCACGTACGCGACGGCGCAGGGGTCGTGCACCGGCGGGGCGTCGAAGCCCTGCGCGTCCTTGTAGGTCTGGCCGAAGAAGTCGAGGAGCTCGCCGACGAACGCGGCCGGGCCGGTGCCGACGGCGGCGATGCGCGCGGCGACCTCCGGGGTGGCGAGGGCCTGGTGGGTGAGGTCGAGGCCGACCATCACGACGTCCCAGCCGGCGTCGAAGACGATCGACGCGGCCTCGGGGTCGATCACGATGTTGAACTCGGCGACCGGGCTCCAGTTGCCGATGTGCACGCCGCCGCCCATCAGGACGACCTGCTTGACGCGCTCGACGATGCGGGGTTCCTTGCGGGCCGCGAGGGCGATGTTCGTCAGACCGCCGGTCGGTACGAGGGTGACGGTGCCGGGCTCGTGCGCCATCACGGTGTCGATGATGAGGTCGACCGCGTGCCGCTCGTCGAGGTCGAACGAGGGCTCGGGCAGCATCGGGCCGTCCAGGCCGCTCTCCCCGTGGATCGACGGTGCGACCTCGATCTGGCGGAGGATCGGCCGATCGGCACCCGCAGCGAACGGGATGCCCGTGATGCCGGCGATCCGGGCGACCGCCAGGGCGTTGCGGGTGACCTTCGGCAGCGTCTGGTTCCCGACGACCGTGGTGACGGCGAGGAGCTCGATGTCCGGGTTGCCGTGGGCCAGCAGGATGGCGACGGCGTCGTCGTGACCGGGGTCGCAGTCGAGGATGATCTTCGCTGGCTGGTTCGCTTCGGACACGCGAGGTGCTCCACTTCGTCGGGGATGAGGTCTGGGCCCGACGTGGTGGGGTCCGCACCGTCGGAGGATCAATTCCCGGCACGGCACGTCAAGCGTTTGACATGGAACCACGTCAAGCGTTTGACGTCAAGCGCGCGACCCGCCGCGGTCACGAGCACGACCACCGTCGGTAGCATCGGACCGTGCCATCCTCAGCCGCGCCCGGCCGCCGTGTGACCGCCGCGATGGTGGCCGAGCGTGCGGGCACGAGCATCGCCACCGTGTCGCTCGTCGTGAACGGCAAGGAGCGGGGCCGGGTGTCCGCGCCGATCGCCTCCCGGGTGCGCGACGCCGTCGAGGAGCTCGGCTACGTGGTCGACCACGCGGCGAGCTCCCTGGCGCGGGGCAGCGGCGACCTCGTCGTGCTCATCGCCCCGGACCTGTCGAACCCGTTCTTCGCCGAGGTCATCCGCGGCGTGCGGGACACCATCGGTGACCGGTTCCAGCTCGTGCTGTCCGTGACCGAGCGCGGCGCGCAGCCCGTCGCCGCCGACGTCCGGCGCTTCGAACGACTCCGACCTGCGGGGATCCTCGTCGACGCACCGGCCGCCGGCGAACCGATGTCCGCGAGTGTGCCCGTGGTCCTCCTCGATGCCCCCGGTGGCGCCGAGGCCGTCAACTACGACCTGTCCCCCGGCGTCCACGACCTCGTCGCGCACCTGCACGAACAGGGGCACCGCCGTGTCGGGTACCTCGACGGGACCTCGCGTGCGACGACGTTCGGCGTCCGCCGCGAGCTCTTCGAGCAAGAGTGCTCCGCCGCCGGCATCACGGTGTCCGAGATCACGGCGCGCGCCGATCTCACCGTGGACGCCGCGGCATCGGCCACCGAGCACGTCATCGAGGCCTGGCAGGAGGACGACGTCACCGCCGTCGTCGCGGCCGCCGACACCCTGGCGTACGGCGTCCTCCGGACCGCGGGTCGACTCGGGATCGCCGTGCCCGGGGAGCTGGCGGTCGCCGGCTTCGACGACCTGCCGTCGTCGTCCGTCACCGCGCCCGCCCTGACGAGCGTGGCCCTGCCGGGAGCTGAACTCGGCCGCTCGGCAGCCCTCCGCCTGCTCGCGACACTCGACGGCACGGCCGCCGAGCCCGCGGCCCTGCCGACGCGGCTCGTGCCGCGCGCGAGCACCGGCGCGAGCACCGGCGCGTAGCGCCGGGTCACCGCGACCTCACGCGCTCAGCGACAGCTCACGTGCGCTGGAACGCGTGAGCTGTCGGTCAGCACGAAACGCCGGCCGTGGCAGTGAGCGCGACCGGACGACGGACAGGAGGCGCGGTGCCAGCTGGCACCGCGCCTCCAGGCCGTGAGTGGTTGCGTCTACCGGTCGGCGCGGTCTCCCGGCTCGGCAGCCGTCGCGGTCTCCGCGTGCCCCGCGCGCTGCGCGCGCTCGAGCTCGTCGGCCTCCGCACCGCCGACGGCCTCGCCGCGGGCGACCATGCCGGCCGTGTCGGACAGGGTGATCTGCGGCAGGAACAGGGCGAGCAGGAACGCCACCGCGATGAACGGCAGCAGGTACCAGAACACCGGCGCCAGGGAGTCGGCGTACGCGTTCACGATGCCGTTCTGCACCGCCTCGGGCAGCTTCGCCACCGTCGCGGGGTCGATGCTGCCCGCCGACGACGCCGCATCCGCCGACGAGCCGCCGGCACCCCGGAACACGTCGGTGAGCGACGTCGTGAGCCGCGCCGTGAAGAGCGCACCGAACACGGCGGTGCCGAGCGAGGCGCCGACCTCGCGGAAGTAGTTGTTCGTCGACGTGGCGGTACCCACCTGCGACGCCGGCACGGCGTTCTGCGCGACGAGGACGACCACCTGCATGATCAGCCCGAGGCCCGCGCCGAAGATGAACAGGTACGCGCAGATCAACCAGATCGGGGTGTCCGCCGCGAGCTGGGTCATCGCGAGCATCGCGATCGCGACCAGGACGGTGCCGATGATGGGGAACATCCGGTAGCGCCCGGTCTTCGTGATCAGGTTGCCGGACGCGATCGAGGTCCCGATGAGACCGACCATCATCGGCAGCATGAGCAGGCCGGACACGGCGGCCGAGGTGCCGGAGGCCATCTGCAGGAACGTCGGGACGAAGCCGATCGCCGCGAACATGCCGATGCCGAGCACGAGCCCGATACCGGTCGCCAGCAGGAACGTCCGGTTCCGGAAGAACGACAGCGGGAGCACCGGGTCCTGCGCGCGCGACTCGACGAGGACGAGCAGTGCGGCCGAGACGACGAGGCCGGCGAACCAGGCCCAGGTCTCGAGGGCGTCCCAGCCGTGGTCCTTGCTGCCGCCGAACTCCGAGAAGAAGACGAGGCACGTGGTGGCGGCGGACATGAAGAGCACGCCGAGCACGTCGATGCGCTTCGTCGCCTTCTTGTTCGGCAGGGTCAGCGCGAACCACGCCACGAAGAACGCCGCGATGCCGACCGGGATGTTGATGTAGAAGGCCCAGTTCCAGGTGAGGTGGTCGACGAAGAAGCCGCCGAGCAGCGGGCCGCCGATCGCCGACAGGCCGAAGATCGCACCGAGCGGGCCGAGGTACTTGCCGCGCTGCGAGGCCGGCACGATGTCGGCGATGATCGCCTGCGACAGGATCATCAGGCCACCGCCGCCCAGGCCCTGCATGGCGCGGAACACCACGAGCTGCGTGAAGTCGCCGGCGAAGGCGCACCCGGCCGACGCGATGGTGAACAGCGCGATGGCGATGAGGAACAGGTTGCGACGGCCGAGCACGTCGCCGAACTTGCCGTAGACGGGCATCACGATCGTGGAGGCGAGCAGGTACCCGGTCGTCAGCCACGCCTGGTGCGCGACACCGCCGAGCTCGCCGACGATGGTGGGCATCGCCGTGGAGACGATGGTCTGGTCGAGGCTGGAGAGCAGCATCCCCGCGATGAGCGCGGAGAAGATGATCCAGATCCGGCGCTGCGTGAGGAGCAGCGGTCCGTCGGAGCCTGGGCGGGCACGCTTGGTCGTGCCCGGCGCGGTGGCGCTCATGTGGTGTGTTCCCGTTCGGTCGTGGTGACCGCCCTGAGCAGGCGGAGGTTCTCGGTGAGCAGGGCGTCGAACGTCGGCCCCGTCGCTTCGTCGAACGCGTCGTCGAAGTACGTCTCGGCCGTCACCCGGAGCAGCCCGGCGGCGGCCTCGGTGACGAGCCGCGCCCGGCGGTCCGCCGGGTCACTCCACGCGAAGCGGAGTCGGACGGCCTCGGTGATCCGGGCGAGCTGCACGTCGGTGGCCGACATGAACCGGGCGACGAGCGCCGGCTCCCGTTCGAACACGCCGCGGACGAGGACCTCGTCCGCGCGGTCGACGCCGACACGGTGCAGCTGGTCGATGGCCAGCGCCACGATCGAGCCGAGCGGGTCGAGGTCACCGGGGACGATGCCGCCCGCCGCGTACGAGTCGATCGCCTCGACGTCGGCGTGCAGCTCGATGCCGAGGACGGCGTCCTCCTTCGACGCGAAGTGGTTGAAGAAGGTGCGCCGGGACACCCCGACGGTCTCGCAGAGCTGCTCGATCGTGAAACCGTGCAGCCCGTGCTCGACCGTCGAACGGCGCGCCTCGACGATCATGCGTCGGCGCAGCGCTCGGGTGCGTTCGGTCGTGCTCACCGAGCAAGAATTGCACTTTCAAGCTGAAAGTGCAAATAGTCCTGGGGCTACAGGGCCTTCTCGAAGCAGAACGACCACGGCAGCGTCGCGATGTACGGCTCGTAGACCGGGATCGGGTTCCAGCCGGTCTTCTCGTAGAGCGCGACGGCGTCCGGCTGGCGGTCGCCCGTCTGCAGGATCAGGCGATCGGCCCCGAGTTCGCGGCCGATCTGCTCGCACTCGTCGAGCAGCGCCGTGGCCGCACCCTTGCCCCGTGCCGACGCCAGCACGATGAGGCGCTTCAGCTCGGTCTCGTCACCGAGTCGTCGGATCGCGATGTGCCCGATGGCCTCGCCGTCCTCGTCGACCGCGAGCACGGAGGACACGACCGTCGCCGGGTCGACGCTCAGCGCGCGGTTCCGTTCGGCCGTCACGGCGGGGTCCTCGTCGACGGTGGCCGAGGCGTACCGCTCGTGCATCTCCTCGTCCATCCGGGCGCGGAGCGCCACGGCACGGGGGTCCTCCCACGGGACGCGTTCGATCGTGATCACGATCGACGATCCTGTCACGGATGCCGTCAGAGCGCGGCGAGGGGCCCCTTGCCGGCCCGGAACGCGGCGAGCACGGCCGCGGCGTCGTCGTACACCTCGGCAGCGCCGGCACCGCGGAGCTCGTCCCCGCCGATGCCACCGGTCATCACCGCGACGCACGTCACGCCGACCCGTCCCGCGGACTCGACGTCCCACATCGCGTCGCCCACCATCACGGCGGCGTCGGCGGCCACCCCGGCCTTGTCGAGAGCGACCCGGATGATGCAGGGGTCGGGCTTCGCCTGCTCGACGTCCTCGGAGCTCGTCACCGCGGTGAGCCACCCCTCGGCGTCGAGCAGCTCGCGGAGCCGCGCGAGCTCGTTCTCCGGCGCACTCGTCGCGAGCACCACCGCGTGCCCGGCCTCGGCGACCGCACGGAGCAGGTCGCGCGCGCCGGGGAGCAGCCGGAGTCGGGGCATCTGCTCGGCGTAGTACGCGGTGTGGAACTGCTTCGCGGTGTCGCGGGTCTCGTCGGAGGCGTCCGGCAGGAGTTCCTCGAGCAGCTTCGCCGAGTCCATGCCGATGGCGCGGTGGATTCGCCATGCGTCGACGGACTCACCGGCGGCGAGGAACGCCCGCCACCACGCGTCGATGTGCGCGTAGTTGGAGTCGGCGAGGGTGCCGTCGATGTCGAAGAGGACTGCGGTCGTGGGCGCGGCGGACATCACCCCATGCTGGCCCGGGAGGCACGGGTCGCCTCCCAGGCGCACGGCGCGACCGCGGTGGGCCGCCTCCGTCAGACGGTGGTCGACTCCCCGGCCGCCAGGATCTGCACCGGCACCGGCCCCAGACCGTCGGACCCGAGGAAGCGCGCGGTCGACTGCTGGCCGACCTCGCTCAGCATCGCCTCGTGGATCTGGACGGCACGTTCCGGTGCGACGGCCCGGACGTAGTCGACGGCGGCCGCGGTGTTCGTCCACGGGCCGCTCGTCGGCAGCAGCAGGGTCTGCACGGGGACACCGGGCTCGAGGTACGCGTCACCCGGGTGGAACACGGCACCGTTCACGAGGTACCCGACGTTCGCGACCGTGGGGACGTCGCGGTGGATGACCGCGTGCTCCTCGCCGAACACCTGCACCGAGAACGGGCCGACCTCGAAGGAGTCGCCCGCACGGACGGCGGCGACGCGACCGTCGTGGGCGCCGAGCTGCTCGACGATCGCCTCGGGCCCGCGCACCAGCAGGGCGTCGTTCGCGGCGAGCGCCGAGCGGACGGCCTCGATGTCGAGGTGGTCGAAGTGCTCGTGGGTGACGAGTACGGCGGCGGCGGCGCGGGCGAGGTCGGCGGCCTCGGGCGTGAAGGTGCCCGGGTCGATCACGAGGGTGGTGTCGTCCTGTTCGAGGACGACGGTGGCGTGGTTGTACTTCGTCAGCTCCATGCCGGCAACACTACAACTGTGTTGTAGTTCTGTCGCGGGGAGCAGGTGAGGAAGCGTTCAGTCGGCTCGGCGCGCGACGCGTTCGAACAACTCCGGCAGCCGGGCCAGCAGCGCCCGTTCCTCGTCGTCGAGCTCCTCGCGGATGCCGGTCGCGAGCCAGTCGGTGCGGGCGTCCATGTCCTTCTGGAGCGCCTGCTGCCCGGCCGGGGAGATCCGGATCACCGACACCCGACGGTCGCGCTCCGAGACGGTCCGCTCGACGTACCCGAGGTCCGCGAGTTCGCCGACCGTGCGCGACTGCCCCTGGTGCTTCACTCCGCGGCGCCGGGCGAGGTCGGCGATCGTCATCGGGCCTTCGCGTCGCAGGAACCCCAGGGTGGTGGTGTGGGTCGCCGGGAGCGCGTCCGTCTCGCGTCGTGCGGCGCGGACCACGCGACCGATGGACTGCCGCAGCTCCGCGGCGAGCTCCTCGATCGGGTCCATGGCCGCCAACGCTACCGCCTGCCGGTTCCCCGCCCGCACGTCCGTCCAGCGCGCTTCCGGTTGGATCGGGGGATGTCCACCGTCTCCGTGGTCGTCCCGGTGCTGGACGACGCCGAGCACCTCCGCCGGTGCCTCGACGCCCTCGCGAACCAGTCGGTGCGCCCCGACGAGGTGGTCGTCGTGGACAACGGCAGCCGCGACGACAGCGCTGCCGTCGCTCGTGCGGCCGGCGCGACGGTCCTCACCGAACCCGTGCGCGGCATCGCCCGGGCCTCGGCGCGCGGCTACGACCACGCGACCGGGGACGTGATCGTCCGGCTCGACGCCGACTCGGTCCCGCCGCCGGGGTGGATCGCCGACGCACTCCGGCTCCTCGCCGACCCGGAGGTGGTCGCGGTCACCGGCCCCGGACGTCCGCGCGACGGCGGGCCGGTGGTCCGACGGGTGTGGGACGCGGTCTACATGCGCCCGTACTTCGTCCTGATGTGGGCCGCGCTCGGGCGACCGCCGCTGTTCGGGTCGGCGATGGCGGTGCGCCGCGAGACGTGGCTCGTGATCCGCGCACGCGTGCACCGCGGCGACGCCGAGGTGCACGACGACGTCGACCTGAGCATGCAGCTCGATCCGGGATGGCGGGTGCTGGCCGACCGTGCGCTCACGGTGCAGGTGTCTGCGCGACCGTTGTCGGGCCTCCCGTCCGCCCTGCTGCGGACGCGACGCGCGTTCCACACGTTCCACGTGAACGGACGGCGGGCGAACCCGGTGCGGCGGTGGGCACGGCGCTCCCGTGTGGGGGCACGCCGGCGGGCTGCGGCGCGCTGGACCGAGCGCTAGCGTTCGCGCTCCGCGACGACCGGCCGCGACCGCACGTGCGCCCGCTCCCCCTGCGGCCCGTACAGGCACAGCACCTCGGTCACCTCGTCGGTGACGTTCCCGATCCAGTGCGGGGTGTGGGTGTCGAACTCGACCACCTCGCCCGGCCCGAGGTCGAGGTCGTGCTCGCCGAGCAGCAGCCGCAGCCGCCCGGAGAGGACGTAGAGCCACTCGTAGCCCTCGTGCGTCTGCAGCGACGGTTCGCCGCCGGGCGAGTTCGGCGGGAACAGCTGCTTGAACGAGCGCACCCCGCCGGTCCGCCGCGTGAGCGGGATCACCACGCGGCCGCCGTGCGACTCCGGCCTGAGGTGGACGCGGGGGTCACCCGTCGCGGGTGCTCCGACGAGGTCGTCGAGCGGCACCTGGTACGCCCGGGCCAGCGGGAGCAGGAGCTCGAGGGTCGGCTTCCGCTGCCCCGACTCGAGCCGTGACAGCGTCGACACCGAGATGCCGGTCTCCGTCGCGAGGGCCGCGAGCGTGACGTCCCGCCGCGCCCGGAGCGCGCGGAGTCGCGGGCCGACCGCGTCGACCACCTGCGCCGTCGTGCGTGGGGTGATCCGTTCCTCCCGGCCGTGGTCGTGCGCTCTGCTGCCCATGATGGTCATGTTGCCAGACCGGCAATCTTCTTTGCCAGCACGACCACTGATTCCGCAGGATGCGTGCATGCGTGATCACTACGACGTCATCGTCATCGGCGGAGCAGCCGCCGGTCTGTCTGCAGCCCTCATCCTCGGTCGTTCGCGACGGTCGGTCCTCGTCGTCGACGCGGGCGAGCCCCGCAACGCGCCCGCCGAGGGCGTGCACAACTACCTGGGTCGCGAAGGCGCAGCACCGTCCGAGCTGGCCCGCATCGGTCGCGACGAGGTGGCCGCCTACGGCGTCGAGGTGACGGCCGGGAGGATCGTGGCCGCGTCCGCCACGGGCGGCGACGGCGTCGACCCGGTCGGCTTCTCGGTCACCACCGACTCCGGCGCGGTCGTCACCGCGCGCAGGTTGGTCGTCGCCTCCGGCGCCGTGGACGTCCTGCCCGAGGTCCCGGGGCTCGCGGAGCAGTGGGGTCGCGGGGTCGTGCACTGCCCGTTCTGCCACGGGTGGGAGGTGCGCGACCGGCGCATCGGCGTCCTGGTGACGACGCCGTTCGGGGCGCACCACGCGCTCATGTTCCGGGCGCTGAGCGACGACGTGACGGCGTTCGTCACCGACCCGGCGCTCGTCGACGACACCGCCCGTGCCGGTTTCGCGGCTCGTGGCATCGGCGTGGTGGACGCACCCGTGGCTCGGGTCCTGTCGTCCGAGGGCGTGCTGACCGGCGTGGAGCTGGCGACCGGCGAGGTCGTCGGGCTCGATGCCCTCGCGGCCGCGAGCACCGCCGAGGCGCGTGTCGACTTCCTGGCCGGCCTCGGCCTCGTCGCCACGGACCAGCTGGTGGGCGACTTCCGGGTCGGGGGTGCGCTGACCGTGGACGCTGCCGGGCAGACGAACGTGCGCGGGGTGTACGCGGCGGGCAACGTGGCGTCCCCGATGGCGACGGTGATCGCGTCGGCCGCTGCCGGCACGCAGGCGGGCGCTGCCGTGCACGGCGACCTGGTGCAGGCCGACCTGGCGGCGGCGCTGGCCGGCGTCGCCGCTGTTTCGGGCACTGTTTCGGGCTGATCGACAGTTCGCGGGGCCGGTCGAGCGTGCAGTGTCGGTGAGCGCGAAACTCGGCTTGGGTCAGTCGACGCGGTAGCCGGCCTGCGCAGCCAGGAGCGGGGCCAGCGTGTAGAGCTGGTCGGAGCCGATCGTCGCCCCGCGGAACCCCTCGAGCCGCTCCACGCGGTCGAGGTCGGCGGCGCGCAGGTCCACGTGGTCGATCCGCGTGTTCGACCCCTCGGCCGCGCGGATCCGACTGCCGTCGAACGACACCCGCAGCAGTCGGGCGTCGGCGATGTCGAGTTCGTCGATGACGCAGTCACGGAACACGACGTCGGTGAGCGTCGAGCCGCGCAGGTTCACGAACCCGAGCTTCATGCCGACGAACTCGACCCCGTTCAGCCCGGCGTCGTAGAGCTCGGCCGAGCCCACACGACCGCCGGCGATCCGGACCTCGCGCCACGAGCTGCTGGAGGCCTTGAACACCGGGGCATCGAGCGTCTCGACCACGGAGTCCCGCACCCGGAGCCCGCGGAGGTCGGCACCGTCGACCCGCAGCGTGCCGATGATGCTCTCCTCGATCTCGAGGTCCGGCAGTCGCTCTCCCGCGAGGTCGAACGTCTCGATCCGCTTGCCTTCGATGCGGTCGCCGGTCAGGACGTCGCCGGGAGCGGGCGTCCAGTCTTCGAGGTCAGCGGGTTCGGTCAGGGTGATGCGCGGAGCGTCGGTACCGGAGGAGCGGGCCATGCCCCTCAGTCTGCCGCGTGGGACCGACGTCGCAGGTCGCTGACGAGCACGTAGTCCTTCGCGGGGCCGTGGGCCTCCCACCGGACGGTCCAGTGCCCGGCGTCGCCGTCGAGCACACCCGCGTAGTGGTCCGGCGTGCACGGGTGGTCGACCCGCTCGCCCCACGCCCAGTCGTGGAAGACCCGGCCGTCGGCGAAGTGCACCGTCCAGCGGTCGTCCGGAGCGCGGCGCACGAAGAGCGTCCGTGACACCGGGGTCGCGCGGCCGCCGAAGTGCATGGTGCCCGCTTCGTCCCAGCGGACCTCGTCCGGGCCGGTGCTCGTCAGGGTCGTCGTGCCCGTGACGGTCCCGCGCTGGCCGGCGAGTCGGTCGTCCACCGTCCGTCGGAGCTCCCACTCCCCCAGCAGGTCCGTCGGCAGCAGCACCGCCCCAGGCTACGCGCGCAGGGCCTCGGCTCGTGCGGCGCGGTGCTCGTCGTCGGTGATGACACCACGCCGGTGCAGGTCGTCGAGCTCGGCGAGCCGCTGTTCGAGCGACTTGTCCGCCGCGAGGGTGCGGCTCTGCATCGCCTGGTACGCGATGTCCTCCTGCACGGTGAGCGGGTTCTGCCCACGGTCGGCCATCCGCTTCGCCCGGTAGATCGTGAGGACGATCGTCGACACGATGCCGAGACCGATCACGACCGCGACGACTCCGAACAACGCGCCGAACGCATCGCCCCCGCCGAAACCGTCGGACATGCCCGGGTCGTCGAAGTCGCCGAACGCCATCCCGCTGAACGCCATGACGCGACAGTAGCGCGCGACCGATCTCTCCCATCACCCCCGCAATGGGAGGCGGATCCGCGCATCGGGTGCCGGAACTTCCTGCTCCCTACGAGCGATTCCGCCTCCCACGCGCGCCCCACCCCGCGCGCGCCTCAGCCGCGCAGCGGACCCGACGCGGGGACGTTCGCGCCGTCGGCGAACCCCGCCACGAGGTCGCGCAGCGCCTCGTCGGCCGTGTGCCTCGGCACCCACCCGAGCTCGGCCCGAGCCCGGTCGGTCCGCATGATCGGCACGCCCGCGGCGATGTCCACCCACCCGGCGTCCGTCGGTTGCAGGCGCAGCCGCCAGGTCAGCGTGACGATCCCGCGGATGAGTCGGAGCGGCACCCGGACCGCGCCGAGCATCCCGAACGCCCGCGCCATCCGCGGCGGGTTGAGGACCGGCGACGCGGCGATGTTGAACGCACCACCGGCACGTCGGTCGATCGCTCGCCAGTAGGCGTCGGCGACGTCGTCGGCGTGCACGGCCTGGAACACGAACGGCAAGGGCAGCGGCAGGACGGCCCACCGGATCCAGCGGACGATCGACATCGGCACGAACGGCCCGAGGAAGATGCCGCGGATCTCCGCCGCGGCCCCGCGCTGGAAGATCAGCCCGGGGCGGAGCCGCGTGACGACGACGGACGGGTGCTCGGACTCGAACGCGTCCATCGCCGCCTCGTTCGCGGCCTTGTGGATCGAGTAGGTGGCGGTGGGGATGCCGGTCGCCGGCCAGGTCTCGTCGACGGGGGTGCGCTTGCCGTCGACGTCGACGCCCCGGTACGTGCCGACCGACGACGCGACGACGACCTGGGGCACGCCGGCGCGGGCGACGGCCGCCAGGACGTTCGCTGTCCCCGTGACGTTGGTGCGGTGCTGCGCGGGGATGTCGTGCGTCGGCTGCAGCGCCCAGGCGAGGTGCACGACGGCGTCGGCGCCGGCGAACACCGTGGCGAGTTCGTCCACGGCCGACCGGCTCCCGACGTCGACGGCGTGCCACGTGGCGACGTCGTACGGCGCGACCCGGGCGTCGGGGAGCCGCCGGGCGACCCCGACGACCTCAAGGCCGCTCTCGTCGCCGGCGCGTCCGTCCCCGCTGAGGCGGGCCTCGGCGAGCCGCCGGAGCACCGCCGTCCCGACGTTGCCGGTCGCACCGACGACGACGATCCGCATCAGGCGGCGGCCAGTGCGGGGTCGAGCACGACCTTCACGCAGCCGTCCTCCTTCTTCTGGAACACCTCGTACATGTGCGGGGCCTCCTCGAGGGACACCCGGTGCGTCGTGAGGTCGAGCGTGCCGAGCGGGTCCGACGGGTCCTGCACCAGCGGCATGATGTCGTCGATCCAGCGCTTCACGTTGCACTGCCCCTCGCGGATGGTGATCTGCTTGTCGAACAGCGTCATCATCGGCATCGGGTCGGCCATCCCGCCGTAGACACCGCTGAGGGACACGGTGCCACCACGGCGCACGAGGTCGATCGCGGCGTGCACCGCGGCGAGACGGTCGACACCGGCGGTCTCGATCGCCTTCTGCGCGAGCTTGTCGGGCAGCAGTCCGGCGGCACGCTGCGCGAAGCCCGCCATCGGGTTGCCGTGCGCCTCCATGCCGACGGCGTCGACGATCCCGTCGGGGCCGCGGCCGTCGGTCAGGTCGACGAGCTCGGGCACCAGGTCCTTGGTCAGGTCGAACACCTCGGCGCCGTGCTTCGCCCCCAGGTCGCGGCGGACCTGCTCGGGGTCGACGGCGAGCACGCGGTAACCGAGGTGCTTGCCGATGCGGGCGGCGAACTGGCCGACCGGGCCGAGTCCGAGCACGGCGAGCGTGCCGCCATCGGGCACGTTCGCGTACTGCACGGCCTGCCACGCGGTCGGCAGGATGTCGCTGAGGAACAGCCAGCGGTCGTCGGGCGTGCCGTCGTCGGGCACCACGATGGGGCCGTAGTCGGCGTGCGGCACACGGAGGTACTCGGCCTGGCCGCCGGGGACCTGGCCGTACATCTTCGTGTAGCCGAACAGCGACGCCCCGGTACCGTACTCCGTCACCTGGGTCGTCTCGCACTGCGACTGCAGGCCGTGCTGGCACATCCAGCAGTGGCCGCAGGAGATGTTGAACGGGATGACGACGCGGTCGCCGACCTTCAGGTTCGTGACGCCGGATCCGACCTCTTCCACGATGCCCATCGGCTCGTGGCCGAGGACGTCGCCGCGGTCGATGTACGGGCCGAGCACGCGGTACAGGTGCAGGTCGGACCCGCAGATCGCCGTGGAGGTTATCCGCACGATCGCGTCGGTCGGCTCCTGGATGGTCGGGTCGGGGACGGTCTCGACGGACACCTTCTCGGTGCCCTGGTAGGTCAGTGCGCGCACGTTGCGTTCCTCTCGTGGTCGCTTCGAGCCGGCCTGGAGGCACGACTCACGTCACCCTCGTCGGTACGCCCCCGCCCCGTGGTGCGTTCCCAGCCGCGGGTCCCCGCGCGGTCCGTGGCGGCGGTGATCCGCGCCTCCAGGCCCGCCGCGACCGCTCACGCGACCGGGTCAGCGAGGACGGACGCGAGCACCCGCTCGTGGTCCGCGCGATCGCCGGGGCCGGCGCTGCCGGCCAGCATGATGAGCGACTTCCAGAGCGCCCAGCCCCGCGCTCGTGCCCAGGTGTCGGCGTCGAGCTCGACCGCCTCGTGGAACGCGCCTCGGGCGTCGCCCGCGAGGAACGTCCACGCGAGCACCAGGTCGCACGCCGGGTCACCGACGCCGCACGTGCCGAAGTCGATGAGCGCACGGAGCCGGCCGTCCTCGTCGACGAGCAGGTTGCCCGGCGCGACGTCGCCGTGGAACCAGACCGCCGGCCGGTCCCACGCCGTCGCGGTGGCTGCGTCCCAGATCCGCTCGCAGACCGCACGGTCGACGCTGCCACCGAGCGCGTCGAGTGCCGCGACGACCTCGGCGGCGTACACCGACGGGTGCGCTCCGCGCTGGAACGAGTGCGCACCCGCTGCCGGTCCCCCGGCGGCCGGGACGCCCCGGAGCTGCCGGAGGACGGCGCTGACCTCGGCGGCGAAGCGCTCGGTGTCGAGTCCTGCCGCGCGCTCGGCGACGGTTCCGTCGAGCCACCGTCGGACCGACCAGGGGAACGGGTAGCCCTCGCCCGGTTCCCCGAGCCCGACCGGCTCCGGCACCGCGACGTCGAGCCGGCCCGCGAGGTACGGCAGCACGTCCTGTTCCTTCTCGACCGCGGGCACGTACCCGTCGGCGCTCGGCAGTCGGACGGCCAGCTCGTCACCGAGGCGGAAGGTGCGGTTGTCCCAGCCCTGGTGGTCGACCTCGCGCACCGGCAGGGGCGCCCACTCCGGGAACTGCGACGCGACGAGCCGGCGGACCAGCGCGTCGTCGATGGAGGGCACCTCGGTGTGCATGGGCCCAGGTTAGGCTCCGCGCATGGCCACCGTCTCCGAGCTCCTCTCCGCGAACCTCCACGACGTCTTCGGCAACACCGACGCCGCTTCCCGCCGCGCTGCGATCGAGCGCACCTACTCGTCCGACGTGTCGTTCACCGACCCCGAGGGCACCGTCGTCGGGTGGGACGCCCTCGAGCAGAAGGCCGCCGGGCTCCTCGGGTCGGTGCCGGCCGGCTTCCAGTTCGTCGAGGAGGGCCGCCGCTACGTGTCGGACTCGCACGGTGCGCTCGCGTGGGGGTTCGGCCCGGTCGGGTCGCCCGCCGTGCGGGGCATCGACGTGATCGAGGTCCGCGACGGCGTCGTCGTCGCGCTGACGACGGTGCTGGCGGAGCCGGACGAGGCCGAGCGCGCGGTCTAGTTGCGCGCGGTCCTCGGCTCGCACTGCTCGGCTCGCGTGGCGCTCGGCTCGCGGCTCGCGTGACTTCTCGCGCTGAGCGACAGATCACGCGCGTGCGAGCGCGTGATCTGTCGCTGCGCGCGTGACGTCGGTGCCGCGTCAGTCGCGCAGCCGGTCCCGTTCGGCCGTGGGCAGGTGCTCGGTCGCCGTGCGCAGCGCAGCGGGGGTCAGCAAGCGACCGCTGCGCTCGAGGAACGCGATGAGCGCGGGCTCCGACGCGCGTTTTCCGGTCTCGCGCAGCACCCACCCGAGCGCGGACTGCACCGTCTCGCTGCGCTCCCGCACGAGTCGACCGGCGATGGCGAGCGGCACCTCGGCGTCGCCCTGCTTCACGAACGCCAGCGTCGCCACCACCGCGATCCGCCGCACCATCGCCACGTCGGACTTCACGAGCGCGAACAGCGGGCCCGTCGAACCGCCCACGAGCGGTGCGCCCACGAGTTCCTCGGCAGCCAGGTCGACCAGGGCCGTGTCCTCGAACCGTTCGGCCTTCGCCACGGACACGTACTCGTCGGTCAGCTCCGGGTCCGGACGCTCCCGCATCGCCTGGACGAGCAGCAGCACCGCGACGAGTCGCGCACCCGGGTCCTCGCTCCAGAGCAGCGCCGAGCGCTCCCCGTCGTCGAGACCGGCGAACTGCCGGGCGACCCGGCGGGCCGCGGGCACGTCGCCGGAGGTCCGGGCGAAGGCCATGAGCACCGCTTCGGCGTCGCCCTGTCCGCTGCGGGGTGTCACGCGACCTCCCCGGCGGTCGCCTCGTTCCGTGGGGCAGCCCGGCGACCGCGCACCAGGACGATGACCGCAACGACGACGAGGAAGCCGGCGAAGAGCCACGTCGCCACCTGCGGGTCGAGCACGCGCGCGATCACGGCCCCGCCCGGGGAGCAGATCGCCGCGGTGATGCCGACCGTGAGCCCGACGCGCAGGTCCACCGCACGTCGACGGAGGTTCGCGACCGTGCCGGACACCGACGTCGGCACCATCGTGAGGAGTGACGTGCCCTTCGCGAGCAGGTCACCCGCGCCGAGGACGACCTCGAGCCCGGGCACGATGACGACCCCGCCGCCGACGCCCACGAGCCCGGACAGCACGCCCGAGAGCAGCCCGAGCAGCAGGAGCACGATCGCCTCGACGACGCCGAAGTGCACGTCCCCGCCACGGGTCGGGACGGTGGTGACGAGCGAGACGAGCACGACGGCGATGAACCCGACGAAGATCCACGGCAGGACCCGGAGCGGCAGAGCACGCAGCAACCGAGCGCCGATCGGGGCGCCGATGACGCTGCCCACGGCCAGCACCAGGGCTGCGAGCCAGTGCACCTCGCCCTGCACGGCGTAGGTGATCGCCCCGACGACTGCAGCGGGGGCGATCGCCACGAGCGACGTCGCCGATGCCCGGCGCTGGTCGAGGTGGAGGAACGCCATCAGCGCGGGGACCACGATCACGCCGCCGCCGACCCCGAACAGGCCGGAGAGCACGCCGGCGACGATCCCGATCGCCACCAGCACGAGGACCTGTCCGCGACGCTTCTCCATCGCCACCAGGCTAGCCGCCGTGCCCGCCGCGCCTCACGAGCAGGAGTCGTCCGCCGGTGCCCCCGCCGCGAAGTCGTCGGGCAAGGTCACCGGAAGTGCAGCACCTTGAGCGGGTCGACCAGCGTGCCGCCCTGCCGGACCTCGACGTGCACGTGCGGGCCCGTCGACTGCCCGGTGTTGCCGGACCGCGCGATCTCGTTGCCCTTCCCCACGATCTGCCCCTTCTTGACCTCGATCTTGCTGAGGTGCGCCGTGAGCACGGTGGTCATGCCGTAGGTCACGATGACGTAGTTGCCGTACGAGGGGTTGTTCGCGACGGCGCTCGTGACGGTCCCGGTGCCCGAGGCGTACACGGGCGTGCCGGTGCCCACCGCGGAGTCGGTGCCCTGGTGGTAGCGCGGGACGTGCCCGGCGCCGCGGTCGTCGCCGTACTTGCCGGAGATCCGGGTGCTGGCGACGGGCCAGAGCAGACCGGTGACCGCGCGGGTGGACCAGACGCGGGTGTCCTTCTTGCCGTAGAGCACGACGTTGCCGTCGACCTGCACGAGGAGCTGGCCGGGGCCGCCCGGGGTGCCGGTGGCCCAGAGCGCCTTGCGCGCCGCGCTGTAGATGACGAAGTTGCCGTCCGGCTGCACCGAGGCGTACGCGTTCTTGTTGCCGCCCGTCTTCGAGGCCCAGATCTGCTTGCCGTCCACGGTCTGCACGAGCACGCCGTCCGCGCGCATGGTCAGCGTGCGCGAGTTGGTGCGGTCGGACCGCAGGACCGTGCCGGGCAGGATGACGTTCCCGGCAGCGACGCTGTCCTGGTAGGTGGGGAACTCGACGACGCTGTGGTTGGCGGTGTTGATCATCCGCATGGTGCCGTCGGGACGGACGCCGAAGTTGCGGCCGACCTGACCGGCACCGCCCCAGAGTGCGACCCGCACGTTGTTGTAGACGATCGCGAGCGTGCCGTTCGCACGGACCTGGGCGAACGCGCCGGGCTTGCCCGAGGTGTTCGAGGACCAGAGGACCTTGCGGCCGATGCCGTACTCGACGAGGTTGCCGTCGCCCTGCATGACGAGCTGGAACTGTCCGTTGTTCGACGTGACCGAGTCACCGGGCCAGAGCGTCGCCCCGGCTGGGACGGTGCCCGTGTAGACGATCGGAGCGGCGGTGGCCGGAGCGGCGGTGCCCACGAGCCCCGCAGCGACGGCGGCGAGTGCGACGACTGCCGCGACGAGCCGAGCGCGGACTGGGCGAGGGCGTGCCGTGGACGACGAGGTGCTGCGCATGATTCCCCTGAGCTGGGATCGCAGGGAAGGCGATCCGGGTGGCGGTCACGCCCCTGCGCGACCGTACGGCGACACGCCCGATACGCGCCGCCGAACGATGGTCACCTTTTCAGGGAAGTGACACAACCCCCTTGACACAGCGGGGTGAACCCCAGTTCCGGGGGCAAGCCGGCGTGTCACGGCATCTGGAAGAACTCCTTCGGTGCGCCGAGCAGCGCCTCGAGCTTGTGGAACGACTGCGTCCAACCGGCGATGTTCATGTCGCGCATCACCTCGGGGAAGGGGCCCTGGGTCAGCGTCACGACGGTGCCGTCGCCGTCCTCGGCGAACTCGAGGGTGAGGGACAGCGGCGTGCCGTCCTCGATCCCGGGGATCCCGTTCGCCACCTGGGTGCCGACGATGACCCGGTTCTCCTCGATCTCCTGCAGGGTCGACGTCACGGGCGACGCCCACTCGGGGTTGTCGTTGCTCACCATGGTGAGGTTCCAGGCGCCGCCGACGCGGGCGTCGACCTCGACCGTGGCCGCCGGGACGTGGAAGCCGAGCGGCCCGAACCAGAGCGCGAGCAGGGCGGGGTCGACGAAGGCGCGGTACACGTCCGCGACGGGGTACGCGAACCGGTGCGTGGCGTGGGCGGTGAACTGGTCGGTCATGACTGCTCCTGGTGGTCGTGGTGATGCGTGGCGGGGGTGGGGTCGTGTCGGGTGGCGAGCACTGCCTCCAGGCTGTCGAACCGGCGGTCCCAGTCGGGCCGGAGCCCGCCGAGCCAGACGCCGAGTTCGGCGACGGCCTCCGGCCGGAGCCGGCACGTGCGCCAGGTGCCGTGCCGTTCGCGCGTGATGAGCCCGGCGCGCTCGAGGATCCCGAGGTGCCGCGAGATCGCGGGACCGCTGACGTCGAACGGTGCGGACAGGTCGGTGACGGTCGCCTCGCCCTTCCCCAGTCGTTCGACGATGCGACGGCGGATCGGATCGGCGAGGGCCGACAGGACGGCGTCGATGTCGTCGGGCTCCACGGCGGCCTCCACTGATGAACCGTTCGGTTAATTAACCGATGCGTTCAGTATCGAGCGGTTCGACGGAGCGCGCAAGATGGGACCATGCCGACGCCGAACCCCGCCTTCGTCCCGCCCGCTCCCCACACCACCCGCCCCGACCTCCGGGGGACCTTCGGGATGGCCGCCTCGACGCACTGGATCGCCACGGCCATCGCACAGTCCGTGCTCGAACGGGGCGGGAACGCGTTCGACGCCGCGGTCGCGGGAGCGTTCGTCCTGCACGTCGTCGAACCGCACCTGAACGGCCCCGGCGGCGACCTGACCGCCGTGTTCGCGACGGCGGACGACCCGACGCCGGTCGTCCTCGTCGGGCAGGGGCCGGCACCGGCAGGCGCGACCCCGGAGCACTACCGTTCCGAGGGACTCGACCTCGTGCCCGGCTCCGGCGCCCTCGCCGCCACCGTCCCCGGTGCGGTCGACGCATGGCTCCTGCTGCTCCGCGACCACGGCACGTGGGAGCTCGCGGACGTGCTCGCCCCGGCGATCGGGTACGCACGCGACGGCCACCCGGTCGCACCCGCCGTGGTCCGCACGATCACCGCCGTCGCCGACCTGTTCCGCGACCACTGGCCCACCTCCGCCGCGCAGTGGCTGCCTGGAGGCGCGGTGCCGGTCCCGGGGGACATCGTCCGGAACGAGGCGCTCGCCTCGGTCCTCGACCGCCTGGTCGCCGCCGGCGACGGCGCCGGCAGCCGGACCGGACGGATCGACGCCGCACGGAGTGAGTGGGCCGACGGGCTCGTCGCCCAGGCGGTCGAGCGCTTCGTGCAGCAACCGCACCGGCACTCGTCGGGCACCGACCACGCCGGGGTGATCCGGGCGACGGACCTCGGTGCGTTCCGGGCGACGTACGAGCCCGCGACGACCGCCGAGTTCCGCGGCTGCACGATCGCGAAGACCGGAGCCTGGGGGCAGGGCCCGGCGCTCCTGCAGACCCTGCGCCTGCTCGAGCCGCTCGACGACGCGCTGCTCGACCCCTCCACCGAGGTCGGCGCGCACACGATCGTCGAGGCGCAGAAACTCGCCCTCGCCGACCGCGAGGCGTTCTACGGTGACGGCGACGTCCCCCTCGACGTCCTGCTCTCCGACGCCTACTCCGACGAGCGCCGTGCGCTGATCGGTGACGACGCGTCCGCGGAACTCCGCCCCGGCACCGTCGGCGGCGTCGCGCACGCCATGCCCCCGGTCCGCACGCAGGCCGAGGCCGAAGCCGCCGGTGCGGTCGGTGGCCAGGGCGTCGGGGAGCCGACCGTCCAGGTCGCCCGCCGCTCGGAGGTGCCGCCCGCCGCGCCGGTCGAGGACCGCGGCGAACCGTTCGTCGCGCCGAACGGTGAGACCCGTGGCGACACGGTCCACATCGACGTCGTCGACCGCTGGGGCAACATCGTCAGCGCGACGCCGTCCGGCGGCTGGCTGCAGTCCTCGCCGACGATCCCGGAGCTCGGGTTCTGCCTCGGCACCCGCCTGCAGATGACCTGGCTCGAGGAGGGCACCGCGTCGACGCTCCGCCCCGGAGAGCGGCCCCGCACGACCCTGACCCCGACGCTCGTGCTCCGCGACGGAGTCCCCGTCGCGGCACTGGGTTCGCCCGGCGGCGACCAGCAGGACCAGTGGCAGCTGCTCTTCCTGCTGCGCTGGATCGTCGGCGGGTACTCGCCCCAGCAGGCGATCGATGCGCCGGCGCTGCACACGACCTCGTTCCCCGGCTCGTTCTGGCCCCGCACGTGGGAGCCGGCGGGACTCGTGGTCGAGGACCGGCTCGGTGACGACGTCATCGCCGGACTCGAGGCCCGGGGCCACGTCGTCACCCGCGCCGGCGACTGGTCACTCGGCCGGTTGTCGTGCGTGACGCGGGACCCGACGACCGGCGTGGTCGGTGCCGCGGCGAACTCCCGCGGCGCGCAGGGCTACGCCGTGGGGCGCTGACGCCGGAGCCGCGCCGTGCGGACCAGCCGGAGCACGTTGACGACGGGGTAGGCCAGGGCGAGCCCGGCCAGGACGAGC
Source organism: Curtobacterium sp. MCBA15_008 (assembly GCF_001865065.1). GTDB lineage: Bacteria > Actinomycetota > Actinomycetes > Actinomycetales > Microbacteriaceae > Curtobacterium. The sequence continues at coordinate 331,304 of NZ_MJGN01000045.1, read as the reverse complement.
AGCGCGAGCGCTCCGACCCAGGCACCGCTCGCGGGGTCGACGTTCGCGCTCTGCCACAGCGGGATCGACCGCACGACGGCGTTGACCCCGACGGCGGCGAGCACGAGTGACGCCACGACGCGCCAGACGAGTCCGAGCCGCGTCGCGGGTCGGCCGTCCGAGGCGCCCGCGCCGTGCTCCGGTGCGTCGTACGGCAGCCCCATCGTGGCGGCGCCGCCCTCGCTGTCGGCGGTCCTGGGACGGGCGACGGCCTCGGTGTGGTCAGCGTTCCCGGTCATGGTCCCCTCCTGCCCGGCGCATATGTTGCCCCGTGGACTCACGATAGCCCCGAGGCCCCCGAGCGGGAGGGAACCGTTACCGAACCGATCTCAGAGGGTCGGGACGACGACCGCGCGGCCCGAGAGCTCACCGGCCTCGAGCTTCCGGTACGCCTCGAGCGCGTCGGACAGCGGGTACCGCTCGACGTCGGGGACGATCTGCCCGGCGCGGTACATCGCGACGACCTCGTGCAGGTCCTCGATGGTGCCCCAGTACGTGTTCGTGATGGTCGACTCGTAGGGCGTGGAGAAGAAGTTCCACTCCGTGGTCCCACCGGCGATGCCGACCACCGTGCAGCGCCCGCCGACGGCCATCGACGCCTGGGCCGCCTTGATGGTGGGCGTGGCGCCGACGAAGTCGAACGCCGCGTCCACGCCGCGACCTCCGGTGATCTCGCGGATCGCCGCCACCTGGTCGGGGCCGCCGGGCACGGTGACCGCGCCGCGTTCGGCGGCGCGGTCCATCGCGTCCTGCTTCACGTCCGTCGCGATGACCGTCGCGCCGGTGAGCGCCGTGAGGATCTGGACGGCGATCTGGCCGAGGCCGCCGAGCCCGACGACGAGCGCGAAGCGCCCGCCCCCGGCCAGGTTCGGCAGGGCGTTCTTGATCGCGTGGTACGGCGTGAGAGCCGCGTCGCCGAGGGGTGCGGCCGCCACGGGGTCGGCGTCGCCGAGCGGCACGAGGTTTCGGGCGGGGACGCTCACGTACTCCGCCATGCCGCCGTCACGGCCGAGCCCGATGCCCGCGTACGGGTTCGTCGCGGCGTTCTCGCAGTAGGTGTCCTGCCCCTTGGAGCAGTACGAGCAGTGGCCGCAGCCGACGGGCCCGTAGACCAGGTACGCGTCGCCCTCCGTGAACCCGGTGACGCCGTCGCCGACCGCCTCGACCCAGCCGGAGTTCTCGTGCCCGAGCACGAAGGACGGGGCCTGCGCGCCCGGCTGTCCCTGCTGGAACTCGCGGTACACGGCGACGTCGGAGTGGCAGGCACCGGCGCCGGCGACCTTGAGGAGCACCTCCCCCGGCCCTGGTGTGGGCTTCGGGACCTCCGTCAGGGACGGGAACGTCTGGTACTGCTCGAACACGACGGCACGCATGTGTCTCTCCTTTGATTCCGACTCACGCTACACCTGTTGCGCTCAACAACACCTGTCGCCTGCCTCGCTCGATCCTTCCCACAACGCCCGCGATGGAAAGCGGAATCGGGCACACCTGGTCGGAACATTCGACCCGGTACGCCCGAATCCACCATGTACGCCCGAATCTACTCGGTACGCCCAATCCTGCGTCTTCCCCGAGAGCCCGTGACGAGAACGTCCGTTCTCGACTTGACTCAGACGCGATAGTCCCGACTCGGGACCGATTCCCACACGAAAGGAGCGGCCATGCCCACGCGCACCGCACGAACCGCCTGGAACGGCGGCCTCAACGACGGCTCCGGCCAGGTCGAACTCTCCAGCTCGAAGGTCGGCACCTACGACGTCTCGTTCCCGAAGCGCGCCGCCGACGACGCCGGTGGCACCACCAGCCCCGAAGAACTCATCGCCGCAGCGCACTCCGCCTGCTACGCCATGCAGTTCTCGGCGGTCCTCGGCGAGGCCGGCGGCACGGTCGAGGCCCTCGACGTCAAGGCCGACGTCTCGCTCGGCCCGGACAGCGCCGGCGGCTTCAAGCTCACCGGCATCGTCCTCACCGTCACCGGCGAGGTCTCCGGCATCGACGAGGCAGCCTTCCTCAAGGCCGCCGACGAGGCCAAGGCCACCTGCCCCGTCAGCAAGGCGCTCACCGGCGTCGACATCACGCTCAACGCGACGTTCGAGCAGTAACGGACCAGGTGCGGGAGACCGCGCCACCCGACGGACTGGAGGCCCGTGGCGACGCCGCCACGGGCCTCCAGTCCGCGTCCTGGTGACGTGGAGACCGCGACTGGCACCATGGCGGGATGGCCGAGCAGTTCCTCCCCGGTGCGCCGCGACCGGGGCGACCCCACCGGCCCCGCGTCCGCAACCTCGCACAGCACGACATCCGCGACGCCCGCGCACGGCTCCGCGGAACGATCTACGAGGACGTCTCGCCGGACACCCGTGCCCGCGAGCAGTACTCACCGGTGCAGATCGTCGACTTCTGCCTCGACCTCGCCGAGGTGATGCTCGCCTCCGGGGCCGACACCCGCAGCGTCGAGACCGCCGTGGTCGCCGTGTCCACGAAGTGGAACCTCGCCCCGCTCGACCTCGACTTCTCCGGCAGCTCGGTCACGATCCAGTACGCGCCGTCGGACACGCCACCTCTGGTGAAGGTCCGCACCGTGCAGTCGGACGGGTCCGACCTCGACCGTCTGGCGCGGGCGAACCAGATCGTCGACGACCTGGTGCACGACGAGCGGGACATGACCTCCGCCGTGAGCGCACTGGTCGCGGTCCTCCGGCTCCCGCCGCGCTGGCCGACCTGGCTGGCGGACGTCGGCCTGTCGATCCTCGGCATCTCGATCGCGATGCAGGCCGGCGGTGGGTGGCGTGCCGGCCTCGGCGCGTTCGTGCTCATGCTCGGCATCATCCTGTCCGGCCGCTGGCTGACCGGTCGGGGCTTCCCGCAGTTCTTCGTCTCCGGCGCCCAGGGAGCGGTCGCGTCGGCCATCGGCACGCTCGCGATCTGGGCCGGCGTGCTGCACCCCGGTCAGGCGGCGACGATGGTGGCTGCGCTCGTGGTGCTCCTGCTGCCGCACCCGTCGCTCGTGACGTGGGCGCAGGACGCGATCTCCGGGTTCCGCGCGATGGCGGTCGCCCGGGCCTTCTACATCGGGCTCGTCATCGCGGCCATCGTGGTCGGGGTGCCCGCCGGCATCGCCCTGACGAAGTGGCTGCACATCGAGGTCGATCCGTCCGGCATCGTCCTGCCGGTCCTGCCGCTCTGGGCCTCGCTCGCGCTGACCGTGGTGTCGGCCGCGGCGAACTGCTTCGTGCAGCAGGCCAGCGCCCGGGTGATCCCGGTGGCCGTCGTGTTCTCCGTGGCCGCCAGCGCTGCACTCCGGGGCCTCCGAGAGGCCGGGCTGCCGCTGCTCGGGGCGACGTTCCTGGCGGCCGTGCTCCTCGGCGTGCTGTCGACGATCGCCGCGGCACGGATGCGGACGGCCGTCGCGGCGATCGCGGTGCCGGCGTTCTGCGGCGCCCTGCTGCCCGGGGTCGCGGTGTCGAACGCCCTGCTGAACTTCATGTCCGGGTCATCGAGCGCCGCGCTCGACTTCGTCGCCGCGGTGTCGGTCGCGCTCGGCATCGGGGCGGGACTCGTGCTCGGCGGGCTCGTGGCCACGCCGGGTGCTCGTCGTGCGCTGCGCCGGTCGCGGCGGGTCGTCGTGCACTCGGTGCACAACGACACCACCGCGATCCCGGTCATCCGCGACTCGGGCTACGACCCGGGCAACGGCTCGACCCCGCGGGGCACGCGGGCGCGCTGACGCGGCAACCCGGGGTCAGCCCGCGTCGGAGACGGCGCTCGACACCGCGGTCGGGGCGTCGTACTCGCCGTCGGGGATGTTCTTCAGGGCGTCGAGGACCTCGCCCTCGGCGCCCTCCTTCTCGGCGGTGGCGACGATGTCCTCCTTCGAGGCCGGGTAGTCGATGCCACTGAGGTACTTCTGGACCTGGATCGGGTTCGCTGATGCCATGTCGGCTCCTTCCGTCGGAGACCCACCGAGTACGCCGGTGCCCCTCCGAGCCGGTCCGGCCACCGCGCGCAGCGGATCAGCGGCGACGCCCGAGAGGCGACGCGATCGGGTCAGAGTTCCCAGCCGCCGTCGCCCCAGGTGGACAGGCGGCGTGCGGCCTGGGGCTCGTACCGCTCCATCCAGCCGCGCTCGAGCCGCGCGACCGCACGGTCGAACGCCGGCACGAGGTCGAGATCCGAGCGCAGGAGCGCCTGCAGCTGCAACCCCTCGTAGAGGGCGATCAGCTGCTCGGCACCGCGGCGGGGGTCCATCGTGTGCGGGGCACGGCCGACCGCGACGTCGTGCTCGAGGCCGCGCTTGATCTGCGCGTAGAAGAGCTGGTACCGGGAGCGGAGGTAGGTCGCCATCGGGTGCTGCGGGTTGCCGGCGACCGACAGCAGCGCGACGAGCAGCCGCATGAGCGCCGGGTCCTCGGCGTTCGACGCGACGATGGCGCGGAGGAGCTGCACGGTCGAGCCGTCCCCGACCTCGCGCGTGACCTCGTCCATCCGGCCACCGTTCCAGCGGTCGACGGCGGCGAGCACCAGGCCGTCCCACGACGGGAAGTGCTGGTGGAGTTCCTCGACCGGGATGCCGAGGCGCTCGGCGACGAGCGCGGCGTGGGCCTCGTGGAAGGGGACGTCCCGCAGCAGGTCGACGGTGGCACCGACGATCGTGATCCGCAGGTGCAGGGTGGCGGCTGCGGCGGCTGCCGCGTGCGTGTCCGCGCTGGTGTGTTCGAGCATCGTGCCCTCCGTCGGTCCCGGACGTCCTGTCCGCGTCGCCCCTCTTGGGGGCAGGTCCATCCAAGTGGAGATCGGGGGCCACCATCATCCCCGGTCCGGGTGTCGGCATGTCGGGGGACAAGCGCGACTTCGCAGGACAATCGCGGCGATCCGTGTGACGATGCCGGGATGACCCCGAACGACCCCACCGCGCAGGGACTCGCGACCATGGCCTCGGCCGGGTTCGAGTTCGGCGGCGACCCCGACCAGGTCGCACACGACGTCCGCACGATGTGGGAACAGCTGGGCCGTCCGGTCGGGGCCTTCGACGCCGCAGCGCGCGCGATCGCCGTCCTGCCGCAGCGTCCCGAGGTCCCGATCGCCGACCAGGCCCGTCGGCGCGAGTTCGAACGGGCGGTCGGGATCAACCCCGTCGAGGTCGAGCTGGCCGCGGCACTCTCCGCCCGCGAACTGCTCGAAGGGCTCGCGCGCACCTGCAGCGCCCCCTGCTGAAGCGGTCCGCAGCGGTCCCGACGATCCCCCGCCTCCGGAATCCCGTCACGCGTTAGGGAATCGAGGCAAGGTGAGGCTACCCTTACCTCGTGGTCGATCTGGATGCGCGTTCCGTCACCGTGGGCTACCACGGCGAGCCCGTCGTGCACGCCGCCTCACTGGAGCTCGTCGCCGGGAAGGTGACCGCACTGGTCGGACCGAACGGTTCCGGGAAGTCCACCCTGCTGCGGACCATCGCGCGCCTCCAGGCCCCCCGATCCGGCGACGTGACCCTGCGGGGCGTGGCCGACATCAGCACCGGCACCAGCACCGACGCCGGGCACGCCGACCGCGGCGACGACCTCGACGGCCTCGCGCTCTCCCCGAAGGCCTTCGCCCGCCAGGTCGCCCTGCTCACCCAGGGCCGGCCGGTCCCGGGCGGGCTGCGTGTCCGCGACCTCGTGGCCTTCGGCCGCTACCCGTACCGCTCGCGCTTCGGCGGGCAGGACCCGGACGGCGCCGCGGCCGTCGCGCACGCCCTCGACGTCACGGGGCTCACGCCGCTCGCCGAACGCGCCGCCGACGAGCTCTCCGGCGGCCAGCTCCAGCGCGTCTGGCTGGCCAGCTGCCTGGCGCAGGAGACCGGCGTCCTGCTGCTCGACGAACCGACCACGTACCTCGACCTCCGCTACCAGGTGGAGCTGCTCGACCTGGTCCGCGACCTCGCGGACGAGCGGGGCATCGCCGTCGGCGTGGTCCTGCACGACCTCGACCAGGCCGCCGCCGTCGCCGACCGCGTCGTCCTGCTCCGCGCCGGGGTGGTCGTCGCCGACGGCTCCCCCGAGGAGGTCCTCGTGTCGGACCGCCTGACCGATGTCTACGGCATCCGCATCGACGTCGACCACGACCCCTCCACCGGACGCCTGCGCACCCGCGCGATCGGCCGGCACCACACCCGGACCGCGTCGGACACCGGCGCGCACCACACCATCGAAAGGCTCCACGCCAGCTCATGAGACGACTCCTCGCCGCCACCGCCATCGCCGCCACCGCTGCCCTCGGCCTGACCGCGTGCGGCTCGACGCAGGCAGCCTCCGACGAGACGTCCTCGGCGTCGAGCATCACCGTGACCGACGCGACCGGCACGAAGGTCACGCTCGACGGTCCGGCGAAGAAGGTCGTCGGCACGGAGTGGAACGTCGTCGAGGACCTCGAGACCCTCGGCGTCTCGCCCGCCGGTGTCGCCGACGTGAAGGGCTACTCCGCCTGGGACTCCGCCGTGCCGCTGACGGGCAAGCCGGAGGACATCGGGACCCGCGGTGAGCCGAGCACGGACACCATCGCCTCGATCGCACCGGACCTGATCGTCGCCACCGACGACCTGAAGGACTCCGTCGTCGCACAGCTCCGGAAGATCGCACCGACGATCGTGGTCTCCTCGGCGAAGGGCAGCGACCAGCTCGGCACGACCAAGGCGACGCTCGACCTCATCGCCGAGGCCACCGGCACCACCGCGAAGGCGAAGTCGGTCTGGAAGGGCCTCGAGGACGCGATCGCCGACGGCAAGGAGCAGCTCACGAAGGCCGGCAAGGACGGCACCGAGGTGGCGTTCGCCGACGCCTACGTGTTGTCGAACCAGGTCACGATCCGTCCGTACACGGGCTCGTCGCTCATCGGGACGATCAACGGCGAACTCGGGCTGCAGGACGCGTGGGCATCGACCGACGTGAAGGGCGACGCGGCGTACGGGCTCGGCTCGACCGACGTCGAGGGCCTGACCGGCCTGCCCGACGCCACCGCCTTCCTCTACATCGGCAACGACGTGGACGGCGACGACGTGTTCGCGAAGACCCTCGCCTCGAACGCCGTCTGGAAGGGCCTGCCCTTCGTGCAGGACGGCGACGTGCACCGTCTCGCCGACGGCATCTGGATGTTCGGCGGCCCGGGTTCGATGGAGGCGTACATCGACGCCACCGTCGCCGCGCTGACGAAGTAGCGGCCATCGACACCACGACGGCACCGGCGCGGGCCGGGCGACGCAGCATCGTCGTCCGGCCCGCGCTCGGCGTCGCGCTGCTGGTCGGCGGGATCGCGCTCGTCGCGGTGCTCGCCGCGGTCGACGTGACGCAGGGCACCGCGCACGTCGGGGCGATCGACGTCTGGAACGCCGTCCTCGGGCGGGCGGACCGCACCGACGCGTCGGTCGTCGCCGCATCGCGGTTCCCCCGCGCGGCCGCGGGGCTGCTCGTCGGCTTCGCCCTCGGCGTCGCCGGCGCCGCGATGCAGGCGGTCAGCCGGAACGTCCTCGCCTCCCCCGACACCCTCGCGGTGAACGCCGGGGCGTACCTGGCGCTCGGCGTCGTGTCGGTCGCCGGCGTCGGCCTGCCGGTCGTCGCGCAGGGTGCGGTCGCGTTCCTCGGCGGGCTCGGCGCCGCGGCCCTCGTGCTCGCGCTGTCCGGACTCGGCAGCGGGACGGTCCGGCTCGTCCTGGCCGGCACCGCCCTCGCGCTCGGCCTCGGGTCGATCACCCAGGCCCTCATCCTGCTGTTCCCGCAGCAGACCCAGGGGCTCTACGCGTGGAACCAGGGCGGCATCGCGCAGAACGGGTTCGCCACGGTCCTGCCGATGCTGCCGGTGCTGGCCGTCGGCGTCGTGGGGTTCGTCCTGCTCTCGCACCGCGTCGACGTCCTCGCGCTCGGGGACGACGCCGCGCGCGGTCTCGGCGTCCCCGTGCGGGGCACCCGCGTCGTCGCCGTGGTCCTCGCCGTGCTGCTCACGGCGGCGGCCGTCACCATCGCGGGACCGATCGGCTTCGTCGGGCTCTGCGCGCCCGCCCTGGTCCGCCCCCTCGCCCGGCGCTTCCCGACGCTGCACCGCTCGTGGGCACTGTTCCTCGTGGCCGGGCTCGTCGGCGCGGGGATCGTGCTCGCGGCGGACGTGCTGCTCCGCGCCGTGGTCAGTGGCGACCGTGCGGTCTCGGTGTCGACCGGGGTCGTGACGAGCGTCCTCGGCGCGGTCTTCCTGGTCGTGCTGGCGGTCCGCGCCCGCGACGCCGGGCAGACCACGCCGCTCGAGGTGCACCGGATCCCGGGCCGCACCACCGTGGCCGTCACGGTCGTGGTGCTCGTGGCGGTCCTGGTGGGCGTCGTGATCGCCTCCGTCCTGCTCGGTGACGCGAAGCTCCTGCTCGGCGACGTCACGAACTGGCTGACCGGCCGGGCGAACCAGGCGATCTCGTTCATCCTCGACACCCGCGTCCCCCGGGTCTCGGCGGCGCTCCTGGCCGGGGCCGCGCTGGCACTCGCGGGCACCCTCGTGCAGGGCGTGACACGCAACCCGCTCGCCGACCCCGGGGTCCTCGGCGTCTCGAGCGGCGCCGGGCTCGGTGCCGTGCTCGTCGTGACGCTCGTCCCCGCGGCGGCCAGCTGGTCCGTCGCCGGGGCCGCGTTCGTCGGTGCGGCCGTCGCCGCGCTGGTCGTGTTCGGCTTCGCCGCCCGCGGCGGCTTCCGCCAGAACCGGCTCGTGCTGGTCGGCGTCGGCGTCTCGGCGGGCCTGACCGCCCTGATCAGCCTGCTCATCGTCGTGACGGACCCGTTCAACGCGAACAAGGCCCTGACCTGGCTGTCCGGGTCGACCTACGGCCGCACGTGGCAGGACTCGCTCCCGGTGGTGGCCGTGCTGGCGGTGTCGCTCGTAATCCTCACCACCCGGACGCGCGAGCTCGACCTGGTCTCCCTCGACGAGGACACGCCCCGTCTGCTCGGCGTCCCGCTCGGCCGCACCCGGCTCGGGTTCCTGGCGCTGTCGGTGCTGCTGACCGCGACCGCGATCGCCGCGGTCGGCACGATCGGGTTCGTCGGCCTGGTCGCGCCGCACCTCGCACGCTCGCTGGTCGGCCGCGCCCACGCCCGGGTCGTCCCGGTCGCGGTGGTGCTGGGCGCGCTCCTCGTCTGCCTCGGTGACCTGCTCGGCCGAACGGTGATCGCCCCGGCCCAGCTCGGCGCGGGCATCCTCACCGCCGTGGTGGGGACGCCGTACTTCATCTGGCTGCTGCTGCGCACGCCACGGGCCGCACGCTGACGCGATCGGCGCGGCCGCGGCCGCGGCCACGACCCCGCACGACCTGACAATGCCGGCGCGAGCCGGTCACGCCGACGCGACCACGGCCCGGAACCGGCCACGCGCACGACAGGAGGCGCGGCGCCCACCGGCACCGCGCCTCCTGTCCGGCACTCGTCCTGCAGCCCTACGGCGTCGGCATCCCGCCGTCGACGTGCAGCGTCTCGCCGACGACGTACGACGACTCCCCGCTCGCCAGGAACACGTAGGCCGGCGCGAGCTCGGCCGGCTGTCCCCAGCGGCCGAGGTAGGTCTGCTCGCCGGCGGACGGCAGCGCCTCCGGCGGCTGCCCACCGGCGGGCTGCAGCGGGGTCCAGATCGGCCCAGGCGCGACGGCGTTGACGCGGATGCCCTTCGGCGCGAGCTGCGCCGCGAGGCCCTTCGCCAGGTTGTTGACGGTGGCCTTCGTGGCCGCGTAGTGCACCAGGTGCGGCGACGGCGCGTACGCCTGGATCGACGTGGTGTTGATGATCGTGGAGCCCGGCTGCAGGTGCGGCACGGCGGCCTTCGTGATCCGGAACGTCGCGTAGGCGTTCGTCTTGAAGGTCTCGTCGAACTCCTCGTCGGAGATGTCCTCGATCGAGGCGACGTTCTGCTGCTTGCCGGCGTTGTTCACGAGGATGTCCAGCCCACCGAGCTGCTCCACGGCGTCCGCCACGATCTGCTCGCACACGGCGAGCGAGGTGATGTCCCCGGGCAGGGTCACGGCCTTGCGGCCGGCTGCCTCGATGAGTCCGACGATGCGGTCGGCGTCCTCCTGCTCCTCGGGCAGGTACGAGATGGCGACGTCGGCGCCCTCGCGGGCGTAGGCGATGGCGACGGCGGCGCCGATGCCCGAGTCACCGCCGGTGACGAGCGCCTTGCGGCCGGCGAGCCGTCCGGAGCCGCGGTAGGTGTCCTCGCCGTGGTCGGCGGGGACGTTCTCCGCCATCTCGGCGTCGGTGCCGGCACCCGGGAGGTACTGCTCGTCCGGCTTCTTGTCGGCGTACATCTTCGTCGGGTCCTGCATTGCGTACTGGTCGATCTGCTGGTCCGTCATGCCCGTGACGGTACGCAGGTGGTCACCCCGGACCGTCCAGCAGGCTGTCCCCCGACGCGTGGACCGGCCTGCGTCGTCCGCCGGTCGCGAGCGGGCCTGGAGGCGCGACACCGGCCCGGCACGGACCGTGCGGCGGGTGGGCGCGCGGGATCGCGACTCCCGCGGCAGGGGCCGGACCAGGGTGCGGCTCCGACGAGGGCCGGCCCGGGCGACGTGATCGTGACGCGTCACCGACGAATGTCACGGTCCGGTGACGACCAGGCCCCGATTCGGTAACACCCGTCGTCCAACCAGCCGCGACGTCGTACCGTCGACTGGTGACCTTCCGGACCGTCCTGGCGTCGAGCGCCACCGTGCTGGCCTTCGCGGCCGGCGCGTTCGGCATCGGCGGCACCCCCGGATCCGGTCCGGCGACCGCTGCGGCGGCCGAGCTCTCCTCCGATGCCTCGCTGCACGAGCAGCCCGCGCGGGTCAGCGCCGCCAAGCTCAAGCGTGTCGACGCCATCGAGCTGGACGCCGAGTCGCTCGTGTTCCGGAACGGCTCGAAGACCGTGACCGAGGCCTCGATGCGCGACTCCGTCACCACGGTGTCGCTGCTCAACCGTCTGCTCGGCACGCCCTCGCGGACCCAGACGGCCGAGGGCGACGGCGGCGCGTGCTTCCCGTCCGGCACCACGTACACCTGGGGCGGCGCGGTCCGCGTCGCCGCCCTGTCGACGCCCGCCAAGGCCGGCAACGCGGTCGAGATCCGCATCCTCCGCGACGCCGTGCGCACGCGTGCCGGCGACGACGTCGACCTGACCGGCCCGGACGGCGTGCAGGTCGGTGACGACATCCACGATGCGATCGCCGATGCCCCGAAGTCGGAACGCGTCTCGTACGGGTCCGACGACACCAAGGCGTGGCAGCTCCTGCTCGAGCCGGGCTGGAGCCCGACCGACGAGCCACGCACGGACGACGCGACCGACGCCGACGACACCAACGCCGACGCCGACACCCCGACGGACGACGCGGTCGCACGCGGGACGAACGGGGTCTCCGCCCTGACCGACGACACGACGGTCACGGTGCTCGGCTCCCCGATGCCGGTCCACGCCCAGCGCAGCTGCTGATCCCGGGCGGCCCGCCCCACCCGGTCGAGACCGATCAGATCCGCAGCGTCGCCACCACCGGGAAGTGGTCGCTCGCGAACCAGGTCTCCGGTCCGTCGTGGTCGATCACGACGCGGTCCACGCCGGCGATCCCACGCGTGAACACCCAGTCGATCCGCTCCCCCGAGTCCACCGGGGGCTGCCAGTCGTTGAACGTCGCGGTCCGGTCCGCGGGGTCACCCGCGACGACCCAGGCGTCCGCGAAGCCCGCGTCCGTGAGCACCCGCGACGCCGCGCCCGCCCCGGCCGGCTCGTTGCAGTCGCCCGCGACGATCACCGGGCCGTCGGTACCGTGCAGGCGTTCGGCGATGAGCGCGGCGCTCTTCGCCCGGACCTCGTCGCCGTGCGGCCCCACCTCGTGGTCGAAGTGCGTGGTGAGCAGCGTGAAGGCGGGTCCGTCGACGTCGAGGAGGCCGGCGTGGTTCGCGACCCGCGGGAACACGCTGCCCCAGGTGTTCGAGACCGGCTCGTCGGGGGTGTCCGACAGCCAGAACGTCCCCTCGTCCGTCGGGCGGAAGCGGCTGCGGCGGAAGAACACGGCGGCGTGCTCGCCGGCTTCGCCGCCCTCGCGTCCCTGCCCGACGTCGGCGTGGTCCGGGAGTCCGGCGCGGAGGTCGTCCATCTGGTGGTCGAAGGCCTCCTGCACGCACAGCAGGTCGGGATCGTGCCGCCGGATGACGTCGAGCAGCACCGGGAGCCGGGCCGGCCAGTCGTGCGCGGGGTCCGGGTTCTTGATGTTGTAGGTCATCAGGGTGATCGGCCGCGCTGCGTTGCTCACCCCTCGACCGTACTGACCGACGGCGTCACGGGGCCATGACCCGCCGCAGTGCGGTGACGCCGTCCCGTGCGCGCGTCTTCGCGGTGCCGACCGGGACACCGAGCGACGTCGCGACCTCGGGCCCGGTCATGCCGACCAGGTAGCGCAGTGCCACGGCCTCACGCTGTCGCACGGGCAGGGCGGCGACGGCCCGGTGCAGTTCGGCGCGCTCGAGGACGCTCTCGGCCCGCTCGGTGCCGGCGTGGTCGACCGGCTCGTGGTCCCGCGCGCCGATGCGCAGGTCGCGGTCGCGGTCGGCGCTGCTCTTCCGCACCCGGTCGATGGCGCGCCGCTGGGCGATCGTCCGGATCCAGGCGATGGCGGCGTGCTGCGGGTCGAACCGGTCCGCGATCTGCCAGATCTCGAGGAAGACGTCCTGCACGACCTCCTCCGCCTGCCAGGGATCGACGAGCTGGTGCCGGACGTACCGCTCGACCAGGGGACGGAAGCGCACGTACAGGCGCTCGAAGGCACGTCGGTCGCCCAGCGCGACGGCGAGCAGGAGAGCGCGTTCTTCGTCGCGCCGAGCGAGGAGTGCATCGTCCATGCGGAGAATGTCACATGAGCAAAATGTACTCGCAAGTACACTCTGAGCATGCGCCTCGAACACGCCCCGAAGACCCTTCGACGCACGACGCCGAAAGGACTGGCGACCCGGAACCGGATCGTCGTCACGGCCGCCGACCTGATGCTCACCCGGGGCGTCGCCGGCACCACGCTCGACGACATCGGGGCCGCTGCCACCGTCGGCCGGTCGCAGATGTACCACTACTTCACCGACAAGGGTGAGCTCGTCCGCGCCGTCGTCCAGCAGCAGACCGACGCGGTCATCACCCACCAGGGGCCGGACTACGGCGACCTCACGACGTGGGACGCCTGGCAGCGCTGGCGCGACCGGGCCGTGGAGGACGCCACCGCCGGGGACTGCGTCGGTGGCTGTCCGCTGGGGTCCCTCGGCACCGAGCTGGCCGAACGGGACGTCGACGCGCGGGACCTCGTCGCCGCCGGCTTCGCCCGGTGGGAGCAGGGCTTCCGGCACGGTCTCACCGTCATGCGGGACCGCGGACTGCTCGACGCCGAAGCCGACCCGGACACGCTCGCGACCGTGGTGATGGTCGCGCTGCAGGGCGGCCTGCTCCTCGCGCAGGTCCAGCGGGACGTCCGCCCGCTGGCGATCGGACTCGACGCCGCGATCGCCGCCATCCGGCAGCACGCGACCGCACCCGCGACGGTGGACGCGCCCGCGACGAGCGTCAGTTGATGCAGACGCCTTCCTTGCCGTAGCTCTTCACGTCGGTCGACGACGGCTTCGGCTCGGACGAGGCGGACTTCGACGGCTTCGGTGCAGCAGCGCCGGCGTCGGACGACCCGGCGGCGGAACCGTCGGCCGGGGTCGATGCAGCACCACCGGCCGCGGGGACCGGCGTGACGGTCTTGCCGTCGGAGCCGAGCACCAGCGTGACACCGGTGACGGCGGTGGTCCGCACGGCGACGGCACCCGGCACGACGGCGGCGACGGCCTTGGCCTGCGCCTCCATCCCGGCGGGGTACTGCACCTGGGTGGCCTTGGTCGTGTCGGAGGAACCGGGGGCGCCGACCTGGAACCCGCGGGCCGTGAGCACCTGCCCGGCCGCACCCGCGGCACCCGTGACGCCGCTGCCGTTCAGCACGGTCACCGTGGTGGCCGCGGGCTGCGCAGCCGTCGCCTTGGTGTACTCCTCGGGTTCGCCGACCAGCCCCTGCACGAACGCGGGGAGCCCCACGGTGTCGACCTCGACGATGGACAGCGCCGAGCCGTTCACGGTGATGGTCGGCGTCCCCAGGGTCGGGATCGTCGCGGACTGGATGTTGCCCGGGCGGAGGTTCCGCATCTGCGACGCCAGGTTGATCAGGTCGGTGTCGGTCTGGATCGAGCCGCCGACCGCGCGCAGGATGTTGCCCATCTTCACGGGGTTGAGCAGCGTCCCCGCGGAGAGCACCTTGCGTGCTTCCTGCGACAGGAAGTACTGCTGGCGGACGTTGCGGTCGAGGTCGCCGTTCGGCAGACCGTGCCGCTGGCGGACGAACGAGAGCGCCTGCTTCGCGTCGAGCGTGGACTTGCCGGCGGGGAGGTCGACCCCCGAGTAGCGGTCCTTGCTGGCCTGGTTGAGGCAGACCTCGACCGGGCCGAGCTCCTTCACCACCTGGTAGAAGCCGAGCAGCGAGACACGCACGTAGTGGTCGATCGAGAGCCCGCTGAGGTTCTGGATCGTCTGGATGAGCAGCTTCGCCCCACCGGTGTCGCCACCGCCGTTGAGCGTGCCGAAGTAGAAGGCGCTGTTGAGCTTGCCCTTGCCGACGCCCGGGATGTCGACGTACGAGTCGCGCGGGAACGAGATCATCGTGGCCTGCGAGCCGTCCTCGTTGATGTGCAGGACGATCATCGTGTCGGTGTTCGTCGCACCGCCGTCGGACTGGGTGCTCAGCTCGGCCATCTGCTCGGGCGTCGCGTTGTCCGGCCGGTGGTCGTCGCCGACGAGCAGGATGTTCTGCGCCTTGCCGTCGACGTCGTCCTGCTTCGTCGTGCCCCCGCCGGAGATCGCGTCGATCCTCGTGACACCGTTCGACAGGCTGCCGTACGCGTAGGCGGCGTACCCGCCACTGAGCAGCAGCCCCATCGTGAGCACGCCGGCGACGGCGGGGAAGACCACCCCGGCGCGTCGCTTCTGGCGGCCGTGGCGCGGCGGCACGGAGCCGCGGGTGGCGCGGCGCGTCGTCTCCTCGGGTTCGTTGCTCACCCCGAAACCATAACCGCAGCGCGTCCAGCGGACATCACACGGCCCTGGCAGGTCGCCGCGATTCCGCCGAGTCCACTCGCGCTCCGGACGCGGGTGCGGGACGGACGGGAGGCGCGGT
>NZ_MJGN01000045.1:233431-315583 GCF_001865065.1 Curtobacterium sp. MCBA15_008 | reverse complement strand
CGCCTCCCGTCCGTCGTCCGCCCGCGTCTCAGGACGGCAGCTCCGCCTTGTTCGTCTCTCGTGCCCGCAGCACGGTGATCCCGGTGATCGCGGCCGCCGCCATCACGTAGAACGCCGGCGCGAACGTGTTGCCGGTCGTGGCGATGAGCCAGGTGGCGAAGTACGGCGTGATGCCACCGAACAGCGCGACGCTGATGTTGTACGCGATGCCCATCGAGCCGTAGCGGATCGCGGTCGGGAACAGCTCCGCCATCGAGGCGCTGACGGCTCCGTCGAACGCCGCCATGAAGAGCCCGAGGAGCATCATCGCGCCCGCCGCGGCGAAGAAGTTGCCCGCGTTCATGAGCATGAGCGTGGGGTAGGTCAACACCAGGAACCCGGCGCAGCCCGCGAGCATCACGGGCTTCCGGCCGATCTTGTCCGACAGCAGCCCGAAGAACGGCACGAGGGCGGCGATCACGATGAACCCGATCACGACCACGCCGTACGACACGAGCGGGGAGTAGCCGAGGTCGGCCTGCAGGTACGACGGCATGAACGTCTGCAGGATCCAGTGCCCGACCGCCTTGAGGACGACGAACCCGACGCAGAACAGCAGCGCCTTCCACCCCGAGCGGATCGAGCGACGGAGCGGGTTGACCGCGACCTCGCCCTTCGCCTTGAGGGCCCGGAACTCCGGGGTGTCCTCGAGCTTCGAGCGGAGGTACAGCCCGACCAGCCCGAGTGGCAGCGCGATGAGGAACAGGACGCGCCAGCCCCACGACTCGAGGGCGCCGTCGCCGGCGAGCGCCGTGAAGAGGAACACCAGACCGCCACCGACGATGAACGCCGCGAAGCCGAAGACGTCGATGAAGCTCGTCACGAAGCCGCGCCGGTTCGACGGGGCGAACTCGGCGAGGAGCGTCGTCGCACCCGCCCCCTCGCCACCCGCCGCGAAGCCCTGCACGAGGCGGACCACGACGAGCAGGATCGGCGCGAGGAGCCCGACGCTCTGGTAGGTCGGCAGGATCCCCATCACCGCGGTCGCGCCGCTCGTGATGAGGATGACCGTCGCGAGCGTGGTCTTCCGGCCGACCCGGTCCCCGAGCGAGCCCCAGAACAGGCCGCCGAGCGGACGCATCACGAAGCCGGCACCGAACACGGCGAACGCGGAGAGCAGCGCCACCTGGGGGTCGCCCTGCTTGAAGAAGTACAGCGAGATGACGGTGGCCAGGGTGCCGTACAGGCCGAAGTCGAACCACTCGACGAAGTGGCCGACGCCCGCGGCGACGATCACCTTCCGCATGCTCTGGCGGCGCGCGTCGTCGCCCAGTGCTGCCTGGACGTCTGGGCTGCTGGCGGCGTCGGCGCTCGTGCGCGTTCGGGTTCCGTCGCTCATGGGGTTGACCTCACACTTCGTTGTCGAGAGTTCGTTGACGATAGCACTTGCCGGGCACACTTTGCCACACAGTGGGAAAGAAGCACCAGAGGGTGATACCGTCACGGCCATGCAGTCCCGTGAAGAACACCACGACGTCGTGGTCGTCGGAGGCGGTCTCGCCGGTGTGAGCGCCGCGGTCGCCGCCGCCCGCCTCGGCTCCAGCGTCGCCCTCGTCACCAACCGCCCCGTCCTCGGCGGCAACTCCTCGAGCGAGATCCGGGTGTGGGTGGTCGGGGCGACCGCGCACGGCACGCAGCGGTTCGCCCGCGAGACCGGGATCATGGGCGAGCTCTTCCTCGAGAACCAGTACCGGAACCCGCAGGGCAACGCGGTCTACTGGGACCAGGTCGTGCTCGACCTCGTGCGCGCCGAGCCGAACGTCCACCTGCACCTCAACACCGACGTGCGGACGGTGACGACCTCGGACGACGACGGCGAGACCCGGATCACCTCGGTCACCGGATGGACGATGGGCTCCGAGATCGAGACGACGTTCACCGCACCGGTCTTCCTCGACTGCACCGGCGACGGCCTCGTCGGTGCCCTCGCGGGGGCCTCGTACCGGATCGGTCGCGAAGGACGCGACGAACACGGCGAGGAGTGGGCGCCGGAACAGCCCGACGACGAACTGCTCGGCAGCTCGATCTTCTTCTCGACGCACGACACCGGGCGCCCGGAGAAGTTCGTGCCGCCGTCGATCGCCGTCGACCTGGCGACGACGCCGATCCTGGCGAACCGCGCGATCACGACCGGCGACAACGGCTGCAACTACTGGTGGATCGAGTGGGGTGGCGAACTCGACACCGTCGCCGAGAACGAGCGCATCCGTGACGAGCTGTGGGGTGTCGTGTACGGCATCTGGGACCACATCAAGAACTCCGGGGCGTTCGACGCCGACACCCTCACGCTCGACTGGGTCGGCGCGATCCCCGGCAAGCGCGAGTACCGCCGCTTCGTCGGGGACCACACCCTGACGCAGCAGGACCTCGTGTCGCAGCGGACCTTCCCCGACACGGTCGCCTTCGGCGGGTGGTCGATCGACCTGCACCCCGTCGAGGGCGTCTACGCCGAGACCCCGGGCGCCCAGCAGCGGTACACCGACGGCACGTACGACATCCCGTTCCGCTCCCTCTACTCGGCGGACGTCGCGAACCTGCTCTTCGCCGGCCGGAACATCTCGGCCTCGCACGTGGCGTTCGGGTCGACGCGGGTGATGGCCACGTGCGCCACCCAGGGGCAGGCCGCCGGCACCGCGGCGCACCTCGTCGCCCGGCACGGCACGACGCCCCGTGCGCTCGGCACCGACCACGTCGCGATGCTCCAGCAGACGCTGCTCCGCGAGGACGCCCCGCTCGTCGGGGTGCGGGCGGCCGACGGCGCTGACCTGGCCCGGCACGCGCGGATCAGCGCGAGCAGCGAGCTCACGACGATCGACACCACCCCGTGGGCGACGGCGGACACGTTCGCGCTCGACCGCGACGTCGCGATCGTCCTGCCCGCCGACCCGGCGCTCGGCTCCTTCGCGCTCCGGACCGTCGCCGACGACGGCGCCCCGGCCGAGCTCACGATCGAGCTCTGGACGACCGGCAAGCCGCAGAACTACGCCCCGATCGAGCACGTCGCCACCCACACCGCCGCGGTCGCCCCGGGAGCCGGGGAGGCGGTGGTGGACCTCGCGTTCCGTCCCGAGGAGCCGTGCAACGCGGTCGTCGTCGTCCGTCGCGCCCCCGGCGTCCGCCTGGTCCTGACCGACGGGCACCCGTACGGGGTGCTCGCCCTCCGCGCCCGCACGGCCGATGACGAGCAGTTCGACGACCACATCCCCGAGGAGTCCGACCAGCCCGTGACCGACTGGGAAGCCCGGGCCCTGCGCGGACGCTCCTTCGCGTTCACCGCTGCCGGCACGTCGGACGCGTGGCGTGCCTCCAGGGTGGTGGACGGCTACCAGCGTCCCTTCGGCGGGCCGCACATGTGGTCGTCGGAGGCCGGCGACGGCACCGCTGCCCTGGTGCTCGACTGGGCGGAACCGGTCGACGTGCACGAGGTCCGGATCGTGTGGAACGACGACGTCGACGCCGACCTCATCAACCTGCACCACCACCGCACCCACTGGGACGCCGTCCCGACGCTCGCCCGCGACTACCGGGTCGAGGCGTGCGTCGACGGGTCCTGGCGGCTGCTCGACGAGGTGACCGGCAACCGGCACCGGCACCGCGTCCACGCGGTGACGCCCGTGCGGACCACCTCGCTCCGCGTGGTGGTGACGGCGACGAACGGGTCGCCCTTCGTCACGGCGAGTGCCGTGAAGGTGTCCTGATCAGCACTCCGGTCCAGAATGATCGGATGGTGACTACACCTCCGAACCAGAGCATCGAGCGCGCCGCAGCAGTCCTCGGCGCGCTCGGTGCCGCCGACGGTGCGATGCGCGCCTCCGACATCGCACGGGCGATCGGGCTCGGCACCTCCACCACCGGTCGGCTCCTCGCGACGCTCGAGTCGCTCGAGTACGTCCACCGGGACCCCGAGTCGCAGGGGTACTCCGTGGGTCGGGCCGTGCTCGAGCTCGCCAGTCAGGGCCTCAACCACAACCCCGTGCACCGCGAGAGCCGGGCCGCGGCGCAGGAGCTCGCACACCGCATCGGCCTCACCGCCAACGTCGGGGTGCAGGACGACGCCTCGTGCATCTACCTCTGCCACTTCGAGGGGTCGCTCGCGCCGAAGTCGCACACCATGATCGGCATGCGGCAGCCGATGCACGCGTCCGCCCTCGGCAAGGCGCTCATGCTCGACATGACGCAGGCGGAGCGGATCGCCCTGCTCGGCGAGGTGCTCCCCCGCTACACCGACCACACGATCACGTCGCACGACGACCTGACGGCGGACCTCGCGGCATCGGCGAAGCGAGGGTGGTGCGTCGAGAACCAGGAGCTCGCCCTCGGTCGCTTCTGCATCGCGGCGCCGATCCGGAACGCCTCCGGACGCATCGCGGCAGCGCTGTCGATCTCGGGCCGGGTGACCCAGCTGCGCGACCGCGACATGGACTCGCTCGCCGAGGACCTCATCGAGGTCGCCGACCGCATCAGCGTCGGCCTCGGCATGATCAGTGCCGTCGCCCACTGACGGCCCGGCGCACGCTCGGCACCACGGCGCGAAAGCGACACATGGCCGCCGGATGATCGCGGCCTTCTGTCGCTCTCGCGTCGGAGACGGCGCGCCGAGGAGCGGACTGTCGCGCTCGCGGTGCGGGCGGTGACGCGATGACGGCCTGGAGGCGCGGTGCCAGCTGGCACCGCGCCTCCAGGCCGTCGACCGGTCGCGTCCGGAACGCTAGCCGCGCGACGGGAGCAGGTGGATCGCCTCCATGGCGAGCTCCGCGGCGATCGGGTCCTTCGCCTGGACGGCCGCCTTCAGGTTCGCGACCTCGGGCAGGACGACGTCGGCGGGGACGAGTTCGGCGAGTTCCGGCACTCGGAGCTTGAACGCGAGGCCGTCGGTCGTCGACTTGCACAGCTGCTCGAGCGAGGGGTTGCCGCAGTGGTCCGCCCACATCGCGTAGATGTCGGCGCCGTTCTGCGCGACCTCGCCCTGGTGCTGCCGCTCGATCTGTGCGGTGACGTCGTCGAGCATCTTGACGACCTTCTTGCGCTGCGCGTCCGTGAACCGCGGGGTCGCGAGCCGGGCGACGCCGCCGTAGATGACGCCGAGCGTCCGGTACGCGTCGAGCAGTTCGTCCTTCGTGGGCGCCGCGACCCGCGTGTAGCGGTTCGGTGCCATCTCGATCAGGCCGGCACGGGCCAGTTCCGCCAGGGCCTCGCGGATCGGGGTCCGGGAGACACCGAGCCAGGAGATCAGGTCGTCGTCGTTGAGACGCTCGCCCGGCTCGAGGGTGCCGTCCATGATGGCGTCGCGGATCTTGTCCTGGACGGTGTCACGGAGGAGCTTCCGCTCGGCTGCGGGCTGCGTCGAAGGAACTGGCATACGCCCAGCGTGTCACATGTGATGGGTCGGACGCGACAGGCGCGACGGCCACCATGCGCGCCGTCCGAGGTCGTACGCCAGGGCAGGTACGAGCAGGGACCGGACGACGATCGTGTCGAGCAGGACACCGAACGCGACGACGAACGCGATCTGCACGAGGAACAGGATCGGGATGACGCCGAGGGCGGCGAACGTCGCCGCCAGGACGATGCCCGCCGAGGTGATCACCCCGCCGGTCACACCGAGACCGCGGAGCACGCCCTCGCGCGGCCCGTGCCGGAGGGCCTCCTCGCGGACCCGTGTCATGAGGAAGATGTTGTAGTCCACGCCGAGCGCCACCAGGAACACGAACGAGTACAGCGGGACGCTCGGGTCGGCGCCGGGGAAGTGGAACACGTGGTCGAACACGAGCGCACCGACGCCGAGGGCCGCGGCGAACGACACGATCACGCTGCCGATGAGCACGAGCGGCGCGACGATGCTCCGGAGCAGCAGCATCAGGATGAGCAGGATCACGACGAGGACGACCGGGATGATGACCGAGCGGTCGCGGATGCCGGTGTCGTTCGTGTCGACGGCCGTCGCGGTCACCCCACCGACGATCGCGTCCGGGTCGACCCGTTCGACGGCGGTCCGGAGCTCCCGCACGGTCTGCTCGGCGGCGTCGGAGTCGGCCGGGTCGGACAGGGTCGCCTCGAGCAGCACGTCTCCGCGCGAGACGGTGGGCGAGCCGGGAGCGCCGTCCCCCGTGACCGACACGGTGCCGGACGGGGAGTCCTTCGCCGCGGCGACCACCCCGTCGACCCCGTCGACCGCGGTGATCGCGTCGACGAGCCGGTCCAGGTCGGCCTCGGCGCCGATGACCTGCGCCGGGCTGCCCGAGCCGCCCGGGAAGTGGTCGGCGAGCACGTCCTGACCGTCGCGCGCCTGCGAACTCCCGATGACGAGGTCGCTCTGGGGCACCCCGTCGGCCTTGAGCCCGACGAGTCCGGCCCCCATCACGAGGAGCCCCACCGTGCAGACGATCCAGACCGTCCGCGAGCGCCGGGCGACGAGCCGACCGACCTTCGCCCAGATCCCCCGTGCGTCCGGACCGGTGACGACCGGGTGGGCGCTGCCGTACGCGGGGCGGAGCGGCCAGAACGCGGCCCGACGGAAGGCGAGCAGCAGCGCCGGCAACAGGGTGAGGGCGGCGAGCAGGCTGAAGGCGATGCCGATCGCCGCGACCGGCCCGAGCGCCTTGTTCGAGTTGAGGTCGGAGAGCAGCAGGCAGAGCACGCCGACGATGACGGTGCCGCCCGAGGCGAGGATCGGTTCGAGGCTCCCGCGGAGCGCGGCCTTCGTGGCGTCCCAGCCCGTGCGGTGGTCGCGCAGGGCCTCGCGGAAGCGCGACGTGTAGAGGAGTGCGTAGTCCGTCGCGGCACCGATGACGAGGATCGAGAGGATGCCCTGCACCTGCCCGTTGACGGTGACCACGTCCGCCTTCGCCAGCCACCACACGACGAGGATCGACGCGCAGAGGGCGAAGGTCGCGGTACCGAGCACGAGGATCGGCAGGAGCGGTGATCGGTACACGATGATGAGGATCACGAAGACCGCGGCGAGCGCCACCCCGAGCAGCAGCCCGTCGATGCCGGCGAAGGCCTCGGTCAGGTCGGCGGTGAACCCGGCCGGTCCGGTGACGTAGCCCTGGAGCCCCGACGGCAGAGCGTCGTCGACGTCGGCGCGGATCGCCTCGACGGTGTCCCCGGTCTCGGCCGCCTGGGTGAGCGTCGCGACGATCTCGAGGGCGTCGCCGTCCTCGCTCGGGATCACCGGGCTGACACCCTGCACGTCGTCGCGGTCCCCCAGCTGCGCGGCCAGGGTGCTGGCTGCCGAACGGTCGGCGTCGGTGAGCCCCGCCGCCCGCGAGAGGACGATGATCGCCGGCGCTCCCGAGGCCGTGCGGAACTCGGACGAGCGCTCCTGCACCTTGGTGGCGTCCGCCGAGGCCGGCAGGAAGGAGGTCTGGTCGTTCGTGGAGACCTCGGAGATCTTGCCGAAGAACGGACCGCCGACGGAGGCGATCGCGAGCCAGACCACGATGACGAGCGCGGGGAGGACGATGCGGAGGAAGCGGGACACGAGGGCGAGCGTACTCCAATAGTCAGCATGCTGATTACTAGAAGGGCCTACACGATGCCCGCCCGTAGACTCGCCCCATGGACGACGCCCCCGACGGCTGGCCCCTCGGCCGCCTTCTCTCGGCCGCGGCACGGGCCGTCGAACGGGACTGGGACGAACGACTCCGGGCGATCGGGCTGCCGCACGCCGCACTGATCGCCATCGACATCCTGATCCGCACCGGACCCACGGGTGCCGACACCCTGGCGCGGACCGCACGCGTCCAGCCGCAGACGATGTCCCGCACGCTCGAACGCATGGAGCGGGACGGCCTGGTCGAGCGTTCGCCGCACCCCGACGACCGGCGGCGGCGGATCGTGACGGTGACCGAGCACGGGCGCCGGGCCTGGGAGACCGCGCGGCACATCGAACGCGACGTCCTGCCGGACGACCCCGCACTCAGAGGAGCACTGGCCGCCCTGCTCGAACGCGGTCGCCCCTCACGCGACTGAACTGCTCGCGGTTGACATATCACATGCGCTAAGGTGGATCGGTCGGCGTCAGGTCCGACGCGACCCGATCCGACCGCAGGAGCCCCGATGTCCGAGCGCCGAGCAGCCCGCGCAGCGGCCGCAGCACACACCCCCACCACTCCCCCGGAGCGCCCCCGGAAGCGCCGGCGCCCGGCGCTCGTCGCACTCGTCGCGACCCTCGGCTCCCTTATCGGCATCGCCACGGTGATCGCCGTCGTCGCCAGCGTCTTCGTCGGCGGGCTCGCCCGCAGCTACGACGCCGGCAAGGACGTCATCGCCGAACCGTTCCCCTCCGGCTCACGACCGGCGGCGACGGCCGGCGCCGAGAACATCCTGCTCATCGGGTCGGACTCGCGGTCCGGGTTCGACCCGGACCACGACGGCGCAGCCGGTGGCCGCTCCGACACGCTCATGCTCGCGCACGTGCCGGCCGATCGGAAGGCCGTGTACCTCATGTCGATCATGCGGGACTCGTGGGTCGACGTCCCCGGCCACGGCATGGCGAAGATCAACGCCGCGTACTCGTGGGGCGGGGTCCCGCTGACGGTGCAGACCGTCGAGCGGCTCCTCGACGTCCGGGTCGACCACGTCGCCGAGATCGACTTCGCGGGCTTCACGGGGATGACCGACGCCCTCGGTGGTGTGACCGTGGACTCCCCGAAGGCGTTCACCGCTCGCGGGCACTCGTACACCGCCGGGCCGAACCGCCTCGACGGCGACGCAGCCCTCACGTTCGTCCGCGAGCGGTACTCCTTCACCGACGCCGACTACACGCGCGTGCAGAACCAGCAGGCGTTCATGCGCGGCATCCTCGACGGCGTCCTGTCGAAGGGGACCATCACGAACCCCGGCCGCATCCAGGACTTCGTCACCGCCACGAGCAAGTACCTCTCCGTCGACGAAGGGCTGACCTTCCCGACGCTCGTCAGCCTCGGGTGGTCGCTCCGTGACGTCCGGTCGTCCGACCTCACCACGTTCACGATGCCCACGGCGGGCACCGGGACCTCCCCGGGCGGGCAGTCGATCGTCAACCTCAACACGCTCGCGGTGCAGTCACTCTCCCAGGCACTCCGCTCCGACGACGTGGCGGGGTGGTTGGCCGACAACCCGCAGTAGCGCCCCGGACAGCACGACGCCCCCGCGACCGATGGGTCGCGGGGGCGTCGTGCGTGCGATGCGCTCGGGCGTCAGGCCGGGAGCTGCAGCGTCTGACCGGCGTACACCAGGTCGGCGTTGTCGATCGTCGACGTGTTCGCGGCCCAGAGCTTGTTCCAGCCGCCGTCGATGTTCAGCTTCGTGGCGATGCTGTCGAGGGTCTCGCCGGAGACGATCTTGTAGGTCTTGCCGCTCGTCTTCACCGGGGCCGGCTTCGCGGGCGCAGCCGGGGCGGCCGGAGCAGCCTGCGTGGCACGGGCCTGCGGCGCGGCCGGAGCCTGCGGGGCGGCCGGCTGCGGAGCAGCGGCCCGGGGGGCCGGAGCGGGAGCCGGTGCCGGCGCGGGAGCCGCGGCCTGCGGGGCAGCACCGGCGGTGCCGCTCAGGCCGAGCTTCGCGGAGCAGGCCGGCCAGGCGCCCCACCCCTGCGAGGCGAGGACGCGCTCGGCGACGGCGATCTGCGCGGAACGGCTCGCGGAGGCCGGGTTGCCCGCGCCACCGTTCGCCTGCCAGGTGCCGAGGTTGAACTGCAGGCCGCCGTAGTAGCCGTTGCCGGTGTTGATGGCCCAGTTGCCGCCGGACTCGCACTGCGCGAGAGCGTCCCAGGTCGAGCCGGAGGCGGCGTTCGCGGGGGCTGCGGCGAGGCCGACACCGGTCGCGGCGAGGCCGGCGAACGCGATGCCACCGACGATGGTGCGGGTACGAGAAAGCTTCTTCATGTTGGTGCTCCACCGGGACCACGCGCCGGAGAACGGCGGCCACTGCCCGCCCCGACCGGTCAGGGTCGAGTCGTGGGGGGTGCGCCTCCGGGGGCAGTGGTCTCGTGCCGGGGCGCCTCGGTCGGCCACCATAGGAAACTCTTGACTGTTATCAAACCGAGACCAACGGTTCTACCCAGGAGTGCTATGTACCCCACCGGTGTTCCTGTACGCCGCGATGCCCATGGCCATGGTGATCGCGACGTACCCGGGTACGCCACCTTGGCAGTTCCCTGGCAATGACGGCCTGGAGGCACGTGTCAGCCGGGATGCGCGCCTCCCGTCCGCCTGCCGGTCACCCCCGGGACAGGAGGGTGACCGCCTCGAGGTGCCCCGTCTGCGGGAACATGTCGAGCACGCGCACGCGCCGCAGGCGCAGCGACGGCATCCGGGCCAGGTCCTTCGCCAGGGTGACGGGGTTGCAGCTCGAGTAGACGACGTGCTGCACGTCCGAGTCCTCCAGCCAGGTCGACAGCGCCTCGCCGATCCCCCGCCGTGGCGGGTTCACGAGGACCAGCTCCGGTGTCGCACCGGGGCGGGACCGCAGCGCGTGCTCCGTCGCGTCGTCCGCCGCGAACCGGACGTCCGTTAGGCCGGCCTCGCGCGCGGACTGCTTCGCGGACCGGATGGCCTCGCGACTGGTCTCGATGCCGGTCACGGCCCGACCGGGGCGCGCGGCGTGCAGGGCGAAGCCGCCGACCCCGCAGTAGAGGTCCCACATCGACTCGGGGGCCACCTCGTCGATCCACGCCGACGCCTGCGCGTACAGCTCCGTCGCCACGTGGGTGTTGGTCTGGAAGAAGCTCTGCGGCCGCAGGTGCATGGTGACCGGGCCGAGCCGCATCGACAGGGTCTCCTGCTCGGTGAGCACGATCTCACGCTCCCCCTCGGTCACCGCCTTGTGCTCGGGCAGCAGGTTCGCGGTGACGACGACAGCCTGCGGCAGGACGCTGCGGAGCGCGTCGAGGTGCTGTCGGAGCGTCGGCAGCTGTCCCTCGGAGCGCAGGACGAAGCGCACCATGAGCTCGCCGTCGGGCGACTCGGTGACGAGCACGTACTTCAGCTCGCCACGACGTGCGGCGACGTCGTACGGGATCAGGCCGGCGTCCGCGATGAAGTCCGCCAGGATCGGCAGCGCGTGCCGGATGCCCGGCGTGCAGATGCCGCAGTGGCGCAGGTCGACCCCGCGCTGCCGGTGGTCGAGGATCCCCACGGTCGGTCGCTGCACGGTTCCGCCGACGACCATCTTCGCCTTGTTGCGGTAGCCGGACTCCGGGCTGGTGATCGCCGGCAGCCACTCCACCGTGCCCGGGCCACCCGCCGCGTCGACCGCCTCCCGCAGGAGCTCCAGCGTGCGGATCTCCTTGTCGAGGACCTGGTCGGCGTACGGCTGCCCCATGAGCGTGCACGAGCGGCACACCCCGCGGTCGAAGTAGTCGCACTGCATGGCCGAGTCAGGATACGGCAGCGTCCCGCGTCGTCGTGGCGATCCGGTACACCGACGTCGTCGCCGTCAGGAACAGCGTCGTACCGTCGTCGCCGCCGAAGCACAGGTTCGACGTCACCTCGGGGACGGCCACCTCGCCGATCCGCTCGCCCGACGGGTCGAATACGACGACGCCCCGGTGCGACGACGACCACACGTTGCCGTGCACGTCGACCCGGATGCCGTCCGGTGCGCCCTCGCCCGGCTCGAGTCTCGCGAACACCCGGCCGTTCTTCAGCCGGACGCCGTCACGGTCGTAAGCACGGATGACTGGCTCCTCGCCGGACGAGCTCGCGATGTACAGCACCCGCTCGGACGGGTCGAAGGCTAGCCCGTTCGGCTCGTCGAGGTCGACCGCGACCGGCCGGAGGTCCTCGCCGTCGGGGCCGCACACGAACGTCCAGTGGTCGCCGTACTCGCGCTCACCGGGGTGTCCCTCGCGCGGCTGGGTGATCCCGTAGGCCGGGTCGGTGAACCAGACGCTGCCGTCCCGCGCCACGACGACGTCGTTCGGGGAGTTCAGCCGGACACCGTTCCACGCGTCGACGATCGGCGTGACGACGCCGTCGCGGTCCCGCTCCACCCGGCGGAGCCCGTGCGAGCACTGCACCACGCTGCCGTCGCGGTCGAGCGTCCGGCCGTTCGTGAACTCGACCCCCTCGGCGTACGCGGAGGTCTCGCCGGAGTCGGCGTGCCACTGCAGGATCCGGTCGCCGGGGATGTCCGACCACCGCAGGGTGCGACTGGCCGGGATCCAGCAGGGGCCCTCCGCCCAGGTGCTGCCGGTGGCGATCCGCTCCAGGGCGGTGGGGTCGGGGACGAGGTCGGTGAACGGCATGTGCTCTCCTTCGAACCCCTCGACCCTATGCTCGCGGAGCCCTACGCGACGGGCGGCTGCACCACGTCGGTGCGGTCGATGATCTCCGTCATCGTCGCCGCCGCGACGGCGGCATCGCCGTCCGCCACCGCGTGGGCCAGCCGGACGTGCAGTCCGACGTCGTGCAGGTCCGGGCGGATGCTCGCGCGTTCGTCGAGTGCGCGGGCGGTGACCCGCCCCAGTCGGATGAAGAACGCGTTGCCGGACAGCGTCAGCAGACTCCGGTGGAGCTGGAGGTCCGCCAGGAGGAACGTGGCCGCGTCGTCCGCGTCCGTCCACTCCGACATGATGGTCGCGCTCGCGAGCAGCTCGACGAGCGGGTCGGGTGTGACCAGGTCCGCCAGGGGACCGGGCGCGCGCGGCCGGAGGACACGGCCCGTCGAGACGGTCTCGGCGGCGGCCGCCGCGGCAGCGGGTTCCACCGCACGGCGCACGGCTCGCAGTTCGGAGAGGACCCGGTCGCGGTCGGGTCCGGCGAGCTGCCAGCCGAGCACGAGCGGATCGGTGACGTCCCACGCCCCGGGCGGATGCACGAGGAGTCCGGTCCGGCGTCGCGCGGACAGGAGCCCGCACCCGACCAGGACACGGACGGCCTCGCGCACGATGCTGCGGCTGGCGCCCGTCCGGACGACGAACCCGTCGATGCTGTCCCGGTGCCACGTCGGCAGGACGCCCGTGACGATGGCACTGCCGAGCTCGTCCCGCACCCGGTCGAAGGTGCTCGTCACCGCTGGGACACCGGGCTGACCACGAGCTCGTCGACGCGCATGTACGGCGGAGCCTCGAGCACGAAGGACACCGTCCGGGCGATGTCCTCCGGCTGCAGCATCACCGATCGTGCGGCGGCGTCCGGCACGGACGGACGCTGGTCGAGGAAGTCGGTGGCGACGTCGCCGGGGCACAGGTGGGTGGCACGGACGCCGTGCGGTGCCTCCTGCTGGTTGAGCGTGCGGACGACGGACCCGAGCGCGGTCTTGCTCGCCGAGTACGCGACACCGGCGCCGGGCTGGAAGGACCACCCCGCGTACGACGACACCACGACGACCACGCCGCCGGACTCGCGGAGCGCCGGCAGTGCGGCGTCGACGACGGTGACGACGGCCGTGAGGTTCGTGTCGACGATCGCGCGGAAGTCGGGGAGGGACTGGTCGTCCCAGCGTCGCCGCGGTGCGTTGAGGCCGGCGGCGAGGACGAGTCCGTCGAGTCGCCCGTGCCGCCGCGCCACGGCATCACGGGCGTCGGCCACCGCGGACTGGTCTCCCGCGTCGAGGGGCAGGACGTCGGCGGTGCCGCCCGCCGCCCGGATCGCCGTCGCGGCCTGCTCCAACCGGTCGGCGCGGCGCCCGCTGAGCACCACCGTCCACCCGTCTCGGGCCGCGGCGGTCGCCACCGCCGCCCCCATGCCACTTCCCGCACCGGTGATCCAGAGCACACGCTGATCCGCCATGCTTGAATGGTATGCCTAATCAAGGCCTCGACGACGGGAGCACCGATGCACCTCGACCTGACCGACCGGGTGGTGATCGTCACCGGCGCCGCGCGCGGGATCGGTCACCGGATCGCCGAACGCTTCGCCGCCGAGGGGTGTCGGGTCGTCGCCTTCGACCTGGCGTTCGACGACGACCCCTCCACCACCGACTCGATCGACCACGTCGTCTGCAACGTCGCCGACCCGGACTCGGTGCGGGCCGCCGTGGACGAGGTCGTCGCCCGCCACGGCACGATCGACGTCCTCGTGAACAACGCCGGCATCAACGTCGAGGGCACCGTCGCCGAGCTCGAGTGGGACGCCTGGCGCCGGTGCATGGACGTGAACCTCGGCGGCACCTTCCTGATGAGCCGGGCCGTCGCTCCGGTGATGCAGGCCGCGGGGCGGGGGCGGATCATCAACGCCGCCTCGTTCGCCGCGATCATCCCGAGCGTCGGCAGCGCTGCCTACGCGGCGTCCAAGGCTGCGGTCGTCTCGTTCACCCGGGTGCTGGCGTCGGAGCTCGGCCCGTGGGGCATCACCGTCAACGCGTACGCGCCGGGCATGGTCCCGACGGCGATGAACGGGTTCGCGACGATGCCGACCGAGGCACAGGACCGCCTGCTCGACACCCTGTCGCTGCGCCGGTGGGAGACCGCCGACGACGTCGCCGACCTGCTCGTCTTCGTGGCGAGCGACGCCTCGGGCTACATCACCGGCACCCTGCTCGACGTCTCCGGCGGCAAGCTCGCCACGCAGATCCCCTCGCGCGCGCACGGCCGCTGACACCTCCACGGGCGGTCAGGCCTTTCCGGTTACTCAGGTTCCGTACAAGGGCCTCTCCGTAAGCTGTGAGGGCCCAGTGAGCCGGACTGCAGCCCGACCCCGAGGAGGTGCCCGATGGTCATCGTCCTCGTCGCGTTCGCGATCGTCGCCCTGATCGTCCCCGCCCTGACCCCCGTCCTCGGCCGTCGCGTCTTCTACGTCGCAGCCCTCGCCCCGGCCGCCGCCGCGGTCCTCACGGTCGCGCAGACCGGTCAGGCGCTGCACGGTGGTGTCACCGAGCGGTTCACGTGGGTGCCGCAGCTCGACCTCGCGATCGCCCTGCGGATGGACGCGCTGTCGTGGGTGCTCGCCCTCGTGGTCTCCGTGGTCGGTGCGCTCGTGCTCGTCTACTGCGCCTCGTACTTCGAGCCACGCGAACCCGCGCTCGGCCGGTTCGCCGGGGTCCTGACCGCGTTCGCCGGGTCGATGTACGGACTGGTCGTCGCCGACGACGTCATCGTGCTGTTCGTGCTGTGGGAGGCCACGACCGTCTTCTCGTACCTGCTCATCGGGCACGACGCCGCCAAGCGGGCGAGCCGCGCCGCCGCGATGCAGGCACTCGTCGTCACGACCGCGGGCGGTCTGGCGATGCTCGCCGGACTCGTCGTGCTGTCCGTCACGGCCGGCACGACCTCGCTCTCCGGGATCGTCGCGGACCCGCCCTCGGGCACGGTGGTCTCCGTCTCGGTGGTCCTCGTGCTCCTCGGCGCCCTGACGAAGTCGGCCATCGTCCCCTTCCACTTCTGGCTCCCCGCGGCGATGGCCGCGCCGACGCCGGTCAGCGCCTACCTGCACGCCGCCGCGATGGTGAAGGCCGGCATCTACCTGGTGGCCCGGCTGGCCCCGGCGTTCGCGCTCCTCGACGGCTGGCGCGAGACGATCACGTTGCTCGGCGTGCTCGGCATGCTCGTCGGCGGGTACCGCGCACTCCGGCAGACCGACCTCAAGCTGCTGCTTGCCTACGGCACGGTCGCCCAGCTCGGGTTCCTCGTGCTCGCCGCCGGGTGGGGAGCGCCGGCGGTCGCCCTCGGCGGGGTGGCCCTGCTCGTGGCGCACGCGGCGTTCAAGTCGACGCTGTTCCTCGTCGTCGGGGCGATCGACCACGTGACCGGCACCCGTGACCTCGCGCGGCTGAGCGGCCTCGGCCGGAAGCGCCCGTGGCTCGCCGTGGTCGCCGTCCTCGCGCTCCTCTCGATGGCCGGCATCCCGCCGACCTTCGGGTTCGTCGCGAAGGAGGCCGTGCTCACCGGCTTCGTCGAGGCGCTGCACGGGCCGGACGCCGGGTGGGCCTGGTTCGCGCTCGTCGGCGTGACGGTCGGCTCGGTCCTCACCGTGGCGTACTCCCTCCGTTTCCTCTGGGGCGCCTTCGCCCGGAAGCCCGGTGTCGCCGAGACGGAGCCGCACCGGCTGCACGGTCTGGGTGTCGTGCCGTCGGTGCTGGCCCTCACCGGGCTCGCCCTCGGTCTGCTCACCCCGCTCATCGCGCACGGCATCGAGCCCGCGGCGAGCGCGGCAGCCCTGCCGGGCGAGGCCGTCCCGCACCTCGCGCTCTGGCACGGGCTCGAGCCCGCACTCGGCCTGTCCGCCGTGAGCCTGGTGGGCGGCATCGCGCTCTTCGCGCTGCGCCGTCCTGTCGAGGCGATCCAGCACCGGCTCGCGGGCTTCCCCAGCGCGTCGGGCACGTACCGGCACCTGATGCGCGGGCTGGACCGCGTCGCGACGGGCCTCACCGCCGGTGTCCAGCGCGGCTCGCTCCCCTACTACCTGACGGTGATCCTGTCGGTCTTCGTCGCGGGCGCGCTCGTGAACCTGGCGGTCGGCGGCCCCTGGGCGTTCCACGTCCGGTTCGCCGACTCGTGGGGGCAGATCCCGGTCGTCGTCGTGATGTCGATCGCCGCGATCGCCGTCCTCACCGCGAAGACCCGGTTCGCCGCGGCCGTCCTGGTGGGGGTGACCGGCTACGGCATGTCCGTGCTGTTCGTCCTGCACGGTGCCGTCGACCTGGCGCTGACCCAGATGGTGGTCGAGACGGTGACCCTCATCGCGTTCGTGCTCGTGCTCCGTCGGCTCCCCCCGCGGATCGCCACCACGAACCCCTCGCGCTTCCGGGTCGTCCGGGCACTGTTCGCCGGGCTCGCCGGACTGACCCTGGCGGTCGTCGTCGTGGTCGCCGCGTCGGCCCGGACCGCCGAGCCGCTCTGGCCGGACCTGCCGGCGTTGACGAGCTCGTTCGGCCACGGCCTCAACGTGGTGAACGTGGCGCTGGTCGACCTGCGCGGCTGGGACACCCTCGGCGAGCTGACGGTCGTCGTCGCCGCCGCCACCGGTGTCGCGAGCCTGATCTTCGTGAACTCCCGCGAGGACACGCTCCCCCGGCTCCGCGACCTGCCCTCGACCGTCTCGGACGACAAGCACCGCCCGGACGGCGAACCGCGCGCCTGGCTACCGACGAGCGCAGCGATCCCGACCGGCCGGTCGGCGCTCCTCGACGTGGTCGTGCGCCTGCTCTTCCACGGGCTCATCGTGCTGTCGGTCTACCTGCTGTTCGCCGGGCACAACGCGGCAGGCGGCGGGTTCGCGGGCGGCCTGGTGGCGGGCATCGCGCTCGCGGCCCGGTACCTGGCCGGGGGGCCGGCGGAGCTCGGCGCCGCGGCTCCGGTCCGTGCGGGTCGGCTGCTCGGGCTCGGTGTCGCGACGGCGGCCATCACGGCGATCGTGCCGATGTTCTTCGGCAAGGACGCCCTGTACTCGGAGTTCTTCGAGGCCACGGTCCCGGTGCTCGGCCACGTCGAGTTCGTCACCGCCACGTTCTTCGACATCGGGGTCTACCTGGTGGTCGTCGGCCTGGTGCTCGACGTGCTCCGCAGCCTCGGCGCCGAAGTGGACCGGCAGCGCCTCGAGGACGCCTCCACCCCGACCCGGGACACCACCGAGTCCTCACCGCACGACAACGCCCAGGCGCCCACGCCGGAAGGGAGCGCGGTATGACCGTCACCCTGGTCCTCGTCATCGCGATGGCGGTCCTGTTCTCCTGCGGGGTCTACCTGCTGCTCGAACGGTCGCTGACCCGGATGCTGCTCGGGTTCCTGCTGCTCGGCAACGCCCTCAACCTGCTCCTCCTGACGATGTCCGGCGCCGCGGGCAAGCCGCCGATCGGCAAGACGTCCGAGGGCATCACCGACCCGCTGCCCCAGGCGTTCGCCCTGACCGCGATCGTCATCACCTTCGCGGTCAGCGCCTTCCTGCTCGCGCTGATCCACCGCTCGTGGAAGCTGTCCCGCGCCGACGAGGTCGAGGTCGACGAGGCCGACCGCGCGATCGGCCGCGACCGTGACGAACCGGCCGACGAGGACCCCGAGACCACCACCGACGCAGAACAGGAGGCGACCCGATGACCTGGCTCGTCCCGCTCCTCGTCCTCGTCCCGCTGCTCGGCGCCGCGGTCGCACTCGGACTCCTCCGCCACCAGAAGCTGCAGCGCGCGATCACCGTCGTGGTCCTCGTGGTGGCGCTGGCCGTCGCCGCGACCCTCATGGTCCTGGTCGACCAGCACGGCACGATCGTGGTGCAGGTCGGCGGCTGGGACGCTCCGTACGGCATCTCGCTCGTCGTGGACCGGCTGAGCGCCCTGCTCCTCACCGTGAGCGCGAGCGTGCTCCTCATCGTCCTGCTGTTCTCGATCGGGCAGGGGCTCGCGGCGGACGACGGCGAGGCACCGGTCACGATCTTCTACCCGACCTACCTCGTGCTCGCGGCCGGGGTCCTCGACTCGTTCATCGCGGGCGACCTCTTCAACCTCTACGTCGCGTTCGAGATGCTCCTGGTGGCGAGCTACGTGCTCATCACCCTCGGCGGCAGCGAGCAGCGCGTCCGGGCCGGCACGACCTACATCGTGACGAGCCTCATCGCGTCGGCGATCTTCCTCGCCGCCATCGGCCTGGTGTACGGCGCGACCGGCACCGTGAACATCGCGCAGATCAGCGAGCGCGTCGCCGGCCTGCCGGAGCACGTGCAGCTGCTCCTGCACACGATGCTGCTCATCGGGTTCGGCATCAAGGCGGCCGTGTTCCCGCTGGCGTTCTGGCTGCCGGACTCGTACCCGACCGCTCCGGCCCCGGTCACCGCGGTGTTCGCCGGCCTGCTGACGAAGGTCGGCATCTACGCGATCATCCGCCTCGAGACGATCATCTTCCCCCGACCACAGCTCAACACCGTGCTGCTCATCGTCGCGGTGCTGACGATGGTGGTGGGCGTGCTCGGAGCCGTCTCGCAGACCGACGTGAAACGGCTGCTGTCCTTCACCCTCATCAGCCACATCGGCTTCATGGTGATGGGCGTCGGGCTCGGGACGGTCGCGGGGACGGCGGCCGCGGTGTTCTACACGGTCCACCACATCGTCGTGCAGACGACGTTGTTCCTGGTGTCGGGGTTGATGGAGCGCGTCGGTGGGACCACCTCGACGCGGTCGCTCGGCGGCTTGCTCAAGGCCGCTCCGTTCCTGGCGGCGCTCTACCTGATCCCGGCGTTCAACCTGGGTGGGATCCCACCGTTCTCCGGGTTCATCGGCAAGCTCGGGCTGTTCCGGGCCGCCGCCGAGGACGGCTCGCCCCTGGCGTACGTGACCATCGGCGCCGGGGTCGTGACGAGCCTCCTGACCCTCTACGCGCTCATGCGCGTCTGGGACGCCGCGTTCTGGCGGCCGAAGCCGGCGGCCGAGGCCGCCGCTCCGCACGTGACCGCCGCCGAGCCGCACGCGCACCTGCGCTCCCCGGAACCCGCACCGCTGACCGTGTCCGAGGAGACCGGCGAGGCGTACCACCCGGGCGGCTCGACCACCGTCACCGATGCACCCCACGCGACCCGCGCCTCCGGTCCGGAGACGGCCTCGACGGACACGCAGGCCGGCGTCGGGGACGCACCCACCCGGGTGAAGCTGCCGCGCATGCTCGTCGGCGTGACGACCGTCGCGGTCCTCGGCTCCGTCGCCCTGACGGTCGTCGCCGGCCCGCTGTACGGCTACGCCACCCGCGCGGCGGAGTCGCTCGAGTCGCCGGACCGCTACGTGCAGGCCGTGCTCGGAGGGACGCGATGACCTCCGACAGCACGCGTCGCATCACGAACGCACGCCGGATCGCCGTCGCGTGGCGGTACGACGTGCCGCTGGTGGCGGGCCTGACGATCCTGTGGGCGCTGCTCTGGGGGTCGTGGACGCCGCTGACGCTCCTGTGCGGGATCGTCGTCGCACTGCTCGTGACCCAGGCGCTCCCGTTGCCGCCGGTGCCGCTGTCCGCGCGGTTCTCGATCCCGCACTTCGTCTGGTTCCTGCTGGTCTGGGCCGGGCTCGTGGTCGTGGCCTCGTTCCGGGTCGCGTGGGTCGCGTTCCGTCCCCGTGGGGTGCGTCGCAGCTCGATCTCCCTCGTGCAGATGCACACCACCTCCGAGATGACCTTCACGCTGGCCACCCTCGCGATCTCGCTCGTGCCCGGGTCGTACGTCGCCGACGTCGACCTGCGCCGGCGGCGGCTGCTGCTGCACGTGCTCGACACCGAGCGCGCCGAGCAGGTCGAGGCCGCGCGGCGCGAGGCGCTCGGCATCGAGGCCCTGGTCATCCGGGCACTCGGGTCGAAGCTCGACGTGTCCGAACTGTCCGAGCCGCTGCCGGAGGTGACCCGGTGAGCGCCGCGGTGGTCGTGATGGGGATCGGCATCGCCCTCGTGCTCGCCCTGCTCGGGGTGGCGCTCGGACTCGCGGTGTTCCGGATCGTGCGCGGTCCGACGATCCTCGACCGGATGATCGGCTCGGACATGGTGCTGACCACGGCGTTGATCGTGATCGGGGCGGCGATGGTCGTCCGGCAGGACCTGACCGGCATCCCCGTGCTCGTGGTCATCGCCGCGACCAGCGTCTTCGCGACGATCGCGGTCGCCCGGGCCGTCACACCGTCGTCGGACCCCTCTGACGACGGACTGACGGCCACGACACCGGAGGAGCGATCGTGATCGACACCATCCAGGGCTTCATCGACGGCGCGGGCGTCCGGGCGTGGATCGCGCTGGGGCTGCTGCTCGTCGCGGCAGTGCTGTCGCTCGGAGCCGGGGTCGGCATCGTCCGCTTCCCGGACCCGCTCGTCCGCCTGCACGCGATGGCGAAGCCGCAGGTGCTCGGGCTGGCGTTCGCCCTCGCGGCGATCGTCGTGGCCGTGTGGACGTGGACGGCGCTGTGGGTCGTCCTGCCGATCATGGTGTTCCAGCTGTTCCTGGTGCCGGTGTCGACGCACATGATCGCGCGGGCGGGGCTGCGGTCGGACGACCTGCGGCACGAGGACCTGCTGGTCGACGACACCGAGTCCTGACGCGCATCGGGTCACGTCGGTGCCCGGTGCGGTGCCGGCCTGGAGGCACGGTGCGGGTCCGCCACGCGCCGTCGGCCCGGCAGGTGGTCGGGTCACGGGCACCACGCGGGCGGGCACCCCGCGTCGCGATGCGCGGGTGGTCGGGCCGCGGGTGCCGCGCGGGTGGTCAGGCAGCGGCGCGACGCGGCAGCAGCAGGTTCGCCACGGCCGCGAGCACCACGACCGCCGCCGAGGCGGCGGGCAGCAGCATCGCCGCGCCCGTCCCGTGCTGTTCGGCGAGGTCGCCCGTCACCGCCGACGCGATCGACTGCCCGACGATCACCGCGGAACCGAGGATCGTCATGGTCGTCGCCGAACGACCGACCGGCGACCGGTCCGACCCGAGGCTGTACTGCGCGACGAGGGTCGGTCCGATCCCGATGCCCATCACGCCGAGCACGACGCCGACGGCGAGCACCGAGTCGGCCTGCGCGAACGCGACGGCACCCCCGAGCAGGACGACGCCGAACACGAGCCAGCGCCAGCCGAGGGCGAACCGACGCGGGAACGCCGCGGAGCCGAGTGCCAGGCCGGCTGACCCGATGCCCATCAGGCCGTACAGGAGCCCCGCCTGCGAGGACTCGCCGTGGGTCTCCATGAACGCGGTGAGCGACGTCAGCGTCGACCCGAAGAACAGGCCGATGCCGAGGATCCCGAGCACGACGACGACCAGCCGGGGGCGGAGGAGCTCGCGCGCGGGTGCCTGCACGAGGTCGTCACGGTGACCGAGCGCGAGCTTGCCCGTCGGGTGCAGGGCGAAGGCCGTCACGAACACGAAGGTCAGGGCGGAGGCCCCGGCGACGGCGACCCACGGGGCGATCGCGCTCGCGAGGATGCCGACCAGGAACGGTCCGATGATGAACACGGTCTCGTCGGCGGCGGACTCGTACGCCATCGTGCCGCTCGTGACCTGCTCGCGCCGGCCCGGAGCCATCCGCTGCCGGATGATCGCGACGAGCCGGGTGCGGGACATGGGCGCGACCTGGGGCGCGGACGCCCCGATGCAGAACGCCATCGCGAGCACGGCGAGGTCCGGCGCGGATCCGGTCACGACGAGCGGGAAGAGCCCGAGCAGCGCGGCGTTCACCAGGCCGACGGGCACGAGCACGCGGCGCTGCCCGAAGCGGTCGGCCGCGGCGCCGATCATCGGGCCGAACACCGCCGCGCCGATGCCGACGGACGCGGAGTTGACCCCGCCGAGCGCGACCGAGTCGCGTGCGGAGACGACGAGCGTGAGGACGCCGACGACCATCATCGCGAAGGGGAGCCGGGCGACGAACGCGACCGGGAAGTACCAGCGTCCGGCGAGGGCGACCAGTGACCGGTCGGCGGCTCCGGTGGGTCCTGACGACCCCGTCTGCGGAGCGGGGACGGACGTGGTGGAGTGCGGGTGGAGCATGAGGTGTGCCTTCTCGGCCCGCCGGACTGGAGGGGGCGGACCCATCGGGTGCCGCCGTTGTCCGCCGGGGAGCCGGCGGCCGGTAGATACACACTGCGTGTTGGTGGAGCCCGGCCAGGGTACCAGCGGCGACCGTTCGGCACCCGAGCAGGATCGGAGAAGCAGTCGGAGCGTCCGGGCGGCACGATGGGACCACACCGACCGAGAGGACGCGATGATGGCCACCACGAAGCAGACCGAGGGCACGTTCACCGACGAGGAGCGTGCCGCGATGCAGGAGCACGCCGCCGAGGTGAAGCGGGCGCGGAGCACCAAGGGCACGAAGGCGGAGAAGGCTGCTGCCGATGCCCAGGCCGTCGTCGACAAGATCGCGGAGATGCCCGAGCCGGACCGGGGTCTCGCGGAACGGATCCACCGCATCGCGCTCGATGCCGCTCCCGAGCTCGCACCGCGGCTCTGGTACGGCATGCCCGCGTACGCGAAGGACGGCAAGGTGGTGTTCTTCTTCCAGGACGCGGCCAAGTTCAAAGCCCGCTACTCGACGCTCGGGTTCCAGGACCCCGCTCGCCTCGACGACGGGTCGTTCTGGCCGACCTCGTGGGCGATCACGCCGGAGTTCTCGGACGGCGACGAAGCCACGGTCGCGGACATGATCCGCCGAGCGGTCGCCTGACGCGTGCGGACTCCGGGGGCGGTGCCGGTCGTAGGATCTCGACCATGGTCGAGATCCAGCCCCCGAGACCGACCGACCTGCTCACGATCGGCGAGGTGGTCGAGCGCACCGGAGTCGCCGCCTCCGCCCTGCACTTCTACGAGCGCAAGGGCCTGATCCACCCGGAGCGCACGGCCGGCGGCACCCGCCTGTACCCGCGGCACGTCGAACGGCGCATCGCGATCATCCAGGTCGCCAAGCGGCTCGGCATCCCGCTCAGCGAGGTCGCCGAGCAGTTCGAGGCGCTGCCGTCCGACCGGATGCCCTCGCTGCGGGACTGGGAACGGCTCAACGAGCGGTGGCGTGCGCGGCTGCGTGCCCGTCAGCTCGAACTCGAGCGGCTGCAGCGCGAGATGGACCAGTGCATCGGCTGCGGGTGCGTCTCGCTGAACGCCTGCCTGGTGATGAACCCGGGTGATGCCCTGGGCGCGGAGGGGTACGGAGCCCGCCGGTTGCTGCCGATCGCGGACGAGGTGTCGGAGGCGACCGGCTGACGGCCTGGAGGCGCGGTGCGGGCCCGCCACGTGCCTCCAGGACGTCAGCCGGGTGCGTCCACCGTCAGTGGCCCGCGTCACGCAGGTTCGCGTCGACCCGCGTGAGCAGCGCGAACGTGGCGTCGACGCCGCGCTCGTCCCCGGCGAGCGCTGCGCGCAGCAGCTCGGCCCAGTGCGCGTGCAGACGGGCGATGCTCTGCCCGGCGAGCTCGGTCGAGAAGAGCTGGACGGTACGGGCGTCCTCGGGGGCGGGACGGCGTTCGACCATGCCCTTCGCGACGAGCGATCCGACCGCGACGCTGAGGTTGCTGCGCTTGAGGGCCGTCGCCTCGGCCACCGCACTCGGCGTGGATCCGGGGTTCCGGTCCACCCAGCGCATCACGAGGGCCTCGGTGCCGGTGAGCGGCACGATGTCGAGCACCCGCGCACCGTTCGGGTCGACCTCCCGCGAGATCCGGAGCACGACGTCGGCGAGTTCGGCGAGGAGGTCGTCGGACACCGCGGGTTCCATGTCGTCACTGTAGCGGCGTCGACGATGAGTTATGATTTCATAATCATGACGACGGACACCGGCACCATCCGCGCGCACGCCGCGCCACACACGACCCGCCAGCAGGGCATCACGACGGGACTCCTGCTCGTGCTCGGCCTGCTCAGCGCCGTCGCACCCTTCGCGACCGACCTCTACCTGCCGGCCTTCCCGCAGATGACCGGGGAACTGCAGGCCTCGGCGACGACGGTCCAGCTCACCCTCACCGCGTTCCTGGTCGGGGTCACCGGCGGGCAGCTCGTGTTCGGTCCGCTCTCCGACCGGTTCGGCCGCGTGCCGCCGCTCATCGCCGGCGCGGTGCTCTGCGTGCTCGCGAGCGCGGCCGCCGTGCTGGCCCCGAACGTCGGGGTCCTCGTCGTCGCCCGCCTGCTGCAGGGCCTCGGCGGCGCCGCCGGCATGGTCATCGGGCGCGCGGTGATCTCAGACCTCGCCACCGGCAAGCCGGCCGCCCGTGCGTTCTCGCTGATGATGATCGTCGGCGGCGTCGCCCCGGTCGTCGCACCGCTGCTCGGCGGACTGCTCACCGGGCCGATCGGCTGGCGGGGGCTGCTCGGCATCGTGCTCGGACTGTCGGTCCTCATGCTCGTGGCCGTGCTCGCCGTCGTGCGGGAGACCCACCTGCGCTCGCACCGCGATGCCCTCCGCGCCGAACGGCAGGGACCGGGTTCGCCGCTGCGTGCCCTCCGCTCCCGGACGTTCCTCGGCTACACCGCCGTGTTCGGCTTCGCGTTCGCCGTGATGATGGCGTACATCTCCGCCTCGCCGTTCCTGTACCAGGACATGCTCGGGCTCGGGACGGTCGGCTACGGGATCGCGTTCGGCCTCAACGCCCTGGCGCTGATGGGCATCAGCGTCCTGTCGGCAAAGCTCACGGCCACCCGCTCGGTCGTCGGCGTGCTGACGCTCGGCATCGTCCTCGTGCTCGCGTCGACCGTGGCCTTCGGGCTCCTCGTCGCCACCGGGGCGCCGGAGTTCTGGCTCGCGGTGCCGCTGTTCACGGCGGTGGGGTCGCTCGGGCTGGTGCTCGGGAACGCGACGGCGCTGGCCCTCGGCGCCGTGCCGTCCTCGGCGGGCAGCGCCTCGGCGGTGCTCGGTGCGCTGCAGTTCGGGCTGGCCGCACTGGTCTCGCCGCTCGTGAGCATCGGCGGGTCGACGACGGCGGTGCCGCTCGCGATCGTGATGCTGGCCGCCGCGGTGATCGCGGTGCTGGCGCTGCTCGCTGCGCGGGGTCGCGTGCGCGAGGGGCACGTCCGGGCGTAGGGGGTCGTTCCGCGCGTAGGGGGTCGTTCCGCGCGTAGGAGGTCGTTCCGCGCGGAGGAAGTCGTTCCGCGCGTATGGAGCAGGAAGTTCCTGCTCCCTATGCGCGATTCGTCCTACTACGCGCGGATCGACCCCGCGGCCGACCCGCGGGGCCGCAGGAACGGGATCCGCGGAATCAGCCAGTCCACCCACACGACGCGCACGCCCGGAGCCACGGCCAACGCCCACACGATCGAGGCGATCGCGTCGGTCGGGTAGTGCACCGCGTCGATCGTCACCGCGAAGAACACCACCACGATCGCCACCGTCCCGAGCGTCAGGACCAGCCGGTGCCACCGGGTCTCGCGGAGGAGCCAGATGAGCGCGACCACGAACGCGGTGATGTACACCGTGTGGCCGCTCGGGTAGCCGGGGTCGGGCTGCACCGGGAACGGGTGCGGCAGCACGGCGACGTCGGGCCGCGCCCGGTGCACGATCTCCTTCACGACCGCCGACGGCACCCACGTGATCGCGATCGTGCCGCCGAACGCCAGCGCTGGACGGAGGTCGCGCCCCCGCCACCAGATCACCGCGACGACCACGACCGTGATGCCGATCGCCGGTCCGGGACTGATCACGTGGTAGACCGCGTCCGAGAACGCGCCGATCGCCCCGGTGTGCAGGGTGTTGAGCGCCTTCGAGAGCCCGATGTCGACCGTGCCGAGGGTGAACCCGACGATCGTGATGACGATCACGGCGGCGACGGCGAGCGCGATCGACGCGAGCGGGTACCGGCTCGGGAGGAGGATCCCGTCGACGTCGTTCGGTCGTCGGCGGGGGCGGATCGCGGCGTCGGACATCCGCTCATCGTCGCAGACCGGAGTCCGGTGGCGACCTGGAGATCGGTACGCGTCGATCCGAGAGCACTCAGCGACGTGCGAGTAGCAGCTCCCGCGACTAGACACGAGTGCATGACAACCGTTGCCGAGAACATCGTCGCCGCCCTCCGCGAGAACCACGTCGAGCGGATCTACGGTCTCCCCGGGGACTCCCTCAACGGCTTCACCGACGCACTCCGGAAGGACGGGTCGATCCGGTGGGAGCACGTCCGACACGAGGAGGCGGCCGCGTTCGCCGCCTCCGCCGAGGCCGAACTGACCGGGAACCTCGCCGTCTGCGCCGGCAGCTGCGGCCCGGGCAACCTGCACCTGATCAACGGTCTGTACGACGCGAACCGCTCGCGCGTGCCGGTCCTGGCGATCGCCGCGCACATCCCGACGGCCGAGATCGGCTCCGGGTACTTCCAGGAGACCCACCCGCAGGAGCTGTTCCGCGAGTGCTCGGTCTACGTCGAGTACGTCGCCGACCCCACGCAGATGCCCCGCCTGCTCGAGATCGCGATGCGCGAGGCCATCGAGAAGCGCGGCGTCGCGGTCCTCGTCATCCCCGGCGACGTCCTGCTGGCCGAGGCGAAGCACGAGCGCGTCACCCGCATCGAGCGCGCGACGCCCCGCATCCTGCCCAGCGAGGCCGAGCTGCAGCGCACCGCCGAGCTCCTCAACGGTGCGGACAAGGTCACGATCCTGGCCGGTGCCGGCGTCGCGGGCGCCCACGACGAGGTCGTCGCCCTCGCCGAACGGCTGCAGGCCCCGATCGTGCACGCCCTGCGCGGCAAGGAGCACATCGAGTGGGACAACCCATACGACGTCGGCATGACGGGGTTGCTCGGCTTCGCCTCCGGGTACCGCGCGATGGAGGACGCCGACGTGGTCCTCATGCTCGGCACCGACTTCCCGTACCAGCAGTTCTTCCCCGCGAAGGCGAAGCACGTGCAGGTCGACATCCGCGGCTCCCAGCTCGGTCGGCGACACCCCGTCGACATCGGCCTGGTCGGCACGGTCAAGGACACCGCCCTCGCCCTCATCCCCCTGCTCACCGGCTCGCACCCGACCAAGCACCTCGAAGAGGCCCGGCGGCACTACACGAAGACCCGCGCCAAGCTCGACGACCTGGCCGTACCCGCCGGCAAGCACAAGGCGCTGCACCCGCAGTACGTCGTCCGGGTGCTCGACCGGATCGCCGCGCAGGACGCCGTGTTCATCCCGGACGTCGGCTCCCCCGTGGTGTGGGCGTCGCGCTACCTCACGATGAACGGCGACCGGCGCCTCATCGGCTCGTTCGTGCACGGCACCATGGCGAACGCGGTGTCGATGGCGATCGGCGCGCAGACCTCCCACCCCGATCGCCAGGTCGTCGCGCTGGCGGGCGACGGCGGCCTGACGATGCTGCTCGGCGAGCTGATCACGATCGTGCAGAACAAGCTGCCCGTGAAGATCGTCGTGTTCGACAACTCGTCGCTGAACTTCGTCGAGCTCGAGATGAAGGCCGCCGGCTTCGTGAACTTCGGTACCGAGCTGCAGAACCCGGACTTCGCGAAGGTCGCCGAGGCCATCGGCATCGCGGGGTTCCGCGTCGACGAGTCCGACCAGCTCGAGGACGCCCTCGCGGCGGCGCTCGCACACGACGGCCCGGCGCTCGTCTCGGTGAAGTCCGACCGGCAGGAGCTCTCGATGCCGCCCGCGGTGACGCTCGAGCAGGCGAAGGGCTTCACGCTCTACGCGATCCGCACCGTGCTGTCCGGCCGCGGCGACGAGCTGCTCGACCTGGCGTCGACCAACTTCCGCCAGTTCATCTGACCGCGCGAGCCGTGGCGGCGCGGCGGTCTCAGGACTCCGCGCCGCCCTGCTCGACGATGTCCGCCGACGGGTCGATCGACGCCCGGACGACCGCGTCGAGAGCGGTGACGATCTGCTCCAGCTCGAGCGACGGCCCGTCCCCGGCGATGTCCGGCGTCGCGGGCACGTGCACGAAACCGGCCCGGAACCCCTCGCGCTCGGCGAACGACATCAGCTCGTAGAACACCTGGTTGCAGGTGAACGTGCCCGCGGTGTTGGACACGGCGGCGGGGACTCCGGCGGCCCGGACGTCCCGCACGATCCGCTTGATCGGCAGGCCGGAGAAGGCAGCGGGCGCGCCGAACGGGTCGATCGGTTCGTCGACCGGCTGCGCTCCGGCGTTGTCCGGGATCCGTGCGTCCATCACGTTGATCGCGATGCGCTCCGGCGTGACCGCGGCCCGTCCGGCAGCGAGACCCGTCGCGATGACGACGGACGGCCGGTGCTTCGCGATGAGACCGGCGAGCCGGGAGCGTTCCTCGGCGAAGACGACCGGCAGCTGCTCGACGACCAGCGTCGCCGGTCCCTCCCACGTCGCGGCCAGCCGCTCCGCGGCATCCCACGACGGGTTCCGGGCGTCGCCGCCGAAGGGCTCGAAGGCGGTCAGCAGGACGGTCGGTTCGGTCGCGGCAGCCACGGCCCCATCGTACGGAGCAGACGGACGGGAGGCGCGGGTCGGGCCCGCACCGCGCCTCCCGTTCGTCAGATCGTCACCATCGCGAGCCGCGGTGCCTGCTCAGGCGCCGGCGCCGCCGTCCACCGGCACGATCGCGCCGGTCACCATGGACGCCCGGTCGCTGAGCAGCCACGCGGCGACCTCGGCGACCTCGCTCGGCTCCGCCATCCGCCCGAGCGGGACCGACGCGTTGATCTGCTCGACGATCCCCGGGGTCGCCGCCTCCCACGCGTCGATCATCTCGGTGGCGGTGCCACCCGGGGTGATGCCGTTCACCCGGATGCCCTCGGGCGCCCAGGTCACGGCGGCGGTCTCGGTGATGCTGTTGAGCGCTCGCTTCATCGCGCCGTACGCCGGCAGTGCCGGGTTCGCGCGGCGGCTCCCGATGCTCGACGTGTTGACGATCGCACCGCCACCCGTCCGCCGCATGAGGTCGGCCTCGGCGGTCATCGCGACCCAGTGCCCGCGGAAGTTCACCGCGAACTGCGTGTCGAGGTCGTCGTCGCTCGTGGTGTCGAGCGGCCCGGGCTGCTGGATCGCCGCACCGTTGTTGAAGGCGCCGTCGAGGCGCCCGTGCAGGGTGTCGACGTGCGCGACGGCGGCGCGGATGCTCGCGGGATCGGCGAGGTCGAGCGCGACCGC
This sequence comes from Curtobacterium sp. MCBA15_008, assembly GCF_001865065.1. Classification (GTDB taxonomy): domain Bacteria; phylum Actinomycetota; class Actinomycetes; order Actinomycetales; family Microbacteriaceae; genus Curtobacterium. The sequence goes on along the minus strand of NZ_MJGN01000045.1, from coordinate 286,145 downwards.
CTCGGCCGCGCCGCCCGCTGTCCGGACGTCGGCGACGACGGCCTCGAGTGCCGAGGTGGTCCGTGCGGCGAGCACGACCGAGGCGCCTTCCCGGGCGAACAGGCGGGCGGCTGCAGCGCCGATGCCACGGCTCGCGCCGGTGATGAGGACGACCTTGCCGGTGAGCAGGCCGATCGGAGCGGAGGTCGGGGTGGTCTCGTTGGTCATGTCGTCAGCGTCGCCCGTACCGCGACCCCGGAACCAGGTACATCCGGTACCAGGGTCCGGCGGCTCGGACGCGGCAGACTCGGCGCATGGACAAGCAGGAGCTCGCCGCGTTCCTCCGATCCCGACGTGAGCGGGTCCGGCCGGAGGACGTCGGCCTGCCGTCGGGTCCCCGTCGCCGGACGCCGGGTCTCCGACGCGAGGAGGTGGCGGTCCTCGCCCACATCTCGACCGAGTACTACGTGCGGCTCGAGCAGGGCCGCGCACCGAGGCCCTCGGCCGAGGTGCTCGCCGGGATCACAGGAGCCCTCTGCCTGACCGACTCCGAGTCGGCACACCTGCACCTGCTCGCCGGGACGGCCGCGCTGCACGCCGGCGCGGTGCGCCGCGACGTCCGCCCGAGCATCCTGGCGGTGATCGAGCGGCTTCCCCAGACCGCGGCGATCGTGCTCTCGGCGGACTTCGAGGTCCTCGCCTGGAACGACCTCGCCGCGGCGCTCATGGAGGACTTCGGAGCCCGCGACCGCGCCGGACGGAACCTCGCCCGGCAGGCGTTCCCCACCGTCGGCTCGTCGTTCCCTGCCGATCCGCCGTACGGCATCTCGGACGGTGCGGAGTTCCGGCGGCACGTCGTGATGCAGCTCCGCACCACGCTGACGCGCTACCCGTCCGACCTCGCCGTCACCGGCCTCGTCGAGGAGCTCCGGACCGGCAACGCGGAGTTCGCCGAGCTGTGGGAACGGCACGACGTGCAGACCGCCCCGGTGCTCTCGAAGACCTTCCGGCACCCGGCGGTCGGCCCCGTGACGGTGGACTGCGACAGCCTCGCCCTGACCGACCACGACCAGTTCCTGGTGCTCTACACCGCACCGGTCGGATCGCCCGACGCCGACGCCCTCGCGCTCCTCGGCGTGCTCGGTGCGGCCCAGGCCCACTCCCGCTGACACCCCCGAGCCGCTTCGAATTCGGAGCACCGTAGGATCGCTGCATGTCCGACGACGCCTCCGCACCGCCGCTCGACCCCACCGAGCTCGGCGCCTACTTCGCCCTCATCGAGGTCAGCAGCCTGCTCCGGCACACCGTCGAGCAGCAGCTGAAGGAGGCCGGCGGGCTGAGCTACGTGCAGTTCCAGCTCCTCGCCACGCTCGGCGACGCCGCGGACGGCAGCCAACGGATGACCGACCTGGCCGACGGCGTCGTCTACAGCCGCAGCGGCCTGACCTACCAGATCGGACTGCTCGAGCAGGCGGGGCTCGTGACCAGGAGCCCGTCGGCCGACGACGAACGCGGCGTGACGGTGACGATCACCGACGCGGGGCGGGACGTGCTGGCGCGGGTGTTCCCCGGGCACGTCGAGGTGCTCCAGCAGCTCTTCCTCGACCCCCTCTCCGCGCAGGACGTCGGGGTGCTCGCGGACGTCCTCGGGCGGGTGCGGGACCACATGCGGACGATCCCACCGCGCTCGGCCCGCCCGCGGCGCAAGCGCGCCTGAGCACGGCTGCGACCTCCTGCGGCGCTCAGTCCTCGACGTCGAAGACGACGACGCGGTCGCTCGCGGCACCGATGAACTCCGCGACCGGCCGGTGCTCGGGGTGCGGCAGGTAGCCCGCCAACGCCGTGCGGTCACGGAAACGCACGACGAGCATCCAGTCGAAGCCGCCCTCCAGCCCCTCGGTGCTGACGCTGGTGCCGGACCGGACGTCCTCGACGCCGTCGATGCGGGCGAGGTGCTCCGCGACGACGGCGTCCGCCTCGCGCGCTCGGTCCGTCCCCGGCTCCCAGGTCACCAGGACCACGTGCGTCACGCCTGCCATGTGCTGCTCCCCGTCGATGCGTCCGGACCCGCACTCGGGCCCGCAGCCGATCGTGCCACGAGCCCCGGCATCGCGTTCGGAGACACCACCACCCCTGTGTCCATGCACATCCGCGGCTCCTAGCGTCCACCGCGAACGACAACCGACACATCGGAAGAGGAATCACCATGGCAAGTGGAGTGGCAGCGGTCTGGGTCCCGGTCAGCGACATGCAGCGAGCGGTCGCGTTCTACCGCGACACGCTCGGTCTCGAGGTCGCCAGCGAGTCCGACGACTGGAGCGAGATCGACGCGAACGGCCTGCGGATCGGTCTGAACGGCCGCGAGTCGGCATCGGCGTCGAGCGACGGCGGCGCGGTCGTCTCGTTCCAGCCGGACGGCTCGATCGAGGACGAGGTCGCCGACCTGCGGTCGCGGGGCGCCGAGTTCCAGGGCGAGATCAGCGAGCACCCGTGGGGCAAGATCGTCCCGTTCAAGGACAGCGAGGGCAACGATCTGCAGCTCTACTCGCCGCCGCAGGGCTGACGGGACCTGGTGACGGTCTGGAGGCGCGTGGCGGGCCCGCCACGCGCCTCCAGCCCGTCTGCCGTTCCGTCTAGAAAGCGGGCGTCCCGCCTGCGATGGTGATGGTCGAGCCGGACTGGTAGCTCGACTCCGGGCTGACGAGGTGCACGTAGGCGGCACCGAGCTCGGCGGGCTGCCCCGGACGGCCGAACGGCGAGCTCTCGCCGAAGTGTGACACGGTCTCGGCGTCGTCGGAACCCGGCTGGAGCGGCGTCCACACCGGTCCGGGAGCGACCGAGTTCACCCGGATGCCCTTCGGTGCGAGCTGCTGGGCGACCGCCTCGGTGAAGAGCTTGATCGCCCCCTTCGACACGGCGTAGTCGATCTTGTCCGGCGACGGCGTCGAGGCCTGGATCGACCCCGTCGTGACGATCGTCGAGCCGGGCTCCAGGTGCGGGACCGCGGCCTTCGTCAGCCAGAACAGCGAGTAGATGTTCGTCTTGAACGTGGAGTCGAACATCGACGTGTCGAGCGTGAGGATGTCCTCGTTGCTGTCCATCCGGCCTGCGACCATGACGAGGGTGTCGAGGCCGCCGAGCTCGTCGACCGCCTTCTGCACGAGGTCCCCGCAGTACTGCTCGTCCGAGATGTCGCCCGGGAAGAGCACCGCGCGGCGCCCCTCGCCCTCGAGGAGGTCACGGACCTGCTCGGCGTCCTCCTGCTCGTCGGGCAGGTACGAGAGCACGAGGTCGGCCCCCTCGCGGGAGAGCGCGATGGCGGCGGCCCGGCCGATGCCGGAGTCGGCGCCGGTGACGATCCCGCGGAAGCCGGTCAGGCGCTCCTTGCCGACGTAGCTCTGTTCGCCGTGGTCGGGCGTCGGGTCCATCTTCCAGGCGGCACCGGGCAGGGACTGCTCCTGCTTCGGGAACGGCGGCTTCGGGTAGAGGGTGTTCGGGTCGCGCTTCTCGTACTGGCTCATGTCCCCACAGTGCTCGTGGGGGCCTGCTGGTCGGCACAGCGCACGGCTGCGCTGCGTGGACAGCGGGGTTCTCCTGCAAACCGACTCGGGGAGTGCTCCGAATGTGCTGTGGGCGTCATCGCGCCCGATCCGGTGCAGGGGCGCCGGAATCGCCGAGAGAGAGGTCGCACCATGACCAGCAACGCAGCCACCAACCGGATCGGGTACGGCTCGACCTGGACCCAGAAGGGCGCCCTCGTCTTCGGCGTCGTGTTCCTGCTCGTCGGCATCGCCGGCTTCGTCCCCGGCCTCACGATGGACATGGGCACCATGTCGGTCGCCGGCCACGGCTCGATGGCGATGCTCGTCGGCCTGTTCCAGGTGTCCGTCCTGCACAACATCGTGCACCTGCTGTTCGGCGTTGTCGGGCTGCTCGCCGCCCGCAGCGCACGCGGCGCACGGCTCTACCTGGTCGTCGGCGGCATCGTCTACGCGGTCCTGTTCGTCTACGGCCTGTTCACCGCGGGCATGGCGGACCCGGCCAACTTCGTGCCGCTCAACAGCGCCGACAACGTCCTGCACCTCGTGCTCGCCGTCGCGATGATCGTCCTCGGTCTGCTGCTGCCGCGCGTCGGAGCACGTCGGGCCTGACCAGCTCGGCGCCCGCCGCCGGCACCACCGCAGAACGCAAGTCGGTCCGAACCACGAGATCAGGTGGTTCGGGCCGATTTGCGTTGTGCGGAGCGCGCCCGGCACGCGGGGCGCAGGGCGCACGGCTCAGCGCGCGGGGGCGCCGCCGAGGACGAGGTCGCGGACCTGCGCCGCCGCGCCGAGTGCGACCGCGTCGGCCCCGAGCGTCGACTGCGCCAGGCGGATCGCCGCCCCGCTCACCGGCGGCTCGAGCGCGATCGCACGCGTGATGGCCGGTTCGAGCAGGTCCCACGACCGGGCGATGCCGCCGCCGATGACGAGGGTGGTCACGTCGAGGATGCCCGCCGTCAGCAGGGCTGCACGCGCGAGGCCCCACCCGGCGGTCTCGAACACGCGTGCGGCGTCGGCGTCTCCGGCACGGGCGGCCTCGGCGATCTCGCGCACCGAGGCCCGGCGACCGGTCCGTTCGGCGTACCGGTCGGCGATGCCGCGGGCTCCCGCGATGGTCTCGAGGTGGCCGATCTGCCCGCAGGTGCACAGGGCGTCACCGAAACCCGGCACGTGGCCGATCTCGCCGGCGGCACCGCGGGGGCCTGCGAACAGCGAACCGCCGAGCACGAGCGCCCCACCGACCCCGGTGCCGAGGGTCATCCCGAGCACGTCGGGTTCACCGGCGACCGCGCCGGTCGCGACCTCGCCGAGCAGGAACGCGTTCACGTCGTTGTCGAGGGTCGCGGGGACGCCGAGCGCCGACGTCACCGCGTCGGTCACGCCGAACCCGGCCCACCCCGTGAACGAGTTCCCGGTCACGAGCACGGTGCCCGTGGTCGCGTCGACCACGCCGGCCGCGCCCACCCCGACACCCGCCAAGGAGGCGCGGTGCCGGTCGAGCAGTTCGGTCACGGCGCCGAGGGCCGCCGTCACGATCGCCGCTCCGCCCGCGTGGGCGGGCGTCGGCAGGTCGACCCGGTCGATCACGTCGAGGGTCGGGGTGGCGAGGAGCACCTTCGTGTTCGTCCCGCCGACGTCGACGCCCGCGACGACGACGTCCGTCCCCAGGGTCTGCCGGTCCACCGCAGCCGGTGCCCCGCCGATCACGCGGTCACCGCCGCGAGGGTCGCGAGCCGCTCGGCCCGGCGCTGCCGTTGCACGATCGGGTCGGGGACGGGGACCGCCGCCAGCAGCCGCCGGGTGTAGTCCGTGGTCGGGTGCAGGAGCGTGGTGCCGGTGGTGCCCTGCTCCTCGACGACGCCCTGGCGCATCACCACGACCCGCTCGGCGAACTGCTGCACGACGGCGAGGTCGTGCGACACGAACAGGCACGCGAACCCGAGCTCGCCCTGCAGCTCGCGGAGGACCTCGAGCACGGTCTCCTGCACGCTGACGTCGAGCGCGCTGGTCGGTTCGTCGGCGACGAGGAGCCGTGGCGACAGCACGAGTGCGCGAGCGAGCGAGACCCGCTGCCGCTGCCCGCCGGAGAGCTCCCGCGGTGCACGCGACGCCAGGGTGCGCGGCAGCCGGACGGCGTCGAGGACCTCGTCGATGCGTCGACGTCGGTCGGCCGAGGACATCCCCCGGCGGTGCACGGCGAGCGGCTCCGCGATGCACTCGGCGACGGACATCCGCGCGTCGAGCGACGCCACCGGGTCCTGCAGCACGACGCCGATCCCGGACCGGAGCGCACGACGGTCGCGCCCCTTCGCGGTGCGGAGGTCGGAGCCGAACAGGTGCACGCTGCCGGACGTCGGCTTGACCAGGCCGAGCGCGACCCGCGCCGCGGTGGACTTGCCGGAGCCGGACTCGCCGACCAGGCCGACGGTCTCGCCCGCGTGCACGGCGATGTCGATCCCGCTCAGCGCGTGGACGGCACGCGCCCCGCGCCCGAACGTCACCGAGACGTCCCGCAGGTCGACCACCGGGGGCGAGTCGTGCCTCCCGGCCGGCTCGACGGGACCGTCGACGGACGCGCGGTCCGTGGCGGACGCAGGACCGGCGACGGCGAGCCGAGGCACCGCGGCGAGCAGCCGCTTCGTGTAGTCGTGCTCGGGGCGGAGCAGGACGTCCTCGACGCCCCCGGTCTCCACGATCTCGCCCTGCAGCATCACCGCGACCCGGTCCGCGAAGTCCGCCACGACGCCCATGTTGTGGGTGACGAGCAGGACGCCCGTGCCGGTGTCGGCGGCGAGCTTCCGGAGCAGCTCGAGGATCTCTGCCTGCACCGTGACGTCGAGCGCGGTCGTCGGTTCGTCGGCGATGAGGAGCGCCGGCGAGTTCGCGATCGCCATCGCGATGACGACGCGCTGCCGCTGCCCGCCGGAGAGCTGGAACGGGAACGCCTTCGCGCGGCGCTCGGGCGACGGGATGCCGACGCGGCGGAGCAGCTCGACGGCCTCGGCGTGCGCGTCGGCGGCGCTGACCGACCGGTGGTTCCGGACCACCTCCGCGATCTGGGCACCGATGCGGGTGAGCGGGTCGAGGGCGGTCGCGGGCTCCTGGAAGACCATCGAGACGGTCTTGCCGCGCAGGCCGCGGAGCGCGTCCTCCGGGGCGCCGACGACCTCGTGGCCGTCGACGACCGCGCTGCCGGTGGCGGTCGCGTTGCCGGAGAGCAGCCCCATGGCGGCGAGCGCGACCGTGGACTTGCCGGAACCGGACTCGCCGACGAGCGCCAGGGTCTCGCCCGGCTCGACGTGCAGGGTGACGCCGCGGACCGCGTCGACGGTGCCGGACTCGGTGCGGAAGGTGACCCCGAGGTCGGTGGTGGTCAGGATGGACATCAGCGGCCCCTCACGTCGAAGGCGTCCCGGAGCCCGTCGCCGACCGCGTTGAACGCGCAGACGACGAGGATCACGGCGAGACCGGGCGGCACGATGAGCCACCAGCGTCCCGAGTACGCGGCGGTGAGCCCCGCCGACAGCATGCCGCCCCAGTCCGTCGCCGGCGGCTGCACGCCGAGGCCGAGGTACGAGACGTAGGCGACGAGGAGGATCGCGTCGGCGACCTGGAACGTCGCCGCCACGACGATCGTGGACACCGAGTTCGGCAGCAGGTGCCGGCCGATCGCGCGGGCGTGGGACCCGCCGATCGCGCGCAGGGTGAGCACGTAGTCGCGGTTCTTCAGCGTCAGGGTCTCGGCGCGGATGAGTCGGGAGGGCACGAGCCACGACACGAAGCCGAGGATGACGATGAGCCCCCACACGCCTGGAGTCGTGATCGCGGAGATGACGAGCAGGATGAAGAGCGCGGGGATCGCGATGCCCGCGTCGACCACGCGCATCATGACGGCGTCGACCCAGCCGCCGACGTACCCGGCGACCGAACCCCAGAGCGTGCCGACCACGGTGGCGAGGACGCCGGCGGCGATGCCGACCATGAGCGACACCTTGCCGCCGTACATCAGGCGGCCGAGGACGTCGTGGCCGACCGCGTCGGTGCCGAACCAGTGCGCGGCGCTCGGGCCGAGGTTCGCCTGGGACAGCTGCGTGTGGGTCTGGTCGGTCGGGTACACGAAGGGGCCGACGAAGCAGAAGAGCACGATGACGACGATCACGACGAGGCCGATCACCGCGAGGGTGTTGTGGCGGAAGCGGCGGACGGCGAGCTTCCAGCCGGTCGCCGCGACGGTGACGGGTGCGCCGGGTGCTTCCGGGGCCATCTGGACGGCGGTCATGCGCGGCCTGCCTTCACTCGGGGGTCGATCAGGGACTGCGCGACGTCGGCGAGCAGCGTGCCGACGACGGTCGCGATCGAGATGACGAGCACGCAGCCGAGCAGGGTCGGGTAGTCCGAGGTCTGCGCCGCGTTCCAGAACAGCAGCCCCATGCCGGGGTAGTTGAACAGCTGCTCGGTCACGAGCGCCCCGCCGAACAGGACCGGCAGGTAGTAGCCGAGCATCGCGACCACGGGGGTGAGCGAGTTCCGGAACACGTGCCGCCGCAGGATCGTCGCCGTCGACGCCCCACCGGCGCGGGCGGTGCGCACGTAGTCCTCGTGCAGGTTCTCGAGCGTCGAGGCCCGCATGTACCGGCTGAACACGGCGATCATCGCGAGGGCTCCGGTGACGACGGGCAGGACGAGTCCGGCCGGGTCCTGGAAGACCTCGGCGAGCGTGTTGCCGCTCGGCGCCTGGGACGGCAGCCACGGCAGCTGCTGGCTGAACACGATGATGAGGACGAGGCCGAGGAAGAACGCCGGCGTCGAGTAGAAGACGAACGCCAGGGCGGTGGCGGCGTAGTCGACCGCGCCGTTGCGGCGGACCGCCTGCCACATGCCGACCGGGATCGCGATGACGATGCCGAGCACCGCGGACATCCCGGTGAGCACCAGGGTCTTCGGCAGACGCTCGGTGATGAGCTGCGAGACCGGCTCGTTGAGCGTGTACGAGGTGCCGAGGTCGCCGGTGAGCAGGCGGCCGAGGAAGCGGAAGTACTGCACGGGCAGCGGCTGGTCGAGCCCCTGCGCCTGGTTGAAGGCGGTGATCTGCGCGGGCGTCGCGGAGACGCCGAGGACACCGCGGGCGGGCCCGCCCGGCAGGGCGTGCAGCAGGCAGAACACGACGATCGTGACGATGAGGATCACCGCGAGCGCCTGCAGGACGCGCCTGGTGAGGTAGAGAGCTGTGGTCATGCGGCTTCCGATGGTCGGGTTCGGGACGTGGGGAGGACGGGAGGCGCGGTGCGCGTCGGACGCGCGCCGCGCCTCCCGTCCGTGGTCACGTTGCTACTTGCTCCACTTCCACTGGGCGGGGTGGAAGTTGGCGAGCGAGTCCTGGTCGAACCCGGACAGGCCCTTCTTGACCACCGAGATCTGGTAGTCCGGGCTGGGCAGCCAGATCACCGGCAGGTCCTTCGCGACCGCGGCGCTGTAGTCCTGCACGGCGGAGGCGTCGGGCGAGGTGGTGGTCGCGTCGATCAGGGCGTCGACCTCCTTGTTGGAGTAGCTGCCGAAGTTCGCCGAGCCGGCGGTCGAGAACAGCGACTCACCGGTCGGGTACGCCGGGAAGTACCAGCTGCCCGCGGTCCCGAAGAACGACAGGTCCCACTTGCAGCTCGCCTGGTCGGCGGTGCAGGTCGGGGTCTGCGACAGCACGCTCGAGACCGGAGCGGTCTTGATGGTGAAGCCGATGCCGGTCTTCTGCAGCGACGACTGGATCGCGCTCATCATGTTGTCGGTCACGGTCGAGCCGGACTGCGAGAGCACCTGCATGGTGAACTTCGTGCCCTGCTCGACGCCCTCGCCGCACTGGCTGTCCGAGGTGCCGGGCGACGTGCAGACCATCGTGCCGCCCTGCTCGGTCCAGCCGTGGCTGGTGAGCAGGTCCTTGGCCTTCTTCGTGCTGAACGGGTAGGGGTTCGACTTCTGCACGTCCGAGACGTAGTCGGACTCCTGCGCCTGCGGGATCGGGCCGTAGGTCGAGGTCGCGGTGCCGTTGAAGACGACCTTCGACAGGCTCTTCTGGTCGATCGACATCTGGACCGCCTGGCGGGCGTACAGCTGCTTGAAGACCGCACCCATGGTCGGGTTGTTGAAGTTGTACGGCATGTACGTGATCGCCCAGCCGGTCCACGGCTCGACGTCGTAGCCCTTCGCCGTGAAGGACGACTTCTGGTCCATGTCGGTGGCGTTGATGTAGCCGTAGTCGACCTCGCCCGAGCGGACCGCGTTGACCTCGGCGTCGCTCGTGGTGAACGGCAGCAGGTTCACCGTCTTGATCGCCGGCTTCTCGCCGCCGTCGTACTTCGTGTTCGCGGCGAGGGTGACCTTGCCCGCGGTCGTGAAGGACTTGACGCCGTACGGGCCCGAGATGGTCTTCCACAGGTCGTCGCTGGCGTAGTCGGAGATCTTGCCGGCCGCGGTGTTGAGGTACTTCCACACCTGCTTCGCGCCGGCGGTGGTCTCGTCGGCGTCGGAGACCTTCGCGCTCGCGCTCGTCTTGTCCCAGGCGTGCTGCGGCAGCGGGATGATGTGGCTCAGCTGGTTGGCGAGCATCCAGTCCGAGTTGTACGCCTTGTCGAACGTGATCGTGAAGTGCGTGTCATCGACGGTCGTGAACGAGGTCCAGTTGTCCGGAGCCTTGCCCTCGGAGTACGAGCCCCACTGGTCCTTGTTCGCCTTGATCAGGTTGAACCAGAACGCGACGTCGCGGCTCGTGATCGGCTTGCCGTCCGACCAGTGCCGGTCGCCGAGGGTGACCGTGACGCTCTTGCTGTCGGCGGCGAACTGCGCGTCGGTGGCGACGGAGCCGGCCTTGTTCCACGCGATCTTGCCGGTCGACCCGTCGTAGGCGACGAGGGGCTCGTAGAGCGACTGCGCGATCGAACCGTTGTTCGTGTTGAGGTGCGACGCCGTGCCGATCGGCAGGATCCAGTTCGGCGTGAAGTTGGCGGGCAGCGCGTAGTTGATCTCGTCGGAGTCGGAACCGGACGCGGTGGAGCCGCCCCCGGAACATCCGGCGAGCAGGGCGCTCACGGCGATCGCCGCTCCGGTGAGGAGCGCCCAGCGACGGGGCTTGGACATGCGGTGTCTCCTTGTGCGGTCACGCCGGTTCGGCGTCGGGGGTTCGGGGAGGTGGAGCACGAGACGTGCCCGGAGGCACGAGGACAGTCAAGGACCAAAGCGATTGGAAAAACAAACATCTCGATGTAAAAACTGCGTTACTGCCGATCGGACGAAAGGGTCGACCGCCGGTTCTGCCCCGTAGGCTCGCCGCAGATCGGGTCCACCGATCCCCTTCCGCCCGGATTGGAGAAAGTCGTGCCGGACCTCAGTGCCCGCGTCCTCGAACTGGTCGCGTCCGGGCAGGCCACCAGCCGCACCGAGATCGCGACCCTGCTCGGCGCCGCGCCCTCCACCGTCTCCCACGTGGTCGCCCAGCTGCTGTCCCACGGGTTGCTCGCCGAGGAGGGCACCGACGTCTCCACCGGCGGTCGCCCACGCAAGGTGCTCCGGATCGGCGGGGCCGACGAGTTCGCGGTCGCCGCGGACGTCGGCGGCGGGCACGCGCGCATCGGCATCGTGCTGCCGGGAGGCGCGCTCGAGTCGGTCGCGAACGTCCCGTTCGCGCTCTCCGACGGCCCGACCGCCGGGCTCCAGCGCCTGGCCGCGCTGCTCGAGCGGCTCGCCGACGAGCGTGGTCGCGACGGCCTGCGCGGAGTCGGGCTGAGCCTGCCGGGTCCGGTCGACGTCGAGGCCGGCGTCGTCGACCTGCCGAGCCGGATGCCCGGGTGGAACGGGTTCCCCGTCGCCTCGTGGCTGTCCGAGCGCTTCGGCCTGCCGGCGATCGTCGACAACGACGCGAACTGCATGGCCGCCGGCGAACAGACCGTGCAGGACCCGAGCCGCCGGCAGACCATCACCATCAAGGCCGGGTCGGCCATCGGCGCCGGGATCGTCATCGACGGCCGGCTGTACCGCGGGTCGACGGGCGCCGCCGGGGACATCACGCACGTGCGGATCGACGCCGCCGGCGACACCCCGTGCTCGTGCGGCAACACCGGGTGCCTCGAGACGGTGGCCTCCGGTGCCGCCCTCGTGCGGATCCTGTCGACCGCCGGGGTCGACGTGTCCTCGACCGCCGACGTCGTCCGGCTCGCATCGGACGCGCACCCGGCGACCACCCGGGCCGTCCGGATGGCCGGCCGGTACCTCGGCGAAGTGCTCGCCGCCAACGTGAACTTCTTCAACCCCGACGCCGTCTACCTGGGCGGCATCCTCTCCACCCTCGACCCGTTCATCGCCGCCGTGCGCAGCCAGCTCTACGAGAGCTGCCACCCGCTCATGACGCAGCACCTCGCCATCGAGCCGGTGTCGCTCGGCGCCGACGCCGGGCTCGTCGGGGCCGGACAGTTCGCCCTGCAGCGGGGCCTCGCCGCCTCGCTCGAGGAACTGTCCTCGCCCATCCCGCAGTCCACCACCAGGAACAGGAGCGTCCGTGTCTGAGCCCCTCACCCATCGTCGTCCGGTCATCGCCATCGCCGGGCTCGCCATCGAGACGTCGACCTTCACGCCGACCCGGACCCTCGCGCCGGCGTTCCACCCGGACCGTGGCGCCGAGGTCGTGGCGCGGTACGACTTCCTCGGACCGCTGTCGTCGCGCGCGGACTTCCGGGGCGCACTCATCGGGCACGCACTGCCCGGCGGGATCGTGGACCGGGCGTCGTACGAGTCGCTCGCGTCGGAGATCGTCGAGCGGCTGCGGTCGATCGTCGAGGCCGAGCACGTGGACGGCCTCTGGTACGACATCCACGGCGCGATGGTCGTCGAGGGACTGGACGACGCCGAGGCGGACCTGCTCGGCCGGATCCGCGCGGTGATCGGCCCGGACGTCATCGTCTCGGCGTCGATGGACCTGCACGGCAACGTGACCGCCGAGCTCGCCCACCAGGTCGACCTGGTCACGTGCTACCGGATGGCCCCGCACGAGGACGCCCTCGAGACGAAGGAGCGCGCCGTCCGGAACCTGGTCGACGTGCTCACCACCCGCCCCGTCGGCGCGCAGCGTCCGGTCAAGGCGTGGATCCCGATCCCGGTGCTGCTGCCCGGTGAGCAGACCTCGACCCGCATCGAGCCCGCGGCGTCGCTGTACGCGCAGGTACCGGAGGTCGAGGCGACCGAGGGCGTGCTCGACGCCGCCATCTGGGTCGGCTACGCCTGGGCGGACCAGCCGCGGGACCGTGCCGTCACCGTCGTCACCGGGTGGGACGCCGACGCGGTGACCGCTGGTGCCGAGCGGCTCGCAACGGCGTTCTGGGACGTCCGCGAGGACTTCGTGTTCGTCGCCCCGACCGGCTCGTTCGACGAGTGCCTCGCCGCCGCGCTCGCCCCCGGCGCCGCGAAGCCGTACTTCATCTCGGACTCGGGCGACAACCCCACCGCTGGCGGCTCGGGCGACATGACGTGGGGGCTGACCCAGGTGCTCGCACGCCCGGAGTTCCAGGACCCGACCGGCCCGATCGTCATCTACGCGAGCGTCCCCGGCGCCGCCGCCGTGGCGACCGCCGTCGAGGCCGGGGTGGGCGCGACCGTCACCGTGACCGCGGGTGCGACGGTCGACGACGTGCACGCGGGTCCGATCACGATGACCGGCCGGGTGCACGCGATCAAGCACGGCGACCGCGACGCCGAGACCGAGGTCGTGCTGCAGGTCGGCAGTGTGTTCGCCATCCTCACGAAGCTCCGGAAGCCGTACCACCACGAGCACGACTTCACCGACCTCGACCTCGCGCCCCGCCAGGCCGACGTCGTCATCGTGAAGATCGGGTACCTCGAGCCGGAGCTGTTCGACATGTCCGCCGACTGGATGCTCGCCCTCACGCCGGGCGGCGTCGACCAGGACCTCGAGCGCCTCGGGCACCACAGGATCGAGCGCCCGATGTTCCCCTACGATCGAGTGTTCCCGTCGGCGCCGGACCTCCGCGCCCGGATCGTCCCCGCCTCCAACGAACCGCTCGGAGCCACTGCATGAGCCACTCTCCCGTCAGCCTCGAGATCGCCGTCACCTCGCCCGCCGGGGCGATCGTCGCGCGTGACGGCGGCGCCGACCGGGTCGAGCTCTGCGTCGGACTCGAACTCGGCGGGCTCACCCCCTCGCAGGCCCTGGTCGAGACGACCCACGAGACCGGCATCCCGGCGCACGCGCTCGTGCGGTGCCGGCCCGGCGGGTTCGTGCACGACCGCGGCGAGGTCGACCTGATGGAACGCGAGGTCCGCACGGTCCTCCGTTCCGGGGCCGCCGGCGTCGTGGTCGGGGCCCTGCGCCCGGACGGCACCCTCGACGTGGACGCCCTCCGGCGCTTCGTGGACGCCGCCCGTTCGGTGAGCGCCACCGCCGAGGTCACCCTGCACCGGGCGATCGACCACGCGGCGGACCCCGTCGCGGCGGCCGCGTCCCTGGCCGACCTCGGGTTCACCCGCGTGCTGACGTCCGGTGCCGCTCCCACCGCCCTGACCGGTGCGGCGACGATCGCCCGCATGGTCGAGGCCGCCGGACCCGTGCAGGTCATGGCGGGCGCCGGGGTCATCCCTGCCGACGTCCCTGCGCTCGTCGCGACGGGGGTCGCCGCGGTGCACCTCTCCGCGAAGCGCCCGGCGGCGGACAGCGCCCATGCCGGGGTCCCGATGGGCGGCGCCGACGACGGCTCCGCACACTTCGTCACCGACGAGTCGGTCGTCGCCGCTGCCCGGGCGGCGCTCGACGCCTGATCGCCTGCGACAGGCACAGTGCTTGTTAACATTAACAACGCTACAGCGGGCCGGCGCGTCGTCACTCGACGGGGCGCGTCGCCTCGTAGCGGAACACGCGGTGCAGGTCGTCGGGCCGGATCGCCGCGCCGGGCAACGGGTGGCGAACGCCGTCGGCACGGAGCCCGTCGAGCACGATGCCGAGCTGCCGACCGATGATCCGGTCCGCCTCGTCCGGGGGCAGGTTCGAGTAGCTGCCGAGCCGGAACGCCGCGAACGTGACGTCGTTCGCCGTCACGTCCGGACGCAGGGCACCCTCGGCCTGCGCGGCCGCGATCAGCGCGTCGAGCCGGTCGGCCCACCGGGCACTGAGCTGCTGGTCGTCGTCGAGGGCGACCATCTTCCGGTTGAGCCGCGGGATGGCCGGGTGCTCCTGCAGGACCTCGATGATCGTGGTGACGAGGGCGACGACGCCGTCCCATCCGGTGGGCTGCGCGGCGACGGCCGCCTCGACCCGGCCGAACTCCTCGAGCAGTCGCCCGTGCAGCTCGCGCACCACGTCGTCGATGCTCGGGAACCGGCGGTAGAGCGTGGCGGTCCCCACCCCGGCCAGTTCGGCGAGCTGCGCCATCGTGGGATCGGCGTCGCGCACCGCGTAGTGCCGTTCGGCCGCGGCGAGGATCGCTTCGCGGCTGCGGCGGACCTCGACCCGCTCGGCGCGGACGCGCTCGCCAGGGGACATGAGAGAACCCTAATCGTGGGTCTTATGTGGACGCTTGACTCCACATAACGATCTGCCTAGGTTCTCAGTGGGACGGCCCGCACCCTAGGCGGACCGTCCACAGCACGGTGATGCCGCCGAACCCGAACGGCGGCATCACCGGCCCCACACCGGTGGGCACCGCTGGTGCGTCGCACGGGAATGGCACGACGCCGTCGGGGCTTGAGCAGCGCCTGACCTCGTCAGCAGAGCGCCGCGGGTGGCTCAGTGTCACGTCCGTCGCACTCGGATCGTTCGTCCTCGTCCTGTCCGAGTTCCTGCCGATCGGCCTGCTCCCCGCGATCGCGTCCGACCTCGACGTCGGCATCGGGACCGCCGGCCTGATGGTCGTCGCCACCGGCCTCGTCGGTGCCGTCGCCGCACCCGTCGTCACGGTGTTCACCTCCCGGATCGACCGCCGAGTCGTCCTCGTGTCACTCACCGTCCTGCTCGTGGTCGCCGACGGCCTGGCCGCGATCGCGCCGTCGTTCTGGGTCCTGCTCCTCGCCCGCATGCTCCTCGGGGTCGGCATCGGCGGCTTCTGGGCGATCGGCGCGGGGATCGCCGGACGACTCGTCCGCTCCGACGCCGTGATCCGCGCCACCTCGCTCATCACCGCGGGCGTCTCGGTCGCAACGGTCGTGAGCCTCCCGCTCGGCGCCCTCGTGTCGTCCCTGGCGAGCTGGCGCCTGGCGTTCGTGATCGGCGGGGTGCTCGGCCTCGTCGCACTCGGCCTGCAGCTCGCCATGCTGCCGAAGATCCCGGCCCTGCAGCAGGTGCGGTTCTCGACGCTCGGATCGTTGCTCCGGGTCCCCCGCGCACGCGTCGGACTCATCGCGGCGGCGTTCCTCTTCGCGGCGCAGTTCGCCGCGTACACCTACATCGCGCCCTACCTGCAGGACCTGGTAGGCGTCGGCCCGGACACCATCACGATCGCGCTGCTGGTCTTCGGCGTCGCCGGCATCGTCGGCAACTTCGCCGCCGGCTTCACCCTCGGCCGGAGCGTCCTCGGCACCATCGGCTCGGCGAAGTTCGTGCTCGCCGGCGCCGTCGTCCTGCTGCCGCTGTTGGCACACTCGGTCGTCGGGGTCTTCGTCCTGCTCGTGGTGTGGGGCCTGGCCTGGGGCGCGCTGCCGCTCGGGATGCAGACGTGGATGTCGACCGCGTCGCCGAGCGGTTCGGAGACCGGCCTCGCGCTGTTCGTCACGACGATCCAGCTCGCCATCGCGGCCGGATCGGTGCTCGGTGGCGTGGCGGTGTCGTCGTTCGGACTCGCCGCCGACTTCTGGCTCGCCGGCGGTGTCGCCGTGATCGGTGCAGTCGTGCTCGTGTCGCTGGGTCTGCGGCGGTCCAACGCGGTTCCGACCGCCGAGCCCGTCGCGGTCGAGACGACGACCACCGGTTCGGTCGCGGTCGCCTGCCCCTGAGCGGGCGCCGGCATCGACCTACCGTCGGCGACCTGCGCGCGCTGCAAACGCATCCAGGGCGTGCAGGACCTCGTCGTTCCGGTAGAGCACGCCATGGCGGTACTCGTTCTCGGAAACGAGGATCCCTGCTTCGACGAGCTTGGCGATGTGCGGATACGCATTGCGCTGTGCGACACCCATCTCCGTCGCCAGTACCGTCGCGTTCAGGACCGGCTGTCGAGCGACGACGTCGAGCGCCCGCCACACGCCGGAGTCAGTGCGCGCCGTGACCCTCTCAGCCCAGCTCTGGCGGATTCGCCGGACGTCCGCGACGAGTTCACGCGCGTTCTCGATGGCGACGAAGCACGCTTCAGCGACCCGTTCGATGATCGGAGCGATGTTCCCCTGCCGGTAGGCCATCAGGGCAGCAACGTACCCCCGCGTGTCCGTCAGGAGTCCGGCGGAGACGGGGACGGTGACGTTCTTCGTCAGTTCGTCGGAACGCAGCATCGCCTGGAGCAAGGCGCGCCCGGTCCTCCCGTTCCCGTCGGTGAACGGGTGCACGGTCTCGAACTGCGCATGGGCGACGGCAACCTGAGCCAGTCGAGGAAGGTCGATCCGCCGAGCGAATGCCATGACGTCGTCCACCAGTTCTGGGACGCGCTCCCACGCCGGCGCGACGTAGTCGGCACCGACCGGAGAGCGCGCGCTCGTACCGACCCACACGGGTTCTCGGCGGAAGGCACCGGCCTCGTGATGGTGGTCGTGCTCCATCAGGACGCGGTGCATCTCGAGCACGGTCTCCGCGGTGAGCTGGTCGGAGAGCGCGATCGCCGTTCGCATCGCTCGCGTGTTCGACACGATCTCGCTCGCGTTCCGCTCGGCGGGAGCGCCGATCTCCGCGGTGAAGATCTGCCTCGCGCTCGCTGTCAAGTGCTCGATCTGGGAGGACGCGGCTGCCTCTGAACGAAGGAGCAGCGAGGAGAACGGCGCCAGCTCCGCACCGAGTTCACTGTCGAAGCGCGCAAGCGCGGTCGAGGCTTCGTCGGCGAGCGTTGCCGTCGCGTGATCGACGGCGAGCGGCAGCGACGCGATCGCCGGGGGGACGGCCGCCGTGTACCGTTCGCGGGGTCGACCCCGCCGAGCAGCGCGCGGCCCCACGTCCCCGTACCGGCTCTCCCACTCGAGACCTTCGAAGGCGAGCTCCGGCCACGTTTCTGACATGTGATCCTTCGACCCGCTCGGCCGATCCTCTGAGTTGAACAACTATCTCAGAAAAAACTGGTCAGCGTTTCTGATCTCGGCAGGGCAGCGAGACCACCCGGTCCGCCGCCGCGATCGCCCCCGGGTCGTGCGCCGCGTGCACGACGACGACCCCGCGAGCGGCCTCGTCGGCGAGCGCCGCCACCACGAGCGCGGCGGACTCCTGGTCGACGCCGGCGGTCGGCTCGTCGACGAGCAGGACGGGTGCCCGCTGCGAGAGTCCGAGCGCCACGAGCGCGCGCTGCCGCTGCCCGCCGGACAGTTCGTCGAGCGGCCGGTCCGCGAGTCCGTCGATCGCCAACCGCTCGAGCTGCACGTCGACGATCCGGCGGTCGTCGCGACCGAGCGGGCGCCACCAGGGCCGACCCCGCCACCGTGCCATCGCGACGGCCGCGCGGACGGTGAGCGGGAGCGCGCCGGGCGGGACGGCCTGCGTCACGAACGACACACCGCCGGCCGGGAGGCCCGTGACGCGTCCGGCAGACGGCCGCAGCACCCCGCCGAGCACGTCGAGCAGCGTCGACTTCCCGGACCCGTTGGCCCCCGTGAGCGCAGTGACTCCCCCGGCCGGGAACGTCGCGTCGAGGCCGTCGAGAACGACCCGGTCGCCGCGTCGGACGACGAGGCCGGACGTCCTGACGGCAGGGATGTCGGTCGAGATGCGCACCTGAGGACGCTATCAGTATCGATAGTCATTTTCATGTAGCGTCACAGCCCATGGCCTGGTTCACTGACCCCTTCTCCGCGGACTTCATGGTCCGCGCCCTCGTCGGTGGCACCCTCGCGGCGGTCCTCTGCGCGGTCGTCGGCACGTGGGTCCTCGTGCGCGGGATGGCCTTCCTCGGCGAGGCGCTGTCGCACGGCATGCTCCCCGGCGTCGCGATCGCCACGCTCACCGGGATCCCGACCGTCATCGGCGCCGCGGTCAGCGCCGGCGTGATGGTGGTCGGCATCGGAGCGCTGAAGCGGCGGAGCGGCCTGTCGTACGACACCTCGATCGGCCTGCTCTTCGTCGGCATGCTCGCCCTCGGGGTCATCATCGTGTCGTCGTCGCGGTCCTTCGCCACGGACGTCACGGCGATCCTCTTCGGGGACGTCCTCGCCGTGACACGCGCGGACCTCCTCGGGCTGGGGCTCGCCGTCGCGGTGGCCCTCGCGCTGGCTGCAGCCTTCCACCGCCCCTTCACCGCGGCGGCGTTCGACGTCCGCAAGGCCACGACCCTCGGGCTCCGCCCACGACTGGCCGAGGTCGTGCTCATCGCGCTGGTGACCCTGGCGGTCGTCGCCTCGTACCGCGCGGTCGGCACGCTCCTGGTGGTCGGGCTCCTGCTCGCCCCGGCCGCCGCCGCTCGTGCGTGGACCCGATCCGTCGCGACGACGATGCTGCTCGCCGCGGGCGTCGGCACAGCGGCCGTGACCGCCGGGCTGCTCGTCTCGTGGCACCTCGGCACGGCAGCCGGCGCGAGCATCGCCGCGGTCGCCGTGGCCGGTGTCGCCGTCTCGCGCGTCACACGATCCGCAACACGACCTCGAGAGGCACCATGAACCCCACCACACACCGAGCACCCACGCGCGTCCTGGGCGCACTCGGTCTCGCGACGGGCCTGGCCCTCGCCGCCGCGGCCTGCTCGGCGACCGAGCCGTCGCCGGCAGCCGACGGCGCGACCGGATCCGCAGTGCCACACGGCTTCGTCGAGGGGGCGAGCGAGTCCCGAGAACCGCAGCTGCGCCTCCTGGCCGTCTCGGCGACCGGCGAGACGGTGCTGCACGACCTGCTCACCGCGGAGACCACGACGCTCGACCCGATCGACGCGCCGGACCACTCCGCCACCGACGGTCGGTTCCTCGTCACGAGCGACGCGGAGCGGACGACCGTGGTCGACGGCGGCGCCTGGACCGTCGACCACGGCGACCACACGCACTACTACGCGGCGGAGCCACGGGTGGTCGGCACCCTCGACGGCGGCGGACCGGTCGAGGTGCACTCGTCCGAGACCACGACCACGATCACCTGGCCGGAACGGGGCGAGGCGGTCGCACTCGACCGCGACGCCCTGGGACAGGGCGACGTCGAGCAGCGCGCGGCGGTCGACGCCTCGGTGCTGCTGCCGTTCGGGGAACACCTCGTCCAGGCGAGCGACGACGGCGTCCGCGTCCTCGACGGCGACGGCCGAGCAGCCAGCGGGACAGCGCCGCAGGCGTGCACCGAACCGACCGGGGGGATCGTCACCCGTGCCGGTGCAGTCGTCGGGTGCGCGGACGGAGCGGTCGTCGTGGACGACGACGGTGGCACGACGTTCGTCGAGCTGCCCGACGGTGCCGAGCGCCCGACCGCCTTCGCCGCCCGGTCCGGACGGCCCACCGTCGCCGGCGTCGCGGGCACCACCGGCGCCTGGCTGCTCGACGCGCGGGACCGCTCCTGGCGGCACCTCGCCACCGAGCGGCCGCTCCGAACGGTCGTCGCCGTGGACGACGCCGACGAGCACGTGGTCGGCGTGGACGACCAGGGACGCATGGTCGTGCTGACGGCCGCGACCGGCGCCGTGGCCACGACGGAACCGCTGATCGGTGCCGGTGCCGTACCGCTCCTGCAGCTCGACGCCCAGCGCGCCTACGTGGCCGATCCGGAAGACGGCGTCGTGCACGAGATCGACTTCGCGGACGGCGCGCGCGTCGCCCGCACGATCGAGCTGCCGATCGCGCCCGCCGCGTTCGCCGAGGTCGGACTGTGAGCCGGCCGGAGCCGGGGACCACGCGGCGACGGCGGTCCACCCGATGGCCCGCTCGGTGGCCCGCCCGGACGCTGGCCGCCACCGCGGTGCTCGTCGCGGTGTCGGGCGGCGCGACGGCCTGCACGTCGGCGGGGTCGGACCGCCCCCTCGTGGCCGTGACGACGAACATCCTCGGCGACGTCGCACGTCAGGTCGTCGGGGACTCCGCGGACGTGATGGTCCTCATGCCGCCCGGCGCCGACCCGCACTCGTTCGAGGTCTCGGCGAAGGAGGCCTCCCGGCTCCGGACCGCGGACCTCGTCGTCGAGAACGGCCTCGGACTCGAGGAAGGCGTCGCCCGGCACGTGACCGCGGCCGCCGAGGACGGCGTCCCGGTGTTCACCGCCGGCAACGCGGTCGACGCCCTGGAGTGGACGACCGAGGACGACAGCGGCCCCGACCCGCACGTGTGGACCGACCCCGCGCGGATGGTCGACGTCGTCGAGGCGTTCGACGACGCGCTCCGGGACGTCGGCATCGACGCCACCGGGTCCGAGGCGTACCTCGACCGGCTGCGCGACCTCGACCAGGACATGGCCTCCGCCTTCGCCGGCATCCCACAGGACCGTCGAGCCCTCGTGACGAACCACCACGTCTTCGGGTACCTCGCCGACCGGTACGGCTTCCGTGTGGTGGGCGCCGTGATCCCGAGCGGCACCACCCTGGCCTCCCCGAGCGCGGCGGACCTGCGCGACCTCGCGGACGCGATCGACGAGGCCGGTGTGCCGACGATCTTCGCGGATGCCTCACAACCGGCACGACTGGCCGAGGTGCTCGCCGACGAGGTCGACGTGCACGTGTCGATCCGCTCGCTGGCGACCGAGTCACTGACGGCCGAGGGGGACGCCTCGACGTACCTGGGGATGATGCGCTCGAACACGGCGGCGATCGTCGACGGCCTGTCGATTGGTAATTGAGAATGAGAATCAATACAGTCCCGATCATGACCACGAAGAAGAAGACCATGCGGGCCGCTGCGCCCGCGGCCCTGCTCGGGGCCGCCGCCCTCGCCCTGACCGGGTGCGCGACCGACCCCGCGGACGCCGAGGCGGACCGGACCGCCACGCCGAGCGCCGACGGCACGCGGATCACGCTGACCTACGACGGCGGCCTGCTCGTGCTCGACGAGGACCTGCGGGTCGTGTCCGACGACGCGATCGACGGCTTCACCCGCGTGAACCCCGCGGGCGACGGGCGGCACGTGCTCGTGACCGTGCCGGACGGGTTCCGGGTGCTCGACACCGCCGCCGACCCGGCCCTGACCGACGCGGTGTTCCCCGCGGATACCGGAGGTCACGCGGTCGTGCACGGCGACCGCACCGCCCTGTTCGCCGACGGCAGCGGCGACGTGACCACGTTCGACAACACCGCACTCGACGGCGGCGAACTGCCGGAGACCACGACCACCCGGTCCGAGGCCGCACACCACGGCGTCGCGATCGAGCTCGAGGACGGCACGCTCCTGACGACCATCGGCACCGAGGAGAGCCGCTCGGGCGTCCGGGCACTCGACGCCGACGGCGAGGAGCTCGCACGGTCCGAGGCCTGCCCGGACGTGCACGGCGAGGGTGCGGTGCGGGGCGAGGTCGCGGTGTTCGGGTGCACCGACGGCGCGCTCGTCTACGCCGACGGCGCGTTCGAGAAGATCGGCGCCCCGACCGAGTACGGCCGGACCGGCAACCTGTTCACCACGGACTCCTCGTCCGTGGCGGTCGGCGACTACAACGACGACCCGGACAGCGAGGGCTACCTGCTTGACCAGATCGCGCTGATCGACGCGGCGACGGGGAAGTACAGCGTCGCGGACATGCCCGACGGCGTCGGCTTCACCTTCCGCGACCTCGCGCGCGGCCCCGGCGACGAAGCGGTGGTCCTCGGCGACGACGGCGCCCTGCACACCTTCGACGAGACCACCGGCGAGCCCGTCGAGTCGTTCCCCGTGATCGACGCGTGGGAGGGGCCGGCCGAGTGGCAGGACGCCCACCCGGCCCTGCGGGTCGCGGGTGACGTCGCCTACGTCACCGACCCCGCCGAGCGGACGGTCCACGCGGTCGACCTCACCACCGGGGAGGTCGTCGCCTCCAGCGCCGAGCTGCCGGGCGTGCCCAACGAGATCGCGGTCGCCTAGCGTCCCGACGCGACCACCTGTGGACCGGAGGCGCGGTGCCGGTCCCGTCGACGGCTCGCGCCCGATCCGCACGCACCGACCCTCGCGCTCAGCGACACCTCACGGCCCCTGCGGCCCGTGAGGTGTCGCTGAGCGCGTGAAGTCGCAGCCGGCGGACAACGCCCGCCGGCCCTGCCCGGTCAGCGACCGGCCGCCGCGTGGTTCGCGACCTGCGTCGCCGACAGCACCGTGCTGTAGACGGCCGCGTACCGCATCGACCCGGTGAAGAAGAAGTTCGACGGCTGCCCCGGCCACCCGGAGACCGTGTCGTACCCGACCCGGAAGTAGCCGGTGTACGGCTCCGCGGCGGTGAACGCCGTGTTCGACGCCACCAGGACACCGTCGGCGTACAGGCGCATCCCGGTGCCGGCCGACTGCGTGGCGACGACGTGGTGCCACGCGCCGTCGGTGTAGGTCTTCGGCGAGGTGACGACCTGCGTGGTCCCGCTGTAGGTCCCGAAGACGAGCTGGCCGGCCGTGTTGAGGTACACCTGTCGGTCGTGCTGTCCGGAGGTGGCGACCTGGTTGGCACCGAACCCGATGAGCATGCCACCCGCGACGGAGGTCTTGAACCAGACCTCTTCACTGAAGGTCGTGGGGTTCGCGTACGACCGCGGCGTGGACACGAAGCTCGTCGAGCCGTTCAGCTGGTACGAGCTGCCGGTGTCCCGCGGGCACGCGTTCGGGTTCGGGGTCGTCGCGGTCATCGACCCCTGGTAGGCGCCGTTCGCGCGGTTGCCGGACCAGTCGGTGGCGGTCGTCGACCCCGAGGCCTCGGTCAGGCGGTAGGCGAACAGGGCGTTCGCGGTGTCGGCGCCGACCGCTGCCGTGCACGTGAAGTACGGCGCCGTCGCGGCGGAGTTGCCGGAGTTCGCGACCACGGCGCTGAAGGCGGAACGAGTCGGGGAGAACGCGTTGAGGAGCGCGACGACGACGAGCCCGAGGACGAGGACGGCGGCGATCACGCGACCGTCGCGCAGGTGCTGGAGCCTCACGAGGGACGCACCGCCTCGACCCGGCCGACCGACAGGCAGAGCACGAGCGGGACGAGGCACGCGGCGATGAGCAGCGCCCACCCGACGGGACCGAGGTCGATGTTGGAGGTCAACTGGTAGTGCCCGTTCTTCGTGAGCTCGTGGATGACCATCCGCCCGACCTGGCCGTCGACGAGGTGCAGGCTGTCGGCGCCCTGGGCCTCGACCCGGACGGGGAACATGCCCGACGAGACGATGGTCGCCTCGACACCGGACGGGCTCGAGGTGTTCGTGATCGTCGTCACGTTGACGAACGGCTTCAGGACGAACGCCGCGTAGGAGACGGTGAGCGCGCCGCCCGCGATGCGGAGGCAGGAGCGCGTGACCCGGTCGGTGAAGACGCTGGTGAGCGTCCAGATGACCAGGGTGCCGATGAGCAGGAGCGGGGCGGCGCGGAAGAGCCAGCCGAGGTGCGGGACGAGGAGCGCCGGGGTGCCGATGACGTCGTCCTGGGTGAGCGTCCACGGGTCGGTCGCGCCGTTGATGTCGCCGCGGGTGTGCAGGCCGCCGTCGGCGTCGACGGCGGTGATGCGGTGCGTGTAGACCACGCCGCGGTTGGCGGCGGTCTCGAACGAGACGACGTCGCCGACGTGCAGGGTGGCGACGTCCACGGGGAGGTCGAGGACGAGCGTGCCGACCGGTGCGGCCTCGCCCATCGAGGGGGTCTCGACGACGAACCAGCGCCCGCCGGCGGAGAGGAAGAGCACCGCGGCGGTGAGCAGGACGGCGGCGACGAGGGCGACCGACCAGGCGAGGACGGTCTCGAAGCGCGTGGCGGTGGGGGCGCCGAGGAGCGGACGGTCGAGCGCGCCACTGAGCGGGATCGCGGCGGTCTGGCTCATCTGCTGCTCCGTCCTGTGGGTCGTGGGGTGGTGCGGGGAGGTGGGGTGATGGGGGCGACGCTCGGCCGGAAGGGGGTCGGCCGAGCGTCGCCGGTCAGCGGGGCTAGGCCGTGAACGTCCAGGTCATCGGCACCGAGGCGGCGAGGCCCTGGTAGGTGTTGCCGGCCGAGGGGTCGAGCGTGACGGCGAAGTTGAACGGGACGCTCGCACCGGCAGCGGGGGCGGCGGGCATGGTGAAGGCCGAGGCGGCGGCACCCTTGAAGCTGGCGAGCGTGCCGTTGAAGACCGTGGTCGCGCCGGACGTGATCACGAGGTTCATCTTGGCGCACAGGTCGGCCGCGGTGCCGTTGATCGTGCCGTTGGCCGACTGGGTGCAGGTCGCACCCGGGGTGAGCGTGAAGGTGGCGGCGTTCGCGGTGCCGGTGTTCTTGATCGAGATGGCGGTGTTGACCGTGTTGCCCGGGGTCATCGTGGTGCTGCCGCCGAACTTGTTGATGGTCGAGCAGGTCGCCGCGTTCGTGGAGACCGAACCGCCGTCCGTGCTGAGGCACGTGACCGTGGCGCCGGCGTTCTGCTCCTGCATGATCAGCGTGCCGCTCGCGGCGGTGTTGCTGCTGTTGGTGATGCTCGCCGCGAACCCGGACAGCGTGCCCGTGAGCGAGAGGGAGAGGAGGACGGCCGCGAAGATGCCCGCGAGGAGCGCGACGGGGGCGAAGCGGATCCGCTTCAGTGCGGAGGTGCGGAGCTTGTCGGACACGGGGATACCTCTTCGATCAGGGAGTCAGGGTGTGGGGCGGAGCAAGGGGCTCGGGCTCTCTTGCTTCAATGATCAAGATACTTAATGCTTGACCAAGTTGACCACTCGTAGACTTACCCCAGTGCGAGGGGTGCCCCGATCCGCGGCGGCCCCGGCGACACCGAGACGACAAGAGGAGCACCTGTGACCCGGACAGGTCAGACGGACACGGCGGACATGCTGACGGCCTTCGACGCGGTCGTGCGCGCGAACGCGAGCCTGGTGCGCCAGCTCAGTGCGCGCGCCGGCGTGCACGAGAACGCGCTGCGCGCCCTCGTGCTCGTGAGCGACACCGGGTACTCCACGCCGACGGAGGTCGCCGGGTTCCTCGGGCTCACCTCGGGTGCGGTGACGAACATGATCGACCGGATGACGAGCGCGGAACTGCTCGAGCGCGCGCCGAACCCGAACGACCGACGCGGGTCGCTCCTCCGGCTGCTGCCCGCGGGCGAATCGGTGGTCGCGGACTACCGCGAGCGCTACACCGCGGTGCTCCGGGCGGTCGACACGGCGCACGGCGGTGACCTGCTCGCGGTGCTCGGCGAGCTGGCGACGAGCCTCTACGGCTCGGCCGGCGACGCGATGCCCTGACCGACGACGCCACGGTCACCGGCGTATCGTCCGGAGCATGCCCGCTCTCATCGACACGTTCACCATGTCCAACGGCCTGCACATCCCGAAGATCGGGTTCGGCACCTGGCAGATCCCGTCCGGCAGTGACGCCTACGACGCCACGAAGACCGCACTCGACCTCGGGTACCGGCACATCGACACCGCGCTCGCCTACGGCAACGAGGCCAGCGTCGGCGAGGCCGTCCGCGACAGCGGCGTCCCCCGCGACGAGGTCTTCATCACCACGAAGCTCCCGGCCGAGATCAAGACCGCCGCCGGTGCCCGTGAGGCGTTCGAGACCTCCAGCGCCAACCTCGACCTGGGCGGGATCGACCTGTACCTCATCCACGCGCCGTGGCCCTGGTCGGACATGGGCTCGGACCACCGCGACGGGAACGTCGAGGTGTGGAAGGTCTTCGAGGAGCTCTACGACGCCGGCCGCACGAAGAGCATCGGGGTCTCGAACTTCATGGTCGCGGACCTCGAGGACCTGCTCGGCCGCACCGACGTGGTCCCGCACGCCAACCAGATCCGCTGGTTCATCGGCAACACGCAGGACGAGACGACCGCCTTCGACCGCGAGCACGACATCCTCACCGAGGGCTACTCGCCGCTCGCCACCGGTGGCCTGCTCGAGAACGCGCAGATCCGTGACATCGCGGCGAAGTACGACAAGAGCGTCGCGCAGGTCGCGATCCGCTACCTGCTCGAGCAGGACGTGCTCCCGCTGCCGAAGTCGACGACCCCGTCGCGGATCGCCGAGAACGCCGACGTGGACTTCGTCCTGTCGGCCGAGGACGTGGCCGCGCTGGACGCGCTGCAGGAAACGACCGACTGACCCGACCCCGGATCCAGACGCGACCACAGGTCGGGCCTGGAGGCGCGGTGCCGGCCCGCACCGCGCCTCCAGGCTCGCAACGGGAACAGGACACCCCCGTCGCCGGTTGCACAGTACGGTGCCGCAGCCAGCGACACGAGAGCCCAGGAGGCCACCATGACCACCACCACCGAGACCGCCATCCTCGCCGGCGGCTGCTTCTGGGGAGCGCAGCAGCTCCTCCGTCGTCGTCCGGGCGTCATCAGCACCCGCGTCGGCTACTCCGGCGGCGACACCCCGAACGCGACCTACCGCAACCACGGTGACCACGCCGAGTCGGTCGAGATCGTCTTCGACCCGTCCGTGATCTCGTACCGCGACCTGCTCGAGTTCTTCTTCCAGATCCACGACCCGTCGACGAGGGACCGTCAAGGCAACGACGTCGGCCGCAGCTACCGCTCGGCGGTCTTCTTCACGTCGCCCGAGCAGGAGCAGGTCGCGCGCGACACGATCGCTGACGTCGACGCCTCCGGCATCTGGCCGGGCCCGGTCGTGACCGAGGTCACCGCCGCCGGTCCGTTCTGGGAGGCCGAGGAGGAGCACCAGGACTACCTCGAGAAGTACCCGGCCGGGTACACCTGCCACTTCGTGCGTCCGGGCTGGAAGCTCCCGCACCGCGACGAGGCGACCGCGTCGGTCTGATCACCTAGCGCGAGCCGCCGAGCAGCTCCAACCAGTCCCCGGGAAGGCGATCCGCCGGCCCGGGGACTGCCTGTTCCACCGGGTGGCTCGTCGGCGCCGCGAGTTCCAGCCCCTCGGACCGCGAGTCGTCGCGGTAGTCCCACGCCCAGGTCTCGCCGGGCTCGAAGCTCTGGATGACGGCGTGCCCCGTCTCCTCCCAGTGCCGCGTCGCGTGGGTGTTCAGCGAGTCGTCGCAGCAGCCGATGTGGCCGCACGCGGCGCACCGGCGCAGGTGCACCCACCAGGACCCGGTCGCGTCGCACTCGACGCACCCGTTCCCGCTCGGCGCGACCTCGGGGTGGATCATCTCGTCCTGGTCCGTCATGGCACCATCATGGCCTCGCTCAGCCGCGCGGCACCAGCGCGTCGATGGCGGTGAGTTCCTCGTCCGACAGCGGCGCACCCGACAGCGCGTCGAGCGTGCCGTCCAGCTGCCGCACGCTCGAGGCGCCGACCAGTGCCGAGGTGACCGCGGGCTGGCGGAGCACCCACGTGATCGCGAGCTGCGCGAGGGTCTGCCCGCGCGCCGCCGCGATGTCGTTCAGCGCCCGCGCCGTGGTCAGGTACTCGTCGTCGATGCGCTCAGCGGTGAACCAGCGGCCCTCGGCGGCACGCGACCCGACCGGCACCGAGCCGTCGAGGTAGCGGTCGGTCAGCAGGCCGCCGGCGAGCGGCGAGAACACGATCGCGCCGGTGCCGAGCCGGGTCAGCTCGTCGAAGAGGCCGTCCTCGGGGACGCGGTCGAACATGTTGTAGCGCGGCTGGTTCATGAGCAGGTGGATGTTCTCGGCGGCCAGGGCCTCGGCCGCGGCGCGGGTCTGGGCCGGGTCGTAGTTCGAGATGCCGACGTACAACGCCTTGCCGGACCGGACTGCGGTCACGAGGGCGCTGACCGTCTCCTCGATCGGCGTCTCTGGGTCCGGACGGTGCGAGTAGAAGACGTCGACGTAGTCCAGGCCCATGCGACCGAGGGACTGGTCGAGCGAGGCGAGCATGTACTTGCGGGAGCCCCCGTTGCCGTACGGGCCGGGCCACATGTCGTAGCCGGCCTTCGTCGACACCACGAGTTCGTCGCGGAACGGACGCAGGTCCGACTCGAGGACGCGGCCGAACTGCTCCTCGGCCGCGCCGGGCGGGGGGCCGTAGTTGTTCGCGAGGTCGAAGTGGGTGACCCCGCGGTCGAACGCGTGCAGCAGGATGTCGCGCTGCGTCGTGAGCGCGCGGTCCGTCCCGAAGTTGTTCCAGAGGCCGAGGGAGATCCGCGGCAGCAGCAGGCCGCTCTTCCCCACGCGCTCGTACGGGAGGCGCTCGTAGCGGTCGTCGGCAGGCAGGTGGACGTCAGGCATCGTTGCTCGATCCGGGGTCGGGGACATGGCCGTCGTCGACGCTAGCGGATGACGGACGGGAGGCGCGGTGCGGGCCCGCCCCGCGCCTCCCGTCCGCTCTCGGGTCCGTCTACGACCAGACGCGCCTCGCGATGTCGACCACGCTGCGGACCTTCGCCCACTGCTCGTCCTCGGAGAGGACGTTGCCCTCCTCGGTGGAGGCGAACCCGCACTGCGGGCTGAGCGCGAGCTGCTCGATCGGGGCGTACTCGGCGGCGTCGCGGATGCGCTGCTCGATGACGGCCGGGTCCTCCAGCTCGCCGGTCTTCGAGGTGATGAGCCCGAGTACCACGACCTGCTCACCCGCGGGCAGGAACCGCAGCGGTTCGAAGCCGCCCGCGCGGTCGCTGTCGTACTCCAGGAAGAACCCGTCGTAGCCGGTGTTGCCGAGCAGTTCCTCGGCGACCGGCTCGTACCCGCCGGACGCGATCCACGTCGAGCGGAAGTTGCCGCGGCAGACGTGCGTCGTGACGACGAGGTCCTCCGGACGGCCGTCGAGCACGCGTCGGATGATCGACGAGAACCGCGCGGCGATGCCGTCCGTGTCGATCCCCCGCTCACGCGCCTTCGCCATCTCGGCGTCCGAGCAGGCGTACGCCCAGGCGGTGTCGTCGAGCTGCAGGTACCGCACACCGGCGGCGTACAGCGCGGCGATCGCGTCGCGGTACGCCTGCACCAGGTCCTCGGTGATGGCGTCGCGGTCGGCGTAGTGGTCGGTGCGGATCTGGTCGGCGTCGAGCCGGAAGTCGAAGACCGTCGGCGCCGGGATCGTGAACTTCGCGGTCACGCCACGCTCGGCTGCCTGGGCGACGACGAACGCGGCGTCGGCGACGAAGGGGTGGTCCGCGGGGAACGACACCGGGCCGGTCACGCGCATGCCCTTCGGCGTGGTGGTGACGCCCTGGAACGCGATGCCGTGGTCGAGCTCGACGACCTCGACGCCCGCGAGACCACCCCAGAAGTCGAGGTGCCACCACGCCCGGCGGGCTTCGCCGTCGGTCGCGAGCTGCAACCCCGCTGCCTTCTGGGCGTCCATCAGGGCGCGGATCGCGTCGTCCTCGACGGAGCGGAGCGCGCCGGCGTCGATGCGGCCCTCGGCGACCGCGCTGCGGGCCTCCTTCACGGTGTCGGGGCGGAGGAAGCTGCCGACGACGTCGGCGCGGAACGGCGGGTGCTGGCGCATCCGTCGATGGTACCGGGGCGGAATCAGGTGGTGCGGCTGCGGGCGGACGCCGCCTCGGGCGGGGAGGACCATGGGCGCCATGACGAGTCAGGTCGTGATCGGGCCGTCGGCATCGCTGGCGTACGACACCTCGGGGAGCGGCATCCCGCTCCTCGCCTTCCACGGCGCGTACTCGTCGCGCGTCGAGGTGCGCGGGTTCCTCGAGCCGGTGCTCGCCGACCGAGGTGTCCGTGCGGTGTACGTCGACCTGCCCGGCCACGGCGACTCACGCCCGTCGAGCGGGTTCCGGTCGGCGGAGGACGTGCTCGACGCCGTCGACCGGCTGCTCGACACCGAGGTGCCGCACGGGCCGTTCCTGCTGCTCGGGCACTCCTACGGCGGCCACTTCGCCCGCGCGGTCGCCGCCCGGCACCCGGACCGCGTCGCCGGCCTCGCGCTGATCTGCACGGTCGTGCCCGGCGAGCTGCGTCCGGCCGCGTCCGCGGTGGTGCGGGACGACGGCGTCTCGGCGCAGCTCGACGACGACCGGCGTGCCGAGTACGAGGGATACTTCGTCGTCCGGACCGCGGCGACGCTCGAACGGTTCCGGACCGCCGTCGCGCCCGCGGGCGGCACCGTCGACGACGAGACCCTGGAGCGCGCGATCACGACGGGACCGCACGCCGCCGACCCCGACGCCGTGGTGGTCGACGCGCCCGTGCTCGTGCTGTCCGGCCGCCGCGACCACTGGGTCGGGTGGGAGCGGCAGGAGCGGCTCGGTGACGGCGACGTGTACCCGCACGCCACCGTGGTCACGGTCGCCGATGCGGGGCACGCGCTGCCCCACGAGCGGCCGGGGCTCGTCGGGGCACTCCTCGGCGACTGGCTCGAGCTCGGTGGTCTCGGGATGGCGGACGCGGGGCAGGAGCGCCCGTCGCGATGAGCCCGTCGGGCGCGACCCTGGTACGGACCGCAGCGGCGAGATCGACGCGCACCGCGCCTCCTGTCCGGATTACAACGTTGACTTGCGGTTTCCAGCGCTGTAAACATGACCACGCGCGAGGGAGCGCACGAGGGAGCAGCAATGGTCGGCAGCAGGACAGGAACCATCGGGACGACGCTCGGACGGCGGGGGTTCCTCGCCGGGGCGGCAGGTGGGATCGCACTCGGCACGTTGGCGTTGGCGGGGTGCGCGACACCCGGCCAGGCCGCTGCGGGCGGCACCACGCTGCGTTTCTACGAGCAGAAGCAGGAGGTGATCGCCTACTTCGACAAGCTCCTCCGCCGGTTCGAACGCGAGCACGCCGGCCTCTCCGTGGTCCACGACAGCACCACGGCGATCGCACCGCAGTTCGTCCGCGGACAGCCGGCCGACGTCGGGTGCTTCAACGACAACCTCGAACTCGCCCGCTACGTCGAGCGCGGTGTGCTCCGCGACCTCAGTGGGCTGCCGTCCGCCGATCGGATCCGGCCGAGCATCGCGTCGCTCGGCGACCAGTACGCGAAGTACCCCGGCCGCGTCAGCGTGCTGCCGTACTCGTTGGCCGCAGCCGGTGTCATCTACAACAAGAAGATCTTCGCGGACCACGGCCTGCCGGTCCCGACGACCTGGCACGAGTTCGTCGACGTGTGCACCGAGTTGCAGAAGGCGGGCATCACGCCGGTCTACGCGACCGACCGTGACACGTGGACGCTCTGGCAGGGCCTCTTCGACTACTCGGTGGGCAGCCTCGTCGACACCGGCGAGTTCTTCCGGAAGATGAAGACCATCGGCGCGGACGTCGGGCCGGACTCCGAGGTGTCGTTCGAGAAGACCTTCGCGGTGCCGATGGAACGCGCGAAGACCATCTCGTCGTTCTTCAACCCGGACCACGCGACCCGGTCGTACGCCGACGGCAACCTGGCGTTCGGGCAGGGCAAGGCCGCGATGTACCTGCAGGGGCCGTGGGCGCTCGGGCAGATCGCGCTCATCGACGACAAGCTCGAAGTCGGCACCTTCGCCCTCCCCGTCTCGAACGACCCCGCCGACCGGAAGGCCCGGGTGAACGTCGACCTCGGGCTCTGGATCCCGGAGGCCAGCGGTCACGTCGACCAGGCCCACGAGCTCGTCGAGTTCCTCATGCAGGACGAGGTCATCGACGCGTACAACCGCGACAACCTCGCCTACTCCACCCGGAAGGGCGCACCGCCGCAGACCGACGAGCGACTCGCGGGCCTGCAGCAGTACGTCGACGACGCCGCGTTCTACCAGGGCGCCGGCACCTTCATCCCGACCTCCATCCCGCTCGGCAACTACCTGCAGTCGGCGATCCGGAGCGGTGACTTCACCTCGATGCTGCGGCGACTCGACGCGGACTGGCGGCGGCTCGCTGGCCGGTCGGCGACGGTCTGAGCCCGGCGACCAGGACCCCAGGAGCGATCATGACCATGCAGACCCCTCTCGCTGGCGAGACCGACCAGCCGGCACCCGGCGCGGCCACGGCGGCCACACGCGTGCACCGACGCGTCGGTTCGCTGCACCGCACCGAGCGGATGTACTACTTCTTCGTGGTGCCGGCGCTCGTGCTGTTCACCGCCTTCGTCGTCGCTCCCGCGTGCGTCGGCATCTTCTACAGCTTCACCGACTACCTCGGCTTCGGCGCGTGGCACTTCCTCGGGTTCGAGAACTACAAGGCGCTCGTGTCCGACCCGTCGATCCTCGCGTCGTACGGGTTTACGCTCGGGTTCGCGCTCGTCACGGTCGTCGTCACGCAGGTCATCGCGCTGGCCCTGGCGATCGGCCTGACGAAGAAGGTCAAGTACGCCGCCGGGCTCCGCTCGGTGTTCGTGATCCCGATGGTCGTCTCCGGCATCGTCGTGGCGTACGTCTTCAACTACCTCTTCTCGAACACGCTCCCCGCGTTGGCCACCTCGGTCGGCTTCGGGCCCCTCGAGCAGAGCATCCTGGGCGACCCGAACCTCGCCTGGCTGTCGATCGTGATCGTCTCGGCCTGGCAGACAGT
Source organism: Curtobacterium sp. MCBA15_008 (assembly GCF_001865065.1). Classification (GTDB taxonomy): domain Bacteria; phylum Actinomycetota; class Actinomycetes; order Actinomycetales; family Microbacteriaceae; genus Curtobacterium. The sequence goes on along the minus strand of NZ_MJGN01000045.1, from coordinate 253,078 downwards.
GCCCGGTGCGCTCCTCGTCTACACCGCGGGGCTCACGTCGATCCCGAACGACCTGTACGAGGCGAGCGCGCTCGACGGCGCCGGCGCGTGGAAGCAGCTCCGCTCGATCACGCTGCCGCTCATCAGCGGGTTCATCGTGATCAACACGGTGCTCGGCGTGAAGGGCTACCTCGGCGCGTACGACGTCATCGTCGGCCTGACCGGCGGCGGCCCCGGCACCGCGACGAGCAGCGTCGCGATGACGATCTTCAGCGGCTTCACCGGCGGCGACTACGCCTACCAGATGGCGAACGCGACCGTCTTCTTCATCATCACCGTCCTCATCTCCGTGCTGCAGCTCGCGGCGACCCGTGGAAGGAACCTGCGACTCGCATGACCGCCGTCGACACCCGAACCCAGACCACCGTCCCCAGCGGCCGCGACGACGACGACGACCGGCCGGTCCGTCGGCGCCGGCTCGGCCGACCGAACTGGCCGCTGACGATCCTGCTCGCGGTCGCGTCCCTGACCGTCCTCGTCCCGCTCTACGTGACCGTGGCGATGGCGTTCAAGACGAGCGCGCAGTCGGTCGACGGCAACGCCCTGTCCCTGCCCGCGCCGTTCAACCCGGCGAGCTTCGTCGAGGCGTGGCAGCTGACTCGCTTCCCCGTCTCGTTCTCGGTCTCGGTCGGCGTCGCCGCGCTCACCGTCGTCGCGACGCTGCTCCTCAGCTCGTTCGCCTCGTACGCGATCGTGCGGAACTGGCACAAGCGGTTCTTCCGCTTCTCGTTCGTGTACCTGCTCGCGGCGATGTTCCTGCCGTTCCCGGTCATCGCCCTGCCGCAGATCAAGCTCACCGCGCAGCTCGGCCTCGACAACCCGATCGGCGTCGGGATCCTGCACGCCATGTTCCAACTGTCGTTCAGCGTGCTGCTCTACTCGGCGTACCTCCGGTCCATCCCGGTCGAGCTCGAGGAGAGCGCCCGCATCGACGGGGCGAGCACGTGGCAGATCTTCTGGCAGATCATCCTGCCGCTGCTCGCGCCGATGAACGCCACGGTCGGCATCTTCGCCTTCCTGGCGTCGTGGAACGACTTCATGCTGCCGTCGCTCATCACCGCAGACCCGACGTTGCAGACGCTGCCGGTCGTGCAGAACATCTTCCAGAGCAAGTTCGGCACGAACTACAACGTCGCGTTCGCCTCGTACCTGATGGCGATGGCGCCGACGATCATCGTGTACCTGTTCGCCCAGCGCTGGGTGATCTCGGGTGTGACCCAGGGAGCGGTGAAGAACTGATGGCATCGACCGAGACCCACACCACCGCGGACGTGATCCGCCCCTTCCCAGGGTCGGCCCCCTCCGCCGACCCGGCCGCCACGATCACCGGCGACCACTGGCGGGTCACCGTGCTGGCCGACGGGGTCTTCCGTGTCGAGTGGAGCGACGACGGCGGGTTCGAGGACCGCGCCTCGACGTTCGCGCTCCGGCGCGACCTGCCGGTGCCGTCGTTCACGGTCGAGCGGACCGGCAGCACGGACGCCGCCGGAAGCCCGGACGCCACCGGCACCGACAGCGCCACCGGCGTCGTCGTCACCACCGCCCGCGCCCGCCTGCGCTACGACGGCCGCCCGTTCTCCCCCGGCGGCTTCACCGTCGAGACCCTCGGCCCGGACGCCAACCGGTGGCGCTGGGGCCAGGAGCCCCGCGACCTCGGCGGCACCGGCCGGACGCTCGACGACGTCGACGGCCGCATGCCGCTCGAGTCGGGGATCCTCGCGCGGGACGGCATCACCGTGCTCGACGACTCCGAGTCCTTCCTGTTCGCGGACGACGGCTGGATCGGCACCCGGGTACCCGGCCGCCGCGACGTCACCGTCTTCGCGTACGGCCGCGACTACGACGCCGCCCTGCACGCCTTCCACGCCGTCTCCGGCGCACCGTCGCTCCTGCCGCGGTGGGCGCTCGGCAACTGGTGGAGCCGGTACCACCCGTACACGGACACCGAGTACCTGGCGCTCGTCGACCGGTTCGCCGAGGAGCACCTGCCGTTCTCGGTCGCCGTCATCGACATGGACTGGCACCGGGTGGAATCCGTCCCGGAGCGCTTCGGCAACGGCTGGACCGGCTACTCGTGGGAGCCGTCGCTGTTCCCCGACCCCGCCGGCTTCCTGGGCGAGCTGCACCGTCGCGGGATGCGCACCACGCTGAACCTCCACCCGGCGGACGGGGTGCGTGCGTTCGAGGACGCCTACCCCGCCGTCGCCCGGGCGATGGGAATCGACCCCGCGTCCGAGCAGGCCGTCCCGTTCGACCCGACCGACCCGACGTTCCTCCGGTCGTACTTCGCCGACCTGCACCACCCCCTCGAGGAGCAGGGCGTCGACTTCTGGTGGATCGACTGGCAGCAGGGCCGCACCACGAACCTGCCCGGCGTCGACCCGCTGTGGCTGCTCAACCACTTCCACATGCTCGACTCCGCCCGCGACGGCGCCGCGGGCATGACGTTCTCGCGCTACGCGGGCCCCGGCAGCCACCGCTACGCCGTCGGGTTCTCCGGCGACGCGGTCGTCTCGTGGGCGTCGCTGGCGTTCCAGCCCGAGTTCACCGCGACGGCCGCGAGCATCGGGTACGGCTGGTGGAGTCACGACATCGGCGGCCACACGCGCGGTGTCCGCGACGACGAGCTGGCGACGCGGTGGGTGCAGTTCGGGGTGTTCTCGCCGATCATGCGGCTGCACTCCGCGAACAACCCGTTCATCCGGAAGGAGCCGTGGGCCTTCCCCGCCGAGGCCCGCGACGCGATGGGTGCGGCGCTGCGGTTCCGCCACCGCCTGGTCCCCTACCTCCACACGATGAACCACCGCGCCGCCGCCGGCACCGCGCTGGTCCGGCCGGTCTACCACCTGGAGCCGCACCGCGACGAGGCGTACCGCGTGCCGAACGAGTACGCGTTCGGCAGCGAGCTCCTCGTCGCGCCGATCGTCGAGCCGCGCGACCCGGAGTCACTGCTCGGTCGCGCCCGCGCCTGGCTGCCGCCCGGCACGTGGACGGACGTCTTCACCGGCACCACCTACGCCGGCGACCGCCGGGTCGACCTGCACCGCGGCATCGAGGGCATCCCGGTGCTCCTCCGCGGCGGCGGGATCCTGCCCCTCGCCTCGGAGGACGAGGTCGACGCCACGGCGAACCCGACGTCGCTCGAGGTGCTCGTCGCTCCCGGGGCGTCCGGCTCGTTCACCCTCGTCGAGGACCGTGAGGACGACCCGGACTCGGTCTGCACCACCCGCCTGTCGTGGGATGCCGACGAGTCCGTCTTCCGGGTCCACCCCGCCGAGGGTGACCGCACGTCCGTCCCCGCCCACCGGCACTGGCGGGTCACCTTCCTCGCCGCCCCGGCAGCAGGACAATCGGTGGACGCGCAGGGGGCGGACCGCTTCTCGGTCGACCTCGAGGTCGACACCGCAGCAGGTGCCGCCCTCACCCTGGCCGGTCCACCGTCGGTGGGCGTCGACGCGCGCGACGGCGCACGCCGCCTGCTCGAACGCGCCCAGTCCGGCAACCCGGAGAAGCTCGAGGCGTGGACCGTCGTGGCGCGGGACGCATCCCGCGCCGACCGGATCGCCGAACTCGAGAGCGTCGACCTGCCGGTCGCGCTCCGCTCCGCACTGGTCGAGCTGCTGGGCAGCGTCCACCCCGGTACGAACTGACGGTGTGACGGACTGGAGGCGCGTGGCGGCCCCGCCCCGCGCCTCCAGTCCGATGCCGCGCCGTCTCATGACGAGCACAGCGACCCCGCCTCAATTGAGGCTGCCGGATCGTCATGTCCATCGCCGCTTGCCTGCGGCTGCAATCCACCGCCCAGATCTTAGAACTCTGTTGACACGAAACACGTCCGGTGAAATGTTAACCATCAGACCGATGTTTGGACGAGGGGGACCAGATGGATCTGCGGTACACGCGTTACCTTCAGGGCGACGCGTTCTTCTACGAAGTACCCGAGCGAACAGGCGGTGTCCGGTCGAACTCCTACGACTGGTCGATCGGTGGCTTGCCTGACGGGTGGGTGCGACGTCGTAGCGACGGGTGGACGTTCCTCGCGCCGAGTGACGTGCTGCTGCCGCGACAAGGGTGGAAAGTACACGTGTCCGCAACGGCTGCGGACACCACGCGCACGCTGCGCGACGTCGCACGCTACTGCTTCGCGACCGAGATCCCGTTCAAGTACCTGAGCACGGAAGCGGTGTACCTCGCCGCGAATCAGAAGTACGCCGAGCGTTCCGGGAGCGGGAAGTTCATCACGATCTACCCAGAGGATGACACCGCGACGGAACAGGTCTGTGAGGACCTCGATTCGCTGCTCGGTGGAAGGCCCGGGCCCTACATCCTCAGCGATGTCCGCTTCCGACACGGCCCCGTGTACGTGCGCTACGGAGGCTTTCAGCTAGCCACGGTCCTCAATGAGGCGGGCGCATCCGTTCCTGCCATCACCGCGCCGGACGGCAGCCTCGTTCCCGATGAGCGCAATCCATGGTTCAGCCCGCCGTCATGGCTGGAGCTACCCGGGTTCGTCGCGACCGCTGTGGAGGCGCTTGGCTCCGACGACCGCCCCGACGGCTTCAACTACGACGTCGAAGACGCCTTGCACTTCTCCAACGGAGGCGGTGTCTACAGTGCCAATGATCTCCGAACGGGTGCACGAGTGGTACTCAAGGAGGGCAGGCCGGATGCAGGTATCACCGCCGATGGTCGAGATGCCGCTACGCGGGTGCGTGATGAAGCGGCAGTGCTGCGCCAGCTCGATGGAGCCGGGTACGCGCCGAAGCTCATCGAGACACTGTCGGTGGAAGGCCATGAGTTCCTCGTCGAGGAGTTCATCGCTGGGCGCACCTTGAACAAGAGTTCGGTGGAACGGATGCCGCTGATCAGGGCCGGATCGAGTATCGAGGAACGGCACGTGTACCGAGATTGGGCGATGCCCATCCTGTGGGCGATTCGGAACGCCGTGCACGATCTCCACGCACGAGGTCTGGTGTTCGGCGACGTACATCCGGAGAACATCATCATTACCGACGACAACGCACCGGTCCTGGTGGACTTCGAGATGACGTCCCGAGCGGATGCACCTCCTCCGCCCGTGATGGGAGCTCCGGGGTATGTCCCACCGGATGGTCGGGTGGGTGTCGATGCGGACAACTACGCGCTCGGTGTGCTCCACCTGGCGCTGTTCGTTCCGCTCGGTTCGCTCCTCGCCCTCGACCCGTCGAAAGCACCTCAGCTCCTCGAAACCGTCGTCAAGCAATTCGACCTGGATTCGTCATTCGAGACGACCGTGCTCGATCTCCTCGGCCCAGTCCCCGAATCGGTGGACGGCAGCCACGAACGCCGCGCCGCCCGCAGCGTTGCCCAGACGTGGGACGTGCATACCACGCTCGGACTCGAGGAGGTCCTCAACGCGATCAGCACCGGCATCGCAGACTCCGCGGACTTCAGCCGAGACGATCGCCTCTACCCCGGCGACATCGAACAGTTCCACAGCAATGGCTGGAATCTTGCATGGGGTGCCATCGGTGTTCTCGGCAGCGGCAGCATCAGCAGCGAGCAACTCGCGGCGCGCACCGAACGGTGGATACGGCACTCGATCGCCGAGAGCACAGCACGTGGTACAGCGCCGCTCGGCCTCTTTGATGGCCTCAGCGGGTTGCAGTGCACACAAGCCATGCAGTCTCGCGGTCTCGGTGACTTCACTCGCCGGCTCCAGCAAACCGATCTGGAGCAGCTCGACTCCACCCTCGCTTCGGGGCTCGCCGGCATCGGGCTGGCAAGCCTCGAAGCGCCCGACGACCGCACCACGAAGCGCAGCCGGGAGATCTCCGAGGTCCTCGCACAACGATTGTTCGTCAGCGCACCGAAGACGACGGTCGCAACCGGACAGGGTGGGCTGATGCGTGGCACTTCCGGTGCAGCACTGTTCTGGATACGGCACTTCGAAGTCACCGGCGAATCTGAAGCACTGGACCATGCCGAGCAGGCGATTCGCACCGATGTCGCAGCGCTCGTGGAGTGCCCCGACGGGTCGCTCCAGATGAATGAAGGCTGGCGAGCGGTGCCCTACCTCGGTACCGGGTCAGCAGGCGTCGGCCTTGCGATCGCTCGACTCCTTCAGCACCGCGCTGTTCCTGATCTCACCATTACGCTCGAGCGGATCAACTTCGCCACACACGCGGGGTTCGTCATTCAATCCGGCTGGTGGAACGGCCGCGCCGGGCTGATCGACTTCCAGCTCGCTGTGGCCGAGCCACTCGGCTTGCCCGGCACTGTCGACCATCACGTCGAAGCACTGCAGCAGCACACACTCATCCGCGGGTGCGGCGTGCACTTTCCAAGCGAGCAACTCCTCCGCAGCTCCACCGATCTGCTCACGGGGTCCGCCGGCATCCACCGCGTCCTCCGACGCTACGGACTCTCTCGTGGCCTCCTCGCGGCCGACCCGGTTACCGACCCGCTACAGCTCATCATGCCGACCATCACCAACAGAAAGGACGACCATGCACTACCTCTCGACCTTGCAAGCGCTCCCCGCTGACCAACGATCAGCGGCAGACGGACGCGGCCTGAGCAACGCTTCCTGGGCATACTGCCCCAGCGGCGCAAGCTGGGCATTCTGCTGATGGCCGCCTTCACTCTCAACCTGCAACGCAGCGCTCACACGGACACACCGACTCCCGCAGGGCTCAGCACCAACAGCATCTTCCTCTGCATCAGCTCGAACAGTCTGGTGTGGTGCTGATGCGATACGTCCTCACCCTGCAGAACGCCACGTCCACGAACACCGAGCCGCGATTTCCCAGTACCTGGAGCGTCGCCGCATGCGCCAGTACGTGGAGCGTCGTGGCCTGCTGAGAGGAACCGCCATGCAACCCATCCTGAACTTGCAGCGCACCGCCACGACCGCCGTAAACGTTGAACCTCGGTTCAGCACTGTCAGCGTCGTGGTGTGCGGCAGCAGCCTGTCCCTTTCACTCTGCTAGGAGCTAGATCGATGAAGCACATGCTTGACCTGCAAACCTTCCGGGGCGGTGATGCTGGGCGGGACGAGGCGAATTCCACGCCGACCATCATCGTCAGCACGGTGAGCCTCGCCGTCTGCATCAGCAGCACGCTCAGCGCTGCCCTCTGCACACCATGAACAAGCGGCGGCCCCGGTACAAGTACCCCTGGGTGGGCGCGGCGACCTGGGCCGCCGCTACCACCACCGCGACCCTGATCGCGGTGCGTACTCCACCCGACATCCTCAGCTGGGCACGACAAGGCACTTCACCGACCACGATCCAACGCGACACCCTCGCGGCGGTGGCACCGGCTCTGGTCGGCATCGGTGGACTGATCGTGTTGATCGCGTTCGCAGTGCGCACGGTCCTCACCCAGCGTCTCCCGCTCCTTGCGGTGCCGATCGTGTTCCGCGCTCTTCGAGCCGACGCGGGCATCGTCGTCATCGGCGCGTGCGCGCTCATGATGCTGCAGCTGGTCCAGACCATCACCCCGGACGGGACCCTCACGTCCGAGGACACCGTGATCGCGGTTCGGATCCTCGCGGTCGGATTCGCCGTAGGCGGTGCCCTTTTCGCGATCGGAGTCATTCGCGGGTTCACCAGCCAGCACCCGCACTACGTGCCGCAGCTGGTCGCCGCGGTCGGGATCGCCAGCGCCGGGGTTCTCGGCCTCGCAGCGAGCGCGACCGACAACCTCACCGCGGCAGTCACCACGGCCGCAGTCGCGGCCCTCGCGGCGGCGTTCACCAGCCTCGTGCTTTCCATCCGCACCCTGGCCCGACATGAACGCGGCCGTCCGCCCGGTACACCGCAGTAGACCCGGTATGACTCGCCGGCGTTCTCGGTGCGGACGTCGGCGAGGCCATGCGGTGGGTACCGATCCAGGACGGGAAGCCGCCGAGTGAGATCGCTCCGGGTTCGGTGGAGGGTCTGGTTTCCCGGAGGAGCGGAGCCGGAGCTGCAGGAGCATCCCACGCGGCGCGCAGGCCTGCGCGACGCGGGCCCGCCGATCGTCCGCCTCGCGAACCATCCACTGGACTGGAGGCGCGTGGCGGCCCCGCCCCGCGCCTCCAGTCAGTCGACGGAACCGTCCGCGTACGGTGCGCTCTCCCCCACGACGAGCCGGTGGCCGACGGTGACGAGGCGGCCGGCCGCGTCGTCGCCGTCGATGCGTGCCAGCAGCAGGTCGAGCGCGGACTCGGCGAGGGCGACCGTGTCCGGCGCGACCGAGGTGAGGCTGGGGGCGAGACTCGCGGCCAGGCCGAAGCCGTCCCACCCGACCACCGCGACGTCGGCCGGTGCCTCGAGTCCACGCAGGCGCATCGCCCGCAGCGCGCCGATCGCGGCGAGGTCGTCGCGGCAGAGCAGGGCGTCGACGTCGAGACCGGCGTCGAGGGCCGCGTCGAAGGCGGCCTCGGCGCCCGCCGCGTCGCCGACCTCGCGCGCGACGAGCAGGCCGTCGTCCACGGCGAGGCCAGCGCGTTCCAGGCCGGCGCGGTAGCCCTCGAGCCGGAACGTCGACGTGCGGGACGCCTGCCCGGTCTCGTGTCCGAGGAACCCGATGCGGCGGCGGCCGAGCGCGACGAGGTGGTCCACCGCCTCGGCGGCGGCCGCGACGTTGTCGATCACGACCTGGTCCGAGCACTCCGGACGGAGGTCCTCACCGAGGAACACCACGACGGTGTCGCCGCGGATGCCGTCGATGTACTCCGGGGTGAGCACCTGCGGGTGGATCACGACGCCGTCGACCACACCGGCCTCCCGCCCGCGCACCGCCGAGCGCTCACCGTCCGCCGTGCCGCCCGTCTCCTCGAGGAGCAGCTGGTAGCCGCGGTCTGCGCAGACGCGGGAGAACACGTGCGCGAGTTCGGCGAAGTACGGCCGACGGAGGTCCGGGAACGCGAAGGCGAGCATGTTCGAGCGGCCGGTGGCGAGGCTCCGGCCGGAGACGTTGGGGCGGTAGCCGAGCTCGTCGACGGCGGTCTGCACGCGGTCGCGCATGGCCACGCTGACGTGCCGGTAGCCGCGCACCACGTTCGACACGGTCTTCATCGACACACCGGCGTGGTCCGCGACGTCCTGCAGCGTGACCTTGCCCACGTGGCCACCGTACCGGGCGGGGCGACGCGTCAATCGCGCTCGAGTCGCCCGGGGCTCGGAGACGGCCGGCTGCTCTCACGCCCCCGCGCTCCCGATGCCCGGGTGGTCGGACGCCGGACGAACCACGGATCGGCGGCGGCGCGGTCGGAACCTGCCGTGTCGCGGCTCAGTCCGCAAACCGCTTCTGCAGCCGGAGGAAGATCGCCGAGACACCGACGACGATGACGAACCCGACGACGGCGAGCGCGGTCGCGAGCCCCATCGACTGCGCCGTCGTGCCGAACCCACCGAAGCCGGTCCGGTAGAACAACGTTCCGAGGACGTCGGTCGCGCCGCTCGGCCCGGCCTGACTCCCCTGCATGATGTAGATCAGGTCGAACGTCCCGAACGCGCCGATGAAGTTCATCGTCGTGATGAGGAGGATCGTCGGCCGGATCGACGGGATGAGGACCGACCACAGGACCCGGAACCGTCCGGCGCCGTCGAGCGCGGCGGCGTCGAGCGTGTCCTGCGGCACCTCGGTCAGGGACGCGAGGAACACGAGCACCGGGAACCCCATGCCGACCCATGCCGTGATGACGGCGATGGTCGGCAGCGCGAGCGTCGTCGACCCGAGGAACGGCAGGGCGAGGGCGTCGAGGTGCAGCGCGTGCAGCACCGCGTAGAGCACGCCGCTGTTGGGTTCGAGGTAGATCGTCCAGATGTAGGCGATCGCGACCGGGGGCAGCGTGAACGGCAGCATCATGATGATCGAGTAGCGCTGCGACGCCCGCTCGTTGACGATCAGCATCATGTAGGCGAGCCCGATGCCGAAGACGAGCGTCAGGACCATCGAGATGACGAAGAAGTACAGGTTGTGCCCGATGGCCCGCCAGAACTCCGGGGCGAACGAGGGGTCGAAGAGCGTGAACGCGTAGTTCCCGAGCCCGATGAAGTTCGTGAGCGGGCCGGTGCCGTTCCAGTTGTAGAAGCTGTACCGGACGCCATCGAGGAGCGGGAAGACCACGAAGATCGCGAAGAGGAGGAACGCGGGGGCCACGAAGGCGGCGAGGATCACGACCTGTCGCTTCGGGACCTTCCGGCGGGCGCGCGGTGTGGGCTGCTCCGATGCGGGCGCGGGAGTGGGGACGGACGCGCTGTCCCGCCTCCCGGATGTGGTGGTGGTGGCCATGATCACTTGGCCGTGAAGTACCAGTCGAGCTTGCCGTTGATGTGCTCGGCCGCTTCGTCCGGGGTCATCTTGCCCTCGAGGAGCGGTACGACGACGTCCTGTTCAGCGGTGTACACGCCGGAGGTCGTGGAGATCGTCTTCTTCTTCGTGAGCGACTTCGGATCGGGGTCGGGGGTGTCCATCGGCGAGCGGATCCCGATGATCGGGTCCGCCGCCCGGGTGTCGAACCACTCGGCGGCCTGTCGGCTGAGCGGGTACTTCTTCGGGATCGTCACCCCCGCGATCGGCGAGATCTCCCCGGCGACGTCCGAGAAGGCGTTGCCGAACTTCTTCGTGGCCGTGTAGGCGATGACCTTCTCGGATGCCTTCTCGACCGCCGAGTCGCCGATCTTCGCGTTCATCGAGATGTTGCCGTCGACGTACCAGGTGATCTTCGCCTTCTGGCCGTTCGGCGACGGGACGAGCATCTGCCCGTAGTCGAGATCGGGGTTGACCTGGTCGATCGTCGCCGTGTCGAAGATGCCGTCGATGATGAACGCCGCTTTGCCGAGCGCGAAGGCCGTCTCCTGCTCGTTACCGGCCGAGCCCGTCGCCTGCCAGTTGTCCTGCAGGTACGGTGCGAGGTCCTGGAACGCGGCGAGCGACTTCACGAACTGCGGGTCCGTGTAGTCCGCCTTCTTGTCGGTGATCGCCTGCGCCGTGTCGTTGCTCACCGTCGAAGCGCCGACCGCCTGCAGCTGGAGCGACATCAGCCACTGCTGGACGCCCATCGTGTACATCGGCGTCGTCCCCTTGGACTTGAGCTTCTTCATCGCGGCGGTGAACTGCTTCCAGGTGGTCGGCTTCTCGATGCCGGCGTCCTTGAGGATCTTCTTGTTGTAGAACATCGACATCGTCTGGACGGCGAACGGGACGCCGTAGGTCTTGCCCTCGTACTGCGCCGCTGCGAGCGACGCCGGCTTCATGCCGGAGGTGTCGGCGACGTCGTCGATCGGCTTGATGAGCCCGGCCGCGGCGTACGTCTGCGTGCCGTTGCCGGCGCGGTCGTAGAAGATGTCGGGTCCGCTCCCGCCGTTCATCGCGGTCTTCAGCACCGAGTCGTAGGACGTCGCGGAGATGGACCGGAACTTGATCGTGAGGTCCGTGCCCTCGGCGCGGAGGTTCTTCTGGACGCTCTCCCACAGGGGCTTGTCCTGGGATCGCCACGACCAGACGGACACGGTCGGCCCGCTCGAGCTCCCGCTGTCGTCGCCCGCGGCGGATCCGCCCGCGGAGCACCCGGCGAGGGCGAGGGCGGCTGCGGCGACGGCGCCGACGACCGCGAGGGTCCTGCCGCGACGGTGACGGGTGGTGTGCGTTCGTTGCATGGCTCCGGACGTCCTTTCGGGGTCGGTCGGGGAAGAATTCAGGCCTTGACGCCGCCGCCGACGAGGTTCCGTCGGAACTGTTTCGCGACGAGCAGGAACCCGATGAGGGTCGGCAGGCTGATGATGACGAGACCGGCGAGGAGGAGTTGCCACTCCGTGGAGTGCTCGCCGACGAAGGAGAGGATGCCGACGGGCACGGTCATGCTCGACGGGTCCTGCACGAGGAGCAGCGGCAGGAAGAACTCCTTCCAGGCCGACAGGAACTGGAAGATCGCGACGATGCCGAGCGCCGGACGGATGAGCGGCAGCACGATGTGCCAGTAGATCCGCAGCGGGCCAGCACCGTCCATCACGGCGGCTTCCTGCAGCTCGAACGGGATCGTCCGCATGAAGTTGACGAGGATAAACACGCTGTACGAGATCCCACCGGACGCGAACACGATGACGAGCGAGGTGAGCGTGTTCAGCAGGTGCAGGTTCTTGATGAGGATGAAGATCGGCAGCGCGATGATCTGGATCGGCAGCGCGAGGCCGGACACGAAGAACAAGTAGAGCAGCTGGTTGCCCTTGAACCGGTACCGCGCGATGACGAACGCGGCGAGCGACGAGAACGCGAGGATGGCGGCCACGGTGACGCACGCGACGACGATCGTGTTGACGAGGAACTGGCCGATGTTGCCCTCGTTCCAGGCGTCCGGGTAGTTCTCGACGTGGAACACGTCCGGCCATGAGAGCGGCGTGCCGAGGATGCCGGGGATGTCCTTGAAGGACAGGAACACGACGAACAACAGGGGCAGCAGGACGACGATCGACGCGATGACGAGGACGACGTGGCTCACGACCGGAGCGGGCCCGTTCCGCTGTCCGCGCCGCCGCGCGGGTGCGGCTTCGGCGGGTCGAGCGGGGCGAGTGGGGATGGCGGTCATGAGCGGCATCCTTTCCGTGGTTCTCCGCCTCGGAAGCGAAGTTGTCGGAAGGTTACCTATCGAGACGCAAACGCGTCAATGGTTTACCTGGTCAGGAAACACGATTGCAACACGCTCCCCACGGAACGGATGACCGCATCGCCCTGCGCCTCGTCGAGACCCCGCGTGCAGACCGCCAGGACGGACGCGTCGGCGGCCTCCCCGTCGGTCGCGAACGCCGCGACGTCGTGGACGACCCCGGGGACCCATCCGCTCTTCGATCCCCACCACGAACCCGGCGGCAGCTCTCGAGCGATGTGCGGGAAGCGCTGTCGCGCGAGCACTGCACGTGCGAACTCGGTGCTGACCGCGGAGAGCGCCCGGCCGGCGACCAGTGCGTGCATCGTCCGGGCGAGGTCGGCCGCCGACGTCCGGTTCTCGAGCCCGGCACGCTGCGCCGGCACGTCGCCGAGCTTCCGGGCGACGACCGTCCCGCCGAGGCCGTGCGCTCCGACGGTGTCCGCGATCCGCATCGCGCCGAGCAGGTCGAGGAGCACGTTGGTCGCTTCGTTCGAGGACCGTTCGATCATCATCCCGGCGAGCGCCGCGACCGTCGCCTCGGCTCCGTCCGGCGGGAACTCGGGGTCGGCGTCCTCGGGATCCGGTCGGATCGTGCGGCCCCCGCCCGCTGCCGACGCGGTGGTCGACGACACCGTGACCGACCGGTCGAGCGTGATCGTGCCGTCGTCGACCGCACGGAGCAGGGCGAGGAGCACGACGAGCTTGATCGTGGACGCCGCGGGCAGCACCACGTCGCCGTCCCGCTCGGACACCGAGGTACCCGCCGGATCGAGGAGCACCCAGGCGACGAGCGGCTCGCCGTCGCCGGTCGCACTCACCGGCACGCGAACGCCAGCTCGGCGACCGCACGACGCAGGTCCGTGGTGCCGGATCCGTGCCGCGTCGGATGCACCCGGTTGGTCAGGAGCACGATCGTCAGCCCGGCGTCGCGGTCCACCTGGACCGACGTCCCGGTGAACCCGGTGTGCCCACGCGACCCCCCGCCGGGAGCGCCCATCCACGAGGTCTCACCGACGCGGAGGCCGAGGCTGGCCCCGGTCCCGTCGCCGCGCGGGTCCGCACGCCCGGTGACCGCTGGCAGCTGGTCGTCCCACATCCACCGCGCGGTGACCTCCGTCTCGCCGCGGCGGATGACCTCGCCGAACCGCGCCACGTCGTCGACGTCGGCGAACAGCCCGGCGTTCGCGGTCGCGCCGCCGAGGGACCACGACGACTCGTCGTGCACGTCGCCGCGCACGACGCCGCGGTGCAGCTCCGGCTGGTACTCGGTGCTGACGACGTCGTCCCGCCGCCCGGCATCGGCCGGCCGGTAGAGCGTGCCGGCGAGGCCGAGCGGGACGAGCGTCTCGCGGGACACGAGGTCGGCCCACGACTCGCCGGTCGCGGCCTCCGCCACGAGCATGGCCGTGTTGAACCCGGTGCACGCGTACTCCCAGTGACGGCCTGGAGGCGCGGTGAGCGTCGTGCGCGCCAGATCCGTCCGGAGCAGGGCCCGGTCCGGCAACGGCGACGCCCGGAACGGCGGGGCACCGTCCGGCAGCGCGGCGAGCGCCTGCTCGAACGGCGCTCGCCAGCCGGGCCAGGTCGCCGGGAGGCCGGAGGTGTGGGTCAGCAGGTGCCGGAGTGTGACGGACCGTCGATCCGGGTCGTCCCGGTACTCGGGCAGGTGCTCCGCGATCGGGTCGTCGAGACCGAGCACGCCGGACTCGACCACCCGCAGGAGCGTGTACGCCGAGTACGTCTTCGTCACGGACGCGAGGTCGAAGAGGGCGCCGTCGGCGACCGGGGTCCGCCCCTCGGCCGGGATCGGGGCACCGTCGTCGTCGACGGTCGCGACCGTGCCGCGGACGCTCCGGGCCGCGACGGTCCCGTCGACCACCACGACGGCGGCCGCTGCGGAGGCGACCCCACCGTCCAACGCGACGTCGAGGAGTGTGGTGAGCCGCGCCTCCAGGCTCATACGGCCGCTCGATCGTCACGCGCGTCGGCGAACCCGACCACGTCGTCACCCGCGTCGAGCGCGCGGCGGAGTCGATCGGATCCCCACAGGCGGTCGAGCGGGTGACCGGGCTCGGGTGGGGCATCCGCCGGCTGCGGCCGCACGGCGAACGTGTCCGGGTGCAGCCGTGCGGCGGTCCCGATGATCGCGAGGCCGGTGCGGACCGGGCGGAAGCGATCACGGTCGGTGATGTGGAGGGCGACTCCGCGCACGACCTCCCCCGCGTACTTGTGGAAGGTCGGTCGGAAGCGGGTCTCACGGAGGGCGACACCGGGGAGCTCGAGTTCGCGGAGCGCCGGCACGAACCGGTCGTCGAGCCACGGTGCACCGACGGTCTCGAACGGACGGGTGGTTCCACGTCCCTCGCTGAGGTTCGTCCCTTCGACGAGTCCGGTACCGGGGTAGACGAACGCGGTGTCCGGCGTCGGCAGGTTCGGCGACGGCGTGACCCACGGTCCGCCGTCCCCGCTCCACGGTGCGCGGTCGGCCCACCCGGCGACCTCGACGACGTCGAGTGCCGTGGTGGCTCGGAGCCCGCACGCGCCGGCGGCGACCGCCTGCCGGGCGAGCTCGCCGAGCGTCAGCCCGTGCCGGATCGGGACGTCCACCCGACCGACGAAGCTCGCGAACGCCGGATCGAGGCCGGGGCCCTCCACGAGGGTGCCGCCGATCGGGTTCGGGCGGTCGAGGACGACCACGGGGACGCCGGCACGGTCCGCGGCGACGAGGCAGTCGAGCATCGTCCACGGGTAGGTCCAGAACCGGGTCCCGATGTCCGGCAGGTCGACGAGCAGCAGGTCGATGCCCGACGCGCTGATGCGCTCGGCGAGTCGATCCGGGGCGAGCTCGTACGTGTCGACCACGACCAGGCCGGTGGCGCGGTCGTGGTCGAGGGACTCGGACTCCCCCGCCTGCCCCGTGCCGTGCATGCCGTGCTCCGGTCCGAACAGCAGGGCAAGACGCACCCCGGTGCGCTGCAGGGCGTCGACGGTGCGCTCGAACGCGGCGGTGACCGCGGTGTCGTTCGTGACCAGCCCGACACGGGCGTCCCCGATCACCGACGCGCGGAGCGCCGGGTCGGCGAGCAGTCGGTCGATCGCGGCGACCGGCATGTCACTCGCCGTCGCGGAGCGGTCGGACGGCGGAGTGCGTGCGCCGGATGGCGGAGACGCTCCGGTCGGGGTCGGTGCGGGCGACCCCGACGAAGAGGTAGTCCACGACCGTGAGCTGCGCGATCCGACTCGCCATCGCACCGGAGCGGAACGCGGTCTCACGGACGGCGGTCCGGAGGACGGCGTCGGCGACACCACCGAGCGGCGAGTCCGCGGCGTTCGTGATCGCCACCGTCGTGGCACCGCTGTCGTGCGCCGCACGGAGGAACTCGATCGCCTCACGTGTCCGGCCGCTGTGCGAGAACGCGATCGCGACGCCGCCCGGTCCGAGGAGCGTCGCGGGCACGAGGGCGTCGTGTGCATCCGTGAACGAGAGTGCGGTCCGCCCGACGCGGAGGAGTTTCTGGGCGAGGTCGCGGGCGCCGGCGTTGCTCGCGGACACGCCGAACACGATGACGGTGTCGGCGGTGACGATCCGGTCGATGACGGACTGCAGCACGTCGAGGTCGAGCGACGCCGCCGTCTCCTGGATGCCGACGATCTCGGACCGGCTGATCTTCGCGATCATCTCGGCGAGGGAGTCCGCGTCGGTGATGTCCGAGCCGTACTCACCGACCTGGCCGAACTGGGCGGACTCGGTCGCGAGTTCGGTGGCCATCTGCAACCGCATCGGGGCGTACCCGGTGAACCCGATCGTGCGGCAGAACCGCACGACGCTCGTCTCGCTCGTCGCACAGCTGCGGGCGAGCTCGGTGATGGTCTGCTCGAGCACGATCTGCGGACGCGCGAGGATCGCCTCGGCCACGCGCCGCGTCGAGGGCGGGTAGGTGTCGAGTCTCGACTGGATCGAGGTCCGGATGCTCACCCTGACGACACTATTGGGCGATTCCAGCACGGTCATGGACAACCTCTCCGAGCGCATTCCGAACGGTCGTCATGCTACGGAGCCGGACGTCGTTGCGTCAATGCTTTTCATTGCGTAGGGCAATCAGGTAAATTACCCACCATGCCGCCCGTCGCGCTCGCCGCCCTCGTCGACCTGGGGAAGACGAACTGCCGTGTGCGCGTGGGTGATGCGTTCGTCTCCGGGTCCGGGAGTGCGGGCCTCGCGGAGCGCGATGGCCTCGACGAAGCGCTCGCTGCGATCGCAAGCGTCTTGCCGCCCGACCGGTCGGCCACGTCCGCCGAGGTCCTGTCGCCCGCCGGGCTCGCCGGGTTCGCCGGCGGTGTCGCCATCGGCGCGGCCGGGGCCGCAACGGTGCCCGACCGCGCTCGGGAGCTCGCGCACCGTGTCGCGAGGGCGTACCGCACCCGCGCCGTCGTCACGAGCGACGTCGTGACCGCGCACGCCGGCGCCCTCGGCGGCGCACCGGGAACCGTGCTCGTCGCCGGCACCGGAGCCGTCGCCATCGGGATCGACCAGGACGGACGGGTCCGCCGCGCAGACGGCTCCGGCATCTGGCTCGGCGACGACGGGTCCGGTCGCTGGATCGGGCAGCAGGGCCTCCGGGCGGTACTCCGCGCGCACGACGGCCGCGGACGCGAGACCACCCTCCGCGAGGCCGCGACGTCGCTCACGCCATCGCCCGACACCCTGCCCGCCTTCGTCGGCGGCTCCACCGCACCCGAGCGGACGCTGGCGGCCTTCGCGCCGGTCGTCCTGTCGCACGCAGCCTCCGGCGACGCCGTCGCAGTGGACATCGTCGAACGGGCGATCGGCCACCTCGTCGAGACGGCGAGCGCGGTGTCTTCCGCTGTCCCTGCGCGGACCGTCTCGATCACCGGCGGGCTCGTCGGCCACGACGGGTTCGCGGCGCTCCTCCAGCAGGCGCTCGTCGACGAGGGCTTCCTCGTGGTCGACCCACTCGGCGACGCCCTCGACGGCGCCGCACTCCTCCTCGACAACCCCGATCTCCCCCACGAGAGGCAGGTGTCCCGTGTCGATGCCCCCTGACCCCCACGCCCACCCCTTCGGCTCGCGCGGCGACGACGAGCTCGGTGACGACGAGCTCGGTGACGACGCAGACCTCGACGCCATCGGCGACGAGCTCGAGACCCTCGGCACGGAGGCCGTCGACCAGAGCCGGCGCACCCTCGACCTCCTCGGGACCGCGGAGCTCGTCGCGTCGATGCACGCCGGGAACCGCGCTGCATTCGACGCCGTGGGCCCGGCCCTCCCGGCGATCACCCACGCGGTCGACGCGATCAGCACGCGGATGGCCGGCGGCGGTCGCCTCGTCTACATCGGTGCGGGGACGTCCGGGCGGCTCGGCGTCCTCGACGCGAGTGAGTGCCCACCGACGTTCGGTACCGACCCGTCGCTCGTCATCGGGATCATCGCCGGCGGTGAGCGCGCGATCCGCTCCGCCGTCGAGCGCTCCGAGGACGACCCGGCATCCGGCGCCGCCGACCTCGTCGCAGTCGGGCTGACCGCGCAGGACTCGGTCGTCGGGCTCTCCGCCTCCGGCCGCACGCCGTACGTGCTCGGTGCACTCCGCGTAGCGAACGACATCGGCGCCCTCACCGTGTCCGTCGCCGGCAACGAGCGCTCCCGGACCGGCGCAGAGGCTGCCATCGCGATCGAAGCCGCGGTCGGCGCCGAGTTCATCGCCGGCTCCACCCGCCTGAACGCCGGGACCGCGCAGAAGCTCGTGATCAACATGCTCTCGACGCTGACGATGGTGCGGCTCGGCAAGACCTTCGGCAACGTCATGGTCGACCTCCGTGCGACGAACGCCAAGCTCCTCGCCCGCAGCCGCCGTACCGTCGCCACCGTCACCGGGGTCGACACCGCCACCGCGGCCGCAGCACTGCAGGCGGCGGACGGATCGGTCAAGGAAGCGGTCTTCGCGCTCCTGACCGGGAGCACCCCCGTCACGGCGGCGACCGCACTGGCCGCTGCGGACGGGTACCTGCGGATCGCACTCGATCGGGCAACCTCGTCGACGGGCCTCGCACGATGACGCGCATGCTCGACCTGCTGAACACGTCGACCGTCGTCGACGTCCTCGCGACCGTGCTCTGGAACGCACCGACCGCACCCCGGCCGATCGACGCGGCCGCCGTCTCCGAACGGCCGGACCTGGTCGCGTGGGCGGCGGGACTCGACGACGACGCTCGGCTGGGACTGCTCGACCGTGCCGACACCCACGCCGTCCTCGGGGAACCGGTGATCGTCGTCGCCGAATCGGACGGCTGGGCAGAGGTCCGCCTCCCGCTCCAGCCCTCCTCGAAGCACCGCGACGGCTACCCGGGGTTCCTGCCGACCGCGCACCTGCGAACGCTCGGCGCCCCACGGACCGACCCGGTCGTCGTCCGCAGCGGTCCGCTCCTCGGTGCGATCCTCGAGCGCCGACCCGCAGGCGGGTACCGTGCTCCCGACGGGATCGTCCACGAGCTGGACGCGACCTCGGTCACGTCACTGCTCTCGGAGGAGGCCGTCGACCCCGCTGCCGCGCTGGCGGTCGCGCGCACGTTCACGGGGACGCCGTACCTCTGGGCCGGGAGCTCGGCCGCCGGTGTCGACTGCTCCGGCCTCGTGCACGTGGCGTACCGCGCGCTCGGGGTCGTCGTCCCGCGCGACGCCGACGACCAGGCGGAGGCACTCGAACCCGTCGTGCCGGAGGACGCCCGACCCGGCGACCCGGTGTTCTTCGCGAACGAGCGCGGGATCCACCACGTCGCCCTGGCGACCGGCGGCGGGGCCACGTTCCACGCGCCACGGACGGGACAGCTCGTCGGCGCCGGGCGCTTCGACACGGTCCCGGCGACCGAGACGGTCACCGCAGCGCGCGTCCGCTGACCGAACGCGGGCCGGTCCCGCCCGGCACGCAAACGGACCAGCGACGGGTCACGTCATGCCGGACGGGAGGCTCGTGGCG
>NZ_MJGN01000045.1:119244-232760 GCF_001865065.1 Curtobacterium sp. MCBA15_008 | reverse complement strand
CGCCACGAGCCTCCCGTCCGCCGCGGGTCACCGGGGCGCGCGCCGGACGCGCACCGCAGCCGCCTCGAACGACGCGAGCGACGTCCGAACGACACCGTCGTCGAGGGTGATCGGCGCGTCCCTGTCGTCACCGAGGAACGTCGACCGGCCGGCGGTCTCGACGGGGACCCCGAAGGCGAGCTCGACGTCGACCGGCTCGTCCGCGAACGACTGGAGCCGCACGATGGACGCCCCGTCGTCGTCGCCGGCGACCACCGACACCAGTCGCACCCGCGGATCGCTGATCGTGAGGAGCTCGGCCGACGCCCCACCCGCACCACCCGCGCCGGAGGCGGGCACCGCCGCGAGGGGCCGGACGAGGTCGGCGGTCGTCTGCACCGCGACGGCCTCGACCGGCTCGGACGGGTCCGACCGGACCCCGATCGCGTACTCGAAGGTCGCGGTGAAACCCTGCTCGATCGGGAAGTTCGTGTCCCACACGTTGTTGTGCAGCCACGAGTAGACGGTCGCCGCCCGCGTCGGGCTGGTGCTGGCGGGGAACGGCGCGTACGGCAGGGAGATCGTCCCCGGGTGCACGAGCGGAGCGTCCTTCGTCACCCACACCACCGCGTCGTCGGCGTCCTGCACGCTGACCCAGTTCCGGATGGCGCGCATGTGCTGCGGAGCGCCGGGGACGTGCGCCAGGCCGTCGCCGGTCACGCCGCCGGAGACCTCGTACCGGACGACGGGCTCGGCGGCGGCGAAGGGGAAGGCGAAGAACGCGCTTTCCTTCGTACGGGTGACCGGCTTCTCGAGGCGGTTCTCGATGCGGAGGCGGGGCTCGCCGTGTCGCAGCCGGAGCGTGACCGTGACGCTGTCGACCCCGGCCGCCGCGAACCGGTAGACCAGCCGCTCCTCGACGGCGTCCGACACCCGCTCGACCAGCACCGCCGGACCGCCGGTGGTCCGGCTGGCGAGGAGCTCGAGGCGGTCGGAGCTCCAGAGCTTGTTCGCCAGGTGGTTCACGCCGGCGCCCGACGAGCCGTACTCGTCGTAGACGTACCCGTTGAAGCCGGCGGGCGCGTACTGCTCGACGATCTCGCGTCCGGTCGCCAGTTCGACGACGGAGCGGATGGTCGACGTCTGCGGGTCGACGGCGACGCGGAGGAACGTGTTCTCGAGCGTGAACAGCTCGGCTGCCGGCGTGGTGAGCGCGTCGTGCGTCCGCGGTGCCTCGACACTCCGGTCGGCGGACAGGACGTCGACCCGGACGAACCCGAACGCCGGCACGTCGCGCACTTGCACGGTCACCCAGCGCCCGGACTCGCGGTGCAGGGAGTTCGACTGCGGTTCGAGCACCGGGTCGAGCCGCTCGCCGGTGCGGCCGTCGCGGAGGGCGACGTGTGCGCCGAGCGGGACCGTGGACTCCTTGAGCAGGAAGCGGACGGCGCCGGTGCGCGTGGCCCCGGACGCGTTGGCGACGACGATCGCCGCGAGGGCGTCGTCCGGCGTGGCCACGGTGTCCGCCAGGTAGACGAGGGCGTGCTCCTCGAGGTCGCGTCCGTGCTGGTGGCCGGTGAGGGCCTGCGCCACCTTCCACTGCCACTGCCGTTCGCCGGAGTCGTAGCCCTCGTCGCCGTGGGTCCACGAGTTGCTCGCACCCCAGGTGTGCTCGTTGAACATCGAGATCGCGTCGTAGGCGGCGTCGGAGTCACGGCGCTCGGTCGGGACCGCCTGGCCGCCGAGCCACGCGGCCGCCTGCGAGAAGGAGCGGGCGTCGCTGACGGTGGCCTGCGCCTCACGCGCGAGTGCGAGCGGGACGGCGGCCGACCCGACACCTTCGACCCACCAGTCGCCCCAGTCCCCCTCGACGGTGATCAGCTCGTCGCCGTGCCGGGCCTCCGCCTCGGCGAAGAAGTCCTCGTTGGTCGAGACGCGCAGGGTCGGCGACGTCCAGGTCTCGTTCCACCGGCGGACGACCTCCGACAGGTGCAGTCGCGCCGGCCCGTTGTCGCCCATGAACCCCTGTGTGCGCAGGTGCAGGACCTCCCACGGGTAGCCGGGTCGCCCTTCGGCGGTCTCGCCGTGCGCGCCGAAGACCCCGGGCGGGAACGGGTAGCCGCGGGTCGCGAGCGCCGTCAGGTAGGCGGGCAGGTACGTCTCGGCGACCTCGTACGACTCGGTCAGCCCGACCATCGGCCCCTCCATGTAGGCGAGACCGTGCGGGCTGTCCGTCATCCACACCACGACCGAGTTGCCGGCCGGGGTGCGCCACCGGAACAGGCGCGGCAGGTCGAGGGCGCCGTTCTGGTGGGGCATCGACCGCCCGGCCCAGTTGTGCGCGACGGCGAGGTACCGGACGCCGACCTCCTGCAGGGCGTCGGGCAGACCCGCGACCTGACCGGGCACGTCGGTCTGCATGGCCGTGGTGAAGTCGATGCCGTACTGCTCCCGGATGCGCCGGGCTTCGCGGAGGAGCTCGTGGAGTTCCTCGGTCGAGCACGTGTCGGTGTGCAGGTTGTAGGGCATCGCGCTGAGACCGATCGACCCCTGCTGCACGAGCCGCACGAACTCGGCGACCTTCGCCGCCGGACGGTGCCGCTCCCAGTCGGCGAACGCCCAGAGCGCTTCGACGTTCCACCGGAACCGCGCGGCGTCGGGCCACTCGCTCGTCGCCGCGGCGAGCTCCACCGCGGAGTCGAGGTACGAGCGCTGCGACGAGATCACCGTGGTCTGCGGATCGGTGTACCCGAAGTCGAAGTGCGAGTGGTGGACGACGTGCACCGACCAGGCCCGCTGGGGCAGCAGCACGAAGGAGATCGTCTCGTCGCCGAGGTCCGACAGCGCCAGGGCCACCTCGGTCGGCTCGGCGACCGCGCGGACGAGGAGCCGGACGGACGTGTCGTCGGGCGCGGGAGCACTGCCGACGACGAGGTCGCCGGCCGGACCCGTGAGCGCCGCGGTGGCCGGATCGGGGAGCCGGCCGTCGACGAGCAGTCGCACGGCCTGCACGGTGGTGCCCTCCCGCTCGGTCAGCAGCGGCTCGGGGAGGACCCGCACGCGGACGCCCCCGATCGATCCCGTGGCGACGGTCGCCCGGTCGAGGAGTCCGTCGCGGGCCTCCAGGTGCGACCAGGGCTGGGCGGAGACGAGGGCGGGTTCGGTCATCGGAGCAGGACTTCCTTCGGTGGTCGGAGCAGGGAGCGGGACGGGGGACGGCGCAGGCAGTCGGGGTCAGGCCGTCGGGGTCAGGCCGTCGGGTTCAGCCCGCGGGCGAAGAACCGCTGGAACGAGAAGAACACGATGATGGTCGGCAGCGACGCGACGAGCGCTCCGGCGAGCGCCACCGGCGGCCCGTACGTCGAGTAGTTGCCGGTCAGGTCGGCGAGGGTCGCCATCACCGGCCGGATGTTCGGGCTGGTCGACAGGGTCAGGCCGAACAGCAGGTCGTTCCAGATCCACGTGAACTGGAAGACGAAGGCGGCGAGGAGCGCGCTCGTCGACAGCGGCAGGTGGACCTGGAAGAACATCCGGACCCACCCGGCTCCGTCGAGCGACGCGGCTTCGCGCACCTCGTTCGGCAGCCCGGTCATGTGGCCGCGCACCACGAAGAACGCGAACGGGATCGTCAGGGCCACGTAGACGAGCAGCATGCCGTACTGCGTGTCGAACAGCGACGCGGCGGCGAACCCGGTGAACAGCGGCGACAGGAAGGCCTGCAGCGGCAGGATCGTGCCGATGTAGATCACCCAGAACCAGAACGTCGGGCGCTTGACCGGCATGATCGTGACCGCGAACGAGGCGAGCGCCGCGATGAACACCGCGGCCCCCGCTCCGACGACGGAGTAGAGCAGGCTGTTCGCCATGCCCTGGCCGACGTTCGCGTTCTGGAACGCCGTGGCGATGTTGTCGAACAGGGACCACGAGGTCGGCCACCAGGACGGCGTGCCCGAGTAGTCGGCGCTCTTCGTGAAGGCGTTGACGACGAGCAGGTACGACGGGATCAGCCAGATCAGCGACACGACGGTCAGCACGGCCGCGAGGATGCGGCGGGAGGTCTTGGTCATCGAACGGCTCCTGCTAGTCGGTCGGTCGGAGTTGCCGGCGGAGGTACGCCCACGAGGCCACGACGACCACGAGCGTCAGGAAGACGGCCACCGCGGCACCGGACCCGTACCGGGAGAGCGTGAACGTCTCGCGGTACATGGTCAGTGCGAGTGTCTCGGACGCCGTACCGGGGCCACCGTTCGTGAGCAGCAGCACCTGGTCGAAGACCTTGAGGCTGCCGACGATGGATATCCCGACGACCACGACCGTCATCGGGCGCAGCTGGGGGAACGTGATGGACCAGAAGAGCCGCCACCCGGAGGCACCGTCGATCTGCGCCGCCTCGAGGGTGTTCACCGGGATCGACTGCAGCCCGACGAGGAAGAGGATCACGCACGCACCGGTGGCCTGCCACGTGGTCGCGATGATCATCATGACCGTGTTGAGCGGCCACTGCAGCAGCCACTGCGACACGAGCCCGTCGAGGCCGATCATCCGCAGGAGGGTGTCGAGTCCGCCGTCGGTGGAGAGCATGAAGGTCCAGACGACCGCGGTGGCGGAGCCCGAGATCGCGTAGGGCAGCACGATCGCGAACCGGGCGAGACCGCCGAGCCGGAGCTTCCACGTCCCCACGGCGATCGCGAGCCCGATGCCGACGGGCAGCAGCAGCGTGCCGACCACCCACATGAACGTGTTGAGCACGGACTGCCCGAACGCCGGGTCGGCGAACATCGCCTGGTAGTTGGCGATCCCGACCCAGCTCCTGGTGAAGCCGTTGTCGTCGAAGAAGCTGCGGTAGATGGTGAACAGGAACGGGACGACGAGCAGGGCGACGACCAGCAGCACGGACGGGGCGAGGAACGCGCCCCCGGTGATCCGTGCCCTGAGGGGTGCGCGTCTCGTCGGCGCGGGCCGACGTCGTGACGCGGGACGGGCCTCCTGGTCGACGACCGTGTCGGGGACGGGCGGTTGTGTCAGCGTCATGCGGCGTTCCAGGTCTTCCACTCGGTCGCTGCTCGGTTCTGCATGGATCGCAGGGTGGCGACGCCGTTCGCCTTCGACGGGTTGACCATGAAGGACCCGAGGTCCTGCACGTTGCCCTCGATGAGCGGCGTGGGCGAGGCCTCCCAGTAGCGGGTGAGCTCGACGGGGCGCGTCTCGGCGATGTCCTTCGCCAGGTCCTGCACGAGGTGGGACTTCGGCAGCGCGTGCGGGTTCGGACTGGTGTCGCCGAGGAACCCGACCCAGGCGGTCTGCACGTCGGTCGCGAGCCAGTTCTCGGCGACGTCGACCGCGGCGCCGTGGCGGTGCGCCTTCACCGGGACCGACAGGGAGCCGCTCTCGACCACGACGGCCGGCGCGGCGGACCCGCGGGGCGGGACCCGGAAGAAGCCGATGTCCGCGTCGCTGAGCCCGGCGGCGAGGAGGGTGTTCGCGAACCAGGTCCCGTAGAGCATCATGCCGAACTTCCCCTTGCTGACGAGTCCCGGGAGGTCGTTCGACGTGACGTCGGGTGCTGAGAAGAACCCGTCGGCGTACATCGACGACCAGAGGTCCATCGCCTGCTTCGCCGGTTCGTCGGTGTAGCTCGCCTTGTCGGTCGTGACGGCCTTGTAGTAGTCGGGGTCGATCGACGCGAGCAGCTGCATGAACCAGATCTCGGCCTCCCACGTGGTGGCACCGGGCGAGAGGAAGGGGGTGATGCCGGCGTCCTTGAGCTGCTGCGCGGCGGTGAGCATCTCGTCGAAGGTGGTCGGCACGCTGATCTCGTGCTCGGCGAACGCCTTCTTGCTGTAGAACACGGCGTAGTAGCTCTTGTAGAGCGGGACGCCGTAGGCCTTGCCGCGGTAGCTGAAGGACTCGCGCTGCGCCGGGTCGACCCAGCCACGCTCGACGGCCGAGTCCCACACCGGGTTGAGGTCGGTGAGGATGTCGGCGCGCGCGATGTCCTGCAGGCGGTACCCGTTCGTCCACTTGATGAGGTCGGTGGTGCTGTCGGTCTGCGCCGTCATCCGGATGACCTGCGTGTAGTTGTTCACGCTGGCGATCGAGCGCGACGTGATGCGGTACCCGATGCGCTTCGCCAGCACGGCGGACGCCGCGGCGTACCCGGGACCCCAGGTGGGGTTGTCGCTGTTCAGCGTGACCGTGCCGGGCGCCGACGGCTGCGTGTCGGAGCCGCGGGCGCAGGCCGCCAGGGTCAGGGCGAGGAGCCCTCCACCGCCGAGCGCGAGCGCGGTGCGGCGGGTCACGGCGGGTCCTCGGGAGAACGGGTTCGGCATCGGGCGTTCCATTCGACGATGAATTGATAACGTTACCAACCGGAGCATACACGGCACGCGAGCAGCCGCAAGTGGGATGTCCGGTATACAGGGACACATGCAGCCAGCCGCGGGATCCGGACCCGGACGGAAGCCCGCGATGACCGTGAAGGACATCGCACGGGTCGCCGAGGTCAGTCCGATGACCGTCTCCCGGGTGCTGTCCGGCGGCAAGAACGTCCGCCCGGCGCTCCGCGAGCACGTCGAGCGCGTCATCGCCGAGGTCGGCTACCACCGCAACGAGAACGCCCGGAGCCTGCGGCCCGGACAGCGCTCGGGACTGGTCGGCGTGATGATCACGAACATCGGCAACCCGTACTACGCCGGCGTCGTGCAGGGCATCGAGCAGGTGGTCGCCGCGACCGGCCGGCGCATCCTGGTCGGCACCACCAACGAGGACTCGGACCTCGAGCGGCAGCTGCTCTCCGACTTCCTCGGCCGCCAGGTCGAGGGGCTCATCGTGGTCCCCGTCGGCCAGGACGGCGAACGGTTCACCACCGACCGCCTGAACGACGCTCCGCTCGTGCTCGCCTCGCGCACCGTCGACGACGTCGCCGCCGACGCCGTCCTGATCGACGACGTGCACGGCGCCCAGGACGCCACGACCCTCATGCTCGAGGACGGCCACCGCCGCATCGCGTTCCTCGGCAACAAGGTCACGGTGTCGACCGGGCAGCGCCGCCTCGCCGGTTTCCGGAACGCCTTCGCGTCGCAGGGGGTGACACCCGACGACTCGCTCGTCGTGCTCGAGCTGCAGGACACGGACACCGCCGAGCGCGCGATGCGCCGACTGCTCGAGCGCGCGGACGCACCCACCGCCGTCTTCGCCGCGAACAACCGGATCAGCGTCGGTGCGATCCGGGCGATCGCGAAGGCCGTGGCGGACGGCACCGTCGCCTCGCCGCCGCGCCTGTTCGCCTTCGACTCGTTCGACTTCGCGGACATGGCGCCGATCCCGCTGTCGGTCATCGACCACGACCCCGCCGAGCTCGGACGGGTCGCCGCGCGGATGCTGTTGTCGCGGCTGGACGGGACGGCCGACGGGGAGCCGCCGCGGCTCGTCGAGCTGCCGGTGCGGATCGTCCACCACTGAGCGCACGACCGGCTGGTCCGGCCGGTCCGGCCCGGTGCTGCGGCGGCGGCCTGGAGGCGCGGCTTGCGTTCTCGCGCTGCTTCCGTTGTAGTGTTGGTAACGTTATCAGCGCGAAAGGGGCCTCATGTCCGCCTTCCTGCCCACAGGAGTGACCGTCGGTCAGTACGACAAGACGCCCGTCATCGACCTGCCGCCCGGACACGACGTCTGGGCGGGTACGGCCGCCTGGCAGCACCTCGCCTCGCTCCTCTCCGGGCCCGGTCGACGCACCATGGCGGTGGACACCTACCCCGGCAGCGACCTCGACGGTCTGCGTCGGGCACTCGCGGCGGCCGCGCCCGACGCGGTGCTCATCGACGTCGAGGACGCGGCGGCCCTGCCGAACTCCGTGATCGAGGAGCGCATCGCCGCGAACCTCACCGACGACCGCGTCTTCGGGGTCCTCGGCCACCAGGTGCTGTCCGACTTCTACGACGCGGACCGCCTGACCGGCGTGGCCGAACGGGTCCGCACCACCGACGGGCCCGTGGTCGTGTACGGCTGGGGCGCCACGCTCGTGCCGACGTCGTTCGACACCGTGGTGCTCGCGGACCTCGCTCGCTGGGAGATCCAGCGTCGACAGCGGGCCGGGGCGCCGAACTGGCGCGCGGGCAACGGCGACGAGGATCAGCTCCGCAAGGTCAAGCGCGGCTACTTCGTCGAGTGGCGCGTCGCCGACCGGCACAAGCGCGAGCTGTTCGAGCGGATCGACCTGGTGCTCGACGCCAACGGCTCGATGGCCGACGCGAAGCTCGTCGAGGCCGGGACCTTCCTGGCCGGCCTCGAGCTCGCCAGCCGTCGTCCCTTCCGCGTGGTGCCGTTCTTCGACCCCGGCGTCTGGGGCGGGCAGTGGATGAAGGAGGTCCTCGAGGTCGGGGACGCCGACAACTACGCGTGGTGCTTCGACTGCGTCCCGGAGGAGAACAGCCTGCTGTTCCGCATCCGCGACACCGTCGTCGAGGTCCCGGCGCTCGACCTGGTCTTCCGGCACCCACGAGAGCTCCTCGGTGTGAAGACCCACGCCCGGTTCGGCGCGGAGTTCCCGATCCGCTTCGACTTCCTCGACACCATGGCGGGCGGCAACCTCTCCCTTCAGGTCCACCCCCTCACGGACTACATGCAGAACGTGTTCGGGATGCCCTACACGCAGGACGAGAGCTACTACATGCTCGACGCCGCGGACGACGCCGTCGTGTACCTCGGCGTCCGCGACGACGCCGACCCCGCGGCGATGCAGGCCGCGTTGCGGACGGCCTCCGTCGGCGAGGAGCCCTTCCCCGCCGACCGGTACGTGAACACGTTCCCGGCGAAGAAGCACGACCACTTCCTCATCCCGGCCGGCACCGTGCACTGCTCCGGCGCGGACTCGATGGTCCTCGAGATCTCGGCGACGCCGTACATCTTCACGTTCAAGATGTGGGACTGGGGTCGGGTCGGACTCGACGGCGTCCCGCGGCCGGTCCACCTCGACCACGCGTTCGCGAACATCCAGTGGGACCGTCGCACGGACTTCGCACGCGACGAGCTCGTCAACCAGGTCACCGAGGTCGCACGCGGCGACGGCTGGGTCGAGGAGCGCACCGGCCTGCACGAGCTCGAGTTCATCGAGGTCCGGCGGCACTGGTTCGAGGGCGTCGTCCCGCACGACACCGACGGCACGGTGAACGTCCTCAACCTCGTGGAAGGGGCCGAGGCGGTCGTCGAGAGCCCGGACGGTGCGTTCGAGCCGTTCGTCGTGCACTACGCCGAGACCTTCATCGTGCCGGCGAGCGTCGGCCGCTACACGATCCGGCCGTGGGGGCTCGGCGTGGGTCAGCGCCTCGGCACCGTGAAGGCCTCGGTCCGCGGGACCGGCCTCAGCGGCTGAGGGACTCGGTGCCGCCCGGGCACGGCTCGCTACCGGTCGGTGCCGCGTGTCCACGCGACCGCGGCGCCGACGAGCGGCGCGCGGGATCCGAGCGCGGCCGGCACGAGCTGCGGGTCTCGGGCGGTCGTCCGGCCGGCCCGCGTGATCCCCGCGTGCAACGGCGCCGCGATGACGTCCCACGACCGCGCGATCGACCCGCCGACCACGACGCGGGTCGCCCCGAACCGTTCCACCCACGGTCGCAGCGCACCGCCCAGTGCGGACATCGCCGTCGCCACGACCTCGAGCGCCACCGGGTCACCGCCCCGTGCCGCGGCGCAGAGCTCCTCGACCGACCGATCCCGGCCGGACCGCTCGTGGTCGGCACGACGGAGCGCCGGCGACGACATCGTCTCCTCGAGCGGACGTCCGTCGATCGCGAGGCGGTGCACCTCCCCCTGTTCCGGGACCGTCGGACCGGAGTCCACCGCTGCGCCGTCGACGAGGAACGCCGACCCGACGCCGGTGCCCAGCGTGATGCAGACCATCCGGCCCGCACCCACTCCGGCCCCCGCCGCCCACTCGCCGATGCCGTAGGCGACGGCGTCGTTGAGGAAACGCACCGCACTCGGCGGAACCCCGAGGCGTTCGGCGAGCGCCGCGCGCAGGTCGATCCCGGCGATCGACTGGAACTTGTCGACGCCCGCGAACGTGCCCGTGCCGGCCGCGGCGTCGAACGGTCCGGGCATGGCGATCGACCAGCCTCGGAGTGGCACCGATCCGGCTCGGAGGGGTCCGAGCGCGCGACCCGGGCCGGCGAGCTGGTCGAGCAGGACGTCGCGGTCCGCGTGGGGGTCGATCGTCGCTCCCCGCTCGACCAGGACCTCCCCCACGGATGCCGGGTCCACGAGCGCTGCCGTGATGTGACCCCCGCCGACGTCCATGACGCCGACGGGGGTCGCGGTCGAGTGCGATGCGGTCAACTGACGTCCCCGAGCCGACCCGAGGACCATCCGAGCACCGCGAAGACCTGGATCATCGCCGCCTGGTCGAGCGTCGCTGCTGGGCGGTCCCAGGCGGGGTCGCCGCCGCCGCTCGGCTGGAAGTGGAACAGGCCGGTCGCCGGGTCGCGGTTGTCGCGCCAGGTCGCGGTGGCCCACTGCTCGGCGGCTGCCCGGTAGGAGGGGTCGTGCTGCACGGAGTCGAGCAGCAGCAGGTCCTTGAAGTAGAAGGCGTTGAAGACCGCGGGCTGCTGCTGCAGTCGGCCGTCCGCGCTCCAGTAGCGCAGGGACGCCCGTGCCGCCGCCGAGGCCTGCCGCAGGTACTTCGGGTCGTCGGTCGCACGGTAGAGGATCGTCGCCGTGCCGATCATCGCACCGGAGTTGTACGTCCACAGTGTCGGGTCGACGGTGCCGTCGTCACCGAGGCTGTTCCGGTAGAGCCCGGCCGACTGCCGCAGGCACCGGTTGTTCCAGTCGTACAGCCGGGTGCTCCAGCGCAGGTACGACGCGTCGCCGGTCTCCTCGTAGAGGTGCGCCGCGAGCTGCGCGGTCAGTCCGGTGACGTTCGCCGCACGGGTCGTGTTGTCCGGCCGGTCGATCCAGTCGGATCCGCCCGGGCAGGTCAGGGACGCATCCGTGTTCCAGCTCCGGACCGCGACGTCGAACGCCGCTCGGGCGTGGTCGAGCGAGGCGGCGTCGTCGGTCGCCTGGTACTGGCTGACGAACGAGAGGCCCACGACGGCATTGTCGTCGTAGTAGACGTCTCCACCGGTACCGAGCGGTGCGGGGAGGTACGACTCGTACCCGGGGCGGCCACCCGGAGCGACGGCGAAGTAGTGCTCGAACCCGTCGACGCGCGCGGCGGCGGAGTTCGCGTACGCGGGTCCGACGCCGTCGATCCCCTGGAGGTCGAGTGCCGCCTGGGTCGCTTCGCGGTACTCCCAGAGGAACGAGTACGGGTTGCCGGTGGTCGTGTCGGTGTTCTCGCGGTAGAGCCCGTGTCCTGCGGCTCCGGTGTACAGGTTGTCCTGCATCGCGTCGTAGGTCGCGCTCGCCCGTTGCTGCCAGACCGGGTCCGGGGTCGGTCGGGGCGGGGTCGCGGCCTCGGCCGCGAGCGGCACGGTGCTCGCCACCACCCCGAGGACGATCGCGGCCGTGGTGATCCGGGCGGCATGGCGGCGCCGCGTCCGAGCTGTCGCTGTCGCTGTCGCTGTGGTTCCGAGCATCGTCGCTCTCCCGTCGGTTGGTATCGTTACCATAACCGCATCGGGAACACCGGACAAGCCCCCTCCGCGCCCCCGCTCACGCGCCGTGCGTGGCCACGACGATCGCGTGCAGCAGGAGCGCGCCGCCGAAGACGACGAACCAGAACCCGCCGACGACGATGCCCGCGATCGCCAGGCCTCGGCCCCGCTCGCCGGTGCGGCCGATCTGGACGAGGGCGATGACCGACACCACCAGGCCGACGATGTTCGCGACGAACGCCAGCACGAACCCGACGATCGACAGGGTGTTGAGGCGGTCGGTGGGGGTCGGGGCTGCGGTCTGCTGGTCCAGGGTGGACATGGGGTCTCCTTCGGTGAGGTCGGACACCTTCGGCGTCCGTCGAGACCAGCGTGCGCTCGCAGCCGAACGGGTTCGACGGCCGTGCGGATGACGCCGATCCCCCCGCAGGATGATCGTTCCGCCGCGGTACTTCTCGGTCAGGCGCAGATCGCGATGAGCGTGCACCCCTCGGGGCCGGCACGGAACCACCGCTCGGGCTCCTCCGTCACACCGGCGCTGTCCCCGGCGGCGAGGGCGGTCTCGGCACCGTCCACCACGAGCCAGCCGGACCCCCGGACGACGACGTACGCGTCCTCGGCGTGGTCGTCGCGGTGGTCGTGCGGCACCGTGGCCGCTCCCGCGGGCAGGTCCACCTCGTACAGACCGAACCGCGTGATCCCGAGCGGACCCGTCAGTCGTCGGTCGTAGGGGCTCGACGCCGGGTGCTCCGAGTCGCTGGCGGGGACATCGGACACGTGCACGACGGAGAAGGGCATGACGGGATCGTACGACTGCGCACCTCCCCGTCGTCGCGGGTCCGGCCGGGTGCGCGGGCCACTCAGTGGTTGCACGGACGCGCCCCGTCGACCCCGATCCGCAGCATGGTGCGATGCACGAGCAACGCGCGAGTCGGAGCGGGAGCGAGGGCCGGCACCGCTGGACGAACCCGCTGACCGACGGTTGGGAGTACCGCTGGAACGTCCTCGTGGCGCTCCCCGACCGCGATCCGGAGACGCTCGACGCCGTGCTCGCCTCGATCGGGGCATCGCAGGCCAACACGGTGGTCCGGCTCGCCGAGGGCTCCGGGACACCGTCGACCGAGCCGTCGCGGAACCTGGTCTACGCGGTGGACGAGGCGCTCCCCGAGCTGCTCGAGGGCATGGACGTCGCCGTCGTGTCCGGCGACGCGCTCACCGCCCTCGCCGCCGCACAGCACCGGGTCCCCGTTGTGGTGTTCCCCGCCAGCGACGCACAGGACGGTGTCGGCCGGGCACTCGCCTCCGTCGGCGCCGGTGTCGTGGTGCGCTCGGCGGCCGAGGTCGGGCAGGCGATCCGGGCGATCGCGTCGGACGGATCACGGGGACCACGGATGCGGGGGCTCGCTCGTCAGCTGGGCGCCGTCGCCGTCCTGCTCGCCGCCCTCGGGACGTCCGCACTCCGCCTCGTCGCCCGCACACGGGCGCGCTGAGTCCGGTCACGCCGAGCCGGGGTCCGCACGCCGAGTGGGACGGTCGACGTGCGCCGTGACGGCCGCGGCGAGGTGGCTCGCCAGCCCCGCGTAGCTGTCGGCGGACACCAGGCGCTCGTCGCGGGACACCGGTGCAGCGTGGGAGATCGCGGGGACGAAGGTCGCTCGCGGCCTCGACCGGCACAGCTCCCGGGACGCACGGTCGAACGATTCGGCAGCCCGGTCGGCGGCGCCCCCTGCCGGCAGCCGGAAGGCGGGGAGCGTGCTCGGCCTGGGGATCCCGACGAGGAACACGTGCGCTCCGGACCGGGTCAGGACTGCGTCGAGGACGACCGCCATCGCAGTCCGCCACCGCTCGACGTCGCCGAGGCGCACGGCGTCGCTCACACCGCCGATGACCACCGCGACGTCGTGGGCAGCGGTCGGCAGCACGCTCGCCACCGCCGCGAGGTCCGCGACCCGGGCCACGCCGCAGTCGACCAGCGTCACGTGCACCCCGCGACCCGTCGTGCCGCGCAGCGCCCGCGCGAGGTGTCCGGGCAGCGCGAGGTCCTGCCGGAGGACGCCCCAGCCGCTGGCCGCGTCGGTGCCGAACACCAGGACGCGCAGCGGGTGCGGGCCCGCGACCCGGACCGGGGTCGTGCTCTCCGGTCTCGGGTGGCGGCGGTAGGCCGCACTCCCCCGCCGCGACCACATCGCCGCGACGAGGCGCGACAGCGAGGGCAGGCGCAACGGTCGTCCTCTGGTCTGCCCTCGGGGCCGGTGCGGCTGGCTGGCGTTCAGCTGATCGCCGCGAGGAGGACCGTGGGGTCGCCCTCCATCCACCGGCAGTCCATCGTGAACCGCGCGACACGGGGGCCGGCCGGGGTGGCACGGACGTGGAAGGTCCACGTGTTCCCCATCAGGGCGTGCCGCGTCGCGCGCACGTCGGACCCCTCGCCCGGCAGGTAGTGCTGGGCGAGTGCGTACGCCTCCACCAGGTAGCCGTCGCCGAGCCCACGTGCGGAGACGTTGCTGACGGCGTGCATGGTGTCGAGAGGCCCGACGGCCCCGATCATGGTCGGGATCACCGTCTCGCGCCCCTGCAGTACCGGGAACTCGAGCCCGATCTTCGTCGTGGCGGGCGTCATGTCGACGACGACGTCCTCGGTGAGCAGGTCCTCGAGCACGGAGGCATCGGCGGTGTCGAGCGCGCGGGCCCACAGCAGTGGGAGCCGCCCGAGCTCCCACTCGGTCTCGATCGGCAGGGTGGTGGTGATCTCGGTGGTGGTCACGGTGGTGCTCCTTCGGGAAGGTCGGTGGTGTCGGATGGTCAGGACTCGATGAGCGGCTGCTGCGTGCGGAAGAGGTTCCGGGGGTCGACGGCGGCCTTCACGCGCAGCAGCCGCTCCCAGTCGGCCGCGGAGAACGACCGCTCGGGGTGCCCGTCGTCGGGCGCGAAGTTCAGGTACCGCGTTCCGGTGCTGGACGGCCGCATGGCCTCGACGAGCGCCCGCGCCTGCGCGATCCCCTCCGCGTCGGACTCGGGCATGCCGATCGAGACGGCCCAGAGGACGTAGGAGGCGGTCGGTGCGACGATCGCGCCGGCACCGGGGCGGGTGACGTCGAAGGCTCCGCCGAGGTGCCGGAGCTCGACGATGTGGAGACCGGTGTCGGTCGACGGTCCGACGACGTCCAGCAGCGCGCGCTGCGCCGACGGGTCGAGGTCGGCGAGCATCGCCGTCTCCTCGGAGAAGGGGGCCGGGTCGACCGGGTCGTTGTGGATCCGTTCGAAGTCCTCGACCCGGGTCTCCTCGATCGTGTCGAGGACGACCGGGGCGGCGGCACGGAGCGGCGCGAGCAGCGCGTCGGCGCCTGCGGCGTCCCCGAGGTGCGCCACGCGCAGGTGCAGCACGAAGCGCCCGGCGAGCAGCGGGGGGATCCCGGGCACCGGAGGCAGGCGGAGGAAGGCCAGCGACAGTGTGAGGTCGTCCGGGGCGGTCGCCGTCGCCGTCGCGAAGGCAGCCAGGACCGCAGCGGCGTGCCCGCCGTCGTAGAAGAGGCCGCCGCCGATGAACCGCTCGACCGGGAGCAGCTCGATCTCCATCGACGTGACGATGCCGAGGTTGCTCCGTCCGCCGCGCAGGGCCCAGAACAGGTCCGCGTCGTCCTCGGCGGACGCGCGCACCAGCTCGCCCGAGGCCGTCACGACGTCGAGCGAGACGACGTGGTCGGACCCCCACCCGTACTTGCGCCCCAGCACGGGGCTCAGCCCGCCGCCCAGCGTGAAGCCGACCACTCCCACCTGCCCGGACGAGCCGTGGACGGGCGCGAGGCGGTGCGCCGCGGTGCGGGACACGACGTCGCTCCAGCGTGCGCCGGCGGCGATCACGGCTCGGCGAGCGGCAGCGTCGACGTGCACCTCGTTCATCGCCGCCGTCGTGACGAGCAGCCCGCCCCGGAGCGGGCGTGTGCCGTGGTGGCCGGTCGCGACGACGGCGACGGGCAGGCCGTGCGCGGCGGCGAAGGACACCGCTTCGACGACGTCGCTCGCGCTGTGCGCGGTCACCACGACGTCCGGGTGTCGCTCGCCGGCCAGGTTGTAGCCGGCGCACGCAGCCGGGTAGCCGGCGTCCTCCGGGGTGAGCGCGGCACCGTCGAGGGTCGCGTCGAGGGTCTCCACGGCCTCACGGAACGCGGCGCGCGCGCCGTGGTCGACGGTGTCGTCGGTGTCTTCGGTGTCGTCGGGGATGGTCTGGGACAAGGGGTCCTCCAAGAGTGATCGCGCCCCGCACGGGGCTGGTCGGGATCGAGCACACCAGCGCGGCGTCGACGTCGGGTCGATGCACCGTCGACGCCCGATCGGCAGCGTGCCGATGGGTCAGTCGTGGCGGGGCGTCACGGGTTGCACGAGCAGCGTGAAGCGCGATGCCCGGTCAGGGCTTGGTGGGTGGTGGAAGGAGACGTAGGACCGGCGGTGCGCCACGACGTCGAGTTCGGCGAGGAACACCCGCAACCGGCCCCAGTCACGGTCGGTCTGGTCCCCCGGGACCAGGAGGGTCACGGCCTCGTGGCTCGGACGCTCGACGACCCGGATCGTCTCGGTCGGGACCACGGGCTCGTGCACGACCACTCCGACCTCGATGCCGATGCCGGCGTCGTCCGCGGCGACGATCGTCATCGACGCAGAGCCCGTGCTGCTGACGCCCTGGTCGGCGAGCTCGGAGACGAGGTCACGGAGGAGTTCGTCGGCACGTCGGTGCGTCGCGGCCGGACGGAACCCTGCGCTCCTGCCGGAGGTCACGGCGAGGGTCAGCGCGGGCATCGGCACCAACGCGGGAGCACGACCGTCCGCGACCCGCTGGTCGGCGGTCACACGCGCTCCCGGGTCGCGGCCGCGACGACCTGCTCGACCTCGGCGAGCGCCGACTCCACCGACGGCAGCGCACGGATCCGGTCTGCGACGTCCCGGGCGGACCGACGCAGGTCCTCGTCCTCGAGGACGCGGCGGAGCGCCGGACCGACGGCTTCCGGAGAGTCGACGGTCACGGCGGCACCGGCTGCCGTCGCTCGCAGGGCGTTCACGGAGTGGTCGGCACCCAGCGGCATCACCACGAGCGGGACCCCGGCGACGAGCGCCCCGAGGACGGTGCCGGCGCCGCCGACGGTGACGACCGCGTCGACGTCGGCGAGCAGCTCGGCGAGCGGACGGAACGGCACGTTGACGACCCGCACGGCGGAGTCGGGCGAACCCGCACGGGCCTGCACGCCGTTGACGGCGGTCGTCACGAGGTCGACCGCGAGTCCCTCCCGCTCCGACGAGGCGACCGTGCGGTCCAGGAGCGCCTGGTCGGTGAACACGGTGCCCATCGTCACGAGCACCCGCGGACGGGTCCGAGGCGCTGCGGACACCGGGGCGTCCGACGCCCCGACCGCTCCGTGCGCCGACGGGCGCAGGGCGATGCGACGACCCTCGCGGACCGTCCCGGCAGCCTCGAGGAACGCCGGGTAGACGTCGATCCACGCCGCCACCGGCGGCAGCTCGACACCGCGCGCCGCGGCGGAACGCGCGGACGCCGCGGCCATCGCGGCCAGGACGGGCTCCGGGCGCTCCGGGCCGAAGCCGTGCCGGAGGAACGGCACGTCGAGCGCCGCGGCGACGTACGGCCCGACGTGGTCGAGGCTCTCGCTGATGACGACGTCCGGGTGCCAGGCCCGTGCGGCCTCGACAGCGTCGTCCACAGCCGCTGCGACCCGCCGGACGGCGAAGTACTCGGCGACGGTGTCGGGCCGCGGCGCGGTCGCCGGGCTCGTGCCGGTCTCCCGCTGCATGTCGGCCATCGCGACGAGGGTGGGCGGGCCGGCGGGCAGGACCTCGATGTCGGGGCTGCCCTGCGCGTGCACGAAGTCCGCCGCGTCGGCACCGGTGACGAGGGCGACCCGGTGGCCGGCAGCGAGGGCGGCACGCATCAGCGGGACCATCGGCACGATGTGCCCCGGGAGCGGGTTGGCGGTGAAGACGATGCGCATGGTGGACCTCCGTCTGGAGTGGGACTACGAGAGTGGGGGCGTCGCTCAGGCGGCGCTGGTGACCAGCGCCACCGTGAGGAGCACGCCGAACGCCAACGAGGCGAACGACGACAGCTGGAGCGCCGCGATGAGCCGGGGCGCCTCCGCCGGCCGGGAGCCGATGGCCACTGCCGGGAGGGCCAGGGCGAGCGCCGCGGCCGCGACGAGGGTCAGCGGAGCGGCGACGACGAAGACCAGCAGGACGAGGAAGGGCGCCAGCATGAAGAACGCGTACAGCGAGCGCGCGCCCCGCTCGCCGACGACGACCGCGAGGGTGCGCTTGTCGGCGAGCCGGTCGACCTCCAGGTCACGGATGTTGTTGACCATGAGGACCCCGCAGGCGAACAGCCCCGCGGCGGTGCCCGCTGCCCAGCCCTGCCCGGTGACGTGCCCGAGTTGCGCGACCTGGGTGCCGAGGACGGCGACGAGCCCGAAGAACACGAACACCGAGACCTCGCCGAGCGCCCGGTACCCGTACGGCCGCTTGCCGCCCGTGTAGTACCAGGCGGCGACGATCGTCACCGCCCCGACGACGAGCATCCACCAGAGTCCGGTGAGCAGCACGATGACCAGTCCGGCCACCGCCGCGATCCCGAAGAACGTCAGGCCGACGCGGAGGACCGCCCGCGGCGTCGCGGTGCCGGCGCCGGTCAGCCGCGCCGGACCACGGCGGAAGCGGTCCGTCCCGCGCACACCGTCCGAGTAGTCGTTGCTGTAGTTGACACCGATCTGCAGGCAGAGGGCGACGACGAGGCAGAGCACGGCGATGCCGACGTGCCGACCGTGGCCGGCCCACGCCACCGCGCCGCCGTCCGTGCCGGCGACGGCGACGCCCGTCCCGAGCAGCACCGAGACGACGCTCAGCGGCAGCGTGCGCGGTCGGGCACCACTGATCCACTGGCGGGTCGTGGGGCGAGCGGCCATGACTTCGGGTTCCGGCATGGGGCAAGGGTCGTCGCGACCGGGCGCGCCGGCATCCGTACAACCACCGACCTCGTCCGGTCCGGTGGTACCGACCCGGAACATTCATCCTCCAGGGTGATGCGGGTCATCCTGACAGCCGTGGCCCGGACCCCCGAGGGGTCGCACGCTGAGACGATGACGACTCCCCGTGCACGGCTCCTCACGCCGACCATCGCGATCGTGACGCTCGCGGTACTGCTGACCGGGTGCGCCGCCACCGGGAACGGCGCCTCGAGCGCTCCGACCCCGGAGGCTGCGAGCACCGGTGCGACGACCTCCGCCCCGACCGCGACGCCCACGTCCGGTCAGGGCACGACCCCCTCCACGCCGGGGACCGCGCCCGCGAGCGCCGCACCGAGTGGCTCCACCACCGCGTCCGGCGGGTCGACTGCCGGGGCGGGAGACGCCGACGGCGCCCGGTGCACCGTCGCCGAGCTGTCGGGTTCGATCGCGGACGGCGGCGGGGGTGGCGGCGCGGGAGCCGAACGGGTCGCGATCGTCCTCCGCGACTCCGGCACCCGGTCCTGCACCCTGCAGGGCTGGCCCGGCGTGTCCTTCGTGGGCGGGGGCGACGGCGCGCAGATCGGCAACCCGGCCACGCTCGACCGGTCCGCGCCGCACCCGACCCTGACGCTCCGACCGGGCCACGAGGTCCAGGCGATCGTGACCGTCGAGCAGTCGGGCGACTGGGACGCCGCGACCTGCGAGCCGCGCACGACCGACGGGTTCCGGGTCATCCCGCCGGGATCGCGGCAGTCGCTCTTCGTCGCCGCCTCCGGCTCGCTGTTCGAGGCCTGCGCCTCGACGAGCATCCACCAGCTCACCACCACCGCACTCGCGTCGTTCTGACGCGGGCGCTCGTGTCCCGGGCACCGGGACCGATCTGCACAGGAAGCACGCCCATGCGCCCATCCGCGCTCCCCACCGTCCGGTTCGCCGTCCTCGGGCCGGTCACCGCCGCCGCGCACGGTGTCGACCTCGACATCGGGTCGCCGCAGCAGCGAGCCGTGCTGGCGATGCTGCTGCTCGCCGACGGACGCCCGGTGGACGTCGACACGGTCGTGGACCGGATCTGGGGCGACACCCCGCCCCGGAGCGCCGCCGGCGTCCTGCGCACGTACGTGTACCGCCTGCGACGGGTCCTCGCACCCCACGCGGAGGCCGACGGGCTGGTGATCGGGACGGACGGCGGGGCCTACCACCTCGACCGCGGCTCTGCCGAACTCGACGTCGCGGTCGTCGAGACGGCCCGGCGTCGCGCCCGCGAACTGGTCCGTGTCGGTGACGTCACCGGAGCCGCCGACGAGCTCGCGGCCGCGACCGCCCGCTGGACCGGGACCGCACTCGGAGGGCTGCCCGGCTCGTGGGCCGACGCCCAGCGCTTCCGGCTCGGCGAGCTCCACGACGAGGTCGCCCTCGGGCGCGCGACGCTCGAGGTCCGGCTCGGTCGGTACGAGGAAGCCCTGCCGGAGCTCCGACGTGTGGCCGAGGACCGTCCGCTCGACGAGCGCGTCGCCGCGCTCCTGCTCGAGACGCTCCTCGCGCTCGGCCTCCGCAACGAGGCCCTCGGCGCGTACGACGACTTCCGGCACCGGCTCGCCGACCAGCTCGGCGTCTCCCCCGGCAGCGCGCTGCGGCAGGTGCACCAACGGTTGCTGCAGGACGACGTCACGGAACCGGCCGTCGGACTGGAGGCGCCCCCCGCGTCCGTCACCGCGCCTCCCGGCCCGCCGGTCCGACCGCCCACCGCCGCGGCGCCCGCCCAGCTGCCCCCGGACCTCGCCGACTTCGTCGGCCGTGCCGACGAACTCCAGCGCGTCCGACGCGTCGTCGCCCAGGATTCGTCCGGCGGCGTCCTCGGGATCACCGGACTCGGCGGCATGGGCAAGACGGCGTTCGCGGTGCACGCGGCCCACCGGGTGCGCACGGCCTTCCCCGACGGGCAGTTCTTCGTCGACCTCCGCGCCGCCGGCGGCGACCCGCTGACCGCCTCGGACGCCCTGCTGTCGCTGCTCCGGACCGCCGGCGTCCCACGGTCGACGATC
Organism: Curtobacterium sp. MCBA15_008; assembly: GCF_001865065.1. GTDB lineage: Bacteria > Actinomycetota > Actinomycetes > Actinomycetales > Microbacteriaceae > Curtobacterium. The sequence continues at coordinate 212,144 of NZ_MJGN01000045.1, read as the reverse complement.
CCCGACGGTCTGGAGGAACGCTCCACGGCGTGGCGGTCCCTGGTCGCCGACCGTCGGGTGCTGCTCGTCCTCGACGACGCGGCGAGCAGCGCCCAGGTGCGTCCGCTGCTGCCGTCCGGACCGGGCTCGCTGACCCTCGTGACATCGGTCCGACGGTTCCTCGACCTTCCGGGTACGCGGTGGACGACCCTGCTCCCCCTCGCGCCGGAGGAGTCGATCGACCTGATGGGTCGACTGGTCGGTCACGAGCGGCTCGCGGCCGAGCCGGGGCCGACGGCCAGGCTCGCGGCCGCCTGCTCCCACCAGCCCCTCGCCGTCCGTGTCGCGGCTGCCCGCCTGGCGGACCGGCCGACCTGGACCGTCGCGGAGATCGAGCAGCAGCTCTACGACGACCTCGACCAGCCGGTCGTGATGCACGCCGACTGCCGGATCGTCGACGCGCCGTTCCGACGCGCGTCCGCCGGGCTGCGCGAGGACCAGCGCGATGCCTTCCACCGGCTGTCGCACCTGCCGGAGGGACCGTTCTCCGTGGAGGAGGCGGCACGTGCGCTCCGCCGTGACACGAGGTCGACGCGTGCGGTGGTCGAGGACCTGCTCGACGCGCACCTGATCGTCGCCGAGCCCGGCGGGCGGTACGGCTTCTTCGCCCTGGTCCGCGCGTTCGCGCGACGGCAGCCGGTGCGGGAGCGCGTGGCCTGACGACCGCGCTCGACGGCGGAGGGCGGCACCTCAGTCGTCCTCGGGCAGCAGCGGGTCGGGACCGACTCCGCCCAGCTGCAGCACCACCCACCGGAGGAGCGCGCGGCAGACGACCCAGGCCGTGGCCACGCCGATGCCCAGCGCGACGAGGGACCGGGCGTGACGCGCGCTCACGCCGCGGACCACCGGACGAGGGTGTCCACCTGCCGGAACCCGAGCGACCGGTACAGCCGGAGCCCGTCGACCGAGCTGACGAGGTACGCGGCGGTCGCGCCGTCGGCGAAGCCGTCCTGCACGACCCGTTCCGTCACCGCCCGCCCTGCGCCGTGGCAGCGTTCACCGGGCAGGACCGCGATGTTGTGGACTCCGAGCCCGTCGTCCGTCCGGACGCCGAGGCCGGAACCGACGACGTGGTCGTCGAGCCGGACGGCGTACCCGGTGACCAGCGGGTCGTCGAGCAGTCCGCCTCCGAAGACCGAGCCGAACGCCGCTCGCGGTACCTCGAACCCGGCCGCGACGGTCGCGGTGTACGCACCCCACGCGTCGGCGGACACCGTGTCGACCCGGATCCGCGCCGCCGGTCCGTCCGCCGGTCCCGACCGGGTCGCCGGTCGGAAGTCCGCGCGCTGGCACACCAGGAACGGGTCCTCGTCCCGCTCGGTGAGACCGTGGCGCACGGCGGCGCGCTCGACGGCACGCAGGCGAGCCCCGTCCCGGACCGTCCCCGTCCCCCGCTGGGCGGTGATCGACCAGGGCCGGCCACTCGCCGCGGCGAGTCCGGTTGCCCGGTCGAGGTCGCCGGCGGACCAGGCCGCACCCGTCACCGTGATCGCGTTGAACGCCGCGACGTCGATGCCGGAGTCGGTGTACGTGAGCGAGCCCGCGCGGGCGACCCGTCCGACCGGGCTGGCCGCCGTCAGCCGCTGGAGGGCGTGGACGTGTTGTCGGAGGAGCACTGCGGTCTTCGTGGTCATGGCGCGATGCTCGCCGCAGCCGGCGGACCCCGCATCGGTGACATCACCGGGACGCTGTGCCCGGGGCGGTCGCACGGGTGAGCGGTTCCGTCAGGCGGCCACCCGCTGGCCGCCGGAGCGGTCGACGGTCCGGAGCGGCAGCAGCACGGCGACGGCGACGGCCACGGCGAGCGGAGCCGCGAGCGTGACCACGCCCTCCACCTGCCACAGCACTGGGCGGGTCGACGTCGACGCGTCGACGGCGGCACGGGCGACGAGCGCGGCCAGGCCGATGGCGACGAGCACCACGGCCGGCGACCCGACGAGGAACCAGGCGCGAGGCCGCACGGCGTTCGCGAGGAACCACGCGGCCAGCAGGGCGGCGAACCCGATGCTCGCGGCGACGAACCAGACCGCACCGCCGAGGACCACGCCGACCGCGACCGTGCAGGAGCCGGCGACGGCCGTGACCGCGGCCGCGCCCCACCGCCGGCGGCTCGTGGTCACGCGGGACAGCGCGACGAGCACCAGGGCCAGCGGGACGAGGAAGCCGAGGACGACCTCGAACGCCTCGCCCACGCGGTACTGCGCGGTGCTTGACACGACGAAGAACACCGTCTGGTCGAGGACGGACGCGGCGACGACGGACAGGACGGCGGCAGCGAGGAGGAGCCGGGCGGGGCGAGCGTGCGCGGGACGGGACGGGTTCATCGATCCTCCTGGTCGGGGGTGCGCGGAGCGGTGGAAGGCAGCGGTCGTGATCATCCCGAGCACGAGGGCCGTGCGCAGGACGCCGACCTCCGGAGCGGCCGCGACGTCGGCGTGCCACTGCTCGCGGCGCTCCGCGCGGAGCGGCGCGGTGGACAGGTCGGCCGCTCGGTCGACCCACCAGTGTGCGGTCTCGGCGATCCGTCGGGGTTCCTGTGGCACGGGTGGTCCTCTCGTCGGTCGATTGTGATCGACCTATGTAGATTAAGCACCTCTCGGTCATCGTGACCCGTACTCGTCCTGAGCGTCCACGCAGGTGCGGCAGGGCGTGGCCGAACATTCTTGACCGATCGATCCACAAAGCGTACAGTTCGAGACCGATCGGTCCAGTACCGGGCACCCGCGGCCGTCTCGGGGATACCACCGTGGTGCCGGCCCGGACGGACGCCGTAACGTGCGCGGGCGGATCGGCTCACCACGAGCGACAGGAGCTCCTCATCGACCACGACCACCCCGACCTCGACGGCGACCGCCACGTCCTCTGGGAGCACGCGACGGTCCTGACCGGAGCGGACGCTGCGCCGGTCCCCGACGGAGCCGTCCTGGTGCGGGGCGAACGGATCCTCGCCGTGGGGACACGTCGCGCACTCGCCGCCGCCGCACCCGGGAGCACCGTGCGTGCGGACCTCGACGGCGCCTTCCTCCTCCCCGGACTGGTCGACAGCCACCAGCACGTCGCAACCCCGCCGTCCGTGCCGTACGCCACCGCGCAGCTCGAGCGCGAGGTGTACGGCGGCGTCACCACGATCCGGGTGATGGCCGACGACCTCCGCGTCGTCGCGGAACTCGCGCGGGCCTCCGCCGCCGGCGAGCTCCCCGCCCCCGACATCGCCTTCGCGGCCTTCTTCGCCGGTCCGTCGTTCTTCGACGACGAACGGGTGCGGGTCGCCTCAGCGGGGTACGAGCCGGGGACGGCCCCGTGGATGCAGGCCGTCGACACGCACACCGATCTGGCGCAGGCGGTCGCGGTCGCCCGCGGCACCGGCGCCCGCGCGATCAAGGTCTACGCCGACCTCGCCCCTGAGACCGTCGGTCGGATCACGGACGAGGCGCACCGCCAGGGCCTCCTGGTCTGGGCGCACGGCACCGTGTTCCCGTCCGGCCCCTCGGAGGTCGTCGCGGCAGGAGTGGACTCCGTGAGCCACGCCTGCCTGCTCGGCCACGAGGGCAGACCGATCCCGGCCTCCTACGCACCGCCACGGCAGGACATCGACCTGGATCGGTTCCGCGATCGGGTCCCCGAGTCGGTGGACACGCTGCTGCGGGAGATGCGTCGTCGTGACTGCGTGCTCGACGCCACGCTGTTCGTCGACGCCCACACCGGCACGCCGACGCCCCGCCTGTCCGCTGCCGCACGGATCACCGCCCGTGCCGCCGAGCTCGGTGTCGTCGTCTCCGCGGGGACCGACTTCCCGACGACGCCCGACGACCCGTTCCCCGCGATCCACCGGGAACTCGCCCTGCTGGTCGAGCAGGCCGGCTTCACCCCGGCCCGCGCACTCGCCGCCGCGACGGTCGGCGGCGCGGCGGCACTCGGGCGCTCCGCCGACCTCGGGCGCATCGCACCGGGCGCACGCGCCGACATGATCGCCACCGCGGAGGACCCCACGTCGGACCTGTCGGCGCTGCGGTCGATCACGACGACCATCACCCGGGGTCGTCGCCTCGACCGGCGCGGGTTCGACCCCCGGGCTCGCGCTCGGGAGCGGACGTGGCGCCCCTGATGCGTCCGGTGGCGTGACGTCGACACGACGTCGACACCGCCGACCGATGATGAACCCCCGATGCCGACTCCCAGCGAGCCGTCCGCACCGACCGATCGCCCTGAGGATGCCCGATGCCCATGTCCCCCTCCGTCTCGAAGCCGACCACACAGCACGACCGCGGCGCAGTCCGAGAGCACCTCGCGCGCTCGGGGGTGCTCGACGCCTGGCGCCCCGACCGCGGTGGTCCGACCCCGTGGACCGTCGCCGACATCGCCGATCGCCTGCGCGACCTCGGCGCGGCGGACGCCGACCTCGGGTGGATCGGCGCGGTCGCCGCGGTGACGAACCTCGCGGTCGCGGAGTTCCCCGACGAGACGCTGCACGAGGTCTGGGAGTCGGACGGCGACACGCTCGTGGCCGGCACCCTCGCCCCGCAGGGCACCGGCACCTGGACCGACGGCGCGTTCCACGTGCGCGCGGTCTCGACCCCGGCGAGCGGCCTGCCCTGGGCGGACTGGGTCATGGCGACGGTCCGCGACGCCGACTCCGGCGCGCTGGTGCGGGTCCTCGTCCCCATCGCGGACGTCCGCGTGGAGACGACCTGGGACGCCTCGGGCCTGCAGGACTCCGGTGGTGACACCGCGCACCTCGAGGACGTCGTCGTGCCCGCTCGGAGGACCCGGACCCTCGCGCCGGCGCCGTCGGTGGCTCCGCTGACGTTCTTCGCCACGATCTTCTTCGCCGCCCCGTTGATCGGCGCCGTCGAGTCCGCGCTCGACCGGGTCCTCGACGACGTCGCAGCCCACGGGGAACGATCCGCCCGAGCCGACGTGCGGGCAGCCGTCGGTGCCGCTGCCCGCGACGTGGCCCGTGCCGCGGGTCTGCGCGCGGCTGCGTCGGGCGCCCTCGGAACCCGCGACGAGGTGGACGCGCTGCCCGCCGTGGCCCGTGCCACCTCGGCCGACCTCGCCGTGCAGGCACTCGCCGCGGCCGAGCAGGCGCTCCCGCTCCTCGTGAGCGGGACCGGAGCGGCGGCACTGCGCACGGGGCACCCGCTCGCGCGGACGGTCCGCGACGTCGCCGTCGGCGCGCGGCACACGGCGCTCTCGCCGACCAAGTCGGCGCTCGCCCACACCGACGCGCTGTTCGAGGGTCGCTCCTGATGGCCCGACAACGCGACGAGCAGCCGTCGCACAACCGCATCCCGCTCGAGCGTCGCGACCTGTTGGAGCGCATGGTGCGCGTCGCCGGCGAACGCGGCGGCCGCCTGGCCATCGTCGGGGAACCCGGCGTCGGGAAGACCACGATGCTCGAGGCGCTCGCCGGCCGACTGGCCCAGGACCGCATCGTGTTGATGCTGCGGTTCGACGAGGGGACGACGGGCCCGTACGCGGCGGTCAGGACACTCCTGCGACTCGTTCCCGACCGCATCTTCCGCACCCTGCCCATCGGCTACCGGGCGGTCCTGGAGCAGGTGCTCCAGACCGCTCCCCCGGGGTTCGCCGACCACCGGATGCTCGAAGCGGCGTTGCGGCACCTCTGCAACGTCCTCGCCGCAGCGCACACGGTGGTGATCCTGGACGACGCGCACCTGGCGGACCGGGAGTCCGTCGACCTGATGGCCCCGATGTTCCGGCCACCGCACGAGGCCGCCGGGACGGTGCTCATCGTTGCGCGGGAGCTGGACGCCGGCGGCCCGGTCACCTCGTGGAAGGTGGTGTTCACCGCGTCGCAACTCGCCTTCCTGGCGCCGCTCAGCCCCGCGGCGGTCGCCGGCGTCCTGAAGGACTCCGAGCTCGGGGGCCTCTCCGCGACGGACCTCAACGAGATCGCGACGGAGAGCGGCGGCAACCCGTCGTGGGCGATCGACCTGGCGATCACGCGGCTCTCCGGGGACGACCGGACGGCCGCGTCGACGTCACGTGCCCTCGCGTCGACGATCCGTCGGATCGAACGACTCCCCCCGGCCGTCCGAGAAGTCCTCGCGGTCACGGCGTCGATGCGCGGTGGCACCGTCGAGGCGCTCTTCCACGTGGTCGGGCAGGCGGAGGACGCCCTCGCCGAGGGCGTCGCACTCGGCGTCCTCAGCACCAAGGGGCACGAGGTCGCCGTCCGGACCCCGCTCCTGCGTGCCGCGATGTCGGCGATGCTGTCCGCGCAGGAGCGGCGAGCGCTGCACGCCGGGCTCGCCGAGTCCCCCCTGCCCGCTGAACAACGACTCGAGCACCGCGACGACGCCGTCCTGCCGGGGCCGCGACCGGACCTCGCGGAGGAGCTGCGGGCCGCCTCGGGCCGCGCCCGCCGGATCGGGACGACCTCGAACGCGCTGCGCCTGGCGATGCGCGCGGTCGCGCGGTCCGACGGACGCTCCGACGCGCACGTGGACCGCGTCCTGCACGCCGCGGAACTCGCGGGAGCGCACGGCGATGCCGCGCTCGTCAGGCGGTTGTCGGCGACCCTCGACCCCGCCGTCCTGGCACCGGAGCAGTTCGACCGGATCGCGGTCGTCAGCGCCGAGGCGATCGCGCAGGACCTCGGCGTCGACGCGCTCGACCGTCGGCTCGCGAACGCCAGACGGTCGTTCGAGTCGGGCGACGTGCGCGCATCGATCATCGACGTGCTCCGGATCCTCTGGTCCTCCGGTGGAGCGAGCGACGTCGCGCACGAGCTCGAAGACCGCGCCGCCGAGCTCCCGCCCGAGGTCGCTCCGAACACGCTGCGCGCAGCGCTGGAGGACCTCGCGTTCCGGCTCCTCGACGCGGGCGAGGGACTCTCGTCGGAGATCATCGCGAGGACCCGGGCCGTCGAGTCGGCCAGCGGCACGCTGGACCTGACCTCGAGCGCGGCGTCCATCGAGGCGACGGGCGCCTACCAGGCAGACGACCTCGGCCGTTCGCGTCCCGCACTCACCGCCTTCGTCCGGACCGCGGAACTGCTCGGTGCGCACCCGACCACCACCCGTGCGCTCGCGCACGCGGCCATCGTCGAGATCCTCGCCGGACGCGTCGTCCAGGCGGCATCGCTCCTCCACGAGGCCGAGCAGCACGCGCTCCGCCTGGTGGACCCGCCGGCTCCGCTCACCCGCGCCCGGGGACTCTTCGCACTCACCCGGAACGACCGCGAGACGCTCGAGGAGATCCTGACCGGGTGGTCGAGCCCGGCGGCGACGATCCGCGGCAGCCTGCTCGTCCACGGCCTCGCCGGCATCGACGCGGCCTGGTCCGAGAACTGGACGGAGGCGCGGACCGAGCTCGAGCTGGCCCTGGAGCTGGCCGAGGCGAAGGGCATCGTGGAGCCGGGACGACGCCTGTGGATCGACATCGAGCTCGCCCGTGCCCGTGTCCACCTCGGCGACCTCGACGGCGCCGAACACCTCGCCCGTCGACTCGCCGCGCTCGACGAGTCCCACCGGCGACCCCATGCCCACGGCCAGTCGCTCCGGATCCGGGCGATGGTCGCGATGCGGCGGGGCCAGCAGGACGAGTCGCTCCGGCTCGCCGAGGAAGCCGTGGAAGAGCTCCGCCGCGGCGGCTTCGCACCCGAGTCGGCGCGCGCGCAACTCGATCGTGCGCAGCTCCTGCTGGACGCCGGCCGCAGCGGACGGGCACGACAGGTGCTCGCCGACGTCGCGACGAGCCGGATCCACGCCGACGACCCGCGGATCGCCGCCCGGACACTGCGTCTGGCCGAGGCCGCCGACACCGTCGACGGTCGAGCGCTGCTGACGGCCGCCGAGACCCGGGTCGCGCAGTCGGCTGCCGCCGGACGGACGAACCGCGAGATCGCCGCCCAGCTGTTCGTGAGCGTCAGGACGGTCGAGACGCACCTCGGCAACGCCTACCGCAAGATGGGCGTCCGCACGCGCACCCAGCTCGCCCTCGCCCTGAACGACCTCGGCCAGGACGACCCGGGCCCTGGCCGAGGCTCCGGCCCCGCATGAGCGTCGGACACGCGTCCGGCTCCGGCTCCGGCCCCGGCTCCGCCTCGGGGCGGAGCCGGAGGACCGGTCGGCACCACAACCGAACGGAGTACCCATGACACAGCGCCACCGGTCGCAGCCCCTCGGCATCGCCCGTCACGGACGGCTTCCGCGCCGGCGCGGATGGGGCCGCGTGACGGGCATCGTCGGCGCAGCGGCGGCCGTCGTCCTGGTCAGTGCCACCAGTCTCGTCGCGATCGCGGGTGCGCAGCTCGACGCGGCACCGCACACGGTCGCCCTCAGCACCGACGACCAGAGCGTGGCGCGGGCCGCCGACATCACCGCGATCCCGGGCGGCGCCAACATCCTGCTGATCGGATCCGACACCCGCGTCGGACAGTTCGACGCGGCCGACGGGCTCGCCGGCGCGCGCAACGACGTGACGATCCTCGTCCACGTCTCGGCCGACCACACCCGGTTGACCGCTGTGAGCTTCCCGCGCGACCTGGAGATCCCGCTCCCGTCCTGCAGGAACCCGGAGAGCGGAACGACCTACCCCGCCGCCGCGAAGGCCCTGCTCAACACCGCGCTCGGCCACGGCGGGATCTCGTGCGTCGTGGACACCATCGAGAACCTCACCGGCGTGACGATCCCGTACGCCGGTCTGATCACCTTCGACGGGGTGATCGCGATGTCGAACGCCGTCGGTGGTGTCGACGTCTGCGTCGCCAAGCCCATCGACGACGACTACGTCGGGCTGCACCTCTCGGCGGGGACGCACGCGCTCAGCGGTGCGACGGCGCTCGAGTTCCTGCGGTCGCGCCACGGCGTGGGTGACGCCAGCGATCTCGCCCGCATCAGCTCGCAGCAGGTGTTCCTCTCGGCGCTCCTCCGGAAGGTGACGTCGAACGGCACGCTGAGCGATCCGGTGACGCTCTACCGTCTCGCCGGTGCGGCGCTGAGCAACATGACGCTGTCCGACGGGTTGCACCAGCCCCGGACGATCGTGGGACTGGCGTCGATGCTGCGGTCCATGGACACGTCGGACATGCTCTTCGTGCAGTACCCCGTCACCGACGACCCCGATTCGCCCGCGCACGTCCTCCCTGAGCCCGAGCCCGCTCACGCGCTCGACGTCGCCATCCAGGACGACCAGCGGACGTCGTTGAGCGACTCCACGACGGGGCGGGCGTCCACGCCGGTCACCGCTGCTCCGCCGTCGTCCGACGCCGCGAACGGCAGCGCAGGGGCCGCGCACGGCAGCGCCGGCGCTCCCGGGACCACCCGGGCGCAGCCCGCCGAGCCGGGCCCGTCAGCCACCCCGTTGCCGTCGGCGATCACGGGGCAGAGCGCGGCGGAGCAGACCTGCACCGTCGGGTCGTGACCGCTTCATCGTCGTCTCATGCCGCCAGTGTCAGGTTTTCCGTGTGCAGCAGCTGACGCTCCGAGGGACGGTGATCGCGACCCTGGTGGTCGCCCTCGCCGTGACCTCGGCCGGTTGCACGTCGTCCACACGCCCGACCGGCCGGGACCACGAGCACGTGCAGAGCCTGCGGTCGCCGCGGTGCCACGACTCCTCGCTGTCGGCCAGCGTGAGCGGCCGCGACGGAACGGCGTTGCCGCCCCGTCCGACCGACGAGGGTGCGGTGCTCCTTGCCGTCGTCTTCACGAACGAGGGCGACCACAGCTGCGTCCTGCAGGGATGGCCCACGGCACGCCTGGTCTCCCACGGGAGCCCCTTCGGTCCGGACGCCCTCGAGATCCGAGCCGTCCCCTCGCCGGCGGTCACACTCCGCCCGGCGAAGCGCGCACAGGTGTACGTCGCCCTGCACGCGGGGGAGTCGCCGATCGACTGCGTCGAGGCCGAGCCGGAGGCGCTGGCGGTGGTGCTGCCGCACAGTGAGAGCACCCTGACGGCCGGCCTGCCCACCGGGTACCTCGGATCGACCTGTCGCGCGGAGACGGCGACGTTGATCGGCATCCAGGCGGTGCTCCCCCTCTGAGGTCGGCGCGATGCGCTCGTCCCTCCTGAACTCATCCGGCGAAGTCAGTCCCACTCCACCATCGGAAGGAAACGACCATGAACACGAACACCTCGAGCACACGGGGCCGCGCGTTCCGACGCATCGGCGGCGCAGCCCTCGTCACCGGCGCTGCGGCGTGCGCTGCCGCAGCACTCTTCGGCACGCTGCCCGCCCAGGCGACGGTGACGCACGACGCCGCGACGACGACCACCGCGGTGCGCACGACGTCCGACCGCACCGTCCCCGCGGCGGCTGCGACCGGCGCCCAGCGCGCCAAGGCGGAGAAGGACGCCGCGATCCGCAAGATCCAGAACGACCCCACGACGAAGAACCTCGACGCGTACTACGCGGCGGGCTACAAGTACGAGGACGCGCTCGACCTCGCGGCCCTGTGGAACGCCTCGGACCGGAACCATGCAAAGTTCACCGCCGGGGCGGAGCTCCGTGCCGGCCACACGCTGCCGTTCGCTCCCGGCGCCGGGTTCGCCCGGAGCTACACGAGGGCGCAGCAGGTGCACGCGTTCGAGATCGCCGAGGTCGACGACGGCGGGCTCGCGGCACGCCTCGCCGCCTCGTGGAAGGTGTCCCCGGAGACCGCGAAGGCCAAGGCCGGCGCACTGGCCCTGGCGAACCAGCCGGTCCCGCTGGAGCACCCGACGCCCTCGGCCGGTGACGCGGCCACCGCGTTCGCGGCCGCCGGGTACGACTACGCCGATGCCGAGAAGCTGGCCCAGATCTGGAAGATCGACGCCTACAGCGCCAAGGTCAAGGCCGGTCAGGACCTGCTGAGCTCCCCGCAGATCCCGCTCCCGATCCAGCCGTGACCGACGGACCGGTGCCGGGTCCCCGGACCGGCACCGGTCCCGCGTCTCCCCTCCACCGCACGAAGGACCCACGATGACCACCCTCAGGCGCCGCATCGGCTTCGAGATCGAGCTGCTGGCTCCGCGCGGTTCCGACCGCCGTGCCCTCGCAGGGAGTGTGGCCGACCAGGTCGGCGGCCGCGTGTCGACCGTGTTCCACACGGACTCGGAACCGTCGCTCGTCCCCGGGATGGGGCAGTTCTGGCACCTGACCCCGGGGTTCGCCGTGAACGACGGTGCCGGGCGACCGGTCGCGTCGTTCGTCGACGACATCACGCTGGTCGACGACCTCCGCGACCTCGCGGACCCGACGGACGTGCCGAGCGCGGAAGACGGCTGGTACCGGATCCTGTCCGACGAGCCCCGTCTGCTCCGGCTCGTCGAGCGCCACGAGACCCCCGGCGCACCGTTCGACCGCGTCCTCCGGTCGGCTGCGGAACTGTTCGGTACCCGGGTCGACGTCATCGGTCCCGTCCGCCGGCTCGACGACGAGAGCGGAGCGACCCTCGCCATGGCGACGGCACTCGCGCGCGGACGCGACCGCCCGTGCGAGATCGTGACGGCCCCGTTGACCGCCGACCACCACGCGACCCTCGAACTCCTGCTCGGCCGGGCCCGGACGCTCGGCTTCACCGTGCCCAGGGAAGCCGCGGTGCACCTGCACTTCGACGGAGCGCCCTTCCGAGCGCCCGGACCGTTCGCGAACCTCGTCCGGCTGTTCGCGCTCTGGCGGGACGAGCTCCGGTCGGCGCTCGGCTCGAACCCCGCGGCCACGAGGGTCCGTCGGCTGCCGGACGAACTCCTCGCACTGGTCGAGACCGCCGACGGCTGGCCCGCTCTGCAGACCGCGGCGGCCGGCGTCGGTCTGACCAAGTTCTTCGACGTCAACCTCACCGCGCTCCTCGACGCCGACCCGGTCCGCGACACCGTCGAGGTGCGGATCCTGCCCGGTTCGATCGACGCCGACGCGATCACCGAGCGCGCAGCGCTCGTGGAACAGCTCCTCGACCGGTGTCTCCTGTCGGAGCCCGTTCCGTCGCCCGAGCGCGCGGGTGGTGACCTCCGTGCGCTCGCCGACCACGTCGTCTGACCGGACGCGGCCGATGCCGACCGGCGGGACGATGACGACCCGGGCGCTCCCCGCGGCACCGCAGTGCCGCTGCCGCGTCTACGGCATCCGGTGCGTCCGGCCCGACCGGCACGCGGGCGAGCACGAACGCGGAGCGCTCCGGTGGTGAGCGGTCCGGACGGCACCCGGCCGACCGGTGCCGGGTCCTCCCCGTCCGTCGGCGAGCGTGGGACGGCGACGACGTGAAGGTCCTGCTGCTGGAGGACGACCGGTCCCTCGCGACCGAGGTCGAACGCGTCCTGCGTCGTGCGGGGTACGCGGTCGACGTCACCCGCACCTACCAGGACGCCGACGTCGCCGCGGTCTCCGGCGACTACGCGTGCCTGGTCCTCGACCGGAGCGTTCCCGGTGGCGACGGCTCGGAGCTGGTCGCCGCGCTGCGGAGGAGCGGGGACCTGACGCCCGCGATCCTCATCACCGCACGGGACGCGTTGGCCGACCGGGTCAGGGGCTTCGACCTCGGCGCGGACGACTACCTCGTGAAGCCCTTCGCCGCGGTCGAGCTGGTCGCACGGGTCCGTGCGCTCAGCCGTCGGGGCCAGGTCACGCTCCCCCCGGTGCTCGACGCGGTTGGCATCCACCTGGACGTGCAGCGGCACACGGTCCATCGGCACGCTACGAAGCTGCTCCTCCGCGCGAAGGAGTTCGCCGTGCTCGAGGAACTACTCCGTTCGGGCGGCGGCGTCGTGACGAGGGCCGAGCTCGTCGAACGGTGCTGGGACGAACTCCACGATCCGGCGTCCAACGTCGTCGACGTCGTGATCGGGCAGCTCCGGAAGCGCCTCGGGTCGCCGCCCGCCATCCACACGGTGCGCGGCGTCGGCTACCGCGTGGGGGACGAGGCGGCCGGTGACGCCTGAAGCGCGGCACCTCCGCCGGTTGCGGTGGCGAGGCACGGTGCTCTTCGCGATCACGACGGCGATGTGCCTGGTGGTCCTCGCCGTGATGGCGTCCGTCATCGACTCGCGCTCGCACACGCGCGAGACCTACCGCGAACTCACCGTGCTCGCGGAGCAGCTGGCCCGGTCGGCGGAGTCGTCCGGCCCCGAGGTCCGGTTCGACGCGCAGGACGTCGCGACCTGGACGTCGATCGACGGCACCTTCGCGTACGTCGACCCGGCCGGCATCGTGGTGGCCTCGCCGTCGCAGCGTGCGCTCCCCACGTCTGCGATGATGACCGACCTGATGAAACGAGCACGGCACGGCGACGGGGCCGTCCGGACGAGGGCGCCCGCCGTCGGGAGCGGTCGGCCCGTCGACTGGGTCGTCCTGGCGGTCCCGTACTCCGACACCGTCGTCTTCGCCGGGGCCTCGGCCACTGCCCCACCCGACCACCGTCGGCTCGATCTCCTGCTGGTCCTGACGGTCGCCGGGCTCTGCGCCCTCGGGACCGCGCTCGGACACCTCCTCTCCGGACTCGCCGTGCGTCCGTCCATCCGGAGCATCGAGCAGCACGAGCAGTTCCTCCGCGAAGCTGCCCACGAACTGCGGACGCCACTCGCCGTGATGCGGCTCGCGCTCGACGACGGGTCGCCGCACCTCGGGTCGATCTCGACGCAGGTCACGCGGATGTCGGCGCTGGTGGGCCGGCTCCTCGACCGCGCGCGCATCCGGAGCGCCGACCCCGCGTCGTTCGAGCTCGAGCCCGTCCGCCTCGACCAGGTGATCGAACTCGCCGTGGAGGAGTTCGAGGACACAGAGGGCGGGTCCGGCGTCCGGCTGGACCTCGACCCGTCGGTGGTCGTCGGGCACGCGGAGCTCCTGGCGCAGGCGGTGCGGAACCTCGTCGAGAACGCGCTCCGCCACGGCACCGGCCCGGTCGTGGTGGCGCTCCGCGGCGACGTGCTGATGGTCACGGACCGGGGCTCGGGGATCCCGGTCCGCCGACGGCGCGCGGTGCTCGAGGGTGGACGGACGACCGCTGCGGGTGGGACCGGCACCGGGCTCGCCATCGTGTCCTGGGTCGCCGACGTGCACGGGGCCGACCTCACCCTCGGGGACGCCGAACCGCACGGGCTGCGCGTCACCCTCACCTTCCCGGGGCCGAGCGCTCGACGACCGCGCTCGAACGCGAGGTGACCGGGTCCCCACACCCGGCCCCGCCGGTCGGCTACCGCAGCGCGTCGGTGACCGGTCGTGCGGCGTCCGGGTCGAACCGGCGGAACACCGCGTCCGGGAAGTGCGGGCCGACGAGGACCACGTCCTCGGTGCCGACACGACGCGCGATGGCGCGACGGGTCCGGACGGCTTCCTCGGCGTCGTGGTCCCCGACCCAGACCACGTCAGGGTGCAACACCTCTCCTGGGCAGTGCACCGCATCGCCGACGATGAAGGCGCTCAAGCGGCTCCCCTGCACGGCGAACGCGTGGTGGCCCGGGGTGTGCCCGGTCGTCGCGACGGCGGTGACGCCCTCGACCGGTCGGGCGCCGTCGGTGAGGCTGTGTCGGCGCTCGTCGATCAGGGCCAGCTCGTTCGGTCGCGGGGCGACTGCGTCGGAGCGGTGCTCGGGTCGGTTCCAGAACGCCCACTCGGCGTCGTCGAGCCAGTACTCCGCGCTCGGGAAGGTGTGGACTCCGTCGACGTCCTCGTCCCCGATCCACCCGACGTGGTCGGCGTGCAGGTGGGTCAGCAGGACCGTGTCGACGTCGCCGGGCTCGACCCCGATCGTGCGGAGGTTGTCGAGGAGCATGCCGCCGCGCATGAACGCGTCGCGTGTCGTCCCGGGTCGGACGAGCGGGATGGTTCGTCTGCCGATGCCCGCGTCGACGAGGATGCGGCGTCCCTGCGTCGAGATGAGGATCGCGCCGACGCTCAGGACGAGCATCCCGTCGTCGTCGAGCACGTCGAGGCCGTCGGACAGCACGGCGTCGTGCCCGCGGGGGTAGGCGAGCGCGGGTTCGGCGCGGAACTCGCCGTCCGGCACGTAGGTGAGCGTGATGCCGCCGAGGTCGAGGCTCGTGACGGCAGCGGGGGATGCGGGCACAGGAGGCTCCAGTCCGTGGTCGGGGTGAGGACGGGGACAGTCTGCGCGGCCGGGTGCCGGTGCCGCCTCCGCGCTCTCACGGAGTTCGACGCCGACCACGACCGGGCACCGGAGGGCGAAGGAGGGCGACGTGGACTTCAGCAGCCCTGCGGATGCCGACCATGAGCGCTCGACCGAGGGTGGTGGGGCCCGGTCGATCCCGGCCGGGCGATCGAAGGAGGACCATCGTGGCTGCTCTCCAGCTGCACCAGTCGACGCCCAGCCCGACGTCCGCACCCCCGGCACGGAACGCACCGGCGACCGGGATCGCGAGCGCCCGGGCGGCGGTGGCGACCCTGATCGCCCTGGCACTCGCTGCCCAGTACGGGCAGAGCGTGGTCTTCTGGCACCACATCGGTGTGACGAGCATCCCGGGGAAGACCCTCGACTTCGCGCTGTTCTTCACGGAGGACTCGAACGCCGCGGCGGTCGTCGTGTTGGTGGTCGGTGTGGTGCGGCTCGCGCTGGCGGTCCGCCCGACGACCGCGTGGACGACGACACGGCTCGCCGTGACGGTCTGCGTCGTGATGACGGCCGTCGCCGACAACGTGCTGCTCCGCGGCCTGCCGCACCCGGACGGCTCGGTGCTCCCCTGGGCCGACGACGTCGTGCACATCGTCGGCCCCGCGCTGGTGCTCCTCGACTGGCTCGTCGCCCCGGACCGCGTCCGGCTCCCCGTCCGACTGCGGACGGTCGGCCTGGTGGCCGCCGCGCCGGTCGTGTGGCTCGTCGTCACGCTGACGCGGGGACCCTTCACCGGGGACCAGGCGAGTGATGCGGTCCACTACTACCCGTACGGTTTCCTGGACCCCGACACGTCCCGGTACGGGTACGCGTCGGTCGCCGCGTACGTCCTCGCCCTCCTGCTGTTCCTCACGCTGACCACGCTGGCGCTGTGCTGGTCCACGCGGCTGCGCTGGCATCCGCGACCGTCGACGTCGCGCCGTCCCGGGGACGGCGTGCGCGAGTGAGCGGTGCCGGACGGAACCCGCGCCGGGGAACCGCGGCGAGGACCCCCACGGTCCCCGCCGGGCGGCCCCCAGCGGGACCCGGTTCCCCGGCACGGCCTCCAGCGACGGGCCGACCCGAACGGCCGCGTCCGCACCAGGATCCGCGACACCGGTCGGTCGTGCATCGGTGGGACCACCGGACACCGACCACCGGCGACCGGCCCCTCGGCCCGGCCCGCGCTGGTGCAGGAACCGGTGGGAACCCTGAGGGAGAAGCCGGTGCGGCCACCGAAGATGCTCGCATGACGCATTCTCATGTGAACGATCCCGACGTGCCGTTCGACGGCAGCACCGACCCGGTGACGACGAGCACCCCGGACCGCGACGAGGACGTCCGGCCGGACGAGCAGCACGCGCAGCCCCGCAGCGACTGGTGACGAGCGCGTCCACCAGTCCTCCCCGTGGTCGCACGGATGCGACCACGGGCCGTCCGACCCGATGCTGCTCCTGTCCGTCGGCCAGGTACGGGCACGGCACAGGCGCGCAACGCGCACGGAACGTGAGGACGTGCAGGTCGGATGCAACGAGTACTGGACATCGCGGTCTGCGGTGGCGGCATCGCCGGCCTCGCGACCGCGCTGCTGCTCACCCGCGCGGGGCACCGGGTCCGTGTCCACGAGCGCGACGCCGACGCCGACGCCCGTGACCAGGGCGGGAGCATCGGGATCGACGGTGCGCTCGGCCGCGTCGTGCTCCGACGCATGGGCCTGGACGCGGCCTTCGCCGAGATCGCCCACCCCGAGGCAGCGGTCGGGCGGCTCGTCGACGCCGCGGGGACCGTGCTGCGCGAGTCGCCGGGGGTGACGGACTCCGGCGACGCCGAGGTCGAACGGCCGCGCCTCCGTCGTCTGCTGCTGGACCGGCTCCCTCGCGGCACCGTCGAGTGGGGGCACCGCGTCCGTGCGCTCGAGGACGACGGCGGGCGGGTGCGCCTCCGGTTCGACGACGACACCGAGGCCGTCGCCGACCTCGTCGTCGGAGCGGACGGTGCGTGGTCGCGCGTCCGCGCCGCGGTGGGCGGGACCGAGCCGGTCTACAGCGGGATCACGTTCCTCGACCGCCGGTTCCCGGACGTCGAGCGGGACTTCCCGCGCGTCGCGGAGACCATCGGCCGGGGCACGCTCTTCGGCGCCGACAGCGGCCTCGGGTTGATCGCGCAGCGCATCGGGCGGAACGCGCGGGTGTACGTCGCGTTCCGCGCGGAGCTCGCACGCGTGCGCGAGACACCGGTGCAGCGGCTTCGCGCCGGACTCCAAACGGCGTTCGACGCCGCCGGGTGGGCCCCGTCGCTCCTGGAGCTCGTGTCCGCCGGTGCCGAACCGGGGACGGTCCGTCCGGTGTTCGAACACCCGGCCGGCCACCGGTGGGCGAGTCCCCTGGCCGCGACGCTCGTCGGCGACGCGGCACACCTGCAGTCCCCGTTCTGCGCGCTCGGGACCAACGGCGCGCTGCTCGACGCCGCCGACCTCGCCGACGCACTGGACGGCGCCGCGACGGTCGACGAGGCACTCGTCGCCTACGAGGCGAGGATGTGGCGCCGAGCGGCCCCGAACGCGGCGGCGGCGCACCGGAGCCTCCGGTGGTTCATGCACGACGACTCCCCGGGTGAGTACCTGCGCCGACGCGACGGTCACACCTGTCGTCCCGCACCGGCCGTCTCGCTGGACGAGCCGTGGTCCCCGGGGGCCGTCGCGGCACGGTGGGCGACCGACGACTCCGACCCCGTCCCCCGTGCGGGTCGCCGACGACCCGTGTGATCACCGATGCCGGGCCCGAGCGGGCGCGCGACGATGCACTCGGAAGGCGCTCCGGTGGTGGAGCGTCGGAGAGGAAGACCGATGGACCTGCCTCGCATCGAAGGCTCCCGGATCCTGGTGACCGGAGCGAACGGCGGACTCGGGGTCGAGTTCGTCGACCAGGCACTCGCGCGCGGCGCGGAGCGGGTCTACGCGACCACGCGCACGCACCGTGACTGGGACGACGACCGCGTCGTGCCGATCGAGCTGGACGTCGACGACCCACGGGCCGTCGAACGAGCGGCCGAGGTGGCGCACGACGTCACGATCACCGTGAACAACGCGGGGGTCGCCTCCCTGGAGCCCCTCGCGACGGGCGACGTCGACGTGCTCCGCCAGGTCGTCGAGACCAATCTCTGGGGCGCCCTCGGCGTCGCGCGGGCGTTCGCGCCGGTGATGGCGACGAACGGCGGCGGCACGCTCGTCAACGTGCTGTCGGCGGCGAGCTGGGCGCACCGGCTGGGTGCCTACAGCGTGTCCAAGGCCGCGCTCTGGGCGGCGACGAACGTCCTGCGTCTGGAACTCGCGCCGAGCGGCGTCCGCGTGGTCGGGGTGCACCTCGGCTTCACCCGCACGCCGATGCTCACGAAGTACGACGTCCCGATGCCGCCCATGGGCGAGGCAGTCGACGTGGTCCGGTCGGCGTACGACCAGATCGAAGCGGGCGCGCTCGAGGTCCTCGCCGACGAGCGCAGTCACACGGTCCGGCAGACGCTGGCGCTGCCGCTCGGAGAGGCGTACCCCGAGCTCGAGCAGCTCGGACTCCTCTGAACCGAGGACCCGAGCGGACCGAAGACCCGAGTGGACCGAGGAACCGAGGACGAACCCCCGCGCGGGCGCCGCCGTCAGCGGCCCCGCCGGGCCGGCGCGCCCACGGCCTCGATCGCGTCGGCTGCCCCGCGCGTCCCGTCCTCGGCGGCGAGCGACGTCCGGAACGAGCGAGCCCGTCGGCGGGCGTCCGGCCCGAGCAGGGGCCGGATCGCCTCGACCAGGCGGGCGCCGGTCAGCTGCGCGAACGGCATCCAGGTCCCGAGTCCGCGGTCCTCGAGACGCTGCCCCCAGAACGGTTGGTCGAACGACACCGCGCAGACGACGCTCGGGATCCCGGCGGCCACCGCCTCCGCCGTCGTGCCGGCGCCCCCGTGGTGCACGGCCACGACGCAGCGCGGCAGGACCGCAGCGTGGTCGACGGGCCCCACGACCCGGACGCGCTCGGAGTCCTCCCGGTCGCCGAAGTCGGACCAGCCCGCGCCGATCAGCCCGCGGACGCCGAGCTCCTCGCAGACGCGGTCGACGAGCGCCGTCATCGCGGCGGGGTCCCGCACGGGCATGCTCCCGAACCCGAAGAAGACCGGCGGTTCCCCGGCGGCGAGCCACTCCTCGAGCCGTCCGTCGACGCCGGCGTCACCCCAGCGAGCGTGGTCGTGCGCCGTGGCCCGCGGGAACCCGGTCAACGGTCGGATCGGCGACCAGTCCCGGAGCTCGGGGACCAGCAGGCTGCTGTACGCCTGCACCTCGAGGTCCGGCGGTGGGAACTCACCCCGGTCCTCGGGACGCCGGGTGAGTCCGAGCGCGCGGCGGAAGTCGCCGAGGTACTCCGCGTTCGCGATGCGGTCGCGGCGAGCGGCGATCCGGTGGGTCACCAGGTTCACCGCACCGGGGAGCCGTGCGGTCGACACGGAGAACGCGGGGAAGAACCGGTTCGACCGTCGCGGCGAGTGGACGAGGGCGACCACGGGGATGCGCGCGACGCCGGCGATGTGTCGCACCTCCTCGAGCGTGAGGTGGTTGCCGACGATCACGTCCGCACCCGAGCTCGCCGCGATCACCGCCGGGAAGAAGGTCGGCGCGATGCGCTGCTTGAACGCGGCGATCCCGGTGAGGTACGCGCGGGTCCCGCCGGTCCGGAGGAACTCGCTGCCGTCGTCCGACCGCAGGAAGGCGCGGATGTCGACGCCGAGCGGGACCGTGTCGAGGCTGAGCGCGCGGCCCATCGGGACGAGGTCGTCGGCGGTCGCCAGGACGACCCGGTGTCCCCGGCGGTGGAGTTCCGCGGCGACCAACGCAGCGGGTTGGACGTCGCCGCGGGTGCCGGGTGTGATGAACGTGATCTGCATCGTGGCCGGAACGGTACCGAGCAGCACTCGACTCCACCCCCGTGGTCCCACTGAGCGTCGGGTGGCCCGGGTGGAACCACGGACGACCAGACGCCGCGGCGTTCCTACAGTCACGACATGCGCACGCACACCCCCCTGCCCGTCGACGAACTCCCCGACACCGACCGGCTGCTCGACCGGCTGCGGGACGCCGCCCCGGCCATCGACGAGGACGCCTCCGTCCCCGCGGACCTCCTGAACGAGCTGCGGACGAGCGGACTGTTCGAGTTGCTCACGACCCCGCCCGACGGCTCGCCCCGGGTTCCGCTCCCCGCCGTGTTCCGCACCTACGAGCGCATCGCCCGCGCCGACGCCTCGATCGCGTGGCGCGTGTGGAACGGCAACTTCGGCTTCCTCCACGACCTCCTCGGACCGGCCGGGCGGGACGCACTCCGCAGCGGCGTGCGGGACGGGTCCCCCCGGTTCGCCAACGCCGGACAGCCGGGTCGAGCGCGGAGGACTCCCACGGGGTGGCTCGTCGACGGGCGGTGGCCGCTCGTGTCGGGTGCCGACACGGCCGACTGGTTCGTCTTCGGGGCGCTGGCCGAGGACGGCGATGCGCCGGGAACGGTCCTGCGGACGCCGCTGCGCGCCGACCAGGTCAGGATCGAGGGTGACTGGGACGGCGCCGGTCTCCGCGGAGCGGGCAACCGGGTCGTCGTCGCCGACGGTGCGGCCGTGCCCGACCACCTCGTCACCGTCATGCGTCCCGCACCGGGTTCCGCCGAGCCCGACGGGTTCACGCCCCTGCTGCTCGTGGCGCCGGGCGTCTCGGCAGTGACCCTGGGGATCGCGCGTGGCGCGCTCGACCTCGCCACCGAACGCTTGCGGGAGGATCCCCGGCGGGGCGCCGACCCCGTGCACCGGATGGGCCTCGCGCGCGCCGACGCCTCACTCCGGGCTGCGCTCGGCGGGCTGCTCGACGCGGCGGCCGTGGTCGAGCGTCGGCGGACCGCCGGCGAAGCGGTCCCGTCCCGGGAGCGGGCCCGGACGATGGCGAGCATGTTCCACGCGGCCGAGGTCGCCTCGGACGCGCTCCAGGCCGCGGCCGCGTTGGGCGGCTCGGCGTCCCTCCGTCGGGGCTCCGCGCTCGAGCGGGTGCTGCGCGACGGCGCCACCGCACTCCGGCACGGCAACCAGTCGGCCACGGGCTACCCGGCAGCGGGTGCCCTCCTCATCGCGGACGACGGGCCGAACCCGTGCCGTGGAACCGGGGGGTGACGGACGGGAGGCGCGGTGCGGGCCCGCCCCGCGCCTCCCGTCCGTCAGCGGTGCCGTCTGTCAGCGGTGCTGTCCGTCGGCGGTGCCGACGGTCAGGTCCAGTCGCCGTCGTCGGTGCCCAGGTGCTCGCGTCCGACGGACGTGATCGGGACCGTCGCGAGGCTGGTGAGGCCGATCTGGAGCAGCGTCGCGCGCGAGACGCCGACGCGGCCGAGCGTGGACATGCCCTCGATGACCGCGCAGAAGTAGGTCCCCAGGGCCTCGGCGTCGGCGTCGGCCTCGATCTCGCCGGCGGCCTGCGCGTCGACGATGCACGCGACGTAGTCGGCCCGGATGGCGTCGAACGCGCTCGCGACGGCCGCGGCGACCTCGACCTCGCGGCTGGAGAGCTCGACCGCCGCCCGCAGGAACAGGGAGGGCGGCGCCTGGCCGGCGCCGTGCTCGACCGCGGCGGAGACGAGCACGGTGCGGATGCGGACGATCGGGTGCTCGGCACTCTGCAGGCTCGTCTTGACGGCGTCCACCGCCTCGGCGGTGTCGCTGAGGAAGGCCCGCATGAAGAGTTCCTTCTTGCCGCCGAAGGCGTTGTAGAGGCTCTGGCGTGCGAGGCCCGTCGCTTCGAGCAGGTCGTCGAGGGACGTGCCGGCGAAGCCCGTCTCGGCGAAGGTGCGCCGCGCGCGGTCGATGACCTCTGCCTCGTCGAACATGCGTGGTCGTGGCATTCGCGATCCTCCTCGAACCGGTTATTGACTGAAGCGTCCATTATGCCCTATCGTTCTGGACTAAGCAGTCAACAACTAGGAAACGGAAGCACATCATGGTCGGAACACTGAACGGCAAGACCGCACTCGTGTCGGGCGGCACCTCCGGGATCGGCCTGGCGGTCGTCCGTCGGTTCGTCGCCGAGGGAGCCCACGTCTTCGTCACCGGACGACGCCAGCAGGCGCTCGACGCCCTCCGCGAGGAGTTCGGCGACCACGTCACGCCGGTGCAGGCCGACGCCACCGAGCCCGCGGGCATCGAGACGGTCTTCCGGGCCGTCGCAGCGCGCGGTGCCGGTCTGGACGCGGTGCACGTCAACGCGGGCATCGGGGAGTTCAAGCCGCTCGCCGAGGTCACGGCAGAGGACATCGACGAGACCTTCGGCACGAACGTCCGCGCCACCACCCTGACGGTGCAGGGCGCGCTGCCGTTCCTCGGGAAGGGCTCGGCGATCGTCGTGACGGGCTCGTCGTCGGCGTCCGGCACCGAACCGGCGTTCGGCCTCTACGGCGCCTCGAAGGCCGCCGTCGCCACCCTCACCCGGACCTGGGCGGCCGAACTCGCGCCGCGGGGCATCCGGATCAACACCGTCGTGCCCGGCCCCACCGAGACCCCGGGACTCAAGGGCCTCGCCCCGAACGACCCGGACGCGCTCCTGGCCGCGATCGCCAGCAAGCTCCCCTTCGGCCGCGTCCTGCTCCCCGAGGAGGTCGCCGCAGCCGTGCTGTTCCTGGTCTCGGACGAGAGCTCGGGCATGACCGGCAGCGAACTCGCCGTCGACGGCGGCAGCACGATCGTCTGATCCACCCGGCCCCGCCCCACGACGGGACACCGCCGCGACCGCACCCGCGGTCGCGGCCACCACCCGGACGCCCCACGTCCGGCAGGAAGAGGAGGAAGAACATGTCACGCACACACCGCAACGGGTGGTTCGGGGTCGCCTCGGTCGCCGTCGGGTCCTTCGGGACCGTCCTGTCCGAGTTCCTGCCGATCGGGCTGCTGCCGTCGATCTCGGCCGACCTGGGCGTCCGGATCAGCACCGCCGGGCTCATGGTCGTCGTCACCGGTCTCGCAGCCGCGGTCGCCGCACCCGTCGTCACGGTCGCCACGTCCCGCCTCGACCGTCGCGTGGTCCTGATCGGTCTCAGCGCCGTCCTGGTCCTCGCCGACGTCGTCGCCGCGATCGCCGGGGTCTTCCCGGTCCTGCTCGTCGCCCGGGTCCTGCTCGGCGTCGCGCTCGGCGGGTTCTGGGCAATCGGCGCGGGGATCGCTCCCCGCCTCGTCGCCGCGAAGGACACCATCCGAGCCACGTCCCTGATCACCGCCGGGATCTCGATCGCCACCGTCGTCAGCCTCCCCCTCGGTGCGCTCGTCGCCGCCTTCTCGACCTGGCGGCTCGCGTTCGTCATCGGCGCCGCGCTCGGTGTCGTCGCGCTCGTCCTGCAGCTCGTCGCCCTGCCCGCGATCCCCTCGCAGCAGCGCATCCGCGCCACGGCGCTCACGAGCCTGTTCGGTGTGCCGCGGGCCCGTGTCGGACTCGTCGTCGCCGCGTTCCTGTTCGCCGCGCAGTTCGCCGCGTACACCTACATCAGCCCGTTCCTGCAGGACGTTGCGAAGCTCAGCCCCGACGTCGTGTCGGTCGCCCTGCTCGTGTTCGGCGTCAGCGGCATCGTCGGCAACTTCGTGGCCAGCGCGACCCTCGACCGCTCGGTGCTCGGCACACTCGTCGCCGGCGGGCTCGCACTCGCCGCCGCCGTCGCGATCCTCCCCCTCGTCGCGCACCTGTCCCTCGCGGTGTTCGCACTGCTCGTCGTCTGGGGACTGGTCTGGGGCGGGCTGCCGCTCGGCCTGCAGACCTGGATGGCGGGCGCGACGCCCGAGGGCGCTGAGGCCGGACTCGCGATGTTCGTCACGACCATCCAGGTCGCCCTCGCCGTCGGTTCCACGCTGGGCGGCGTCGCGGTATCGGTCTCGGGGCTCGCCGCCGACTTCGGGTTCGCCGCCGTCGTCGCGCTGCTCGGTTCCGCCGTCCTGGTCCTGCTCGGCGTGCGCTCGACCCGCAGCCGGCTGGCCGTCGCACACCAGTAGCCCCAGCACCCCGCCGCCGGCCGCACCGGACGACGGGCACCACGCATTGACGCCGACCCGGACCCCGGGCCGGCGTCGGCACGTGCGGGTGCTGCCCGTGGTCAGGACGCGCGGATCGGCGGGGAGTCCCCGCCGGCCGTCCGGTCGCCAGTGAGCCGGTACTGGTGCGCGTAGATCACGAGCTGGACGCGGTCGCGGAGGCCGAGCTTGGTCAGGACACTGCTGACCTGCGTCTTGATCGTCGACTCGCTGACGAACTCGATCCGGGCGATCTCGACGTTCGTCCGGCCCGCCGCGACGTGGTCGAACACGATCCGTTCGCGGGGTGCGAGCGAGCGGAACGCCGCCGGCGCCGGGGGCGCGTGGGTCCCCGACTCGAGTCGCAGGAGCGCGGCGAGGTCATCCGGGCTGACCACGGCGTTCCCGGCGACGACGGTCCTGATCGCCGTCAGCAGGGCGTCCGGGGTCGCGTCCTTGAGCAGGAAGCCGGCGGCGCCGAGCCGGACCGCCTCCGCGGTGGCATCGTCCACCGCGAACGTCGTCAGGACGATGATCTTCGTCGCGATCTCGGGGCCGTCGTCGCCGAGCAGACGCCGCACCACCTCGACACCGTCCAGCCGTGGCATCCGCACGTCGAGGAGGGCGACGTTCGGCACGGTCTCCCGGATGAGGTCGACCCCCGCCTCGCCGTCCGCGGCCTCGCCCACGACCTCGATGTCGGCCTGCTTGTCCAGCATGAAGCGGAGCCCGGCGCGGAACAGTTCCTGGTCGTCGACCAGTGCGACGCGGATCACGTGGCCGCGCCGTCCGGAGCGGCCGCGCCGGGGTCCGCCGAACCCTCGACCGACAGCCGGACACGGGCGACGAAGCGCTCGTCGTCGGTGATCGTCTCGAAGGCGCCGTCGACCTCGCGCGCGCGGTGCGCCATGTTCCCGAGCCCCCGTCCCGACCCCGGTTCGGCGTCCGGTGACGTCCGGTTCTCGATCTCGAGCACCACGACGTCCGGCCACCAGGTCTCCCGTACCGACACGACCGCGGCTGCGTCGCCGTGCCGCAGCAGGTTCGCGACCATCTCCTGCACGATCCGTCGGGCCACCGCGCCCTCGCGTGCGGCCAGCCGCCCGCGATGCCCACGGACGGCGTGCTCGACCGTGAGCCCGGTCTCGCGGAGGCGTTCGACCACCTCGGCGAGGCCGATCGCGTCCGTCGCGCTCGGCTCGGCGTCGATCCCGGCCAACACGTCGCGGACCTCGTGCAGCGAGGACCGCGCGGCCGCGGCGATGTTCCCGGTGATGCGGTGCAGCTCGTCCGGGTCGTCCGTGAACGCCGCGGAGTCCGCCTGCGCCACGATCACGGCCAACGAGTGCCCGACGACGTCGTGCACGTTCCGGGCCATGTCCGCGCGGAGCCGGTCGGTGCGTGCGGACTCCGTCGCGTCGACCGCCCGTCGTTGCGCCCGCTGCCGCAGCGCCGTCTCCGCCACGGCGGACCGGCGCAGGCGCACCGCCAGCCCGACCGACCACGCGACGAACAGCACGGCAGCGGGCCCGACCAGCGCCGGCCACCGGGTGTCGGGGTCGTTCGCGATCCCCGCCACCAGGCGGCCGCCGGCGAACGAGAAGTCGTACGCCGCGTAGGCGCCGCCGACGACGGCCCCGACGGCACTCGCGATCCGCAGGAGCGGACCCCCGTACAGCGCGAGGCTGTACACGACGACGACGTACGTCAGGACCAGCGGCGTGAGCCCGTCGCCCGGGAAGGGCTGGAGGACCACCAGGAGGAGCGTCGCGGCGGCGGTCAGGGCCGGACGGCGGCGCACCGCCACCGCGACGAACCCCAGGAGGAGCGCGACCGGCGAGGGGACGCCGAACAGGAAGGGACGCACCACGAACGGAGCGAACGAGGCGCCGACGATGGCCAGCCCGAGCAGGACGTCCGCCGGTGGCAGCTGCCGGAGGAACGACTCGACCGCCCGCAGGGTGGGGACCGCGCGCTCGGTCACACCGCCCTCGTTCCGTTCCACCAGCGAACCGTATCCCGCTCCGGACGCACCGGACATCGCCCGATCGGGGGAAGACCGGTTCGCTCGGTCTCCGGATGAGGGTCACCGTCGGGGCCGATCCGGTGACGGGGTCCCCGGCCGTAGCGTTCCGGGATGCCGACCGACACCGTCCTGACGTCCACGCCCCGCCCGACCCGATCGGCCACCAGCCGTCGACCCGTGGTCGCCCTCGTCGTGGCAGCCGCGACCGTCGTCCTGGTCTTCGCCCTGCTCCCGTTCCTGCCGCACATGCTGCCGGTGGACTTCCTGGTCTACCGCGACGTCGTCCCGGTGCTGCTGCGCGGCGGGGACGTGTACGCCGGCAACCTCCGCGCCCCGGAGCTCGGCCCGGTCGGCATGCCGTTCACCTACACGCCCTTCGCCGCGCTCCTGTTCACGCCGACGGGCCTCCTACCGTGGTACGCGGCCTTCGTCGGCTGGACCGTCCTCAGCGTCGCTATCCTCCTCGTCACGGTCCTCTGGTCCGCAGGGTGCCGGAGCGCCGCCGACGTCGGGTACCGGCACCTCGGGCTCTTCCTGCTGGCCTGCAGCACGACGGTCGCGGTGCAGCACCTCGTCTACGGCCAGGTCAACCTCCTGCTGATGGCGCTCGTCCTCGCGGACCTGGTGCTGCCGGACCGCATCCGGGGCCACCGGCGCCCGACGGGCCTCCTCGTCGGCATCGCCGCGGGCGTGAAGCTGACGCCGGCCCTGTTCATCGTGTACTTCGCGGTCACCGGGCAGTGGCGCCGACTCGGCTGGTCGAGCGCGGCGTCCGTCGCGACCGTGGCGATCGGGTTCGTGGTCGCACCCACGGCGAGCCTCCACTTCTGGACCTCGACCGTGTTCCACCTGTCCGACCGGGTCGACCTCACGGGGAGCGCCTCCGCCTCCTCCGGCAACAACTCGGTCGCCGGCGCGATCGCCGGGCTCGCCCCGGACTGGGCCGGCCTGACGACGCCGCTCGTCGTGGTCGTCGGGATCGCCGGACTCGCGGTCGCCGCGATGGTGCACCGGCGTGGCCGTCCCGTCGCCGCGGTGCTCGTCATCGGGCTCCTCGCGCCGATGCTCTCGCCGATCAGCTGGATCCACCACTGGGTGTACCTGTTCCCCGCCGCGCTCGTCGCCCTCAGCGCCGTCGAGGACCGTCGGACCCGCACCGCGATCGCCGTCGGGCTGCTCCTGCTGGTCGTCCCGGGGCCGAGCTTCGCCGACTTCATCCAGAGCGACGCGCCCTGGGCCGCCGCGGTCGCACCGGTCTGGCGGGAGTCGCTCCTGCTCTGCGGTGCCGGCCTGATCGCGGTCCTGGCGACCACGTCGCCCCGCCGGACGGCACCGGACCGGCCGCTCGTGACGAGCTGATCCCGCGGTCAGCGCGTCGGCCCCCGCCCGGCCGGGTCGGTCGGGTCGGTCAGGTCGGTCGGGGTCGGGGTCGGGGTCGGGGTCGGGGTCGGGTCAGTGGTTCCGCGGTGGTGGAGCGGCGGGTGCCGTGCACACCATCGACCATGACCCCACCGACACGCCTGCCCCGGTCCTCCTCCCCCGTGCCGATCGCGGGCGCCTCCGTGTTCGTCACCGGCGCCGACGGCGGACTCGGCGCGGAGTTCGTGGCCCAGGCGCTCGACCGGGGCGCCGCGGTCGTCCACGCGGCGACGCTCGAGCCCCACCGGTGGTCGGACCCCCGGGTCCGTCCCCTGGTCGTCGACATCCGGGACGGCGCGTCGGTCGAGGCAGCCGCCACGGCCGCTGCGGACTCGAGGATCGTGGTGAACAACGCCGGCACGGGCTCCGCGGCGTCGCTCGTCACCGGTGACCTGGACCAGCTCCGGGACGTCGTGGAGACGAACCTGTGGGGGTCCCTGCGCGTGGCCCGCGCGTTCGCGCCCCTGCTCGAGGCGAACGGCGGCGGCACGATCCTCAACGTCCTGTCCGGGGCAGCGTGGGACCACTGGTTGCGGTCCTACAGCGTCTCGAAGGCGGCGCTCTGGGCGGCGACGAACGGCATGCGCCTGGAGCTCGCCCCGCGCGGCATCCGGGTCGTCGGGCTCGTGCTCTCGTTCACCGACACGGCGATGCGCCGGACCTTCTTCCCCGGGATGCCGGACGTGAACCGGCCCGCCGACGTCGTCCGGACCGCGTACGACCGGTACGAGGCCGGCGCGCTCGAGATCCTTGCCGACGCGCACTCGGCAGCGCTCAAGGCCGCGCTCGCCGAGCCCCTCGTCGAGGCCGCGCCCGACCCGGAGTGACCCGGTCGTCCGGACGTCCGGTCGTCAGTCCTCGTCGCCGACCGCACGGACCCGACCGTCGCGCAGCTCGACGACGTGGTCCGCCATGGCGATGACGAGCGGGTCGTGGGTCGCGACGACCGTCGCGACCCCGCGCTCGCGGGTGAGGGCGACCACGAGGTCCATCACCTGCGCGCCGGTCTCGCTGTCGAGCTGCCCGGTCGGCTCGTCCGCGATGAGCACGCTCCGCGGGGACACGAGTGCCCGGGCGATCGCGACCCGCTGCTGCTGACCGCCGGAGAGCTGCCCGGGGCGCTGGTTCTCGTGCCCGTCGAGCCCGACCGAGGCGAGCGCCTGGGCGACGCGGGCCACTCGCTCGCCAGCGTCACGTCGGGCGATGCGGAGCGGGAGCTCCACGTTCTCGGCGGCCGTCAGGGTCGGCAGCAGCCCGAACTCCTGGTGCACGAACCCGACCACGTCGCGGTGCAGCTCGACCAGCTCCCCCTCGGTGGCGGCGGCGACGTCGAGGTCCCCGATGCGCACGGCACCCGCGGTCGGACGGTCGAGCCCGCCGAGCAGTCGCAGGAGCGTGGACTTGCCCGCCCCGGAGCGACCGCGGACGACGAGGAGCTCACCCGGCCGGACGGCCAGGGAGACGTCCTCGCAACCCACCACCCGCGCCTCGCCGGCACCGTAGTGGCGGGTGAGCCCCTCAGCGGTGAGGATCGCGTCGACCACGGCCTCAGACATCGTCGTGCTCCGTTCGGTCGTCCGCCGCCGACCGCGGCGCGTCGTGGGCGGTGGTGTGTGCGTCGTCGCCGCGGTACACGCCGACGTGGTCCGGCCGCATCGCCAGGCGGACGCGGTCCCGCAGGCCGAGCCGGTCGACGTAGTCCTGCGGGAGCTGCAGCCGACCGGCACGGTCGACCAGGGCGAACTCCTGGGCGTCCCCGTCCGGTGCGGACCCGGTCGTCGTGGACCGGAGCGTCTCGGTGGAGGTCCGCCCGTCGCGGATGCGCACGGTCCGCTCGACGTGCTCGGAGACGGCGGCGTCGTGCGTGACGATGAGGGTCGTCGTCCCGGTCTCGCGGTTCACGGTGCGGAGCGTCTCGAGCAGCTGGGCGCTCGTGGACTCGTCCAGCTCACCGGTCGGCTCGTCCGCGAGGAGCACCGACGGGCTGTTCGCGAGCCCGACGGCGACCGCCGCGCGCTGCCGCTGACCACCGGAGACGTCGGCGGGTCGACGCTCGAGGACGTCGCCGAGGTCGAGCAGCTCGACGAGGGTGTCCAGGCGGCCCGCACGGTCGCGCGTCCCACCGATCTGCATCGCGAGGAGCACGTTGTCGGCGATCGTCAGGTACGGCACCAGGTTCCGTTCGGTCTGCTGCCAGACGAAGCCGACGACCCGCCGGTGGTAGTGCAGCCGGGTCTTCCGCGTCATCGTCGTGAGGTCCACGCCGGCGACCAGGGCGGAGCCGGCCGTCGGGCGGTCGAGACCGGAGAGGATCCCCAGGAGGGTCGACTTCCCCGAGCCGGACGCCCCTACCAGCGCGACGAGCTCACCGCTCGCCACGTCGAGCTCGAGGCCCTGGAGCGCCTGCACCTCGACGTCGTCGGAGACGTAGATGCGGACGAGCTCCCGGCAGTGGATCGCTCGGTCCGGTCCCACGGCGGGCAGTCCGCTGCTGGCGGTCGGCGTCGTGTCGGTCATGCTGCACTCCTGTCGTCGACGAGGGCCGGCCGTCGCCGGTCGGAGAGGACCGCGGCGACCGTCGCCACCGAGGCTGCGAGTCCGAAGCCCAGGGCGGTGGCCACGACCGGCAGCGGAGCCGGCCACACCGTTCCGGAGCCGGGGACGACGGCCGGCACGACGACGATCGCGGACAGCAGACCCGCCACCGTCCCACCGAGCACCCCGGCCACGCAGCGTGGGATCAGCTCCCACACGGTGACCGCGGTGCGGTCCCGTCCGGACAGTCCGAAGGTCCTGAGGAGCCCACTCCGACGACGCCGCTCCGGCGCCGCGGCGACCACCGTGATCACGACGGCGACCGCGGTGAGCACGGCGGCGAGGGCGAGGCCGCCGACCACCACGGTCGGCGCACCGCCGACCAGGACGCTCCGGTCCAACCCCGTCGTCGCCCCCGTGGTGCTGGCGGTCGCCGCCCCGACCGCGCGGAGCAGGGCCGCGGCGACCACGCCGGTCCCGGTCGCGAGGACCACCGCTCCGAGCACCCAGGCCGGGGCGCTCCCGCCACGGGCGTCCTCGGCGGTGCCGACGAACGCTGCGGCGCTGCGGTCCCGCACCAGGCGCGCGGTCCAGCGGACGAGCGTCGGGCGGAGTCGGAGGAGGACCACCACCAGGACCGCGGCGACGAGCAGCGGCGCGGCGACCACGAGCGGGTCGCCGACGATCGACTGCGGTCCGGCGCCGCTCGGTGCCCGGCGGAGCACGGCGACGGCTGCGGCGACGGCCCCGGTCACGACCAGCGCCTCGAGCACCCACCGGAACGGTGCCGCCCGTGGTCCGCGGACCTCGACGACCTCGGCGACGGCGACGACCGCAGCGACCGCCGGCGGCAGGACGATCCCGGCCAGACCCGCTGCGAGGCCTGCGGCCCACGGCACGTGCGGCAGGACGGCCACGGCGACGAGCCACCCCACCACCGCGGCCGGGACGGTGGCGACCGCGGTCTCGACGACGGTCCGCAGCACCGTCGCCCCGCCACCGGTCCCGCGCGCCCGGAGGAGGGCACGGTCCGGCCGACGGCGGGCGACGACGACGGACGTCGCGAGGACGACCACGACGAGTGCGACGCCGAGCGGTCCGGTCGCCGACACCGCGAGCAGTTCCCCGGACGCCGCGGCGCGCTGCTCGGCGATGGCGAAGAGCCGGGGCAGGAACGAGCTGAAGCGGAGGACGCGCAGGTCCCCCGCCGGGGTGGTCACCGTCGGCGGGTTCGCGAGCAGCCGGTCGAGGCCCGCGCTGATGGCCGGCTGGCTCGCCGTTGAGATCGATGCGGTGTCGAGGTGGTACCAGGTCGCCACGTCGGTGCCGCCGAGCTGCGGACCGATCTGCGGCCAGGTGCTCGGATCGACGAACACGATCCCGTGCCGGGTCGGCGTCTGGTACCGGTCGTAGGTCACGGACGTCCGACTCCGACCGGGATCGAGCGCCCAGAAGTCCGAGTCGGTCGTCCGTGGCGACACGAGCCCGACCAACCGAGCGGTGATCGTCCCGCCCTCCTGCGCGAGCTGCTGCTCCTCGCCGACCCGCCACTGCATCTCGCGTGCGGTGCGGGTGGTGACCACCACCTCGAGCACGGAGCCTGCGCCGACGCTCGAGGCGGGGGCCGGCCAGTGCCCTCGGACGAGGCGGGAGTCGGCGCGCAGGCCCGGGTAGGCGTCGATGCGGTACCCGGTCGCGACGGACAGACCGCCGCGCAGACCGCTCGCGGCGAACTCGGTGACGGCGCCCGCGGCCGGCGGGCCGGCGTGCAGCCCGACCGCGCGACCCGAGACGTGCCCGTCGTCGAGGAGCGCGCGGAGTGCCGGCGCCGTGTGCGCACGCGCGGTTCGGAGTCGGTCCGGCAGCGCGTTCCAGATCCGCGGGAAGAAGTCGCCCGGCGACGACACCGTGTCGTCGACGGCGAGGGACACGCCGGCGGCCGGGTCGCGGAAGGACGGCGACGCGCTCGCGACGGTCCGGTTCAGGTCGGCGTCCAGGAGGGACGTCACCAGTCTCGGGGTCCCGACCGCTGCCAGGGTGGTCACCGCGACGAGCACCGCGAGCGCCAGCAGCGCCGCCGCCTGGTCGGCGAGCGACCGCCGGACGAGACGTCCGGGCCAGGGTGCGCTGCGCCCGGGACGCGCCGTGTGCCGGGCGCGACCGGTGTCGTGGACGCTCATCGTGCCTCCCGTCCGGTGCGGCCGGCCGCTCGACGGACCGCGACTGCGTGCGCGGCGGTGACGACCACCACGGCGACGACGACCAGCGCGACGACGACTCCGACGTCCCACCACGCCGGGGCGAGCGGGACGCCGAGCCCGACGGGCGCGCGCGGCGCGCTCGCCCGGACCGCGGCGACGCCGACCAGGCCGGCGGCCGCGACACCGGCGACGAGGCCGGCGACGAGGCCGAAGGTGCCGGTCAGCGCCGGACCGATCGCGCGGAGACGCGACTGCTGCGACGCCGAGGCCCCGACGATCCGGAGTCCCAGCGCTTCGGCACGACGGCTCCGAGCGACGGACACGGCCGTCGCGGCGAGGATGAGCACGGCGCAGAAGAGTGCGGCAGCGGTACCGGCCAGCAGGGCGAGGACCACCGAGCGGGCGAAGGGTGCCTCGAGTGCCGTGGAGGGGACCGTGAGGGTCGCATCCGGGGCGGCGTCGGCGACCAGGGAACGGGCGGCCGCGTCGGCGGCCCAGATCTCTCGGATGCGGGGAGGGCGCTGGGACGCGGCGAGGACGGCCTGGTCCAGCGTGGGGAGGTCGGCCAGGTACGCCGCTCCGCCGTCGGTGCCGGGGACCGTCGGAGCAGTGCCGACGACCCGCGCGCGGAAGCTCGCCCAGTCGCCGGCCACCGAGACGCTGTCGCCGACGGCCGCGCCGCTCGACGCGCTGGCCAGCACGGGGACCACGCGCCCCGTCACGGGCATCAGCCGGATCGCGGAGCTGCTCCCGGACTGGGCCGCGAGCTGGAGCGATGCGGCGTGGACACCGATCGGACCGGACGCCGCGCCGCTCCCCGCGGACGCACCGGCGCGGAGGCCGGAGGCGTCGTAGGCGTCCGGCGCGGCCGTCCAGGACCGGCTCGGCAGCGCGACGGCGACGTCGTCGACGGCGAGGGACCCGACGGCGAGGCTGACGCCGGTCACGTCGGCGTCGCCGCGGAAGCGGAGGTCGAGCGCCGCGAGTCGCCAGGGGCCGCCGCTCGGCAGGGTGGCGCGCAGTGCCTGCGCCGTCGGACGGCCGCCGGTCGGCAGCGCTCCCGCCGCCGTCGTCACGGGTGCCACGTCGCCGACCCCGTCGACGACCCAGGCGACGGCCTGCACCTGGACGTCCGCGCCGACGACGGGCGTCGGCGCGACCGAGCTGCGGATCCCGATCTCCAGCGTGCTGGCCGCGCGGCTCCGGCCGGTTCCGAGCTCCACGCCGGGCAGGCTCTGGCGCAGCCCGCGGACCGTCTCCGGGACGTCGAGGGTCCGTGGCGAGACCGGGAGCATCGCGGGCACCGCGGAGGCGTCGACGCCGACGACCTGCACCGATCCCTCGGCCTGCGCGGCGTCACCCGTGGTGCCCGTCACGCGGAGCACCGGCCGGACTCCGCGGTCCTGGGCACGCTGGTCGCGGACGCCGACGGGCAGGAGGTCGGACACCCCGTTCAGCGGGATCGGGCCACCGACGTCCGCCCGGAGCGCGGCACCGTGCTCGATCCGGGTGCTGTCGTGCAGGAAGCCACGGGTGGAGGCGTCGACGGTGGCGCTGAGGACCCCGGACGCGACGGCGAGCACCAGCAGCGCCGCGGGCACGAACAGCCGCCGGCCGTCGCGCGCGGCGAGCCGCAGGCCCACCGGGCGCACGAAGCCGGTGCGACGCTCCGCCAGGCGAGCGAGCAGCGCCAGGGTCGGCGGGAGCAGGAGCGCCCCGGTCACGGCGAGCGCCGTCAGCAGCGCGGCGGGGGCGACGACGGCGAGCGCGTCCCCGGCTGCGGCGGCGCCCGGGCTGCCGTACCGCCAGACGGCGACGCCGGCGAAGAGGTCGAGCAGCGCGACGAGGGCGCCGATCCGGGCTGCACCGACGCGGGACGCCCGATCGGCGGGACGAGCGTCGGCGGACCGCGCACGTCGGCCGGCCGCCAGTGTCGTCGCGGCGACCGTCAGCACGGTCACCGACGCGGCCGCGACGACGACGTCGACGCTGGTCGCCGCACCGGCGATGCCCCAGCGGTCAGCAGCCCAGAGTGTGCCGGCCGTGCTGCCCACCGCGGCACCGATCGCACCGGTGACGAGTCCCTCCAGCCCCGCGAGGCCGACGATGCGGGCGTCCGAGGCACCGCGTGCCCGGAGCAGCCGGTCCTCGGTGACCCGGGCCCCTGCGAGCAACCGGCCCGTCAGGAAGAGCGCGACCGCGCCGGCGATCACGACGATCGACAGCGGGACGGGCGCGGCGGCACGGACGGCGGACGCCGCGGAGGCGAGCACCGCCGCATCGGCACGCACGGTGGCGGCGTGCCGGGTCGTGGTGCCGCCGTCGACCGCGAACCGCTCGGCGGCCGCGGACGGGAGCCTCGTCAACCCGGACTGCAGACCGCTCAGGTCC
Organism: Curtobacterium sp. MCBA15_008; assembly: GCF_001865065.1. GTDB lineage: Bacteria > Actinomycetota > Actinomycetes > Actinomycetales > Microbacteriaceae > Curtobacterium. Next base: position 177,438 of record NZ_MJGN01000045.1, on the reverse strand, counting down.
TCGGCGGTGATCCGGTCCGCATCGGCGCTGACACGCCACTCGGACGTGTCGCCGCGGACCTCGGTCCGGACGTGCACCGGCACCGCACCGAAGGTCCGCGTCACCAGGCCCCGGAAGGCGCGGCCCTGGCTCGTCGGGTCTCCCGACGCCTCGATCTCGAGGGTGCGTGAGGCCACGGGGATCCCGTGGAGCGCGCTCCGCAGGTCCGTGGTCGGGGCCTGGAGGACGAGGACGAGGGTCACTCCGACGACGGCGGCGAGGACCGCGGCGACGAGGGTGACGACGAGCAGCAGTCCTGCCCGGGCGCGGGACCGGAGGAGCCACGGGCGGATCGCGACGAACATGCTGCCCCTTCCTGGTTCGGCGAGCGGCAGGTGGGGCCGTTCGTCCGCGCGACGATCGCTCGGGTCTTCGGTGGTCGGGACAACGTTAGGGGTTCGAGGGAGCCGCGCGTCGTCCTCGGCGCAATCTCCGTGTTTCCACTGGCAACACCGACCGTGCCGGGCTCCGAACCCCCGAACTGGGGGCCTCTCGGGCGGTGCTTGTCCGCAGAACCGCTGACGCTGTCGGCTCCGTCCGCTGGCTACCGTCGCCCCGTGCCCACAGACAACTGGTTCGTCCGACACACGCGTGCGCGGTCGCTGACCGCGACCGTCGCCCTCGTCGCGCTCGCGGCACTGCCCGGTGCAGTGCTCGTCTCCTCGTCCACCGCGGCCTCCGCCGCGACCCCCTCGACCACGGCCGCGAGCGGGACCACCTCGGAGGATCCCTCGTCCCCGCCGCCCGCTGCCGCGAGCCCGGCACCGTCCGGGTCCGCCCCCGCCGTCGACGGCGTCCACGTCGGCGCCGGCTCCTACGCGCCGACGCCGCCGGACTCCATCTCCGACATCGGGGACGTGCAGGCCTTCCTCGGCCAGAAGGTGCACGTGGACCCGTCCGTCGCCGGCAAGCCGGTGCCCTCGAACCAGTGGTGGACGAGCATCGTGCACAACGGCAACGGGTTCTCGGGTGACCTCTGGTCGAACCCGTTCGTCTCGTCGAACAGCGCCGCCGGCACGAAGGTGACGTACCCGGACTCGTGGAACGCCGACGGGTCGCAGATGGTGCAGAACCACGCGATCACCGTCTCGGGCGCGGTGACGCCGCCGCCCTCCACGGACCGGGTCCTCGCCGACTTCGAGCACGGCATCCCCTCGGGCTGGACCGCCACCGGCACCGCGTTCACCACGCTGGGCGGGACCGGCGCCGGCCAGTCGAAGGTCGTCGGCTGGAAGGACTCCGGCTACCTGACGTCCTGGGGCGCCAAGAACGGCGACGCGGCGACCGGCACGCTGACGACGGCGCCGTTCACCATCGACCGCTCCGGCATCGCGTTCCTGCTCGGCGGCGGGAGCTACCCGGACCCGGGCGTCGACGAGGCCGAGCTCCTCGTGGGCGGCAAGGTCGTCGCGACCGCGACCGGCAAGCAGTCGGAGCAGCTGGCGTGGACGAGCTGGGACGTCAGCGCCTACCGGGGGCAGCAGGCCCAGATCCGCTTCGTCGACCAGACGAAGGGCGGATACGGGCACCTCATGGTGGACCAGGTGACCCTCACCGACAGCCGCGCCGACATCGCCGACCACGGCAGCACCGCGTTCTCCGCGACGGAGAACGACGCGCTGCGGTGGGGCGACTGGAACGTGAGCTGGCGGATGCCCCAGAAGGGTGACGGCGGCCAGTACATGGACGTCACGAGCGTGCAGGGCGAGCCGTACCAGTGGTTCGAGTACCACGACGAGACCCCGCGGATCACGACGGAGTCCGGCGCGACGTTCACCGACGGTGACGGGCAGCCGATCGCCTTCCCGTTCGCGGGCAACAGCTTCGAGGTCCGGCAGAGCGGACACGTCTTCGGCGTCCACGCCGCGGACGGCACGACCTTCACCCTGACCGGGAACACGATCGACGCGACGACCGGCACCTGGCTGGCGGTCAGCGCGGTCCCGAAGAGCGGCCTGACCCTGGCGCAGCTGCAGCAGCACGCCGGCGCGATCCCGCGCGACACCCGGATGGACTACTCCTACGACTCCGCGAAGGGCATCGTGCACGAGCGGTGGAAGGTCACGACCGACCTGCTGCAGGGCTCCGACCACAGCGTGGTGCAGGGCTGGCTCCAGCACCAGTACGAGGACGGCACCACGAACTTCTCCCTCACCGGGGCGGAGTACGCGACCCCGCGCGGCACGATGAAGACCGCCGTGGGTGGGGACGACTGGACGATCGACTACCCCTTCGAGGGCATGACGCCGATCGCCGGGACGCCGAAGGGCGCCGCGTCCGGCCCGGTGCTGCAGAAGTACCTGTCCGACTACTCCACGATGCCGGCCTGCACGGGCGACACCTACTGGCAGGGCAAGTGCCTCGAGCAGCTCGCCGAGTACATGACCGTGGCGAAGCAGATCGGTGACACCGACGACGCCGCCAGGATGCAGGCGACCCTCGAGACGTCCCTCACCGACTGGTACACGTACACCACCGGCGAGAAGCAGGACTTCTTCGCGCGGTACCCCACCTGGGGTGCGCTCGTCGGGTTCGCCGACTCCTACGGCTCCGGCCAGCTCAACGACCAGCACTTCCACTACGGCTACTTCGCCGTCGCGACCGCGCTGCTCGGCGCCGTCGACCCGGCGTGGGTGAAGCGGTACGAGGGGATGGCCACGCTCGTCACGAAGGAGTACGCGAACTGGGACCGCGACGACGACGCGTTCCCGCACCTGCGCACCTTCGGCGTCTGGGCGGGCCACTCGAACGCCGCCGGCGTCTCGTCGCCGCAGGGCCAGAACCAGGAGTCCTCGTCCGAGGCGATCCAGTCCGAGGCCGGACTCTTCCTGCTCGGCACCGTCCTGGGCAACGAGGACATGCAGGCCACCGGTGCGATGGAGTACGTCAACGAGCGCCTCGCCGTCCGTGACTACTACCAGAACGTCCACGGCAACCCGGACTCGTCGACGTACGACGGCAACGGCGCGTTCCCGAGCCAGTACCAGCACCCGCAGGCCGGCATGCTGCAGGACTGGGGCCAGGCCTGGTCGACGTACTTCGACGGTGACGCCGCGTGGAAGGGCGGCATCCAGTGGATGCCGACCGCACCGTGGTTCGACTACTTCGGCTGGGACAAGCAGTTCTCGGCCTCGATCCTGAAGACGATCCTCGAGGAACGCCCGAAGGAGCAGGGGGAGGCGGACGTGAAGTCCGCGAACCAGGACCACATCCAGATGCTGACCAAGAAGTGGTACGGCATCGGCACCTACGGCTCCGTCGCGATCACGAAGGACCAGAACGCCGCGATCGGCGAGCTGGAGGACGCGATCCGCTCCGCCGAGAAGAACCACCCCGGCTACGCGACCGCGAAGACCGCCGAGAACCCGCTGTACGACCCGTCGACGGACACGCTCCTCGTCTCGGTCGACTCCACGGGCAAGGTGACCTTCCCGAAGGAGCACTGGACGCCCACGACGCTGCCGGCATCACTGGTCCCGACCGAGATCTCGGCGGCGGAGGCCGACGAGAAGCCGAGCCAGTGGACGCACGCGTCGCCGCTCATGCCCTACCTGTCGACGCACTACACCGCCGACACGGACACGGTCGACCGGCTGTACTCGTTCGACCCGACGCACTACACGCCGGGGGTCGACACGGCCCGCGCCGCCGGGGTCATCAGCGACATGGGCGACGCCCTCGGCGAGGTCGTGCTCGGCTTCCTGCTGCAGTACGACCCGGCGACCTACGCCGACATCCACGCGGCGCTGTGGAAGGCGAAGGACGGCGCGGTCACGGGCAAGTCGATGGCCGGCATGAACTACTGGCAGGGCATGTCGAACCTGACGCTCGGCACCGAGTCGACCACGCGGCACACCAGCGACCCGCTCAGCCAGGCGTTCCGTGACGCCGACGGCAACTGGTCGTACGTGCTCGACAACGTCGGGGACACGCAGCAGTCGTACGACGTGTACGACGGCACGAAGGTCATCGGCTCCGTCGCGGTCCCGGCCCACACCCAGATCACGTCGCACCTCGACGCGCACCTGGCGAAGGTCGTCGTCGGGACGGACGGCAGCCCGAAGACCCTCACCCCGGGTTCCGCCACCACCTTCACCGCGACGGGCTACGACCAGTACGGCGCGACGATCCCGCTCGACCACGTCCAGTGGACGTCGAGCACCGGGACCGTCTCGTCGTCCGGCGTGCTGACCACCGGCGCCGCGGTCGACCACGCCACGGTCACCGCGACGGTCGGTTCGACGAGCGACGGCTACGCGTTCCGGGTCGCTCCCGCACCCGTGCTGACGAGCATCGACGTCACGCCCGGCTTCCACCGGGTCGTGGTGGGCTCCGCCCAGCGCTTCGCCGCCGTCGGCGCCGACCAGTACGGCGACCCGTTCGCCCTGCCGTCCGGCACCACCTGGTCGTACACCGGCCCGGGGACGATCGCCGCGGACGGCACGCTCACCACGAGCGGCCCCGGTGCCGGGTACGTCGTCGCCACCGCCGGATCGGTCGAGGGCAGCGCCGTCGCCTCGTCGGTCGCGTCGATCCCGGTCGCGAGTGCCGGTGCCACCGCCACCGCGACGTCGAACACCGTCGGCAACAAGCCGGCGAACGTGCTCGACGGCAACCCGTCGACGCGGTGGGAGAGCACCCAGGGGACCGACGACGCCGACCTGACGATCGACCTCGGCAAGGAGACCGACGTCGCGCACGTCCACATCGACTGGGAGACGGCTGCCGCCAAGCAGTACTCCCTGCAGGTGGCCGACGCCGCGTCCGGTCCCTGGACGACGATCACGACCGTCAGCAAGAAGGACGCCAAGCCGGACGACCTCGACGTCGCCGGCACCGGGCGCTACGTCCGGATGCACGGCATCACGCGTCTGACCAGCTACGGCTACTCCATCCTGGACCTCGCGATCTCCGGCACCCCCGCCGAGGCGGCGATCACCCCGACGCAACTCCTCGTGTCGCCGCGCAGCAGCGCGGTGCTGCCCGGCGCGACGGCGGAGCTCGGTGCGTACGCCTTCGACGGCAACGGCTTCGGTGGTCCGGTCGGGTCGGACGCCTCGTGGTCCGTCGTCGGCGGCGGGTCGGTGGACGACTCGGGCACGGTGACGGCCCCGGCCGACGCCGGTGCGACGGCCACCGTGACGGCCACGGTCGGCCCGCTCCACGGGACCGCGACGGTCACCGCCGTGCGGAACGAGGCCCCGGCCCCGACCGCTCCGTCGGGCACCTCGCGTGACGTCGCCGTCGGCAAGGCCGTCAGCACGTCGTCGGCGGAGCGCGGCGACCTGTCCGGGACCCAGGCCGTCGACGACGACCCGTCCACGCGCTGGGCGAGTGCCGCGCGCGACGGCGAGTGGATCACGGTCGACCTCGGCGAGGTCCTGCCGATCGACCGGGTCGAGCTCGACTGGGAGGGTGCGTACGCGAAGACGTACCAGCTCCAGGTCCGCGACAGCGCCTCCGACGACTGGCGGACCGTGGCGGACGTGACGGGCGGTACGGGCGGTGTGGACACGCACGACCTGCAGGGCGTCCAGGGTCGCTTCGTCCGGATGCTCGGCGGGAAGCGGGCGACCGCCTACGGCTACTCGCTCTACGCGGTCAAGGTGTTCTCGACCAAGGGTGCACCGTCGCCGGACCTCGCCCGGAACGCGGTGGTGACGGCCTCGAGCAGCGAGTCGTCGTCGGTCGGACCGCGCAACGCGGTCGACGGCGACGCGACGTCCCGCTGGGCGAGCGGCCACTCCGACGACCAGTGGCTCCAGCTCGACCTCGGGACGGCGCGGACGCTGCGCTCGGCGCACATCGACTGGGAGGGCGCCTACGGGTCGGCCTACCGGATCGAGGGTCGGAACAGCAGCACCGACGACTGGACCACGATCGCATCGGTCACCGACGGTGACGGTGGCGCGGACGACGTGACGCTCTCCGGCGACTGGCGGTACGTCCGGCTGCACGGCGTGCACCGTGCCACGCCGTACGGCTACTCGGCGTACTCCCTGCAGCTGCGCTGACCGGCAGCACTGACCGACAGCACTGACCGACAGCACGACGCCCCGCTCGTCCGCACGGACGGGCGGGGCGTCGTGCGTCCGCCCCCGCACACGACGGGCGACGACGTCGACGGCCGGACCCACCGCCCTGCGCGACCAGCGGACGGCCTGGAGGCGCGTGACGGCGCCGTCCCGCGCCTCCCGTCCGATCGTGGCCGGTCGCGGAGACCGGTGGAGTCACGGATGCACGCGACGGAGCGCTCGACCAGGGTGGGCGGGTGCCCCTCTCCACCGAGCCGTCCCCGACCGCACCGCTGCTGACCACGTCCGAGGCCGCGCGCCGCGCGGTCGCCCGGCTCCTGCTCGCCGCGCTCACGGTCGAACGGCGTGCGTCGGGCGACGACCGGCTCCGGCGCTTCCGCGACACCCGCCGCCTGATCGGTGCTGCCCGCGAGGCGGGCTTCCCCGTGACCTTCCTCGCGGAGGCCACGGGCATCGGCACCGGCACCCTGCACGCGCGCACCGACCCGTCCGGTCCGATGGCCGTCGAGCGGTTCCTGGACCTCCTGCCGGACGCGGTCGCGGAGCGGGCGGCTGCCGCTCTCGGTGGCACTGCGCCGGACCGACGGTCGACGACCGAGTTGCTCCGCTGGCTGGTCGTCGACGCGGACCGAGCCTGATCGGAACGGTCCGCGCCGCGACGTCGCTCAGGCCAGGTGGCCGCCGCCGTCGACGTGCAGCGTGGTCCCGGTGACGAAGGTGTTGTCGACCGCCAGGAGCACCGCGGAAACGACGTCGTCCGGTGTCCCCACGCGTCGTGCCGGGTTCGTCGCGGCGGTCGAGGCGAAGAAGTCGCGCTTGCCGTCCTCGCCCATGAAGTCCCAGAGGCCGGAGTCGATGATGCCGGGCGACACCGCGACCGCGCGCACCGGGGCGAGCTCCACGGCGAGCGCCTCCGCCATGAACGACACCGCGCCGTTCACGGTCGCCATGACGCTGAGTCCGGGCGCGGGCTTCCAGGCGGCGACGCCGGAGAAGAGCACGAACACGCCGCCGGGACGCACCGAGGGCGCGAGGTGCTTCGCGAGCAGCATCGGTCCGACCACCTTCGCGTCGAACGCGTTGCGGACCGCTGCCTGGTCGAGCGACCCGACCGGCCCGTTCGCCGAGCCCGCGGCCAGCGAGACGACCGCGTCGAACGGCCCCGATGCGGTGAGTGCGGCGATCGTCTCCTCGTCGGTGACGTCGGCGCGCACGACCGGTACGTCGCGGAGCGTCGCAGGCAGCGCCGCCGTCGCACGCTCCGGGTCACGTGCCCCGATGATCGGCTGGTCGCCGCGCTCGAGCAGGGCCGCGGCGATCGCGTGACCGATGCCCGAGCCGCCGCCGACGAGCAGGATGCGCTTCTGGTCGTGGTTCGTCATGGTGGGTTCCTCCCCTGGTGCCTGGTGCGCGGCGGTCGCCGTGCACCACAGGAGAACGACCGGCCGCCGCCATCGGTTCCCGAAGTCTCTTCGATGTTCTCTGGGTCAGCCATAAGATGTGTTGATGGCAAACCTGCGTGCGTTCGAGGTGTTCCTCGCCGTGGTCGACGCCGGCTCGATCTCGCGGGCCGCCCGCACGCTGCACCTGACGCAACCGGCCGTGTCGCACCAGATCGCGTCCCTGGAACGCGAGCTCCGGGTGTCGGTCCTCGATCGCGGTCGCCACGGAGCCACCCTGACGGCGGCGGGCCGGGCCTTCGCGCCGGCGGCTCGGGTCGCGGTCGACGCCGCCCAGCGGGCCGAGGACGCCGCACGGGGGACGGTCGCGCTGCGGATCATCATCGCGCAGTCCTTCACCGAGCCGTTCATCGTGCCGGTGCTGCGCTCGTTCCACTCCTCCGGGCGCCTGCTGCCCCGTCTGACCGAGGGCGCGAGTGCCACCTCGATGGTCGAGGCCGTCCGCCGGGGTGACCAGGACCTCGCCGTCGTGCCGGGTCCCGTCGTCGCGCCCGACCTGGTGGTGCGCTCCGCCGGACACGAGGAGATCGTCGCGGCCGGCACGCAGGCGCCGTCGGTCTCGCTCGACGTCGTCGCTGCCGGTCCCTTCATCGGGATCGACCCCGCCAGCGGCTACGGGCAGTGGCTCACCGAGACCCTCGCCGGCCGGGCCGTGTCACCGGTGACGACGGTCGGGTCGCCCCGCGCCGCCGCCGCACTCGCCGGGGCGGGGCTCGGCGTCGCCGTCGTGCCGGTTTCCGCGGTCGCCGGCGACCACCCACGAGCACCGCTCGACCCGCCGCTCCACCGAGACGTCGCGGTCGTCGCGCGGTCGGTCGGCCCGTGGGACGCCGTCGCCGGTGCGCTCTCCGAAGCGGTCCGCAGCGCCGGCTCGTGACGGCCGTCCCCGCCGGCGGGGGCCCGCGGCGACCGGCCGGTCAGGCGTTCCAGAGCCAGTTCGTCCGGTCGTAGTGGTGGGTGAAGCCCGAGCGCACGAGGTTCCGGTACGACGGGTTGCTCGTGGACAGACCGGTCTCGGCCGCCAGGAGCCGGCAGCCGGCTTCGACCGCAGCCGCGTGGCGCGCGGTGAGGATCGCGGCCTGCACGCCGCGGTTCCGGTGTGACGGCAGCGTCCCGCCGGTGTTGATCGAGGCGACCTCGCCGACGACGTGCACGGCGCCGGCCCCGACGAGCTCATCGCCGTCCCAGGCGCCGAACACCCGCGCCTCGGGGTCGTCGAACACCCCGCGGAGCATCGGCGTGAGATCAGGGTCCGTCATCCCGAAGGCCTCCCGGATGATCCGCGCCCAGGCCGCCGTGTCGTGCGCCGTCAGCTCCCGGACGTCGAGGTCGGTCTCCCCCGGCACGAACTCGTCGACCGGGCACGCGAACTTGGCCCACGACGGGCTCGCCGTCAGACCCAGTTCCGCGCAGACGGCGTCCCAGTCGTCCGGCAGCACCTGTGGTGCAACCGCGACCAGCGCCGACTGCCGCCCCGACGCACGGAAGAACGCGAGCACGTCGGTCAGCACCGCACGGTCGAGCGGGACGTCGAAGCCGAGGCCGATGCTCTTGCTCCAGTAGCCCGTCGGGTCGCCGGCCATCGCCGCGGCCGTCGCGCCACCGTACCTCGCGGTCCGGATCCCGAGGGCCTCCCGGTCCGGTGCCGACGCTCCGGCGAGGAACCGCAGGAAGTAGTCGGCCTCCGCCTGCTCGATCTGCTGCACGTCGGCGATGGGAAGGGTGCGAAGTGACACGGAAGGCCTTTCGTTGGGGAGCCTCGAGGGCCCGTTCGCGTCACCGGCGGATCCGGCGGCGGCGAGTTCGATCAGGGCGTCCCGGACGATGTCGACCGGGTCCGGCAGTGCGTCCATCCGGTCACGGAGGACCGCAGTGCGACGACGCAGGCTCTCCTCACCCAGGACCCGCCGCACGGCAGCCCGGACCCGCCCGGGCGTCGGGGTCCCGGTACGGAGGTCGATGCCGCACCCCGCCCACTGCACCCGCGCGGCGATCTCCGGCTTGTCCTCGGTACTGCCGGCCACCACGAGCGGGACTCCTGCCGCGAGCGCGCGCTGGACGCCGCCGAACCCACCGTTGGTGACGAACGCATCGCACCGGGGAAGGAGCTCGTCGTAGGGCAGGTACTCCTCGACACGGGCGTTCGACGGCAGCCGACCGCCCACGGCACGCACGACCTCGTCGACCGGACGACCACCGGTGGCGGCGACGACCAGGACGTCCTCGTCCGCGAGCGCACGGAGCGTCGGGACGACCAGCCGCCCCAGGTCGTGGTTGTCCATCGTCCCCTGCGAGACGTGCACCACCGGCCGACCGGAATCGAGGTCACCCCACCACGCCGGCAAGCCGTCGGCGCGGACCCCCTTCCGGCGGCGCAGCGGACCGACGAAGCGGACGGTGTCCGGGAGCTCACGGCGCGGGTACTCGAGCCCCGCGATGCTGAGCTGGAACAGGCGATCGTAGGAGCGGTACGGGTAGTCGGAGAACGGCATCGTCGCGGGTGGCTCGCCGACCTCGGCGAGCGCTTCGTCCACAGCGACCCCGATGGGCCCCAAGGGCCCGCGGAGGACGATAGCGTTCAGCGCACGGTTCCGGAGGCGGCCGATGACCGACCGGGCAGGAGAGAGCGCCAGTCCGAACGGCCCGGTGTCGACACTGGTCAGGACGACCGGAACCGGTGACACCCCGACGACCGGCAACCGCTCGGCAGCCGGACGCGACGCGTACGGGGCCAGCCCGGTGAAGGTCGCGTCGCCGATGATCCCGTCGAACCGCTGCGACGCCAACAGCGCCTCGACGGCCCGCCACTGCCCCGGGAGCACGCGGGCGAACATGCCGATCATGTCCTGGCGCACCGCCGCGAGCCCCTTCGCCTCGCCACGACCGGGAAGCCAGGCGTCCAGGTCGCTGTCGTCGAAGTCGACCTCGGCCGGCAGCGGCGCGAAGGCGAGACCCGACCGGAGCACGGCGTCCTCGTACCGACGGCCGGTCAGGACGGTCACTGCGTCGCCGCGTTCCACCAGCCCTCGGCCGAGCTCGATCACCGGTGCGACGTGGCCGTGCACGGGCGGCGAGCACAGGAGGAAGGACGGCACGATCGCGATCGTCGCAGGCACGCGGCGGCGACCGCATCAGCGGAACTGCGCAGGCTGGCTGCAAGGTGCGGGGGACCTGCGTCGGGATGGTGCCGTGAACGAAGAAAACCCCCGCGTGAACGGGGGCTTTCTGTGGCGGGCTCTTTGCGTTTCCTCTGCATGCCTTGCAGCTGTTGGTGACTCCTGGGTGCTTGAACCTGGGTTCCCCCCGCGAGGTCGCATGATTCCCCCCGTTCAGGAAAGTCCTGTTCAGGGCCTCGTTCGAGCGCCTGCGAGCATCCCGATCCATCGGGGTTGGGTTCTGCATGCCGCGCGTTGGGCTGCGTCAAGCCCAAGCCCCTACGTCTCAGAGGCGCTTTTTGGGGGAAATGAACGCCGGTTTTTGTGCTCGTCGGGCGACTTGTGCCCGTGCTGAGCGTCAAGGGCTTCAGGCTCACACTTGAACGTTGAGCGCCCGTCGCGTGGCCGTCTCCATCGTTTCGCTCCGGCGTGCCATCGCCTCACTGCCGAACATCATCCCTTCGGCGACCCGGTGGGCGTTGTCAACGACGGAGCGCGGACCGATGAGGAAGCAGGCCGCACCGGCTTCGATGACTCCCTTCAGTTGGGCGCCCATGTCTTCAGACGTTCAACCTCGACGAGCAGACCGGCGTGGACGGCGTGCAGCCGCTCCTGCTCAGGAACGAGGGCTGCTCGTCCCGCATCGTCCGATCTCGCGGCGATCCGCTCGTGGACCTGTACGAGATCCAGGTCAGGCGAAGTCGCTCCATCGGCGCTGCGCCCAGTCCGGGTGGTCCTCTAAGAGCTTCGCCCCGCGGTTCTTGAGCACGCGGTCGTCGATCTCTCCGGCCGGCCAGCCGGCGAGGATTGTCATCATCGCTGCCTGTCCCGCGAGCGCAGGTTCTCCGAAGGCACCGAGAGTCGTCCTACCGATCGGTGAAGGTCTTGGACTTTCGCGCCAGCAAGATCACCCCGGCAGATGCGAGCAGCGGCAGGCTCCATGCCCAGGTGGTCAGGGTGGTGGCGGTGACGGCGCCGATGACGCAGCCGATGATGAAGCCGGCGAGAAGCGGCCACGCTCGTTTCACTGCGGCTCGTCCGGACGGGTTTCCGGTGAGGACGTCGGCGACGGCCATCGCGAAGTTGGTGAGGTTTCCGGTCATCACTGCGGTGGATGGTGATGGGTGCCGGACGGTGTGGAGGTATACGTTCTGCACCGCCATCGCTGCGGTGGCGGTGAGCGCGACTGCGATCGCGACTGGTCCGTCTTGACCGCCGCGTGTACCGCCGATGATCGAGATGAGCGTGGTTGCCGCGAGAAGTAACGTCTGTCCGCTGAGCAGCGTCGGGGCACCGCTCGGCACTCCGCGTTTTTGTACCCATACGTGGGCGAGCAGCGCGATGAGGAAGAACGTTGGCACGGCGAGAAGCGCTGCTGGCCGGACGGGGACGGGTGCGACGGAGTGCGCTGCGATGACGACGATGTTGCCGGTGACGTGCGCGGTGAAGATGCCGTGGAGGAGGAGCCAGCCGGTGACGTCGACCATGCCGGCGACGAACGCGAGTCCGAGGACGGTCCAGTCGAAACTCGTTCCGTTCTTCATGCGCTGGCGGTTCGACGTCGAGCGAGCTCGAGGATGCGCATGGGGACAAGGAGTCCGACCATCATGCCGACGATGATCGCGCTGGCGGTCGTGGCATCGCTGGCGACTCCGAGGAGATGTGTGGTGTCAACAGTCGCTGGTTCCTGCAGCAGCGTGAACAAGCCGTTGATGGTGCGGAAGATGTACACCCCGGGGACGAGGGCGACGACGCTGGCGAATCCCACGGCGGCGAACGGCAGTCCTCGTCGACGGCTGATTGGTACGAGAATGACGCTGACGAGGATGCAGGCGACGAGCGCTCCCACGGCGATGCTCTGATGTCCGGGTCCCATCACTAGCCACCGGGCTGCGTGGGCGAGCATCCCGACGACGACTGGCCAGAGGAACAGTCGTGCCGGTGCGGAGAAGTACACGCAGAAGGATGCTGCTGCGATGCCGGCCGCGGGCACGTCAGCCCAGACGGGGACGGCGACGCTTGCCGGTTCGAGCGGCAAGGTGACACCGCAGAGCGCAAGTCCGACGCTGACACCCACACCAATGCAGCCGAGCGTCGCGGCTGCGAAGACGAGTCGGGCGGTGCCGAGCGGGACGCGGAGGCGAGCGATGTCGATGAGGCCGTTGAGGATATGTGGCCCGGGGACGAGGATCATCGCGGGGCACACGGCGACGAGTCGGAGCGGGGTGCTGAGGTCGAGTTGCACGGCGATCCCGCCGACGAGCCCCGCGACGAGGGCAGCGACGAACGCTTGTGCAAGCGGGCCGACGTTGATGCAGCCGAGAAGCCGGCGGACGAGCCCGCCGAGTGCGCAGCTGACGGCAATGACGATGAGCCCTGGCAGCGTCTCAGCGCCGAAGATCACCGCAAGCGATGTGCCGCCGGTGATGCAGGCGACGATGAACAGCCACAGCGGCGCCGGCGGCAGGGCGGCTGCTTTGCTGAGGTGCTGGTTGAGATTACTGACGCTGTGGCCGTCTGGGCGGAACGCGTTGACCGCGAGCAGCACCGCTTCGACGCGGCGCATGTTGATGGCAGCAGGAACCGCTGGGAGGAAGTGTTTCTGGTTTTTGGCGCGGACGGTGACCCCCGCCCAGGAGAGGTCGACCGTCGCCGCCGGGTCGGTCGGACGCAGCAACGACGTAGCGGTGTCAGCGGTGTCCGCGGATTCCTGGCCGTTGCTGTGCAGGATCGCTGCGGCCCGTGTCGCCGTCTCGGCGACGTCCACCGGGGCGGCGACGGTCGAACGCTTCATCTCACGCGCCTCCGATGCCGCTGCCGACCATGTCGAGGGGTCGGACGATCTTGTCGAACTGCTCCGCGGTGACCTTCCCCGACTTCAGTGCGGCGTCGCGGAGCGACGTGCCGTCAGCGATCGCCGCTTCGGCGATGTGGGCGGCGTTCTGGTAGCCGATGACGGGGCTGAGCGCGGTGACGAGCATCACACTGTCACCGACGTACTGCTCGATCTTCTTCCGGTTCAGGTCCGTGCCGTCGACGGAGAAGGTGCGGAACTTGTCGCAGCCGTCGGCGAGGATCCGGGCGGAGTGGAGGAAGTTGTTGATGATGACGGGGCGCATCGCGTTCAGTTCGAAGTTGCCCTGTGAACCGGCGAATGCGACGGCGGTGTCATCACCGATGACCTGGATGGCGATCATCACGATCGCTTCGCACTGGGTGGGGTTCACCTTCCCCGGCATGATCGACGAGCCCGGTTCGTTTGCGGGGAGGATGAGCTCTGCGAACCCGGTGCGGGGGCCGGATGCGAGCCAGCGCATGTCGTTCGCGATCTTCATCAGCGCGACGGCGACACCGCGAAGGGCGGCGTGGGCCTGCACCATCGCGTCGAGGGAGCCCTGCGCGGTGAACTTGTTCGGTGCGGTGACGAACGGCTTCCCGGTGAGCTTCTGGATCTCGGCGGCGACGTCCTTTCCGAAGTTCGGCGGTGCGTTCAGCCCGGTTCCGACGGCGGTTCCGCCGACCGCGAGTTCGAGGAGCCCCTCACGGCTGAACTCGACGGCCTTCAACGCGTTGCGGAGCTGACCGGCCCAGCCGGACCATTCCTGCCCGACGGTCAGCGGGACAGCGTCCTCGAGGTGAGTGCGGCCGATCTTGACGACGTCCATCCACTCGGAAGCCTTGTGCTCGATGGACTCGGCGACCGCGGTGACGGCGGGGATGAGGTGGTTGTCGAGCTCCAGCAGTGCCGCGATGTGCATCGCGGTCGGGAACGTGTCATTGCTCGACTGCCCCATGTTCACGTCGTCGTTCGGGCCGACGGGCTGCTGGGAGCCGAGGTCCCCGCCGAGCAGCTGGATGCTACGGTTGGAGAGCACCTCGTTGATGTTCATGTTGCTCTGTGTCCCGGAGCCGGTCTGCCACACGAACAGCGGGAACTCGGCGTCGAGGTTGCCGGCGATCGTCTCGTCCGCGGCCTGCACGATCGCGGCGGCCTTCCAATCCGGGAGACGCCCGGCGGACTGGTTCACGAGCGCGCACGCCTTCTTCACGTACCCGTACGCCCGGTACACCTCGATGGGCATGTGGTCGTTGCCGATGGAGAAGTGCTGCAGTGAACGCTGCGTCTGCGCACCCCAGTAGTGCTCCGCGGGCACGTCGACGTTGCCCATGCTGTCGAACTCGGTTCGACTCCCGGTGGCGTCGATCCCGATGGGAACTTGGGTGAGGGTGTGCGTGCTGTCCGTGGTCATCGTGTGTCCTCTTCTGCTCGACGGAAACTGCGGTCGGGGACCATCTCAACGACCGCCCTGCAGGGGTCATAGCGTCGAATTACTTGGTCCGGCTCAACGCCGCGAGCCATAGGATTCGGCCGCGAAGGCTCCGACGGTTCCCCCAACAGTCGGAGCCTTCGCCCATCCCCACCCGAGTCAGTTGACGCAGGCGAGCGCGCCAGCCCACCGCGATCATCAAGTTGCCGTTGCAGCAACAGTGATCGTTCGAGGAAGGACCCCGGGATGCCCGAAGGAATCGACGAGCCAGGGACCACCAATCCCGACGTCCCACCGTCCGGCAAGGGATGCGTGGAGTGCGACGAGTCAGATTCGTGGTGGCTGCATCTGCGTCGTTGCGCATCGTGCGGGCATGTCGGATGCTGCGACGATTCGTTGAACAAGCACGCCACGAAGCATGCTGCAGCGACCGGCCATCCGATCATTCAGAGTTTCGAGCCCGGCGAGGACTGGGCATGGGACTACCGCACGAACAGCTTCGTCGACATCCCTCCGCTCGCCGCTCCGACCAGCCATCCGTCACATCAATCGGTTCCCGGTCCAAGGTCGCGGGTGCCGTGGAACTGGCAGGAGCAGCTGGCGGCCACCGATGGCTGATCAGGTCGCCCTCGTCCAGGTGTACGGATCCTACGGATCCCGTGAGGCGTGGGAGGTACGTGACTTCCTCAGCCGCAGTGTCGTCCACTTCGACTGGCATGAGCTCCGGTCGGACATGGATGCCCTACGTGCCACCGGCGAGCTGCTCTCCTCACCACGGCTCCCCATGGTTGTGCTCCCGGACCACACCCGCCTCTACGCGCCGTCGTTGCAGCAGATCGCTGACCATCTCGGCTGGGTGAACGCACCCCGACTGCAACGGTATGACCTCTCCATCTTCGGCGCCGGACCCGCCGGGCTATCCGCCGCCGTCTACGCCGCGTCGGAGGGGCTCAGCGTGGTCCTCGTGGAACGGGAAGCCGTCGGCGGGCAAGCCGGCTCCAGCAGCCTCATCGAGAACTACCTCGGGTTCCCGGACGGCCTGCCCGGCGCGATGCTCGCGGAACGTGCCCGGCAGCAGGCGGCGAAGTTCGGTGCGGAGCTCCTCCTCATGCGCCGCGGCGTCCTCGGGGTGTTCACCCACGATGGCATCACCGCAACGCTCGAGGACGGCACCCGGATCAACGCGCACACGAACATCTGCGCCACCGGGATCGGCTGGCGACGGCTCAACGTTCCAGGGGAGGATGCGCTCCTCGGCTGCGGCGTTTACTACGGTGCTGGCACCAGTGAAGCCCCGAACTGTTTCGGCGAACGCGTCGTCGTCATCGGCGGCGGCAACTCCGCCGGCCAAGCCGTCATGAACCTCGCCGGGTACGCATCGAACGTCACGATGCTGGTCCGCGGCCCGTCCCTCGCCGCAACGCTGTCCACCTACCTCGCCGACCGAGTACAAGCGCAACCGAACGTCACCATCCGCTACAACACGACCGTCACCGAGTTCCACGGTGACGACATCCTCGACGCCGTCACCGTAAACGACGGCGCCACGGAAACCACGCTGCCGGCGCAGCGGGCGTTCGTCTGCATCGGAGGGGAACCGGATACCGACTGGGCTGCGGACACCGTCCTGCAACGCGATGACCTCGGCTACCTCCGAACAGGTCCCGACCTCATCTCCGGGCAACTCCGTACGGTGTGGCCGTTAGACCGTGCTCCGTACCACTTGGAGACCAGCATCCCTGGCTCGTTCGCCGCGGGCGATGTCCGCCACCGGTCCGTGAAACGCGTCGCCACCGCGGTCGGTGAGGGTGCGATGGCGGTCACCTTCGCGCACCGGTTCCTGCAGGAGAAGTACGGCGCTTGAGCGCCGCAACGAACTTCGGACGACCGGAACCGAAAACGGTGCAGCGGCGAACCCGAAGAGAAGGAGAGACGCTCTTCCGGCATTCATCACGCACGTGATCTCGCTACCGCACCTTCGCGGACCACGCTTCCTCGCGGATAGTCGTCGCAGCTGACGACCGCCGTGCAGCGAGGGGGACCCTCAGTGGGTCCCCTCCGGGCCGGCCAAGCGTTGCGTTTCCCGGCCCGCTGGGCCTTACTATCCAATCCTGATGAGGAGACTGCGAGATCGAACCCGACCGATGTCGCCTTCGATGATCTGGAGGCGGCGCCCCGCGCCGCCCACTTCGCAGATTGCCTCCGTAGGTGCGGGACGGCGCTGACTATGTCGGGAACACAGCCGCTCTACACCCGAGCCGACTGGGCACCGCAGGAGCATAACGACCGTGCTCGCCTTGCTGGCGCTGGTGCGAAAGCGGCCTTCACCCCACTTCGTGGCCGTGAGGAAACCATGGCCGTTCTCACCGATGCATTTGAGGGGGCGTCGGTGTCGGGAACTCCTCGAATGGTGATCGTTCGAGCCTCGCCCGGGATGGGGAAGACACGGCTGCTCCGCGAGACCCTTTCCCACGCGGACCGCCTCGGCTGGCGGACCCTGACTGTCACCCCGGATGTCGACTCCGAACGCTTGCCCTTGGGCGCGCTCACTGACGCCGCGCTCACCGCACAGCCGCCGATGCTGAGACTGTCGGACCTCGCTCCCATCCTGAGCGGACGAGACCCGCAGTACTGGGTGACGCGGATGCTCGTCGACGCGTTGGACACCGCGGCTGCGGAACGGGGAGTCCTCGTCGCCGTCGACGATCTGCAATGGCTCGACGCGGGATCTTTGAGCGCGTTGGCTGCGTTGGTTCGCGGACTGACGGACCTACCGATCCTCTGGCTTCTCGCGTCACGTCCCGGTCTGACCCGACCGGAGCAGCGTCGGCTGGTCGATCTCGACGAGGTGGAGCAAGTTGTCGTCGATCTGGCGCCCCTCTCCGACGATGCAGTGCAGCAGATCACGATGGATGTCGTCGGCCGTGCCGCCGGCCCGCAGCTTGAAGTTGCGTTGCAACGAACGGAACGCATCCCGCTGCTCATTGTCGAACTGCTCCGAGGACTCCGCGACGAGCAGATGTTGACCCGCCGGGGTCAGTACCTCGACCTTGCTGCCGACGTGGTTCCCGACCGGTACGGCAACAGTGCCCGAAGCCGTATCGGACGTCTGAACCCGACTGCGAAACGCGTCGCGCAAGCCGGCAGCTTGTTCGGTAGGCGGTTCGCTCTTCGGGCCGCGCTCGAAGTGCACCCGGTCCCTGCGGAGGAACTCGGCCCGGCAGTCGAGGAACTCATCCGCGACGAGATCGTCTCCGATGACGGAACGTACCTGTCATTCACCCATGACACGCTTCGGGAGGCTGCGGAAGCGTCGTTCCCTGCATCTGTACTGAAACGGTCACTGCACGCCGCGGTACGTATCCGCCTCCAGGCGGGTGAACCGGTCTCGGCGGTTGCCTCTTCCGTCATCGAAGCCGCATCTCCCGGTGACCGCGACGCGATCGTCATGCTCCGAGAAGCCGCCGAGGAGATCGCTCCGACCGACGCCTCCGGCGCTGCGACACTCGCCGCCCACGCGGTCGACCTGGCCGTCGAACCGTCACGATTCAAGGACGTCCTGCCGGCCCTCATCCCAATACTGTGGATGGGCGGCCACGGGAACCAGGCTCGAGGACTTGTCGAAGCGTTGGCGCCGACACTTCCGGTCGAGGAACGGGCGACGACCCTTCTCACGCTCGCCCGTCTCATGACCGAATCGTCATTCAGCGACGCGTTGACCGTTTGTGATCAAGCGCTTGCCCTTCCGGGGGTCAGTGACGGCGTCCGCGTGCAGCTGTACGCGCTACGAGCGCTCAACAGCGCCAACGTCGGCGACTCCGAGCGCCTGCAGGACAGCATTGAGCAAGCGCGCGGCGTCGGCGATCCGGCCCGCGATTGGGCAGCGCTTGCCACGATCGACGCGTGTCAGTCGGTGGAGTTGTTCCACCGGATGCAGTTCGACGAAGCTGAACACCTCATCCGGACAGCGTTGACCGCAATTCGGCGTGGCGGTGAGGACACGAACCAGTGGCTCCCTGAGGGGCTGTGGTATTCGTTCGTCCTCGGCACTCGGGGGCGACCGGACCAGGCCCTGACGCTTGCTGATGAAGGGCTCGCTGACGCGCAACGAGCGCGGAACGCCCCGGCGATTGCCTACTGGATGATGGCTCGATCTCGGTTCCTGTTCGACCTCGGACGGTTAGAAGACGCGCGAGAACAAGCGGAAACGGTGCTGCGTCTGGCGGCGGAGCTCGGTCTTGGCGACTTCGCGAACGCCACCGCAGGGATAGTAGTGTTCCGCGCCGCCTTGCAGACAGGCGACAACGCATCGTTGAACGCGGTCCGTCCGGCGATGCAGCAAATGGCGGACAGCGCGGCATTGACCCGAGCCGGCCACTGGGCGCTGGCGATTAGCGCTATCGATGTCGATGAAGCGCAGCAAGCATTCGCTCTGTGCGGACCCGCCCTTGCGAGCCTGGACCTGCCGCTGGCATCAATGAACACGCCGCCTGACTTCAATGACGACATCACCCTTGCAACGATCTGTGTGCTTTCTGGCCACCTCGCGGAAGCCCGGAAGGTTCTCCACGTGGCGTCCGAGCGGGCGCGGTTGAACCCGGATGATTTGTTCACTGCAGCGATCCGGGATGCTGTGGCCGGGATTGCTTTGCGGGACCCGGAGCCGTTGCGGAAGGCGGTGGAGCAACTGCGCTCCGTTCCCCGTCCGCTCGTGCTCGCGCGTGCGCTTGAGGTTCTTGAACGGGTCAGCCCATCGAGGGAGGAACGTGTCGCCGTCCTTGAGGAGGCGCTGCAGCTCCACGAGTCAGCCGGGGGTTTCCGAAGCGCGAACCGGATCCTGCTCCGACTCCGGGTGCTCGGTGTTCGACGCCGGCCACGGAACGAGTACGACAACAGCGGGCTCTCGTCACGGGAACGCCTCGTCGTCCAGCAGCTGACAAGCGGCGCGACGACAAAGCAGATCGCAGATGCGTTGCTGCTCTCCCCGCACACGGTGATCACCCACGTCCGGCATGCGTCTGCGAAGTACGGAGTTTCGTCGCGGAAGGAACTCGTCGCGGAGTTCCTTCGACGCACCAACGGGGAAGACGCCGGATAGGGGTTGGCATCTTCCTCGCTGGGGGTTCTCATCGCGCGGAGCGTGGCACCTGCCCCGCACGACGAGAGTCAGCTGGCCGGGTCGACCGGGTTCACTCGAGGGACGATGAGGGGGTCCTGCGCGGTGAACGGCAGGGAGGCGAACACGTCCGTGTCAAGCCCGAACGCTGCCTGCAGGACCTCCGGCGCCCAACCGCCGATTGCCGCGCGGTAGCCGATGTCCTGCGGCATGACGTTGTCGAAGAAGATGCAGAAGTGGATGTCGTCGTCGCCGATATCCTCGATGTGGTGCGGGTACGCCGATGGAACGATGTAGACGTCACCGGCTTCAAGTTCGTACGTGTCGACCGCACCACCGGGGTTCAAGATCGTCATCCGAGCCCGGCCCTTGTGCACGTAGCCCATCTCCGTGGTGACGGGGTGCCAGTGCGGCTCACGCATCCCATCGTCGGTGACGTCGAGGGAGTACATGCTGATGCCTTCGAGGATCGGCCAGAACTGCTTCCGTGCGGTTCGGGCACTGCCCGACGGGGAGTTCACCGGCGGCGTCATCGCGTCGACGTCGAACCGGTACTGGCTGGTCCGCAGGGCAGAGTGGGGAACCTCGGTCGGCTGCGTGCGGACGCTGATCTTCCCGGGGCGTGTCGCCGTGCGCAGCGGCGTGAACGTGTCCGCCGGCACGCTGTACGTGTTGCCGAGGACCGCGTCGCTGAAGGCGGTGAAGGAGTCGGCGATGCCGAACTCTTGCGGGTTCGCGTCGGTGAAACCGACGATAAATTCCGCGACAGTGGTACCGACGTTGTCGATGGAGTGCAGTGCCCCGCCGGGGACGAAGTACATCTGCCCGGCAGTGACGGTGAACGAATCGGTCTTGCTGCCGTTGACGAACAAGGTGACCAGGGCTTCGCCGGAGACGCAGTACGCGAGTTCGTTTGCGTCGACGTGCCAGTGCGGTTCCCGGACCGCCGAGGGGTTCAGCAGCAGCCGACGCAGGGACAGTTTCTGCCCGTTGAGCAGCGGCCAGTTCGTCGAGTCGAGGGACTGAATCGTCCCGCCTTCGTTTTCGAACTCTGGCTGCTGGTTCGTCAGCGACATGACGTGAACGGATGACACTGTGGCCCCTTTCTGGTGCGCCGTCGGCGCCGGTGTGGATTCGTTGCCGCCCACGATTCCGGGACCTGGCGCAGCTCACACGGGTCAGATGACTCGACTGCTTCGCGCCGGGGCGTTCCATTTGCGGAGGCCCCCGCTGAGGGCGTTCACCTGCGCGGCGTTCCCCCAGGGGTCGACGAGCACCGCGTCACCAGAGTCGTTGACGCTCTGGCACGTTTCCAACGCACCGGGGCCAGCAATGAGGACCACCCGCGGCCGGAGGTAGCGTCTGCACCGCAGGGTCACGATGATGAGTGGTCCGTCCACGTCGACGCGGGCGACCTTCGCGGACAGCACCGAGCACCACCAAGCAAGCGCGCGGTGCAGATCAGCCACGCGGATTTCAGCGGCGGTGCGGGCGCGCGTTCGCGAGGTCATCCGTGGACCTGCTGCCAGTGGATGATGCGGTACCCATCGAGTTCGAACTTCGCGAACGAGTCAAGGCGGTGCACGTCCTCACCGGGCAGCTGCACGTGCAGGTGGTGTTGCACCAGGACGATCCGTTCGGCGAGGCCGACGGACTGAACGCGGAAGTGGACATGTTCGAACGCGTCGAGGAATTGCCGGACAATCGCGAGGACCGCGTCACAGCCGACGACGATGTCTGCGGATGCTGCCCGGTAGGTGACGTCGGGATGCAGGAAGTCCCGCATCTCTGCGATGGCCCCGTCGTTGAGCAGGTCAATGAAGTCGCGGACAAGGAGTTCGTTTTCGAGCGCGACGATGCCACTGCGGCTGGGGTGTGAATCGTCGAGCATGCTGACCTCCGGGTTGCTGGTGCAGCATCACCTTCCGTCCGCGGCGTGCAGAGTCACACCAGTCGAATGACCCGGATCGGTTCCCCACCGAATTCGGGTCACCCGCGCCCGACGGTTGACGGAAGTCTTCTCCGACGGGACGAGCTGGTCGTACGCATCCGACCACGCCCACCGCTTCCCGCCGTCGGTGATGCGTAAATTCGCTGCGACTATGGCCATGCGCCACTGCATCTCCAGTAGCGGACGTGCAGACGCCGGGTGCGAAGCCAGTGTTGGCATGCCGACCGTCGCCGCTGTGAACAGGAGGTCCAGCAAGGAGACGGGGACCGACTGTGACGGGGTACGCGAGGAGCCGAAGCCCTGCAGTGTGCATTCAATGGTGGGCATGTGTCCCTTCCTGGGAGCGTGCGTGGGCATCCTGCCCATCGACCCTTTGAGAGCAGCGCTGCACCTCCCCTGTCACGGGGCATGTCACTCGCAGCCTGGGCTTCGTTAACGCTGCGGCCGTCGGTGGTCAGGAGCGGATGAGTTGCCGGCTGCCGACGCGTTGCAGGAACTGGTCGACGACGTTGTTGAACGCGGCAGGGTTCTCCAGGAACGGGAAATGCGACTGGGCGATGTCGCTGCCGAAGATGTGCACTTGCGCGTCCGGGATCCGGTCGGCGAGGAAGCGTTGCGAGTCGGCGGGGACGTGGCTGCCGTCGCAGCCGATGACGAGGGTGGGGCGGTCGATGCGGGGCAGCACGTCGAGCCAGTTCTGCGCACCGTGGTCGAAGAGCAGGGTCGCGGACTGCGGTCCCGCGGTCTGTCGGATTTCATCAGCGACGAACGCCCACACGGCGGGGTCGGGCTGTCCGCTGAACATGCCGCGGACGAACGCTTCGGTGATGTCGCCGGTTCGGTCCGAGTGGATGTCGTGAGCGAGTTGCACAAGCCCGTCGATGGGGAGGATCGCGCCGGAACTGGTTTGCTCCGCGTCCGACATCCACGGGACGGCGGCGACCGCTGCCGGCTGGTCAACGATGATGATCGAGCGGAGCCGGTCCGTGCCGAACAGGTCGATGTAGGACCAGATGACGGACGCGCCCATCGACCATCCGAGGACGTCGAATCGGTTCAGGGAGAGATGGTCGGACAGGTCGCGAAGGTCGGCGGCGAACCGGGCGATGCGGTAGCCGTGCTCGGGTTTGTCGGAGCGGCCGTGTCCACGGAAGTCCACGGTGATGACCCGCCGGTGCTCGGCAAGGTCGCGCTGGCCGTGGAACATCGCCCGTGTCTGCCCCCACCCGTGCAGGAGCAGGAGTGGGCTGCCGGCACCGCCGGTGTCGTCGTATTGCAGGCGGACGCCGTCGGAGGTGATGAAGCTGCCAGTTGAAGCGGTCACTGTTGCACCCTCTCTGCGTGGATCGGTTCGGACATCAGACGGGCAAGTTTCAGCGCGAGGTGGAGGGTGCTGCGGGAGACGCCGTCCTCGAGCGCTTCTTTGATGATCGGCGGCATGTTGTCGAGTCGGTAGTAGAGGGTCGTGCGGTGTACGTGCAGCAGCTCGCAGGCGACGCGGACACTGGTGCCGGCGTCGAGGTACCGTTCGATGGTTTCGATCTGCTGCTCGTCTCCTTGCGTCCACAGGTAGTGGGCGGCGGGTGAGAACAGGGCGAGGTTGCTGATGTTGGCGTTGAGCTGCGTCAGCAGCAGCCAGGTGCCGAGCTCGCTGACGTCGGCGTGGCGGCCAAGCTTGGGGACACGGTCGAGGATGCTCGCCGCGGAACGTGCACGGTCCGCTGCTGGGGCGAGGTCGTCCTCGTTGGCTTGGACTCGCGCGGTGCCGATGGAGCGGATTGAGTGGCTGCCGCCGAGCCCTTCTGATGTGAGGGTTGCGAGGGTCCCGTCGATGTCGGCGCTACCGGCGAACAGCATCCGGGTGTCCCGTTCCCCGAGGAACGCCAAGCTGCCGTGGCGGCGCCCGGTGACGCGAGATGCGAAGGCGACCCGGTCGAGTTCGCTGACGGTGGTGTCGAACGTCACTGCGAACACGCT
Organism: Curtobacterium sp. MCBA15_008; assembly: GCF_001865065.1. Lineage (GTDB taxonomy): Bacteria > Actinomycetota > Actinomycetes > Actinomycetales > Microbacteriaceae > Curtobacterium. Next base: position 153,437 of record NZ_MJGN01000045.1, on the reverse strand, counting down.
CGTTCGGTCACCTCGGTACAGCCACCCTTCGTTGACAGCGCGAGTGAACGCGTCTCGGCGGACGTTGACGTCGTCGGCGAGGAGTTCCAATTCGACGGCGGCGCGAGCACGTCGCACATCCTTGGTGCCGGCGGAGAGCTGGTCGCGGATGAGGACCACTGCAGCATCGATGGCGCGGAACTGCTCCGCGGTCAGCGGGGGCAGGTTGCCAGTGATGAGCCAGAGGATGGCGAGCGGCCCGGCTTCGTCGCGGATGGGAACGGCGAGCCGTTCCTGTCCGCCGAGGTGGGCTAGATCAACGGTTGTCGGGTTCAGCAGGTTGTTGATGTTGATCGACTCGAGGTACGCGCGGATCTCTGGCGGCGTGGCTCGTTTCAGCAGGCTCGCCGCACGAATCTCATCGATTTCATCACCCTGCGCTGAGGCAGCGAGGGGCGTGAAATGGAGGTCGTTGATCACGACCGAGCGGGAGAGCTTGCCGACGAGTTCGTCGGCAACGTCTTGAAGGTTCATCGGTACCGACGCTAAGCAGTGGGCGGCGGCGGCGCGTGTCCAAACTATGCCCACCTTCGCGGCCCTCCCCACCCGGCGGGGTGTGCCATTGCGAATGGCTGAACGAGGGCGCCGTGCTCCGCTTCGGGTCCTACGAGGTTGTCGAGGTCGGCGTCTGCGAGATGAGCCGACTGAGCTGGTGGAGTGCGACGATCGATGCCCGGTTCGCGCCAGTCCACATCACGAACACGTACTCGTCAGACGGCCGGCGCAGGCGGACGAATCGAAGGGTGAGCGCTCCGACGGTGGGATGCTCGAATGCGATGACGCTCGTTGGCGGCACGGCCAGCGGCGTCCTGACCCAGTCGCCGACGAACCAGGAGCTGCGGGTCATGAGTTCACCGACGACATCAACGTAACGCCGGTCCGCTGGATGCGCCCGCACCTCTCCCCGGAGTGCTGCCACGGTGACGGCCGCATGGTGTTCCCAGTCGTCGACAGTGACGTGCAGGACGGGGTCGAGAAACATGCTGCGGGCGAGGTTGCTGCCGACCGTTAGAGCTCCGGACAGGGCCTCAGCCAGGGGGTTCGCTGCGACGATGTCGAGGTAGCGGTCGATGACGATCGTCGCGTCCGGGAGGGAGCCAACCTGCTCGTCGAAGGCAGCGTCGCTCGTTCGGTCCCACGGCATATCCGCATCGTATGGTGGCGGTCTCGAGGGGCGGGTCGTGGAAGGGTCCCTATGAGGGTCCGTCTGTGCCGGTGCCTACGCGGCGTGCATCTGGCGCCATTCGGCGATGAGGTGGTCGCGCAGCTGGAACGATGCGAAGCCGGTCCGCCACCGGGGCATCCCACCACCGGTCGCGAGCTGGATCCCGAACTCGACGAGGACGTTCTCCTCGGACAGGCCGACAGCGCGCAGGACCACCTCGATCTGGTCGAAGGTCTGTCTCGTCTTCGCAATCGATGCCAGGACGAGGGCTCGTCCGCGCATGGACGGCCCATCGGAGGCTCGGTAGATGATGCTCGGGTGCAGGAACTGCGCGAGCTGCTCGATGGAGCCGCGGTTGAAGTGGTCGACGAAGTCCCGCACGAGCAGCTCGTTCTCCAGCGCGACGATGCCGTTGCGGGGGCGGGACATGGGTTCGTTCAACATGGGTGGTCCTTCTTCACATGGACGGTTGGTCAACGATGCGTGCCGGGTAGTGAGGTGCACAGCAGTCGTATGACTCAGTTGCTGCAGTGCCAGGAGGGGCGGGGAGCCGGGCAGCGTCGGCGGTACTGGTCGGCGCCGTCCGGCTCCGAGTTGCTCAGGAGGCGCTGATCTCTCCAACGGGGATGACGTTGCGCCGCCACGTGGCGTTGGTGACCGATGCGAACGATCCGTACCAGGCGGTCAACGCCGTAGCGAAGCCGAGCCAGCCGCCGATGTGTCCGAGCCATGCCTCGCCGGTGAACGCGCCGAGGCCGAGGGCAACGAAGGTGAACGTGGCGATGATGAAAAGGACGGAAAGCATCACGTTGATGCGCAACGCCGCCACGACCATGTACGCGGTGAAGATGCCCCAGCAGATCATGAACAGGCCCACGCCAGCGCCGCCCGCTTCTCGGGCGAGGGCGGGGTTCGTCTGCGTCCACCAGTACGCCATCCAGAACGCTCCGTAGGACACGAACGCGATCGACCCGAACGTGTTTCCCTGCGCGAACTCCCACAGGCCGGCGAGGACCTGCGCGAGACCGCCGTAGAAGAGTCCGATACCGAGGACAGCCACGGCTGCGGCGGGGACGAGCCCGGCATTGGCGAAGCTGAGCAGGAACGTCGACAGGCCGAATGCACCGAGGCCGAGTGCAGCCGGGTCAGCGAACGCCTTGACCACGGGGTGTCGAGGCGATGCGGTGGGGCGGGGACGGGTGGGCGCGTCAGCGTCGATGAGGTGCGGGGAGACCGGCACCAAGGGTGCCTCCGGGTGCTGGAGCTGGGTCACGATTGGGCTTCTTCCGTGGGGTGGAGCGGGATAAGTCCGGCGGGCGTCGTCCGCGCGGGTGGTGTGGCCCCCGCCGTCCATGACCGCAGTCAGGAGGACGGGGCAGCCTCACGCCTGCCGCCAGGAAGATTCCCTGGTAGCCGGCGAACCGCTAGCAGCTGCGGGGCTGCTTCACTTGTCGAATTGACGGTAACTTCGCACCGGAATTGCTCAAACGGGTCAATTGACCTGTTGAGTTTCGTCACGGTGAAACCCGCTCGATCCGTCCAGCACCGTCTCGACTTTTGACCCTTACCGGACGCGCGTACCACGCTCACACTGACCGGGTAGCACCCGCTCAGCCCACGCTTCGCTCGCACGGAGGTAGATTCTGATGCCCGATGATGAATTCGTTTCCACGGTCGCCGATGTCCTCGAAAACGAACTGCTCGCCCGAGCATTCATGAGCGCGTTCAACACGCGCAGCATCGACCAGATCGCTCCATTCCTGAGCGCGGACGTTGCGTATCAGCCGCGAACATGTGAATGCGTCCGAGGGCGTGATGCAGTGTTGGCGGTGTTCTCGGGCTTGTTCGAGAACATCACCGTGTTCGAGTTCCTGCCGGAGGTCGTTGCAGTGTCTGGGACGTCGGTGCTGGCGGAGCAGCGAGTGCGGGTGCAGTTCCCCGGCGAAGCAACCCATGAGCTGTTCGGGTTGGCGACGTTCACAGTCGGTGATGGCTTCGTCCGCTCCTGGCGGCAACTGCACGCCCAACCGGTCGAGTAGCGCCGCCTGAACGGGTCGGGCTCGGAGCGCGGCCACAACGAAGAAGGGGCCGACGGTGCAAACCGTCGGCCCCTTCTTGCGGTGGTGTCAGTGTCCGCTGCTGCCAGGGCTACTCGTCCCACCGGTGGTGTACGCCACCGCGCCGGCGCCGGCGAGCTTGCCGCCATCGACGATGAGGTACTCCTCACGGATCGGCGTCTGCGCGAACCACGCTTCGAGGATCTCCCGGGTACCGGCGGCGTAGCGGGCCTGCGCGGAGAGGGAGGAACCGGACATGTGCGGAGTCATCCCCTCGTGCGGCATCGTCCGCCACGGGTGGTCCGCAGCCGGCGGCTGCGGGTACCAGACGTCACCGGCGTACCCGGCGAGCTGACCGGTCTCGAGCGCCCGGACGACGGCGTCGCGTTCCATGATTTCCGCGCGGGCGGTGTTCACGATGTACGAACCGCGCTTCATCTGCCCGATGAGCTCGTCGTTGAACATGTGGTAGGTCTCCGGCTGCAGCGGCGCGTGGATGGAGAGAACATCGACGACCTTCAGCAGCGACGGAACGTCCTCGTGGTAGGTCAGGCCGAGCTCCTCCTCCACCTCCGCGGGCAGGCGACGCTTGTCGGAGTAGTGCAGATTCACGCCGAACGGCTTCAGCCGGCGGAGGACCGCGAGGCCGATGCGGCCCGCGGCGATGACGCCGCAGTTCATACCTTCCAGGTCGTAGGACCGTTCGACGGCGTCGGCGATGTTCCAGCCGCCGTTCTTCACCCAGTCGTGGGCGGGCAGATAGTTGCGGACCAGGGCGAGGATCTGCATCACGGCGTGCTCGGAGACGCTGATGCTGTTGCTGTAGGTCTCCTCCGCGACAGTGATGCCTCGGGCGATCGCAGCGTCGAGGTCGACGTGGTCGGAACCGATACCGGCGGTGATCGCGAGCTTCAGGTTCGGCGCCTTCGCGATCCGTTCCGCGGAGAGGTACGCCGGCCAGAACGGCTGCGAGATGACGATGTCGGCGGTGGGCAGCTCCCGTTCGAACTCGGAGTCCTCACCGTCCTTATCGGAGGTGACGACGAGTTCGTGGCCGGCAGCTTCGAGGAACTTCCGCAGGCCCAATTCGCCGCTGACGCTGCCGAGGAGTTCCCCGGGCGTGAAGTCGATCGCTGACGGCGACGGCAGCGACATTCCGCCCGGGTACTCCGTCAGGGTGGGGATGCTGTCGCGGGCGTAAACGGGCGGGTAACCCGTCACCGGGTCCGGGTAGAGGACGCAAAGGACCTTTGCCATCGTGGATTCTCTCTCTGTCAGTCGTGAACTCTTACCCATTCATTCCATCGAACATCGCGAAGTGTCGGATGAGTCAGATGACTTGGCATTGGGGAGGGAATACCAGGGCGGTTTCCTTACCGCAGACGCGCTGCCGTCAGCGCGTCGCGGAGACCCGCACGGGTAGTGACTCCGAGCTTAGGGAACGCGCGATAAAGGTGCCCACTGACGGTTCTCGGCGAAAGGAACAGTTCCACCGCGATTTGCTTGTTCGTCATTCCCGATGCGGCGAGTGCGGCAACGCGGGCTTCCTGCTCCGTCAATGCCACATGCAGGGCCGCGTCGGCGACGGCTGCCTGCGCGGCGGTGAGCTGCTGCTCCACGCGTCGCGCCCAATCGCGTGCGCCGGCGCGGGCGAAACGGTGCCGCGCCTGCTCGAGCGCGTCCAGTTGCGCTTCCACGTTTCCGCGATCCGCCATCTCCGATGCGAACGCGTACTGCAGTCGGGCGGCGTCGAAGTGCAACTTGTGCTGCTCCGCGGCGCGGACGGCGTTCCGTGCAAGCCATCCTGCTGGTCCGCCGCCGAGGCCGGCGAGCAGGGCAAGGTAGGCCACTTCGTGGAGTGCTGATGCGTGTGGATCCCACGCGTCGAGGAGTTCCCCGATGAGGTTCGTGGCGGGTTCTGCAGCCATCGTTGACGCTTCGACGATGTCGAGCGCGATCCGGGCGGCTGCGATGGAGCGCGGAGCGGCGCGCAGGCAGCCGAGGAGCCGTTCCCCATCGTCGAGGATGCGGTCCCAGTCTCCGGCTCGTGCGGCGAGGAGCAGCCGGGCATGCTCGCCGGAAAGCTGAATGTCGGTGAACCCGTCGCGTGCGCCGAGCCGGACGAGGATGTCTGCTGCGTCCGCGGCGGGACCGACGTCGCCGGTGACGGCGTCAGCGATGGTGACGATGGTCTGCGCCCGTGCGGCGTGCAGCGGAAGCCCGGCACGCTTCGCACGACGAAGGGTGTCGTCTGCGCGGACCCGGGCTTGGCCGAACGTGGCCCGGTCGAGGAGGTGCCGCGCGTCGGCGAGCCCGACGGAGATGCTCATCAGGTCAGTTCGCTCATCCCCGAACCGTTGGCCGGTCCGCAACGCGGCGTTTCGTGGCCGGACCGCGTACGCGACCTCCGTTGCCAGGAGGTTCGTCATCCACGGTGCACCGAGCTGAGCACCGGAAGCGGCGGCGTCGTCGAGTTCTTCTGCAGCAAGTGCACCGTGCCGGCAGTCGTGTTCCAGCAGCCGGATCATCCGGTCCGTTGCAGTGAACTCTGCTGGGTCGGCGCCGGCGAAGGTCGGCCGGAGCGCTGCCAATTCTCGGAGGGCACGGCCGGTGTCGCCGATGTGCACGGCGATCATCCATGCATGGTTCGGTGTGGCGGCTGGCTGCTGGTGGAGGCGACGCAGCAGCGGCGCTGCCAGCAGCGGGAACGTGTCCTCGGAGGGCACGGTGACAGCCGTTGAACGGCGGGCAGTGCCGAGGTCCGTTGTGGCGCGGATCTGGAACCGGTCCAGACCCGGGTGCATGATCCAGTCGAATGCGGTTGTTTCGGGCTGAGGCCTGCCGAGGAGGGTGCTCTGCGCATCCATGATGGGTCCTCTCGAAGTCGTGACGAAGCTCTTCCGCGGCATCGGATGCCGTTGACGTGGCAGCCCGGGGACGCTGGTGGAAGAGGACGGTGAAGCGTGTACTGGGACGCTAGATCGGAGCGTTCGGATTGGCAGCGCGCGTCCGTCGAAGGTCGGTTCGACAAAGGATGAGTGGCTCTGCCGGCATGTCTTCGGCGGTTCAGCTTGCGGCGGCGAGGAGGTCCCGGTCCGCCACGGCGCTGCGGTTGATACGCAGTTGCGTGAAGGCGTCTGCTGCCGCTGATCCCTCGTCCGCGTGCCAAACAGTGACCATGCACCCGCGGAGGTCGGGGAGGACGAAGTTGCGGATGCCGAACCGGATGACACCGAAGTCGCTGTCGGCTTCCACTTCGTAGTCGCCTGGGCAGAGGACTTCGTAGCGGTGCCAGATCCGGTCGAAGTCCCGGTCGGTGGCAAGCGTTGCGACTAGTTGGCGGAAACGGGGAGCGTCTTCGTCTGCGGTGTAGCGGAGTGTGGCGACAGCTGCCCTGGCGGTGTTCTCCCACTCGAGCAGCGCTGTCCGGTTCTCGGGCACGAATGTTGCTTGCACGACGTTCTTGCCGGCGGCGATGGTCCCTCCGGTCAAGGTGACCATCAGGTCGTTGGCGGCGATGATGTCGAGGTTGCTGTCGGTGAGGTACGCCGGTGTCGCCGACCACTGCTGCAGGATGCCTTCGAGACGCTGGTACGTGTGCGCTTGCTCGCGGAACTCATCCGCGTGAGCGCCGAACGCTCCCTCGCCGCGGGCGAGACGTGCCATGTAGTCGGCAGCGTGGTGGTCGAGCCGCATCGCGCGTGCAAGCGCGTCGATCACTTGACGGGACGGAGTGCTGACACGGCCCTGTTCGAGGCGGACGTAGTACTCCGCGCTCATTCCGGCGAGACGGGCGACCTCGTCACGTCGGAGGCCAGGGACACGACGACTGGTGTCACGGTCCAGGCCGACGTCTTCGGGTTGACAGGTGGAGCGACGGGCTCGGAGGAAGTCGCCGAGAGTTGTTCGGTAACGCATCAGGGATGCTCCTTCAGCTGCTCGTCGGCTCGCGGAGTCGGGTCGCGGCGACGAGAGGGTTCGTGCGGAGATGACGGTCATCGGTTCCGTCGAGTGCGATGCGCGGTGCGCAGCGCGTCATGATCAGCGGTGTGACGTTGGTCGTCACGACGCGACTGGTTCGAGGGGTTGTCTCGTCGGTCAGCGATGACATCCACAGCCGAAAGCGGCTGCCGTTGCGGGGTCCGGTCGGTGCCGGACGGTGCGTCGTACTGCATGTCGTCCACTCCTTTTCCAACGATTGTCGGAACCGTACGGACGCTGCATCCCCTCACACATCCCCCAAGCCCGCCGCGCACATCACACAACTACGACGTTTCGGCCGTCCGGATCCGCGAACAGCCGCGCAGGAACGCCGATCCAAGCGGGTTGCGTGGTCCCGGCTGGGAGGTGACGGCCTCACTGTCGAACGGACTTCCTCTCCCTGTCGAGGGTGCTTCGGCGGCGACTGGCTTTGAATCGTCATCGCCGAACAACCGGCCCCCAACACGAAGGAAGAATCATCATGAGCGTTACCGTGAAGAGCGACCTGATCCTCTCCCACGCAGTGGTCACCGCCGACGTCACCGCCCCGTTCGAGAGCGTCGACATCGAGAAGTGGCTGAAGACCCTCCCGACGCACGAGTACCAGCGCTGTGCCCCCGGCGACCACAAGGCTGCCGGCTACACGGTCGACGACGACGGCACCCCGATGTCGATCAACATCGAGGTCATCGGCACCGGCCTGGTCATCCAGCAGTACCGCTTCGAGGTCGCCAGCAAGCACTACTGCAAGATGGTGTCGATCTCCGACGTCCTCTCCCCCGCCGGCTGGACCACCACGCAGGTCATCTGGGAGCTCGGCATCGAGCAGCTCGACGGCGACAAGCTCCGCTACGTCAACACCGTCACGTCGCACCCGACCGAGGACTTCCTGAAGTTCATCACCGACCAGGGCCAGACGTTCGAGCAGGCCGCCGCCGCCCGCCAGAAGGCTTCCGGTGAGCACTGCGAGCTGGAGACCCCGCACTACGCGCGCAGCATCGCCGCGCTCGCCATCGCCGACGCGGCCGCCGTCGCCGCCTGAACTGACCGAAGCAGGAGGCACTCATGACGTCGGAAGCGCTCCACGCCGGCCACACGACCTTCGGTCACCAGCACGGCGAGGGATGCGGACACGACGCAGTCCAGCACGGCGACCACGTCGACTACCTCCACGGTGGGCATCGGCACGCCCTGCACGACAACCACTACGACGAGCACTGAGCTTCCGGTGGCGGAAGCGGACGCCCCCCTGACCGTCCGCTTCCGTCACCGGTTTCTCATTTGAAAGGAACCCCAACGATGCCCAACGCGGTCCTGTTCGACCAGCCCGGCTCCCCGAACGTCCTCACGCTGCGTCCCGTCGCGAAGCTGACACCAGCAGCCGACGAAGTGCTCATCGACGTGCACGCCGCGGGCATCAACAACGCCGATTTGCTGCAGCGTCGCGGCCACTACCCGGTCCCACCGGGGGCTCCCCGCCCGCTCGGGTTGGAATGTGCCGGCATCATCACCGCAGTCGGCAGTGATGTCACCGGGTGGAACGTCGGCGACGAGGTCTGCGCACTGCTCGCTGGCGGCGGGTACGCCGACGAAGTCGCCGTTCCCGCCGGACAGGTGATGCCGCTTCCTCGCGGACTCACCATGATCGAAGCCGCAGCGTTCCCCGAAGTTGCCTGCACGGTCTACTCGAACCTCGCCATGATCGCCGGGGTGACCGAAGGCAAAAGCGTCCTCGTGCACGGTGCCGGCGGCGGCATCGGCTCGTTCGCGATCCAATGGGCTGCAGCCATCGGCGCCACCGTCATCACCACGGCCGGGTCCGACCTGAAAGCGAAAGCCGGCATCGACCTCGGTGCGGCAACCGCCATCAACTACCGCACCACCGACTTCGTCGACGCGGTCCTCGAGGTCACCCAAGGTGGCGGGGTGGACGCGATCCTCGACGTCGTCGGTGCCGAGTACCTGCAGCGGAACATCCGCTGCCTCGCCGACGACGGACACCTGATCATGATCGGCGGTTCGATGACGACCACGCCCATCGACCTGTGGGAGCTGCTCTCCCGCCGCGCCAGCATCTCCGCAACGCTGCTCCGCGCCCGACCGAAGGAGCAGAAAGCGAAGATTGTCGCCGGCGTCTCCCGGGATGTCCTCCCCCTCATCGAAGCGGGAAGTATCCGCGCCGTCATCGAAGCGGTCGTCCCGATGGCTGACGCAGCAACGGCGCATGAGGTCCTGGAATCCGGTCAAACCGTCGGGAAGGTCATCCTCGACAACACCTCCCGGCCCGGCCGCTGACATCCCCGCCGGACAGGAGCAGCAGATGAAGCCGACACCCGCACCACGCTCGACACCAAAGTCAGACAGCACCGCGACGGTGTCAGCGCTCGCGCCGCTCGGAATCCCGATCTTCCGGGCACTGTGGATTGCGGCGCTGATCAGCAACATCGGCAGCTGGATGCAAACCGTCGGTGCGCAGTGGTTCATGGTCGAACACCACGCCCCACCGCTGCTGATCGCCCTCGTTCAGACGGCGACTGCCGCACCCGTCCTGCTCCTCGGCATCCCCGCCGGCGTGCTCGGCGAGTTCCTCAACCGACGGACCCTGCTGATGTGGGTACAAGGGTTCCAAGTCGCCATCAGCGGCACCCTCGTCGCGTTGACCGCCACCGGCGACATGACGCCGTACCTGCTGCTGTCGCTTACGTTGCTCCTCGGCGCAGCATCCGCCGTGCAACTCCCCGCGTACGGCGCGCTCGCGAACGAGATCGTCCCACGCGCGTACGTGCCCAACGCCGCATCGTTGAGCTCGATCTCGGTGAACCTCGCCCGCGCCATTGGCCCCGCAATCGCCGGACTCCTCATCTCCGGGCTCGGTGTCGCGTTCGTGTTCACGTTGAACGTGGTGTCGTTCGCCGTGTTCCTGATCATCCTGGTCTTCTGGCGGCAGTACCGGCCGGAACCGCACCTGTCGGAACCGTTCCTCGACGCCAGCCGCGCCGGCATGCGCTACGTCGCCAACGCACGAGTCGTCCGCCGGATCTACGTCCGCCTCGGCCTGTTCGTCCTCCCCGGCAGCGCCCTCTACGCACTCCTGCCGCTCATCGCAACGGACCGGCTTCGACTCGGCTCCATCGGGTACGGGGTCCTCCTCGCCGGCCTCGGAGTCGGCTCCATCGCCGCTGCGTTCTACATCCCGAAGTTCCGAGACGCTGTCGGCCCGAACCGTGCCGTCCTCATCTCGTCGGCACTCTTCGGCGCCGGAACGGTCGGCGTCGCCCTCTCCCCCACCATCTACCTGACCATCCCGATCCTCGCCGTCGTCGGCGCAGCGTGGATCGGCGCCATCGCCACCCTCAACGGCGCCGTGCAGTCCTTCCTCCCCGCATGGGTCCGAACCCGGGGACTCTCCATCTACCAGATGGTGCTCTTCGGAGCGACCGCCGTCGGAGCAGCACTCAGCGGCTCCATCGCCGGATGGCTCGGCGCGGTCCTCACCTGCCTCCTCGCCGGCATCGCCGTCCTCATCGTCGCCATCACACAACTCCTCTGGCCACTCCTCGTTACCGACGACTTGCGTCGCAGCGCCGTCAAGCTGCCACTCGCCGACGACGTCGTCAACGCGGAAATCGGCGACACCACCGAGACGTTGGTGTCCGTCCGGTTCGACGTCGCCGACGCCGACCGAGACCGATTCCTGGCGCAGATGGCCCTCGTCGAACTCAGCCGGCGGCGCACCGGAGCCAGATCCTGGGCGTTATACGACGACCGGGAACACCCCGGCATCCTCGTCGAAGCGTTCCGCGTCGGCAGCTGGCAAGAGCACCTGAACCAGCACGCGGAACGTCTCACCGAATACGACGACGACGTCATCCGAACCGCCTGCGACATCGCCAAATCATTCGAAGTCACCCACCTGCTGCGCACCCAAACGCCACGACCCGTGCGCCCACCCCGCCCCGGGCAGACCGCCCGCTCCTGAAAGGACCTCCCATGGCCATCACCGTCAACGACCTCATCGGCGCGTGGACCCTCGTCAGCGCCACCCAAACCTTCGACGACGGCGAACAAGTCGCCGAGTTCGGCCCCGACGCCAACGGCTACATCATCTACACCGCCGACGGATCCGTCTCCGCCACCCTCGGTGACGCAGCCCGACCCCGCAGCGGCGCCACCGACCCGCAGCGAGCATCCGACAGCCAGCTCGCCGCCATGGCACACCGCTTCATCGCCTACGCCGGCCCGTTCACCCTCGACGAGGCCACCGGCACGATGACGCATCACATCGTCACCTCCCTCTTCACCGACTGGCAGGACGGTCAGCAGACCCGCCACGTCCGCATCGAAGACGGCCTTCTCCACGAAGCGGGCACGCCTCGCGTCGCCCCTGACGGCCGCCAGTTCAAGGTGGAACTGCTGTGGAAGCGGGTCGCCGCGGCCTGAACAACCAATCACCCCGCCATCACCGCGATAGCCCACCGTTCCAGCGGAACGGTGGGCTGTTCGACGTCCACACGTGACAGCTGACGCATGCCCAGGTAGGCAAAGAAGGGCCACGCAGTGCCGGTGTGCAACGGCTTACCGTGAAGCCCAGCCCGACGCACGGAGGCACGACATGGACCCGCAAACACTCGCCGACCAGCTCGCCCACGAACTCGCCAGGTCCGTCGCGGTCGCCACGATCGGCCGGGAGATCGTTGGCATCTCCTACGCGGCTGCCGACCACCCGACGCTCTTCAACGCAGCACGGCCCGCCCTCCCGGAAATGCTCCACGAGTGGGCAAGCCGCGGTTCGACTGGTCTGTCAGCAGATCCTGACGGTTGGACTGAGCTCCCGCTGAGCGCGCACGGAATCCGCAGCGGGTTCGTCCTCCTCGCGGACAACGGCCGTGCGCTGCAATCACACGAACACACGCTCCTGGAACTCGCCGCAACGGTGCTCGCCGCCGCCCACGGCATCACAGGAGAACAGGCCGACATCCGCGAAGTCGGCCTCCGCCTGCTGCTCAGCTACGACCCCGCGGAACGACGAGCCGCCCTGCACCGGGCACGAGCTCGCAGATGGGTCACGGCAGCCGGTTCGATCGCCGTCCACGCGCTCCTCTTCGACGACCAATCCGGCACCCTCAGCCGCCAGCTCAGCCTCCAACGAATCTGCCGGCGGCTCCCCGCCAACGTCGACGTCCTCCGCGAACGCGGCAACGTCGTCTTCCTCCTTTCCCGCAGCACACACGACGACATCGACGTCGACACGTTCCTTCGAACGGCTGCCACCGAAGCGGGGCTCCCACTCGCCGGGGTCGGATCCGCAACAGTTCATGCCGAGGACGAGGACCTCGCACGAGCAGCGCACGCAGCAGAAACCGCCGCAGAGATCAACGTCGCTGTCCCCGAGCTCGCCGGCAACACCCGCGCGGACCGCCTCGGCGGCTGGGCACTGCTCCATGCAGTTTCCGCCCAACGCGACCTCCTCTCCGTCGCGTCACCCGCCGCGGCTGCGCTCTGCGCCGCAGGAGAGGGACACCGCGAAACCGTCGAGACGTACCTCGATAACGCCGGCCAAGTTCGGGGGACCTGCGACCGGCTCCACATCCACCGCACCACGCTGTACTACCGCCTCGACAATCTCCCCCCGGTCGTCAAGGACGCCCTCGCCGATGGGATGCAACGCAGCACCCTCCACCTCGCGCTGAAACTCGACCGACTGTGGGCGGCGTCCGCGTAATCGCAGGAGGGGTGCGCGCCGCTGTCAGAAGGAGCGAGCTCTATTCGTCCGCCGTCGCTCGCGGGGCCCTGCCGAACAGCACCTAAGGGCTAGAACCCGCCACCTTGGGTGGGGTTGTAGCGCCGAAGGGCAGACTCGAACGTCTTTCCGCCCTGAGGCGGAGTCAGCATCCAATCGGTGAGCACGTCCAAGACACGAGCCGTGTGAGTAGTGACCCGGGCATCGACATTGGGACTGCCACCGGTGTACGCGGCGAAAGCTGCTGCTGCGTCGACGCCTGCCCGGATCTTCTCGCGGATGTCCTGCATCCCGAGGTGGACGAGCCCGTTCCGCACACGCCGCTGGGCGAGAACCCACTGTGAGTCCGCTTCGTCCAGGAGTTCCGTGACTTTCGGAGGAACGCTATCCGGGGCGTCCGCGTGCAGAATCTTTAGCGCGGTCTAGGTCTGGAACAGCGCGACGAACCGGTGCTTCTTCGCCGCAGTGCGGCACCACGCACAACCGATTCGGTCCTCGCTGTGTGCCGCTGACATGAGCACGCTGTGCACCGTCATGAGTGCGGCCCCGAGCGCCGGCTGCAGCTGTCCCGCAAACAGGCGAGGAAGCGCCTTGCCGCTCTTCGTGTCCCACCATTCGAAGGCTGGCGGGACCGTCGGAGGATGCGCGGGGATCTCTGCTCCATCCAGCAACATTGCGGCGACTCGCCCGATACCGAACGCCAGCTTCCGCACGACGGGGCCGGCTTCCCCGAGCGTCGCGGTCTGAGTAGGAGCAAGACCCGTCAGATAGTGCGCGCTGAGCAGCGATGTGTACGGCCGAGCGTCCACCGTGACCACTGACAGGTCGTCTCGGAGGAAAGCGAAGAGCTTCCCGCGTCGGTCTGGCGGGTAGAACGCGCCGTGGTTGGCCGCGAGGAGGTCCTCGAAGTGCGCGACAACGCCGTCCAGATTCCGCTTGGTGTCGGCGAAGAACTTCCCGCTCATCCGCGCAGCCTTCGCAGTCGCGGCGTCCCACCCCGGGTCGATGGTCCAACCGAGCGTCGTGTTGAAGTGCAGCTGAGCTTCGTAGGCGGCCATCGCCCCGTACTGCACCAACGCGATCTCGGCCGCGATGACGTCGCCGGCACGTCCGACCAGGGCAGTGGACACGTAATGGAGGTCGGCAAGCGCCATCTCGAGCGCGATGACCTCGACCGGTTCCAGTTCGCTCGACGCCACGGCAGGCCCCTCCGTTCAACGCTCCGCCCGGAGCGCAGTCGCATCCTAACGACAGCGCGACCGCCGTTCAGCCTCGACGTTTGTCGTCTCAGCGCACGACATCCAGCCGATGTGCCGACGCGTCCGCACGGCTTGGCTGATGGCATGACGAATGACCCGAATTGGAAGCTGCCCGACGTTCCCTCGTTCACGCTGACGAGCCCCGACTTCACCAGTGGCAGCAAACTGCCCGACTGGGTTCGTGGCGCCGCAGCAGGCGGTGAAGACCGCTCCCCCGAGCTGACCTGGTCTGATGCCCCCGCCGGGACGAAGAGCTTCGTGCTGACCGTCTTCGACCCGGACGCACCGAGCGGTTCCGGATTCTGGCACTGGACGCTGACCAACATCCCCGGCACCGCGACGAGCATCGCCCGAGGCGCCGGCACCGACGACGCTCTCCTGCCCGCCGGCGCGACCCGGCACCGCAATGAGTACGGCACGGACGTGTTCCTCGGCATGGCGCCGCCTCCCGGGCACGGACCGCACCGGTACTTCTACACACTCAGCGCCCTCGACATCGACAAGCTCGACGTCCCCGTCGACGCGTCCCCCGCCATCGTCGGTCTCCGCCTCCGTCCGCACATCATCGGACGTGCGCAGATGATTGGTATCCAGGAAACCGCCTGAGCGTCAGCCGCAGACGTCGAGGAGGTGGGAACGCAGACAGCGTCCCCACCTCCTTCGTCGTTGCCGGTCCGCTACTGCGATGGACGCCGCATCTGGAACCGTTCCTGCGCGGTGATGCGGAAGTAGTCCGCCGCACCACCTCCACGCAGGATCGGGTCAGCCGCAGCAGTGTCGTACACGCCATCGACGAGCAGCCGTTCGTCGATGTGGACGACGACGACCTCACCGAGCACCAACCACGAATCCACCGGTTCACCGTCAGCGCCCTGCAAGCGGATGATCTGCGACACCCGGCATTCGAAGGACACCGGGCTCGCCGCCACTCGAGGCGGCCCGATCATCCGCGACGGGGCGGTGCTAAGACCCGCCAGTGCGAACTCGTCGACACCGTGCGGCGCCGCAACTGAGGTGGCGTTCATCGCCTCAGCGAGGGGCCGTGTGGCGAGGTTCCACGTGAACGCCCCCGTCGCGCGCGCGTTGCTGACGCTGTCCTTCTCACCGATGCTCGCGAATCCGACAATCGGCGGCACGTAGTTGAAGGCGTTGAAGAAGCTGTACGGTGCGAGGTTCCGGCGTCCCTGCTTGTCTTCGGTACCCACCCATCCGATGGGGCGCGGGCCGACGATGGCGTTGAACGGGTCGTGGGGAAGCCCGTGCCCCGCGGCGGGTTCGTACACGTAGAAACCAGGCTGGTCGCTGGACCTGTCAGACGGCATCGGACGACCAATCGAGGTAGGTGAATTTAAGGAAGCGGCGAACGCTCAGGGCCGCGGAAGCGGCGTCCAAAGTACCGGGGCGCAGCTGTTACCTCGTGGCGTCGGACACGGTCCGCTCAACCGGTCGGAGTGAGCGGCCCTGTCGGTGAACCGGACCACCGGCGGCGTCGTCCGCGGCCGTCAAGACGTGCCGGTACGTCTGCTGCAGTGATTCGAGTTCCATGTCCCCCGCGTGCGGAGGCACCGGGAGGACCGCCGGTGCTCGCCACAGCATCCCGAGCCGATGCGCCCACTGCTTCAAGAACAGGCTCTGCTCTTCCACTCGCCACCGTTGCAGCCTGCGCACGGCCGGTGACGAGCCGCTGTCCTCGACGACGGTGGCCACCCGCAGGCCCGTCCCGGAGTACAACACGTCAGCCCCGGACGCCATGTACCAAGCGGGGTCGAACACCCGCTGCATCCGCTGCTGCAGCAGCGGAGGTTCGTGGTGGTGCAGCACTGGGAAGTGCACCACGATGTCGTCGGCGGCTGCGGCAAGCGCACGTTCCGCGGGCACGTTGAGCGGATGCGACTGGTACCGGCTGTAGAGGTCGCGGACGGTCACGTCATCCATCGTCTCTGCGACGTCAACGAGCGCACGGTCGGGCTTCGACAACGGCAACGCCGGGTGTGCGACGAGGACCAAGGTTCGCCGAGACGCTTCGGACATGGCGAGCTCCTGACGTGAACGGGACGTGGCACCGGCATGATGTGTCGGCCCTTCGACCGTGACATGCACGGCAGGTAGAACCGCCAGTCAGATGACCCGATTCGGTGAGCCCCGACGGGAGTCGATGTAAGCCCCAACATTCGACGGAAGACGCAGGGCCGGGCGCCTTCGATGCTTACTGCACACCATCCGACAATTCGAAGGAGCAAGCATGTTCACCACCGCATCCATCGGCGTGACGGGGATCCTCCTCGCCGTCATCCTCCTCATGGCAGTGACCGCAATCGTGTGCCTGGTCGTTGCGAGCCGTCGCAACCGTCGCAGCACACTGGACGCCTCGGAGCCGCGCCTGGTCCTCGTGTTCTCGCCCACCGGCGATGAGCAGCACGTACCGATGACGGCCGGGCAGGCGCAGTGATCAGCAGCGACGCGCTGAACCGTCGGCTTGCCCGCCGGCTGCACGCGCAGGACGAGCAGTGGTGGAAGCACGGGCTTCGTTCCCCGCGAGACCTGTCCATCCTCGCCGAGGTCCGCATGCTTCCCGCGGAGCCGACCTACGCGGACTTTTTCACCGCGTCAAACGGCTACCCCTCGGTCTCAACCGAGCTCAGCTAGTCGCCGCGGACTGCCGCGATCAGCTCTTCCACCGCACGACCAGGTCGCGGCTGCTGCATCCACACCAGCACCTTCCGCAGCAAGATCGGTGGCATCAACGGCGACCGATACTGCGGCGGAACCGCAGCGAGTGTCTCCGCGGAACCGACCGTCAACGCCGCCCCGAGACCAGCTTTCGCCAACGCGATATGCAGCGCCGGGTCGCTTGTCGTATACGGGAACCGCAGGTCAGCGCGTTCCCGGCGTGCAGCGTCGTCGATCAGGGTTCGGACGCCGCTCTCTGGCGGATACGACACTGTGATCCGCTCCGCCACGTCACGCAGGCGGACCGGCTCGACGCTGCCAGCGGTCGGCGTCGTGTAGTCGACGATGACAAGCTCCTCCTCGAGGAACAGATGGGTGCCGAAGAAGTCCGGCAGCGCCCGCGGCGGTTCCGCAACGACGACCGCATCCAGTTCACCGGCCACCAACTGGTCCAGCAGTTTCCCGCTCGTCCCGTCGATCATGCGCAGTTCCAACAGTGGGTGGCGGCGGCGAAGCGTCGTCAGCGCGGCCGGCAGAACCGTCTCCTCCAAGCCGTCTATGACGCCGAGGTTGATCCGCCCGCTGAGCTGGCCGCTCCGTTCCGACGCTGCCATCTCGAACTCGTTCATCGCCGCCAGAGCCTTCCGTGCGGTCGGCAGCAAAGCGTCCCCGGTTGCGGTGAGCGTCACCCCACGACTGCCGCGCTCGAACAGCGGACCAGCCACCTGCCTTTCCAGAGCCCGAACCTGCTGACTTACTGACGGCTGGCTCACTCCCATCCGGACGGCGGCGCGGCTGAACGACCCCTCGTCGGCCACCGCCACGAAACACTCCAACGCCCGCATCTCCACAACATCGAGCATAAGCGACGCCTATATCAGGCAGAAGACGAAACGGCCTTCACCTATATCGCTGTCGGCGGCAACCTTGACCTGACCGACGAGGAGACACTCATGACATCGCAAGCCGTTCCCCACACGCGACGACGCACATCCACTGCCGGCGAGCAGAACGGGCACGCCGGCGTGCTGCGCATCGTCGGGTTCCTGTCCTTCTACGACCGGTTCGCCACCGCGCCGCTGCTCCTGCTCGCCAGTCGTGACCTGCACGTCGGATTGGGTGCAGCGGTGCAGCTGGTCACCGTGTATGCCCTCTTCTACGCCGTCGGGCAGCCGTTCTGGGGCGCACTCAGCGACAGGATCGGGCGCCGCCGCGTCTTGCTGGTCGCCCTCGGCGGGATGGTCGCCGGCAGCGTCGTCAGCGTCATCGCTCCGACGTTCTTCTGGCTGCTCATCGCGCGTGCCACCACCGGGCTGTTCGTCGGCGCGTTGTTCCCCACTGTCCTCACCATCGTCGGCGACGTGTTCACCGGTCCGGCTCGCAGCCGGCAGATCTCCGACCTGCAGACGTTCACGGCGCTCGGCACCACGGCAGCAACGCTCCTCGCCGGCATCATCGGTGTCGCGGTCGGCTCGCGGGCGATCTTCACTGTCGCAGGTGTCGCCGCGCTCGTGCTGTTCTTCCTCGCCCGGAGCGTCCGAGACGCGGCACGCGGCACCGTCGAACGGCGGCTTCGGGACAGCTTCGGACGGTGGCCGGTTGCCCTGTACGTCGTCGGCGTTCTCGAGGGGGCGGTGCTGCTCGGCATCCTCACCTACATCGTGCCCGCACTCGAACGGGACGGCGTCAGCGTGCAACTCGCGGGGCTGCTCGGCTCCGCCTACGGTGTCGGCGTCATCGTCGGCGCTGCCACATCGAAACGTGTCGCGCATCGGTGGGCGCGGTGGATCCCGATCGCCGTCGGGAGCATCACCCTCATCGTCGCCTACGCGCTGGCGGCCGGGTCGCAAACGCTCGTCGCGCTGACGGTCGCCGCGGTCCTGGTCGGACTGTCGAACTCGTTCCTTCACTCCACCCTGCAGGGGCTCGCGACCGAGCTCACCCCAGCGTCGCGAGCGACGACCGTGTCGCTGTTCGTCTCCGCCGTGTTCGTCGGTAGTTCCCTCGCTACCGGCGCCACCGCCACCGAAACCGCGGCCGGGTACGGCTCCGTGTTCCTGCAAGCAGCTGTCGCCGGCGTCGTCGTCGCGGCCTCATCGGTGCTCTTCGCGGTCCTCTGGGAACGTCGAACCAGCCGCTGAAGTCCGCTGCCGAGTAATTCGACGCTGTTCGGCACCGGCGCCACTTTCGAAGGATTGGACCATGGCGACACACACCGAAACCGCTCCGATCAGGGCGAAGCAAGTACGGCTCCCTCGCACCGCCGCGGTCTGGGTGATGGCCGGCATCCTCTGGGCATTCTTCGCAGCCGCAGCAGCCCCATCACCGCTGTTCCTGGTGTACCGCGCCGAATGGGACTTCCCCGTCTGGATGCTGACCCTCGCGTTCGCCATCTACGCCATCGCGTTGCTCGGAGCGCTGCTGTCCTTCGGACGGCTCTCCGACCACATCGGACGACGCCCTGTGCTCCTCGGAGCGCTGCTCCTCGAATGCGTCGCGATGACGCTGTTCCTCACCGCCGGGAACGTCGGCATCGTCATCCTCGCCCGCATCGTGCAAGGCATCGCCACCGGCGCAGCCACCGGCGCTCTGTCTGCCGCGATCACCGACTTCGCACCCCCGCACCGGAAGACGCTCGCACCACTCCTGAGCAGTGTCGCTCCGCTATCCGGTCTCGCCGTCGGCGCCATCGCCGCCGGCCTCGCCACCGAAGGCGGACACCCCATCGTCGTCGTCTTCATCGTCTTCGACATCCTCTTCCTCGTCGGCCTCGGCGCCGTCGCCCTCAGCCCCGAATCCGTGACACCCCGACCCGGAGCAGGACGAAGCCTCGTCCCCCGCGTGGCGATACCGGTCGCAGCCCGCGCCGAGTTCATCCGCGAGATTCCCGTCTCCGCCGCGGTGTGGATCGTCGGCGGGTTCTACCTCGCCGTCGTCGCCGAAGTGCTCCGCGAGGTCCTCGGGGTCACAAGCGGCGCCGTCGAAGGGTTCTACATCGCCGGTGTCTCCGGCTTCGGAGCACTCGCGTCGTTCTTCGCACGGAACTTTCCGGCTCGCGTCAACGCGGCCTACGGCTCGGTTCTCATCGCAGTCGGCATGCCTGTCGTCCTTCTCGGGATGAACACCCACTCATTCGTCGTCATCGCCATCGGAACCCTCCTCGCCGGCGCGGGGTTCGGCATGGGGTACCTCGGCGGCGTCGGCATCCTCGCCCCGCTCGCGAAAGCCCACGAACGCGGTGAACTGTTCTCCGGCCTCTACGTCGTCAACTACCTCGCGTTCGGTATCCCCGCGATCATCGCCGGGCTCCTCATCGACGCGTTCGGGCTGCTGCCCACCGTCAACGGGTACGGCATCCTCGTCGTCATCGCAGGGCTCGCCGGCGCCGCGCTGCAGCTGCCGCGGCTCTTCCGATACGGCCACCACAGCGCCCGCTAGGTTCACCAACTGCGTCGGTCTTCGAGCGCACCGGCCGTCACAAGTTCGGGGCGTGATGTCCCGGGCATCTGCGGCCGCGATCGTCGCATCCCGGCAGGACGGTGTCTCGTTGGGGTATACCCCAGCGCCACGGTCGCGGCTGACTGTGCATCTGTGGTTAGGGTCCCCGTCGGAGCTCTACCGCACATCTATGCACTCATCTGGAGATTCAGCGGCGCATCGCAGTGGCGAGGCCCGTTCGCGGGGACGGACGTGAAGGCTTGCGCTTCGCTGCGCGCTCTCGAGAACGGGCGAGCGCGCTTGGGACACCGGGCCGGACGCGCTCTGGCTGACCACGCTGCTCAGGAGGAGGCAGCCACAGTGAGGAGTCGTGCGCTCAGGAGAGTGCACCAGGGATGCACTTAGGACGCTTCTTAAAACAAGAAAACCCCCGTCTGAACGGGGGTTTTCTGTGGCGGGTCGATTGCGTATCTCGTCGGAGCCTGAGTTTCCGCCCTTCTGCGGCGCTTGCGAACCTGGTGTTCCCCTGCGGGGTTCCAGATTTTCCCCTGGCGTAGGTTTGCCCTGGTCAGAAGAGGGTTGAGCTCCCGCTGGAGCAGCTTTGGGACACCCGAAATCGACGCGATTCATCCCTGAGCCGCGAAGCGAGAGCACTTCCTGGGTCGAGATCGAGGCGATCCGAGCTCTCAGCAGGGGAAGGGAAGCCTCTCCGAGGCCTCCGTTCGTGGCGGCAACGAGGCGCTGCTGGCACCCCGACGGTGTCCACCGCTCACTGTCTTCCCACTTCTGGCGACGCTTGCGAGCTCGTCGCGAGATGGAGGGGACCCGTGCTGCAGCATCGTGGGCACGACCGGGCTCACACGACGATCCCACGGTCCAACAGCGTCTGTTCATCATCAGCATGAACAGACCCTCCCTTGGCTACTCCTTCTGAGCAGTGTTCGTCGGCAGCGTCGCCGGCTTCGGAGAGATTCCCGACGGCGGGGTCGAGCCGGTCGGAAGGACAACGCGAGCCTGCGGCGCAGTCGCTCCTCGTGCCCCCTCGGACACTCGCCCCGTCCGCGCGCCGAAGTGTCCTGTTGCACCAGCGCCGTGGGTGAGTGAGTTAGAGCGGTCGGTGTCAGCCATCCTGTGTCTCCTGCAGTTCGGTTGCTGTGTAGGGCGGTTCCAGGAACTCGACTATATAGTCGTCAATGACCCGCAACCACAATCCTGCCGTTCCGGGTATCGGTCCAGCGAAGGAACCATCGTCATTCATCTGGTATTGGTGGCTGAGGTAAAGGTCTCGAGGTTCCGGGTAGGTACTAACGTAGGACCCTGGGCCGAAAAACCCGCCGACGAAGCGCCCATCCGCGAGCCGCACCCGGACGAGCCGCTGCGAAGGGTTCGTCGCTGCCCAATCCCACGCCGTTGGTACCGAGTCGTAGTACACCGTTCGCCGGAGCTGCAGCGGCATCCGCCGTGCAATCTGCCTCAGACGTGACGGTTCCGTCGAGGTTCGGACCGACGCTCCTTCGCGGGCGGTCTCATTGCGCCGGAACCGGTATGGGCTGTGGCGCAGTGCGGCTAACAAAGCTGGCACACCAACGGCACCAACGAGAACCGCAAGGCTCAACGGAACCGGAGCTTGGATCGCCACCTCGGAACCCGAGAAGGTGACCAGCGACGCAAACCACGCGCCGCCGGCGACAACGTAGACAGCGTCCAGCGCCACGCTTATTACAAGCGCCTGTGCGATGCGGGCATCAACTGTCAGATCGTCATACTGAAAACCCCGCAGGCCGCGGCGAACCAACCCGTACACCAACCCTGGCACGAGCATCACGACGAGGACGACGACGCCAAACGCTGACGTAGGCACAGGCATAACGACCTCCGTTACCGACGATGTTCCGCCGCAACGATCAGGCTAGCGAGATGATCCGGCGAAGGTGGACACTGCGTGATGACTCGGCCCGGACACGCCGCCACGTTTCACCTCTTCGATGACCACGCCGATACGCTCCGTGGGCTCCCTTCAACAACATCGCCGCCCCCGGGGACCCCGCAGGCGCAGCACCCCGGAAGACGTTTGAACCTGCAGACTCGAAATTCCATGGCCGTGCTCTCAGTTGTCGTCGCGCGTAGCGGCTGGCCGAGGCCGCACTGAGCTCATTGGATGGGCCGCCAATTACGGTCTGCCCGTTCGCAGCAGAACTTGTATTTCCGTCCGCTGCCGCACCAGCATGGCGCGTACACGCCGTCTTGGTACCCGTTTGGTGACAACTGGGCCGTGCCGGACTTCGGCAAGAAGTCGCTGATGAGGGCGCCAGAAGTGACCGTCACAGTCGTCGACGGTGTCGTTGGGATGTTCCAGCCCTCGGAGGACCCCCCTTGCGCGACTTGCACCCCTCGGAACTCATCACTCACCGACTTGTGATGACGTACAAGTGAGGACCACACCGGCTGACTTGAACCCCGCGAGGGCCTGCCGACGAATCCGGTCGCCGCCGCCCCGACGGCGCCCGCCAACGTGCCGATTCCGTTTGTGCCGCTGGCAAGGTCGGTCACGATCCCGCTCACGATGCCGAACGCGCCTCGGCTGAGTCCAACCCCTATCTTGTCAAGGAGCCCGCGTTCAGCGGATCGTTTTGCCGCATCGAGGGTTGGCTGAAGGCGAACTTGCTCCTGGTCGGCGACGTAGGCGGCGAGGTCGGCTTGTGTTGCGCCTGCAGGGGCGTTTTCGTATAGGCCATGCAACTCGGAGCGGAATGAAGCGAAGGCGTCGTCTTGATGGATGTCGGTGATGAGACGTGGGTTGAGTGCATGGAAGATCGGCAACCGCGACTGGAGGATCGCTTCGGTCACCTGCCGCTGCGGCCGCGTTGCGAAGGTGCCATTACGACAGATGTACAGCTCGTGATCAAACGCTGCTGTGTATGTCGCTCCGTATTCTTCTGCGAGCACGTATTCGCGTGCGAAGTAGGTGAGTCCCCGACTTAAAGCCTGAGCGAGCTGCTGTCCCGGATCTGGGTCGCCAGCGAACACGAACATGCCGCGTCGATTGTCCTCGACCGGGATTTCGTGCGGTGCGAAGCGCGACGTGTACTGCGGATGCTGCAACGATTCCAGTTGCGCGAGCCGCGCGACTAGATCCGCGATCTCTCTGTTTCGGTTCCGGATGACATGGCTCGTCGGAATGAGCCCGATGATTCCAGACTCGATGAGCGGCCGTAGGCCCCTTAGCGTCTGAGCCGCGGTGAAGAGGAATTGCCTCGTTTCCGCCGTGTTCTGGCGGTTCCGTTCGAGGTCCCGATGCCCTGGCCTGCTTGCCATCATGTGCTCGACGAAGTACTGGTCGTCGGAAAACCAGTCCGCGATCGGATCGTGGATGAGGACTTGCTCGTTATACAGCAGGCTCGACAGGAGGAGATCACCGTTGACGAGCCCAAAGTTTGATGAGGGCCAACCACCGATGTAGGCGGGGGCCAGCACCCCGTGACGGGCTGGCGGTGTCGGGTTGTTCCGTACCGCTTCCCCGAACTCCCAGAGAAGCGCGCCCGGCGTCGTGTGCGGGTTGATGCCCCGTCCGGGTGGGAAGAACTCATCAAGGAGGTCGAGTGTCGAAGCGAAGGCCACCCGGCCATTCTCCGCTCAGCCTCTGACGTTCCGCGACTGAACGGCGGCTCGTCCCAGCCCTGCGGGCGCCGGACAAGAGCCGTGCCGACACCGCGCTCGCGACCCGCTGCTCGTGCATTGCCTAACGGGAAACGCGGATTCGCGTCCCGGCTCCTACTTGCATTGAGCACGCCTCAGCCGCAGCAGTCCCGTTTCGAGCTGACGCTCGCTCAACCGTGGCTAAACGAGCGAGGCACCGCATCAACGCCGTTGACTACGCGCGGCGTCGAGACGTGCGGCACGGTGTTCAGCTCCGTGGTCGGGTTGCTTCTTGACGTGCAAGGTGCTGACGCTGTCCGGAAGCAGGCCGCCTGCTTCTTGGAGCGGTGGCAACCCGGTACCGAGACGCCGGCCCGGTTTCAGGTCGGCTTCGCCGCCCATCCATTTGATGACGGTCCAGGGCAGGGCGGGCAAACTCGACAGGTCTGCTCCGTCGGCGGGCGGGTCGTGCAGGAGTTCCCACGCGTCGCCGCGTGCAACCAGGGGGTGTTCGACGGTCCATCCAGGATGGTTCAAGAGGGTTGCGCAAATCCCATTCTCGGCGTGGATGAATAGGTGGAAATCCTCGACGTGTCCGTCGTCCTGCACGACGCGTGCGGGTACCGGCATCCGGTGTTGCGGATGGCTAGGGCGACAGTTCTCCGTCCGGAAAACGTACAGGGAAAGCCCGTCTGGTGCGATCCCTGCGGCGTCGTGCAACCACCCGTAGTCGGGATGACCCCATCCGAAGCGGGCAGCCTCCTCGTGAATGAGGTCGTGGTCGTACTTCGCGGCAGGATTACCTAGGAGGCTGAGCGTCTTTGCGAACCAACGCCCGACGGCCACCCATTCATCAGCGCTGGCGGCCCCTGACCATTCCGAGGTCATGAGGCGAATGATGGCGGCGCGTGCGGGTTCCTCGAACCGTTGGTTCATCGTCTGGTTACAGTCGCGGCAGACCGGCAAGAGGACACGCTGTCGGCGGTTCGGATGAACTGGCTTGCCATCACGATCGCGGATGACTCTCCCATTGGCTCTCCAGGGTTCCGCGGGCGGCCCCGCAGCGTCGCGGAGTTTCAGCTGCCACCGCGGCCAGACATGCTCGCCTTGACGTTCCGCGGGCTGGGCGCCGCAGGTGGCGCACACGGGAACGGCAGCAACTTGCTGCAGGGCGCGCGTCCCGCTCCCGGTAAGCGATGCTCCCACATCGGTGATCTGCCGCCGGTTCGGCGAACTATCTCGAGTCATCATTGGTCGCGCTGTTCACCTGGCGTTCAACGAGCCGCTGCTGAGCTTCGGGATGCGCAACAGGAACGTGTCACGGTACTCCCGCGCAGACATCCGTTCGATGTCCCGGAAGCCGGCACGCGTCCATTTGATGCCCGCGTCCTGGATGGGCCGCTTGCAGTCACTCCAGGCGTCTCTGAATTGCCTTCTTGACGCAGGGTCGAGTAATCCCTCCGATACCACAAGCAGGCGCACCTCCTCGGGTTCAAGAACTGTGCCCTTCATCACGTCGAGGCGCAACTGCACAACATCGGTCGCCCACATCGCCTTCATTCCCCGCTCTACCGCCGCGTCTAAGCGACGCGCAGCCGTCGTTGTGATGGCATCCGGGAACGCCGGCCGCTCGTACTTCCGTGCAAGACGGGCGCCAATCTCACGCTCATCGTCCGCCGATGCGAATCCGACGACGGGCGCCGTTGTCGCGAGTGCCGTCTTCGAGAACGGCCACGACGCTCGCAGGTCGATCGCCCAGATCGCACCGTCAACCGGCGGCTCGGTGAGTAGAATCCAGTCGTTGATCTCCCCGGACCGCACCAGCTGCAGCTTGGCGGGGTCCCAGGTGGACAGGTCTCGCACGGGGCTTACCTGCACGAACGGGTGTCTTGCCCCCGGTCCGGCCCCAACGACGTCGCACGTTTGACTCGTCACGGCGACGAACGGCACCTGCGCGTCGTCGAGATCCTGGACTGCTTCGAACGGGTGCGGATCCTCCGACGCTTGGCTATCGTCGGATTCGGCATCGGTCAGGTCAACGTAGGCGCCAACCCACGTGGGTACGAGGAGCCCCTGCCTCCACGCGTCGAGTCCGGCGAGGTGTTCAACATCGAACTTGGCGACGTACCCATCGAAGTTCATCGCTTCCGCGCCTTCACCCGATGTGTCGGCCCGAGCGGGGTCCGGTCGACGGGGACTTCAACGTTCGCGAGAACGGCATTCGATTCGAAGTCGACGCCGTTGAGGGCGCGTCGCTGAGGAATTCCCTGCGCGAGATCAAGCAGCTCGTCGAACCGGCACCCAGTGAGCAGGGCTCTCCGTGCGCCATCACTCCGGAACCAGCGGTTCAACGGCACGTCGACGATGTCGTTCAGCTCATCAACTGCGTCGGCGAGGTCCCAGAGCCCTCGAACGCTCGCAAGCCGGGGCCGTGCAGCGCGGCTGCTGCGCCACGAATGGTAAGTTCGCGGCTTCACTCCCGAAGCCAGGAACAGTTCGCGCTTTGTCAACCCGAGTTCCTTATGCAGTCGGTCAAACGTCTCCAGTGCGTCCGCCGTGCTGCCAGCGTCAAGCGCCGCAGCAGAGTCGCTGGTGCTGTCGACTTCTCCGAGCACGAACCACCGTGACAGGTCCAATCCACGTGGCACGGTCGAGAAGAGGAGAACGTTGTCGTCGACGGTCGTGATGATGCGGACTGAGTCGTGCTCTCGAAATGCGTCGAAGGCGTCGGAATAGCTGCGCATCGTCGTGCGCAATGACGACCCTGTGGTCTGGGCAAGGATCGGTGTTCCGTCCAAGTCGCCACGGCGCAGCGGGTCCGGAAACAGTCCGCTGTGATCGCGACGGGAACCGTTAGCCGCCGCGCGAAGACGGCGATCGCCGGGCGCAGTGATCGTCATGACTTCACGCTCCCTTCCGGGAATGCATCGCCTTGCAGCGAGCGGAGATAGGTCGGCTCCACGCAGGCCTGGAACAGGCTCAGCGCGGTTCGGTTCAGCTTCACAGCGCTTCGGCCGATGCGTTCCGGGTCGAACGGCACCGTCGCCTCGTTGAACACATCGATGTCAAGCAGGTACCCCGTAGAGCCGTCTTCTTCTGCCGTAAATCCGTGCCGGAGGATCGATCGGTGATTCGCGTCGACGACAAGTTCGAGTTGCTGCTGTGTTCCTCGCACCATGCCGCCGAAGGTGTCGCTGTGCAGCGGGCCGAGAATCTCCGGACGCACTCGACCAATCCAGTCGGTGAGAGCGCGGGCCGTGGAGTCCTGAAAGTGGTCGATGTAGCGAAGTCCCACTCGGGTCTGCAAGGCAGGCCCGACTGCTTCTGCGAGGACCTCGAGCGCGCTGAGAAGGGGCGACCCGAGGCTGTCGCTCCACCGTGTGTACGTGGACGTCTGCATGATCAGGTTGTCGGGCATCACGGTCACACCCTGCGATCCGTCCGCGGTGAGGATCTGCCATCCCCGGCTGCCTTCCTTGTTCGACAGCTGCGAGCCGGACGGGTCGAGTTCAATCTGAACGAGCCGCTGCTGCGCCGGTTTGATGTGCGCAAACTCCACTCCGGTGACAGCGTTCAACCGGTCACGGATAGCCGTCGCGGTCTGCGAGGAGATGAGCGTTGGTTCGTCTAGCGCGAATCGCACATCGACGATCGCAACCTCCAGCGGGGCGTTTCGGAGCAGCGTGGGGTCCGCGGACGGCAACCCTCCGAGCGGGACATCGTCGAACTCGTTGTCCATCACAGATCCTTCACCGTAGTCACAACATGCACACTAGTTGCACCTCCTGACACTGGTCTATGCGGCGGGACGGTCTATGGCCGCCAGTCGCCAGAGTTGGGGTCGCAGTGAGCCGCAACCTTGCAGTGCCGCTCGGTTTCAAGGTCGAACGCGAGCCGACGACCGACGGCCCGCGCTGCCCTGCCCGGCCCCGTCGCCTTCTCCGGCGCCGCCGGTGACAGGTCGAAGTTCCCCTGTTCGGGGGCTTCGCCGAGTTCGACCGTTCTCGCGCCAGAGTCGTCCGGCCGGTTGGCTCGCTGAGTTTCGCTCGCGATCCGATGGAGTGCGACCGACCCCACCTCGCGCGGCCGGTCACTTCGGATGTCCGCGTGCGGGCGTCGGGACACAGTCGGCGCCTGCCCGCCCAGATAGGAAGTCGTGGGACCCCTTACTGGGGTATCCGATTCGAACCGCGGGCACGCCGGCTTCTCCTACCGTTGTTCGTGCGTCCGCTGTCGCTTCGACGGCGCTCTCGGGCTGCAAGGAGTGAAGTCATGGATCTGTGGAACTGGCTACGCGGACGACGGAACCGCGCCGTCATTCACGAGCCGACCGCTCCAGCTAGCCCGGCCCCGGCCATCCCCGCCTTCGCCGTCATCGACGTCGAAACGACGGGCCTGTCACCGCAGCGCGATCGGATCCTCGAGCTCGCCATCGTTCGGCTTGATGAGTCGGGCGCCGTGGTCGACGAGTGGGTGTCCCGGTTTGACCCGGAGGGTCCTGTCGGTGCGACGCATATTCATGGCATCACGCAGGCGGATGTTGTCGGGCAGCCGCGGTTCGCTGACGTTGCGCCGACGGTCATGGCAGCACTGTCGGGGCTCGCGGTAGTGGCGCACAACGCGAAGTTCGACTTGGCGTTCCTTCGCAACGAGTTGAAGGGTGCCGGGTGGAGTGTTCCGTGGATCGCGGGGTACTGCACGTTGGACGCCAGCTACGCATACCTGCCGGATATGGACCGACGCCGACTCGTCGACTGCTGCTGGGCGGTTGGGGTGCGGCTCGAGGATGCGCATTCGGCGCTGGGGGATGCCCGAGCGGCAGCCGGTCTGCTCGGTGCGTATGTGACGGTGAGCGGCGGTCCGGACCCGATTCTGCTGGAAGCGCTAGCCGCAGCTCGAAGCACCGACTGGCCGGGATCTCCGGTACGCCAGCCGCTGACGACGGAGCAACGCGCTGCCGGCGGCAGTGTCCGTGCTCGTCCGATGCGAATCACCCCGCCGAGGCCGTCCACGCCGCCGCTGCTGCAGCAATCGACTGCACTATCGCTTCTCGAAGTCATCGAAGAGGGCGCACCCGTCGGCACCACCGCGTATGTGGAGATGCTGTTCGACGCGCTCGAGGACGGCGACATCAGCGAAACGGAAGCAGAGGCGCTGCAGGAACTGGTCGCCGAGTTCGAACTGTCCGCGTCGGACGTGCACGCAGCTCACGAAGCGTTCCTTCTTGCACTGGCGCACCGGGCCGTCGACGACGGGCGTGTTTCGCACGAGGAGCGTCGTGAGTTGAAGACCGTCGCGTCACTGCTCGGTGTTGCGGACACGAAGGTGAAGCAGGTCCTCGACCGGGCAGACGCCGCCCGTCACGCCCGACTTGGTGCCGGGCTCGGGCCGCTTCCAGACCCGTGGCCGCACGGTGAGCCGTTGCGGGTCGGTGACCGGGTCGCATTCACCGGCTGCGACGAAACGCAGCGCCTCCGCCTCGAACAACGAGCCGAGGAACTCGGTGTCCGGGTGATCAGCTCCGTATCCCGACTCACGGTGATGCTCATCACCGACGGGTCGTTCGCCGGCGGGAAACTCGCGAAATCTCAGGAGCTCGGCACCCGGCACGTACATCCGGACATCTTCGACGTGTTGCTGCAGCATCTGCAGCCGGCAGCAGGACACCCCGTGCTCGCGGCACCTGTGCCCGTGCGGGCGGTGACGGCCGCTACGCCGACGTCTCCGGGGGCAGCCTCACCGTCGTCCATCCGTGCCTGGGCGGCTGCTTCTGGGTATGAAGTTGGCGTTCGGGGGCGCCTTCCGAAGCATGTCACCGACGCGTACGCGGCCGCGCACGGGTAGGCGTGTGGCCTGCCAGCAGAGGAGTCCGTTACAGCCGCCCCGCGACCGACAAGGACGGCAGGAGCGGAAGGTAGCCACGTTGGTCCTACCGCCAGCCAGGGAAGCTTCCGGAGTCACTGACGGATAGAGCGCGGTCGGCGTTCACCGTGCAGCTTTCCGGCGATTTCGTCGTCGCGCTGGCGGCAGAACGCGTTTGGGGCAGGTCGTGACGTGTGGCGTTATGGCGCCGGCCGCCACATAGGAGGCTTCCCGGCGTCCACCCACCAGTCCTTTGATCCGATGCCAGCGTCTGGTCGGTGCCGAGCCAGGGAAGCCGGCTTCGGGAGGGCACGACGCTCCGCCGTGGTCACGCCGCGAAGCAGCGTGCGCAGCGTCGCCTCCTCCCAGCGGAGCTCCCTGTCTCGTTTCGCGTGGCGGCGCTTCTTCAGGGCGTAGAAGTCGCGAATCAGCACCAAGCGGTGCCTGCGGTATCGGCGCAGCTCGACCGCGATAAGCAGCGTCTGCATCGAGTTTCTTTGACGCTTCTTCCCGACAAGCAGCAGGAACGGGATCAGCACGGTGAGGACTACGGCCACCTTGAAAGGCACCGCTTGCGGATCCGCTGGGGCGACCGCGAGGGCGACCGCAGGTGCCACCGTTGTGAGGGAGACGGTGATCCAGGCGACAGCAATGAGGAATCGGGGCGTTGCCGGCCCGTTGACTGTGGCGATGAGCAAGCTGACCCAGAACGTGCCCCACGCGGCTATGGCGAGTGCCCACCCGAATATCGGGGCGAGGGAGACGCCGATACCGCCGGGGTAGGCAACGGCGAGCATGCCGGTGCCGACCGATGCGGACACGACGATGGCCGCTGACGTGAGAGTCGTCAGGCGGCGATACGGGGCCCGGCGGAAGTGGGGGTGCGATTGGAGGACCGCTGCTCGTCGATGCACCGCCCAGGAGGTGATGATGAGGTCGTTCTTGGTTCGGCGGCGCTGCCGTTTCCTTCCAAAGGTGATGTCAGCGTTGATCGCTTGCGCGAGTCCGAATGCCATAGCGGCGAGGACGATGACGAACCACACTCGTCCGGCGCTCTTGCCGTCGTGGATTGTGCCGATGAAGGTGAAGACTGCGGTGCTGATGACCACCCCAGCAAGGAAGTGCCCTGCGGCGGCAGAACCCGCGGTGACACTGGTTTGGTTGCGGACGTCCGGCACCGGCGCGATCACTCTGGCGATGAACAGTGCGCTGAGGAGCCCGAGGGCGGTCCCCTGGAACGCGACCGCCCCCGGCTCCAACTGAGCCCCGAATTCGACCAAGGCGGAGCCGATGGAGTCGTTTTCCGGTCCGAATGCGATCAAAATCGGGACCCACGTGATGTATAGCAGGGTCACCGTCATGATGACGGTCATCATCGGTCCGGTCATGCCCGTGCTTACTCGCCGTCGAAGTGGTCGTGGTCGCGTATCTCGGTGGTCTTGCACGAGCAGCACCGTAGCGGTCTGATCAGACGTAGAGAGCGAAATGGTGTCCGGTACGACGTTCTGCCATGCTGGTTGACCACCCTTCGACCGCAAGGAGCATCTCATGGCGCAGAAAGTCACCACTCACCTAGTCGACGACCTTTCGGGAGACACCATCGGAGACGGCGAGGGGCGAACGGTCACGTTCGCGTTCGACGGGAGCTCCTACGAGATTGACCTCTCCGACCACAACTTCGACAAGTTCCGTGAGACCATCTCTGACTACATTGCAGCTGGCCGCAAGGTTTCGGGTCGCTCCAGCCGGGGCGCTTCCGCCGGGTCGAAGAACCGCAGCGACCCGAACGAGCTTGCGAAGATCCGCGTATGGGCGATGGCGAACGGCCACGAAGTTGCAGCCCGTGGCCGAATCAGCCAGCAGGTCCGCGACGCATACGCCGCAGCGAACTGACCGACGATCCGGTCGGAACCTTCCGAAGTGACCCACGTGCGGGATTTGCGGAATGCGTTGCCGTAACCTTCGGAACCCTTGTGGTTGACGGTGCATGCCGTTCGTCGCCGCCGCTCAGCGCGGACCTGTGGGCTGAGCGGCTGACGACTCTCGCGGTGGCTGACGACTGCGGGGCCCTTTTGATTCCGACCCCGCTGCTCGCACTGCCCGTAGCGTCTGTCGCGGATGACACGGAAGCGATGGGACGGCTGCAGCGGTGGGTTCGGAGCGGGTCCCCGCAACCGCCGTTGCGGGAGACGCCGCTAACTGCAGTCGACGCGAGCCTGCAAGGGGTTGTCCGGCTGGACGCGCTCCTGCACTACCTCGCGGACTCGGCTCTGCTCTTCGGAGCGGCAGAGTCATCGTGGGGGGCGAAGGGGCCACTCGGAGTGCAACTCGATGATGGACGCGTCGTCCTTGTCGACGGGAACCACCGATGGGTAGCTGCATTGCTCGCTGGCCGGCCGACTTTGCTCATGCAGGTGCTGCGCTGACGGGTTGGCCGAGGGGCTGTTAGGCAGTTGAAGCCCACGATCACGTCGATTGAGCAGCAAGCTGACGCTGTCGTGCAGACCGACCCCGAGTCGGAGCGGCACACGTATTCGACGTCACTGCGCTGCGTCTGTACGGGCAGCGTTCCACCTGGTGGTCGGCGCAGCCGGAGGATGTGGCGGAGAAGCGGCGTGGACGGGCGTCGGGACCGGGCGACGAAGCTAGATGCCGGTCCCGGCGTCCGCCGCGGCTTCTGTGCGTGACCTGAGCGGGTGCTTGACCCGGCGCCTCTCAGGCCGCCTTCTTGAACTTCCCGGTGCGCTTCTTCCGCGGCTGCGGTGCACGGTCCTTCCACATGCGCAGGGTCGCCACATCCCGAACGTCTTGCGCGCACCGAAGGCAGTTGCTTGGGATGTTGTTCGAAAGGTGGTTTGTGGGCCGCTGCGAGAACGGCCCGTGGTCACGGCAGATGATGACGACCGGCGTGTGCTGGTCGACGTAGACGACGTCGCGGTAGTCGTATCGGTCGCCGTGGATGCTGCGCGCTCGTTCGATGAACTGCTCCCGGCGAGCTTCTGGACGTGACCCGCGCCGTCCGGAGCAGTCCGGGCACCGCTGCCCACGCCGATGCTCGTTCGGTGTCTGCGGGAACTCTCCATGGTCGGGGCAGCCGATGGTGACCGGAGTGTGAGCGTTGATGAAGTCCGCTGGCACGTGGGAGTAGTCGTACTTGCCTGCGTGCTTCTCGGTTGCGGTGGCGATGAACGCGGCGAGACGGTCGGCGCGGGATGCTGACGGCATGGCGAGGGAGCCTTTCTAGAGGGTGCTCATGCCTCTATGCGCGAACCGAGGTCGCTGACGTGAGTTCACCCCCCAACGGCGTCTCGCCACCGGCGCCAGCGGGGAGATGCCTCCGCGTTTCTCGGCGGAGACACGCTCCTTGGTTCGGGCGTCAGTAGCAGTCCACGCTTTCGGTTCGTCCGTCAGCGAGCGACGAGCTCGTCGGGGTAGCCAGTGCAGTGCCCTGCATCCCGGAGGATCCGTACCGCTTCGGTGAGCGCGGCAGCAACGTCGACGGTGTCGTCAAAATCCAGCCGCACTGCGGTGTGTTCCCACCCGGTGATCGTCACGATGCCGAGCGGGCTGATCACGATGCACAGGTCGTCGGTTATCGCAGCAACGGCAACGCCGTCCAAGCCGTTGCCGTCGAACCAGGTGCGATTGGTGTGCGTGGTCACTGTGGGTTCCGTTTCTCGCCGCGGGGCGCGGACGTCGACGACGCCTATGCGCGGATCCCGCGGCGTACCTGATCACCAGCACGATGCCTGTAAGGCAGAGGCCGCCCCGCGAACGTTCGGCGCCGCGGGTTGCCGTCGAACAACGACGGTGCATGCGCCGACGCGACGATTCCGGCGGGTACGACGTTCTCGATCACCCGTTGACTCACGATCTTGGGCTCAGACGCGTGCGGGACTGCTATAGGGATAGAGGGATGTATACCGCCCTGGATCTATACCTACTACTACTTACATATGAGTAGTAGTAAAAGTAAGTAAGTAAGGCACGTACCCCTCCTGGGCCCTACTTCCCTGCCAGTACGCGGATGGCGCCCTCTTGCTTTCGACAGGGAACGGTCGAGCAGGGGTAAGCAGAATCCCCGCCTGGACTTGCTCATAGAGCCCAGTCGCCGCACCGTTATCGATCAACATGCCATCTGTTGCGCACAGCCCGAGTGAGCTGTGCCGCATAGCGCACCGCTAAGACCTGGTCCGGGTGAGCGACCGCGCCCGGCTCGAAGCCAACAATGCCTGCCCCCGCCCGGACGATGAGCACGACAAGCGAGTCCTTGGCAGTTGCGGAGGACCGACGAGCGAGTAGTTGGCCGTCGAGGGTGCGCCCATGAGGTGGACCAGGTGGACCAG
>NZ_MJGN01000045.1:32412-118541 GCF_001865065.1 Curtobacterium sp. MCBA15_008 | reverse complement strand
CCAGGTGGACCAGGTGGACCGATTCAAGCCGCGAACGGTCTTCCTAGCCATACTCGCGCCCGTTCCGTCCAAAAAAAACTCTGGACGCGACCAGCGCCGTTCCTTACTATGAACGGCATCCCCTGCCGCCAGATTGTGAGGGAGGGGCTCGATTCGCTCCGTGAAGTTGCCTGGCGGACGTCGTCCGGCCGCACGAGAGAAGGACCGATGGCCAACACGTTGACCGACAACGATGACCTGTGGGTCTCAGGCGACAAGTTTGTCGCTGAGCCGGTGCTTTGGTGTCTCGACGTCATGACCGGTCGTCTCGTTGCCATCAGCTGGGACGGCGTTCGTTCGCCGCCTTCCGTCCGGAGCTCACGACGCTACGCAGCCACAGTAGGACCGGATCAGTGCATTCCGGCACCGAGAACGACGACGAGGAGACACCGTCATGACCGACAGTCAACACAATGCTGGGTCTCCGGCAACGAACTCGGGGACTCAGGACAACGAAGCGTCGAGCCTTCGCGCGAATCGACTCGCCACTATCCGCGATCTGGCCCACATCCCATTCGCATCGATCCACGACGAGTTGCCGGCCGGAATGCAGGAGCTCTACGCCGAGGTACACGACGGGCAGGCGCTGGTCCCGGGGTTGAAGATGGGCGTTGGCGCCCTTGTCGTTCAACGCTGGGATCCCGCGTACGCGGCTTCTGGGTGGACGCTCTACGGCGCTGACTTGACCCTCGACATGGGTCATCCCTTCGGGGCGCTGTTCTACCGCAACGACGAAGACGGACGTGTGCTCCGCGTCGGCGTGCAGTGGCATCCCCCGGTGCAGCGCCTCGACTTCCCGGCCCTGCATCCGTCGAAGCCGGAACTCAGCAGCGACTGCTCCGAACACGAGGTTGACGCGGTCGTCCTCGACGCGCGCAGCCGCATCGGGGTACTTGTCGCGACGAACGCGTTGATCGGCTCGTGGGTCGCGACGACCGAAAGTGAGGATGCGATCCTCGACGCCTCCGGTCTGGGCTTGCAGCGCATCGCCGAAGCGCCGGAAGCCGATGCCGATGCTTGACCGGCAGTGGGTGCAGGACATCCGACACGAGCAGACGATTCTGTCGTTGCCGTTCGGGCTCGGGTGGACGATCGACATCACTGAGACGCTGACGGCGCTAGCCGCGGCCGGTATGCCCGCCACAGTGGAGACGTTTGACCGGCTCCGGTTCGAGGACGGTCGGACCGGTTTCCTGTCGTCACCGGACCCAACGACCACCATCACCGACGGCACTCCGGACAGTCGCGACGCGGATCTGATCGTCTTGCCGGGCGGTTCAGAGGGAGGGGTGTTGTCACTGGCGCGGCGGTATCCGGACCTGGTGGTGGTGAATGGGAAACGGCAACGCGTGTGGGCGGACGGCCGGCAGGTGTCCGGGTCGTCGATGCAGCGGGACGCGACGCCGGGCTGGCGGAACGTGTTCGCCATCGCCCGCACCATCACCGTCGACGGCGGTGGTACCAACGAGATCGCAGCGCACACCGGGCTCCCGGTGGAGCATGTCCGCGCGGCGCTGCTGGTGCTCGGTGAGCACGTGGTCCACACACCCCTCGGGTGGGAAGCCCGAGACCGGTCCGGTCTCGCGGACTGGGTCCTTGCGGCGTATCCGGGTGCGGGCGGTGTCCGGACCTGCTGGAAGCGCGCCGCGACCCTCGACGAGCAGGCGGATGAGCTCATCGGACGGGGCGGGGTGATGTCGGACCGGTGGGCAGCCCACCAGTCATGGGCTGAGGTGCCGCCGAACCGGTTGACGGCATTCTTCGCCACCCATCCCGACATGGCCGCACTCGGCTACGAACCCGCCAGCGCGGACGAAGCGACCGTGAAGGTCCTGATCCCACAGGACACGACGATCCTGTCCCCGCCGAACCTCGGCTGCTGCACGGACGACTTCATCACCGCGTCCGTGATCTGGCAGGACGGGTACACGGACGCGCACACGGATGCGGTGAACGGGCTGCGGGAGCTGCTGCACTTCCGCGCCGACACTGCCCACGACCTCCGCTGGATACACGTCCAATGACCAACGAACCGATCGCGAAGCGAGCCGTGGTGTTGCAGTTGGTGTCCCTGACGTTGGCGTTCGACGACGCCCGGTTCTTCGGCGCCGCCATCTTCACCGACGCCAACGACCCCGATGGGCCCTGGGCGACAGTTCTCATCGACCACTCGGACGAGACGCCATGGTTCCGCCTCACCACCACCGACCCATCCGGGAGCGACGTGTCGGAGGCGGCGATGGCGGAAACGGACCGCCTGATGCGGTTCATCCTCACCGAGCAGCCGGAACGCATCGGCCGAACCCGACCCACCCCACCGACGAGCTGACCCCGCACCCTAACCCGCACGCTCCCGTCCCGACTTCTTGGAGGTACTCGCTGATGATGCGTTTGGTTTCCCTGCACCTCTCGAACGACCGGATCCTGTGGGGGCATGTCCTCCTCGAGGACACCGAGCATCCGGACGCGTCGATGGCGCGGATCATGATCGAACCCAGCGACAACGAACCCGGCTACGAGCTCGTCGACCGGAACCGGCGGCGCCTCACCGACCTGACCGCCCCCGCCACGCGGGAAGCGAACCGGATCGTCCAGACCCTCCTCATCCCAGCGTCCGAGATCGCGAAGCGGGAGAAGACGGTCCGCGCCGTCATCCACTCCGGCTACCTCGAAGGATTCCCGGACGACATGCCCTGGCAAGGCCAGTTGTGGATGTACGCCCGGGGTGAGATCAGCATCGACCAGCTCCAGGCGTACACCGACCAAGGTCGACAAATCCCCCGCGAACCCGGCGGCGCTTCTGCTGATGGTGCGGACGTGCCCGAGGAATGGTGGCAGGCCACGCAGGCACGCATCCGACGGCACCTGCTCGACACGACCCTCACCGAAGCGGAAGCCGCCACAGCGCTGCAGATCAGCATCGACGAGGTCGGGGAACTGTTCGGGTCGAACCGGCTGACCAGCTTCGACCTCGACGGCGAAGAACGCATCCCCGACTGGCAGATCGTCCAGCCCGCCCTCCCCGAGTTCGGCGACCCATCCAGTCTCCTGCCCGGCCTCGATGTGCTCTTCGCAGCTGCCCCGCAGCCGCTCCTCGACGCGGCAGCGATCACCGAGTTCATGACCACACCCCGGCAGTTCCTCAGCGTCGACGACGTACCCCTGACACCGTTGACCTGGATGCAGCAAGGCCGGCCCCTCGCCACCGTCATCGCCCTGTTCCGCGGACGGCGGTGGCGCTGGTGACCACCCGACCAGAGCTGTTCCTCCTCACTGTCGCGTTCGACATGGCCGGCACCCACGGACACATGTACTTCCGCGACCCACCGGACTCCGAGCTCCGGCAAGTCATCGTCACGAGCACCGACAGCGACGGCGGCTACCGCTGCGAACCAGCACACGGCGACACCCGCGACGGGTGGGAGCCGTTCCTCACCGAAGCCCGCTGGATCATCGCCCTCATCCGACCCGACACCCCCGAAGAGCGCCGCTGATGGGGCCCGCACTGCAATGGGTCGCCGACGCCTACGCCGGACGCCCGCAGATCACCCTCCCCTACGGGCTCGGGGACACCGCGGACCTCACCGACGCCCTCGCCGTCCTCAAACTCGCCGGCCTGCACGCAGTCGTCGAGTCGCACGACACGATCCGCCTCGCCGACGGACGCCGAGCCCGCCTCCCAACATCGACCCGGAACCCACGCGGCGAACCAGACACCCCCGCAGAGTTGCTCCTGCTCGCCCCGCGCACCGTGATGCAAATGCAGATTGCACTCGCGGAACAAACCGAGACGGTACTGCTCGTCGACGTCGACCGCCGACGAGTTTGGGTCAACGGGAAACAGGTCCTCGGTGTCCACGACCGGTGGAAGGACGCCGCCCCGATCTACATCACCTTCGCCGTCGCCCGGATGCTCGCCATCAACGGCGCCAAATTCGACGAGCTCGTCAACCGCGGGAACCTCACGCCCGGCCAGGTGGACGATGCCCTCGCCCGGCTCGGGAAACGGGTGCACCGCACCCGCATCGGATGGGAATCCCGGAAAGTCGGCGGCCTCGTCGACTGGAGCATCGCCTGCTACCCAGGCCCAGGCGGCATCCGCACGCGGTGGCGGACGGACCTACCGCTCCCGGAGCAGGCAGAGCGGCTCATCGGCGCCGGCTGTCTGATCTCCGGGCGGGGGATCTCGAGCCGCCCTGGTTACCCGGCGATCACGGTCGGTAAGACGACGCCGTACCGGCTCGTCGCCTTCGCAGCGAACGAAATCGATATGAAGGGCCTCGGATTCGAGCCCGAAGATGAGGACCTGGCCGGGACCGAGCTCCTCCTCCCGGCCGACCCAACCGTCTTCGCCACCGCGACCGCCGCCGGCTACCGAGACCGCACCGACGACATCATCACCGCCAACACACTCCTCCGCGCCGACACCCGCAGTGAAGACGACGCGGCCGCCCTCGAGGAGGTTCGGAATCGGTTGTGGTTCCTTGCCGACACCGGGTACGACCTTCGGTGGAACCTGCCCGATTGAGAGCCCCGGACCTGCAGACTGGCATCGCACCTGAGTCGGACCACACATTTGAGCTTGCGCATCTGGCGGCTGACTTCGTTGGAGACGTCGACATCTTCGCTCGGAAGCGGCCGGTCAGCAGATTCAACGACGGTCACCTTCACTCCGTAGCTGCCGAGAATGTAGGCGAACTCTAGCCCGATCACTCCTTGCGTCACTCACTTCTCTGCTTTGGTCGAATGCGACGCCGTAATCAACGGCTACCGCGCCGGCAATACCATATGCCGCCGCTTCGGTTGTCACTATGTGAGCGATTTCCGCGTTTCGAATGAGTGCTTTCGCGGGAACGCGTCCGATGTTCAGACATTCTCCTCCCCAATACTGTTTCTCGATGATGGCGACGTTTGATCCGAGTTGGGCGACACGGATGGCGGCAACGTAGCCGCCGGGGCCTGCACCGAGGACGATGAGGTCGTGATAAACCACGGTTTCTCCTGCAGATGATTGGCGAAGGACAATGTCGTGGGAGCGCGGCCGACCCTTCGTCGCGGAGCTGGCTTCTGCGCTGAAGTCGCAGAGGTAGGTTGCGAACCCCAGGCGACGAGGGCGGGCCCCTTTGGCTACCCGTTCTCGGTCGCGTTTGAACCTGCTGCGGCCCGTTGCTGTGCAGCGCGGCCGATGAAGTCCCCGAGATCAAGTTCGAAGGCGACGAGTTGCTCCGGCGTGAGGGCGGGCGTAGCGCCGCCGGTCGCTCGGGCCTTGAACGCCGCGGAGGATGTGAGCTGTTCGAAGGCCTCGTACGCCGATTGGAGGTCAGACTTGGAGGGCAGCGCCGACCGGTTCACCATGGCTTTCGCGGTAGCGAGCGCCGTTCTGTCGAAGGACGACAGCCGTTCCACAACGCTTGCGACGTACTCGTCAAGTTTCTCGTCGTTGAGTGCCCGGGTGACCCACCCCCACCGCTCGGCCGTCCCAGCGTCGTAGTCGGCGCTCGTCAGAATCGCCTCTAACGCACGATCGCGACCTACTTGGCGGGGAAGGCGCTCAGTTCCGCCGCCACCTGGGACCAAGGCTGTGCCGACTTCGGGCTGCCCAAAGCGTGCCTGCTCCCGGCTGGCGTAACGAAGGTCCAATGCGAGCGCCAACTCGTTGCCCCCGCCTCGAGTGCGACCGCGAATCAGCGCGATGGTGACGTACGGCGTCTTGGACAGTGACACCACGAGATCCGTCCAAGCGGGACCGCCGGGAAACTCGTCGAGGTGTGTCAAATCGAAGTGGTTGAGAAAGAAGCCTTCGACGGCGCTGTCGAACACGACCACCTTCAACTGGGCGTCGGACGCGAGGCTGTTGACGATGTCAATCAAGCCTCGCACGGCGCTTCCGGTAACGAGCCCGACCGGAGGGTTCGAGAAGGTGATCCGCCCGACGGCGGGCGACTCGCGGGTGAACTGGACGGTGGGCATCAGGTCTCCGATCGGTGGTGGGACGGACCCAGAGCGTAGGTTTTGTCAGCCCGGGCAGCCTGCCCCGAACAGGGGCAGGCTGCCTTCATTCAGACAAGACGGATCGCCCCAACGCCCTCAGTTCGGCGCCTGCGAACTCAGCGTCGTTTGGCGCGCGCGGTGTTTTTCTGCAGCGACCTTGATTGCTCCGACTACTTGCCAACTGGTTTCGACGCCGCGGAGGCCGTCTCCCGCGATCCGCATGATGACGGCCGATCAACGTAGGAGTACCCCGTCACGCGAGCGGCCGGGCGCTCGTGCTTTCAATCGAAGGAGAGCACGATCTTGTCGCTGGTCTGGCCCGATTCGAGGAGGCGGTGAGCTTCGGCCGCTTCTCCGATGGG
The DNA here is from genome assembly GCF_001865065.1 of Curtobacterium sp. MCBA15_008. GTDB lineage: Bacteria > Actinomycetota > Actinomycetes > Actinomycetales > Microbacteriaceae > Curtobacterium. Next base: position 112,149 of record NZ_MJGN01000045.1, on the reverse strand, counting down.
GAGAGTACGACTCTGTTTCAGACGGAGCTCTCCGGTGGCGAGTAACGGCATGGTGGTAGCCAGCGCATCGGGAGCGCGGTTCGGGCTCGGATGCGACAAGAGTGCCCCAGAAGTCGCGACGTCGGGTCCTCCGGTGAGGGTAACCACTCTGCTCGGGTCTCGGGTTGCTGCCACTGCTTCTAACAGTTCCCCATGGCCCGCTGCAGCGATGACGGCGTCGACGTGGGAGCCAATCCGGTCGAAGACTCCGCTGCCGTACTCGACGAATTCGCCTCCGACGTCCTGGACCAGCCCGGCGTCTCGTTTTCTTGCCGCGCCAATGACCCGAATGCCCTGCAGTGCCGCTAGTTGCGTAACGATCAACCCGACCGCGCCGACGGCGCCGAGGACGACAAGCGTGTCCCCGCGCACCGCGCGAATCTGGCGGAGAGTTCCCACTGCCGCGTCGGCCGATGCAGGTAGCGCCGCGGCTGCAGCCCAACTCACCGAGGCGGCCTTTGAGTACCAGACGTTAGTGGCGACAAGCTCGCCGTACCCACCCTGAGAAGGCAAGAGCGCGGCGACCTCGTCGCCGACGTTAGCGTTCGCTCCCTCGCCGACCGCCTCGACAACCCCGGACGCTTCGAAACCCAACACGTCGCCCGGGCGCTGAGGGAACACAGCGGTGAGATTACCGGTGCGGATTCGAAGATCGGTCGGGCCAACTGCCGCAGCCTTCACGCGGATGAGGACCTCTCCCGGTTGCGCCCGTGGCGTTTTCACCTCACGCCACTGCAGCACCTCTGGGCCACCAAACTCTGTGATGACGATCGCGCTCGACATCCAGTCTCCGTCCGTTGCATCGCCTCTGGAACAGTTCACACAGCCATCGCTAGCCCACGAAGTTGACGCCCTCGCCCCGTGGTTGCAGGGACCGCTCAAAGAAGCATGCCGACGCGGTGCAGGCAGTAGAAGCCCCTAAGAGGAACACCCTCCGTGCCGGCCCGCAACTCGTAGCCCCTGTGCCGGCAGCGACGGCTCCAGCACGCAGCGTCTGCCCTCGAGGCACGACCTGGACGGCATCACCGCGGCACGCGGGAACATCCTTGATGTCTCGGGGCCTCTGACCCTCGATCATGACCGACCTCGGCGCCGACCAGGACCGCGACAAGTCAGCTCAGCTTCGCCCGCCGGGCGCCCACAGCCACTCCTCCGGGGCGTCTTCGATGCCGTGGAAGCCGTCTCGTTCGAGGGCATCACGACGGTCGAAGATCGTCGCCGCATACTCGTCGGACCAGTTTGAAGCCTTCGCTTCACGTGCGTCGCGGAAAAGGGCGGGGTCCAACCGCGCCAGACTCGGGCCGCGGTCAGCGCTCGGCTCGACGGCTGAGTCGGGTAGGACGACGTCCCAGCCCCAACCGGTGGCGGCGTCATTGAGTCGGTCGTAGCCGGCGGCTTCGAGCCGACCGGTGAGTTCACCAGTGAAGCGGCGCTCCTGCTTGAGGAGACCAGCGGCACAGAGCTTGGCGACCGTGGCGTCGCCGTAGCGGCGGCGGTGCGTGTCGGTGATTGTAAAGTTGACAGAACCTGGCAGTCGGCGTCATCTTCACGTTTGTGGGCAGCGTGATGCTGCTCGCAGGCTGGCTCTTCTCGTCGTCGCGCAACGACCGATCTCGCAAGTAACCGAGACAGACGGTGCACGGAGAAGGATCGGTCACCGGACGAGGTACTGGCGCGGTGTTGCGGTTACGCGATCATGCTTTCCCAGAATATGAGCTCGCTCCGCCCGTCCTCGGTAAGCGGCGACCCATTGGTGTCCGTCGCGTTGTCCAGGACGGTTGCGAACACGCTGCCGTCGGGTAACAGCAGTTCTTGCGCCGTCCACCGCACTGCCCCGTAGCCAGGCAGGTCAGTGCAGCCGGAAGTCATCCGAGCCTCACCACCGCACGACCCTCACTCGCTTCGCGTCCGGCATGGCCCGTGGAAAGTTGCGCCTCCGAGCGACCAGCGGTCGCACAGTGGCACCGACCACCGACCCACAGACTCTGTCGTAGCCGACAGGTTTCAGGTGATTGCGCGGCCCCTCGCGGCTCCCTCATCCAGCTGCGAGGTGCCGCTCTCGTTCGAGCGAGAAGGGGGCCGATCTGTGACCCGAACACAGACCGACTCCCGTTCGTCGCACCTGATCCGCACGACGACCCATTGAGTGGAGCGCACCCAGCCAGCCATTCCCAGGGCTTATTTGTACTGACATAGTGTGCACGGCGAGTCTTTTGCCCAGCTGGGCAGCGAACGTGGAACGAGCACATCTCAACGAAGCCAATCGGCTGCTTCGGCGCGAAGGGCTCCGTCGTGCGTGCGGCTTCACGTAATCGGGCGTCGTTCCCCTATCGCCGGCGAGGTGACCGTCCGTATCGTGGGTCTGGACGGAGTCGGTGTACCCACCCAGCGAAGTCGGAAGGGGGGACTCAGGCCTTCTCGTCCGTGGGATGCGCGGACCCGAAACGCCTGCCCCACCGAACGGTTCCCGCCCGGCATCGCCTTGACGTGCCACGAACTCCCGTCGTTCCGTTGAACGATCCGCTCTTGAGACGGATGGATATGGGGTGGCGGGTCACCCTACGTCCGTGGTTCGGTGCAGGCATACGCGCCGGAGGTATCGACGGGACCGTGAGCTCGGAGTGGGCGAGCACGGCATGTCCGACACTGGGACCTTGAGGTGGCGCGAGGCCACTGAGCCGCGGTCGGGTCGAGGACACGATCAGAACATGGTGTTCGTGTTGGCTGCCTGCTCCGGCACCTGCTGCATCACGTCCCAGTGTTCGACGATTTTGCCGTCTTCCAAGCGCCAGACGTCGGCGACGGCCATGCCCCGGTCGCCCGGGGTGAGGTGGAACGCGCTATGCGTCACAACGAAGTCGCCCTCGGCGACGGCGCGCTTGACGTCGAGGTGCAGTTCCGGGAATCGCTCGCGCATCGAGTGCACGTAGGCGACGAAGGCCGGGACCCCGTCTGGTGCGACGGGGTTGTGCTGCACGTAACGATCGCCGATCGCGTCGGCCGCAGCGGCCTCCGGTTCCCCGCTGTTGAAGGCGCGGGTGTAAAAGGTGGTGACGAGTTCGGTGTTGCTGGTGGTGGACATCACGTTCCCTCAATCAGTGGTGGTCAGGGCAGGAGGACGGTCTTGCCGAAGCTGCCGCCGTCGCGGTGTGCGCTCGCGGCGTCTGCAAGGGGGTACGTCGCTGCCACCGTGGGGCGCAGCTGACCTGTCTCGACGAGCCGGACGAGTTCGCCCAAGCCGAGGCGGTCGGCCTCGACAAGCAGTCCGTGCAGGCGGACGCCGCGCTCGGCGGCAGCGGCGACCGTCGCGGGTGTGATCTGCGGGATCATCGTGACGACGGTGCCGCCGGGGCGGACCATGCTTACTGCGGTGGTGGTGAAGTCGCCGCCGAGGACGTCGATCACGACGTCGAGGTCGGACACCGTGCTTGCGACGTCGGTCGTCCGGTAGTCCACCACCCGCGTCGCTCCGTAGGCGCGGGCCGCGTCGACGTTAGCCGTTGAGGCGAGCGCGGTGATTTCGGCCCCGAGTGCCGCGGCGATCTGGATCGCAAGGTGCCCAACCCCGCCGGTTGCGCCGGTCACGAGCACTCGCGTGCCGGCACCGACGTGTGCAGTTTCGACGAGGGCCTGCCAGGCGGTGAGCCCGGCGAGCGGCAGAGCACCGGCCTCGACGTGGGTGAGCGCGTCCGGCTTGCGCAGCAGAGCCCGCGTCGGTGCGATTACATACTCGGCGTATGCTCCGGCACCCTTCGGGAACGGCAACAGGCCGAAGACCTCGTCGCCGGGCTCGAGGATCGTCACGCCGGGTCCGATCGCGCTGACGACGCCGGAGACATCCCATCCGAGGGTGAACGGCGGCTGCGCCCCAAAAGCTCCCACCTGCCGGTACATCTGGTCGGCAGGATTGACGCCGGCGGCCCGGACCTGCACGAGTACCTCACCGACCCCCGGTGTTGGGCGGGGAACTTCGGCTCCGTGCAGTACCTCGGGTCCGCCGAGGCGGTCCTGCGTCATCGCGAACATTGTCGTGGTCATGCAGCCAACGTTAGGAAGCCGCGATCCGGTACCCAATGACCATCCCGTCATGTTCCGATACGATTCTGCCATGTCCTCCGCCCCGGCCCACCGCGTGGTCGTCCTAGCGCAGAACGGCGCCTACCCGTTCGAACTCGGCATGCCGTCGCGAGTGTTCGGGGCAGCCGACGACGCGTACGATGTGGTGCTCTGTACGCCGGACGGCGGCCCCATCCGGACGAACGCCGGGTTCGATGTCACACCGTCGGTCGGGCCGGAAGCGCTCGCGACCGCGGACACCGTCGTCATCGCGCCGGTGGAGCCGTACTCCCTCCGCCGTGAGCTCCCCGACGACGTCCGGGCGGTACTGGGGACGATCCGGCACGGTGCCCGGGTGGTCTCGATCTGCACCGGCGGTTTCACGCTCGCGGCCGCGGGGATGCTCGACGACCGGCGGGCGACGACGCACTGGCAGTGCGCGCCGCTCTTCCGGGAGTGGTTCCCGGGTATCGAGCTCAATGAGGACGTGCTCTTCACCTCCGACGGACGAATCCACACCTCAGCGGGCGCCGCGGCCGGGATCGACCTCTGCCTCCACCTCATCCGCGAGGACAACGGCCCGGAGCTAGCCAACGCCGCGGCCCGGCGGTGCGTCGTCGCGCCGCACCGGGACGGCGGACAGGCCCAGTTCATTGAACGTCCGGTCGCGAACTCGAGCGACCAGTCGACGTCCTCGACCAGGGATTGGGCCCTCGCCCGGCTCCGCGACCCGCTGACGATTCGCACCCTCGCGGGCCACGCGCACATGAGCGAGCGGACGTTTGCGCGGCGCTTCCTTGGCGAGACAGGGGTGACGCCTCGCCGCTGGATCACCCAGCAACGGCTCGGGCTGGCCAGGGAGCTCCTCGAGACCACCGCACTGGACATCGAGGCAATTGCGGGGGAAGTCGGGTACGCCGGCGCCGCATCGCTTCGGCGACACCTGTCGGCGTCGGTCGGAACAACGCCGTCCCGCTACCGGAACACGTTCCGCTCCGCACGCTAACCCCTCCGACGCACTCCTTCGAAGGACAGAACGACCTTGTCGCTCGTCCGACCCGTCTCCGACGGCAGCGCTCAACGTCGAGCTGGTCCCGGTACCGCTGATTGTCTCGTCGCCCGCGTCTTCACGTCGTCGGCAGGGCTAGCTGAATTCCACGACCAGTTCAACCTCGACGGGCGCGTTCAGTGGGAGAACCGCGACGCCGACCGCGCTCCGGGCATGAGTTCCCGCGTCGCCGAAGACTGCTCCGAGCAGGTCCGAGGCTCCGTCAAGTACTTCTGGTTGGCCGAAAAAGCCCGGGTCGGAGGCGACGAAACCGACGACCTTGACGATGCGTCGAACACGGTCGAGCGATCCCAACGCGGCTTCAACTGCGGCGAGAGCGTTGACGGCAGCGACGCGGGCGTACGCTGCTGCATCCTGCACTGTGATCTCGGTGCCCACTTTGCCGGTCGCCGTAAGCACACCGCCGACATACGGCAGTTGCCCTGCCGTGTAGACGTAATTGCCACTGATCACCGCAGGCACGTATGTTCCCGCCGGTGCTGCCGCTTGCGTCGGCATGACGATTCCAAGCGCGACTAGCCGATCGCTCACTGCAGACATGAGGGGCCCACTTTCTGTTCCTGGTACACCGGTACGCTGTCGCGATCGGATGTTCGCGGCGTCCAGTGCCTATGACGGTATAGCCGCGTGTTGACGGCATCGTGTCCCCCGCCCTACCCCTTTCGTGAGCGTGGCATCTCGGCGAAGGATGCACCCGTCTTCCCTGCTTGCCCGCACTAAGGCAGCGAGGCGCCGCCTCCGGGCGCTCCGGTGGGCGGCACGTTGCAGGTCAACAATCAGAGGTGAAGCAGCGAGCACAGACATCCTCACTGACCACGTCGCCCTTTCTTCGGAAGGTCCGCCCATGATCTGATTTCGACCCTCGGCTCGCCAATTGGAGGCGTCTGCGAGATGATGACAGCCCGGCGCAGTGGGACGAGCTTGGAGCGTGCGATGGAAGCAACCCTTGCTGAGCGTCTCCGGTCCCTTCGCGTCTCTGCGGGGATGACGATCGAGATGCTCTCCGAACGTTCGGGGGTGAGTGTTCGAGGGATCAGCGATATCGAGCGCGGCCGGAGCAGGCAGCCCCACCCGAAGACCGTGGACGCTTTAATCGCGGCGTTGGAAGTGGGTTCGGTTGAGCGTGACTGGCTCAGAGCTCCGCTACTGAAGACCACATCATCGGATCCAACTCCGTTCCCTGACGTGGGCGCCGCCGACGTTGCTCCTCCCCGCGTTGGTGATCTAGTCGGTCGGACGGATGAACTGCGGCGGCTGGTTGCCTTCATCGAGCCAAGCCGGCAGACGGTGACGGTAGTTGTGAGCGGTCCTCCGGGGGTGGGAAAGACAACGCTTGCGGTGGAAGCAGCGCACCAGGGCGAGCAGGGGCGACGGCGGCTGTACGCGGACCTCGCCGGGCAGGGCCGTCCCTCTGCAACAGCCCTTGAGGTTGTTCAACGACTGCTTCGACAGTGCGACTCAGGGGACCCGCCGGGCACTCTTTCTGCTGCGGTCGACCGGTGGGCCAAAGTGTGCAGGGCTGCTTCGATGCTTGTGCATCTGGACAACGTCAGCGGCGAAGAGCAAGTTCGTCCGCTCCTTGCCGGCGAGGGACTCGCGCTGGTGCTCACATCGCGGCGGAGCCTCGGAGGGCTGGCCGCAAAACGTCTTCCGCTTCTGCCACTGGGCGACGCAGACGGAGAGCAGCTGCTCCGAAAGATAGTTCCGGAGTGGCAGCGCACCGATGAAGCAGTTCGTGAGCTTGCTTCGCTCTGCAGGGGGCTCCCGCTGGCCCTCCGAGTCGCTGGCAACAGGGTTGCCAGTCGGCCCGCCACATCGGCAGGCGATCTTGTCGCGCGTTTGCGGCTTGAGGAACGGCGTCTTGCGCTGTTGGTCGCTGGTGACTTGTCCGTTGCGTCGGCGATTGCTCTTTCCTACCAAGACCTCGACGCGGAGACGTCGGCCGTGTTCCGGGCGATCGCTGCGGTAGATGGCGTGAGCTTCACCGCGGAGATCGTTGCTGGTGCTGACTACTGGGAGGTCACGGACGTCGAGCAACGTCTCGAGGATCTTGTCGAGCTCGGCCTGCTCGAGCAGCGCGGCGGAGACCGGTACCGCATGCATGACCTCATTCGGCTCTTCGCCGTGCGTCGTTTGGAGGATGACCCTGAGGTGGCGTCGACCGTTCGCTTACGTCTGAGGAACGCCTTGTTGGACCAGCTTCAGGCGGTTGCAGCGGCGTTCGTCTGGCACCAGCTCGGCCCCGTGCCGCAGTCATCCGTCTCGCATAGTGACGCGCTGGAGTGGCTAGTGGTCGAAGTTGATCATTGGTGGCCGGCGGTGCAGTCAGCCGCTGCGGCGGGCGAGGACCACCGCGTGATCGTGCTCGCTAAAACCCTGCAATGGGTTGCGAACCTCTGGCCTGACTGGGGGCACTGGTACGACCTCGACCAGCTCGCCGCTCACTCCGCCGCTGTCACAGGGGACGTTGCGGTCCAGTCCGAAGTTGCCGGGCAACTCGCTTGGGCGGCGCATGTTGAGTTGGTGAACCACGATTTGGCGATCAAACATGCACAAGACGCTCTCGACTTCGCACAACGTTCCGAACGACCAGACGTGCTTGCTTGGGGGCACTACCACGTCGGATGGGCCCTGACCGAAGCTGGTGCGCACGCTCAGGCTCTTGCACACGCACGTGCCGCCATGGATGCCTTCGACGCCCATCCGCCGTCCGAGCCGGTATTCGTGTACCAGGCTCGCGGCCTCGTCGGGCTGGTACTGCGCCGTCTCGGTCAATATGAGGCATCCGTGGAGATGCTTCGCGCCACAGTCACAGCGCTCGAAGAGCACGACGATGCGGTAGACCGTCGCGCGCGGTACGCACGCGCCCTGGCCAGAGATGAACTCGCACGATCGCTGGTGGCGGCCGGTCACTCAACTGACGCACTCACTGTGCTCGACGTAGCCCTCACCATAGCGAATGGAGCATCCGACCATGCCCTCGCCCAAGTGCTGCGCACCCGCGGTGTTGTCCTCCGAAGCATGGGACACCCCGTGGATGCTCAGCATGACTTCGAGCGTGCACTCAGCGTGCTTCCGGAAGCCGGCTTACCGGGCCGCTTCCGAGAACTCCGGGAAGAGATCATCACGCTACTTCTGGCGTTCCAGTCAGGGAACGAGACTCTTCCCTGACGCTTTCATTCCGGGCAAGCTCCGCTCTCAGCGTCTCAAGTGCATCGTTGCCCGGTGTCCCCGGCGCAGCGTGGAAGGCGACGAGCACGTGGCGTCGAGGCCCGGGAACGAGCAAGGTCTGGCATTGGAGGCTGACGAACCCGTGGCCGTCCACGTACTGGCGGATCTCACCGATGTGATGCGGTCGAGCATCATGCCTGGCCCACAGGCGACGGAACTCGGGATCGCGAATCGAGAGCGTGCCGACGATTTCCTGCAGTCTCACGTCCTCGGGATCGCTGTTGAAACGGAGAGTCGCGACCGTGCGTTCCGCGGTCTCCTCCCAGTCCTCGAACGCGGCGCGCGCGGCGTCCGAAAAGACTGTCAGCGGGATGTTGACGCCGGAGGCGAGGCCACCTCCGCTCATCGCGCTAGCCAAGGGGTTCACGATGACAACATCCTGGTTACCGTCCATGATGTAGGTCGGCGTGTTAGTCCATTGGTTGAGCATCACCCCGAGGCCCGCGTCCAACTGTGCCTCCAGTTCTGGAGGAAGCCTTCGCGGCAGATCCCCGTGCCGCATCTGCGCAAGGCGGCCCATGTGCTCAACACCTGCGGGGTCGAGCCGCAGTGCCCGCCCTAGCGCCGTGACGACCTGCTCGGAGGGTTGACGGTCGCGGCCCTGCTCAAGGCGGAGGTAATACTCCTGACTGATGCCGGCGAGACGCGCGACCTCGTCACGTCGCAGGCCGGGCACACGGCGAGCGGTAAGGCTCACGACTCCGACGTCCCGGGGCTGGAGAATTGCTCGGCGGGCGCGCAGGTACTCGCCCAGCGGAGATGGTTTCGTTGCCGCCATTGTCCTTCACTCCCACCGTCCCGGTGCACCGCTGCTTCGTGGTGCTGGATCATTGATTCCTAGGACATCAGCGACGCCAGGTGCACACCAGGCAGAACACAGGCAGGAACGGGGAACCGGGTGGACGCACCGAATGGATTTGAGCTGCTGAGGCAGCTTCGTCGCAGCGCGGGCCTCACGATCGCGGACCTCGCAGCCGCAGCTGGCGTCGGCGTGCGAACCATTGGTGACATCGAACGCGGAGTCGCCCGTCGCCCGCAACGGCCCACCCTTGAGGCGCTCGCCCAGGCCCTCGACGCATCCCAGAGCGATCGATCAGTGCTCCTCAGGATGGGTCGCGGGGTTGGAGTAGGGGGCGTCTCCAAGGAACCGCTGCCGCTTGCGGACTTCACCGGGCGTGCCGGCGAGACAGGAGCCGTTGGCGACCACCTGCTCGCTGAACCCGCGGCGCTAGTCATGATCACGGGTGGCCCGGGGATCGGGAAGTCCACGATCGCCCTTGAAGCGTTTCGTGATGATCGTCGGGAGACGTTGTTCGTGGATCTCGCGGCGCAGTCGTCGGCGCCGGTCCAGTCCCTCAACGTGCTCCAGCGGCTCATCTTCCTCGCAACGAACGGGGCGGAGGATCCACCACCGACCCTGGCTGCTGCGATGTCTCGATGGCAGCAGCTATGCGCCGAGCAGGCACCAGCCGTAATCCTCGATGACGCCCACAACGAGGCACAGGTCCGGCCAGTGCTCGACGCTCCCGGTCGAGGGCCGGTCGTCGTGACTTCGCGCCGCCTCCTCAGCGGACTGGACGCAACACTCCGAGTCGCGGTGGAGCCGATGCCGATTGACGAGAGCGTAGGGCTGCTCGCGCGTATTGTCCCATCCGAGGGCAGCAGCGACAATCTTCGTGACCTCGCGTCGTTGTGCTCGGGCGTACCGCTGGCGCTGCGCGTCGCAGGGAGTCGCATTGCAGCGTCGGGCGACACTGCCAGCGATTTCGTCGCGGCGATGCGCGCCGAGGAGCGTCGCCTTCGCATGTTGGCGCACCACGATGTGTCTGTTGAAGCCGCGTTCGCAGTCTCTTACCGTGACCTGGAAGCAAACGTAGCACGGCAGTTCCGCGCTCTTGCGGTCATAGACGGGGCGACGTTCGGCGCCGATATAGCGACCGCGCCACTGGGCACCGCGGCTTCCCGAGGAGATGCGGCAGCTGACACCGAAGACTCGCTTGAAGAGCTTGTCGAACTCGGGCTTGTCGAACCCCGCGGAGGCAACCGGTACCGCGTCCACGACCTCCTGCGCGTCTTCGCGCTCGAGCAGCTCGTCATAGCCGAGGGAAGCGACGCGATCACTGCTCGACGAGAGCTGCTGCGAAGCGTCGTCCTTGCCCGACTACGAGCCGCCGCCGGGTGGTTCTCACCAGCCGGACCAGCAAAGGCCGAGTTCCCTGATTCGGCGTCGGCACGTGCGTGGATCACAGCTGAAGTGGACCACTGGTGGCCAGCGTTCGAAGCGGCGTTCACGGAGCAACGCCACACCACAGTCGTCGAGGTTGCCGATGCCTTGCAGTGGTTCTCGAACCTCTGGCCTGCCTGGGGCCACTGGTGGGACCTCTTCGGGCACGCCGTCGACGCGGCGAAATCGCAACAGGATTCAGCCGCCGCGTCCCGGCTCCTGGGACGCAGAACGTGGGCGGCTCTGATGGAACGCGGTGATCGCGAAGCCGCCCTGGATGTCGCTTTGGAGGGGCAGGCGGAAGCGCTTCGCTCTGGCAAGGAAGCGGTCGTCGCCGAAGCTGAATATCACGTGGCTTGGGCGCTTCTTGTCCTTCGGCGCCCCGAGGAGGCGCTCCCTCACATTGAGGCCGCCGTCGCCGGCCACTTAAGAACGGGCAACCGGGACGCGCTCCTGCAATGCCGATCGATGTACGGAGCGGCTCTTCATCTGCTCAGTCGCCATGAAGAAGCTATCGAAGCGTTCCGGGTCGTGCTGGCGGAACTTCCCGCGTCGTCGTCAGATCCCGGCACTGGATTCACTCGGGTGGTGGCGCTTGAGGAGATTTCGAAGAGTGCCATTGCGCTCGAGCGGTGGGATGAGGCCGAGGCCGCCGCGGGGGACGGCTTCGCCGTAGCTTCTGAGATGGCTTGGGACATCGGTGCGGTGCGGGCGTTGCGACAACGCTCCGAAGCGCGGCTGGGCGCCGGACTGACCATCGAGGCTTACCACGACGCGAAACGCGGTCTCGCGATGATCGAAGACGAACGCAATGATGCTCAAGCAGTGGCCGTCCGTGCTGAGCTGGAGAGCATTCTAGGCCGTTTGACCGTGGGGACAGATATCGCTGGTGACGTGCAAGCGTCCTGATCAGACCAACGCTCCGGACGTTCTGCGCCGGCTCATCTGCACCCTGAAGCAATCTGAATACGACGTTGACTACAGACGCCGTCACGAACGAGAAGATGGACGCGAGGGCTCCCCGTTCCGGCGATCATGCCCTGCCACGCCCCAAGCACCAGTACGGCCCGTAGCGCCTAGTGCCAGTGGGCAGGCGGAACTCATCTCGTCGTCACGCAAAAGACGGCGAGATGGCGAGTTATAACCGACTGGCCATTGTGCTCCAGCACTCTCAACTGTTGGTCGGTTGCGAGCCCGCAACTCACCCGCGGACGGTCGCGCCCAGAGACCAGGTGATCGCCTCCCTGTCCGGACTACTAAGTTACACGGCTGCTGCACGTAGTTCGTTTCCTGCCATCACTGACCGCGCGCTCTACTTACCGTCCGACGGGAAGAAGTAGGTGATGCCATCGGCGGCTGCGGCGAAACCCAGTCGTCGATAAACGGACAGGCCCGCCGCGCTGGACTGCAGGTACGCGGTATGTGCACCATCGCGTTGACCCTCCTTGAGGAGCTGCGCCGTGACGGCAGCACCGAGTCCTTGCCGCTGCACCTTGGGGCTGACTCCGATCGCGAAAATGCCTAGGAAGCCGAGATCGTCAAGGATCGACATGCCTGTGGCTACCGGAACCCCGCGCCTATACGCCACAATCGCTCTGGCCCCGACCGACGCAAGAACGGCTTCGTCTACGAAGGGGGCTCCTAAGCTTCGCCCCGCGCCGAACGCGTCACCGAGGACCACTTCGAAATCGTTCGCTGCTTCGCGCGATGCCACTTCACGGATGTCGAACTCGGTGCCGAACTGGACGACATCAGCTGCGGCGAGTGGTCGCACATACGTCGTCGTGGTGTCAGCGACTGCGTCGAAGCTGGCGGCGGCATCACGGATGGCCTCAGTCGTCGCGCTTTCGACACTCATGATCGACCACTTCTTGCCGTCCTCAAGCGCACCCGCCGCGCTGAGTATGTCGGCGATCGCCGCGTCAGGAGTCGGGTGCAGCCCGTTCATCGTACGAAGATCTGCACCGGTGAAGATTGTCTCAACCACACCCGCAACATGCCTTCCCTGAGGGAGCGCGTCGGCCATTGCCGCAAACGCTCCGAGCAACGCGGCCGATGCGCCTTCACCGAAACCTACGTCCGAATTAGTGAGTCCGTTCAATGCAGTTCCATTCATTTTCGTGCTCATCACAATGGGTTGAAGGCCGAGATTTCGCAACTTCGCTCTCGGCGCCCGATCGTGGGTGTCCAGTCGGGCCCTGTTCTGATGATGGTTAGGTGCGTTCATCAAGCTGTTCGCGTGTTGGCTTTTGATCCTGCTCCGGGTCTGCGCAAGCGCCCTCACCCTGCGGTGAACTTCCGCAGCACCACCGAATGGGCTTGCCCGGTCGTGCGAGTCCTTGAGAGCCCGCGAGTCTCGGGCTGGCGCGTCACAGAGATGCCGTGGCGACCAGCGTTGCGCGACCGACAGTGTTCGCCGCCATGTTGAAGCCGAGGTAGCCCGGCGAAGCTCCGTCCGGCAGTTCGATCCGGTCGACGTTGAGCGCGTGCACGGTAATCACGTATCGGTGGACGCCACTGCCAACTGCTGGCGCGGCTCCGATGAAGTGCGCATCGCCAGTGTCGCCGCGCAGTTGAATCGAGCCGGGTGGCAACCCGGTGCCTCTGGGATCACCCGCTCCAGTCGGTAGTGATCTCACGGTTGCCGGAATGTTCGCGACGGCCCAGTGCCAGAAGCCGGACAACGTTGCAGCGTCTGGGTCGAAGACTGTTACAGCGAAGCTTTTCGTCGACGGAGGAGCTCCATCCCAACTCAGCTGCGGAGAGATGTCCTGTCCTCCCGTGACGCCGTACTTCCCGGACATCTGCGGCAGCGAAAGCGCCTGCCAGGGCGAGATCGTGTCGCTCCTCAGATCGAAGCTGGGGACTTCGGGGAGGTGCTGAAATACGAGCGCGATCCGCTCGTCATGACCTGCGTCGTCCGGCACGGGTGTCTCCTTGCTTCCGCTTCCGCGGCGAACCACCGCGCGGACGACGCTATTGGCGGTTACCGGTCACAGCGTGTCCCCGCCCGGGTCATCCTCGGGTGGAGAATCGCCGTCGTCGGCGGGGCATCCTCATCCGCGGCAACCCGGCAGTGCTCGCGAGCTGCCGAGCGCACTTCATCGAGGTAGCGCCCGGGGCTCATCGGTTGCCACTACCTACCGAGACCGTCCCGCGCAGCAGATTTCGGGGGGGGGGGGTTGCCGTATGACGTGGCGAGCTGACCCGCTTTCACTGGGCCGCTGCTATGAACTTCGCCGCGCGTTCCGCGATTGCGAGGACTGTCGCGTTCGTGTTCGCGCGGACGATGGTTGGCATCACTGCGGCATCGGCCACACGGAGACCCGCGACACCTCGAACGCGAAGCTCCGCGTCCACGACCGCCGAGGCGTCCTCCCCCATCCGAGCAGTTCCGACCCCATGCCAGTAGAACCCGACCGCCTCCCGAATGCGATGTTCGAGATCGGAGTCGGTGTCCGCTTGAAGGCCTGGCACGGCCTCGAACATCATGTACCGAGCTAAGGCGGTATTGGTGGCTAGGCCCCGGACAAGGCCAACGCCAGCGATAAGGCGCTTCACATCTTCCGCCTGCCCGAGGAGGTTCGGGTCGATGGCTGGTGGCGTGGCAACGTTTGCGCTTCGGATGCTCACCGTTCCGATGCTTTCCGGTTTGATGACGGATACACCAATACAGAACGCGGTTTGCCCGTTGGACGCAACGTTGTTCATGACGAAAAGCTGTAGGTCGGGTTCGGCGGCGTCTTCGCTACTGAAGATCAGCGCCCCCGCTTCCACTCGTTGCGCCGCTGGTTGGAGAGGCCACTTTGATGGGTACACCATCACCAACAGGGGGTGGTCACGTAGATTGCGGCCAACTTCGGGTGCATCGACAACGAGCGGAATGTGTAGCGATTTTAGGAGAGCGGCGTCTCCGATCCCGGACACTTGCAGGAGCTGCGGCGTGCCGATCACACCGGCGCTCAGAATCACCTCCCGTCGCGCCAGGATGACGTGAGTATCGCCCCCGCGCGCATACTCAACTCCGATGCAGCGTTCGCCGGCGTTGTTGAACAGGAGACGCGTCGCTGTCGCGTTGTCTAGTAGCGTCAGGTTGCTTCGATCTCGGACCTTGCTGGGCAGATACGCATCGGCGACAGTCACGCGGACGTCATGAGCGATTGCCAGCGGGAATCGACCGATCCAGGTGTTGCGGATTGACGCGAACGCGTCGAGGGCCGCGTCGGTGTCCGCATTCGCGGGTTCCTCTTGCACCCGTAGCGGCCCAGCCGATCCGCGGCGAACCGTGCCCGCAGCGCCGATATAGGTCTCCGACTTCTGAAGAAACGGCAGAATGTCCTCGAATTGCCATGAGACCGAAGCTGACGCTGGCCAATCTTGGAAGTCCTCGGGCTGAGGCCAAACGTGCATCATCCCGTTGATCGCGCTTGATCCGCCGACCGCCTTGCCTCGGGGATACGCAATCTGACGCTGGTTGGCGTGCTCCTGCGCGACTGTGCTGTAGCCCCAGTCGACTTCGGAGCCTGGCAGGTTTCGCCATTCACCAGGCTCCCTCGCGCTCTCGGGAAGCGAGTCTGACCCAGCTTCGAGCAGCGCCACCGTGCGGTCGACGTTTTCGGACAGTCTCGACGCGAGCACTGCGCCCGCAGATCCGCCGCCGACGATCACGTAGTCACTTGTTGTTGTCACTTCTTGTCCTCCGATCCTGAGTTCCTCAGGGATTGCCGTCAGAGCTCGTCCGGCGGGGCGCGCGCATTGTCGCTCGGCCGCTGGTAGAACCGTTTCGAGGTGCCCTGACTCCTCGCGACGGGCCACAGAGTGTCCGGCGTCCCTCGCCTGGAGGAGGCAACGTTGCTGTGGTTTACCCCCGTAGCCCGCCTCGCTGTGCGGCTGTACTTGCTGCCCAGTCGTGTCGCGTACCTCGGCCTTCCACATCCGTTGAGCGACGTGAGTAAGGATTTGGGGCGTCCAGGCGCCGGTCGCGTCCTGCTATTCGGTACCGACGCTGCCAGCGGCTTAGGGGTCCTCACGCACGAGCTTGCCCTTCCAGGGCATCTCGCTCGTTCGATCAGCGAGCGCAGTGGCCGTGTGACGAGAGTGGATCTTGTGCAGACCCCGGGCTCACGAATCGGGGAACTCAGCGGTCTGGCCCGAACCGTGGTTGCTGCTGACTACGACGGCATCGCCGTTGTTTGTGGTGTCTCCGACGCCGCACGGCTCTGCGATCTTGAGAAGTGGAGGGCGTCCGTGCTTCGGCTTCTCCACTCGATTCGGGCGTCCGGGAAGACGGTGCCGATTGTATTCGTGGGTGTTCCAGAGCTGAGTTCGTTGCCGGGCGTGACGCTCCGCGCAGGAGGGCTGGTCGATAGGTGGGCCCAGTCGATGAACCGAGTATCCGAGGAAGTCTGCGCTGCCATGCATTTCGTCACATTTCAGCCTGCTGTGTCACCAGCTGGTGAAGGTCCCGATACGCGCTTCCGGTCAGCAGCATCGTACCGAGCTATGGGCGAGAAACTGGCGGCCGTACTGACCCCCGTGCTGTGTGCGCACGCTGGGCATGTGCGGTGAGAAGCGGGCCACGGTCGGGAACCCCTGCGGGATCCCGACCGCGCCCCGCGACGCTTGAAGCGGAGCATTTCCCCGTTAGGGCTGGCGTCCGTATGCCTCAAGCAGACGCAACCAGATTTCGTTCATTGTTGGATACGCCGGGACCGCGTGCCACAGCCTGTCGAGCGTGACTTCGCCGACGACGGCGACGGTGGCTGCTTGAAGCAGCTCGGCAACGTCTTGCCCAACGAAGGTGACCCCGACGATGACTGACCTGTCCTCGTCCACGATCATCTTCGCTCGTCCCTGGTACCCGTCGGCTTGAAGCGCCGACCCCGCTACCGCTCCGAGGTCATATTCGACGGCGCGGATGTTCCTGCCCTGAGCCTGGGCTTCACGTTCCGTGAGGCCGACGCTTGCGACTTCGGGGTCCGTGAAGGTAACTTGCGGAACCGCAGCGTGGTCCGCTGTCGCAACGTGCGCACCCCAGGGCGTGTCGCGGACAGTCTCTCCATGCAGGCGAGCCGCAATAGCTTCGCCAGCAGCTCGCGCCTGGTACTTCCCCTGGTGTGTCAGGAGAGCGCGATGGTTCACGTCACCCACGGCATAGAGCCAGTCGGTACCAGCGACCAGCATCGTGTCATCAACGTCGATCCAATCGCCGGGAGTGAGTCCCACTGTTTCGAGCCCCAGGTCGCTCGTCTGGGGAACTCGGCCGGTGGCAACCAAGATCTCCTGCGCGGTGACAGCGCTGCCGTCGTTGAGGAAGGCCGTCGCCATCCCCTTCTCGTCACGAGTCACTCGGTCGATGTCGGTGCGGACCCGGACGTCGACACCCAACTCACGAAGACCCTTCTCCACCAGTTCGCCGGCGAAGGGCTCTTGGCCACCAAGCAGCCGCCCACGGGCCACCAACGTCACCGTCGAGCCGAGCGAAGCCCACGCTGTAGCGAGTTCGGTACCCGCTACCCCGCCGCCGATGACAAGGAGGCTCTCTGGAACCCGTTGCGCGCTCGTTGCCTCCCGGGTGCCCCACGGTGCGGCCTCGACCAGGCCGTCGATGTCGGGCATCGCGTGTTGGGAGCCAGTCGCGATCGCGACCGCGCCGCGCGCGACGTACTCGTGCACCTCACCGGTTGGCGTCGTCACTTCTATTCTGCGCGGCCCGGTGAGACGTGCGCGGCCACGGAGCAGGTCGATGTCCGCGGACTTCAACCACGCCACTTGGCCCTCGTCCTTCCATCCGCTGGTGAACGAGTTTCGTCGCGCGAGCACCGCCGAAGCGTTGACGCCTCCCGATATAGCTTCCTTGGCGCCGCCAAGCCGGCTTGCAGCGCGAAGAGCGTGCCCGCTCCGGAGGAGCGCCTTCGAGGGCATGCAGGCCCAGTAGGAGCACTCACCGCCAACCAGTTCCGATTCGACGATCGCCGTCCGCAGGCCCCTCTTGTGGGCATAGTCAGCGACGTTCTCGCCGACCGCTCCCGCGCCAATGACGATGAGGTCGTATGTGTCCTCCGTCATCGTTCGACGTCCGTGAACAGGCCGGTGAACGTCCCGCCAGCAGAAGCGAGCTGTCCGAAGAACTCTCCACCTTCGGGAGACGCGACTGCTGCCGACGCGTCATCGTAGGTTTCGAAGTACATGTCGATCGTGCGGTGGGCAGGCGTCGGCGAGCCGTCCTCCTTCGGCCAGACCTTCCCAGATTCGATTCGCACGATCTTCGGGATCTGTGCAGCTGCTTCCAGCATGCTCGGCACTGCTGCCTCGAGCGTGTCGACATCCGACGGGTTATCGATGATGAGGGTGACCTTGGTAGACATGATTGCTCCTGTTCGGATTGCTGAGGTTAGTGACGTTTGTCGTTGATATCCGTTGGAACGGACTCTTGGGTTCTGATCACGCTGATGAAACGAACGGCTTAGGCCGTTGCTTCTTCGTCCTTGCTGAACTGGGCTGCGGCTGAAGCGGTAAGCGTGTAAGGGTTACCGAGTTCGGGGTAACGCTTTAGCATTTGTGCCACCAGCGCTTCCTCGGAGTCGCTCTGCGCGACCGAGGCGTTGAAGTCACGAAGGTAGGCACGGGTCGCAGCGATGAGCGGTGTTGACGCGTCCGACTGAGCGGCAGGGTCCCGGTGCCCGGTCACCACCCATGACGCGTCGAGCTCATCGACCATGTCGATTGCTGCTTCCCATTCCTCACGCTTGGCCGCGTCGGTCTGCGCCAGCCACAGGTGAATCCCGTTGTAGATGACGTCTCCGCCGGCGACTGCGTCCAGGTCTCGGATGTACACAACGCTCGACGGGTCTGTGTCGCTCTGCCCGACCGAGATCGGCACCAACTTGTGCCCTTCCAGATCGATGTAGTTCGACGTCATCGGGGTGGGCCCGGCTACCGTTTCCGGGATCTGGCCGGGGAACAGTGATCCCCAGTAAGCCAAGTAACCCTCGCTCAGCTGCTCGTCGGCGAACGGCATAACCTCCGGAAGCGCGACGGCGGTCGCGCCGGGGAATGCGGCGAGGACCGCTGCGAGGCCGAGGAAGTGATCGGCGTGGCCGTGCGTGACGTAGACAGTCGTGAGGTTTTTGCCGCTGGCCTTGATCCAGTCAACGAGTTCCGAGACCTCCTTGACTGTGATGAGAGCATCGATGAGGACTGCATCGGTGACACCCGCAACCAGCGTCGCGGTGCTCGCGGGCCAAGTAGCTGGGGTGGATGACTTCCACTCCGGCACGGCACCGCTGATGGGCTTGTAGTCGCTCACGTACACGTTCAACGACAACGGGGGGAGAAGCTCCCCGCCGGCGTTTTGAAGGCATGCCTCGTACCAGCCGGCCATCTGCGAACGAGCTGCTTCATTCTCAGCGCCGCGAGCTGTGAACTCGGCCGACCAGGTGACCACGCTCCCGTCCCCTTCATCGTGGATTCGAAGGGTTGCGAGGTAGTCCGCCACGGGGAGGGATCCGGGGTCGGAGAATGTGAACGTCATGGCCCACGCCATGGACGTGATGAGTCGCTCCGTGACGGGCGAGCCCACGCCATGGAGGTGCACCTCGCGAACTCGGCCGTGCTCGAGGTAGTTGACGTGGTCAACGCCCGGCATCCAGGTCACGTCATCGAACTTGCCGATGCGCGCCCAGACCTCGGCCGCGGGCTGATCGAATCGTGCCGCTCGGGCTACGTGAAGACGAGGGACATCCATTAGGCACTCACCGTTTCCATTTCGTTGTTTGTGGCCGAAGCGAGCGTGTGCCGCCCGGCGATAAAGATTTCGGTCTGGCGGGCGACCTGGCGTCCGAGGTGCGCGGCCGTCGCGATGTCTGAGCCGTGCATCGCGTCCGGGGCCACGTCGTTATGGGTCTGGCCTGCCGCTCCTGACCAGAATCCGAGTCGGTTGAGGTCGTCTTCACCGGCGTCCTTGAAGTTCCACCCCGCGGCCATGCCAAGGTTGATCCAGATCATGTGGTGCTGCGCCGCGAGGGCCTGCAGGAAACCGAGCGTGTTCGACTTGTCACCAGCCTTCGACCCGGAGTTGGTGAACCCAGCGGCAAGCTTGTCCGCCCAAGCGCTTCGGAAAAAGCGGCCGCCGGTCAGTTCAGCGAACCGGTGGAATTCGGCCGATGCGCCGCCCATGTAGGTCGGTGCCCCGAAGATGATTGCGTCGGCTGCGTCCAAGGCCGCCCATGCTGCGTCATCAATCGTGGTGACGTCGAGAAGTGTCACCTCGCCACCGCGTTCGCTTGCTCCTTCGGCGACAGCTTTTGCGAGGACTGCTGTGTGGCCGTACCCGGAGTGATAGGCGACCACGATCGAGCCCGGAGTGAGGTCTTCGCTAGGCATGTTGTCTCTTCTCGTGCGGCCTTGTTCACGGCTCTGTGGGAGCGCGGTGGTTGAGGGAGTTTTACTGACGGGCTGACGCACAACGTCGCTGCTTGGCTTAGAGCGTCTCCAAGGCCGCTCGGAGCGGCTGGTTGCCAGAGGTGACTTCAAACTGGATGCGGCCTGGGTTAGGCCCAACTGAAAGGTCGAGCAGGATGGCCGCGACGTCGCTTCGCGCGATTCCGCGCCTGGTGACCTGCTCAGCTACCGTGAAGAGTCCGCTACCTGGTCCGTCAGTTAGCCCGTCGGGCCGTACGATCACCCAGTCAATGTCGAGGGTGCGTACGAACGCATCTGCATCTGACTTTGCGTGGCAGTAGATCTCGAACGAGTCCTCTGACGATGGGTCGTAATCATCGACGCCAGCTCCGGACAGGATTACCAGGCGAGGGACGCCGCTCTGCTTCGCCGCTTGTGCAAACAGGATGGCTCCTTCCCGATCGACAGCGTTGGTACGGTCCGGGGTACTGCCGCCGCCCGCGCCTGCTGCGAACACTGCAGCGTCCGCGCCGTCGAGAACTTCGGCCACCGGGTCCAGGCCGTCATGTTCCAAGTCGATGACCGCCACCTGGGCGCCGTCGCTGACGAGTTCATCTCGATGGGCGGCGTTGCGGACGAGACTGATCGGGGTGTGGCCGGCAGCGACGAGCTCTCGCGCCAAGATCCTCGCCACCTTTCCGTGGCCTCCCGCAATAACTACCTGCATCTGTGATCCCGTTCCTTCGATCGTTGCGTGTGCCGCTGATCTCGTCTCGCACCCTGGTGAATGCGGGTTGCGCCCGACGTCAGTCCGCGAGGAACCGCAGGACTTCCTGTCCGTAGTCCTCGTAGTGCTGGAACAAGAAGGCGTGACCGGCGTCGCTGTACGCGACGACTTTGCCTCGCTGCAGTTCGTAGGTCGCCTGGAGGCTCGAGTGCGGCGGCGCCATGACGTCGTGAATGCCGATACCGATCAGCACTGGGAGTTCAATCTCGCTGAGGCGGTTGAACACGCCCGCTCCGAACGTGCGTATTGCTGTCACGCTGGCGAGCACCGCGGGCGGCTCGACGACTGCGTGTGATCGCCGAAGACGGCTCTCGAGGCGCTCGAGTGAGGCGCCGCCGAGCCGACGGCCTTCGTCGGTCTCAGGGAAGAAGAGGTAGAGGAAATCGTCGGCGTCGTTGACATCGCGTCCAGCGACCTGCCACACCTTTTCTGGCGCGAGTGGCTGACCTTCAATGGTGCCCGGCGTGCTGCCGGAGAAGACGAGCCTGCGGACTCGCTCTGGGTGTTCCAGCGTCGCGGTTGCGACGACCATCCCGCCCATGGACCAACCGAGAAGGTCTACCTGAGCCAACCCCAGCGCGTCAAGGAACTCGAGCAGCCCGTCACTAATCTCAGCGATGCTGCCACCGGCTTCTCCGGACGTGGCGCCTATCCCGCGGTTGTCGAACACGATGACGTCCCGTTCGCGGGCGAGCACATCAAGGAACGCTGGGTCCCAGTGGTCCATGGTTCCTCGGAATCGCATGGCCATCACAAGGGGGGTTCCGCCGGAAGTACCGAATCTGCGGTACGCGAAACGGGCTGAGCCGCCTTCGACGTACTGCGTCTCGACGTCGTCTGCCATGAATGTCATGTCCGGTCCTCTCTGGTCGCGGCAACGCTAACTGCGGTCGTTGTCGTGGAACGTGCCCCTGTCACGGTCACCCGCCGTGGTGTCCGGAGGAGCGATCGTGTACGGCACCGGCACCGGCTACGCCCCGCCGCCGGCGGCCGGTGCGGCTGCGGCTGCGGCTGCGGCTGCGGCTGCGCAGGCTTTCGACGACGCGGGGAGGTCGGGAATACCTGACGCGTCAGCTAGTTGTATCGGCCATGACGAGACGACTTACCGACGACGAGCTGGACGCCTGGCAGCGACTGCAAGTCGTCACTGAGCAACTGCGACGGCGTGTAGGCGCCGACCTTCGGACGGATGCTGATCTGTCAGAAGCGGAGTTCACGGTGCTGGCCCACCTCGTCGAGATGGGTGGGTCTGCGCGTCCGTCGACGTGTGCCGCAGCCATCGGATGGGACTCGAGCCGGCTCTCACACCAACTCAGACGGCTCGAGAAGCGTCGGCTCGTGGAACGGAAAACAGGCGTGCTCGACGACGCCCGATCATCCGTAATAGCGATTTCGCCAGCGGGGTCTCGAGCCCACCGTGCCGCAGTCGGGGCGCACCTCCGAGCCGCTCAGACATGGTTCGCGGAAGCGTTGGACCCCGCCCAGCTCAGCGGCCTGCGCGACGCGCTGCTGGCCTTGGCATCCCATGTCGACCGTCTCGACCACCAGAACGAAAACACCTCAGAAGAGAGCAGAGCATGACCGAGAACACAGTTGGAACGTGGACTACACCGCAGGTACGCCTCGCTGGGAAAACCGTCGTGGTTGTTGGCGGGAGCGGTGGCGTCGGCGAGGGTGTCGTCCAAGCGTCGCTCGCTGCAGGCGCAACGGTGATCGCGACCGGACGCGATGAGAGCCGACTTCAGGAACTCGCGCAGAGAATGCAGGAGCTTGGACTGCCCGGCTCGATGCACGCACGCGTCCTTGACGCGATGAGCGCATCGCTGGAGTCCGATGTTGCGGCACTCTCTTCGGAGTTCGGCAAGTTTGACGGAGTCGTCGTAGCCGTCGCCTCGTGGGGTGACCAGGGCCGGAAGCCCGCATTGGCCCTGACCGATGCAGAATGGCAGCGGCTCCTCGACGGCAACCTCACGAGCGTGTTTCGCCTGTTCCGCGCATTCCTTCCCGTCACTGCGCCGCGAGGTGCCCTGCTGCAACTCAACGGGATGAGCGCGGACATGCCGTTCCCTGGTGGTGCCGGTGTAGCGCTGAGCGCGGCTGCAACGAAGTCCCTCACGTTGACGCTGGCCGCGGAACTCGGAGGTCGAGGACCGCGTGTTTACCAGGTGATCCTCGGAGTCATCCGCACCCGAGCTCGCCAGCTGGCGGGCATCGATGACCTGCGATGGATCGATGCCACCCAGGTCGGCGAGCATGTCGCCGGGCTCGTGGAGGGGACGAGCCCGTTGACGGGAACCGCGCTGCATTACTTCGTCGACCGAGCCGTGGGACCGCAGTCCGGTTCCGAAGAGAACTGACCGAGGGAATCATGCTTGAAATCGTTCGTCCCGCTGATAGCGGGTACTCGGAGTTGCAGCACGTGTACTCACGGGCAGGGCACCCGGCCGCCGTGTACCTGCCACGCTCCGCTAGTGAAGTCGCGGAGGCGGTCTCGCGAGTGCACGACAGCGGCCGGCCCCTCGCGGTTCGGAGTGGCGGGCATGGCATCAGCAGTGTCGCAACAAACGACGGCGGCGACGTCATCGACCTCCGCAATCTCTCCTCCGTCAACTATCTCGGTGGTCACTCCGTTCGCATCGGCCCCGGCGCTCGATGGGGCCAGGTCGCGCGCGAGTTGTACTCGAACGGGCTCGCTCTCAGTTCCGGTGATTCCGGCGACGTCGGAGTCGGGGGTCTGGCCACGACTGGGGGAATCGGACTGATGGGGCGGGCCCACGGGCTCACCATCGACCGTCTCCGCCGTGCCGAACTCGTCACGGCCGACGGCTCGGTGCGCCTCGTTTCGGAGGAAGAGTCGACGGATCTGTTCTGGGCTGTCCGCGGGGCAGGAGCGAACGTGGGGATCGTGACCTCGTTCGAGTTTGAGGCCGCCGCGACGCCAATTGTCATCCAGCTGACCGCCATGTACCAGCCGGGTGACATGGCTCGCTTCCTTCGTGCGTGGGGTGCGACGGTTGAAGAGGCACCGAACGAGGTATCAGCGTTTCTCTACACAGGCGGAGGTCCGACGCCGTTCGCGCAGGCGACGATCGTGTATGCCGGCGATGATGTGGATGCTGCACGCCCACATATTGAGTCGTTCCTGCAACTGCCTGGTCTCGCTGGCCAACGAGCTCTGGTGACCCCGTATGCCGCCGTCCCGCTGACGAGTGGGCAACCGCATACAGGACAGCAGACGGCGGGCACTCACACCGGATTGGCAACACATGTAGACGACGCTCTGTCTGAGCGCATCGCGGAACTTCTGCGCGGCGGCGGAGCTGACATGGTGCAGATCCGGTCCGTCGGCGGCGCCATCAATGACGTCTCAGCAAGCGCAACCGCCTATGCGCACCGTCACCAGAACTTCTCGGTGACCGCTGTCGCCACGGCCCCCGGCGACCACTTCGACTCGGCGTGGGAACCGGTGCATCAGCTGATGGACGGGATGTACCTCAGTTTTGAGAGCAACCATAACGCAGAGCACCTCCTCGAGGCGTTCCCGGCCGAGACCCTCAGTCGGCTTCGTCAGATCAAAGCTCGCTGGGACCCGGAAGACATCTTCAACCAGAACTTCGACGTCACCCCCAAGTGAAAACCGGGGCTTCAACACTCCTCGCCGCCGGCGCGGGAGTACCGGCGAGACCGGATCCGGCTAACGACCTTCAGGTGGTTGCACCGGTGGCCCCGGCCCCTCAGCAGGCGAATCACTGCTACTCGGGTGACGCGCCGACAACTCGCGGCGAGCTCAAGGGACGGCGATCTCCAGCCCGCATCGGGGTGGCGGTCCCCTGCCGATGCCGCGGGACGATCGCAAGTTGCACTGCCGCTCGTCGCAGACCGATAACCCCCAGCGGCTCTCTGCCCGCAACACTCATGATCGCGCGTCCGCGACAGCGTCCAAGCTGAAGCAGCCGTGTACTCGAGGTGCAAACCATTTACCCGGGGTGCAAGCGAAGTAGGTGAAGCGTGGGGAACTCGTGAGCGGCGGCGTCGGTCATCGAGCATCAAGCCAGCCGAAGGGGCACGGTATCGGAGCCGCGGCCGCGATGGTCGGGCATGCAGCTGCAACATCGCTTCGGCGCTATCGATCCGAGGTCCTAGCGGTGGTGCCAAGCGTCTACCGCCGCTCGCATCGTGCGGGGACGGCCGTCAGCGCTTGACCGCCCCGTCCCCCACCTTCCGTCGCGCTGCGCACGGTGGCGCACTGCGATTGCGCAGCCGACGGAAGGTTCGGAGCCGCTATCCGACGACAACGTCCTCGATGGCGATGGATACAATCAGAGGCTCCGGCAGTGCATGCCCTTCCTCGTCGCGAACGAAGATCTTCCGGTCGGTCGGCAGGAGCAATCCGTCGAACCAGCTCTGCCCGGTCATGTACTCGACAGCGGGAGACCCGCCGGCGACGTTGACCTCGTAGTCGCGGCGGCGCAGCACCCCGTCCACGTCTGCGTACAACGTCTGCGTCGTGCTGTGGGTCGCAATGCTGTCCGGGTACGTCACTTGCAGGCGGTCCCACGACTCCCCGGACGGTTCCGTCCACGACCCGGTTTCCTCCACCTCAACGCCGGGGAACGTGAACGACCACGGCTCGGTGTTGTAGGTCCACATGGCATATCCGGTGAAGTAGGCAAGCTGGAGCTTGCTCCAAGGTGTCTCGAGCACGTGTCCGTCGAACGATGCTCGCGGCTCCGCCAGTTCCTCGACGATCTCGTCGCCGTCCGGCGTACTGCGGATGATGGAGACGTGGTTGCCGGTGAACTCAGTACGCAGGTCCGGCGCGCCGAACTGCTCAAGCGAGCTGCGCTGACGGCGGAGATCGACCGTGAATCGGCCTTCCTCAGCGACCCCGGGAACCTGCTTCAGTCCCCAGAGGGCACCCCCGAAGTGGCGCGTCGCACTGATGGTCGACGCTTCGGCCCATCGGGTTGCGCCGCCGTGAGCATCGATGATGCGATCAAGAAGCGTTGTCATGATGATCTCCTCTGACTTAGGCGGCGGTCGCCGCGGTGATGAAGTTCCGGACGAGGCTCGCTGCCTCGTTCGGGTACTGGAAGATCGACGCGTGGGCGGCGTCCGGGAAGATGTGCATCTGTGCGTTCGGAATCAGTCCCGCGAGCGTGTGGCTGCCGGGCGTACGGATCATCAGGTCGTCGTCGCCCTGCAGGATGAGGGTCGGCTGGCCGATGCCGGTAAGGCGCTGCAGCTTCGTGATATCCGGGACACCCCAGTCGAGGATCGCGTCGTACTGGGCGTCTCGGACTGCCGGTGTCGTCGGCGCGTCGTGTCCATCAGTTCGTCCGCCAAGGCGGCCGAAGAACTCTGCGCCAAGCGCACGACTCGTGTCGGTGTGGGCGAAGAAGATGTACAGCAGGTTCGCGGGCGTGGGCACATCGTGTCGGGATTCGCGTTCGATGTCTTCACGCCAGCCGTGCATCGTCGGCGCACCGGCGGGGCCCGTGCCTGCGAGGACGAGGTTTCGGACAGCCCACGGGCGGAGCAGGGCAAGGTCCTGCGCGACGAAGCCGCCGAGGGAGAACCCGAAGAGATCGAACGAGCGAAGTCCGAGGGCGTCGGTGAAGGCCAACAGGTCCCGCGCCATCTGGGCGACGGTGGACGGTACAGCCCCTGTGGAGCCGCCGACGCCGGCGTTGTCCACGAGGATCACTTCTCGATCAGCGGCGATGCCGTCCACGAGCGCCGGGTCCCAATTGTCGAGGTTGCCGCGGAAGTGCATCAGGAACACCATGGGGACGGCATCCGGACTGGTGCCGAAGCGCCGGTATGCGTACGCCACCCCGTTTTCCGCGGTGATGGTCTGGGTTGAAGCGGTGACGGCCGTTGCCGTCGTCTGTTCGACGCTCATCGGGTGACTCCCTGTCTGCTGGTGCCGGTCGGTCGGCCGGTCGCGCAGTTGACGGTACGAGCACGGCTACTCGCGCAGCGTGCTCCCATCGGGGACACTTAGAGAAGCTGATCCTTGCGCCTGGCGATCCGTTCGAGGAGCGCAGACAAGGCACCTCTCGAGACTCCGGGGAACACGAGGCACACCAACCCCGTTGAACCCGGCGTGGTCACTGTGCAGGACGAATGGGACGTCATCGTCGTCGGCGATTCCGCTCGAGGGGTCCGCGGAGCTGCTGATGCGGCACGAGCGGGACAGCGTGTGCTTCTCCTGACGCCGCGACGGCTTGTGCCTCAGGCTGGACTAGACGACGTTGTTGTCGCGCAGGGACTGGTTGCGACGATTTCTTGGGACGGTGGTCACGGTCAGGTCACGACCACGGAGGCTGAAGCGTTCAGCGCATCAGCAGTGGTCTTTGCGGACGCCTTGAACCCCGAGAACTACTGCTCGATTTTCTGACGCCGAGTACTGGCTCCTCGCAGGGAGCGAACTCAGCTCGACGATTCGGGTAGGACGGCTCGAACAGCGGCTTCCTCAATGTCGAGGACCCTGAGGACCGTTCGTACCGTCGTCTCGGCGTAGCGGCCCTCCGCACGTGCGCTGAGGATGGCCCGACGTTCCTCAGCGATGGTGCGCATGCGGAGTTCGCCGTAAGCGTCTGCTCGCTCCGCGCGGACCTGGTCGTCGCCCACGAAGGTTTCACCGAGTAGCGCAGCTTCTGCACGGACGCGTTCTAGGACCCGATCCTCGTACTCCTCAGACCCGATCCTGCCAATGAGCTCCAAGCTCTCGGCGTGCGCCTCCGCCAGGAGCAGCTGAATCTCCATCCGTTCCTGGTCGAGATCCGGTGGCGGCAGAGCGACTTTCCGAACCACCCACGGCAAGGTCAACCCGATCAGCAACGTCCCAACGACGACAACGAAGGCCAAGAACTGTAAAAACTCGCGGTGTGGCGTTTCCTGCGGAAGGAGGAAAACTGCCGCCAGTGTCACAACGCCACGGACCCCGGCGACCGTGATCGGCATATTGAGACGCCACTGCCAGCTTCGCCGACGCAACCGCCGCGGACCCCAGTGGTAAATCGCGGTGATCGCGAAGCTCCATCCGAGCCGAGAGAGTACGAGCACTGCCAGGACCGTCACAACGATTCCTACTGCGCTCAACAGTGGGATCCCCGACTTGAGCGCGCCCCGCAGAATCGCGGGCAGTGCGAGACCGATCAGCAGGAAAACCGCGTTTTCGAGGAGGAACTGAATCGTGCGCCAATTGAGCGACTCCGCGAGCCGTGCTTCAGCTGATTGCAGGACTGGCGACCGGTACCCGAGGAACAGTCCGGCGACAACGACCGCCAGCGGCCCCGAAGCGCCGATGGTATGAGCTAAAAGGAACGCCACGTACGGAGTGACCAGGGACAGGCTGGTGTCCAATACTGGTGCGCTGATGCGGCGCCGGACGGCTCCCATCGCAAAAGCCACGAGGAGGCCGACGCCAATACCGCCCACGACAGCGAGAACGAACTCCCCCGCGGCCCGGACTGGGTCGAAGTTCGCAACGATGGCAAGTACTGCCGTGTTCAACGCGACGAGGGCTGTCGCGTCGTTCAGCAAGCTCTCACCGTCCAGCACTGATGCCAGCAGCCGCGGCAGCGGAGCTCGCCTCGTCACGGCAGTGACCGCGACCGCATCTGTTGGGGCGACCACAGCACCGAACGCGAACGCCGCAGCGAGCGTCACTGTAGGCACGACCGCCCACACGGTGAAACCAATCGTCAGCGTCGTGAACGCGACGAGACCGACGGAAAGCAACACGAGCGACTCACGGCGCGCACGGACATCGGCGAGGGAAGTTTGCAGAGCCGCAGCGAACAGCAACGGTGGCAGCAGTACCGACAACACGAAGTCCGGTTCGACGTCGACCCGTGGGACACCGGGCACGTAGGACACCGCCACACCGATCGCCACGAGTGCGAGCGGAGCCGACCATCCGACGCGACGCGCGGCAGCGCTGACGGCGACTGTCACGATCAAGAAGGCGACAATCCACGCCAGGGACTCGTTGATACCCATCAAGCCGCCGCCGTTGCTTCATCCGCGCTGACGCGTTCCGCGAGGTCGGTGAGTGCCGCTTCACTGATGGATCCTGGGTCCGCTCGGTATACGCAGAGCAGGTATCCGGGCGTACCTGGTACTTCCAGGGTCTGATGCCGGAGAACGACCTGCCCGTGCCCGTCGATGAACGGCTTCACGTCGCCGTCGTAATAGGGGTCTACTTCGTGACGTTCCCACAGCCTCCGGAACAGCGGATCCAGTGTCGACAGCCGATCAGCGAGAGCGTGCAACCTCGGGTCGAAGGGATGCCCGTAGGAGCGAAGACGGGTCACAGTGCGTGTTGCAAGCGTCTCCCACGTCGGCAGCGCGCGCACTTCCGGGGCGGTGAACACCACCTCCGGGATGTTCGAACCGACATGAAGAGCCAGAGGTACAACCGCCCGGGCCATCGCGTTCGAGAGCATGATCGTGTGGTTTGTGTCGATCATGTACGCCGGCACGTTCGCCCACGTGTCAAGAATCGCGGCGAAGGTGTCGGTCGAGACGTTCGCCGCGGCTGCACGGAGGTCAACGGGTTGAGCACTCGCGACCCGCATCATGTACGCCGTCGCGCCATCGTTGAGAAGCAGCGCCCGCGCAAGGGATCGAAGGACCTGATCAGAAGGGGTCTGGTCCTTCCCTTGCTCCAGGCGAAGGTAATACTCCTGGCTGATGCCCGCGGCTCGCGCAACCTCATCTCTGCGCAGCCCGGGAACACGACGCTGGGTGTACGACTGCACTCCGGCTTCCTCGGGAGTCACCGCCGCTCGACGAGCCCGCAAGTACTCACCCAGCGGTGTTCTTTCCTGTGCCACGTCCGTACCTTCCTTGGGCTACGGCAGCAACCCCTTGACACGATCGTGACGGATCGCCCGCAGCAGGGAAAGTTCGCCACGGCGCGTCCCGCGTGCCTGTCCCAAACAGGGACACCCTCGACCGCCCCGCCCCTCCTACCGTCAGGGGCTCGGACTCCCTGGTTCGAGACGAAAGCGACGGAGCGGACGCATGCGACGGATCAGGCGCGCGCACGCAGCTGCAGCAGCCCACTTTGATGAGCCGCCCCTGCGAGTCTGGGATCGGTTCTCAGATTTCGACATGCTGCCCTGCCCTCCGGGTGGCTCCGACTACGCCATCTTGGATCGGGGTCGGTCTCACTACATCCGGAACAGCGGCGAGGACCTCGGGTTCGTGGAGGACCTGGTCACACGCGGCAGCGGGTCGCTTCATTACCGAGCTCGGCGTCCGGGCGGCTCGCCGACGGAGGACGTCGATGCGGTCATTCGCATCTCGCAGGACGGACCGGGTTCCTTGGTGACGTGGTCCGCCGAGTTCCTCAGCGGAAACGGCGCCGGGCGTGAGGGGATGCGAGCGCAGTTCGCGCAGCGGCTCAGTGACGTCGGAGGGACAGCCCATCCGCCGCTGCGGATGTCGACGTATATCGGCGGGTACAAGACGCTTGCACGGACCGATCCAAGAGGCGGTGGCCCTGCGACATGGTCACCCACGTCCGCGACTCTGGTCGCAGGGCAGCGGGACGCGGTCCTCATCGATGCGTTGATGACAGTGGAAGAGGCGGAGGATCTCGTCGCATGGATCCGCACGAGCGGCAAGCGACTCACAACTGTCATCATCACGCAGGGGCAAGCGGATCACTTCTTCGGCCTGTCAACGGTGCTGCGTGCGTTTCCTGCGGCAATTGCAGTCGCCGTCCCAGATGTGGCGGAGCGAGCCGGAACGCAATCTGCTCCCCATTACATGGCACGTTGGAACTCGCTGTTCCGTGACCAGTTGCCTTCCGCGGTGTCCGTGCCGGCCACCTTCGGTACCGCCGCAGTGACGCTTGAGGGGCATGAGCTGCGTCTCTTCGACGTTGGTACCATCGCCGGTAAACCGGGAAGCATCGTATCGATACGTGATTTGGACGCGATCGTCGGTGGAGACCTGCTGTACAACGGCGTGCACCCCTGGCTGGTCGGGACAGATGCTGCTGATCGTTCCGCTTGGCTTGGAGCGCTCGACCTCGTTCGGGCGCTGCGCCCATCTTGGGTTATTGCTGCGCACCGCGACCCTGATGCGCCGTCGGATTCCGCCCCGAACCAGGTCGAATTCGTGGCTCGCTACCTCACCGATTTTGAGCGCGCGGTCCAGGCCCATCGACACCCCGCGGGCATCGTTGCTGCCCTCCACGGCCAGCACCCACATCTCGGCAACATCTCAACCCTCCACGCTTCAGCGGAAGCACAATTCGCCGGCTGGCGGCAGCGTCTCATAGGCGGCGAGTTTCCGGACTTGCTGCTCCCACCGGCATAGAGGCGCACCCCTCCCGGTTCACGCCGCATCGTAGGTGTCCGTGGCGCAGACACGCTCGGGCCGTCGAGGCGCCCCTACCGTCTCGGCATGAGCAGAACACACCCCGTCGGGCCCGCCGATGCCGGACGCGTCCGAGCACCAATGCTTGCTTCGCTTGCCCTCCGCCGCCTCCTGGAGGAGGACGCCGCACGCACGGACACCGCATCAAACCTCAACCTCACGTCCGCCGACCCTAACCGCTGAACCGAACGCCTGTAACTTCGTCACAGCGCCGCCAGCACCTCAGGGACAGCGATTCCAAGCAACACCAGCAGCTCCGCAAGCTTTCGATCCAAGCCGTGTGCCACTGCCGTGATGTGGTCATCGCCGAACGAGGCAAATGATGCGCTCGGGACGTCGGAGGTGAACAGCACCGGCTCCCCCATGCGCTGAGAGATTGTGACCCGCAACGGAGCCAACCCCATCACACGCGGGTCACGCCGGAACATGCGCTCTGCGACAACGTGGTTCCCCATCAGGTAGGACACGCAGGATGCGGTGTTCCCCGAGATGGCCATAAGCGCTGTCGGGTCGTTCCGCCAGTACCGAAGGAAGCCGTGCGGTGCGTGACGGATCGTCCACGTCTCGACGGTGTCCCAATCACTATGTTTCCGCACTGTTCTCACGAGGTCGTCCGCGTCGAGCGAGGGAACTGCCTGCTCGAAAGCGTCGACGATATCGGCGTAACGGCCCGCAACAGGGATTGAGAAGCGGTCCGACGTGTACTCCGTGATCTGGGTATGCATTCCGGCACGGTAAGCCGGTCCAGCCGGAGCCACGTGTCCCTCCGCGGGCTAGTCAACGTCCGCGTCGCCCGATGCCATCCGCAAGCGCATTCGTTCGTGGCGACACCAATCAGCCGGGCGCGAGATGGCGTGCCAGCCCGCCAGCCAGCTGATTGAAGGTGGTCCCGTTTGGGACACGCCCCGAATTCTGGGTGCTTCTAGCGTCAGCAGCGCCGTCGACGATCGTCCGGCACATGACCACGAAGCAAGGAGGCAACCATGCCCACGTTCACCACGCCCGACGGCATCGAGATGTACTACACCGAGCAGGGCGAGGGACAGCCCATCGTCTTCGCGCACGGCTGGCCGCTCAGCTCCGACGCCTGGCAGCCGGAGCTGAAGTTCTTCAGCGACAACGGCTACCGCACCATCGCACACGACCGTCGCGGCCACGGTCGCTCCGAAAAGACCGCGCTCGGCCACACCATCGACCAGTACGCCAAGGACCTCGCAGCGCTCATTGAGCACCTCGACCTGCACGACGTCATCGTGATGGGGCACTCCACCGGCGGCGGCGAGGTCGTCCGCTACGCCGCCCAGTATGCGAACGGTCGCGTCGCGAAGGTCGTCACCGCCGGCGCCATCCCGCCGATCATGGTGAAGAGCGACGCGAACCCCGAGGGGACGCCGATCGACGCGTTCGACGGCATCCGCGCCGGCGTGCTCGAGGACGCCTCTCAGTTCTGGCTCGACCTGTCCGAGTCGTTCTTCGGCGCGAACCACGGCCGTGACGTTTCCTACGGCGCGAAGCTTGACTTCTGGCGTCAGGGACAGAACGTGAACCTCTCCGCTGCTTACGACTGCGTTAAGGCGTTCTCCGAGACCGACCAGACCGAGGACCTCAAGGCCCTCACCGTGCCGATCCTCATCAACCACGGCGAGGACGACCAGATCGTACCCATCGACGACGCTGCACGTAAGGCAATCGAGCTCGTCGCAGACGGCACCCTGAAGACCTACCCGGGCGCCCCGCACGGTATCCACGGCGACTACCGCAAGGTCCTGCAGCAGGACGTGCTCGCCTGGATCAAGGGCTGACACGACGCTCGGCTCCCCGCTACACCCCGCCTGGCGCACCTCGGTGTGCCGATCCGTCGGGGTGCAGCGGGGCTGCGTTGGTGCTGCGGGAAGCCCTTCGCTGCGCTCGCGCTGGCGGCAAGAACCGCCACGACCTTCACAGGAATGCGACGACCGGTCGTCCCGTTCCGCTCGCATCAGCCTGAGGAGGCAGTGATGAACTCCATCAACACGAAGCGGCCACGACTCCCGCTGAACACATTCGGGATCGCCTTCGGTACTGCCGGCCTTGCCGGCACCTGGACGGCCACAGCCGCCCAGCTCAACGCACCAAGCGGGATCGGCGAGGTCCTCTGGGCTGCAGCCGCGATCGCCTGGCTGGTGACCATCGTCCGTTACCTTCGCAGGCCTGGCGGGATCGCCGGTATCCGCACGGACCTCCGCCATCCGGTTCTCGGACCGTTCGCGGCGTTGGTTCCAGCCGTTGGATCGCTCCTCTCAGCGCACCTTGCACAGTACTTCCCCGCCGTCGGCGCGGTCGGAGTGTGGGTGATGCTGGTGCTAACGACCGCGTTCGGCGCATGGTTCGTTACCGCACTGCTGACACAGCCCCGCGAGATCGCGACGCTGCACGGCGGATATCTCCTGCCCACCGTGGCGGCCTCGCTGCTCACCGCCCAAGCACTGGGCACGATGGGAGCGACGACGATCGCTATGGGGTACTTCGCTGCCGGCATCCTCTTCTGGCTGCTCATCGGCGCCGTGCTTTTCGCTCGTCTCGCAACCGGACCGGCCATCCCCGCACCGCTCCTTCCGACCCTCGCGATCCTCTCGGCACCGCCCGCAGTGGCAGGTAACGCCTGGTGGGCAATCACTGACGGTGAACCCTCAGTCGTGCACACCGTGCTCGCAGGCACCATGGTCGCACTGCTGCTGCCGCACCTGTTCCTCGTCCGCCGCTACGTGAAGAGTGGCTTCGCGATCGGCTTCTGGGCGATGACGTTCACCGCAGCAGCCAGCGCCACGTACAGCGTGCGGCTCCTCACTTCCAGCGGATTCGGCGCCGCGGGCACCGCCGCCGCGTGGACCGTCGTCGCCGTAGCGACTGCGCTTGTCGGCAGCATCGCGATCCGCTCGCTCGGGCTGCTTCGAAGGTCCGAATCGAGCGGACCGCGTTCAGCCGAACGCGGGTTCAGAGCGCTCGCGTTAAGCGGAGTTGTCATCGCCTCCGTGGCTGTCGCCTTCGGCGCCGGGGCAGGCAGCCCGCTGTTCATCGTCTATCAGAAGGCGTGGGGGTTCCCGGACTGGCAGCTGACGGCCGCGTTCACCGTGTACGCGGTCGCCCTGCTCAGCACGCTCGTCGTCGCGGGACGTGTCTCCGACCACATCGGTCGCCGACCAGTTCTGATCGGTGCACTGATCCTCATGCTCGCAGCGAGCGGACTGTTTCTCCGCGCGGACAGCATCGGGTGGATCATCGCCGCTCGCGCCGTTCAGGGCATCGCCACCGGTGCCGCGACGAGTACCTTCACGGCGGCAATCATCGAGCTCGCCAGCGAGCGCCGACGCCCTCTCATGACGGTGCTAACCAGCGCCGCACCCGTCGGAGGCCTGGCTCTCGGAGCAATCGGCGGGGGCGTCGCAGCACAGTTCTCCAGCAACCCGACGGCCGCCGTGTTCGTCAGCCTCGGAGTGGTGCTCCTCGTCGGGATCGCATCGGTGATCGCCGCAGACGAGACCGCCGACCGCCACCACGGCGCCGTCGCGTCACTCCGACCATCGCTGGCGGTCCCGATCCGCGCCCGGAGTTGGTTCGCCGTCCTCGCGCCGCTCGTGGCAGCGGGCTGGATGTTCTCCGGCCTGTTCCTCGGGCTCGCCCCGCGGTTCGACGGAGCGGTGTTCGGAATCACCAACGGTGCGGTCAGCGCGGTAGTTGTGGCCTTGCAGCCGGCGGCCGCCGCTGCCGCGGGCATGCTCTTTGCAAGGGTCGCTGCCCGGACTGCGGCGTCCATCGGTGCCGTACTGATCCTCATTGGGGCAGCAGCCGCAGGGTTGGCAGTGCTCACCTCCGACCTGCCGCTACTCATCGCCGCTGCCGCCGTCGGCGGCGCCGGACAGGGAGCGGCGTTCGGTTCATCTCTGCGGCTCCTTGGCCCGCTCGCTGACAACGCGAGCCGCGGCGGAATGTTCGCAACCGTCTACCTGATCGCATACGCCGCGTACGGCCTCCCCGTCCTCGCCGCCGGGATCCTTAGCAGCACGCTCGGCCTCTCCACAGTCACAGCGCTCTACGCGGCGCTGGTTGCGCTGCTCGCCGCGACAGCGGCAGTCGGGCTCGCCAGTCGCGCTCGGCAGAGCAACCCGACGACCAACACAATCGCCTAACTCGGGCGTCCAAACGAAGGAAGAGAATCATGACT
Source organism: Curtobacterium sp. MCBA15_008 (assembly GCF_001865065.1). Taxonomy (GTDB): domain Bacteria; phylum Actinomycetota; class Actinomycetes; order Actinomycetales; family Microbacteriaceae; genus Curtobacterium. The sequence goes on along the minus strand of NZ_MJGN01000045.1, from coordinate 76,739 downwards.
TCGCAACAGGAACCCTCGCTGTCTGCAGCCACCGCTGGCACCTTTCTGATCGGTGGTGACATGCCCGTGGCGCGTCTGGGCTTCGGGTCGATGCAGTTCCCCGGCCGAAACGCGTTCGGGCCGCCGCGAGACGCAGACGGGGCACGAGCGGTGCTGCGTCGCGCAGTCGACCTTGGTGTGACACTCATTGACACAGCTGACGCCTACGGTCCGGGTGTGTCTGAGCGGCTCATCGGAGAGGCACTGCACCCATACCGACGTGACGTCGTCATCGCGACGAAGGGCGGGTTTGTTCGCGGTCGGCGGGGCGAGTGGGTTGTTGACGGACGTCCGGAGCATCTTCACCAGGCCGTTCGGGACAGCCTCACCCGTCTGCAGCTCGAACGAATTGACCTCTACCAGCTCCACCGCATCGACTCGCAAGTCCCGCTCGAGGACCAAATGGGGGCCCTGCGCGACATGCAGGAAGCCGGGCTTGTCCGACACGTCGGGTTGAGCGAGGTGACCGCATCCGAACTGCGGGCAGCACAGCACGTGGTACCGATCGTGACTGTTCAGAACCTCTTCAACCTGGTGGAACGGTCCTCGGAGGACCTCGTCCGCTACACGGCGGAGCACGGCATCGGTTTCATCCCGTGGTTCCCGTTGGCGACGGGCGGCCTGACGCGAGGTTCAGGTGCTTTGGGTGCGCTCGCGCAGCACAAGGGTGTGACAGCGTCACAGATTGCTCTGGCGTGGCTGCTGCAGCACTCCCCCAATGTGTTGCCCATCCCCGGAACCTCAAGCGTGGCGCACCTTGAGGAGAATGTCGCGGCAGGCAGCGTCGTGCTGTCGCCGGAAGAGAAGGCGATGCTCGACCGGGCCGCTTGACGTCAACGGACAAGCAAAAAGCGGCTCGCACCCAGATGGGTGCGAGCCGCTTTCTGCTTGTCCGCGGCGACCGACATAAGTAACCTCGCCGGTGCCCCTGCGTCCGCCGTTCCGCTCCTTGTTACGGCTCCGCGATGAAGAAATCGCCGTACGACGGATTCTCCGGGAGGGAACGTTCTGCGACAAGGCGAGCAACATCGCCCGGCGGCAGCAAACCTCGACGGCGCCACTCGTCCGGATCGTCGTGCAACTTCGACCCCTTATGAGTCCATCTACTCATCACCATGCCGCGTGCTCCTCGATTGCGCCCTAAGTCATGCTTTCGGCGCACCTCTCGCCGCTGACTCAACGGTAGGGCGACGTTAAGGGTGCCAGCGTGCCCCTCCGGAGGCCATCCTCGTCGGGGCCCTACGCGTGCGGAGTGAGCGTCAGCGAGACCTGGCATGTGTGGATCTGCGCCGCACACTGAGCATGGGAAAGAGGGTTGCCGCGACCATCAGCGGCCCCGTGATTGCCGCGCCGCTGAGGAGCGTGCCGATCGCCCACACTGGTCGGGCTTGCGGATGCGCACCGACCAGCAGCGCCCATTCAGCAGTCACCGTCACCGCAACGGCGAGCACCGCGAGCAGGAATGCCGTGAGAACGAGAACGAGGCCCTCGAAAACAGCCACGATTACCTGAAGCGCAGGCGTCCCTCCCACCTGACTCAACAACGCTTGCTCGCGTTCACGGTCTCTGCTTGCCATGAAGGAGATAGCCGCAGCACCGACTGCCGCAAGTAGAACTGGACCGCCGAGGATGAGCAGCGTCCCGCCGGAGCGTGCGGTGGCGCCGCCGAGCACCGTTCCGACCGTCTGTTGTCCGGCGACCAAGGCCGCCGGCAGGCCGATAGCAACCAGGAGCGCGGCAAGAGCACCGTCGCTTCGCGCTACTGACCAGCGCACCGTCGCTTGCGCCAACCAGAAAGCTACAAACCGGCCGGGCACCATCGCAGTCCACGAGTGCAGCACCGGCGTGCTCACGATGCGTCCCAAGACAGCGACTGTGGCCACCAAGACGGGACCGATGAGAACAGCCTGAGCTGCGCCAGAGTCCAGCGACGTCGGCAGCGTGGTCAGCATCTGCGCGGCGAGGGCAAGCAGGAGCAGCGCGGTAACGGCTCGTCGAACCGGACGCCGCCGCCGTCCGGCGGAAGCATCGCGGAGAACCAGGACAGCGGGGGTGCGGCCCGCTCGACGAGCCGCTCCCAATCCGCCAACCAGTGCGACTCCCACAGTGAGGATCGCGACGACCGCAACCGCCGTCAACGAGTCCGATACGCGAAGTGTCTCAAGTCCAGTAGCGTCTTGAAGAAGACGCTGGACTACTGCAGGAGCGACCAGACCGCCAGCTACGGCACCGACAACCGCCCCCGACACTGCGACGACGATGAGCTGCACCAGCACCGCAACGGTCACCGCGCGCGGCGTTACGCCGACGATCTGCCACAGCGCGTAGGTGCGGCGCAGGAGCGAAACCGTCAGCCCCATCACTGAGGTCAGCACGACCAGTACCGCGACCACAGTGAACGCGAGGACTGTGCCGGCGATCGAAAACAGTGCGAGGCCGCGGATCCCCGAAGTGTGAATCCCTGTTGCCACCAGCGTTCCGGGGACTGAGGCTGCGAGCGCAGCGGTTAAGCACACTACGAATGCTCCGAGCCATACCCGCCACGAACCCCGGAGATCAGAGCGCACCAACTGGAGCATCGTCATGACGGCAGCGCCGCAGCCTCGACCGCTGCAAGAACGGCCTCGGGCTCTGGTGCAAGTAGCTCGTTGTGTATGACTCCGTCTCGAAGCACCAGCACCCGGTCCGCTCGGGCGGCCGCTTGAAGGTCATGCGTGACCATCACCACCGACTGATCACCAGTCGCTGTTGACCGAAGCAAGTCGAGTACGGCGCTTCCCGAGACTGTGTCCAACGCCCCCGTCGGCTCGTCAGCGAACACAAGTCCCGGCGCGGAGACGAGGACGCGCGCGATCGCGACTCGCTGCTGTTGCCCGCCGGAAAGCGTCCCCGGGTACTTGTCTCGGTATTGGAGGAGACCAACCGATTCGAGGGCTGCGTCAATTTCTTCCCGTGACACCGGACGGTGCGCCACGCGGGCTGGCAGGGCGATATTCTCGCGGACAGACAGCGCGGGGATCAGGTTGTAATCCTGGAACACGAACCCGATTCGTCCCCGGCGGAAACGCGCGAGCCGCTGCGCAGAGAGCGTGGCCAAGGAGATACCGTCGACCTCGACAGTTCCACCACTTGGCCGTTCTAGACCCGAGAGACATGTCAGGAGTGTTGTCTTCCCGGACCCACTCGGTCCAACGACCGCGACCATCTCCCCCCGCCGTACGGTAAGCGACACGTGCCGCAGCACCGGCGTACTCACCCCCGAAGCAGACATGTACGCGTGATCAAGGCCAGACGCCGTGAGCATCGGTCGCTCAGCCACAATTCTCCTCCTTCAGAATGATTGATCGCCGCGTGTCACTGAGGCCTCCGCCTAGCGATCGGGGACCGCTCGCTCCGCACTCAGCTAGAGAACAAACGCGCACCAGACCCCTGTTCATTAGCAGCGGTCCTAGCCGGATAACCGGGCCGCGATGGACGCAAGCTTCGTCGTCGACGCTTCGTCCGCTCCGCGCCACAATAGGAGCGTGTCCCCCTCTGGCCCGGGAGCAAGGAACCGGTGGTACGCAAGCGTCATACCGTCCCGGAATCGGAATTCACCGGTTGGCGCAACCGGCAGGTCAGTTGCCCACGCCTCCGCGAACGGGTTGCTGCGCGCCGCTAGCTCGCCGACAAGTTCGACATAGGCGCGATCCTCGTCGTGCTGCTGCACAGCGTCTCGAAGAGCGGCGGCAACTTGCTCTCGCTTCTGGTCACCGTCGTCGACACCGTCATCGAGGTCCGTGACGAGAAAGGTCGCTCGTGCGAGATTGGTGCCCACCGTAAACGCTGATTGCACCTCACCCGCGAGCTCGTTCGCGATCAGCACGGTGAGGTGCCGGTCGTAGACCAGTGCCGGCGCTTCCCGCAACGCGAAGACCATCTGCGTCAGCCGTACGCGACGTTCGTCGGCACCGTCGTCAATAGAGAACACCACAGAACGGTACGTTCTGAGGTGGACAGGAACATGACCCTCTCTGGGACACGTTCCTGTCGTACCCTCATCGATATGGACGTTCAGCGCCATCTCGTCGGGCGCGAACCCGAGTTGACGAGGATCCAGCAGCACCTGAGCGCGGCCGCTGCCAGCCAGGGCTCAGGGCTCCTGCTCGTTGGAGAACCCGGCATCGGGAAGAGCGCCGTGGTCGAAGCGGCGAGTTCCATCGCTCAGGACCGCGGCTTCACGCTGGTGATTTGCGCTGGCGTTGGAAGCGGCGGAAGCATCGGCTTCGCAGCACTACACGAACTCCTCGCTCCTCTCCTCACCTACGCTGACGCCCTCCCGCAACGGCAGCGTGCGGCCTTGGATGCGGTGCTCGGCACTGGCGACGAGCAACCAGCAGACCGTCTCGTTCTCGCGCTGGCAGTGCTCGGCCTGGTACAGGAGGCAGCCCATCACAAGCCCCTCCTGCTCATCGTCGAAGACCTGCATTGGGTCGACCGGTCAAGTGCTGACGTGTTCGCGCTCTTGCCGCGACGGTTGGGGAACACCCGGGCAGCCCTCATCGCAACCTCCCGCCCGTACGCCGAAATTAGCGACCGCGAGCGGTCATTCCAGACGACGCAGACACTCGCGGCCCTGACTGCCGACGAAGCCGCGTCGGTGGTGGCGATGAGGGCCCCGCAACTCAAGAAAAATGAATCGGACCTGATCGTTCGTGCCTCCCACGGGAACCCTCTCGCGCTCACCGAGTTCATCGGCACAGTGCGGCGAGAGCCCGTGCATGGGTCGACTTCGCTTTCGCTCACCTCTCGTCTTGAACAGGCCTTCCTCTCCGAGGTATCGCAGCTTCCACATGGTTCGCGCCGCGCCGTGACCCTCGCCGCTATCGGTGAGCAGTCCTCGCAGGGTGAGATCATCGCGGCGCTTCGCGTCATCGGCCTGCAAGCCGGCGATCTCGCCGCGGCGGAGCAATCGCGACTCGTCCGTGCCGTCAACGGACGGTTTGTTTTTCGACACCCACTGCTCGTGTCCGCGATCGTCGGAGCCGCGGACTTCGCCGCTCGCGCTGAAGTGCACAAAGCCCTCGCCGAAGTCATCCACGATCCGGCACGCCGCGCCACCCATCGAGCAGAGGCTGTGATCGGGCAGGACGATGAGGTCGCCGCAGAGCTGGACGCCGCCGCTGAACGAGGGTTCCGACGCGGGGCCAAGGCAGAGGCCGCCTCCCGTTGGCAGCGGGCGGCTGAACTGTCAACGGATGCCGAAGGACGCAGCAGACGACTCGCTCTCGCAGCCGAATCTTCGCGTCAAGCCGGGGACGCGACCCGCACGGCTCAGCTCCTAAGCGAAGCTGACGCGATCACCAGCAGTAGCGCAACGCAGCGGCAACTTGCCCGCACCGACTGGATGCTCAGCATGACGGCTGCACACAGCGGAAGAACAACGGCGCAGCTCGTCGCATTGGCACGGTCAGCGGAGGAGACGGATGCGGCCCTCGAGGTACTCGTGTGGGCCGCTGCGAAATGCTGGGTCCAGCAGGAACCGGAAGAGGTTCGGTTGGAGGTGATGAGGGCAGCACATGAAAGGCGCGGCGGCTCCGCGTCACTGCGTGCAGTGCTCACTGTTCTGGTTGACCCGATACGAAACGGTCCAACGGACGCTCTGCCGCAGTTCCTTGAAGAAGTGGATGACACGAGCGCGGTGCTGTTGAACTGCCTCGCGTTCTCCGCAGAAGGGCTGGAGGATCTCGAGACGGCTGAGCGGTATTGGACTGCCGGGGTCCAGCTCTTTCATTCCACGGGTCGAGTGAGCGATGAAGTCATTTCGATCTGCGGGAGGAGCACCGTTCGACTCTCCGCCGGACGAGTGCTTGCCGGCATCGCTGACGCCGAACTCGCGCTTCGGCTAGCTCGCGACTTGAACTTGCCGATTGTCGCTGGCATGGCAGGGGCCGCACTTGCCCGCGGTCGCGCGATGCTCGGTGAGCGAGAGGCCGCAGAAGCGGCGCTTGCCGCCGTCGCTGACGAACCTGGCGCATCTACGTTCGCACGAATCGAAGCCGTCGTCGCATGGGCACGCGCCATCCTCGCCGCGGATGCTGGGGACCATGCTGCGGCAGTCCAGGAACTTTTCGTCGCGACGGCGTACCCGCCGATATCGGCGCGGGCGACCGGCGACCTCATCGAGTCACTCATTCGCGTCGGACGTCTCGACGTCATTGATGCATGGCTTGCGGCCGTCGGAACGACGGACGTGTCCGGCTTCCGAGTGATCGCAGGGCGCACACGCGCCCTGACTGATGAAGCTCGTGCAGAAGAACACTTTGTCAGCTCAGTTGCCGCTGCCGACGGCGACGGCGACGCAATCGAGGTTGCGCGGACCCGGCTCGCCTTCGGGGAGTTCTTGCGCCGCAAGCGCCGGGTGATCGATGCCCGCGAGCAACTTGCTGCTGCGCTCTCCATCTTCGAATCCCAAGGGATGCCGGGGCTGTCAAGGCGTGCCCGCGCAGAGCTGCGGGCTGCAGGAGTTCGAGATGCCGCTGGTGGGATCGAGGCGACCGGGCTAGCCGCGGCAGCCTTGACGCCGCAAGAGCTCATCGTCGTTCGCTTCGCAGCAAGCGGTCTTAGCAACAAGGAGATCGCCGACGAGGTGTATCTGTCTCACAGAACGGTCGGCGCGCACCTGCACCGCGCGTTCGCGAAGCTCGGTGTGAGCAGACGAGCACAGCTTTCCGGCATCGACGGATTACAGTCCGGCGGGGAAGCAGCCTGAGGACGTGATCGTTCCGCTGCTGTCGGCAATGTGGTCATTCGACCGATGCGTGCGAGCCGTCCGGAGCTGGATCCTGAGTGCATGTTCCAGTCTGAATCTCCGCTGGGCGACTACCTGCGGGCACGTCGAGCACTGATCCAACCCGAAGACGTCGGGCTGGTGACGCTGAAGGCGCGACGTGTGGTGGGACTGCGACGGGACGAGGTTGCAACGCGGGCTGGCATCAGCCAGGAGTACTACCTCCGCCTCGAGCAGGGGAGGGACCGGCAGCCTTCCGACCAGGTGCTCCGCGCGCTCGGTCGGGCACTCTTGCTGGACGACGATGCGCTTGAGCACATGACGCGGTTGACCCGTCTACGGGGCCTGCAAACGAGATCCTCCCGGACCGTTCCGTTCTCGCAGCCAATTGATGCCGGCGTAAGAGCACTGTTGGGCGCGTGGGATCACACCCCTGGATACGTGATGGACGGCAATCAGGATGTGTTGGCCGCCAACGACCTTGCACGAGCGATGGCACCGGGGGCGCTGGAGCCCGGCGTGAACCTGCCGTTACTGGTGTTCTCAGATGCCGCCCGCGCGGCCGATCCGAATTGGCGGGAGACCGCGGAACGGACAGTTGCGACCCTCCGGTTCGGAGCGGATCCGGACGACCCACGCCTCCGCGAGATCGTCGGACAGCTCTCTATCCGTGATGCTGACTTCCGACGCCTCTGGGCGCGCCACGATGCGAGACCGCACTACGTCGGCCCCGTAGATCATTGGATTCCGCCGTTCGGTCGGGTCACGTTGGTCTGCCAGACGCTGCTGATTCCTGGGCAATCGGGCGAGCTTCTCGTCCTGTTCCACGCCGCAGCCGGGTCCGTCGGCGAACGTGCGCTTGCCTCGCTCGGCGACGGCTTGAAGCAGGCAAGCGGCGGCGCATCCGAGACGCAAGAGCGGAGCGCGACAGTCGCCTGACGAAGTTTGAACAGCTCGCGTTCAACCCGACAAGCGCATATGCAAACCCGGGTTGCAGGAACCGATCAACAGCTCATCCGACATGCCGACGTTGGGGCTGTTAGCGCGGCCTTGCCCGACACTGATCGGTCCGTCCCTGGCAGGAGCGGAGCCGACCAGAGCCCATCACGACTACGAGCGCCCGCGTATCAGCCGATCACCTGCAGGACCTCGTTCAGCGCCTCGGTGCTCGAGGGGTGCGTCCAAAGCCCATCGCGAAGATCCCGTACCGTCGCGTTCAGACGCATTGCCAGCGCGATGAGGTTGATCACTTCTTGAGAGTCGACGGAGAACACGGTTGCTCCGAGGATCTGCTCCGTCGCGGAATCGGTCACGAATTTGATCACGCCGTGTGTGTTGCCCACGATCTTCGGACGGGGCATCGCCGCGATCGCGGCCACAGCCTTCGAAGCGACCTTCACGTCGTAACCCGCCTCCCGAGCCTCGCGTTCTGTCAGTCCCACCTGCGACAACGGCGGTGTCAGGAACGTTGTCACCGGAACTGCCACGCGGTCGTCCGTACGCCGCTGCCCGCCGCCGAGGATCTGGTCCGCGACGATTCGTCCGTCGTCAAGCGAAATGTAGGTGTGCTGAAGGCCACCGTTCACATCTCCAACGGCGAAAATATGGCCGTGGTTCGTGCGAAGCGTTCCATCCACACGAATGAAACCGCGCTCATCGCGGTCGACACCGGCAACATCGAGGCCCAGCTCGAGACTGTCGGCGACTCGGCCAACCGCAACCAGGACCGCTTCAGCGTCGAAGTCGCCGGAGTCGGTACGCACCGTAGCCGTTCCCTCCCCACCGTCCTCGATTGACGTCACTTCCACGCCATTGACGACGCGAACGCCCCGATCGGTGAGGGCGTCCTCGATGAAGGGGCGAACGTCGTCGTCGACCTGCGGGAAGAGCATCGCGCTCCTGTTGAGGAGAACTACCTCCGAGCCGAAGCCGGCGAACATGCTCGCGAACTCAGCACCGATGAACCCGCCGCCGATGACGACCAGTCGAGGCGGGAGGTTTTCAAGCTGCTGGATGGTGGTGGAATCGAACACGACCGGGCTGTCCTCGCCGGGCACGTTCAACCTCGCCGGTTGAGCACCGGTGCCGATGATGATGCTCTCTGCGTGCACGGCGATGTCGCCTTCAGCGGTAGAGACGACCGCATCGTGAGGGCCGGTGAGCCGGGCAGCTCCGTCCAGGATCGTCACGTCGGGCCGGCTCGCAAGCGCCGCGTGATTCGCTGCGTTCAACTTCGCAACCAGCGCGTGCCGCTCCTCCAACGACGTCCGGAAGTACTCACCCGGGGCGTCTTCCCGGCGTCGCTCGTCAGCGGCCGTGATCAAATCCTTCGTTGGGACGCAACCGATGTTGATGCAGGTCCCGCCGTACATCGCCGGGCTTCGCTCCGCGATCGCGACGCTGCGACCCGCGTCCGAGAGCTGCGCTGCGAGTGTCTTCCCGCCTTTGCCCCAGCCGATCACGAGGACGTCTACTTCAAGCGTGTTGCTTGTCGTTGTGGACACTGTGCTCCTTGTTGCTTCGATGGCTTCGTCTGCTCGGGTAGCCGGCTGTACCGGCTATCTTCCTGAGCGGTAACGCCCATAGGCGGTGTTTATGCCCGACTCGGGCCACGATTGCGCGCTACCGACGGCGCCCGGGGCTCCGCCTGCTTGCACCCGACGGCGTCGCCGGAGCCCCTTGGCAGACTCAGGCGAGGAATCCGCCATCGACGGCAAGATGAGCGCCGTTGATGTAGGACGCCTCATCGGAGAGCAGGAACGCGATGGCAGTCGCGATCTCTTCGCCAGTGCCGACTCGGCCTAGGGGAATACCCGTGTCGGCCACTGCTTGTGCCCCCTCGGGGTTCGCCTGAGTCATCTCCGTGTCGATGACTCCTGGCTGCAGCTCGTTCACGCGCACCCCCTGCCGTCCGAACTGGATCGCCGCGGTGCGAGTGAGCCCGCGGATGCCGTGCTTCGCGCTGGAATAGTCCGCGGTCGGCCCGCCACGATCGGCAAACACGCTCGATACGTTGACAATTGAGCCGCCTCCGGCGGCAAGAATCGCCGGAACCTCGTACTTCAGACCATAGAAGAGGCTGTTGAGGTCGATCTCGACGGTACGTCGCCACTGCTCGGGCGTCATGTCTACGAGCGGCGTGAAGTCTCCGGAAATGCCTGCGTTGTTGACCGCGTGGTGCAGCGCTCCGAAGGCGCTGTACGTGCTCTCTACAGCGCGTTCGACATCTTCGGGCTTGCTGACGTCGCCGGGGATGGCTAGTGCTCGCCCTCCATCCGCAGTGATGCGATCGACGACTTCCTCAAGTTTCGCCGCTCGGCGGCCCATCACCCCGACTGCGGCCCCTCGGTGGGCCAGGAGCATGGCGGTTGCTCGCCCCATGCCCGATCCAGCTCCGGTGACCAGTGCCACCTTGTTTGCAAACTGACTCATGTCGTCCACCCTCGGTCAGCTGTCTCGATCAGGCTTCGTCAGTCGGAAGTTCAACGCGGGGAGCGTCAAAGTCGGCAGACGCGGAGACGCTGGCCCAGGTCGCGGCCTCCTCGATCTGCGCGCGGGAGTAGTCCATGGCGAGTTGAGCGGCGTAGGCGCCCATCACGAGATGGGTCGGCATATTGTCCCGCTTCGCGACGCGCACGAGGATTTCGGCCGCGCGGTCCGGATCCCCAGCCTGCTCCGTTCCTCGAAGGCGTTCAGCGAATGCTCCAACGGATGCCTGGTAGTCGTCAGGGATTGAGTGCACGTTCATCGATGAGCCAGCCCAGTCCGTGGCGAAACCGCCCGGCTCGACAACGAGGTACCGGATCCCGAACGGCGCCGTCTCGGTGGCGAGCACGCGGGTGAGTCCGTCGATGCCGAACTTCGCTGCCTGGTACGAACCGAGCCCGGGGGTCCCGCCGACACGGCCACCGACGGAGGAGAACTGAATGATGATGCCACCACCCTGACGACGCAGGATGGGAACGGCTGCCTTCGAGACGTTGTACACGCCCCAGAAGTTCGTCTCGAACTGACGACGGAACTCGTCGTCGCTTGCTGTCTCGACCGGTTCGAGGTTCGCGTACCCCGCGTTGTTCACAACCACGTCCACTCGTCCGAACCTGGCTGCTGCTGCATTGAGGGCCGACGAGGCTGCCTGAGCGTCTGTCACGTCGAGGGCAAGCGGAAGCACTCGATCCCCGAACTCCTCCACCAGGTCGGCAAGTTGCTCGGGCTTTCGAGCGGTGGCTGCGACTGAGTCACCGGCACGGAGGGCTGCGATGGCGAGGGAGCGGCCAAAGCCGCGTGAGGAACCGGTGATGAACCATGTCTGTTGGGTTGTCATGGACTTAGTAAAACACCGTTTTGCAACTAGCGCAACCCTGTTGCGCTACGATGGCGCGATGACGACCGAGAGCTACGAGCGGGCACGGAGCCCACGTGCAAAGCAGGACCGGGAGACGTCGATCATGGACTCCGCTCGACGGCTTGCCGTGGAGCGGGGCGTCCGCGCAGTCACGCTTACTGACATCGCAGCCGGCGTCGGTCTGCACAAGTCGGGTCTACTTCGTTACTTCGAAACCCGTGAAGAGATTTTCCTGCGGCTGTCCGCGGAGGGGTGGTTGGAGTGGTCCCTCGCCGTAGCGGGAGCACTCGATTCATTGGCAGGAGGCGCCCTGCCCGCGCCGTCCGACGACACCATCACTGACATCGGGAGGACCGTCTCCGCGTCACTTGCGTCGCGCCCCTTGTTCTGTGACCTCCTGGCTCACACCCCGATGAATCTCGAGCGCGGAGTGTCCTTGGATTCCGCCCGGCGATTCAAACTCACCGCGCTCGGTTGTTCGGCGAACGTACAGCGCAGCCTCCAACGGCTCCTGCCTTTGAGCGACGTACAGGCTTCGAACACTGTCGCCACTGCGACCGGCCTGGCCGGGGCGCTCTGGCAAATGTCAGCCTCAGGGACCGCCCTGCGCGAGCTGTACGAATCCGATGCAGCTCTCGCACGAGCCATCGTGGACGTAGAACCCCGACTTACCGACGTACTCACCGCCCTGCTGCGCGGCTACACCACAGCCACGAGCACCAGCGAAGAGACCATCCTCGCTCCGGACCGCCAAGCCACGATCGACTGACAACGGCCTATCACGCGTCAACCTGACGTAGCCGCACCACGAAGGGAAGACCGTCGGCACCCCGGTCCTGCGCGTTCGCCTTCGACTCAAGCTCTCTCAACTGGCCGTAGCGTCGCCGAGGTGCCGGCTCCTCACCCAGCGGCGTCCTACCCCACAAATCGATTGGGCCCGCTACTCCCGCGCCGCCGCGGCAAGCGCTGCAGCTCAGGCTCCGCTGGGCGCGCTTGCTCGTCGTCGAAGCTAGAAATATCAGTCCTGCAACCCGTTCCGCTCGTCGAATGCGAGCCGTTCTCCCGCTATAACTTCCTGGTGTTCCACCACCCACTCGCCGAGGGTGAGCACGACATCTTGGAGCGACCGCCCCAGCTCGGTGAGGTCGTAGACCACGCGAGGAGGTACCTCAGCGAACACGGTGCGGACAACCAATCCGTCGCGTTCGAGGGCGCGAAGCGTCACCGTCAGCATGCGACGCGATATCCCGGGGATGATGGCGGCCAGCTCGGTGAACCTGTGCGGTCGCTCGCCGAGAATCCCGATGACGAGCAAAGTCCACTTGTCGCCGATGCGCCCGAGGAGCGATCGGAACAGTTCCGGGTTGTGCATAGTGCACATGCGGCTCATCGCCGGAAGCGCGGTGAGTAACCGCTCGCGCTGCTCGTCGCGAACCTGATCACTGGTCGTCTCGCTCATCGGCTCTCTTCGATCGTACTCAGTTACTGCGCGGTAACAGGGGCTCATTTGCAGTGACCGGCCATGTCAGCGTAGACCGTTACCGGGAGTAACCAAAGCGAGCCGAGGACGGGCCCCGATGGGTCCGGAGAGCGATATCGGTCACGCTGACCCACCTACCGGAGGAGTTCCATGTCCTTGTTCCGTCTTGATGCCAGCATTCGTGTCGACGGCTCCGCCAGCCGAGCTCTGGCCGACGTCGTCGAGAGCGAGTGGGCGGCCCTGGAACCAGACGCTCCCGTCGTGCGCCGCCACATCGGCGTCGAGCCCGTACCCGCAAATGCCTGGGCGAACGCGGTCGCGGGATCGATGAAAGCGGACAGTGACCGCACGCCGGAGCAGCGAGCGTCCATAGAGCTCGCCCGCACCCTCACCGACGAGCTCGCCGACGCGGAGGCGCTGCTGTTCGCCGTGCCGCTCTACAACTTCGGCGTTTCACAGCATTTCAAGTCCTACGTCGACATGGTCATCACCGACCCACGTATGGCGCCGGGCGCGGACCCCGTCACGGCCGGCAAGCCTGCCGTGCTCGTCACCGTGCAGGGCGGCAACTACGCCGCCGGCACCCCTCGCGAGGGGTGGAACCATGCCACCGCATGGATGCGTCGGATCCTCGAAGACGTGTGGCAGCTCGACCTCGAGGTCGTGACGCGTGAGTTCACCCTCGTCGGCGTCAACCCTGCACTCGACCAGTTCACCGAACTCGCTGAGCAGCTCAAGTCGGCCGCTGAGGACCGCGCGAAGGTACACGGGCGCACCCTTCCCTCCCGCCGATCCGCCGCTGCCTGACGGACCGGAGAGCCGCCGACACTCCCTATCCTGTCCCCGCATCAGAGGACGGAGGGATTCCTTGCGACTAACGGACGTACGCTGCCGCACGCATTGACTTCAACCCAAACCGCCTGGCCCGAAGTCGGTGGTGCAGTGCTACCCGCGGCCGTCGGGCGCGAGGCGGAAGCGGAAGGCTTCCTCGAGCTGCACCGATGATGCCAGCGACTCGACCAGCCACCAGTGTGACCGCGCGATTAACAGCACACCGATGACTGCTCGCCATCCCGGCAGATCGATTGGGCTCGTCCAGCTGCAACCGCAGCGGGACGGGCCCGTCCTGCGGTTTCGGCTGTACTGATAAGGAGCGGTTACCGGCCGTTCGGCACGAGCGTCACCCATTCCTCGTCGCGGACGTAGCCCAGCGCATCGTTTGCTCGGAGGATCGCGGCATTGTCTGCCGAACCACCGGTGCGGAAGCGCGTGACACCTTCTGCTGTGAGTGCGAGAACGGATGCCGCTTTCACTGCGACGCTCAAACCTCGACCGCGCCAGGCTCGGTGGACGACGGTGAATTGCGTCTCAGCATCTGCTCCGTCGATGTCAACGAAGGTCATTGCGACGAGTTCGGCGTCGGGCACGAACGCGCCGAACGCTCGCCGTGAAGCGCTCGGCGTCGCTGCACGTCGGTCGAGGGCCGCATGTTGCGTCGCGGCACTACCCGGATAGTCCTCAACGGTCGCGGCGTCCAGGTGCAGCACGGCATCGACGTCAGTGTCTGTAATTTCCCGCACCGTTCCCTCAGCTTGAGCAACCATCGCCTGCAGTCGTTCGACGTTGATGCTGTTTGAGTCGAGCTGGGCTCCGAACGACCGAGCCACGACGACCCACCCCTCTGCTTCAAGTGCCGCTCGCCGCGGCGCCTGAATCAGCAGCACGATGCTTTCCCCCATGGCTCGATACTTGCACGGCTTAGCAAGACCCCGGCAGCCCCTACGCATTGCATCGCTTTTGAGCATGGTTGCGACGCCGTTGGCCACGACTGGCTCAGCGGCAACGCAACGAGCTCGTCCCGCCGGTCGAAGCTTGCCTGTGTGCGACCGCAAGCGCGTGCGGCTTCGCCGTTCTTGGAGACTGGACAGGGGCGTCCCACTGGGTCTACCGTTCATATTTATGACCACTCCGGATTCGCTCGCAGACTTCCTGAGTCTCGTCGCGGACGTCGAATTGCCGCGCCTGGGGTGGCCGACGTCCCTGCTCCCTCCGGACGGCGTGCACGTGTCTGCCGTCGAGCGCAAGGGCGGGTCCAGCGTCAGCATCTTCGCATCATCGGAGGGTGCGGAGGCTGGCGCCCGATTGGACCTCGTCACGCGAGAAGTCGTGGTCACATCCAGTGGCATGGACGCAGTGCAGGAGCGAACCCTCCGTCGCCTCGTGCTGAGTTACGTCGCAGATCGGAACGCGTTCGACGAACAAAGCGGCATCGACACCCGTCCCGCACCGCCCGACCGCGGTGAAGACGATCCCGACAGGTGGACCTCGATGCAGCTCCTCGCGGCGGTGACCGATGGCTCCTGGTATCCGCCAGCGCCGGCACGTCGAGATCCCGCCAACTGGGCAGAGTTCTTCGCCCGCGCTGAGGAGTTCAACCGCGAGTTCCGGAGGCCGGACGACGTGGCCACAGCTCCGCGTCAAGTCCCGCCTCAAGCCGGGCAATTGTCTGCAGATCCGGCCACGCCTGACCCGCAAGAACCCGCTGGAGAGTGACATGGCCGATGCCGGCATCAGCGGCGACCGCGCGGAGACTGCGTCCCGCCATCGCGTCACGGAGATTGAGGACAAACTGGCGGGCGACTTCGCCGAACGGGTCACGGGACGGAACACTCGGCCACGGTGCGTCAGCGAGCTCCACTGGCAGCGCACGCATCGGTCGACCCATACGTTCAGCGTAGAGGGCGCGGAGGTTCTAATGCTGTCGCCAGATCACGACCAGGTCCGCGCCACCGCCCACTGCCCGGCGTCGGGGACTATGTCGACGACGACGGACTCCGTTCCAGCGGTGATCTGGAATCGCCATCCAATGGTCTGCTCGGGCGCATGGGTCATGGCGGAGGGCAGGAACTCCGCGGTTGCCGTCAGCCGTGTCGGCTGGTCACTGACCCGCCACCGGCTACCGCGCCACACAACGCGTTCCGGCACGCCGCCGCCCCACCAGACTGTCGCGGGCTCAAGTGTTGTAGCGCGCATCAAGTACCTCCTCATTCGAATGTGTGTTCGAATGCTAGGTGGCTCCAGTGACGTTCGACAATCCTTCCCCACTCGGACGCCAGCATCAGCGGCGTGTCGCGTCCGTACCGTCCGCAGCTCCCGAAACGAGACTGGGACGCGACCGGCCGACACGTCCACGCCCACCAAGCGGGCCCGGGACAAGGACTTCCGCGGACGAGCCGTCCGCTCACACCAGCCCTCCAATCCGACGAGTTCCAGGCAGGCCGTCCCTGCGTTCGGGAGTGACAGCTGGACGGCCATGTACTCGGAGGTGCACGGCGACGCCGAGACGCTCAAGACGAAGCGAGGGGACGAAGCGAAGCCCGGACGGCGACCCGGCATGCGTGATCGGACCGCCGAAGGCAGATACATGCGGCGCGCCACCAGCGCACTCCCGGCCTCGACGCCATATGAGCACCGCGCGCTCGGCCCGGATAGCACCGCCCTTCCCGCAGGACTGCTCTCGGCTCAGGGCAGCTCCACCGACTCATCCCGGCGGGGCACCCGCCCGAGCAGTTGCTAGTGAGCGGCGGCGATGGGTCGTTAACCACTGAGAGCATCGACGCCCTCGCCCAAAGAGGTCTCGAAGAACCCTCCGCTGGCCGGACGCCGAAGCGCCGGAATACGGACTCACCGAAGGTTGCGCTCACGCCTATGGGCTTCAACCTGCCGTCGACGTCGAACGACCTCGCGGCACCTCAGGCCGACGCCCGGATGGCGACGGCGCCTTCAGAGTTTGCTGCATTGCGGGATGCGCTCTTCGAGAAGCAGCGCCAAATGCACCCCGGTCGAGAGGGGTGAGCGGCAACATGTCGAGCGCTTGAGGTGGCTCTGGTGCCGGCCGACACGCAATTGTTCATTACTACGTACATACAGTGTGGCCAGAATCCGCTACCGGCCCGGACGTCCCCTGGCCCAACCCACACACGTGCGCAACGGCCGGCTTCACCGTCAACGCTCGCAACGGTTCCGTCGCCACCCAGCCTTGCGAGCAGTTCGCCCAACCTGGGCGGATACCACCGTTCCACCACAACCAATGGAGGGAATCCTTCCCGTGAGCCCCGAATCATCACAGACCTACCGGCCACAACTCCCGAGAAAGGACTGGGATGCGATCAAGGCATACGTGCTCGATATCGTCGACCGTGCTGAACCGCACGTCACCTACACCGAACGGCAGCTCCTCACGCCGGTGTCCCATCTGGTGCACTTCGCATACGTGAACCACATCCCTCTGGAAGACGGTGCCGCCCTCAGCCCCCGGACCGTTGAGCGGTTCGTGCAGAATCATCTCGCCAGTTACAACCGCGCCAGCCGAAACACCATCAGAGCGCGACTCCGACGCGTCTCCGAAGCGCTCCTCGGCGACGACGCCGCCGGGCGCTTCCGCGCGCTCGGGAAAGCTGACGCATCGCGGCCGTACTCCGACAACGACATCAGCCTTCTACGCGCGTGGGGCAGGTCGATGCGCACCGACGAGCTGACCAGCTCCGCCGGGGCGCTGCTCGCACTCGGACTCGGCGCAGGGCTCACGGGCGCGGAGATCATCCGGCAACGCATGGAGGACGTCGATGTGGAGCGAGCGACGATGCATGTCACTGGCGAAAACGAACGGGTCATCCCCATCACCGGAGAGGTCTGGACGGATCTTCTGCGGACACGGCGGGAGGTCCTAGGAGAGACCGGGTGGGTCTTCCGCGCCCATCAAAGGGGTGACAACATCAACCTCATCACCGACTTTGTTTCCCGCACGTCCCCGCAGATCCCGCTGGTCACCAGGCGGATGCGGGCGACATGGCTTGTTCATCATTTGAACGCCGGCACACCTCTGAGACGGCTCCTACGAATCGCCGGACTGCAGTCCGCGGAAGCTCTTGATCGGATTCTGCCCTTCACCGCTGATGATTAGCCCCGCGTCTGTGGGTCACATACCAGCTAGTCTCCCCTGTTCGTGCAGGAAAGGATGTTGCTTATGACATCTCCGGAAGAACGCGGACGGGCGCTCCTTGACGCTTGGGCCACAAACTCGGGCTCGAGCACGCCGACAATGGCCGGGGCTCGCTGAACACGACGATCGACCTTGAACCGGAGACCAACGAAGAGGTCTGGCGCCACGGGATCGTCAGCGAACACGTTGCCACGGTGGGATCGCGCCGGAGCCCGCAGAACGACGAGCCACCCTCCGTCGTCGCACTTGCATTCCCGTACAGGACAACGGCGCGTGCCACGGAACAGCATCACCCGGACGCCATCGGCCAACGTCAGCCAGTCGGTCATCGACGCAAACTGGATCGGAATGCAACCCGAACGAGTGACATCGCACTGAGCCTTGCTCACGGTACGGTTCTTTGATGCACGACCCGCAGTTCGCCGACATCTACCACGCCGACCCCGGTCGCATCATCGGCGGAGACGCACACCCCAATTCGATCCGCCCATGTGCGGTCGTTCAACCAGGCCCGCAGTTGGTCAAGGTCGTGGGCCGTTCCGCTTCAGGCGCGCACGAACCGCCGTACACCTTGCGGTCGGCAGCGGAACCTTCCTGCGGGCTCAACAGGCCAGGAGTGTTCGACGAGCGACACCAGCACACACTCTGGCGCGACGACATGACCGTAACGCCGTACCACCAATACAAGGGCCCGCTCCCTACAGACCCCGCACGGGCACTGCAGGAGTTCTGGGACGGGCTCGCCTACCGGTAACGGCGGTATGCGCGCATAGGACTTGTGCTCAGTCCTGAGCGATCATCTAAGCTGGCAGACTTTGCTCGCCAAGAAACCGGAACCCTGATGCCCTCCCTCTCACTCACCAGTGCGCCGGACGCGCTCCGCGCGGACGCTGCGAAACGGTGGACTACCACACCGGACACCGACCCCGCACCCGGACAGCTTTGGCTTCTCTCCTGGGACGGTGCAGCACCGGTTGCGGCACTGCTCACCGCAGTTCGCAGCACCTACGTCCTCGCAATGCCGGTCACATTCGATCCGGCAGCAGCAAGCGACGGCGAAGCGATCACCAACGCAGAGCGCCTCGGCACACCACTGGTCATCTGGCACCGGCTGGAGACCGGTCTCGGATCGTTCCTGCTCCATCGCTACATCGGCGACGTGGCAACGGCCGACGACGTCACCGCCCTCCGACGGGGACATCGCGGAGAGAAGGTGACACGCTACGACGCCGGCGCTGGCAACGACACGACAACCCTTCGCGAGCTGGTGAACACGTTCGCGCGGCTGTGCAACATCGAGTGGCCATCCGAGGCGGACGGCGACGCCGTCGTCGACACGGAAGCACTGACTGCTGCCAGGGTCACTCCGCGCCTGTTCGCCGAACGCACCGGCCTGCCGACCGCGACCGCCCTGGCGCTGTGGACCAACGAGCTCACGCTCACAGCCGAGCAAGCCCGCATCGTCACCGACGCGTTCGCTGGCACCGTCGAGCATGCGCTCTCCGTGCCCAACGACTGGATTACCACCTCACTCGCAGATCCGAGAGTGAAAGACGGCGTCCTGCAGGTTGCTGAGCACACCAGTAGCGGGGAGCGGGCTGCGCGGGATCTCGTCCGAAGCAGCTTCGCTCTCGCCGCCCGCACGCCGAGCGTCGCGGAACAACGTCGCTCCGCTATTCGCGACGCTATCGCGCTGCTGCTCCAGGACTGACATGACGCTGACGATGCTGCCGAACCCGCAGGACTGGCTCCGCCCGGAGCACACCGACCGGGCCGTCACGTACCTCCTCGGCATTGCCGCGAACCACGACGACGCCGCCCTCGCGGATCTCGCAAACGACGCGATCGGCGTCCTCGGACGATGCCGGCACATCGACCTCCGTTACGGCGCCCGCCGCATCGAGACTGCTTGCGAGTACGCCGGCCGGTACCGATGGGACCCGCCAACCATCGAAGTCAGCCAATCACGGTCCCGCGCCAGGGATGCGTTCACAGCGCTCCACGAATACGGCCACCACCTGCAGAAAAACGACACCACCTGGGCGTTGGACGTCCTCGGAACGCTGCCGGACTTCACACGACGCCGACTCGAGGAGACCATTTCGAACGCCTTCGCGTCTCGCGTCCTGATCCCCGACACAGTGATCGACGACGTGTTCACCGGCACGATCTCCGCCGCGCTGCTCACGGAACTGCACAACCGAACCGCTGCATCGCGCCACGCGATCATCCGTCGAGCCGTCGCGCTCGCGACCACTCCGACGCTCCTGGTGGTCACCGACTATCGCGGCGACGTCACCGCGGCGATAGCAAACGATTCGAATCTCTTCGCGCCGCCCCGAGGCTCGCACCAACCCGACCTTGCACGCCTCTCTGCTGCCGTCGAAGTTGGTCGGGTTAGTCACGGACGCACCGAATCAGGGCTGCAGTACAGCACTGGCAGGACCCGCAGCGACCTCAGCATCGAGCTGGCTGCTGACCGCGACGGATTCCACTTCTTCAGCGTCATCACCCCGACGTACCGGTTCGGATCTCAACAGTGGGACGAAGAGCTCGTCGAATGCAGCAACGAAGCGTGCGGCGCAACGTTCACCGCAACGCCGCAGAACCGGCACGACCCCTGTGGCGGCAACCGCTGCCCACGCTGCGGAGCGTGCGGATGCGAACGTCGAGCAACACCGATCTGCCCGCACTGCACCCTCGAGCTCTCGGCCGCGGACACTGCCGCCGGCCGGACCGAACACGAAGCATGCTGAAACGGACTCACGGGAACCGGGCGACTTCACTTCTGACGGTGAGCCGTCCTTGGTGACCGAAGCAGTGCCGGAAGCGGTGCTGCCCTGGCTCAGCGCTGCAGCGGCAGCGGTCGGACTCGTCGAACCGATTGGCCGCGCCTTCTCGGTCCGCGCCGCGCGGAAGCTTCTCGAACGCTTCAACGACCTGCAGCGCACTGCCGAAGCGCTCAGAACGCTTGGACCCAACCACGGCCCCAGCGCCTCACCATCCGCCCGCATCGAACACCGGAGACTTGTCGCCGCCGTTGACGACGAGGCGCGACTAGTCCTCGCCGACTACGCCCGGCGAACACGGCGCCGGCCGGGAAGCATGGCCTTCGCCGTCGTCGCCTGGTTGTACGGCTCAGGGCTCAGCTACCTCGGGTACCTCCTTCTCATCGCACCGTCCACTGCTGACCGGACAGATGGGGTGCTGATCGCCGCAACCATCCTCTGGGCAGGGGCCTTCTTCTGCTTGATCTACGGGTTGCTCACGGCGCGAAGGCGGCTCCTGACGCGGGACCTCCGCATCAAATCCGGGATCCGCGACCAGTACACGGGACCGGGGATGCACTATTCGTGGCGGCGGCTGAAGCGCATACGCCAGCGCAGCAAGGCAACAAAGCGCGCGAAGCGCATCGCTCACTCCCCTCACCTCGCTGAACAAGTTCACGACGTCATGGCGACGCCCGACTCACACAGGAGCTCGACCAGCACAGCGGCAACCGAGCAACAGCGCGCGGCGCAGCAGACGACCGACGCCTCCTGATGGTTACGGCCGCGCCGAACTCAACTGGGCAGCCCGTCACGAGAGAAGTCGACGGGTCGAATTGTCCCTCGCAGCCCCGCCGGGGTCGCGACACGCCCGAGGTGCAACTGAAGCTGCCGCCATTCTCCGCGAATCGGGTTGATGACCGAAACGCTCGCTGATCGGGACTTTCCCGGACGCAGACGCCAGCGCGAGCACCCAGAATCGTTCGATCTCACACTCCAGATCCCAGCTCGGCCGCCCCTCCGCGCATAGGCCGTCACGTGAACACCTCCTCCATGAACCCCGGCGCGACCACAACCGACGAGCACGCCGCCCCTTCCGAATTCGACCGGGTTATAGCACACTCTGTTCCTAGAAAGGACCACACCACGCGGGTAGTGCAGGAGGCGCTGATGCGGCAACGACCCCACGGCATCAACGCCGCGACCTGGGCAGCAATTCGTGCGCTCCTGCTCGAGGTGGTCGTCAACTACCAGCCGAACAACGACCACCTCGCCCGCCGGCTCACCAGCGTCGCCACGCACTTCGCCGTCTGGGCAGTCCGGACCCTCAAAGCCCCCATCGTGGCCAGCGACATCTTCACGTACAACTCCATCCGGAAATACGTGCTGGAGCACTCCTCCGCACCTGGCACTCGTCTGACAAGGACCTCCCAGCTCAACCAACTCGCGCTCGCAGCATCCGGGAAACACATCGGGCAGTACCCCCAACGCGGAATGCCGAACCCCGCCGCATACACCAGCCGAGAACTCGCGAATATCCGTTCCTGGGCACGCTCACGCCCCGAGCACCGACGCGACAACACGATGCTGCTCCTCGCCCTCATCGGCGGCGCGGGACTTCGCACCAGCGAAGCCGTTGCCGTCCGAGTCAGAGACCTTCACATCGACGCCGACACCGTCACCGTGACGGTCACTGGCGGCAGCCGACCCCGCACTCTGCCCCTCATCCATGAGTGGGCTGCCCTCGCCGCCGCTGCGGGCCACGAGGCACGCCCCGACGACCAATACCTCGTCCTGCCCCAGGTGAACGGACCAGCGAACCGCCGCGACCGAGCGGGGTTCCTCTGCGCCGGCTCCGGTGACAACCCCAACCTCGCCAAGCTCCGCGACACGTGGGTCATCACCATGCTCGACAGGCTCCCCACCAGCGTCCTCATCCATGCAGCCGGATACACCTCCACTTCATCGCTGCACACCCGCTACGGCCAGTTCGCCATCCACGCCGACGACATCGACGCAGCGGCGTTCCACCACGTGATGGTGGAGGCACAGCGATGAGTGGCGACTCGTTCCAGCGCACCGAAGAGCTTGACGCGGACGACATCTTCGACGAGACGCTCTACGGGCTCATGCCCGCCGACGAAGTGGTCATCGGCACTACCCACACCACCCGCATCGACAAGACCATCGTCGTCCGTTGGCTGCGCCGAGCTCGCCGCTCCGGCGTGCTTCCGCAAGTCGCCGCGTGGCGCGCAGAAGACGCAGCACTCCGGTACCGCGGCGGCAGGGAGCCTCTCATCAGTGACGAAGTCATCTTCACCATCTGCCTCATCCTCATGGCCGAACACTCGAAGTTGCAGTCCAAGGTGATGGGTCAGGCGTTCCTTCGTCTCACCCCTCTCGCTCGGGAAGCACTCGGTATCGAGCATCTCTTCAACGGGCAGCCGCGGGACTGGAAGGTCCTATCAAACCGAGCCGTCAGACGATTCATCGACACCTTCGACGGCTGGAAAGCGAAGCGGAAGTGCTCCATCTACCGCAAGGCACGTGAAGCGCGAGCCGCATGGCTCAAGGAAAACGCGAAGCACGTTGACGTGATGCGTCAGCGCGGCGAATGGTTCACGAACAAGCTCATCGCGATGACCCTCGAAGAGCTTCCAGCAGACCTGCAACTCGACACCACCGCGCTGACCGTCGACCAGACCGCGTTCCGCGCGGGCACCCAACAGTTCCCATGGAAACGAGACCGGGCAACGAAGAAGGAGCAGTACGAGCGGTACGTCGATGACAACGAGGAAGTGAAGCGTCCCGTCTTCGAGCCGGAAGCCGGGCCGTGGCCGAAGGAGAAGGGCGCAGCGCTGCGCGACCCGTCGAAAGCCAAAGGTGCCATTGTCCTGAGCCAGTGGCAGATGGTGTTCATGGGAAACGTCCTCCTCGGCGTTCACGAAGACCCATCTCTCGACAACACCCTCGCGCGCCCACAGCTCATCCTCGCGGCGAGCCTCGGCAGCCCCAACAACCGCATCGCCGAACACACCATCGCGCTCATCGACCTCATCCTCGCCCGAGGTACGCGCATCACCCGCCTGTCGTTCGACAAGGGCTACAACAACGAGACCAATAAGAAGTTCCACAAGCCCCTCCGCGACCGCGGCATCCTCGTCGTGAAGGATTACCGGAAGCGGGAGACCGGCATCACCAACGGTTACGGCGGCGCCCACTTCGTGGAAGGCGACTGGTACTGCGCTTCCACCCCGAAAGAGCTCCTCGAAGCCACCGTCCGGTTCAACAAGAAGCTCATCACAGAGGAAGAGTGGCACCGCGACATCGACCTCCGTCAGGCATACAAGCTGCACGTCAAGGAAGTGATGCCGCACGGCAAAGCCGTGAAGTACCAGTGTCCAGCCCTCGGCGCCTCAGCCACCGTCTGGTGCCCGCTCAGAGAGATGCATGCGAAGGCGGAAGCCAAGACCAACCTCGCCGAGGTCTTCGAGAGTCAGATTGAGGACCGGAACGTCACTGTCTGCTGCCAGAAATCCATCAACATCCCCATCAAAGAAGAAGGGAAGCTCGGCGGGCAGAAGCACTCCCACGGCACCCGCATCCACAACCGGCTGTACAAGGGCGACCGAGCCAGCAGCGAATCAGCGAACAAGACCCTGCACGACCACGTCGCACCGTACTCGAAGCCAGCGAACCGCCCCATGCGCGGGCTCGCAGCCGCACAGTTCGCTTGGGCACTGCTCATCGTCTCGTTCAACTACGCCCGCATCGCCGAGCACATGCATCAGCGGTACAAGCAGCAGCAGACAAAGCTCGCCGAACGACTCCCCAGACAGAGCGTGCCAAAGCCCGTGCAGAAGCCCTCAAAGCGGCGGAAGGTCATCAGACGTCGCGACGCCGAACGGCTCTCCAACTACCGACGGAACTACATACGCCGAGCGACCTACGTCGTCGTCCGCGGCTAGCCACACAGCCGCAACCAACCAGGGCCCGACCGCACCCGACAGGTGCAGTCGGGGTCACCGGCGTTTCGGGGAACCAAGATGTTCCCAACGCGACGAAGCCCCCGGCTGCTGCCGGGGGCTTCGTTCGAGGTTGAGATACGCAATCGTTCTTGCCGAGATACGCAACCAACCCTGTGGCGGTACCGGTGGGATTTGAACCCACGGTGGAGTTGCCCCCACACATGTTTTCGAGACATGATCCTTCGGCCGCTCGGACACGGTACCGGGAAAGAGTTTACACGATCCGGGAGGCCCGTCGCACCACCGCAGGTCGGCTCACCCTCCACAGGTGGCCGGTCTCGAACCCCCGTCCACAGTTCAGGCACCCCTCATTGAGCACCTGGCTGGACGGCGTACCGTCCGGTGAATGAGATCGCGCACCCTCATCGCCCTGCTCACGTCGATCGGCGGCGGCCTCGCCGTCCTCGGCGGGGCGACGTTCGGCGCCCGCGCCGGCGTCCGCGGGCAACGCGCCGCCGCTCGACGCGTCGTCGACATGCTCCCCGTGCACGCGGACTGGTGGCGCGAGCGCCTGCAGCACGACGGGCAGATCACCTACCTGGCGATCGGCGACTCGGCTGCGCAAGGGGTCGGGGCGAGTGAACCGCACCGCGGCTACGTGGGGCTGCTCGCACGCCGGATCCGACACCGTTCCCGCACCTCGGTCCGCGTCGTGAACCTCAGCGTGTCCGGATCGACGACGTGGGGCGCTCGGAAGGACCAGCTTCCGAAGCTCCGCCACTACTCGCCGGACATCTGCACGGTGTCGATCGGTGCGAACGACATCGCCGACTTCCACCCGGACAAGTTCGAGCGGAACATCCGCGAGATCTACGGTGCCGTGCCGTCCCACGCCATCGTGGCGGAGCTGCCGTGCATGTTCGTGCCCGACCGTGAGCGCAAGGTCGCCGTGGCGAACGAGATCGTGCACCGGGTGGCAGACGAGTTCGGTCTGACGGTGGCACCGCTGCACACCATCACGAAGCGGGTCGGGCTGCGTCGGACGTTCTTCAACAGCTACGGGGACCTGTTCCACCCGAACGACCGCGGGTACGAGATCTGGGCGAGCGCGTTCGAGCCCGCCGTCGATGCCCGTGTGGACGTGGTCGCGGCGATCCGGCACTACCTCTCCGCGCGCGAGGCCGAGGACCTCGGCGCCGGTGCGGGCGCGGTGGCGACGGCACGTGCCGAGCAGGACGTCGAGGGTGCAGAGGCACTCGACCACGCCGACCGTCCCGGGCGCATCGACCGGCTCCGGCAGCGCATGACGGGGTCGGTCCCGATCCCCGGAGCAGGGCACGACGACCCGGACGACCAGTCCGGTGGTGTCGGCGGCACGGCCTAACCTGACGAGCATGGCGCGCCCCCAGTCTCTCTACCGCTGCACCGAGTGCGGCTGGACCAGCATCAAGTGGGTCGGCCGCTGCGGCGAGTGCCAGGCTTGGGGCACCGTCGAGGACACCGCAGCCGCCACGGTGAGCGCACGCGGGACGAGTGCCGTCGCGGTCGCCGGCAACCGGGTCGCGCGTCCCATCACCGAAGCGCGGGGCACCACGGTGCAGCGCTGGCAGACCGGCATCGGCGAGTTCGACCGGGTGCTCGGTGGCGGCGTGGTCCCGGGTGCCGCGGTCCTGCTGTCCGGCGAGCCCGGCGTCGGCAAGTCGACGCTCCTGCTCGAGGTGGCCTCACGCGCGGCGGCGTCCGGCAAGCGCGTCCTCTACGTCAGCGCCGAGGAATCGGTGGACCAGGTCCGCCTCCGGGCCGAGCGCACGGGCGCCATGCACGACGACCTCTACCTGGCGAGCGAGGTCGACCTCGGCGTCATCATCGGCCAGATCGACCAGGTGCGCCCGGACCTCCTCATCGCCGACTCGGTGCAGACGATCTCGTCGAGTGCGATCGACGGCATCGCCGGGGGCACGTCCCAGGTGCGCGAGGTCGCGTCGACCCTCATCCGGATCGCGAAGGACCGCGCCCTCCCCGTCCTGATCGTCGGCCACGTGACGAAGGACGGCACGATCGCCGGTCCACGGCTGCTCGAGCACCTCGTCGACGTGGTGTGCCACTTCGAGGGCGACCGGCAGACGGCGCTCCGGTTCGTCCGCGCGCTCAAGAACCGCTTCGGCCCGACGGACGAGGTCGGCTGCTTCGACATGGCCGGCGACGGCATCCACGAGGTCCCCGACCCGAGCGGGCTCTTCATGTCGAAGAACGGCGCCCCGGTGTCGGGCACCTGCGTGACGGTCGCCCTCGAAGGACGTCGCGCACTCCCGGTCGAGGTGCAGGCGCTCGTCGTGCCGAGTTCGGCGCCGCAGCCCCGTCGCGTCGTGAACGGCGTCGACTCGTCCCGCGTGGCGATGCTGCTCGCCGTCCTCGAACGACGTGCCGGCCTGAAGCTGTCCGACGCCGATGTCTACGTGTCCACCGTCGGCGGCATGAAGCTCACCGAACCCGGCGCGGACCTCGCGATCGCACTGGCCCTAGCGAGCGCCGCACGCGACCGCCCCTTCCCGCACTCCCTGGCCGCGGTCGGCGAGATCAGCCTCGCCGGCGAGATCCGACCGACGACGGGCACGAAGCAGCGCGCGAACGAAGCCGCACGGCTCGGGTTCACGACCGTGCTCGGTGCCGATTCGCAGCACCTTCGCGAAGCCCTGCGCGTCGCGTTCTCCCTCGCCAGCAGTGAGCGGGAACGCGAGCTCGACCGCGCCTTCTGATCGACGTCGGACCGGCCGGCGACCTGCCCCACCGATGGTGACACGCCGAAGGACGCGAACCGAGCAGAACGGTTCAGGCGCGCAGTGCGGCCAGCAGGTCCTCGGGCGTCGCCTGCATCGTGTGCGGTCCGGCGATGTCGAAGAACACGCCCTCGAGCGAGTCGAGGTGGGCGGCGAGGAACTCGTCGAGGCGCGCGCCGTCGTAGACCATGACCTGCCGGATCTTCTCGTCCGGCACCATCGCGGTGTAGGCATCCGCCGACGAGAACAGCAGCAGGATGCGCTTCTCGGACCCTTCACGACCGAAGACCCGCACCTGCATGTCCTTCTTGCCGGTGACGAGCCGGGGGACGATCACGATGTCGTTGCGGAGCGCGAACGCCACCGCTGCGACGTCCTGCTGTGCGAGGGCTTCCTCGAGCTGTTCGCTCCGAAAGCGCTGTTCCTTGTCTGCCATCACCCCCTAGTCCACCAGATTCATGACGGTTCAGCGACTTCGGCTCTTCCCTTGCGGCCCGGAGCCTGTAGGTTGGTACCAACCGCTTCGGCGGGAGTCCATCGTTCTTCCGGTGCCCTGCACCTCGAGCGCCATCGGTCACTGGCCTTCCCCGGCCGCCTGGCCCCGAACCCGTTCCGCCGGCCCAATGCCCGCGGGGCGCATCGATCAGACAGCAATCGGTTGTCGGATCGGCGGTAGCAAGTACCGCTTCGCAAGACAGGCAGCGAAAATCTCGCCTGGCAAGAAAGTAAGGAACGCCATCATGGCAACTGGAACCGTCAAGTGGTTCAACAACGAAAAGGGCTTCGGCTTCATTGCGCCGGACGACGGCAGCGCTGACGTCTTCGCCCACTTCTCCGCGATCGGTGGCAACGGCTACAAGTCGCTCGAGGAGAACCAGAAGGTGGAGTTCGAGATCACCGAGGGCCGCAAGGGCCCGCAGGCGGAGAACATCACCGTCATCGGCTGATCACCCTCAGCTTCGAACGGGCCCGTCGTCCTCTGGACGGCGGGCCCGTTCTGCATCTCCCGGCACGAGCAACCGCGCTGGCAGAACCAGCCGCGCCGACACGACCGGCGGACCGCAGGACCGGTGAACCGGCAGCATCTAGCCGAGGATGAACTGCACCGAGTCCTTCGACTCCAGGTTCCCCACCGCGACCTGCAGGTGGTAGCTGGCTCCCCCGGCGGTCACCGACGGCCGCGACGAGTCGCACGTCGACGTCGACGAGCGCGTCCGGTCCCACTCGATCGCCGGCGTGGTGAGCGTCTGCCCGGCCTTGATCGTGACGTCCTGGTTCGTCCCACCGGTCTGGCAGTCCTTCGACGACCAGTACTGCTCCTCGCCCGAGCTGATGGTGAGCACCTGCTGCGCGGACCCGAGGTCCATGTGGCACGACACCGAGCCGGTGTTCTTGATCGACATCGCGATCTTCGGGTCCTCCGTCGGCCCGTAGGACGTCTTGTCCACGACAGGGGTCAACTGGATCTGGCCCTTCGCGCAGGTCGAGCCAGCGGACCCGGCAGCAGCGGCCCCCGACGGTGAAGCCGATGACGACGGGGCTGCAGGCGGCGTGGCCGGCGCCGACGAGCCGGATGAGGGCGCCGAAGCGGCTGTCGACTCAGCTGACGACCGGGCCGAGGACGACGCCGACGCGGACGGTTCCGCCGAACTCGCCCCGCTCCCCCGCCCGACGACGATCAGCACGACGACGACCACGATGAGCAGCAGCACCCCGACGACGGTGGCGCGACGGCGCCAGTAGACACCCGGCTTCTCGGACCCGACAGGGTG
Source organism: Curtobacterium sp. MCBA15_008 (assembly GCF_001865065.1). GTDB lineage: Bacteria > Actinomycetota > Actinomycetes > Actinomycetales > Microbacteriaceae > Curtobacterium. The sequence continues at coordinate 47,819 of NZ_MJGN01000045.1, read as the reverse complement.
GCGGAACGACGACATGCGCACAGGGTAGACAACCGCGCGCCCATGACGAGTCCACCCCGCCGACGCGTTGCCGAAAGCGACAGGCGATGTCCAGCGTCACGGCGCTCTGCCGGGAGCGATGTCTCGAGAGTTGAGCATGTGGTATTTCGTACTTCAGTAGAGTGGCTCTGACGTCATCACGACAGAAAGAGGCCTCCATGAACAAGAAGTTCATCTCCACGACCACGGCCGGAGTCGGGCTCGCGCTCGCGCTCGTCTGCGCTGCCCCCGGGGTCGCGAACGCCGCGCCCCCGTCGGACTCGTTCGGTCACGCAGCGAGCTCCGCGGCGACGCAGCTCCCGACGCCGACGGTCACGCAGGTCACCCGCGGCGCCGACGACGTCTCGCTGACCGTCCGCACCGCGAAGTCGGGCACGCTCGTCGTCCGTGACTCGGCCGGTCAGGTCTTCCTCAGGACCGCCCTGTCCGTTGGGTCCCCCCGGACGATCGCTCCCGCGATCGGCGCCGATGCGACCACCCTCGAACTCACCCTGGCCCAGGGAGACGTCGAGTCCGAACCACTGACGCTGCACATCGACAGCGCCGCCGACAGCAAGCCCGCTGCACCGAAGGCCTCGGTGCTCGAACGTCAGAGCAAGTCGGTGACGATCGGTGCGAACGCCGATCGGATCGGGACGTACATCGTCCGCGACGACGCGGGTAGGACCATCGGCAGTGCCGATGTGCGCACCCTCGGCGGCACCGCTCGCGTCAGCGCGCCGGTCGGTGCAGCGGGCACGACGCTCAGCCTGTCGTTCGTCCAGCGGGGCATCGAATCGGACCGCACGTCGGTCGAGGTACCCGCGTACAGCGGCTCCTTCGTGCCACTGATGGTGACCTCGTCGACCGCGTTCACGATCGGTCACACCGCGACGCTCTCCGGTACGGCGACACCCGGAGCGCGTCTGGCCGTCCGTCTCGACACCGCCGGGTTCTCCAAGTCGGTGGCGGTCGGTGCGGACGGGAACTGGCACGTGGCCACGCCGGTGCTCCGGGCGAGCCAGGTGCGTGCCGACGTCCAGCAGTACGCGGACGGGGATCACGACGCGGTCTCCGTCACCCTGCGGGCCACGGGACTCCCGACTCCGATCGACCCCGTCCAGCCGGTCACCCCGATCGGCTCCGGGACGGGGAACGGGAACGGGAACGAGGCCGGGAACGGCGTCGCTCCTTCCCCCGTCACGGACAAGCCCGCCGCGCCGCGTGCGTCCGTCACCGACCGACCGGCCGACGGCGCGACGATCGCTCTCTCGAGCGATCAGCCCGGCACCTTCGTCGTCTACGACGCTGCGCACCGTGTGATCGGCCGCACGGGCTCGACGCCGACCACCCGCACCGGCGTCTGGGTGCCCGTCGGTCCCGGGGAGGTCACCGTCACCGCCGAGCTCACGGACCGGAACGGTGTCCGGTCCGACCCCACGACCGTCGTGGTCCCGGCCTTCACCGGGACCGTCGACGCTCCGGTGACGGTCACCTCGTCGCCGACGTTCACCGACGGCGCGCACAAGGTCGTCACCGGTACGTCCGAGCCGAACGCGCGGATCACCGTGACGCTTCCCGGCTACGGGTTCTCCGCGACGACGACCGCTTCGGCAGAAGGCAAGTGGAGCGTCACCCTGCCGCACCTCCAGGCGAGCGGCCTCCTCGGCAACACCGTGACGGCAGTCGCGACGACCCGTCAGACGACGGAGTTCGACCTCGTCCGCGGCTGAGCGATCGACGACGTCGACCGGGAGGCACGGGCAGCGCTTGCCCGTGCCTCCCGGCACGAACCGCAGGAACCGCACGACGCGCACGACGAGAACGACGCGCACGAACCGCGCAAGTCGCGCGAGCGCCACGCGCCAGGCCCGTCCGGCACCGAACGAGCGTCAGAGGATCTTCAGCATGCGGGTGTTGCCGAGCGTGTTCGGCTTGACCCGGGCGAGGTCGAGGAACTCCGCGACCCCTTCGTCCGACGACCGGACGAGTTCGGCGTAGACGTCGGGCGAGACGACGCTCTCGCCGATCTCGAGGTAGCCGTGCTTCGTGAAGAACTCGACCTCGAACGTCAGGCAGAAGATGCGTGCGACGCCGAGCTCGCGGGCGTCGTGCTCGAGCGCTTCGAGCATCCGGTGTCCGACCCGCTTGTGGATCCAGTCCGGGTCGAGCGCGAGCGTGCGCACCTCGGCGATGTCGTCCCAGAACACGGCGAGCGCTCCGCACCCGATCGGCACACCGTCGGGGCCCTCGGCGATCCGGAACTGCTGGATCGAGCCGTAGAGCGCGACGTTCTCCTTGCCGAGCAGGATGCGGCGGTCGACGTAGGGCGCGATCAGCCGCTGGATGTGCGGGACGTCGGAGGCGAGCGCCGGGCGCACCAGGATGCCGTGGTCGTCCCGTTCGTGGAACGCGTGCTTCCCGTGCTCTGTCATCCCGACAACCATAGCCGGGCGCGGACGAGCGGCACCCGGCGACCGGGGGACGCCGCCCTGGACGGCGCCCAGCCGACGCCGCCTACCGTCCACACCATGCCTCAGATCATCGAAACCGTCGACGTCAACGTCCCCGTCCGTCAGGCCTACGACCAGTGGACCCGCTTCGAGGAGTTCCCCCACTTCCTCGACGAGGTCGAGAAGATCGTCCAGGTCGACGACAAGACCACCGACTGGACCGTCAAGGTCGCCGGTCAGGAGCGCGAGTTCCGGGCTCTCATCACGGAGCAGCACCCCGACGAGCGTGTCGCCTGGACCGTGAAGGACGGCGAGACCGACCACGCCGGTGTCGTCACCTTCCACAAGCTGTCGGACAACGAGACCCGTGTGACGGTGCAGATCGACTGGGAGCCCTCCGGCTTCCTCGAGAAGCTCGGCTCCGCCGTCGGCGTCGGCGGTCACGCCGTCAAGAAGGACCTGCAGAACTACAAGGAGCGGGTCGAGAACGCCCCGACCGAGCCCGGCTGGCGAGGCGACGTCCAGGCGTAGGACGCAGCCCCGGATCGGACTGGAGGCGCGGTGCCAGCTGGCACCGCGCCTCCAGTCCGTCCACCGGTCCCGCCCACAGCGCACGGATCGCGTACCCGGTTTCGGCATCCCCCCACGAAATGCCGACCTGACGGGCGGGCCGGACCCTGGCAGAGTGGTCGGGGCTGGCCGTCGCGCTGGTCCAGTTTTATCATGTCTGAGACAGATGTAAAGGGTGGGACGACGTGATCGAGTACAACGACGACGACGCGCACCGGCGCGAACTCTCCCGGAAGCTCCAGCTCCTGATGGACGTCGTCGAGGCGAACTCGGGCCAGCGACCGTCCTACAAGGAGATCGCCGCCGAGATCGAGACGCAGGGTGTCTCGATGAGCCGGCCGCGCTGGGGGTACATGCTCGGCGGCAACGGACCAGCCGTGCGCGACCAGCGGCTCCTCGCCGCCCTCGCCGACTACTTCGGCGTGCCGCCCGAGTACCTGACCGACCCCGCGGGCAGCACCGACGTGCCGGAGCGGGTGCAGGCGCAGCTCGAACTCGTGCTCGAGCTGCGGAAGCGCGAGGTCGTCGCGTTCGCCACCCGCCGCCTCGGCGAGTTCGCCACGGCCGACGAGATCCGCGACTTCACCGAGCACGTCCGACGCCTCGACGAGTCCGGGGGTGCATCGTGACGGCGTTCCGCGACCGGCTCGGCGCGATCCGCCGGCAGTCCGACGCGCGCCGTCGGGTGGAGCGCCTCGGACTCCCCCGCCGGCTGTCCCTGCCCGAGCTCGTCGAGCGTGCGGAGACCGCGCTCGGCAAGCCCATCGCGGTGCGCACGGCGGACCTGCCGGGCGACCTGTCGGCGCGGCTGATCCAGCGCGCGGACCACGCCCTGCTCGAGACCCGGCCAGACCTCTCCGAGCGCTCCCGGGTCGCGTGCGTCCTGCACGAGCTCGCGCACGTCTTCATGGACGACCGTGGGTGCGACCACCAGGCGTACACCGGGCTGCTCACCGGACGGACCGCGTTCACCCGCTCCCTGGACACCCCGCACGAGCACGAGGTCGAGCTCGTCGCCGACCAGCTCGCGCTCCGCATCGGGCTGCTCGACCCGGACGGCCAGCAGCCCGGGATCTTCCGGTGACGCTGCACGTCTGGGGCTCGCTCCCGGTGTGGTTCATCCTGCTCGTGCTCGTCGCGCGGCTGTGGCTCGTGCGCACGCAGTCGGCGAGCGTGACCTGGCTCATGGTCTGCTGCGCCTTCGTCGCGGTGGGGCTGACGATCAACCAGTCGGACGTGCTGACCTTCCTCGCCACGGTCACCCACGAGCCGAACGTCGCCGACCTGCTCGGTCGCTGCCTGATGGTCTGCGGGCTGTTCGCGCTGGCGCAGTCGGTCGAGGCGGCCGCCAGCTCGGCGAACCTGCTCCGACCGAGCCGGCTGATCGGCTGCGTGGCGGTCCTCGTCGCCCTCGTCGTGCTGTTCTCGCTGATCGACGCCCCGCACCCGACGTCGTCGTTCATGGCGGAGTACGGCGACCAGTGGCCCACCGCGGTGTACTCCGCGGTCGAGATGACCTACGTCGCGATCGTCATCGCACGGTCGGCGCTGGCGGTCCTCCGGGCCTTCCGCACGGGTGACCTCGGCCGGACCTACTGGCCGTTCGTCATCGGCGCGGGTGCGATGGTGCTCCTCGCCGTGATCGCGGTCGCCCTCGACGCCGTGCACGTCCTGGGCGCCGACGACGTGATGCGGGCGCTGTCGGCCGTGTACGCCCCGGTGTTCCTCACGTCGATGGTGCTGCTCGCCGTCGGCGCCGCGGGCGGGGTGCTACCGGACGCCGCGCGGGAGTTCCGCGACTGGCGCCGGACCCGTCGGCGCTTCCGGGTGCTCGAGCCGGAGCTCCGACGCCTCGAGACCCAGTCCGGCAACCACGGCCTGTACTTCACGATCGTCTGGCAGCGTCGCCAGTGGCGGAGCCGCCTGCACCGGCTGTCCGTCGAGCTCGAGGACCGCGCGCGCGAGGCCGGACAGGACGTCCCGGCGGTCGCCGCACCCACCACCGGACGCACCAGGGAGACCACATGACAGGCGGACGCTTCGCCGCACTCGGCACCACCGTCGGCGCGGCCGGCACACTCGGGCTCGGGGCCCTCGTGGCGCGTCGGCTGATCGTCCCGACGCCCTACACCGCGACCGCCACGGTGCGGAGCTCCTCCGCCACCGAGGTCGACCTCGTCGAGACGCGGGACACTCGCCTGCCTGGCACGTACCGGCTCACGCGAGACGGGCACGACGTCCGCGTCGGCGAGGTCCTGAGCTCCGACGCGGACGGCGTCCGGCGTCGAACGGAGTCCGCCGCGGCCGACGGTGAGTGGACCTGGGACGCGATGCTGTTCGACGACGCCGCGGACGCCCCCGGTACCGAGCCCGTCAGCGCCGACACCCACGTCGTGCACGTCCACGGGCAGTCGCTCGGCCCGCGCCAGGTCCTCCGTGGCCTCGGGGTGTGGCGCGGACTCGGGGCGACGTCCGAGGTGCTCGACACCACCGACCTGCCGCTCCGCTCGCTCGACCCCGTCGCGGTGGACCGCATCGTCGCCGCCGTCCGAGCCGCTCGTGCCCGAGGTGTCGCCCGAGTCGTGCTGCAGGGATGGTCCGCCGGTGCGCTGGCGTGCTCCGTGGCCGCGATGCGTGAGCCGGTCGACGGGATCGTCGCGTTGTCCCCGCTCCTCGACGTCCGGTCCGCCCTGCGCGGTGCGGTCGGCGCAGCCCGACTCCCCCGCTTCGTCGGCACCGTCGCGGCGCGCATCGCCACCACACCCGTGGTCTCCCGCCTCGCCGGTGCTGCGCAGCCGGTGGGGACGACCTCGTGGCAGGACACCCGGACGCCGACCCTCGTGCTGCACTCCGAGGCCGACGTGCTGGTGGCGGCGGACGACGTCACCCGGCTCACCCGACGCCGCGACGTGCGCGCGGTCGCCTTCCGAACGGCGCCGCACACGCTGGAGTGGAACGAGGACCCGGAGCGCTGGGAGACCGCGGTCCGCGAGTTCTCCGCCACCCTGCCCGCCTGACACCAAGGCCCCGGAACGAGCAACGGCCCCGGTCTCCGAGGAGACCGGGGCCATCGGCGTCTCGACCCGTTGGGGGGAACGGGTCGATCGCTGTGCGCGAGGTGTTGGGGGGAACGCCTCACGCAGTCCTCACCGTACCCCCGGAAGGGGGTCGGCGGACACACGACGCGCACACAGGACGTCGGAACGACGGGAGGCGCGGTGCCAACCGGCACCGCGCCTCCTGTACGGACGTGTCCTAGGACTCGATCTCGCCCTGCGGAGCGTCGGCGGCCTCGACCGCTGCCGCCCCGGCGAGGACCTCTTCGCGGCCCGGCTGACGCCCGGTCTCGAACTCGAACTTGCCGTCGACGAAGTCGACCTTCACGTGGTCACCGGCGTTGAGCTCACCCTGCAGGATGTGCTCGGACAGCTGGTCCTCGACCTCGTGCTGCATCGCGCGGCGGAGCGGGCGTGCACCGAGGGACGGGTCGAACCCGACCTTGATGAGCTGCTCCTTGGCGGCGAGCGTGAGCTCCACCGTCATGTCGCGGTCGAGCAGACGGTCCGACAGACGCTTCACGAACAGGTCCACGATCTGCAGCAGCTCGGGCTGCGACAGCTGCGGGAACACGATCGTGTCGTCGACGCGGTTGAGGAACTCGGGCTTGAAGTGCTTCTTCAGCTCCTCGTTCACCTTGCCGCGCATCCGGTCGTAGCCGACGGCCGAGTCACCCTCGACCTGGAAGCCCACCGGGCCACCCGCGATTCCCTGCGAACCGAGGTTCGTGGTCATGATGATGACGGTGTTCTTGAAGTCGACCACGCGGCCCTGACCATCGGTCAGACGACCCTCTTCGAGGACCTGCAGCAGCGAGTTGAAGATGTCCGGGTGGGCCTTCTCGATCTCGTCGAACAGGACCACGGAGAACGGCTTGCGGCGCACCTTCTCGGTGAGCTGGCCGCCCTCCTCGAACCCGACGAACCCGGGAGGGGCACCGAAGAGACGCGAGACGGTGTGCTTCTCGCCGAACTCCGACATGTCGAGGGAGATCAGGGCGCCCTCGTCGTCGAACAGGAACTCCGCGAGCGCCTTGGCGAGCTCGGTCTTGCCGACGCCCGTGGGGCCGGCGAAGATGAACGAGCCCGAGGGGCGGTTCGGGTCCTTGAGGCCGGCGCGGGTGCGGCGGATGGTCTTGGACAGGGCCGAGATGGCCTCTTCCTGACCGATGACCCGCTGGTGCAGGGCCTTCTCCATGAAGACGAGACGCGAGGTCTCCTCTTCGGTGAGCTTGAACACCGGGATGCCCGTGGCCTGCGCCAGGACCTCGGCGATGATGCCCTCGTCGACGGTGCCGGACGCGGCGACGTCACCCGCACGCCACTGCTTCTCGAGGCGGAGACGCTCGCCGAGGAGCTTCTTCTCCTCGTCGCGGAGCGAGGCGGCCTTCTCGAAGTCCTGCTCCTCGATCGCGGCTTCCTTCTGCCCGCGGACCGTCGAGATCTTCTCGTCGAACTCGCGGAGCTCCGGCGGCGCCGACAGGATCGACAGGCGGAGGCGTGCGCCGGCCTCGTCGATCAGGTCGATGGCCTTGTCCGGCAGGAAGCGGTCCTGCACGTAGCGGTCCGCCAGGTTCGCCGCGGCCACGATCGCGCCGTCGGTGATGGACACCTTGTGGAACGCCTCGTACTTGTCGCGGAGGCCCTTGAGGATGTTGATCGCGTGGGGCAGCGACGGCTCGTTGACCTGCACCGGCTGGAAGCGACGCTCGAGTGCGGCGTCCTTCTCGAAGTGCTTGCGGTACTCGTCGAGCGTGGTGGCACCGATGGTCTGGAGCTCACCACGGGCGAGGAGCGGCTTGAGGATCGACGCGGCGTCGATCGCGCCCTCGGCAGCACCGGCACCGACGAGCGTGTGGATCTCGTCGATGAAGACGATGATGTCGCCGCGGGTGCGGATCTCCTTCGTGACCTTCTTCAGGCGCTCCTCGAAGTCACCGCGGTAGCGGGACCCGGCGATGAGCGACCCGAGGTCGAGCGAGTAGAGCTGCTTGTCCTTCAGCGTCTCGGGCACGTCGCCCTTGACGATCGCCTGGGCGAGGCCCTCGACGACGGCGGTCTTGCCGACGCCGGGCTCACCGATCAGGACGGGGTTGTTCTTGGAGCGGCGGGAGAGGATCTGCATGACCCGCTCCATCTCCTTCTCGCGCCCGATGACGGGGTCGAGCTTGCCGTCGCGCGCCGCCTGGGTGAGGTTCCGACCGAACTGGTCGAGGACCTGCGAACCCTGCTGGGCGTTCTGCTGCTGCTCGCCGCCGACGGCGACCGCTTCCTTGCCCTGGTAGCCGGACAGCAGCTGGATGACCTGCTGGCGGACCCGGTTGAGGTCGGCGCCGAGCTTCACGAGCACCTGGGCTGCGACACCCTCGCCCTCGCGGATCAGGCCGAGCAGGATGTGCTCCGTACCGATGTAGTTGTGGCCGAGCTGCAGCGCCTCGCGCAGGGACAGCTCGAGCACCTTCTTGGCGCGCGGCGTGAACGGGATGTGCCCGGTCGGCTGCTGCTGGCCCTGCCCGATGATGTCCTGAACCTGCTCGCGGACGGCATCGAGCGAGATGCCGAGCGACTCCAGCGCCTTCGCGGCGACGCCCTCGCCCTCGTGGATGAGGCCGAGGAGGATGTGCTCGGTGCCGATGTAGTTGTGGTTGAGCATCTTCGCTTCTTCTTGAGCGAGGACGACAACACGACGGGCTCGGTCGGTGAATCTCTCGAACATGTGCTCTCCCTTGCCGGACTCGTGGAAGTCCGGTGACGTACATCGAGAGTAACCAGCGCTCCCCCCGGTGGCTGCCCCTGTTCGCCGTGGGCGTGACCCCGTTGCGGGTTGTGCGCGGTGGGCGGACGGATCGACGGCCTGGAGGCGCGTGGCGGGTCCGCCACGCGCCTCCAGGCCGTCGTCCGGTCCGGTCGACTACGCCTGCCGCGCTGCGCGACGGACGGCCCGCCGGAACCGGCGCGGCTCGACGCCGAGCTGCTCGAGCACGTCGTGCGCGGCGCCCATGAACGGGTCGTCGATCCCGTCGAGCACCGCGAGGACCACGTGGTGCGGTCGGACCCGCGCTGCCGGGTCGGCGAGCTGCGCCGCGCGGGCCAGGACGCGGGCCGCGGCCGGGGTGCAGGCGACCCGGTCGGGTGCGTACGGCGTCGCGGAGCGCGCTCCGACGAAGGCGTTGCTGGCGGCGCGGACCCGGTCCGGTGTGACGCCGTGGGTCTCGATCACCTGTCGGAAGCGGGGCATGCCGGAGCACAGGGTGACGGCGGCGAGGAGCAGGTGCTCGGCGTCGAGGAACCCGAAGCCGGTCTCGCGCGACTCCTGCTCGGCGAGGAGCACGATCTCGCGGCCGTGCCGAAGGGTGGGCACGGGGACGGAGAGCGTGGCGATCTGCATGCATGCAGAATATCGCACATCTGTGATGAGAACCAGGGCTGTTCGGGACGAGGTCGGTACGATTCCGGCATGGAGCAGCCCGTCGTCGGCCTCGTCGTCCACCCGACCAAGAACGTGCAGGAGTCGGTCCGGACCCTGCAGCGCTGGAACGCGTCCGGACGGGGACGCCTCGTCGCCCGTCGCGCCGACGCCCAGCGCATCGGCGGCGGCGTCGACGTCATCGGGGACGAGGACTTCACCGAAGAGGTGGACCTCGTCGTCGCGCTCGGCGGCGACGGCACGATGCTCGGCGCGATGCGACTCGTGGCGAAGCGACCGGTGCCGGTCCTCGGCGTGAACTACGGCAACGTCGGCTTCCTCGTGGAGATCGAACCGCCGGAGCTCGAGGCCGCGCTCGAACGCCTCTCCGCCGGCCAGTACCAGCTCGAACCGCACCACGCGCTCGAGGCCAGGCTGTTCTGGAGCGGGGCGCGCACGGACTACCTCGCGTTCAACGACCTCACGATCGTGCGGCGCCCGGGGGCCGGGCAGGTGTCGGCGGACCTCAGCGTCGGCGGGCTCGGCTACGGCTACTACCGCGCCGACGCCATCGTCGCGGCGACCCCGGCCGGGTCCACCGCGTACAACTACGCCGCCGGAGGTCCCGTGCTCTCCCCCGCGCTGTCCGGCTCCGTGGTGACCCCGGTCGCGCCGATGGCGGGGATCGACCGCGCCGTGGTGCTCGCCGCCCGCGAGCGCTACCGCTTCGACATCGCCGAGGGCACCCGGAGCGCGGCGCTCGAGGTCGACGGGCTCGTCGTCGGCGAGGTGGCGACCGGTGCGCAGCTCGACGTCCGGCTCCGGAAGGACGCCGGCAGCGTGGTCCGCCTCGACGCCGAGCGGCACGGCCGGACCGGGCGGGTGAAGCTCAGCCTGCTCGACCTGCCGGTGCGGCCGGACCAGCTCATCGAGCTCATCCCGCAGGACCTCCGCCAGAAGCTGGGGCGCGAGGTCGAGGAGTAGCCGGGGAATAACCACCCTGGGTGGTTCGGTTCCTCGGACACGCGCCCGAGGAGGCACCCCATGGCCAGCAACAGCTCGACCCGTCCGAAACTCGCACTGAACACCTTCGGCATCGCCTTCGGGACGGCCGGGATCGCCGGCACCTGGACGGCTGCCGGCGCCGAGCTCCACGCCCCGCAGGTCGTCGGCGAGGTCCTCTGGATCGTCGCCGCGGTCGTGTGGGTGACCACGATCGTGCGGTACGCCGTCCGGGCCGGCGGGCTGCCCGGCGTCCGCGACGACCTGCGGCACCCGGTGTTCGGTCCGTTCGCCGCACTCGTGCCGGCCGTCGGCTCCCTGCTCAGCGCGCACCTGGCCGGGTGGCTGCCGGTGGTCGGCGCCGTCGGGGCCTGGACGACCGCCGCCCTGTCGACCGCCTTCGGTGCCTGGTTCGTCGCGTCGCTGCTGACCTCGCCACGGGAGCCGGGGACCCTGCACGGCGGCTACCTGCTGCCGACGGTCGCGGCGTCGCTCCTGACCGCGCAGTCGCTCGCGGCGATCGGACAGCAGACGCTCGCCGTCGGGTTCTTCGCGACGGGGATCCTCTTCTGGCTGCTCATCGGGGCCGTGCTCTTCGCCCGACTCGCCACCGGGCCGGCTCTCCCGCCGCCCCTCTTCCCGACCCTGGCGATCCTGTCCGCTCCACCGGCCGTCGCCGGCAACGCATGGTGGACGATCACCGGCGGTACGTGGTCGACGGTCGACACCGTGCTGGTGTCCACGATGGTGGCGTTCCTGCTGCCGCACGTCTTCCTGGTCCGGCGGTACCTCCGCACCGGCTTCGCGATCGGGTTCTGGGCGATGACGTTCACCGCGGCCGCGAGTGCGACCTACGGGGTCCGCGTGCTCACGACGACCGGGCTCGGTGTCGTCGGGACGGTGGCCGCCTGGGTCGTGGTGGCCGCGGCGACGCTGCTCGTCGGCACGATCGCCGTGCGGTCCGTCGGACTGCTCCGCGCTGGCCGCGTCCCGCACGCCGGGCGTCCTGACCGCTCGCGCTCCGGCCCCCGGAGACGTGAATGGCCCGCCCAGGCAGTACCTGAGCGGGCCGTCCCATCACCCCACCGAGTCGCCTTCCCACGGAACGACCCGGTTCCCCGAGCCAGCGCTCACGCGCCGGCCGAAGTGTTCTGACCTCAGTCGGTCAGGTACAGCTGCATGTCCTGCGAGACCGCCTTGGCGAAGAGGCGGAGCTTGGCGCGGGACTCCACACGGCTGACCGCCTGGCGGGTCGTGTGGACGATCTTCGAGATCTCGTCGAGCGTCATCGGCTTGTCGTCGTCGAGGCCGTAGCGCATGCGGATCACGTTCGCCTCGTCGCTCGGGAGCTCGGCGACGATGGAGCGGATGTCGCGGTGCAGCAGCGTCGTCTCGGTGAGCTCGTTCGGGCTCGCGGCGTCCTCGTCCTCGATGAAGTCGCCCAGCTCGCTGTCGTCCGAGTCGCCGACCACGGTGTGGATCGAGACCGGCTCGTGCGAACGGCCCTTGAGGTCGACGAGTTCCTCGACGCTCATGCTCAGCTCGGCGGCGACCTCGTCGGGCATCGGCGCACGGCCGAGGTCGACGGTCAGGTCGCGCTCGGTGCGCGAGATCTTGTTGATCAGCTCGACGGTGTGGACCGGGATGCGGATCGTCCGGGCCTTGTCGGCGAGACCACGCGAGATCGCCTGGCGGATCCACCAGGTGGCGTAGGTCGAGAACTTGTAGCCCTGCGTGAAGTCGAACTTCTCGACCGCACGGACCAGGCCGAGGTTGCCCTCCTGGATGACGTCCATGAACGGCAGACCACGCTGCGAGTAGCGCTTCGCGATGCTCACGACCAGGCGGAGGTTCGACGTGATCATGCGCTCCTTGGCGCGCTCACCGTCACGGACGAGCCAGCGGAGCTCGCGCTGCAGGGTCTTCGCGAGGTCCTTCTCGGTGTTGAGCTTCTCTTCTGCGAAGAGGCCCACCTCGATGCGGCGGGCGATTTCGGCCTCTTCCTCGGCGGTGAGGAGCGAGAGGCGGCCGATGTGGCGGAGGTAGTCGCCGACCTGGTCGACCGAGGCGCCGCGGACACCGGCGAGCTGCTCGTCGGCTTCGACCTCGGTGTCGAGCGTGGTGGTCTCGCTGGTGGCGGCGGAGGTCTTCGCTGCTGCCGTCTTCTTGGTGTTCCGGCGCGCGGTGGTGCCAGTGGTCGTCGTCTTCGGTGCTGCGGTCGCGATCGTCATGATGACTCTCCCTGCGTTCGACGGTGTTGGCCTCGGTGGGGTGATCACGAGTAAAGCGGTCACGAGGTGTACCCCACAAACCGATCCGATCGATTCTCAGGCTTCTCCGTGCTTCGCCATCGGAACCGTCCCCCACGGGGTACACCACCGCGTCGATCCGGTCCCCCATCTGGCCGCAGATCGGCCCGGATTCGCCGTGTTTCCGGCGTTGCGGAGATGTTTCGCCCGGGTTACCAGGCGTGTACCCCGCGAAGTTGCGTCCTCTGGACACGAGAAAGGGGTACGGCGGCCGGGATCGGTGCGATCCGGTCGTCGTACCCCGAAAGCGGAGCGCTGGGGGTCACCAGGAGGGTTCGAGCCACCCTTCGCGGCGCTTCGAGACCTCGAGATCGGCGTCACGGTCGAACTCGTCGTACTCGCTCTCGATGTCGCCGACCATGCTGCGGCCGGTGAAGACGGTGCCGCGGTTCGTGCCGACGGCGCTCTCGCCGTTGACGGCGGCGATCGGGCCGCTGACGTCGGCGCTCCGGCCGGCGAGGATGTGCGTGATGGACATGCGGACGATCGTCACCCCGCGACGCGTCGTCCGGGTGAACGGGCGGTGACGATCCCCGGACGGTCAGACGTCGATGTCGTCCTCGTCGCCGTCCGACCAGACCGCGTCGTCGCGGGCGGCGTCGGTGAGCGCCGGGTGCCCGAAGGCGTCGTCGGTGTCGAGGTCGTCGAGGGGCTCAGCCGGCCCGACCGGCTCGGCTGCGGCGTGCATGGGCGACAGCGTCACACTGTGCGGTGAACGCCGAGTGAACCCGCGTGCGGCGCTACTCGGCGGAGGCCGGTGCCGGCGCGGGGACGCCGTGCTCGCGCTCGAACCGGGCGCGCTCTTCGGCCTCGACCTTGGCGTACACGGCACGCTCGCTGCGGTCGGCCCGCATGATGGCGCGCATCACGAACCAGAAGATGAGGCCGACGACGACGGTCGGCGTCAGGGCGAAGATGATCCCGGTCACGACTCCATGCGGCACCCGAGCATGATACCTCGCCCGACTGGGCTCACTTCACGAGCGGGAACAGGATCGTCTCGCGGATGCCGAGCCCGGTGATCGCCATGAGCAGGCGGTCGATGCCCATGCCCATGCCACCCGACGGCGGCATCGCGTGCTCGAGCGCCCGCAGGAACTCCTCGTCGACGCGCATCGCCTCCGGGTCGCCCCCGGCAGCCAGCCGTGCCTGGTCGACGAAGCGCTCACGCTGCACGACCGGGTCGACGAGTTCGGAGTACGCCGTCGCCAGCTCGAAGCCGCGGACGTAGAGGTCCCACTTCTCGACGATGCCCGGACGGGTGCGGTGCTCGCGGGTGAGCGGGGAGGTGTCGACCGGGAAGTTCATCACGAACGTGGGGCGGTCGAGCGAGTCGATGACGAAGTGCTCCCAGAGCTCTTCGACGTACTTGCCGTGGGTGGCGTGCGCGACCTCGACGCCCTCGGCCGCGGCGAGTTCCTGCAGCTCGGCCAGCGGCGTCTCCGGCGTGATCTCGCGACCGGCGGCCGACGACAGCGAGCCGTACATGTCGATGCGCGGCCACTCGCCACCCAGGTCGTACGAACTGCCGTCGGCGAGGGTGACCTCGAGCGGACCGCCGGTCACCGCACGCGCGGCGTTCTGCACGAGCTCCTGGGTGAGGTCGGCCATCTGCTCGTAGTTGCCGTAGGCCTGGTACGCCTCGAGCATCGCGAACTCCGGCGAGTGGGTCGAGTCGGCACCCTCGTTGCGGAAGTTCCGGTTCACCTCGAACACCCGGTCGATGCCGCCGACGACCGCGCGCTTCAGGAAGAGCTCCGGGGCGATGCGCAGGTACAGGTCGGTGTCGAAGGCGTTCGAGTGCGTGACGAACGGACGCGCCGAGGCCCCGCCGTGCTGGGTCTGCAGCATCGGGGTCTCGACCTCGAGGTACTCGTGACCGGCGAACGTCTGGCGGAGCGACGCCATCACGGCGGCACGGGCACGGACCGTGGCCCGTGCGTCCTCGCGCACGATGAGGTCGAGGTAGCGCTGGCGGACCCGCGTCTCCTCGTTCAGCTCGTTGTGGAGGTTCGGCAGCGGCAGGATCGCCTTCGCCGCGATGGCCCACTCGTCGACCATGATCGACAGCTCGCCGCGGCGCGAGGAGATCACCCGGCCGTGCACGAACACGTGGTCGCCGAGGTCGACGAACTCCTTCCAGCGCGCGAGGGACTCGTCGCCCACCTCGGCGAGGGACACCATCGCCTGCACACGGGAGCCGTCACCGGACTGCAGGGTCGCGAAGCAGAGCTTGCCGGTGTTGCGCGAGAACACGATGCGTCCGGCGACGCCGACGACGTCCTGGGTCTCCTCGCCGGTCTCGAGGTGCGCGTACTGCGCCCGCACGGCCGGGATCGTCGTGGTGATCGGGAGCTCGGCCGGGTAGGCCTCGATGCCCGACTCGAGGAGCTTCGCCCGCTTGTCGAGCCGGACCTGGCGCTGCTCGCTGGTCTCCTCGGCTGACAGGACGTCTGCGGCGGTCTCTTCGCTCATGCTGGTGCGGCTCCGATGGTCGTGGGGGTCGCGTCGATGCTACCCGCGCGCGGGGTCCGACCCGGAATCCCGCCCGTCCGGTCGTCCAGTCGCCCGGACGTCCGGTCGTCCGGTCGTC
>NZ_MJGN01000045.1:0-31697 GCF_001865065.1 Curtobacterium sp. MCBA15_008 | reverse complement strand
CGTCCGGTCGTCCGGTCGTCACAGGGTTCCGAGCGTGCCCCATCTACGTGAGATCCTCGAAACCAGCC
The DNA here is from genome assembly GCF_001865065.1 of Curtobacterium sp. MCBA15_008. GTDB lineage: Bacteria > Actinomycetota > Actinomycetes > Actinomycetales > Microbacteriaceae > Curtobacterium. The sequence continues at coordinate 31,629 of NZ_MJGN01000045.1, read as the reverse complement.
GAGCCGTCTTCGCGGCGATCCTCGTCCTCGTGTTCGTGTCCGTGTTCGTGATAGGTCCAGCACCGGCGGGAGCGGAGGTCTTGCGCTCCGCTTCAGCGACCACCGTGGACCTGCTTGACTCGTTGGTCACACCGATCACGGCGGCCGACCTCCGACGCCGCCGACTGAGCGAGACGGCGGCGAGCAAGGCCTCCTGGGGCACCCGAGGTCCGAGATGAGACGATGCCGGGTCGGAGCCGAGGACTTCGCACTGAGGGGCGGAGCAACTCGGGGCGCGGCTCCGATGGTCGTGGGGGGGTCCCGTCGATGCTACCCGCGCGCGGGGTCCGACCCGGAATCCCGGCCGTCCCCGCCCCCCGGTGCGCGAACGCCGACGGAGCCCCGCGCGGGCCGCCCCTGGGCGCGGAGCACCAGGAGCGTCACCGACGACCCGGCGTAGGCGGCCGCGATGAGGACCGAGGTGACCAGCCCGCCGGCGTCGACCGCCGAGGTGGTCAACCCGCGCGCGACGATCGCGTCGACGAGGAAGTACGCGGCCAGCAGGAACCCCACGACCGGCCCCGCGGTCATCCGCCACCACGCACGGGGCGGCTCGACGGGTTCGTCCGGCCCACGGAAGACGCGCACGCCGACGACGACGATCGCCAGGGACCACAGGGCGCCGATGAACGGCACGAGCGCCCCGGGCAGCCCGAGCGCTGCCAGCAGCAGCATGCCGAGCACCTCGATGACGACGGCTCCGACGACGTAGCCGACCTTCGCTTGGGCGCCGAGGATCCGGAACGGCTTCGTCCTCACAGCGTCGCCTGCCCGTCGGCCGCGGCCAGCGCGTTCTCGACCGCCGACCGGACCAGTGCCCCGAGGACCCGGCCGGGGTGCTCCACCCCGATGCCGTCGAGCGTCCCGGCGGACTGGTCGACGATCGCCGTCGAGAAGCTCACGGCGGCACGGACGGCATCGGCGTACGCGGGCCGGTCCTGCTCGGCCACGACGAAGGGCTCCGCGCCCATCTCGACGACGAGCGCCTGCGCGATGGGGAGCACCGGGGACGGCGCGGTCACGGCGCAGTAGGCGTCGCGGAGCCGGGAGAGGTCGACGCTCGTGCCGGTGAAGGCCATCGCCGGGTGGATCGCGAGCGGGATCGCACCGGCAGCCATGGCCGGGGCCAGGATCCCGACGCCGTGGTCCGGGCTGGTGTGCACGACGAGCTGTCCGGGCTGCCAGATGCCCGCCTCGGCGAGCCCCTGCACGAGGCCGGCGAGCTGGTCGTCCGGCACGGCGAGGAGCACGAGTTCGCTCCGCTCGACCAGGTCCGGCGTGGCGAGGACGGGTGCGCCGGGGAGCATCGCCTCGGCGCGGTCGCGCCCCTCGTCGGACACGGCGGTCACCCCGACGACGGCGTGCTCGGCGTTCGCCAGGGCGGCGCCGAGCACGGGCCCGACGCGTCCGGCGCCGACCACGCCGACGCCCAGCCGTCCCGCCCTCATCGTGCGGCTCCCGGTGGCGGGACGGCGCCCCAGGGCGAGTCGGGAGGCACGGTGCCGGTCGACGGGGCCAGCTCGCCTCCGCGCACCGCCGCGTCGGCCCCGGTGGGGTCGGTCGTGACGGTCGGCGCGGAACCGGCGGGGGCGATGGACGCGGCGTCCTGCGGGACCGCAGCGTGCGCGCCGGGCCGCGGTCGGGCCTCCCGTTCGCGCCAGCGGTGTGAGGTGTCGGCCGCAGCGGCCTCGACGGCGCGCTCCGCGGTCTCCGCCCACAGACGCTGCGCGTCCCGCGCGTCGAGCGCGCCGACGCTGGCGGACACGGGGCCCTGCACGGTCTGCACGTGCACCGAGGCGAGCCGGAGCGCACGCTCGAGCGGCCCCTGCGAGACCTTGATGCTCTGCACGCGGGGCAGCGGGACGATGACGAGCGACCGCCAGACGGCGCCGAGCCGGAGCAGCACCGCGCCCGGCACGAAGCGGTAGCCGTTGCGGCGGAACGCGAACGGCCGGAGCCACGCACCCCGGCGCGGGGAGTGCACGAAGCCGCCGCGGTCGCCCGTGGTGGTGAGGCTGTCGTCGACGACGTTCACGGCCTCGGACGACCCCTCGCGCAGCTGCTCCTGCGAGGCCGCCGGCCCCATCACGGCGGTGCCGACGAGGCCCGGGAGGATGATGTCGAGGACCTCTCGGACGTCCGTCGCGGTACCGACGGGCAGCACGATCGAGGACACCTGCTGGTTGCTCGACGCACCGTTGCCGGCGTTCGTCGCACGGTTGATGCGCACGTCCCACCAGCCGAACGGCCGCCAGAGCAGCGGCTGCGCGACGCTCACGGCGTGGATGCGCCCCGGCGGGAGCGTCTCGTTCGACGTGGACACCAGCCCGAAGCCGATGCGGATGCCGTCGCGGGTCTCGGCGATCGTGTACTGCAGCGAGCGGGAGAACTTCCGGACGTAGTAGCCGCCGGCGCCGATCACGGCCGGGAACAGGCCGAACAGGATCCCGTACTCGCCGGTGAGCGCGACGCTGACGATCATCGCCGCGACGGCCAGCAGGATGAAGATCGTCGTGCCGGAGAGCAGCATCGACGCGATCAGCCGCCCCGGGTGCACCTTCACGATGCGGGTCGCGTGCACGGCCGAGGGGTCGAGCTCGGGCGCGAACACCTGGTCGACCCGGTCCTGCAGCCGACCGTTCGAGGCGCGGGCGGGGCCGTGGCCGCTGTCGGCCTCGTCCTCCTTCGCGCCGGAGGCGAGCACGAGGATCCGCTGCCGCAGGTCGTCCGCCGCCGTCGTGCCGAGGTAGGCGAGCTGCACGTTCGCGTCGTTGCCGGCCTGAGCGATCTCGAGCTTCGCGGTACCGAAGATCCGCGGGACCAGCGGGCGCGAGATGTTGATGCCCTGGATCCGGTCCAACCGGGCCTTGCGGTTCGTGCGGAACAGCACGCCCGAACGGACCTCGACGATCTCGCCGGTGACGCGGAACTCGTGCATCCGCCAGGACAGGTAGAACAGGCCGATCAGCACGACCAGCAGCACCACGATGCCGAGGAGCACCCAGCCGACCACCCCGTGCTCGTAGACGTAGCGCACCGGGTCGCCGTCGTCCTCGGGGCCGCTGCCGGGGATGAAGAACTCGACGAGCTGGTCACGGAGGCTGTTGAGCACGTAGCCGAGGATCACGATGAGGAAGATGCCGCCCTTGAGCAGCGGCGTCAGGGGGTGCAGGCGGTGCCACTCGCCGTCGGTGAGCGGCGCTGCGGCGGCGGCGTTGCCCCGCGCGGACGGCGGCGTGGGCGGCGGCGGACCGGGTCGGAACGTCACGACGACCCCTACAGCCCGGCGCGGCGGGACTCGGCGAGCTCGACGAGCCGGTCGCGCAGCTCGTCGGCGTCGGTGAACGGGATGCCCGGGATCCGGACGTTCGTCGACGCGGCCGCCGTCACGAACTTCAGCTCACTCATGCCGAGCACACGGTCGAGCGGCCCGCGGTTGACGTCGACGAGCTGCATGCGGCCGTACGGCACCGCGGTGAAGCGCTGCCACATCAGGCCACGCCGGAGCACGAGGTCGTCGTCGCGGAGCGCGTACCCGATCGCCCGGACCCGTCGCGGGGTCAGGGCGGCGGTGACGGCCGCGATGACGAACACGACGATCGCGATCGACAGCCACACGGCGCCGGCGGTACGACCGAAGCCGCCGCTGACGACGCCGATCAGGACGCAGCCGGCGGTGACGACGACCCCGATGACGACGGTCGTGATGAGCTCGGTCCAGACGAGCTTCGGGGACACCCGGTTCCAGGTGGTCCCCGTCAGGCCGAGGCCCGGCTCGTCGAGTCGTTCACGCGGCATCGCGGTCTCCTGCGGTCTGGTCGGTCGACGCACCGGGTCAGTGCGCCTGCGTCGTGCCACCCCGGGGAAGGTCGTCGTCGTCATCGTCACCGGGCGGCGCGATGCACATCCGCTCCGCCACGATGGCGCACACCGTCAGCACGAGCCCACCCCCGACCGCCACGGCGTTCGGCAGGACCGAGCCTAGCGAAGGGAACGCGGAGCGGGTCAGGAGGTACACGAGCAACCCGACGGCGAACCCGCCGAAGAGCGCTCCGGCGATGCTCGACGCCTTCGCGAGCACGACGACGCGGATCGCGTAGAGCGGGTCCACCGGGCGCTGTCGGGTCGCACCGTCGCGCGCGTGCCGACGGACGGGTCGCGCCATCAGGACGACGGCGATGCCGATGAGGGCGAGCGTGACGCCGAGGGGTGTCGCGAGGAACAGCGTGGGGGCCTGCCGCGAGGCCAGGACCGCGTCGAGCGCGAAGCCGGCCACTGCGGCCACCACGGCGACGCTGATGAGGGTGGAGGCGCGGGTCGGCTTCACGGGCGGGCCTGCGTTCGGTCGGCGGTGGCGGTCGCGGCGGTCGCTGTCGCGTCGAGTGCAGGCCTGGAGGCGCGGGTCGGCTCGTCGAAGAGGCGCGGCTCGTCGAAGAGGCGCGGCTCGTCGACGCGCTCGGTGTCGTCGCCCAGCGCGGCGAGCAGGTCGGCCACCGGTCCGGCTCCGGGCAGCACCGCGTCGGGGTCGGCGTCGAGCCACGGCGCGAGCACGAACGCCCGCTCCCCGGCGCGCGGGTGCGGGAGCGTGAGCGTCTCGGTGTCGAGCGACACCTCGTCGAACGCCACCAGGTCGAGGTCGAGCGTCCGGTCGCCCCAGCGCACCTCGCGGGTGCGACCGTTGGCGTCCTCGATGCCGTGCAGGGCGTCCAGGAGCTGCTGCGGCTCGAGCTCGGTGTCGACGACCACGACGGCGTTCCGGTACCGCGGCTTCGTCGTGTCGGGGCCGTCGAGGGTGACGGCGATCGACTCGACCTCGCGGCTCGACGCCACCGGACGGACCCCGGGCAGTGCGGCGATGGCCGATGCCGCGGCACGCAGCGTGCTCCCCCGGTCGCCGAGGTTCGCGCCAAGGGCGACCACGGCGCGGCTCACTCTTCCTCCTCCGCGCGGTCGGCGGGCAGGGCGCCCCCACGGGTCCGGCGGATCCTGATGGAGACGTCGGTGAAGGGCACCGTGATCGGCGCCTGCGGCTTGTGCACCGTGACCTCGGTCGCCAGGGCTGCGCGGTGAGTGAGCACGGCGGTGGCGATGCGCTCGGCCAGGGTCTCGATGAGGTCCACCGGGTCACGTTCGATCTCGGCGACGACCTGCTCGGCGAGCACGCCGTAGTGCACCGTGGCGTCGAGGTCGTCGGTGCCGGACGCCGCGCGGGCGTCGACCTCCACCGCGACGTCGACGACGAAGTCCTGGCCGTCGGCGCGCTCGTGGTCGAACACGCCGTGGTGTCCCCGGGCACGGACCCCGGTCAGTCGGATGGTGTCCCTCACGATCGAGCTGCCCTCCAGGCGTCCCAGACGTCGAGCACGGCACGGGTCGGTGCCGGGTCGTGCACGCGTACACCCCACGCACCGCGTTCGGCGGCGAGCAGGCTGATGGCGGCGGTGGCGAGGTCGCGGTCCTTCGCGGGGGCACCGGCAGCGCTGCCGACCCCGTCGAGGAAGCGCTTCCGCGACGCGGCGACGAGGACGGGCAGCCCGATGGAAGCGAACCGCTCGTAGCCGGCCAGGATCTCCCAGTTCTGCGCGCCCTGCTTGGCGAAGCCGAGGCCCGGGTCGATGACGACCTGCTCCTGGCGCACGCCCAGCACGATGAGCTCGGCGACGCGGAGTTCGACCTCGCGCCGGACTTCCTCGACGGCGTGCGCGTACTCGGCGTTCCGGTACATGCGGTCGCTGTGCCCACGCCAGTGCATCACCACGAAGCCGGTGCCGGTGTCCCGTACGACCCGCGCCATGTCGGGGTCGGCCAGGCCGCCGGAGACGTCGTTGACGATCACCGCACCGAGGTCGACCGCACGCTCGGCGGTGGCGGCGTTCATCGTGTCGACGCTCACCGCGATGCCCTCGGCGACGAGCTGCTGCACCACCGGCAGCACGCGACGCTGTTCGACCTCGACCGGCACGCGGTCCGCACCGGGGCGGGTGGACTCGCCACCGACGTCGACGAGGTCCGCGCCGGCGGCGACGAGTGCCCGGGCATGCTCCACCGCGGCGTCGTAGGCCTGGTGCAGCCCACCGTCACTGAACGAGTCCGGGGTGACGTTGAGGATGCCCATCACCCGGGTGCCGTCGGACGTCGGCGTCCCGCGCTCGCGGTCGCGCCGACGGCCGGTCACGATCTCCGGCACCGGTGCTGGTGCACGGAGGTCGATCGCGACCGTCGGCGGTTCCGCGGCAGCGGCGCGCGCCTGGCTCACCTCGGCGAGCCGACGCGACCGTCTCGTCGGCAGGTCGGTCATGCCGGCCTACGCGGGGGCGATACCCGGGTTGCCGAACGGACGGCGACGGGGCTTCGACGACTCGGTGTCGGACGGCTCGGCTGCGGTCGACGCGGCCTTGCCGGGGACCCCGATCGCGGGCAGGTCGCTGACCGGGCGCTTGTCGCTCGACAGCCACTGCGGGCGCTCCGGCAGCTTCCGGACGTCCTTGAAGATCTCCACGAGCTCCGGGGCGTCGAGCGTCTCCTTCTCGAGGAGCTCGCCGGCCAGGCGGTCGAGGATGTCGCGGTTGTCGTTGAGCACCTGGTAGGCCTCGTCGTGCGCGGCCTCGAGCAGGGCACGGGTCTCGGCGTCGACCGTCTCGGCGATGTTCTCCGAGTAGTCGCGGCTCGTCCCACCGCTCATGTCCCGACCGACGAACGGCTCACTCGACCCGGAGCCGAGCTTGACGGACCCGACCGCACGGCTCATGCCGTACTCGGTGACCATCTTGCGCGCGGTGCCGGTGGCCTTCTCGATGTCGTTCGACGCACCCGTGGTCGGGTCGTGGAAGACGATCTCCTCGGCGACGCGGCCGCCCATGGCGTAGGCGAGCTGGTCGAGCAGTTCGTTGCGCGTGACGGAGTACTTGTCCTCGAGCGGGAGCACCATCGTGTAGCCGAGGGCACGGCCGCGCGGCAGGATCGTGATCTTCGTCACCGGGTCGGTGTGCCGCATCGCCGCCGCCGCGAGGGCGTGTCCGCCCTCGTGGTACGCGGTGATCAGCTTCTCCTGGTCGGACATGATCCGGGTGCGGCGCTGCGGGCCGGCCATCACGCGGTCCACGGCCTCGTCCAGCGCGCGGTTGTCGATGAGCTGCGCGTTCGAGCGTGCCGTCAGGAGCGCGGCCTCGTTGAGGACGTTCGCCAGGTCGGCGCCGGTGAACCCGGGCGTCTTGCGGGCGAGGAGCTCGAGGTCGACGCTCGCGGCGAGCGGCTTGCCCTTCGCGTGCACCTCGAGGATCTGCTTGCGGCCCTGCAGGCCGGGGGCGTCGACGCCGATCTGGCGGTCGAAGCGGCCCGGACGGAGGAGCGCGGGGTCGAGCACGTCCGGACGGTTCGTCGCCGCGATGAGGATGACGTTCGTCTTGCCGTCGAAGCCGTCCATCTCGACGAGGAGCTGGTTGAGCGTCTGCTCACGCTCGTCGTTGCCACCGCCGATGCCGGCACCACGGTGACGGCCGACGGCGTCGATCTCGTCGATGAAGACGATGGCCGGGGAGTTCTGCTTGGCCTGCTCGAAGAGGTCACGGACACGGCTCGCACCGACACCGACGAACATCTCGACGAAGTCCGAACCGGAGATCGAGTAGAAGGGCACACCCGCCTCGCCGGCGACCGCACGTGCGAGCAGCGTCTTGCCCGTCCCGGGAGGGCCGTACAGCAGCACGCCCTTCGGGATCTTCGCGCCGACGGCCTGGAACTTGGCCGGCTCCTTGAGGAACTCCTTGATCTCCTGGAGCTCCTCGATCGCCTCGTCCGACCCGGCGACGTCCGCGAAGGAGACCTGCGGGTTCTCCTTGTTGTTCATCTTCGCCCGGGACTTGCCGAACTGCATGACCTTCGAGCCGCCGCCCTGGGCGCTCGAGAGGAGGAACCAGAAGAGGGCGCCGATGATGAGGAACGGCAGGATGATGCCGAGCAGCGAGAGGAACCAGTTCCCCTGCTGGACGGTGTCGTTGTAGCCCTTGGGCAGGTTCGCGTCGTTGACGGCCTGGATGACCTCTTCACCGCGCGGCGTCGAGTAGTAGAACTGCTCGTGCGCGTTGCCGTCCTTCAGGGTGAGGTCGACGCGCTGCTCGGTGGAGTTCACCACCACCGACGAGACCTTGCCGTCGGAGAGCTGTTCGAGGCCCTTCTGCGTGTCGATCTGCTGTGTGCCGGACTGGCTGATCACGGCCCAGCCGATCCAGATCCCCACGATCGCAATGAGCACGTAGATGTACGGCCCGCGGAGGATGCGCTTGAAGTCCATGTGATCCGGGCAGAGCGCCCGACACCTTTCTCTGCCGAAGTTGCGTGGACGTCAGCATACGGCGGCGATTCTGTGGCGAGAATGGATGTCCTCTGCGGGCGAACTCACAGCCCGTCCGGAGTGCGCCGGACGTTGGTGCCGAGCGTCAGGAGTAGACGTGCGGGGCGAGGACGCCCACACCGCGCAGGTTGCGGTAGCGCTCGTCGTAGTCCAGGCCGTAGCCGACCACGAACTCGTCCGGGATGTCGAAGCCCACGTACCGCACGTCGACCTCGACCTTGGCGGCCTCGGGCTTGCGGAGCAGCGCGACGATCTCGACGCTCGCGGCACCGCGGGACTCGAGGTTCTGCTTGAGCCACGACAGCGTCAGACCGGAGTCGATGATGTCCTCGACGATGAGGACGTCGCGCCCGTGCAGGTCGGTGTCGAGGTCCTTGAGGATCCGCACCACACCCGACGACTTGGTGCCGGAGCCGTACGACGACACCGCCATCCAGTCCATCCGGGCCTGCATCTTGAGGTGCCGCGAGAAGTCCGCCATCACCATCACCGCGCCCTTGAGGACACCGACGAGCAGGGGATCGCGCCCCGCGTAGTCACGGTCGACCACCGCGGCGAGCTCGGCGAGCTTGTCGTCGATCTGCTCGGGGGTGAAGAGGACTTCGGACAGGTCTGCCTGGACGTCGGAGAGTTCCACCACCCCAGCCTAACCGGCGCTGAACTGCAGGCGGTCGCCGGTCCGCGATGCCCGGACACCCGGCAGGTCGATCGGCCCCTGTCCGGTCCAGTCCGTGACGAGCCGGCACACCTCGAGCGTCTGGACGCGGGACAGCGTCACGCCGAACTCGCTCTCCACCGCGAGTCGCACCAGCCGCTGTCGGAGCGCGGGCGGGTTCGCGTGCAGGGCCCGGGCGGACAGCGAGATGCCGGCCTCGGAGTGCTCGGCGATGTCCTCCGCCATCTCCTCGGCGAAGTGGTCGAGCGCTGCGGAGTCCTCGCGGAGCTGGTCAGCCGTCCGGGCGAGGGCCTCCGGCACGCCGGCACCGAGCTCGCGTTCCAACGTCGGCATCAGCGTGTTCCGGACCCGGACGCGCGCGAACGCCGGGTCGTCGTTCTGCGGGTCGTCCCACGGCACCAGTCCGGCCACCGCGCACGCCTGCCGGGTCGTGTGCCGGCGGAGCCCGAGGAGCGGCCGCCCGTAGGCCGGACCGGCATCGCGCCGCGCCAGCGGCGTCATGCCGGACAGCGAGTCCGGCCCGCTCCCGCGGGCGAGGCCCAGCAGGACCGACTCGGCCTGGTCGTCGAGGGTATGCCCGAAGAGCACGAGCGGTGACCCCGTCTCCGCCGCGACCTCCGCGATCGACGCGTGTCGCGCCTCCCGGGCGGCCCCTTCGGGACCACCTGCGGACCCGACGGCGACCCGACGGACCGTCACCGGTCCGAGTCCCAGCTCGGATGCCTGCCTGGAGGCGCGGCTCGCCACCGCCTCGGAGCCCGCCTGGAGCGCGTGGTCGACGACCACCGCTCCGGCGCGCAGTCCCTGCTTGGGTGCCTCGAACGCGGTGGCCGCAGCGAGCGCGAGCGAGTCCGGTCCGCCGCTCAGCGCGACGAGCACGAGGTCGCCCGGGCGGACGACCGACTCGTCTAGTGCCTGGGCGAGGAGCGTCCGGACCGCGCGACGGGCGTCGGCGACCGCGGGATCCAGCCGGGGACGCGGAGTGTTCACCCGGTAACGTTAGCCGCGCTTTGTAGTTCAACCGACAGACCAGGAGCACACATGGCCGCGTACGACGTCGTCGTCGAGATCCCCAAGGGCAGCCGCAACAAGTACGAGGTGGACCACGAGACCGGTCGCGTCTACCTCGACCGCGTGCTGTTCACGTCGTTCGTGTACCCGACGGACTACGGGTTCTTCGAGAAGACCCTGGCCGACGACGGTGACCCCGTGGACGCGCTGCTCCTCCTCGAGTACCCGACGTTCCCCGGCGTGGGCGTCAAGGTCCGCCCGGTCGGCGTCTTCAAGATGAGCGACGAGGCCGGCAACGACGCGAAGGTCCTCGTGGTCCCCGCGAAGGACCCGCGCTGGGCGCACATCCAGGACATCTCGGACGTCGACGAGCAGACGAAGGCCGAGATCGCGCACTTCTTCGAGCGCTACAAGGACCTCGAGCCGAACAAGTGGGTCAAGGCCGAGGGCTGGGGCGACGCCGCCGAGGCCGAGGCGATCGTCACGGCCGGCCAGGCCGCGTACGTGCCGACCGGTCACTGACGGTCCGCGGGCTGCTCGCCCGCCACGGGATCGCACCCCCGTACGAACAACGCGCCCCGTCCTGACGGGGCGCGTTGTTCGTCTCGGGGTGCGGTGCGGCGTCTAGAGCGAGCCGCTCGGACGGGCGACGTACGGCAGCAGGTCGCCCGGGGTCCAGATCGCCCGCTCGACCACGCCGACGCGGACGTTCGCCGCCTCGACCATGCGGCCGTTCCCGGTGTAGATCGAGTCGTGGTACCCGCCGGAAGCGGCGCCGTTGCTCGAGTAGAAGAGGATGTCGCCGGGCTGGCGCTGGGACATCGGGACGAGTCGGCCGATCGACTTGAAGTAGTTGTACTGCCAGACGACGTTGTGCCCGCCGGTGGCGATCCCCTGCGAGCTGTACGCCGCCATCACCAGGCCGGAGCAGTCCCACCGCGAGGGGCCGGCGCCGCCGAACTCGTAGGCGTCGCCGATCTGCGCGCGGGCGAAGGCGATCGCCCCTGCGGCTCGCGACGGCGTGCTCGGCGCCGGCGCCGGTGCGGGCGGCGCGCTGGGCTTCGGCGCGGCCGGCTTGGGGGCGCTGGGCTTCGGTGCGCTGGGCTTCGGTGCGGCCGGCTTCGGCGCAGCGGGCTGGGGCGCGGCCGGCTTCGGTGCCGTCGGCGTGCTCGCGCCGGCGCCGCTGCCCGGCGAGGTCGCGGGCCGGCTCGGCGTCGAGCCGCCGCCGGCGCTCGGCGCGGTCGACGAACCACCGTCGGCGCTCGGCGAGTCCGCCGAACCGCTGCCACCCGTCGCGGTGGTCTGCGCAGCGAGCTGCGCCTCGGCCTGCGCCGCACGCTGCTGCGTGAAGTACGCGCTCTCGGCGGCGACCGTCGACCCCTTGAGGAACGCCAGCTGCTCGAGGACCTCTTGCTGCTGGCTCTGCGCCGCGGTGAGTTGTCCCTGGGCCTTCGCCGCGGTGTCGTTCGCCGCGTCGAGCGCGGTCTTCGTGGCGTCCGTCGCCGTGGCGAGGGCCTTCGTGGCCTGGCGCTTCTGCGCGGCGAGCGCGTCGACGGTCTTCTGGTCGGCCTTCGCCTGGGCGAGCACGGTCGCCGAGCGCTCCGAGAGGTGGGTCATCGTGCCGACCTGGTAGAGCAGGTCCTTCGCGTCGGCAGCGTCCACGAGCATGCTCGTCGACAGGTCGCCGCCGCCCGTCCTCGAGAGCTCCACCACGAGCGCCGCGACCTGGCCGGCCGACTCGTCCGCCGATCGCTTCGCCCGCTTCGACTGCGCGCTCAGGTCGTCGAGCGTGGACTGGGCCTCCTGCTGCTCCGACGCCGCGAGGGCGTAGGTCTGCCCGGCCTGCTGGACCACGATCCCGGCCTGGTCGGCACCGTCCTGCAACGACGACAGCCGCGCGGCGAGCTCGTCGACCGTCTGCTGCTTATCGGCCTGGTCCGCCTTGGCCGCCTGCACGTCCGCCCACGAGGGGGCCTCCGACGGGGTCGCCCCTGCTGGTCCGGCGAGCCCCACCGACAGCCCGATGCCGAGCAACGAGACGGTGGCGATGCCGCAGGCGAGGGAACGCGCAGGCTTCTTCATGTGGTGTCAGGGCCTCTCGGGCGCGCACACGGTCATACCGAGATCCCCCGCGCTGCCATGAAGGGGACCGGGTCGACGGCGGAACCGTTGATCCGGGTCTCGAAGTGGAGGTGGCACCCGGTCGACCAGCCGGTCGAACCGATCTTCGCGATCTGCTGGCCGGCACTGACGTGCTGGCCGACGGACACGATGATGCCGCCGTCGACGATGTGCCCGTAGGCGGTGGAGATCCCGCCGCCGTTGTCGAGCACGACCTCATTGCCGTAGCCGCCGCCGTTCGCCGCGAAGGTCACGGTGCCGGAGTGCGCGGCGTAGATCGGGGCGTAGCAGGCGGGAGCGAGGTCCACGCCGGCGTGCAGGGCCCGGTAGTGCGTGTAGGGGTCGACGCGGTAGCCGTACGGGCTGGTCTGGTAGCCGCCGGCGGGACGCACCCAGCCCGACGAGTTCGGCGATCCGCCGCCGGAGCCGCCCGAGCTCGTCGCCGCTGCCTTGGCCGCCGCAGCCGCGAGGGCGGCGAGCCGCGCCTTCTCGGCCTTGACGCCCTTGTTGTAGCGCGACTCGACGTTCGACTCGTTCGTGGTGAGCAGCGTCAGCTGGGCCTCGAGCCGCGCCTGGTTGTCGCTCTGCGCGTCGACGACCGACTGCGCGTCGTCGGCTGCCTGCTGGGCGGCCTGCATCTTCTCCTGCGCCGCGTCGGCCAGCTTGCCGAGGGCGTTCTTCGCGAGGTCGGCACGGTCGGCGAGGCCCTGCGCGACGCCGCGGTCCTGGCTCGCCTGCGAGTAGATGCCGTCCGCCTGCTCGCTCAGCTTCGACATGGCGCCGAGCTCGTAGAGCAGGTCGCCCGACTTCGACGGGTGCGTGAGGATGTCCGTCGTCACGTCGTTCGCGCTCGCCCGGCCGAGCTGCGCGGCGAGCTGGCCGGCCTGCTCCTCGGACGCGGCGGCGGTCTTCTCGGCGTCGTCCGCCTGCTCCTGCAGCTTCTGCTGCTTGAGGGTGGCGTCGTCGTACTTCGTCTGCGCGTTCTGGTACGCGGTGCCGGCTGCCTCGGCGGACTTCTTCGCCGCGGAGGCCTTCGTCGACAGGTCAGCGATGAGCGCCTTGATCTCGGTGACCTTCGCCTGCTGCGCCGACTTCGACGCCTTCGCCTTCTGGACGTCCGACCAGCTGGGGTACGACGCTGCGCTGGCCGACGTCACCGGAGCCAGTGCTCCGAGCGTGCCGACGGTGAGCGCGACGGTGACCGCGGCGGCGATGACGCGGCGGCGGGGACGGGGGCGGAGTGAGAGCGATGGTGGGGTCGACATACATCTCGATTTCGTAACAGCGCGGCAAGGCTCACGCACGTAACACTGTTAACAAGCGCAACAGTAACAACAGGTGTCGCACCCGCACACCCCCTCGCACGAGGGGTACGGGACCGACGACGATGCTCGCATCCGATCATCGACAGCACGAATCGGGGCCTGGAGCCCCAGGGGGAGTGAAGCCCTGCGGGTCGGGTGCCCGGACGCGACACGCCGGGGGTTCCGCCGCCACGGCACCCGATTTGTGAAACCCGCGGTCCATCCGTATGCTTGTCCATCGGTAGCGCGAAGCACCGCTTGCGGCCCTATCGTTTAGTGGCCTAGGACACCGCCCTTTCACGGCGGCAGCACGGGTTCGAATCCCGTTGGGGTCACTCTTCGGAGTGAGCAAGCAAGCAGAGTGGTACCGAGCAAGACAGCAATTCGCAGTACTGATAACAAAACATGGCCCTGTAGCGCAGTTGGTTAGCGTGCCGCCCTGTCACGGCGGAGGTCGCGGGTTCAAGTCCCGTCAGGGTCGCCACGGCTGGATAGCTCAGTTGGTAGAGCGTTCGACTGAAAATCGAAAGGTCCACGGATCGATGCCGTGTCCAGCCACGGTGAAAGGCCCCCTGCTTCGGCAGGGGGCCTTTTTTCGTGCGCGGTGCGGTCCGCGTCCGCGCTACGCCTCGCGGGTCTTCGGGCTGCTGTCGTTCGTCTTCGCCGGGTCGCGCTCGACCACGGCCCCGAGGGCGTCGTCGATGCGCGACATCAGCTCGGCGGGGATCTCGACCCCGGCGGCGCCGGCGTTGTCGTGCACCTGCTCCGGTCGCGAGGCCCCGATGATCGCGGACGCGACGTTCTCGTTCTGCAGCACCCACGCGACGGCGAGCTGCGCCATCGACAGGTTCAGCTCGTCGGCGATCGGCTTGAGGTCCTGCACGGCGGTGAGCACCTCGTCGCGCATGAACCGCTTGATCATGTTCGCGCCGCCCTTGTCGTCGGTGGCACGGGAGCCCTCGGGCAGCGGCTGACCGGGCTGGTACTTGCCGGTGAGGACGCCCTGCGCGATCGGCGACCAGACGATCTGCGAGATGCCGAGCTCCTCGGACGTCGGGACGACCTCGCCCTCGATGACCCGCCAGAGCGCGGAGTACTGCGGCTGGTTCGAGATGAGCTGCACCCCGAGGTCGTCCGCGAGCTCGTGACCGGCACGGAGCTGCTCCGCCGTCCACTCGCTGACACCGATGTACAGCGCCTTGCCCTGCCGGACGACGTCCGCGAAGGCGAGCATCGTCTCCTCGAGCGGGGTCTCGTAGTCGAACCGGTGCGCCTGGTACAGGTCGACGTAGTCGGTCTGCAGGCGCTCGAGCGACCCGTTGATGGACTCGAGGATGTGCTTCCGGCTGAGCCCCGTGTCGTTGTGGCCCTTCGGCCCGGTCGGGCCGAACACCTTCGTCGCGATCTCGAGCGACTGACGCCGCTCTCCCTTGAGCGCCTCACCGAGGACGGTCTCGGCGCCGGTGTTCGCGTAGACGTCGGCGGTGTCGAACGTCGAGATGCCGACGTCGAGCGCTGCCCGGACGCAGGCGATGGCTGCGTCGTTCTCGACCTGGGAGGCGTGGGTGAGCCAGTTGCCGTAGGTGATCTCGGAGACCTTGAGGCCCGAGTTGCCGAGGTAGCGGTACTCCATGTGCGTGTCACTCCTGTCGTGGGGCGCTTCGGTGCGCCACGACCGAGACGGTAGTCCTCGGGACCTCCGCGCTGGGCAGTGTCTGTACGCTGATGTTTCAGGAGAAACGGGGAAAGACGAAACCCCGGCGATGTGGCCTGGGCCAGTGATCGTTCCGGGGTCTTCGTGGAAGACGCTAGCAGATGGGGGCGTGGTGTACGAAGACGAACTCGAGCGCTTGATCACCGCCGAACGGCTCCGGTCGTACACCGAGCGGACGCTCTCCTCGGGCGGTGCGTTGCGGCTGTACGAGTGGAACATGCGAGCCGCGGCGTCGGTCATGGAGCTCACCGGCGTCGTCGAGGTGTTCGCCCGCAACTCACTCGACCGCGAACTGCGCACCTGGGCGGCGGGTCGTGGCGACGCGCCCTGGTTCGACCTCGCGCCGCTCGACGGGCGCGGTCGGGCTGACCTGGCGAAGGCACGGGCACGCGCGAGTCGAGACGACCGCCGCGACGAGGTCCACGGAAGGGTCGTCGCTGAGCTCAGCTTCGGGTTCTGGCGCTACCTCGTCGAGTCGCGGTACCTGACCGCGCTGTGGACACCCGCGCTCCACCGGGCGTTCCCACTCGGACCCGCGGACTCCTTGACTCGTCAACGTGAAGTGCGGCGTCGACTGCAGCAGTTGCACTTCGTGCGGAACCGCGCGGCGCACCACGAGCCCATCCACGCGCGCGACCTGCAGCGGGACCACGACTACGCGCTCGAGCTGCTCGGCTGGATCAGCCCGCGAGCTGCACTCTGGGCGGCGGGCACCACCTCGCTCCGATCGGTGCTCCGCGCCCGCCCCGACGGGTAGGTGCAGGATCGGAAGGAGTGCGGCGCAGCGGTGCGTCGCCGGGAGCGAAGGAGCATCCATGTCGGGACCGAGCGTGCTGTTCATCGGCGGCAGCGGGGTCATCAGTGCCTCGTGCGTCCGCGAAGCCGTCGAGCAGGGGTTCGAGGTGACCGTGCTCAACCGGGGGACCACCGGGGGCAGGCCGATCCCGGAGGGTGTGACGCGCCTCCAGGCCGACGTGTCGGACCGCAGCGCACTGGCGGACGCGCTCGGCGACCGTCAATTCGACAGCGTCGTGAACTGGATCGCCTTCACGCCGGACCAGGTGCAGGCGGACGTGGACTTCTTCGCCGGACGGACGCGGCAGTACGTGTTCATCAGCTCGGCGTCGGCGTACCAGACGCCGGCCACGCACCTGCCGATCACCGAATCGACGCCGCTGAAGAACCCGTACTGGCAGTACTCGCGCGACAAGATCGCGTGCGAGGAGCTGCTGATGCAGGCGTACCGGGAGCAGGACTTCCCGGTGACGATCGTGCGGCCGTCGCACACCTACGACGAGACGAAGCTGCCGCTGACGGGCGGGTGGACGGCCGTGGCGCGGATGCGTGCGGGCAAGCCGATCATCATCACGGGTGACGGCAGCTCGCTGTGGACCCTCACGCACAGCCGGGACTTCGCCGTCGGCTTCACGGGGCTGCTCGACCGGGGCGAGGCGATCGGTGAGGCGTTCACGATCACGAGCGACGAGGCGCCGACGTGGAACGCCATCGCGCAGGAGATCGCGGCAGCGGCCGGGGTGGACGACCTGCGGATCGTGCACGTGCCGGCGGACGCGATCGCGGCCGTCGACCCGGAGTGGGGCGCGGCGCTCCTGGGCGACAAGGCGAACAGCTCGGCGTTCGACAACAGCAAGATCCGGTCGCTCGTGCCCTGGTACCGGCCGCGGACGCCGTACCGGCACGGCGTGCGCGAGGTGATCGCCTGGTACGAGGCGCACCCCGAGGAGCAGGTCGTCGACGAGCGGCTCGATGCCCTGATGGACGAGTTGGCGGAGCGCTGGGCGGTCTGAGGTCGGGGCGTCGGCGCGTCGAGGGAGCAGGAATCGTCGGCTGGTCGGGATCGACTCGACGATTTCTGCTCCCTCGACGGGCGCGGCGGACGCCCGGGCCGCGCTGGCCGCGCGCGGCGACGGGCGCGGCGCCGCCCGCGGCTCAGCGCGCGGCGAGCACCTCGCCGAGCGTGCCGATCGCCAGGCGCACCTCGTCGTCGGTGACGACCAGGGGCGGCGCGAAGCGGATCGTCGACCCGTGCGTGTCCTTCACGAGCACGCCCCGGTCGGCGAGGCCCTTCGCGATGGCCTTGCCGGTACCGAGCGCGGGGTCGATGTCGATCCCCGCCCAGAGTCCGGCGACCCGGTGCGAGACGACCCCGGAACCGAGCAGGTCGTCGAGCAGCCCGCGCAGGAGCGGTTCGCCGTCGAGCGCCCGCTGCTGGAACGTGCCCTCGTCGAGCATCGCCACGACCTCGGACCCGACGGCCGCCGCGAGCGGGTTGCCACCGAAGGTGGAGCCGTGCTCGCCCGGACGCAGGACGCCGAGCACCGAAGCCGACCCGACGACCGCGGACACCGGCACGATGCCGCCGCCGAGCGCCTTGCCGAGCGTGATGAGGTCCGGTCGGACGTCGACGCGCTGCACGGCGAGGGTGTGCCCGGTGCGGCCGAGCCCGGACTGGATCTCGTCGGCGACGAACAGCGCACCGAACTCGTCGCAGATCTCGCGGACGGCGGGAAGGTACGACTCCGGCGGGATGACGACGCCGCCCTCGCCCTGGATCGGCTCGAGCAGCACGGCGACGACGGTCTCGTCCATCGCCTCGCGGAGGGCCGCAGCGTCGCCGTACGGCACGGTGCGGAAGCCGGGCGTGAACGGCCCGAAGTCGTCGTGGGCCGAGGGGTCGTCGGAGAACGAGATGATCGTCGTGGTGCGGCCGTGGAAGTTCCCGGACGCCACGATGATGGTGGCTCGCTCGGCCGGCACGCCCTTGACGCGGTAGCCCCAGGCGCGCGAGACCTTGATCGCGGACTCGACGGCCTCGGCCCCGGTGTTCATCGGGAGCACCATCTCGGTGTCGGTCAACGACGCGAGCGCGGACGCGAACGGCCCGAGCTGGTCGTTCACGAACGCCCGCGAGGTCAGCGTGACCCGGTCGAGCTGGGCCCTGGCGGCGTCGAGCAGCCGCGGGTTGCCGTGGCCGAAGTTCACCGCGGAGTACGCGGCGAGGCCGTCGAGGTAGCGCTTGCCGTCGACGTCCGTCACCCATGCGCCGTCGCCGGAGGCGATGACGACGGGCAGCGGGCTGTAGTTGTGCGCGAGGGCACGGTCCTCGACGGCGAGCGCGGCGGCGGTGTTCGTCCCCAGCGCGCTGGTCATCAGGCGCCCCGTGCGACGGAGTTGCCGGTGCCGACCGGGTGCAGGTCGAGCGTGCAGCACTTCACGCCGCCGCCGCCGAGCAGCAGCTCGGACAGGTCGACGCCGATCGGGTTGTAGCCCTTCTCCTTCAGCTGTGAGGCGAACGTGGTCGCGCGGGAGGCGATCACGACGTTGTACCCGTCCGAGTAGGAGTTGAGCCCGAGGATCGCGGCGTCCTCTTCGGTGGCGATGATCGCGTCGGGGAAGCGCTCGCGCAGGATCGCCAGCGACGGCTCGTCGAAGGCGCTCTCCAGGTAGGCGATGTTGCTCGTCCCGTCGACGGCGGGCTCGGGGTCGAGCACGGCGATGGCGGTGTCGAGGTGGTAGAAGCTCGGGTTGATGAGCTTGAGGGTGACGACCTCGCGGCCGTAGATCTTCGCGAGCTCCTCGTGCGAGGTGCTGTCCGATCGGAACCCGGTGCCGGCGAAGATCGTGTCGCCGATGAGCAGGAAGTCGCCCTCGCCCTCGTTGGTCTCCTCGGGCTCGGCGACGGTCAGGCCGGCCTGGCGGAACCAGTCCATGTAGGCCGGGCCCTCGGGCTGGCGCTCGGGGTACTGGAACTTCGCGCCGTAGGCGACACCGTCGAGCACGAACCCGCCGTTGGCCGCGTAGACCATGTCCGGCAGACCGTCGATCGGTTCGATGTAGGAGATGTCGAAGCCGAGGCCCTCGTAGACGTCGACGAGCGACTGCCACTGCTGGACGGCCTTCGACGTGTCGGTGGGGTCCTCGGGGTGCATCCACGGGTTGATCCGGTAGCTCACCGTGTAGAAGTCCGGCTTGCACATCAGGATCGTCCGCTTGGTCGCGGTACGGGCCGGTGCATCGGTGGTCGAGGGTGCGGTGTTCGACATCAGTCCTCCTGAGAAGGGACCGGGGCCCGAGCCTGCCAGGAACCGAAACGGAACGAAGGAGAGGTGCTCCGGCGAGATGCAGGCTCACTCGCCGTAGCGGACCAGGTCGACGCCGATCACGAGTCTAGACAGAACCGTCCGAGGGGTGCAGCAACGGGATGCGAAACGCCGTGGCACCCGTTCGGGGCGCGCACGTTTCGTGCGCAGAACCCCGGGCCGTGCAAGAAGCCCGCGTAGGATGGTGTCAATGGATTCGCTCGACCACCGCATCCTGGACCAGCTCCGGGAGAACGCCCGTGCCGGCTACGGCGACATCGGGTCGGTGGTCGGACTCTCGGCCTCGGCCGTGAAGCGCCGGGTCGACCGGCTCGTCGGCGACGGGGTCATCCAGGGGTTCACGATCAAGGTCGACCCCGCTGTCGAGGACCGCGGCACCGAGGCCTGGGTGGAGCTCTACTGCCGCGGCACCGTCTCCCCCGACGAGCTCCGGTCGCTGCTCGACACCGTTCCCGAGGTCATCGACGCCGGCACCGTCACCGGCAGCGCCGACGCCGTCGTGCACATGCGCTCGAAGGACCTCTCGGCACTCGAAGAAGCGCTCGACAAGGTCCGTCTCGCCCCGCAGGTGGACCACACCCGCTCCGCGATCGTGCTCTCCAAGCTGGTCAGTCGCGAGACCGCGTAACGTCCGGCAGATGCGACGCACGGCGACGGCCTGGAGGCGCGGCTCGGCCCCCACAGGATCACGCCCTGCCCGGCGTCTGGTCGCCGCCGCGTCCGGCGCCTACCTGGCGAACTGCCTCTGGGGCACCGCCGTCGCGGTGCGGCTGATCCGGACGAAGAAGCTCCGCGTCGTGCACCACGGCCTGTTCGTGGTGACCGCGGCGCTGACCGGGATCGCTGCGACGACCCCGGTGTGGACGCGGGACCGGTCGGCGCTGTTCCTGTTGCCGGCACTCGTTCCCTTGGCGGTCGCTCCACGCACGAACCCCCGCTCCGGAGCACACTGGAAGGTCGCGGTCGCCGCCGCACCGTCCTACCTGGGGGCCGTGCTCGCACGCAGGCGATCAGAGAGGTGAGCAGTGGAGCTCTTCGAAGCGATCCGACGGCGGCGCACGACCAACGGGGCGTTCCTGCCCGACCCCGTCTCCGAGGAGCACCAACGGCTCCTGATGGAGCTGGCCGGACGGGCTCCCTCGCAGCTGAACAGCCAGCCGTGGCGGTTCGTGCTGGTCGAGGAGCGCGCCACGATCGACCGTGTCGCCGAGATCAGCGGCAGCTCGATGACCCGGACGATGGCCGAGGGGACGTTCTTCGAGCGGTACAAGCCGTACTTCCGGTTCTCACAGGGCGAGATGGACGCGCGGCGTGACGGGATGCTGTTTGACAAGCTGCCCGGACCGCTCAAGCCCTTCACGAAGCAGGTGTTCACGAAGCGCGGGCAGCTCCTGATGAACACGCTCCGGGTGCCGCAGAGCCTCGGCGAGGAGAACCGGAAGCTCGTCGCCGGGTCGCCGCTGCTGCTCGGGGTGATGCTCGACCGGCACGAGTACCGGAAGGAGGAGCTGTCCGGCTTCTACTCGGTGTTCAGCATGGGGGCGGCGATGGAGAACATCTGGCTCGCGACGACGGAGCTCGGCCTGGGGATCCAGTTCGTGTCCTTCCCGATGGAGACCCCGGGCGCGTGGGAGGAGATCGAGGACCTGCTGCGGGTGCCGGACTCCCTCGAGCTGATGGCCGTCTACCGGATCGGGTACCTGCCGCCCGAGCGCCGTCGGCCCGCGATCGACTGGACGTCGAGCGAGCGGAAGCGCCCGTCGCAGTACGTGTTCCGCGGCACCTGCGACACCCCGCAGCAGGGGTGGGACGACGCGCCGGTGGCGGGGCACATCGCCCCGGAGGCGACCACCTCGTGACCGCGACCACGCCCACCGGGGACACACCGCGCCTCCCGGCCGTCGCCCCCGGCTTGACCGGACGCCCCTGGATCGAGCAGGCGTGGCGCGACGTCGTGTTCGCGCACTGGCGCGTCGACGCGTCCGCGGTCGCCCCGTTGCTGCCGGCCGGCACACGGCCGGACACCCTCGGCGTCGACGGAGCCGACGACGGCGCGACCACCTGGGTCGGCCTCATCTGCTTCCGGTTCACGGACACCCGGTTCCCGCCGGTGTCCGTCGGCTCGGTCGGTGACTTCATCGAGGTGAACGTCCGCGTCTACACGGTGGACGACCGCGGTCGGCACGGTGTCGTGTTCCTGTCCCTCGACGCCGGCAAGCTCGCTCCGACCGTGGGCGCGCGCGTGGCGACGGGCCTGCCGTACAAGTGGGCCGTCGCCGAACAGCGCCGGCCGGCACCGGACCGCGTGGCGTACGCGATGCGGCGGCACGGCACGCACCTGCGATCGCTGCTGGACGTGCGGGTCGGGACGACGGTGGCGGAGCCGACCGCGCTCGAGACCTTCCTGACGGCGCGGTGGGGCATGCACGTGCGACGGCTCGGGCGGACGCGGTTCTGGCCGAACGAGCACGAGTCGTGGCCGTTGCACCGCGCGTCGGTGGTGTCGCTGCGGGACGACCTGGTCGGTGCCGCGGGGCTGCCGTTCGCGTTGACGGACCTGGAGCCGGACTCGGTGCTGTACTCGCCGGGGGTGACGACCCGGTTCGGCCTCGGGCGCTGACCACGTCGGCGCCCCGGACGCCGGGGCCGTTGGCATGACGGGGATCGCTGGGACCGGGCGCGGTCGTCGTCGGTACGGTCCGGTGTGTGAGCAGTGCATCCCAGGACGTCCGCCGCCGTGCCGGGTGGCTCCCCGCCGAGCAGTCCGGCCTCGAAGCGTGGCTCCGCGGGCGACGCGACCGTCTCGCCGACCGCGACCCCGACCAGGTGCTCCACCCGGCGGTCGCCGCGCTCCGTGACGTCATCGAGTCAGACCCGGTCCTCCGGATGGAGGCGCACGAGATGATCGCGCAGGTGCCGAGCGGCCGGCAGTACGCCGAGCGGCACCTCGAGAGCGTCGAGGAACTGCTGGAGCTCATCGACGAGGTCATCCGGAGCGCGCCCGAGTGGGGCGAGGAGCAGATGGTCATGACGCCGCTCGACGGCATCCTCGACTGGACGAAGGCCACGCCGGCCGGCTTCGCCTTCTACCGCGACCCGCGGGTCAACGACGCCCTGCGCGAGGTGCTCCAGGCCTGGTGCACCTTCCTGTCCTCGCCGGAGTCGGCCGACGTCATCGTCGACACCCCGGACGGCTGGCGGAGCGACGCCGCACGTCGGACCGTGGGCATGGACCAGTTCGAGCACGACCCCGACGACGAGCACTGGGGCTTTGCGTCGTGGAACGACTTCTTCACCCGACGGTTCCGGGACGGCGAACGGCCGGTCGCCGCACCCGACGACGACGTCGTCGTGGTCAGCCCGTGCGAGGCCACCCCGTACCGGATCGCCAGCGGGGTGCGCCGTCGCGACGAGTTCTGGGTGAAGGCCGAGCCGTACTCGCTCGACGAGCTCCTGGCCGGTGACGAGTCGGTGGACGCCTTCGTCGGCGGCACGGTGTGGCAGGCCTTCCTGAGCGCCGTGGACTACCACCGGTGGCACAGCCCGGTGTCCGGGAAGATCGTGAACGCGTGGGTGCAGCCCGGCACGTACTACTCCGAGGCCGAGTCGCAGGGGCCGGACGCCGCCGAGCCGACGCTGTCGCAGGGGTACCTGGCCCACGTCGCCACCCGCGCGATCGTGGTCATCGAGGCGGACGACCCCGACCTCGGACTCGTCGCCGTTGTCTTCGTGGGGATGTCGGACGTGTCGTCGTGCGTGATCGGCGACGGCATCGAGCCCGGCGCCCGGGTCGCGAAGGGCGACGAGCTCGGGTACTTCCAGTTCGGCGGGTCGACGGTCTGCGTGCTGTTCGGCGAGGGTGTCGTCGAGTCGTTCTCGCTCGAGGCGATCCCGCAGGCGCCCGACGAGGACGCCACCCTGGTGCACGTCCGCTCGCACCTGGCGACGGTCCGTCGGGGGACAACGGCTGAGTGATGCCGCGCCGCCCCTGCGTACAACTGGGCCCATGACTCGAGTGGCAGTGGTGACCGGTGGATCCGCAGGACTGGGACGGGCGACCGTCCGCGAACTCGCGGCACGAGGGTGGGACGTCGCGGTCCTCGCACGCGGGCGGGACGGGGTCGACGCCGCGGTCGCCGAGGTCGAGGCCGCCGGACGCCGGGGGCTCGCGCTGGTCGCCGACGTCTCCGACCGCGACGCCGTCGAGGCCGCGGCCGACCGGGTCGAGCAGGAGCTCGGGCCGATCGACCTGTGGGTCAACGGGGTGATGGTCGGCGTGTTCGGCCGGTTCCTCGAGACCGCGCCCGAGGACTTCGAGCGTGCCCTGCACGTCACCTACCTCGGCTTCGTGAACGGCACCCGCGCCGCGCTCTCGCGGATGGTCCCCCGCGACCACGGCCAGGTCATCCAGGTCGGGTCGGCGCTCGGCTTCCGCGGCATCCCCCTGCAGGCCGCGTACTGCGGCGCGAAGCACGCGATCGTCGGCTTCACCGAGTCGGTCGTCTCCGAGCTCATAGAACAGGGCAGCCACGTGCAGGTGTCCCGCGTGGACATGCCGGCGCTCAACACGATCCAGTTCCAGTGGGTGAAGTCGAAGCTGCCGCACCACCCGCAGCCGGTCGCCCCGATCTACCAGCCGGAGGTCGGCGCCCGGGCCATCGCCGCCACCGCCGAACGCCCGCGCCGCCGCACCTGGGTGGGCGAGTCGACCGTCTACACGATCCTCGGCAACCGGATCAGCGGCCGGTTCGCCGACTGGTACGCCGCGAAGACGCTCGTGTCCGGGCAGCAGAACCCGGAGAAGGACGGCCTCGAGATGCAGGACAACCTCTACGAGCCGGTACCGGGCGACCACGGCGCGCACGGGGTGTTCGACGAGTCGGCGCACGCGTGGTCGCCGCAGACCTGGTGGGTGGAGCACCGTCGACTCGGCAACGGCCTGCTCGGAGCGGTCGTCGGTGCGGCCGGGGCCGTGGGCGCGGCCGCACTCGCGGCGGGACGCCGTCGATGACCCGGGGTCCGAGCCGCGCGCGGGTCACCGCCCGTCGCCGCGCGGTCGAGATCGCCCGCGCCGGCCTGGGCGTCTGGCACCTGGCCCGGGCGACACGCTCGGACGACCCGCACGTGGTGCTCGACCGGGTGCTCGGCGTCCGGCAGCTCGCGCAGGCCGCCCTCGTGCTCCGCGCCGGCAGTGCCGAGGCGCACACCCTCAGCGCGGTCGTCGACGCTGCGCACGGCGCGACCATGGTGCCCCTCGCGCTCGACCCGGCACGGCGGCGGTTCGCCGTCGGTCAGGCCTGGATCGCACTCGTGCTCACGGTGGCCGAGGTGTGGGCGGTCGGACGCGGGCGTCGCGCCTGACGTCGAGAGCGCGTCCTGTCGGGGGTCGTCGGTAGCGTCCGGACATGGCCACCACGTACTCCGTCGCCTCGTCGCTCGACGGCTTCGTCGCCGCACCCGGTGACGACCTCGACTGGCTCCTGCAGTTCGGCTTCGAGCCGTTCCAGGAGCACCACGACGCCTTCTTCGCCGGCGTCGGTGCCATCGCGATGGGGTCGACCACGTACGAGTGGCTGCTCGCGAACGACGACACCTGGGCGTACCCGTCGACGCCCACCTGGGTGTTCACGTCGCGCGAGCTGCCGGTGCCGGACGGCGCCGACGTGCACTTCGTCGCGGGGTCCGTCGCCGACCACCAGGCGACGCTGTTGCGCGCCGCCGGGGAACGCGACGTGTGGGTCGTCGGCGGCGGACTCCTCGCGGCCCAGTACCAGGCGGCGCGTCTGCTCGACGAACTCCGGGTGACGGTGATGCCGATCGCGCTCGGCGCCGGCGCACCCCTGCTGCCGGTGGCCGCACCGACGGCGGTGTTCGAGCTCGTCGGGCTCACCCCGTTCACCGGCGGGGCCGTCGAGCTGCACTACCGATCTGCGCACGCCCGGACCTGATCCCGACCACCGCGGCGTAGCGTCCAGGGCATGAGCGACAAGGAACAGACCGAGCCCGTCATGGACGGCGCCACCGACGCGACCAACCACGAGAAGCTGCGCGGCCTCATCGAACAGGTCGACCACGACCACCACGGCGAGGGCGCCGGTGCGATGGCCGACCACCTGCGCGACCGGATGGACGAGACCGGCGTCGAGGACGAGGCCGCCGGGGACGCCCAGGACTGACCCGGTCCGCCCCTCGGCCCCGACCGGCGGCCGACGGGCGGCACCGCTCACGCGAGGCGAGGCGCGGCGCGGCTCACGCGAGGCGCGGCGCGGCCCGGCTCACGCGAGCCGACGCGCGGCTCACGCGACGTGTGCGCGGAACGTTCGCAGTGCCTCCAGGTCGGCGGCGTCGAGACCGGAGCGGCCCACGAACCGGTCCACGTCGAACCCGTCGAGCGCCGCGCGGAAGGCCCCCTCGACCGTCGTGCCGTGCTCGGCGCAGAGTGCCTCGATCTTCTCCTCGGTCGGCGGGACCCCGATCGACGCCAGCAGTGCCGGGGCGTTCTCGACCGTGACGAGGTAGTCGGCGACGACCGCCTCCGGTTCGACCTCGGCGATGGTCAGGAGGGCGAGGGCCACGATGCCGGTGCGGTCACGGCCGCCGGCGCAGTGGAAGAGCACCCTGCCCGGCTCGGCCCGTGCGATCGCCCGCAGTGCTTCGCCCGTGCGCTCCGGCAGCTCGTCCAGGTGCGGCCCGTAGTACAGGGGTGTGCCGACCAGGCCGGTCTCCCAGTACGCCGACCAGAACGACGGCGCGGTGTCGAGGCCGTCGTGGTCGACGACGACGGTGGTCAACCACTCCGGGCGGACACCGGTGTCCTTCGCGGTCTCCGACGGGGCCCGCAGGTCGACGATCGTCCGGATCCCCGCGTCGTAGAGCGCCTGCCACCCGTCGAACGTCAGCCGGTCGACGCCCTCGGAGCGGAAGACCCGGCCCCGCGGTGTCGTCCCGCCGTCCCGGAGCGGCAGCCCGCCGAGGTCGCGGCCGTTGAACAGTCCCTCGGCGTGCAGGGTGCGCGGGTCAGACATGCAGCTCCGTGAAGTCGGGGTCGAGGTCGCCGAACCGGTGCGCCGTCACGGACACCGACTGTTCGCGGAGGAACGGCAGCATCTCGATGAGCCCGGCCTCGACCACGGGGGCGTCGTGGAGCGCCACGTCGATGCTCGCGCCGAGGGCTTCCTCGAGCGCGAGCGGGTCGCCGCCGACCAGACGGATCCGGGCTCCCGGTCCGCCGAAGGCCGTGTGGGCCGGACGTTCCCGACCCTGCGACAGCACGACCTCGAGCGCGTCCTGGGGCTCGTCGTCGCCGGTCGACCAGGACTCCTGGAACACGGCGCCGGACGCCGCCCGACGCAGGAACTCGTCGTCGGACTCGACCAGGCTGTCGACGACGTGCAGTGGGGACCGACTGGAGGCGAACAGCTGCGTGAGCGGACCGGGGAGCGGGCGGGCGCTGCTCAGCAGGACGTGGGCGCGGGCCGCCGTCGCGGCGACGAGCACCCGGACGAGGTCGCCGATCGGCGCACCCTCGGCCTGTCGGACGATCACGGACTGCGGCCGCCACCGCAGCACGTTCCGCTGCACGACGAGCCCGGACGGATCGTGCGACACCCCGAACTCGGTCGCCCGCGCGCGCACGTCGCTGAGCGCACCGGCACGCACCTGGTCGAACTCCTCGAACGACAGACCGCTGCGGGCCGCTTCGATGACGGCGGTGACCCGGGGCGGGAGCCCGTGCAGCTGGATGCTCTTGTGGACGGTGCGCGGAAGGGGCTCCCACCGGCCGAGGGTGGCGACGTACATCGAGCCGCCGGGCTTCGTGCCGGCCCCCACCGCCGAACCCTTCCAGCCGCCGAGCGGCTGTCGTCGGTCGACCACACCGGTGACCTCGCGGTTGACCGTCAGGTTGCCCGCCTGCACGCCGGCGATCCACTCGGCGACCTCGTCGGCGTCGAGCGAGTGGATGCCCGCCGTGAGTCCGGAGTCGGTCCCGTTCTGGATCGCGAGGGCCTGCTCGAGGGTCTCCGCCCGCATGATGCCGAGGACGGGGCCGGGGTACTCCGTCTGGTGGAAGTCGCTGCCGGGGCGCACGCCGTCGCGGATGCCCGGCGACCACAGCCGCCCGGAGTCGTCGAGGGGCACCGGCTGCACGAGCCAGGACTCCCCCGGGCCGAGCTCGGTGAGGCCGACGCGGAGCGTGCCCGTCGGCTCGGCGATGAGCGGTCCGACCTGCGCGGTCGGGTCGTCCGGCCACGCGACCCGCAGCGTGCGGGTGGCGTCGACGAGCTGGCGGCGGAAGCGCTCGCTCTCGCCCACGGACCCGACCAGGACCACCAGGGACGCGGCGGAGCAGCGCTGCCCGGCGTGCCCGAACGCGGACTCCACGATGTCCTGCACGGCGAGGTCGAGGTCGGCGCTCGGCGTGACCACGACGGCGTTCTTGCCGCTGGTCTCCGCCGTCAGGGGCAGGCCGGCGCGCCACCACCGGAACGACCGGGCGGTGTCGGTCGACCCGGTCAGGATGATGCGGTCGACGGCCGGGTGGGCGATGAGGTCGCGGCCGAGCTCGTTCTCGTCGAGGTCGACGAGTCGCAGCAGGGAGTGCGGCACCCCGGCGTCCCAGAGGACGTCGGCCAGGAGCGCGCCGCAGCGCTTGGCCTGCGGTGCCGGCTTGAGGACGACCCCGCTGCCCGCGGCGAGTGCGGCGAGGACCCCGCTGGCCGGGATCGCCACGGGGCCGTTCCACGGCGACGCGACCACGGTGAGCCGCGGCGGCACGTACCCGGCGCCGTCGCCGTCGAGGTCCGCCAGACGGCGGGCGCTCTCGGCGGAGTGGTGCGCGGAGTCGACCGCCGCGCTCACCTCGGTGTCGGCGTCGGCGAGGGTCGTGCCGGTCTCGGCCGCCATCACCTCGATCAGGTCGGCCCGTCGGGTCTCGAGCTCGTGCGCGATGAGGTCGAGGAGCTCGGCCCGGTCCGACGGGTCCTGCCGCCCCCAGTTGACCCCGGCCTGGGCGGTCCGGGCGACGATGCGCTCGAGCGTCGAGCGGTCGGCGACCTTCGCGCCGCGGATGGTCTGCGCACCGAGCTGCGACCGGGGCACGCGGCGGAGGACGTCGTGCGCCCACGAGCGGTTCGCGGCGATCGACGGGTCGGTGTCGGGGACGTTCCGGACGGCGTCGCGGTGCACCGGCTCGCCGACCGGTCGGCGGCGGTCCTGCGTCCGGTGGGTGGTCGGCACGGGGTCCGGCGCGTCGAGTGCCCGGACCGCGGCGAGCCAGCGGCCGCGCGCACGCTCGAAGGCCGCCTCGTCGTGGTCGATCTCGGTGGCGCTCGCCACGAAGTGCTCGGGGGCGGCGCTCTCCTGCAGCCGCCGGGCGAGGTACGGGATCGCCGCGTCGAACCGGTCCGGCTGCACGACGGGCGTGGAGAGCGTGATCTGCCCGACGTCGGCGCGCACGGCGTCGGCGTGGGTGGTGGCCATGCCGAGCAGCATCTCGACGTCGACCGCGTCGGTCACCCCGCGGCGCTGGGCGAGCACCCACGCCGTGGCGAGGTCGAACAGGTTGTGCCCCGCGACGCCGATCCGGACCGCGTCGGTGCGCTCCGGCGTGAGGGCGGCGTCGAGCATCCGGAGGTACGCGGTGTCGGTCTCCTGCTTCGAGCCCCACGTCGCCAGCGGCCACTCGTGCAGGATCGCGTCGACCCGTTCCGTCCCCAGGTACGCGCCCTTGACGAGCCGGACCGAGATCGGCGCCCCGCCCCGCGCCCGCCGCGCGACGGCCCACTCGGTCAGGGACTCGAGCGCCGCCGCGGTGTCGGGCAGGTACGCCTGGAGCGCGATGCCGGCGTGCAGTCCGATGAACTCGTCGCGGTCGAGGAGCGTCCGGAACACCGCGAGCGTGACGTCGAGGTCGCGGTGCTCCTCGGTGTCGAGGGTGACGGACTTCGGGACGGGTGACGACGCCGCGAGCCGGAACAGCGGCACGAGGCGGTCGACGGCGCGCTCCACCGTCTGCTCGAACGCCCACAGCGACATCTGCGGCAGGACCGAGCGCACCGTGATCGAGACGTGGTCGACGTCGTCGCGGGCGAGGAGGTCCATCGTGCCCTGCAGCTGCCGGTCGCTGCCGGCGGTGCCGAGGACCGCTTCGCCGAGGAGGGTCACGCTGAGCTGGGTCCCCGGTCCGGCGACCTTCGCGAGCGCGGGCCCGAGCTTCGCCGGGGTGGCGTCGACGACGAGGTGCCCGGTCATCCGACGCAGGATCTTCCGCGCCGTCGGCACGACCGCCCACGGCGCCATGGTCGCGAAGCCACCACCGAACGTCACCGCACCGCGGAGGTACCAGGCGAGGGCATCCGGGACGTCCTGACCGACCTTCTCGAGGTTGCGTGCCACGACCCGGGGGTCCTCCGGACGGATCACCTTGTCGACGAACCCGCGGGTGAAGTCGAGCCCCTGCTCGTCGCGGAGCACCGCCGCGAGACGCGCGGCGCCGGGCTCCGGCTTGGCCCCGGCGGACGCCGCCGTCCACCGGCGCACGAGGGCGACGGCGTCGTCGGTGCAGTCCTGCAGTCGGGCGCTCGGCATGCTCCGATCGTATGCCGAGCCCCCGACCCCACCTCTGAGTGAGCCGTGCGCGCCCCGAGCCTCATCCGGACGGATGATCCTCGCCGCGACCGGGTCCGGAGGTGGATACGCTGGCGCCATGTCGAACCCGGGCGCCGAAGGCCACGACTGGGCCACGTGGGACGCCTACCACGACGTCTGGCGACGGCTCGATCGGGCGTTGGACCACGCCGTGCAGCAGGGCGCTGGGATCTCGATCCCGGAGTTCGAGATCCTGATCGGCCTGCACCGCGACCCGGAGCACCGCTTGCGGGTGCGTGACATCGCCGCCGGCATCGGCTGGGAGAAGTCGCGCGTGAGCCACCAGGTGACGCGCATGGTGGCGCGCGGGCTGGTGGAGCGAGCGGACTGCCCGACGGACGGCCGCGGCAGTTGGGTGGTGATGACGCCGGACGGGCGTCGTGCGGTCCTCTCCGGCATCCGCGCGCACACGGGTGCGCTCGAGGACCTGTTCTGGAGGCCCGTGGGGACCGACGCCGAGACGCTGCGGTCCGTCTCGGCGCGGGTCCAGGACGCCATCGGTCCCGACCCGGAGCCGGCTCCGCTCTAGCTACGGGACCTGCTGCTTCTGGATGTCGGGCGCGAACTCCTGCAGGCACGACTCGACGGCCTCCTGGAACTCCGGCTCCTGCGATCGCTCGTACGTGCTGAAGTCGAGCACGCCGTTGTCCTGCCCTTCGAAGTCCGGGTAGCCGTGGTCGCGGATGCAGCTCGCGACCTGCACGTTCTGCCGCTCCCACTTCTGCTTGTCGGCCTCGCTCGTGCCGCTGATGCCGAGCTCCTTGCTGCACGCACCGCCGGCCTCGACGAAGCCCTGCTCGTCCGTGCCGCTCGGAGCCCGCAGCGCGCCCGAACGGACCTCGTCGTCGCTGGGGTCCTGCACGTCGAACCCGGCATCGCGCATGCATGAACCCCAGTCGGCCCCGATCCCGGTGCTGCGCTCGCTGGCGGTGTCGGCGGTGCTGCCGGTCGGAGTGTCCGACGAGCAGGACGCCAGTGCGAGCGGCAGCGTGACGGCGACGACCGCCGCTCCGAGGAGCGAAGGGCGGGTGCGGGTGCGGGTGCGGGTGCGGGTGCGGTGGAGCGTTCGTGTGCGTGTCATGAGGCCATCACAGCGGGACGGGTGTTTCGGTCCCGGTACCGCCCGCGATACACCGGCGAAACCCGTGCCCCGGACACGACGAACGGCGCCACCCCGTGCGGGGCGGCGCCGTGTCGTCGGACGGGTGTTACTTGATCTGTGCGGTGATGGTCGCGACGCCCACGAGGAGGTTGGCCTTCACTGCGTCGGTCTTGAAGGTGCTGTTGAGCAGCTTCGCGGCGTCGGCGGAGACGTGGACCGTGGTGCCGGTCAGGATCGCGTTGTCGCCCTCGAGCTGCAGCGGCTTGAGGGTGCCACCGTGCAGGGAGAACAGGTACGCGTTCGCGACGGCGACCTTGCCGTTGACCAGGACGTCACCGTAGAGCTTGGACGAGCCCGGGTTCACGACGAAGTTCTCCAGCGTCACCGTGGTGTCACCGGCGGAGAGGGTCAGCCCCGAGTCGTCGTGGTTCAGCAGGCCCTGCACGTACGGGCGGTAGTTGCCGTCCGGCGACCAGTACGTCACCGAACCCGAGGTGATCGGGAACGAGACCGAACCGTCGGCGAGCTTGGCGTTGCCCGAGAC
>NZ_MJGN01000044.1 GCF_001865065.1 Curtobacterium sp. MCBA15_008 | reverse complement strand
GTTCCGGGCCACCTTGCTGTTCTCCAGGGTTTCCTGGGTACGGAAGGATTTGGACTGGATCAGGAACAGGGTGGTTTCCGGATTGACCCGGCGCAGTATCTCGGCCATCTGGGTGCCGTCGATGTTGGCGACGTAGTGGCCCTTCAGCTGGCCGTGCCAGTAGGGGCGTAGAGCTTCCGATACCAGTTTGGGGCCGAGGAAGGAGCCGCCAATGCCAATACTGACCACATCCGTAAAGGCCTTGCCGGTATGCCCTTGCCAGCGTTTGCTAAGCACGTCGTCTACGA
>NZ_MJGN01000043.1 GCF_001865065.1 Curtobacterium sp. MCBA15_008 | reverse complement strand
CTGATATGGGGCCCATGGAAGTCAGGGTTCAGGTTCAGCAGGAGCAGGCACACATTACCGTTCATTCTGCCAACCCGGCCGTGCGGGACCAGCTTGAACTGCACAGCCACCGTCTCAGGGACATGCTGAGTGAGCAGGGGCTGTCACTGGACCAGTTTGACGTCAGTGATTCATCGCAGCAGCAAGCCGGCGAGGACAATGCCGGGGAGGGCAGCAAGGATGAGAGGGCAGTACTTGCCGATGGCGGACTGGACGAACAGGATCTACCATCTGAATCCCTTGATCTGACCTGGAAAGGCGAAGTTGATATCTTCGCCTGACCTCGGCACCCCTTCACCTGATGATTCTGCATCACTCTCC
>NZ_MJGN01000042.1 GCF_001865065.1 Curtobacterium sp. MCBA15_008 | reverse complement strand
GCACCAGGACCGACCGCTATTCTCTGGATCATCAAGCGAGTCTTCTTCAAATGGGGTCACTGCACTCGGTAGATCGATTCTTTATGCAGATCCGGAGAGCCATAAGCTGTTTTGAGCGACCATTTGGATCTGGAACCAGTGGGCGACGCGTCTGGTACGGTTACTCGCCATATAACCCGGACAGGTACAGTCAGCTTGGCGATATCTACCGAGTTTATTACAACTACTGCAAACCGAATGACAAAGGCAAGACTCC
>NZ_MJGN01000041.1 GCF_001865065.1 Curtobacterium sp. MCBA15_008 | reverse complement strand
GCGCGCTCGTCGTCGTGCGTGATGCCGTGCTGTACCGGAAGGGTCGTGTGTTCGACGGTCGCGCCGGCGTCACGCAGCCATCTGGCGACCTGCAAACCGTCGTCACGAGTGCGTCGGGCGTCATGACGAGCGTCGAGGATCAGCACGGGCATCGCGAGATGCGTGTGGGGTGACGGTGAACGGAACGGGGCCTGTGGACGGATCAGGATGGCGGCGGTGAACAGTTCCCGATGGTGCGCCATGAGCGCGGCGGCCATGATCGCACCGTTGGAGAATCC
>NZ_MJGN01000040.1 GCF_001865065.1 Curtobacterium sp. MCBA15_008 | reverse complement strand
CACCTGAATCCACCCGTCGACGGTGTCGTTCGTTGCGCACGCGGGTGGTTGCGGACGCGTGGTTGCGACAGGCGCGTCGTCGTACGACATCGACGGTGTCGCGACGCGTGCGCGCGGCAGACCGTATGCGCACGGCAGACCGCGTGCGCGCGGCGCGTGCCGTGGACGCGACCGGCAGGCGGCCTGGAGGCGCGTGGCGGGGCCGCACCGCGCCTCCCGGCCCGCAGGTGGGCGCGTCGCGGACGGGGCCGCCCCGTGGCCGGGCTACGAGGCGGGCGTCGCGTGCACGACGAACTCGACGGCGCCGGAGTCGTCGACCTTCACGAAGCCCAGGTTCGGGGCCTGCACGCCGTAGTCCGAGAACGTGATCGGGAGTGAGCCGGAGATGTCGACGCCGTCGCCGTTCAGACCGACCTCGAGCGTGGCGGTCACCGGCTTCGTCACGCCGTGCAGGGTGAGGTTGCCGGTGGCCTCGACCTTCGTCGTGCCCGAGCTGCTCGGGACCGCGTCCGCGACGGGCTCGGTGAGGGCGAACGTCGCCGTCGGGAAGGCCGCGGCGTCCATCGCGGAGTCGCGGAAGTAGGAGTCGCGCTGGTTCGAGTCGGTGGCGATGTCGGCGACCTGCACCGTGATCTCGGCCTTGGTGATGGCCGACCCGTCGACGGTGGCGCTGCCGGTCACGCTGTCGGTGCGTCCGGTGACGGTCACGTCCGAGCCGTTGAGGACCTCGTGGACGCGGTACCCCGCCTCCGAGTCGCCGCCGACCGTCCAGGTGCCGGACAGGTCGGCGTCGTCGATCGTCGAGGGGGCACGGCTGGCGGCGACGGACGGCGCGGCCGAGGCCTTCGCGTTCTCGCTGCTCGTGTAGAGGTTCGTGCCGACCACCGCAGCGACGACGCCGAGCACGACGACGGCGACGATGACGGAGATCCAGATGACGGCCTTGCGGCGGGGGCGCGGGGTGTCGGAGGTCACGAGGACGACGGTGACACGTCATGCTCTGGGGAGCCTGGGATTCCTCGGCCGCTACGCTCGTCCGGTGCAGAGGACGGCAGGGTCGACGGTGTGGCGGTCGCGATGGCTCGAGGTGGCCGCGTTCGTGGTCGCGTTCCTGGCCGTGCACGCGCTCCTCTGGTACCTGACGACGATCTCGGCGAACCTGCCGCTCGGCGACGTCACGATCACGTACAAGCGGTGGATCGAGACCGGGCACACCGACCGGTTCTGGGTCGGGATCGACTCCGACTGGGTGTACCCGATCCTGGCGATCGTGCCGATGGCCGCCGCTGCCCTGGGCGGCGTGGGGTCGATCGGCACCGGGTGGCTCCTGTTGATGATCGTGCTCGACGCCGTCGCGTGCGGGTTCCTGTGGCGCTTCCGCGGACTCGGCGTGCGGGTCGTGTGGTGGTGGTTGGCGTTCCTCCTGGCGCTGGGGCCGATCGGCCTCGGCCGGATCGACACCGTCGCGACCGTGCTCGCCCTGGTCGGGGTGGCCTTCGTCGCCAGCCGGCCGGCCGTGGCCTCCGTGCTGTTCACCGCCGGAGCGTGGACGAAGGTGTGGCCCGCTGCGCTCGTCGGCGTTCTCCTGCTGCTCCGTCGGGGGCACCGCCGTGGGGTCCTCGCCGGGGCGCTCGTACTCACAGCGCTGATCGTCCTCGTCGACGTGCTCTACGGGGGAGCGGCGCACCTGTTCTCGTTCGTCGGCCAGCAGACCGGCCGGGCGCTGCAGATCGAGGCGCCGCTGGCGACGCCGTTCATGTGGGCGGCCGCGTTCGGGGTGCCGGGCGCCGCGGTCTACTACGACCAGCAGATCCTGACCTTCGAGGTCTCCGGCGCCGGCACCCACGCGGCCGCCGCGGTGTCGACGCCCCTGATGGCCGCGGTCGTCGTGGCCGGGGTGCTCCTGGCGCTCTGGGCGGTCCGACGCGGTGCGCACCGCACCGAGGCGGCGCCGCTCCTCGCGCTGCTGTTCGTCGCCGCGCTCGTCGCCACGAACAAGGTGGGGTCGCCGCAGTACATCGGGTGGTTCGCCGTGCCGATCGTGTGGGGGCTCGTCGCCGGTCGGCCGAGCGCCCGGCGCTTCCTGCCGATCGCGGTGGCGGCGTTGCCGATGGCGCTGCTCACCCAGATCGTCTACCCCGGGTTCTACGACCAGGTGCTCACCGTGCAGCCCTGGGTCCTCGTGGTGCTGACGCTCCGCAACGCCCTCGAGGTCGCGGTGCTCGTCTGGAGCGTCGTGGCGCTGGTGCGGCTCGGGCTGCGCGCCGGACCGGGCGTCGGGTCACCTGCACGCTCCGTTCCCGCGCGGGGCAGGATGGACCCATGATCGTCGCGTTCTCCGTCGCCCCGTCCGGTGGTCCCTCCGCAACGTCGGACGGGTCCGTGCACGACGCCGTCGCGGCGGCCGTACGGATCGTCCGCGAGAGCGGGCTGCCGAACCGCACCTCGTCCATGTTCACCGAGGTCGAGGGGGAGTGGGACGAGGTCATGGACGTCGTCAAGCGCGCCACCGAGGCCGTCGGCGCGTACGGCACGCGGGTGTCGCTCGTGCTCAAGGCCGACATCCGGCCGGGGCACGTCGGGGAGATCGACGGCAAGCTCGAGCGGCTCGAGGCGGCGCTCGACGGCTGACCGCGTACCCCGATCTGGGGATGCTGAGGATTCGTCCGTGGTCGTGCCGGTCTCCTAGCCTCGAACACGGGGGATCCGGACGCATCCCAGGGGCTTCCCCGCGGGCGTCCTCACGGTGCGCGCTGCGCACGTTCAGGAAGCACGGGTGCTGGCTGATGGCCTACGGCAACTACGAGTTCGGCAAGGACATGGGGGCGATCCGCGCCGATCAGGCGGCGTCGGCAAAGTCCCTCAAGAGCATCCAGGTCACGAGTGGCCTCAGCATGATGCTGAACGTGGCGACTGCGGCGAACACCGCACGGGCAGCACGCAGCGCCGAGGAGCAGGTCGCGGTGCAGCGCGAGCAGCACGCCCTGCAGCAGGCGATGGCCGCGCAGACCGCGCGGCACGAGTTCTCGATGTGGCGGCAGACGCCCGAGGGTGCGGCGTTCGTCGACTGGCAGCAGCGCGCGCTGGCCCTGGTCCCGTTCCTGCGTGGACGTGATCGTTCGTGGCAGGCGGCGTGGGCTCGAGCGATCGACGTGGCGCGGGCGCAGACCCCCGCCGACGAACAGCGCCGCCTCGCACAGCTCCCGGCGCGGCTCCGGCAGACCCCGCTGAAGGTGCTGTCGATCGTCAGCTTCGTGCTGCTCGTGCTCCCGCTCATCGGCCTCGGCTTCGCGGCGTTGACGGCGTCGTTCTCGAACGGACGGGCTGCGTACGAGGAGTGCCTCCGCAACGTCGGTGAGGTCCTGACGCAGGCGAACTGCGACGCGATCGAACCGGAGAACCCCTTCACGGGTCCGATCGTGTGGCTCGTGCTGCTGTTCGGCCTCGGCATCGTGTTCGCAGTGCTCCGCGTCGTCCGGATGCGTGCCGCCCGCGCGGACCGTCGAGTCGAGGAAGAGGGCGCCACCCGCGTCGCCCGGTGGGGGTTCGACCCGCTCATCACCCACGGCGCGTGGTACGGCTGGCACGACTCCGAGAACTTCACCGGCTACGCCGACCGGCTCGAGCAGCTGATCGTGAACGGCGCCACCGTGCGCCCGAGCGTCGCGCAGCTCATCCCGCTGCAGATCCCGACGCCGTGGCAGCCGGCCGAGCACCTGCCCGCCGAGGTGAACGGTGCCCTGGCCGCCATGCAGCAGGAGCAGACCTCGCTCGCCGCCGACGAAGCCCCCGACGAGCTGACCCGCTGACGCTCGGACGGCGTCCTGGGCGGGAGGGAACGCGGTGGGCTGACCGTCCGCCGCGTCGTCCGTCGACACGCCGGGTGCCTCCCGTGGATGTCGGTGGCCGGGTGTCTCATGGGGTTCATCGAGCCGCACCCCGGCGGCTGCGGAGATCACCCCGGACGACGAGGAGCGCGTGATGATGCACGACGGCTGGTGCCCCGACTGCGACCTGCGAACGGTCGTCATCGACACCGACGAGCAGGGCGACCACGCCTGGGCGAGCTGCACCGAGTGCGGCTCCGGGTGGGTCCACCGCGACGAGCTCCCCGAGCTGGTCGGTGCCCCCGTCGCACAGCCCGAGCGTCGCGCCGCCTGACGGCGGTCGAATCGATTCGTCACCCGACTTCCGTTCGGGTGTTGGAGCGGTCTACACTGCTGAGACCGGTTGCCTGAGGCGCCCGGTCGTCCCCGTTCGCCGCTGAACCCGGACCGTCCTCCGTCCGGTGTCGGACTCGAGACCGGCGCTCGCGATCCAGCGTTCCCGCGTGCCGACGCCTCGGATCGGAGGCCCGGTGCCGCACCGCGTGCACCGACGGTCCCAGCCGACTCGCCGTCGCGAGCCGACGTCCGGAACCCGTCCCGCTCCTCCCGTCCGAGAACAGGCACCATGTCCCAGCTCACGCCTGCGCGCCGCGCACTCGCGCTCATCGCCCTCGCCCTCGGTGGCTTCGCCATCGGGTCCACC
This sequence comes from Curtobacterium sp. MCBA15_008, assembly GCF_001865065.1. Classification (GTDB taxonomy): domain Bacteria; phylum Actinomycetota; class Actinomycetes; order Actinomycetales; family Microbacteriaceae; genus Curtobacterium. The sequence goes on along the minus strand of NZ_MJGN01000040.1, from coordinate 1,428 downwards.
GAGTTCGTCGCGATGGGCCTGCTGCCGAACATCGCCGCAGCGCTCCTGCCGCACCAGTACGGCGTCGATCCGGATGCCGGGATCGCGCACGCCGGCTGGCTCGTCAGCGCCTACGCGCTCGGCGTGGTCGTCGGAGCGCCGACGATCGCCGCGATGTCGGCGAAGTTCCCGCGCAAGGGCCTCATCCTCGTGCTGCTCGTCGGGTTCGTCGTCGCGACGGTCGCGAGCGCGATCCTGCCCTCGTTCGGCCTCGTGCTCGTCGCACGGTTCGTCGCCGGGCTGCCGCACGGCGCGTACTTCGGCATCGCGTCGATCGTCGCCGGCGACATCATGGGTCCGGGCAAGCGCGGCAAGGGCATCGCGATGGTGCTGCTCGGCCTGTCGGTCGCGAACGTCATCGGCGTCCCGGCGATCACCTGGGTCGGGCAGGTCGCGAGCTGGCGCATCGCCTACGGCGTCGTCGCCGTGCTCTTCGCGCTGACGTTCCTGGCGGTGCTGGCGTTCGTGCCGCGCAGCGCCCGTGACGAGCACGCCACGATCGGCCGCGAGCTCCGGGCCTTCCGCGTGCCGCAGGTCTGGATGGTCATGGGCCTCGGGGCCGTCGGCTTCGGCGGGTTCTTCGCGGTGTACTCGTACATCTCGCCGCTCGTGCAGAACGTCACCGGGCTGCCGGAGTCCTTCGTGCCCCTCGTGCTCGTGGTGGTCGGCATCGGCATGGTCGTCGGCGGCATCCTGGGCGGCCTGCTGGCCGACCACAGCATCAAGCGCACGATCTACGTCGGCATGTTCGCCCTCATCGCCGCCCTGCTCGTCACCGTGCTCACCGCGCAGTGGGCGTGGGGGATGTTCCTCGGTGCGTTCCTGCTCGGGGCGACCTCGTCCGCGATCCCGCCCGCGGTGCAGTCCCGCCTGATGGACGTCGCCGGTGACGCCCGCACGATCGCCGCGGCGCTCAACCACTCGGCGTTCAACATCGGCAACTCGCTCGGTGCGGCCCTGGGCGGTGCGGTCATCGCCGCCGGGTTCGGCTTCCTTGCGCCGGGGTGGCTCGGGATCGTGCTCGCGCTGCTCGGCGTGCTCATGACGATGGTCAGCTACGGAGCCGAGCGCCGCAGCAGCCGTCGTGCTGCGCTCCGCTCGTCGTCGCCGAGCACGGGGCCGATCACGTCGCCGGTTCCGATCGTCTGACGGGGACGGGCGGGCACGCCGCACCGTCCACCGCTCCCGAAAGCGACAGTTCGCCGCGGAACTCCCGCGGCGGACTGTCGCTTTCGCGTGGGGGACGGGACCGGTCGGCGCGGACTGTCGCCGTGGCGGGATCAGCGCCGCCGACCACCCGACGGGAGGCGCGGTGCCGGCCCGCACCGCGCCTCCAGGCCGTCGCCGGGTACGGGCCACCGCCCGTGGTGAGCAGCAGAGGCCGGGTCC
>NZ_MJGN01000039.1 GCF_001865065.1 Curtobacterium sp. MCBA15_008 | reverse complement strand
GGTTGTGATGGGTCGTGCTGCGGCGTATTCGCGGGAGTTCCGGGCTGCGTTTTTCCGGGTGTTGCGGCAGTCGGGGACGGTGACCGAGGCTGCATCCGTGATGGGTGTGAAACGCTCGACCGCGGCGATGTGGGTCCTCGAGGCTGGCGGGATGACGGCGGCGAGTCATGGCGGGTCCGGGGTGCGGCTCTCATTGGCTGAGCGGGACGAGATCGCGGTGCAGCATGCGCAGGGTCGCAGTGCGCGACAGATCGCTCGCGCTCTGGGCAGGGCTCCCTCAACGATCAGCCGGGAGCTGCGCGCCGGTTCCAGCGGGCGGGGGTATCGGTCCGGGACCGCGCAACACCGCGCTTGGATGCGAGCGCGCCGTCCGAAGTCCGGCAAGCTCGCCAGCAACGATCGGCTCCGTGAGTACGTGCAGACTGGGTTGCTCCAGAAACGTTCCCCGGAACAGATCAGTTTGCGGCTTCGGCGGGCGTTTCCGAACGAGTCGGAGATGCGGGTGTCGCACGAAACGATCTACCAGGCGTTGTTCGTGCAGGGCCGCGGGGAACTGCGCCGCGAACTCGCCGCGTGCCTACGCACCGGGCGCACGCTCCGGAAACCGCAGGGCCGCGCCACGACCCGGGCGTCGAAGATCCCGGAGATGGTGATGATCGCTGACCGGCCAGCCGAGGTCGCCGACCGCGCCGTCCCTGGCCATTGGGAAGGGGACCTGATCATGGGTGCCGGGAACCGGTCCGCGATCGGCACGCTCGTCGAGCGCAGCACCGGGTATCTGATGCTGCTGCACCTTCCCGGGGCGCATGGAGCCATCGAGGTCCGCGACCAGATGATCGCCGCGATCGGGCGGATGCCGGCCGAGGTCGCGAAGTCCATCACGTGGGACCAGGGCATTGAGATGATCCGGCACCGCGAGATCACGGTCGCGACCGGGGTGCAGATCTACTTCTGCGACCCGCACGCACCCTGGCAGCGGGGCAGCAACGAAAACACGAATGGTCTGCTGCGCCAGTACTTCCCCAAGGGCACGGACCTGTCCCGGCACACCACCGCTGAGCTCCAATTCGTGCAAGACGAGATCAATGACCGGCCACGCAAACGCCTCGACGCGATGACACCCGCCGAAGCCCTCAAACAGCTACTCTCACAAGCACCAGAAACCGGCGTTGCAACCACCACCTGAATCCACCC
>NZ_MJGN01000038.1 GCF_001865065.1 Curtobacterium sp. MCBA15_008 | reverse complement strand
CGCCCCGCCCGCCCCGCCCTCGGTCCCGCCCGCCCCGCCCTTCCCGCAAAACGCAACGGGAGCGGTTCCTCGCAGCGGTATCCCTCTGCGAGCAACCGCTCCCGTTGCGTCATGCGGTCGGATCGGTCAGTGGTGGACGGGCTCCACGACCCCCGACTCCTCTACATCGCGGACGTCGTCGGCCGTTCGGAGGATCTCCTCGCGGTCGGAGGCGGAGTTGATCGCCCAGTAGTAGATGACCAGCGAGAACACCGCGACCACGACGATGTCGATCCACAGCGGGAACACCGGGTTCGTCAGCGGCCCGAAGTCGCTGAGGAAGACGATGAGGCCCATGCCGATCAGGTAGGGCAGCAACCACTGGGCCGCCTTCCAGTCCCAACGGGGCTGCACGCTCGTCTTCCCTCGGAACACGTTGTTCAGGACGATCACGACGGCGCCGATTAGGATCGCGACGCCGAGCTTCCAGTCCGTGTCCCATCCGGTCCAGAGGATGATGAGGTTCGCGACGATGAACGCGATCGGCGACAGGATCGTCGCTGCGGGCATCCGGTACGGACGCTCGATCTCGGGGATGCGCTTCCGGAACGCCCCGAGGGCCAGCGGAGCCCCCGCGTACATCAGGACCGAGGCACTCGTGATGAGGCTGACGAGCCCCTGCCACGAGGGGAACGGTGCGAAGCACGCGCACCCGACGACGAACGCGACGATCAGTCCGACCCACGGCACGCCCTGCTTCGTCGTCCACTCGAAGGCCTTCGGGAAGTAGCCGTTGCGGCTGAGTCCGTACGAGATGCGGGACGTCGCCGTCACGTAGATGAGGCCCGTGCCCGCTGGCGAGATGATCGCGTCGATGAAGATGATCACGGCGAGCCAGGTGAGGCCCGCCGCCATCGCGATGTCGGCGAAGGGACCGGTGTACTTCGTGAAGTCCGCCGTCGCCCACGAGCCCTGGATCGCGGCCGGGCGCAGCACGCCGAGGAACACGATCTGCAGCAGCAGGTAGATCACGAGGCCGATGACCACCGAGCCGATGACCGCGCGCGGGATGTCGCGCTTCGGGTTCTTCGCCTCGCCCGCCAGCTGGTCCGCCTGCTCGAAGCCGAGGAAGGCGAAGATGATGCCCGACGTCGAGACGGCCGCCAGGATGCCCTTCGCGCCCTCGGGCATGAAGCCGTTCGCCGCGGTGAAGTTCGAGCCGTGGAAGCCGCTGAACGCGAGCACGATGATGACGAGCAGGGGGATGGCGACCTTCCACCAGGTCGCCGCGGAGTTCGTGTTCGCGAGGATCTTGACGCTCAGCAGGTTGATCACCGTGACGACCGCCATCAGCAGGACGGCGACGGCGATGCCGGCGCCGGTGAGGAGCTGCTGCGTCTCACCGTCGACCGTCGTGGTGTGCAGCCACGGGTGCGCGAACTGCCAGTGCTGCGCGTACTTGATCATCGCCTCGACCTCGATCGGGGCGACCGTGACCGACTGCAGCCACGAGAACCAGCCGAACGAGGCCCCGGCGACGCCGCCGAAGGCGATGTGAGGGAACCGTGCCGTCCCACCCGCGATCGGGAACATGCCGCCGAGTTCGGCGTGCACGAGTGCGAGGACGAGGATCGCCACACCACCGATGAGCCACGAGATGATCGCGGCCGGTCCGGCGGTCTTCAGCGCCTCCTGCGAGCCGAAGAGCCAGCCGGAGCCGATGATCGACCCCGTCGAGGCCCAGATGAGCCCGATGAAGCCGACGTTGCGCTTGAGGCCGGAGTCCGGCAGCGCCTGTGTCGTTGTAGCCACTGTTGCTCCTGTCGAGTGAGCGCGGCCCCGCGAACACGAACCGCGCTCATCGACTCTGGCACCGTGTCAGCCGATTGGCCGGATTCTTTAACACGATGGAAACAATGGTGCTGTACAAGCACTCAGGCTACTTCTTGCCCTTCTTGCCGTCCTTCTTCTTGCTGTCCTTCTTCTTGCTGTCCTTCTTCGACGTCTTCTTCTTGTCGTCCTGCTTCTTCGACGACTTCTTCTTCTTCTCGTTCGGCTGCTCGGGCTCGTCGTCGGGGACAGAGGCCGTGTCCGTGTCGTCCTTGTCGTCGGGCAGTGACAGTCCGTCGACCGGTTCGACCACGACCGCGCTGCCGGTGTCCTCAAGCACGTCGACCGCCTGCTCCTCGACGACCGGGGCCAGGGCGTCCTCCACCCGCTCGACGACGAGTTCCGCACCGTCCTCGGCGAGCCGGAGCAGCGCCTGGGCAGCGCGGAGCCGGGTCGTCGACTTCCGGGCGAGCACGTCGGACCGAGCACCCTCGAGGAAGGCTCGGAGCGACCGCTCGACGACCGAACGGCCGCGAGGCGCCGAACGGTCGAGCCGGTCCAGCTCGCCGGCGATACCGGACACGTCGTCCTCGACGTGCTCGTGCCGAACGGACTCGATCAGCGCGGCGACGGCGGCGCCGGCACGCTCGACGGCGGCACTGCGCTGGTCGAGCACGACGAGCATCTCGAAGGTCGAACCGTACGAGAGCGTCTCGAGACGGACCGGTTCGGCCCCGCGCCCTCGGACGACCAGCCGAGCCTCGGGTGTCGGCAGCCACGCGATCACCGCGGCGACCGTGGCGACGGACCCCACGATCCGCTCGTACTCGGCGAGCCCCACTCGCTCCTGCTCGCGCAGACGGACACGGATCGCGATTTCCTGCACCACGTGCGGACCTCTCGTTTCGCCGACCGGCACGAGCGAGTTCCCGCGCCTGCCCCGGAGCGTAGTCCCCCGACGTGACACGACGACGAACGCCCCGCCTTCGTCCTGGGGGACGATGACGGGGCGTTCAGCATGACAGCGGCTCGACGACCGGCGAATGGTGGAGATGGGGGGAATCGAACCCCCGTCCATCGCTGCAATTCGACGTCTTCTACGGGCGTATCCGGATGATTCGTTCTGCTCGGCCCCGTCCTTTGCTACCGGCTTCTAGGACGACGGGCCCAGTCTCAGTGCAAGTCCCGCACGGCCCTGAGGCGCAACCGTGCAGCAAGTCCTCTGGATGACGCCGGAACTCAGGTTAGAAGACGATCACCTGGCCGACGGACTTCATGTGCTGGGCTGCTTACGCAGCGAGAGCGAAGTCAGTGCGCTTGGAATTGGCACTTGTTGTTTTCCACGGATCGTTCACGAGATGACCGTGGGTCCTCGGCCCGCTTCCCGTCGGCACACAGGCAATGTCGAAACCGATCATCCCCATGCGGGCCGGACGTGCGAGCCGCTGTCACGCTGTTGAGTTACCAGGTCGCTCCCGGAGGAGCAGTCCCTCAGTCTAGTCGACCGAGGGCGTCCGCGCCAGCGTCACTCGCCGACGCGGTTGCGGGTGCGCATGGCCCGTTCGGCCTCGCGCTTGTCGGTCTTCTCGCGGAGCGCCTGGCGCTTGTCGAACTCGCGCTTGCCCTTCGCGACCGCGATCTCGACCTTGGCCCGGCCGTCGTGGAAGTAGATCTGCAGCGGCACGAGCGTGTACCCGCCCTGTGCGGTCTTGTGCGAGATCTTGACGATCTGCTGCTTGTGGAGGAGCAGCTTCCGCTTCCGCCGCGGTGCGTGGTTGTTCCACGTCCCCTCGGTGTACTCGGGGATGTGCACCGCGTCGAGCCACGCTTCGCCGCCGTCGATGAAGGCGTACCCGTCGACGAGCGACGCGCGCCCTTCGCGGAGCGACTTCACCTCGGTGCCGGAGAGGACCATGCCGGCCTCGTACGTGTCCTCGATGAGGTAGTCGTGACGCGCACGACGGTTCGTCGCCACGATCTTCTCGCCGCGTTCCTTCGCCATGCGTGTCTCCTCTCGCTGCCCGGTGCTGGTCGACCCGGCGGTGCTGCCAGCCCTACAGACTACTCAACCCACGAGGGGCGGTGCACCTTCCCGGCGTGCCGCGCCTCGTGGGCCGGATCGACCAACGCGCGAAAGCGACAGTTCACCGCGGGATGTTCGCAGCGAACTGTCGCTTTCGCGGTGGAGACCCGTCGGTCGGCGGCGAACTGTCGCTTTCGCGAACGGTGCGAGTGCGGTGCGAGCGCGGCGAGCGCGCAGTGCGGCGCGCGGCCGCGTCAGACCTTGAGGTAGCGGCGGATCGCGATGAGCGCCGAGAGCGCCGCGAGGACGACCCCGATGACGATCACCGCCGGCACCACGATGGCCGCGTCACCCATGCCGATGAACGCCGTCCCGGAGAACCGCTGCGACAGGTAGTTCCGGACGAAGAACCAGACCACCGCCACGATCGCGCCACCCGCGAGGACCGCCCCGATGGCCGCGGCGATCACCCCCTCGAGCACGAACGGTGTCTGGATGAACCGGTTCGATGCACCGACGAGCCGCATGATGCCGAGCTCTCGCCTTCGGCTGAACGCGGACAGTCTGATGGTGGTGGCGATGAGGAGCACCGCGGCGATGAGCATCAACGAGGCGATGCCGATCGCCGTGTACGACGACGCGTTGAGCAGGTTGAAGATGGGTTGCAGGTAGCCGCGCTGGTCGACCACGCTCTGCACGCCGGCGACCTTCGACAGACTCTCGACGAGCACGTCGGCCTGCGACGGGTTCTTCAGGTTCACCCAGAAGGTCTCGTTCAGGTACTCGGGCTTCACGAACTCCGTTGCGGGCGAGTCCTTGAACTGCTGCTTGAAGCGGTCGAACGCCTGGTCCTGGTCCTCGTAGTACGTCTTCTCGATGTACGGCTTGAGGGTCGACGAGTCGAGCTGCTGCTGCACCTGCTGGCGCTGGTCGTCGGTCGCCTTCGCGCCGGTGCAGTTGCCCGTGGTGTCGGTGTCGGTGCAGAGGTAGACCGCGACCTGCGCCCGGTCGTACCAGTACCCCTTCATCTGGTTGATCTGCATCTGGAGCAGGATCGCGGTGCCCACGAAGGTGAGCGAGATGAAGGTCACCAGGACGACGGAGACGACCATCGACGCGTTGCGACGCAGGCCCGAGGCGACCTCGGACATGACGAGCCCGAGCCTCATCGGATGATCCCCGGGATGGTCTGGATGCCGGTGGTGTTCGAGACGCCCGAGCCGCGCTGGATCGGGACGGCCTGGGTCTGGTACCCGCCGGACTGCTCGTCACGGAGGATCGTGCCGTTCGACAGCTCGATGACGCGACGCTGCATCTGGTTCACGATGCTGGCGTCGTGGGTCGCCATGAGCACGGTGGTGCCTCCCTGGTTGATGCGTTCGAGGAGCGCCATGATGCCGGCCGAGGTCGTCGGGTCGAGGTTGCCGGTGGGCTCGTCGGCGAGCAGGATCGCCGGCTTGTTGACGACGGCACGGGCGATCGCCACACGCTGCTGCTCACCGCCGGAGAGCTCGTGCGGCATGCGGGTCGCCTTGCCGGCGAGCCCCACGAGCTTCAGCACGTCGGTGACGGCCTCGCTGATGAAGCCCTTGCTCTTGCCGATCACCTGCAGCGAGAACGCGACGTTGTCGAAGACGTTCTTGTTCGGCAGGAGCCGGAAGTCCTGGAAGACGACGCCGAGGTTGCGACGGAAGTACGGGACCTTGCGCGAGGACAGGGAACCGAGGCGCTGTCCGAGCACGTGGATCTGCCCGCGCGACGGCTTCTCCTCCTTCAGCACGAGGCGGAGGAAGCTGGACTTGCCGGACCCGGATGCACCCACGAGGAAGACGAACTCCCCCTTGAGGATCTCGAGGGAGATGGCGTCGAGGGCGGGACTCGGGTTGCCCGAGTACACCTTGGTGACCTGGTCGAATTTGATCATGACCGGATCAGGGTAGGTCGCCCGCCCTCGAAATCAACCGAGGCGCGCGGCTCAGGACTCCACCGACTGCTTCCGCCAGCGGATGCCCGCGTTGATGAAGCCGTCCAGGTCGCCGTCGAACACGGCTGAGGGGTTGTTCACCTCGTGCTCGCTCCGGAGGTCCTTCACCATCTGGTACGGCGCGAGGACGTAGGAACGGATCTGGTCGCCCCAGCTCGCCGTGATGTTGCCGGCGAGCTCCTTCTTCTTCGCGTTCTCCTCTTCCTTCTTCAAGAGGAGCAGGCGCGACTGCAGCACGCGCATGGCGGCGGCACGGTTCTGGATCTGCGACTTCTCGTTCTGCATCGAGACGACGGTGCCGGTCGGGATGTGGGTCAGGCGGACCGCGGAGTCCGTCGTGTTGACCGACTGCCCGCCGGGGCCGGACGAGCGGAACACGTCGACGCGGATGTCGTTCTCGGGGATGTCGATGACAGCGGTCTCCGGCATGAGCGGGATGACCTCGACCGCGGCGAACGAGGTCTGGCGCTTGCCGGCCGCGCCGAACGGCGACATCCGGACGAGGCGGTGGGTGCCGGCCTCGACCGACAGCGTGCCGAAGGCGTGCGGTGCGTCGACCTCGAACGTCGCGGACTTGATGCCCGCTTCTTCGGCGTAGGACGTGTCCATCACGGTGGTCTTGTAGCCGTGCTGCTCGGCGTACCGCAGGTACATGCGCATGAGCATCTCGGCGAAGTCCGCGGCGTCCACGCCACCGGCGCCCGCACGGATCGTGATCACCGCGGGGCGGTCGTCGTACTCGCCGTCGAGGAGCGTCTGCACCTCGAGATCGCCCATCGTCTTCTGGATCGCCTTGAGCTCGGCGACCGCTTCGTCGGCGGACTCCTGGTCCTCGGCCTCGTTCGCCATCTCGACTAGCACCTCGAGGTCGTCGATGCGCTGCTCGGTGTCGGTGATCTTCTTGAGTTCCGACTGCCGGTGGGACAGCGCGCTCGTCACCTGCTGCGCGTGCTCGACGTCGTCCCAGAGGTCCTGGGCACCGGCCTGCTCGCTGAGTTCGGCGATCTCGCGCTGCAGGCGGTCGACGTCGACCACCGAGCGGATGTTCCCGAAGGTCTCGCGGAGGGCGGAGATCTGCTCGTTGAAGTCCAGTTCGACCATGGTCACCGATCCTACCGGCGCGCGTCCGACACGGCAGACCGCCCTGGAGGCGCGGCTCGCCTCCGCCGGGTCGGTCACCTGGCAGAAGCGGTGACGACCAGGACGGCGGACGAGTCCACGACGGGGCCGCGCCGCCAGTCGCCGAACACCGCGGTCACGGTGAACCCGGCGGCGTCGAGCTGCCGATCCAGCTCGCTGCGCGTCCGGAAGTGGAGCGTCTGGGTCTCGACGACCGTCTCGCCGGTGCGGAGGAACCGGTTCGACGCGATCAGCCGGACGACCCCCGGCGAGACCTCGTCGGCCCTCGACCACTCCTCGAGCGGTCCGTGGGCGGTGTCGCGGGTGGTCCGCTCGCTCGACGTCCACCCGCGCCACGCCTCGGCCGACGGGTTGCGGCTCTCGAACGCCAGGGTCCCGCCGCGTCGGAGTGCCCCGCGCAGGTCCCGGAGGGTGCGTGCCCAGTCCTCGTCGTCGATGTGCTGGGCGACGTTCCCCGTCATGACGGCGAGGTCGGCGGGCTCGTCAGGGCACACCGGGACCTGCCGGCTGTCGCCGAGGATCCACGTCACCGACCCGGCGCCGGGCCGCTGGCGGGCGTGGTCGAGCATGGTGGCCGACGGGTCGACGCCGACGACACGCCGCCCCGTACCGGCGAAGGTCACGGTGAGGATGCCCGTGCCGCAGCCGAGGTCGATGATCGAACGCGCGCCCGACTCGTCGGCGATGGCCCGGTAGAAGTCGTGATCGGGACCGTCCGGGTTGTCGTCGTCGTAGAGGTCCACGAGTCGGCGGTCGTGGTCAGCCATGGTCGGACGGCTCCGCGTCCTCGCACGCCCATCCGGGTGCGAACGCCTCGTCGAGACGTCGGAGCGCTTCCGGGTGCCCCCATCGCTGCACCTCCGAGCAGTCGTCCGATGCTCGAGCGGCGACCAAGCCCCAGCGGCCGACGGTCACCCAGTGGTAGGCGAACCCCGCCCCGGGGTAACTGCCGGAGTTGCCCGAGGACTCACCGACCTGCGTCCGGTAGCCGTCCGGGAACACGAGCTCCTGGCCCAACGGCAGGCAGGCCTGCGGGTCCGTCCCGTCCAGTGTCTCGACGCTCACCGGCGCTGAGACAGTGCACGTCGGCGGCTCGACCGCGTCCGACCCTGACAGCGTGAGGACGCCGTCGCGCTGGCCGGCCGCGACGCAGCCGGACGCCGTCGTCCCCACGAGCACGGCCAACAGCACGACGGCGGACAAGCGGAGGGACACAGCGCCATTGTGCACGAGGCGGAGCGCGTCGGACCTACCGCCCGAGCAACGGCGCCCGCGACGCCATGCCCGCAGCACCTGCACGGGCCACCGCGTCCGGCAGCGCCGCGAGGAACGCGTCGACGTCGGCATCGGTGGTGGTGTGCCCGAGCGTGATCCGGAGCGCACCGCGGGCGTCCTGTTCGGACAACCCCATCGCGAGGAGCACGTGCGACGCCTCGGGCACGCCGGCCTGGCAGGCCGAGCCGGTCGACACGGCGACACCCGCGGCGTCGAGCAGGAACAGCAGCGAGTCGCCCTCGCACCCGGGGAACGTGAAGTGCGCGTTGCCCGGCAGCCGGTCGACCGGGTCGCCCATGAGCACCGCGGACGGCACGGCGGCACGCACACCGGCGACGAGGCGGTCACGCATCGCGGCCACCGGCGCGTGCGGTACCGCCGCCGCGACACCGAACGCCGCGGCCGCCGGGGCGTCCTGCGTGCCGCTCCGGACCTGTCGCTGCTGACCGCCCCCGTGGATGAGCGGCTCGACCGTCGCCTTCCGGCCGAGCACGAGCGCGCCGATGCCGACAGGACCGCCGACCTTGTGCGCGGACACGCTCATCGCGTCGAGCCCCGATGCGGCGAACGAGACCGGGACCTGCCCGTAGGCGGCGACCGCGTCGCTGTGCACGGGCACGCCGGCGGCGTGCGCCAGCTCGACGATCCGGGCCACCGGCTGGATGGTGCCCACCTCGTTGTTCGCCCAGAGGAACGTCACCAGGGCGACGTCCGTGGCGTCGGCGAGTCGCGCCTCCAGGCCGGCGAGGTCGACGCGACCCTGCGCGTCCAACGGGACCACGTCGACGACCGCGCCCTCGTGGCGTTCGAGCCACTCGACCGTGTCGACGGTCGCGTGGTGCTCACCGCCCGGCACGACGATGCGGGGACGCGGCCGGTCCTGCTGCCGGGCCCAGAAGAGCCCCTTCACGGCGAGGTTGATGCTCTCGGTGCCACCGGAGGTGAAGACCACCTCGACGGGGTCGGCGTCGAGCGACGCCGCGACGGCTGCACGGCCGTCCTCGAGCAGCATCTTCGCCTGCTGCCCCGCACTGTGGATCGACGAGGGGTTGCCGACGGTGCCGAGGGCAGCCGTGAAGGCGGCGAGCGCCTCCGGCAGGATCGGCGTCGTCGCGGCGTGGTCGAGGTAGACCGTCAAGCTGCACCCTCCCGAACGAGCGATTCCAGGATACCCGCGGGTCCTCGTACCCTGGTCCTCATGCGCGAGACGGTTGTGGACGAGGTCCCGGGGTTCCACCTGGGGACCGGTGGCGCCCGCTTCTCGGTGCGGTCGGCGACGGCGACCTCGGTCACCCTGGTGGTGGACGGGCGCGGTTCCTTCCCGCTGACGAACACGGGCGACACCTGGGCGGCGGACGTGCCGGGGGTCGAACCGGGCGACACGTACCACCTGCTCGTCGACGGGCCGACCGGGCCGCGGCACGAGTTCGACGCCTCCCGGCCGCTCCTCGACCCGGCCGCGCGCGGGATCGCACCGGCGGCGCGCGACGCTGCGGGTGCGGGCGCGGGCGCGGGCGACGCGACGGGCGCGACGGGTGCTGCGCGCTGGACGAGCGTCGTGGTCGACGAGTCCTTCGACTGGGGCGGCGTCGTCAAGCCGCGCACCCCACTCGACCGGACCCTCGTGTACGAGGCGAACGTCCGGACCTTCACCGCCGCGAACCCGCACCTGCCCGAGGACCTGCGCGGCACGTACGCCGGCATTGCGCACGAGAGCACCATCGCGCACCTCCACCGCCTCGGCGTGACGACGCTCGAGCTCCTGCCCGTGCACGCGTTCGACACCGAGCACTGGCTGCAGGACGCCGGCCGCGAGAACGCCTGGGGCTACAACACCCTCGGGTTCTTCGCCCCGCACGCGGCCCACGCCTCCGCCGGTGCCCGGGCAGACGGGGCCTCGGCGGTCCTCCGCGAGTTCAAGGGGATGGTCCGGCTGCTGCACGAGGCCGGCATCCAGGTCGTCCTCGACGTCGTCTACAACCACACCGCGGAAGAGGGCCAGGGCGGTCCGACCTCGTCGCTCCGTGGCATCGACGGGGCGAACCGGTACCGGTGGGCGCCGGCCGACGAAGCCGCGTCTTACTTCGACACCACGGGCTGCGGGAACACCCTCGACACCTCGGTCGAGGCGACCGCGGACCTCATCGTCGACAGCCTCGCGTACTGGGCGCGCGAGGTGCAGGTCGACGGGTTCCGCTTCGACCTGATGGCAGCGCTCGCCCGCGACGCCCACCACGTCTTCGATCCGCAGCACCCGCTCCTCGACCGGATCCGGAACCACCCCGACCTGCAGGACGCGCTCGTCATCGCCGAACCGTGGGACGTCGGGCCCGACGGCTGGAAGACCGGTTCCTTCGGCGCGGCAGGAGACCACACGAGCGAGTGGAACGACGGGTTCCGCAACACGGTGCGGCAGTTCTGGCTGACCGACATCGCCGAGGAGCGCCGCAACGGCACCCCCGCCACCGGCATCGGCGCGCTCGCCGGCGCCCTGACCGGGTCGCGGCACCTGTTCGGCACCGCCCGTGGTCCGCTCGCGGGGATCAACTTCGTCACCGCCCACGACGGCTTCACGCTGCTCGACCTGGTGTCGTACGACGGCAAGCACAACGAGGCGAACGGCGAGGAGAACCGCGACGGCTCGAACGACAACCGCTCGTTCAACCACGGGATCGAGGGCGACACCGCCGACCGCGGCGTCCGAGCCGCCCGTGGCCGCTCGATGCGGAACCTGCTCGGCACGCTGATGCTGTCGGCCGGGGTGCCGATGCTCACGGCCGGTGACGAGCGGAGCCGGACCCAGCACGGCAACAACAACGCCTACGTGGTGTCGGAGGACCTCACGCCGGTGAACTGGTCCGACGACGAGGACACCGAGGCCATGACCGAGGTGGTCGCCGCGCTCGCCCGGCTCCGGGCAGCGCACCCCGCGCTCCGGCCGACGCGCTTCGGGGTCGAGGGGCAGGAGACACCGGGGGCGTCCCGGATGTCCTGGTACGGGCCGGACGGCCACCCGATGACGCTCGAGGGGTGGGACCAGCCGATCCACCGGGCGCTGCAGTACTTCGTCGAGTCGACGCCGGAGCACGAGCCGTACGACCGCGTGCTCGTCGTCGTGCACGGCAGCGGGCGCACGCGCGACCTCACCCTGCCGGTCCGCGAGGACGTCGTCGGCTACCGGCTCGTCTGGTCGAGCGAGAAGCACCGCGACCACGAGCGGCTCCGTCCCGCCGGGCAGGTCTTCACGGCGTACGGGCCCGGGATCCACGTCTTCGAGATCGCGTAGCTCCGGGCGCGCGTCGCGGACGTCGGTCCGTCGCGCCAGTCGCGCCCGTCCCGCCAGTCGCGCCCATCGCGCCCGTCGCGCCCGTCCCGC
>NZ_MJGN01000037.1 GCF_001865065.1 Curtobacterium sp. MCBA15_008 | reverse complement strand
CCAGTCGAGCCCGTCGCGCCTGTCGTGCGCGTCGCGCCCGTCGTGCCCGTCGCGCCCGTCGTGCCCGTCGCGCCCGTCGCGCCCGTCGCGGCCGACCACCGGGCCGGGAGGCGGTGGCGGCGTCCCCACGCGCCTCCAGGCCGTCCCTCCACAGCTCCACGGCGCGCCCGGCCCTCCACAGAGGGCGGATTCCGGGGAACGTGGAGGCGCTCGCCGGGTAGCGTCGGCTCCGTGGCCACCGCAGACCGACCCCGCCGTCCGAAGATCGGGCGCATCCCGATCACCGAGCTCGCCCCCACGACCCCGAACGGATTCCCCGGCAAGGCGTACGACGGCGAGGTGATCACGTTCGGTGCGACCGTCTTCCGCGAGGGGCACGGCATCATCGGCGCCGACCTCGTGATCGAACGCCCCGACGGCGGCACGCGCACCGTGCCGATGGTGCTGGTCGCCGCGGGTACCGACCGGTACGAGGCGACCGTCCAGGTCGACCACGTCGGCGTCTGGTCGTGGCACGTCGAGTCGTACTCCGACGACTGGGCGACGTGGCTGCACGCCGCGCGCCTGAAGATCGCGGCCGGCGTCGACACCGAGGCGACCTTGCTCGACGGCGCACTGCTGCTCGACCGCCTCGCCGACGAGACGGGCTCTCCCGCGGCCAGCCGCGCTGCCGAACGCGTGCGCGACACCGACCTCGACCCGGCCGAGCGTCTCGCCGCGGTCGACGACCCCCGGATCACCGGCGAGGTCGAGGACGCCCCGCTCACCTCCCTCCGGACGCACTCCCCCACGCAGCTGCTCGACGTCGAGCGCACCCGTGCCGGAGTGGGCGCCTGGTACGAGTTCTTCCCCCGGAGCGAGGGCGCCAAGAAGAACGCCGACGGCTCGTGGAAGAGCGGCGACTTCCGCACTGCGGCCCGCCGGCTGCCCGGCGTGGCCCGGATGGGCTTCGACGTCGTCTACCTGCCGCCGATCCACCCGATCGGCACGACCGCGCGCAAGGGGCCGAACAACACGCTCACGCCCGGCCCGCACGACCCGGGCAGCCCGTGGGCGATCGGTGGCCCCGAGGGCGGGCACGACGCGATCCACCCCGACCTCGGCACCGAGGACGACTTCCGCGACTTCGTCGAAACCGCGAAGAACACCGGCATGGAGGTCGCGCTCGACTTCGCGCTGCAGTGCTCCCCCGACCACCCCTGGGTCACCGCGCACCCGGAGTGGTTCACGGTACGGGCCGACGGCTCCATCGCGACCGCCGAGAACCCGCCGAAGCGCTACCAGGACATCTACCCGATCCAGTTCGACACCGACCCCGAGGGCATCGTCGCCGAGGTCCTCCGGGTGCTCCGGCACTGGATCGCGTTCGGCATCCGCATCTTCCGCGTCGACAACCCGCACACGAAGCCGCTCTGGTTCTGGGAGCGCGTCATCCGCGAGGTCCGCGACGAGCACCCGGACACCGTGTTCCTCGCCGAGGCGTTCACCCGCCCGGCGATGATGCGGGCCCTGGCCGAGGTCGGCTTCCAGCAGTCGTACTCGTACTTCACGTGGCGGAACACGAAGGACGAGATCGCCGACTACTTCGACGAGCTGTCCCACGAGACGAGCGCGTACCTGCGTCCGAACCTGTTCGTGAACACCCCGGACATCCTCACGGAGTACCTGCAGTTCGGCGGTCGTGCCGGCTACAAGATCCGTGCGGCCCTCGCGGCGACGGGTGCTCCGACGTGGGGCATGTACGCCGGGTACGAGCTCTTCGAGGACGTCGCCCGTCCGGGTTCGGAAGAGAACATCGACAACGAGAAGTACGAGTACAAGCCGCGCGACTTCGCCCTGGCCGAGGCCGAGGGTGCGAGCCTGGCGCCGTACGTCACGATGCTCAACCGGTTCCGGCAGGCGCACCCCGCACTCCGGCAGCTGCGGAACCTGCACGTGCACGACGCCGAGGACCCGGCGATCGTCGTCTACTCGAAGCACCTGCCCGGCCGGTTCATCCGCTCGGGCCGCGACGACACCGTGATCGTCGTCGCCAACGTCGACCCCCACTCGGCCCGTGAGACCACGGTCCACCTCGACCTCGCCGCGCTCGGGCTCGACCCCGAGCAGCAGTTCGACGTCCGCGACGTCGTGACCGGGCAGCGCTGGGTCTGGGGCTCGTCGAACTACGTCCGCCTGGACGCGTTCCAGGAACCCGTGCACCTGCTCGTCGTGGAGGGACCCCGCCGATGACCGACACCCACCGCGAGGACGACGCACCGAAGGCAGCGCCGACGAACCGGGGCCAGGGCCCCAGCGTGCCGCCGGTCCCGCCGCCCCCGCCGCCCGTGCTCCCGCGCCGGATGCCGTCGGACACGCCCCGTCCCACCCACCCGGCACAGCACGTCGCACCGGAGGGCTCCGCGCCGCAGGTCCCCGCACCGAAGGCCACCACCCCGCGGTACGAACCGCTCGTGTCCGGCCCCGGAGAAGACCTGCCCGGCGCTCCCCCGGCACAGCGCGAGTCCCCCGACCGTGACGTCCCCGAGTCCGCGACGCTCGCCGGGCACGCCTCCGACGCCGAGCACCCGCGGCACATCGCGGTCGAAGCCGTGCCCGTGCCTGCGGGTGACCGGACCGTGGCCGCGCAGACCGAGCCGGTCGCGTCCACCGTGCCTGCCGAGACCGGCCCGGGCGACGGAGCCGACGCGCCCACCAGCGAAGGCGGGAACCCGCTCGCCGCGACCGACTCCACGGGGTCGTCCGCAGCCCCAGCCCCAGCCCCAGCACCCGGCCCGCGCCCCGCTCCGGTCGAGGAGTGGCTCCGCCAGCAGATCGCCGAAGCGCGCTGGTCGCAGCCGCACGACGTCCTCGGCCCGCACCCCGTCGACGGCGGCACGAGTGTCCGGGTCGTCCGGCACCTCGCCACCGCGGTCCGCATCGTCCGACCCGACGGCGACGACATCGAGCTGACGCACGAGGGCGACGGGCTCTGGGCCGGCGCCACCGCCGACACACTCGGCCGGTACCGGGTCGAAGCCGACTACGACGAGGACCCGTCGACGGACACCGACGACATCACCTGGACGACCGACGACGCCTACCGCTTCCCGCCGACCATCGGGGAGCTCGACCTGCACCTCTTCGGCGAGGGCCGCGACGAGCAGCTCTGGCACCACCTGGGCGCGCACGCGAAGACCGTCGACGGCGTCGACGGGGTGGCGTTCACCGTTTGGGCACCCCGCGCCACCGCCGTCCGCGTGATCGGTGACTTCGAGGGCTGGGAAGGCCGCACCACCGCGATGCGCCGCCTCACCGACCTCGGCGTGTGGGAGCTGTTCTGGCCCGGCGCGATGGTCGGTCAGCGGTACAAGTTCCAGATCCTCACGGACGCCGGCTGGGTGGAGCGTGCGGACCCGTTCGCCCGCCGAGCAGAGGTCCCGCCGCTCACCGCCTCCGTCGTCACCCGATCCGACTACACGTGGTCCGAGGGCGACGCGCAGTGGATGGAGCACCGGGCGAAGACGACCACGCACGACCGCCCGATGAGCGTCTACGAGGTGCACCTCGGCTCGTGGCGCCCCGGGTTGTCCTACCGCGAGGCCGCCGACCAGCTGATCGGGCACGTGCAGTACCTCGGGTTCACCCACGTCGAGTTCCTGCCGCTCGCCGAGCACCCCTTCGGAGGCTCGTGGGGCTACCAGGTCACCGGGTACTACGCGCCGACCTCCCGCTTCGGCACCCCGGACGACCTGCGCTACCTCATCGACCGGCTGCACTCTGCCGGCATCGGCGTGATCATGGACTGGGTCCCCGGGCACTTCCCGAAGGACGAGTGGGCACTCGGCAAGTTCGACGGCCACGCGCTGTTCGAGCACCCGGACCCCCGCCGCGGCGAGCAGCTCGACTGGGGCACCTACGTGTTCGACTTCGGGCAGCCGCAGGTCCGCAACTTCCTCGTCGCGAACGCCCTGTACTGGTTCGAGGAGTTCCACATCGACGGGCTCCGCGTCGATGCCGTCGCGTCGATGCTGTACCTCGACTACTCCCGGACCGAGTGGCTGCCGAACATCCACGGCGGCCGCGAGAACCTCGAGGCGATCTCGTTCCTGCAGGAGACCAACGCCACCGCCTACAAGCGCTACCCCGGCATCGTGATGATCGCCGAGGAGAGCACCTCGTGGCCCGGCGTCACACAGCCGACGAGTGCCGGCGGCCTCGGCTTCGGCCAGAAGTGGAACATGGGCTGGATGCACGACTCGCTGCAGTACATCGAGCGCGAGCCGCTGTACCGCAGCTACCACCACGACGAGGTCACCTTCTCGTTCGTCTACGCGTTCAGCGAGCAGTTCACCCTGCCGATCAGCCACGACGAGGTCGTGCACGGCAAGGGCTCGCTCTACGGCAAGATGCCCGGCGACGAGTGGCAGAAGCGTGCGAACGTCCGCGCCTACCTGGCCTTCATGTGGGCGCACCCCGGCAAGCAGCTGCTCTTCATGGGGCAGGAGTTCGCCCAGCCCTCCGAGTGGTCCGAAGCCCGCGGGCTCGACTGGTGGCTCCTCGACGACCCGGGACACCGTGGCGTGCAGGACCTCGTCGCCTCGCTCAACCGGGTCTACCGTGAGACCCCGGCGCTCTGGACGCACGACTCCACCGCCGACGGCTTCGAGTGGATCGAGGGCGGTGACGCGCCGCACTCGACGCTCGGGTTCCTCCGGAAGGACGGGGACGACCGCCTCGCGGTGTTCGTGAACTTCTCCGGCGTTCCGGTCGAGCGGCGCTTCGGGCTCCCCGCGGCCGGGGCATGGCACGAGGTCCTCAACACCGATGCGGCCGAGTACGGCGGATCCGGTGTCGGCAACCTCGGTGTCGTCACGGCGGACGAGACCCCGTGGGCGGGCCGTCCGGCCTCGGCGCACGTGGTGGTGCCCCCGCTCGGGGCGGTCTGGCTCAAGCTGGCCCGCTAGGCCGGGCCCGCTCCCGCACACGCACAGACAGACGGACGGGAGGCGCGGTGCCAGCTGGCACCGCGCCTCCCGTCCGTCGTCTGC
>NZ_MJGN01000036.1 GCF_001865065.1 Curtobacterium sp. MCBA15_008 | reverse complement strand
CCACAGTTGCGTTTTGCGGGGGACCCGGACCCGGGCCCGGGTCAGTCGACCGCGTCGAGCCCGAGCACGATCGCGGTCCCCGGCGCGAGCATCGGCAGCCGCGCCCCGACGTCCGCGAACACCGCCCCGGTCAGCTCGAGGTGCCCCCGGCCGAGCCACGGCGGCGGCACCGGGTCGAGGCCGTGCGGCACGGCGAGCCCGTCCACCGGAGCCAGTCGGTAGCGCCGGCTGCGATCGAGCCCCCGCACCCGCAGCGGCACCGCGAGCGACCGCGGCCCCGTCACGGTCCGTGCGACCCGGACGAGCGCGCGTGAGCCGTCCCGAGCGACGACCGCGGTGGCGTCCAACCCGGGGTCCCCCAGGTCGAGGTGCCGCACCCGCCCGGAGTGCAGCAGCCCGCGCTCCCGCCGGTACAGCGCCGTCCACGCCCGGATCCGATCGAGCTCGTCGGGCGCCAGGCGCGTGATGTCGGTCTCGATGCCCGCGGAGCCGAACAACGACACCGCCATCCGGAAGTCCAGGTCGAGGTGCCGCCGGGTCGTGTGCGAGACCTCGGGCCCGACGTGCGACCCGATCAGCTCGAGGGGCAGCAGCAGCTCGGTCCAGCGCTGGATCGGCAGGCGTTCCATGGCGTCGTTCGAGTCCGACGCCCACACCCGGTCGGTCCGCTCGAGCACGCCGAGGTCGGTCCGCGCTCCCCCGCTCGCACAGGCCTCGATCTCGAGCCACGGGTGCCGGAGTCGCAGCTCGTCCATCAGGGTGTAGACCCCGCGGGTGTGCGCGTCGATGCCGGCGCGACGGTCGTGCACGGCGTGCACGATGTCGCGGTTCTGGTCCCACTTCACGAAGTCGACGTGGTGCTCCCCGATGACCGCCGACATCGCCTCGAGCACGTGTGCGCGGGCGAGCGGGTTCGCCATGTCGAGGACGTACTGGTTCCGCCACGTGCGGACGTCGTCGTCGGGCCGCTGGAGCATCCACTCGGGGTGCGCCGCCGCCAGCTCCGACACCGGGCTGACCATCTCGGGCTCGAACCAGAGGCCGAACTCCATGCCGAGGCCGCGCACGTGGTCGACGAGCGGCGCCAGGCCGTCCGGCCAGACCGTCGGGTCGACGCTCCAGTCCCCGAGTGCCGTGCCGTCCGAGCGCCGACCGAGGAACCACCCGTCGTCCAGCACGAAGCGCTCCACGCCGACGTCCGCGGCGGTGTCGGCCAGGGCTGCGAGCGCCCCGAGCTCCTGCCGGTAGTAGACGGCCTCCCACGTGTTGAGCACGAGCGGGCGCGGTCGTCGCGGGTGTCCGGGTCGGGCGCGGAGGGAGTCGTGCAGCCGGTCCGACAGCCCGTCGAGCCCGGCGTCGCTCCAGACGAACACGACGTCCGGGCTGGTGAAGGTCTCGCCCTCGGCGAGCACGACCTCGCCCGACCGCAGGAGTTCGCCCGCGCCGAGCACCGGCCGCGCCTCCGCGAGGACGTCGTGGCGGTACACCGAGTCCGCGCTCCACGCCAGGTGCACGGCCCACAGCTCCCCGGTGTCGTCCGAGAACCCGGTGGTCCCGAGCACGAGCAGCGTCGGGGCGTCGTGCCCGGTGCGACCGCGTCGGCTCTCCCGTGCGTGGGCGCCCTGCGTCAGGGCTCGGCGCTGCGGGGTGCGTTCGCGGGTCCACCGGCCGGCGAGGTCGAACACCTCCGCCACCCGTTCCCCGACGGGCAGCGTGGCGTCGAGCGCCTGCAGGTGCACGGGCCGGTGCCCGGCGTTCGTCACGGCGTGCCGGACGCGCAGCACACCGGCCTCGTCGAGGGTGAACGCACTCGCGAGCGTCAGGCTGTCGGAGGTCGCGGTGACGAGCGCGCTGCCGGACTCCGACACCACCTCGACGTCGCGCCACCGGGGCACGAGTGGTTCGCCGTCCACGTGCCCGGCGATCGCGGGACGCCCCTCCCAGCCGTCGCGTTCGGTCGGCAGCACGGTGAGCGGCCACGGCACGTCGAACCCGCTCGGGGTGACCGGCCGTCCGAGCGCGAGGAGCAGGTCCTCGGCGTCGGTGTCCGCCAGCGGCCCGACGTCCCGCCCCCAGTGCAGCACCTCGGGCAGCCCGTCCACGGCGGTCGCGAGCACGAGGGACACCCCGCCGCCCCGCAGGACGTGGAGGTACCGCACCGGCTCCACGGCCCCGGCCGGTGTGGGTTCGCGATCGAGGACGGTCACGACGCACGCTCCTCGCGGAGCACACGGACGCGACCGGCGGGCACGACCGTGTCGGGCCCGTGCACGGTCCCGTCGAGCACGTCGGTCCCGGCGGCCGACAGGACGACGTCACCGTCGGTGTGGTTCAGCAGGAACAGGAACGCCGAGCCGTCGTCACGGACGCGACGCACAGCCTCCAGGCCTGGAGGCGCGGTGACCGTCCGCGGGACCGCCCGCTCCGCGATGATCCGGTCCACCACCCGCTGGGTGCTCTGATCGGGCAGCCTCGCCGACACGTACCAGGCGCCGCCGCCGACGGCGCGGCGGGTCACCGCCGCGCTCCCGGCGAGCGGACCGTCCGTGTACGACAGCACCACCTCGGCGTCCTCGACGACCACGGCCTCGGCCCAGTCGGTGACCACGCCGCCGTCGTCGAGCGTCCGCATCTCGTCGATCTGCAGGGGCGTGAACTCCTCGCTCCACGCGCCGAGGACCTGGCGGAAGGCGCCGGGGTACCCGCCGGTCCGGATCCGCGCGGTCTCGTCGGCGACCCCGGACAGGTAGGTGACGACCAGGGTGGCACCGCGGTCGACCACGGCGGCGAGCCGGGCGGCGGAGGCGTCGTCGACGATGAGCAGGGTCGGCAGCACCACGACGTCGTAGCCGTCCAGGTCGGCGTCGAGCGGGACGACGTCGGTCAGCACCTGCCGGTCGTGGAAGGCCCGGTGCCAGGCGCGGATCTCGGTGGCGTAGCGCAGCCCCCGGTGCGGCTTGAGGCCGGACTGCAGCGCCCAGCCGGAGGCCTCGTCGACGACGATCGCCACCCGGGCCGGCTCGACGCGGCTGCCCTGCACGGGCTCGAGCGCACGCAGGGCCCGGCCGAGCGCGAGGACCTCCCGCCACACCCGCGTCGCCGTGCCGGCGTGCGGGAGCATCGCGGAGTGGAACTGTTCCGCGCCCGCGGTCGACGCCCGCCACTGGAAGAAGAGGGCCCCGTCCGAGCCGTGGGCGACGTGCGCGAGCGCGTTCCGGACGAGCTCGCTCGGGTCCTTCGCACGGTTCCGCTGCTGCCAGCTCGGGCCGCCCGTCGAGTGCTCCATGAGCAGCCACGGGCCACGACCGCGCGTCATGCCGCGCATCCGATCGCCGGCCAGAGCGAGGTCCTGCTCACGCCGGGGGTCGTCGACCAGCGTGTAGTGGTCGTTGGCCGGGATCGCGACGTGCTTGGCCCACTCGGCGTAGTCCACGACCTGCGAGCCCGCGCCGACCATGAAGTTCGTCGTCACCGGGACTTCCGAGTGCCGTTCGATCACGGCCTTCTCGGCGTCGAAGTGCCGGAGCAGCGCATCCGACGAGTACCGCTCGAAGTCGAGCGCCAGCCCGGGGTTCGGGGCACCGCCGACCCCGCGCGGCGGCGACACCTCGTCGAACGACGTGTAGGTGTGCCCCCAGAAGGCCGTGCCCCACGCGGCGTTCGCGGCGTCGACGTCCCCGTACCGGTCGGTGAGCCAGTCGCGGAAGTCGGCGGCCGACTCCTCGCAGTAGCACCGCGCGTTCCCGCCGCCGAGCTCGTTGCTGACGTGCCACAGCCGGACGGCGGGGTGCCGACCGTAGCGCTCGGCGAGGGCCCCGACGATGCGGAGCGCGTGCTCCCGGAACGTCGCCGAGGCCGCACACCACCCGAGCCGTCCGCCTGGACGCTCGCGGCGTTCGGTGGCGTCCACCGGCAGGATCTCGGGGTGGGCGGTGAGAAGCCAGTTCGGCGGTGCGGCGGTCGGCGTCGCCAGGTCCACCGCGATCCCGTTCTCGTGCAGCAGGTCGAGCACCTCGTCCAGCCAGTCGAAGGTGAACTCCCCCGGCGACCGCTCGAGCAGCGCCCACGAGAAGACCCCGACCGTGACGAGGTTCACCCCTGCCTCGCGCATCAGGCGGACGTCCTCGTGCCAGACCTCGCGCGGCCACTGCTCGGGGCTGTAGTCACCGCCGAACGACAATCCGTCGGTGGGCCAGGGAACGGTGGGGGCAGCGGGCACGACATCTCCTTCGATGGGTGGACCGCACCAGCCTCCCGGGTCTCTCCGGGTTTGTCAACGTGTGTAACTAAGCCGGTCTGCCTCGACCTGCGCGCTCACTCACCCAGCAGCCTGCGGATCGCGAGCACCGCTCCGGCCCGGGCCCACTCGGAGAACTCGAACGGCTGGACCTCGATCGTGACGGGCTCGTCGTACGGCGCCAGGGCAGCACGGAGTGCCTCGTCCACGGCGGGCCGCGCGAGGTCGTACACCGGTAGGCCGTCGCCGGTCAGGACGATCGCCGAGGGGTCCGCGATGAGGACCGCACTCGCCAGCACGACCCCGAGCGCGCGGCCGGCGTCCTCGAACGCCGCGACGGCGCGGGTGTCCCCGGCCCGGGCGAGCTCGACGACCTCGTCGTAGGTCTTGCCGTCGTGGCCGGCGTTCTGCACGATCACCGGGCTTGGCAGGAAGCTCGAGGTGCAGCCGTGGTGGCCGAGACCGCAGTCCGGCCCACCGCCGAGGACGGCCAGGTGCCCGATCCGGCCCAGGCGCCCGTGCTCCCCCGTCGAGACCTGCCCGTTCGCGATCAACCCGAGCCCGATGCCCTCACCGACCGTGACGAGCACCATCGACCGTCGACCGGCGCCCGCGCCGAGCCAGTGTTCCTTCGCGGTCAGGGCGTGGACGTCGTTCGCGGTGAACACGGTCAGCCCGGAACGCTCCTCGACCATGGCGGCGAAGGGGACGTCCTGCCAGCCGAGGAACTGCGACGACACCACGACGGCACGACCGTCACGGAGCACGATGTCACCCGGCAGCGAGACCCCCACGGCGCAGATCGCCGGGTGGACCGCACAGAGCTGCTCGGACACCGTCGCCACCTGGTCTGCAAGGTCCTCGGGCGACGAGGACTCGATCGACTCCTCGTGCAGGGCGAGCACGCGGCCGCCGAGGTCCGTCACCGCGGCGTAGAGCCGGTCCTTCGTGAGCTTGACGCCCAGGAACTCCCACGCCCCCGTGCTCGTCTGCAACAACTCGGACGGACGTCCTGTGGCGCCACGGACATCCGTACCGACCTCGACGACCATCCGGTGTGCCACGAGGGTGCGCATCGCCCGCGTGAGGCTCGCCCGCGACAACCCGAGCGACCGAGCGATCTCAGCGCGCGAGAGCACGCCGTGGATCAGGATCTCCCGCAATGCCAGTCGGGAGCCCTCGGGCATCGCCGGCCAGGCTTCGGTCATCATTCCTCCGTCGGCTGATCCTATGGCGTCCCCGCTCCCTGCAGAACACCCGGTGAACGCAGAAAACCCCTGACCACGGATGGTCAGGGGTTCCCTGGTGTTGCAAAATAAGTC
>NZ_MJGN01000035.1 GCF_001865065.1 Curtobacterium sp. MCBA15_008 | reverse complement strand
GCGCGCGAGCCGGGCGCGCGGCCCCGCGCCCGAGCAGGTCGGCCCTAGGAAGCGGCCTCGGCGTCGGCGCGGAGCCGCATCCGCTGGGCGTCGATGTCGACGAGCTGCCGCTGGATCTCGGCACGACGATCGGCCTGCTCGTTCGGATCCGCCCGCTGCAGCTGCCCGAGCAACGACGCCTTCCGAGCGAGCAGGTCCCGCTCCACGAGCGCGACGACGATGCTCCGCGCGTAGAGCGCCAGGTCCTCGTCGGTGCGGGCCGGGATCGGCGCGAGCGCGAGCTCCTGCACCAGGCCGCGGAACGGTGTCGGCACGTCCAGCAGCAGCCGGTCGAGCCAGTCCCCCGCCCCGACGGCGTCGACGTTCGCCACGACCGCGTCGCGCACGACCGAGAGCATCGGCGCCGAGAACGTGGCCGACGCGGCGAGGCCGAGGAGCGGGACCCCGACGTGCCCGGGCTGCTGCACCATCGCCATCACGGCGTCGCGCTCCATGCGGGTGATCGGGTCGTTCGGCAGGAGCCGGAGGCCCGCGATCGGCTCTTCCGGAGGGGCGACCAGCTCGCCGCCGGGACCCGCCTGCCCGACGGGCACCGTGCCTGCTGTTCGGCGGTCGTCGTGCCGCGACCCCGCAGAGCCGGCGCGCTGCCGGGCGTTCTCGACCGCGCGACGGACGTCGGGGATGTCCATGCCGAGCCATTTCGCGGTCTCGCGCGTGTAAGCGGTGGCCAGTGTGCGGTCGCGGATCCCGGCGACGACCGGCGCCGCGTCACGGAGGCCGGCGACGCGCCCTTCCGCGGTCTCGATGTCGTGATCGGCGAGCCGACGGCGGATCATGAACTCGAACATCGGGCGCTTCGTGTCGATGAGTCGCGTGACGGCGGCATCACCACGCGCGAGCCGCAGATCACACGGGTCGAGACCGCCTGGTGCGACGGCGACGTAGGTCTGTGCTGCGAACCGGCTCTCCTCGGCGAAGGCCCGCGCTGCGGCGCGCTGCCCGGCCTCGTCCGGGTCGAACGTGAAGACGATGTTGCCGAGCTGCGAGAGGTGAGCGCCGGCGGAGTCGCCGAGCATCGGGCGCAGCACCTTGATGTGGTCGACGCCGAAAGAGGTGCCGCACGTGGCCACCGCCGTGGTGATGCCCGCGAGGTGACAGGCCATCACGTCGGTGTAGCCCTCGACGATGACGACCTGCTTCTGCTTCGAGATGTCGCGCCGGGCGAGGTCGAGCCCGTAGAGCACCTGGCTCTTGTGGTAGATCGGGGTCTCCGGCGTGTTGAGGTACTTCGGACCCTTGTCGTCGTCGAGCAGCCGACGCGCGCCGAACCCGATGGTCGCCCCGGTGACGTCGCGGATCGGCCACATCAACCGCCCGCGGAACCGGTCGTACGGCGACCGGTCGCCCTGCCCGGCGAGGCCCGCGGCGAGGATCTCGTCCATCGAGAACCCGCGGCCGCGGAGGTGCTCGCGCGTGGCGTCGTAAGACTGCGGCGCGAAGCCGACGCCGAAGTGCTGCGCCGCCGCGGGGTCGAACCCGCGCTCCCCGAGGAACTGGCGGGCCGGCTCGGCCGCGGCGGTGGTGAGCTGCGCCTGGTAGAAGGCGAGGGCTGCTTCGTTCACGGCGATCAACCGCGCACGCTGGTTGTAGTCGGTACGGGGACCGTCGCCCTCTTCGTAGTGGAGGGTGAAGCCGATCTTGGCCGCCATCCGCTCGACCGCTTCTTGGAAGGTCGTGTGGTCCTGCTTGATGATGAACTCGAAGACGTCGCCGTCCTCGCCGCACCCGAAGCAGTGGTACCGGCCGACCTGCGGCCGCACGTGGAACGACGGCGACCGCTCGTCGTGGAAGGGGCAGAGGCCCTTGAGCGAACCGACCCCGGCGGACTTCAGGGTGACGTAGTCCCCCACGATGTCGGCGATGTTGACGCGCGCGCGGACCTCGTCGATGTCGTTCCGCGCGATCCTGCCAGCCACCCCTCGATCCTAGTTCGTGCGAGTGACAGCGGCTGACCGAGCCCGACCCGGTCAGACCGGGATGTGGACGGCCTCGAGGTCGCCCACGACGAGGCGCTTGTGCCAGGCGAGCGCCCCCTGGTCGGTCAGGCTCGCCACCTGGTCCACCACGGCACGCAGCCGGCCGGCGTCGTCGGACGCCGCGCGCCAGTCGGCCGCGAAGCCCGGCTCGAGGTCGGCGCTCCCGCTCGCGGCGAGGACGTCGAGCAGTTCGGTCAGGATCCGCCGCTGGTCCTCGTACACGGGCTGCCGGTCGCCCTGCGTCATGACGAACGCCGCGACGATGCCCTTGAGCACCGCGATCTCGCCGATGATCTCGGGCGGCGTCACGACGGACGCAGCGAACCGGACGAGCGACCCGGACGCGTAGGACTCCCGCGTCGCGGTGGTGGCCGTCCGGGCGAAGCGCCCGATGAGCTGCGACGTGAGGTTCTTCAGCCGCGCGGCGTCCTGCCGGGAGCCGTCGTACGAGGTCATCCACAGCGGCAGGGACCGCAGCCGGTCGAAGGCCTCGAGCAGTTCGTCGCGGGAGAGGTCCGACCCGACCCAGGCGTGCATGGCGGACACGATGTCGTTCTCGCCGACCCGGTCGCCCAGCGCGGCCACGTCGATGAAGCCCGCGACGACGGCGTCCTCGAAGTCGTGCACCGAGTACGCGATGTCGTCCGAGAGGTCCATGACCTGCGCCTCGATGCAGCGCTGCCGCCGGGGAGCGCCGGCGCGGAGCCACTCGAACGCGTCGTGGTCGTCGTCGTAGAAGCCGAACTTCGTGCGTCCGGACGATGCCTCGGACACGCCCTGCGCCGCCGGCCACGGGTACTTGCAGCTGGCGTCGAGCGAGGCCCGCGTGAGGTTCAGCCCGTAGGGACGGTCACCCGACGCCCCGGACCGCGGGCCGTAGACCTTCGGCTCGAGCCGGGTGAGGAGCCGCAGCGTCTGCGCGTTCCCCTCGAACCCGCCGATGTCGGCCGCCCAGGCGTTCACGGCGGTCTCGCCGTTGTGCCCGAACGGCGGGTGGCCGATGTCGTGCGCCAGGCAGGCCGTGTCGACGACGTCGGGGTCGAGCCCGAGGGAGTCGGCGAGCTCGCGGCCGACCTGCGCGACCTCGAGCGAGTGCGTCAGGCGGTTCCGCGCGAAGTCGAGGCCGGTCGTCGGGCTGAGCACCTGCGTCTTCGCGGCCAGGCGGCGGAGCGCACTGGAGTGCAGCAGCCGGGCACGGTCGCGGGCGAAGTCGGAGCGGCGGTTGCCGTGCGTCTCGGGCAGCCAGCGCTCGGCGTCGGCGGGCCCGTACGAGCTCGTGGCGCTCATCCGCCGCTGTGGTGCAGCTCGGCGGCGGCGAGGACCTTGCGGAACTCGCCGTCGACGTCGCGGGACTCGAGCCAGCGGTCGGGCAGCGCGGTGCGCTTCGGGTGCCCCGCACGGCCGCGGGGACCCTCGGCGTCGGCACCCGGGTACGGCGCGTCGTGGTCGAGCTGCGCGAGCAGGTCGTCGATCTCCTGCAGGCTCGACGCCATCGCGAGCCCGGACCGGACGTCGCTGCCGATCGGGTACCCCTTGAAGTACCACGCCACGTGCTTCCGGATGTCGCGGCAGCCGTGCTCTTCCGAGCCGAAGAACTCGACGAGCAGTTCGGCGTGCCGACGGAAGCCGTCGGCGACCTCGCCGAGGGACGGCATGTAGCGGAGGCCCTCGCCGCGGAACGCCGCCGCGAGGTCGCCGAAGAGCCACGGCCGACCGAGGCACCCGCGCCCGACGACGACGCCGTCCGCGCCGGTCTCGTCGACCATGCGCAGGGCGTCGGCGGCGGACCAGATGTCGCCGTTGCCGAGGATCGGGATGTCGGTGACGGTCTCCTTCAGGGTGGCGATCGCCGACCAGTCGGCGTGCCCGGAGTAGTGCTCGTTCGCGGTGCGGGCGTGCAGCGAGACCGCCGCGACGCCGGCGTCACGCGCGATGCGGGCGGCGTCGAGGTAGGTGAGGTGGTCGCTGTCGATGCCCTTGCGCATCTTCACCGTAACCGGGACGTCACCGGCGGCGCGCACGGTCTTCGTGACGAGTTCCTTGAAGAGATCGAGCTTCCAGGGCAGCGCCGCTCCCCCGCCCTTGCGCGTCACCTTCGGCACCGGGCACCCGAAGTTGAGGTCGATGTGGTCGGCGCGGTCCTCGCCGACCAGGATCGTCGCCGCCTCGGCCACCGTGTTCGGCTCGACGCCGTACAGCTGGATCGACCGCGGGGTCTCGGACTCGTGGTGCTGGATGAGCTGCATCGACACGGGCGTCCGTTCGACGAGCGCGCGCGAGGTGATCATCTCGCAGACGTACAGGCCGGCGCCGTACTCGCGGCAGAGCCGGCGGTACGCCATGTTCGTGATGCCCGCCATCGGCGCGAGCACGACGGGCACGTCGACCTCGATGGGGCCGATGCGCAGGGGCTTCGCCGGACGGGTCGCCGTCCCGGGTGCGTCAGTGATCGTCATACGTCTCCCATTCTCCCACGTCGGTGCTCGCCGGTAGCGTTCTCCCCATGACCATCGACGCCAGCACCAGGTTCGACGCCGACGCGACCGCCCGCGGGCTCCGGGTCGAGGTCGTCGCGCGGCCCGCGGCGGACTCCCTGCACGGGGCCGCCGCGCTGCTCGGCATCGACCCCGGCGACATCGTGAAGACCCTGGTGGTCAAGCGGCACGACGGCGGCTTCCTGCTCGCACTCGTGCCCGGTGGCCGCAGCATCGCGTGGAAGAAGCTCCGCACCGTCGTCGGCGTCAACAAGCTCTCGATGCCCGACGCCGCCACCGCCCTCGAAGCCTCGGGCTACGAACGCGGCACGATCACGCCGATCGGCGCGACGGGCGACCTGCCGGTCTACGCCGACGAGCGCATCACCGGTCGCCGCATCGCCCTCGGCGCCGGTCGACAGGGCGCCAGCGCCTTCGTCGACGCCGACGACCTCGTCGCCGCGTACGGCGCGACGGTCGCCGACATCACCGACGAGGAACCGGCCCGCTAGCACGGACACGGACCCCGTCGGCGCGGGTCGGCTCAGTCGGGGACCTCGGTCCAGTCGCCCTCCGCGCCGGGCACGAAGCACGAGTCACCGTGACAGACCGGCGCACCGCCGGGCGTGACGAGCGTGAGCAGGGCGGGGCGCGCCTCCAGGGCGGTGTCGGACTGGAGGCGCGGCTCGGTCTGGCTGGCCAGGCGGACGTCCGTCATCGGGTCGCCTCCGCGTCGGCTGCCGCATCCTCGGCGGCACGCTGCTCGGCGTCCGCGACGTCCGACGGGCTCATCTCGCGCAACGCGACCACCTGCGTGAGCACCTGCTCGAACGCCGAGGGGTCCTGCGCGCCGGAGACGCCGTACTTGCCGTCGATGACGAAGAACGGGACGCCGTTGATGCCGTACGCCTGCGCCTGGGCCTGGTCGTCGCGGACCGCCGCGAGCTGGGAGTCGTCGCGCAGCGTCGCGAGGACCTCGTCGCGGTCGAGGCCGACCTCGGCGGCGAGGGACGCGAGCGACTCGTCCTGGCCGACGTGCTCACCACGCTCGAAGTAGGCGGCGAAGAGCCGCTCGACCATCGCGAGCTGCTTGCCCTGCTGCTTGGCGAGGTGGATGACCTGGTGCGCCTTCACCGTGTTGGTGTGGTGCATCGACTCGAAGTCGTAGTCGAGGTCGACCGACGCGGCGATCGCCGTGACCCGGTCGAGCATCTGCTGCGCCTGGTCGACGGGCATGCCCTTGTGGCCGGAGAGGAACTCGGCCTCGGTGCCCTCGAAGTCGACGGGGGTGTCCGGGCTCAGCTCGAAGGAGTGGTACTCGACCTCGACGGGGCGGCCGCTGTCCGTGGCGGCGAAGGCGGCGACGCCGGCCTCGAACTTCCGCTTGCCGATGTAGCACCAGGGGCAGGCGATGTCGGACCAGACATCGACCTTCACGGTGTCGTTGAGAGCACTGTCGTTCATGCTCGGTGCAACGCGCGTGTTGCGTGCCTATTCCGCCCGGTACGGTGCCGGCGCCGACCGCCGACCGCCGACCGCCGGAGCCGGCCGCCGGAGCCCAGTGTCGAACCAGAGAACCGACATCGAACCGGGCTTGCGCCCTGGTTCGATGTCGGTTCCGTGGTTCGAAGCGACCCCGCGCGCCTACGCGCCGAGCAGCCGCGCCGCCAGGTACCCCTGCAGCTGGTCGAGCGCCACGCGCTCCTGCGACATCGTGTCGCGCTCGCGCACCGTGACGGACTTGTCCTCGATCGTGTCGAAGTCGACGGTGATGCAGAACGGCGTGCCGATCTCGTCGTGGCGACGGTAGCGACGGCCGATCGCACCGGCGTCGTCGAAGTCGACGTTCCAGTACTTCCGCAGGTCGTCGGCGAGACCGCGGGCGACGGGCGAGAGCTGCTCGTTCCGCGACAGCGGCAGGACCGCGGCCTTGACCGGGGCCAGGCGCGGGTCGAGCCGCAGCACCGTGCGCTTGTCGACGCCGCCCTTCGCGTTCGGGGCCTCGTCCTCGTGGTAGGCGTCGAGCAGGAACGCCATGAGCGCACGCGTCAGACCGAACGACGGCTCGATGACGTACGGCACGTACTTCTCGTTCGCGGCCTGGTCGAAGTAGCGGAGGTCCTTGCCGGACGAGTCGATGTGGTTGTTGAGGTCGAAGTCGGTGCGGTTCGCGACGCCCATGAGCTCGCCCCACTCGGTGCCCGCGAAACCGAAGCGGTACTCGATGTCGGCGGTGGCGTCGGAGTAGTGGGCGCGCTCCCCGTCCGGCACGTCGAAGCGTCGCAGGTTCTCCGGGTCGATGCCGAGGTCGGTGAAGAACGCCACCGAGTCGGCGATCCACTGCTCGTAGTGCTCCTGCGCGGTGGCCGGCGGGACGAAGTACTCGATCTCCATCTGCTCGAACTCGCGGGTGCGGAAGATGAAGTTGCCGGGCGTGATCTCGTTGCGGAACGCCTTGCCGACCTGGCCGATGCCGAACGGGGGCTTCATGCGGCTGGTCGTGACGACCTGCGCGAAGTCGACGAAGATGCCCTGCGCGGTCTCGGGGCGGAGGAAGTTCAGGCCCTCCTCCGACTCGACCGGGCCGAGGTAGGTCTTGAGCATGCCGGAGAACTCGCGCGGCTCGGTCCACTGCCCACGGGTGCCGCAGTTGGGGCAGGCGATCTCGGCCATGCCACCTTCGGGCGCGCGGTTCTTCTTCGCCTCGAACGCCTCGATGAGGTGGTCCTCGCGGAAGCGGTGGTGGCAGTGCAGGCACTCGACGAGCGGGTCGGTGAAGGTCGCGACGTGACCGGAGGCCTCCCACACCTTGCGGGGCAGGATCACGGCGGAGTCGAGGCCGACCATGTCCCCGCGGCCGCGGACGAACCGCTGCCACCACTGGCGCTTGATGTTCTCCTTGAGCTCCACACCGAGGGGCCCGTAGTCCCACGCGGAGCGGGATCCGCCGTAGATCTCCCCCGACTGGAAGACGAAGCCGCGGCCCTTGGCCAGGGCGATGACGCTGTCGAGACGGGAGGACTGTGCCAAGAGGAGCTCCAGGGATCGCCGAGCTGGGTGCTCGGTGCGGAAACGTACCGGGCAAGACTAGCGGGCATCGGCCTGGAGGCGCGGCTCGCCGCCGTCGGGCTGCCCGCCTCAGGCGGTGGGCGCGTCCACCGCCCCGCCGAACCGTCGGTCGCGGCGTGCGTACTGCTCGATCGCTCCCCACAGGTCGGTGCGACGGAAGTCCGGCCAGAGCCGGTCGAGGAACACCATCTCGGCGTACGCCGACTGCCACAGCATGAAGTTCGACGTGCGCTGCTCCCCCGAGCTCCGGAGGAACAGGTCGACGTCGGGCAGTTCCGGCACGTACAGCCGCTTCGCCAGGGCCTTCTCGGTCACCTGGTTCGGCTTCAGGCGCCCCGCTGCAACGTCCTCGGCCATCCCCCGCACGGCGTCGACGATCTCGTTCCGGCCGCCGTAGTTGACGCACATCGTCAGCGTGCAGACGTCGTTGTCGGCGGTCATCCGCTCCGCGGTCTGCAGTTCGTCGATGACGCTCCGCCAGAGTCGCGGTCGGCGCCCGGCCCACCGGATCCGCACGCCCCAGGCGTTCAGCTGGTCGCGGCGGCGGTGCAGGACCTCGCGGTTGAAGCCCATCAGGAAGCGGACCTCGTCGGGTGAGCGCTTCCAGTTCTCCGTCGAGAAGGCGTACGCCGACACGTTCTTCACGCCGATCTGCACGGCACCCGCGACGACGTCGAGCAGCGAGGCCTCGCCCGCCCGGTGCCCCTCGACCCGGGTGAGTCCGCGCTGGTTCGCCCACCGGCCGTTGCCGTCCATCACGATCGCGACGTGCTCGGGCACGAACTGCAGCGGGATCGCCGGCGGCTGCTCCCCGGTCCAGTCGACGGGCCGGAGCGGCTCGGACTCGGCGTACCGACGGGAGGCGCGCGGGCTCATGCAGGTGTTCCTTCGGACTCGGACGGGGCTTCGGTCGGCACCGACTCGGACGGGTCGGGCGCCGGCACGGCCGGGGCGGGGGTCGCCGCGACCGCAGCCGGGACGCCGCCGGGCGTCGGTGCGACGGTGGCGGGGTGCTCGGAGCGGTCGACGTGCGGCAACGACCGGAGTGATCGTTCCAGGTGCCACTGGGCGTACGCCGCCACCACGCCCGAGGCGCGGGAACGCGTCCGTTCGTCGGCGGCGTCGACCACCCGCCAGTCCCCCGCCAGGAGCGACCCGAGCAGGTGCAGCGTGTCGGGGTCGAGGCGCGGCGTCCCGGGAGGCGCGGCCCGGTCGGCCACCACCCCGCCGAGCTGCACGACGAACGCGGAGTGCGGCCCGGGATCCCCGGTCACGGCGCAGTCGCTGAACGAGGGTGCCCACCCGGCGATGCTCATCGCGCGGAGCAGGTACGAGTCGAGCGTGGCGCTCGACACGTGCTCGCCGCGGGACAGGGACCGGAGCGCACCGACGAGCAGCAGGTACTGCTGGAGCCCGGCGTCCGCTTCGCTCAGGCGGTCGGCGGTCTCGACCATCGCGCTGGCGGCGGTGTACGCCCCGTAGTCGGCGACGATCTGGGCGCCGTACGAGCCGAGCGACTCGGCCTGCGTGACGATGTCGAGCGAGCGCCCCTCGTAGAACTGGGCGTCGACGACCATGAACGGCTCCAGTCGGGAGCCGAACTTCGACGCGGTCCGCCGCACACCCTTCGCGACCGCCCGGATCTTGCCGTGCTGCCGGCTGAGCATGGTGACGATGCGGTCCGCTTCCCCGAGCTTGTGGGTGCGCAACACGACGCACTCGTCCCGGTACAGCGGCATCCCCCCAGTATCCCCCTCCGCACCGACACCCCGCGCCGCCCCGCCACACGCGCCCCGCCGTACCTGGTCCTCCCGGGCGTACTCGGTCGTTCCTTCCCACCACCCACGCCCGGTTCCACCACCCATCGCACCCGTTCTGGGAAGGAACGGGCACGCACGCGACGCCACCAGGCCGGGAGGCGCGGTGCGCGTCCGACCCGCACCGCGCCTCCAGGCCGTGGTCGCGTCCAGTGCACGCGTCGCACCCCCACACGAACATCGCGCCTCCTCGTGAGGGGGCGCGATGTCTGCAGCGGGGCGCGAACGGAGCCGCGCGGCGACTAGGCGGAGACGAGCTCCGGCGCACCGGACGTCGCACCCGCGCGCACCGCGCGGTTGACGGCCGAGACGATCGCCTTGAGCGACGCCGTCGCGATGTCGGCGTCGATCCCGACGCCCCAGAGGCGCACGCCGTCGACGTCCAACTCGACGTACGAGGCGGCCTTGGCGTCACCGGAGGCGCTCATCGTGTGCTCCGTGTAGTCGTACAGCGTGACGTCGACGCCCTGCTCCCGCATCACGGTCAGGAACGCGTCGATCGGACCGGTGCCGACGGCGTCCGCCTCGACCGAGCCCTCGTCGACGCGCATCGCGACCGACAGCTTGGTCGTGCCGTCGAAGTCGCTCGACGTCGCCGTCTTCGTGATCTCGTACCGGCCCCACTTGTCGGACTCGTCGTCCGCCGGCAGGTACTCGTCGCGGAACAGGTCCCAGATGCGCTCGGAGGAGAACTCGCCGCCCTCGGCGTCGGTGCGCTGCTGCACGACCCCGGAGAACTCGATCTGCAGCTTGCGGGGCAGGTCGATGGCGTGGTCGGTCTTGAGCAGGTACGCGACGCCGCCCTTGCCGGACTGCGAGTTCACGCGGATGACGGCCTCGTACGAGCGGCCGATGTCCTTCGGGTCGACGGGCAGGTACGGCACCGCCCACTCGATCTCGTCGATCGTCTTGCCCGCCGCGTCGGCCTTGGCCCTCATGGCGTCGAAGCCCTTGTTGATGGCGTCCTGGTGGGAGCCGCTGAACGCCGTGTAGACGAGGTCGCCCGCCCACGGCTGCCGCTCCGGCACGGGCAGCTGGTTGCAGTACTCGACGGTGCGCTTGATCTGGTCGATGTCCGAGAAGTCGATCTCGGGGTCGATGCCCTGCGTGAACAGGTTCATGCCGAGGGCGACCAGGTCGACGTTGCCGGTGCGCTCCCCGTTGCCGAACAGGCAGCCCTCGATGCGGTCGGCGCCGGCCATGTACCCGAGCTCCGCGGCGGCCACGGCGGTGCCGCGGTCGTTGTGCGGGTGCAGGGACAGGATGACGTCCTGGCGGTGCGCGAGGTGGCGCGACATCCACTCGATCGAGTCGGCGTAGACGTTCGGCGTCGCCATCTCGACCGTGGCGGGCAGGTTGATGATGACCTTGCGGTCCGGGGTGGGCTCGAAGACCTCGAGCACGGCGTTGCAGATCTCGACCGCGACCTCGAGCTCGGTGCCCGTGTAGGACTCCGGCGAGTACTCGTAGAACACCGTCGTGTCGTGCTGCAACGTCGCCTCGGCCGCCTTGCAGAGCTTCGCGCCGGACACCGCGATGTCGACGACGCCCTGCACGTCGGTGCGGAAGACGACCTCGCGCTGGACGATCGACGTCGAGTTGTAGAGGTGGACGATGGCCTGCTTCGCGCCGTCGATCGCCTCGTACGTGCGGTTGATGAGGTGCTCGCGAGCCTGGGTCAGGACCTGGATCGTGACGTCGTCCGGGATCGCGCCCTCGTCGATGAGGGAGCGGACGAAGTCGAAGTCGGTCTGCGAGGCACTCGGGAACCCGACCTCGATCTCCTTGTAGCCCATCCGGACGAGCAGGTCGAACATGGCGCGCTTGCGCTCGGCGTCCATCGGGTCGATGAGGGCCTGGTTGCCGTCACGCAGGTCGACGGCGCACCAGCGCGGGGCCTGCTCGATGCGCTTCGTCGGCCAGGTGCGGTCCGGGAGCTCGACTCGGATCTGCTCGTGGAACGGGACGTACTTGTGGATCGGCATCCCGGAGGGGCGCTGCGTGTTCTGCATGGTGTCGCACTTTCGTCGTGTGGTGGGGTGTGCGGCCACGACGGACTCCGCGACGAGGTGGGCCGGTGTGTCAGGCCTCGTCGCGGCAGCGAAGGAGAAGCAGCGCAGCGTACATTTCCCGACCACCGTAGCACTGGCCGGGTCGCGTGTGACGTCCGTTTCGCCGGGTGTGCCCGCTCGCGAGGTCGCACGACATGCCGTGCGACGGTCGCCGAGATCGCTCGTTTTGTCGCTCTCGGGCGTCCAGCCCGACCGTTCGCGCGACCTCGGCGGACGTGAGCGGCGCGTCGTGCGACCTCGCCCGCGCGCACGGCGACGGCCTGGAGGCG
>NZ_MJGN01000034.1:287399-298879 GCF_001865065.1 Curtobacterium sp. MCBA15_008 | reverse complement strand
GACGTCCTGGTCAACGGCAAGGTCGCCGTCGCGAACGCGTACCTGTTCTCCCTGCACGGTGGCACCCTCAAGCCGCTGCAGCTCGAGGGCGACAACGCGATCCTGACCGGCACCACGGTCCACGTCTCCGCCGACGCCGCGAAGCTGCTCAACAGCACCTTCAAGACCGACGCCGTCAAGGCCAACCTCCTCGTGGGCGTCGCGACCATCACCGCACAGATCAAGTAACCAGCACGCCAGGGACAGGACGGCACCACGCGGATCGCGTGGTGCCGTTCTTCTGTCGTGTCCCGGGTGCCGTCCGGGCCTGGAGGCGCGGATCACCTCACCGACGTCGGCGCCACCATCGACGTGGCCGGTCCCCGGCTGCCGCGGCCGCTTCGGCAGCCGCACGTGCGGCCGCCGCGAAGCGCTCCTCGCGTCGGTCGTGCCAGCGCGCGACCTCGTCGGCGACGTCCCGCAGCGGGGTCACGACCGGCGGGCCGCCGAGCAGCTGCCGCCGGGCTTCCTTCACGCGGGCGTTGAAGTCCTCGAGCACGTCGCGCACGTCGGACTCCACGGTCAGCGCATCGAGGGCGTCGTCGAGCCCGGCGTCCTCCGTCCGGAGCGCGAGGGCCGGAGGAGCGATGCCGCGGATGTCCTCCCGCTCGATCTTCGACTTGATCCACCAGTCGGGATCGTGCTGGCCGTCGTTCCCGGGCAGGGGCTTGCCGTGGTACGGGTTCCCCTCGAACACCCCGCGCCGTTCGGCTTCCTCGATCTGCGCCCGCGCGTGGGCCGCGACGTCGGCGGCCTTCAGCAGACGTCGTTCCTCGCGGACCTCGTCCGGGTCGAGGGAGCCACGTTCGATCTCGCTCTCGACGAGCTGCTGGTAGCGGTAGCGGGCGGCCCTCCTGAGCCGGTCCATCCGTGCGTCGACGTCGTTCATCGTCAGACCATGATGCGCCCGACGTCCGACGTCGTCGCTCAGGACTCCTCGGCGACCTCCTCGATGGTCAGCGCGGCCTGGATGAGTGCCAGGTGCGACAGCCCCTGCGGCAGGTTGCCCATGAACGAGCCGTCCTCGCTGATCATCTCGCTGAACAGGCCGACGTCGTTCCCCTGCGCGACCATCTGGTCCATCAGGGTGCGTGCGTCGTCCACCCGCCCGACGCACGCCATCGCGGCGGCGAGCCAGAACGAGCACGCAACGAACGGGGACTCCTCGTCCTCGATGCCGGAGTACCGGTACACGAGCGGTCCGCGCTGCAGCTGCTCCTCGATGGCGCGGATCGTCGACTCCATCCGGGGGCCGCGGTCGAACGCCGACATCGTGTGGAGCAGGATCGAGGTGTCGAGGGCGTCGGACCCCGGGTACATGACGTAGTGCCCGCGCTCCTCGTCCCAGCCGTTCTCGGCCACCCACTGCTCGATGAGCTCGCGGTTCTCGACCCACTTGTCACGGGGTCCGTCGATCATGCCGGCGTCGTGGAGTTCCACGGCCGCGTCGAGCGCCTGCCAGCAGCCGATCTTGCTCGTCACGTAGTGCTGCGTGTCCTCGAGCTCCCACATGCCCGAGTCCGCTTCCTCCCAGCGGTGGCAGGCGTCGTCGGCGAGTTCCTGCAGCACGGCGGCGGTCTTCCGGTCGAGGACGTTGCCGGCGCGGACGTACTGCCGCAGGATCTCGAACACGTCTCCCCACACGCCGAGCTGCAGCTGGTCGCCAGCGCGGTTCCCGATCGTCACGGGGCCGATGCCCTTCCACCCGGGCACGTCACGGTCCTCGACACCGTCGCTCTTGGAGCCGTCCAGCTCGTAGAAGATCGGCATGTCCTCGTCGTGCTCGGCGATGGTGCGCATGACCCAGGACACCGCGGCGTGTGTCTCCTCGCGGAGCCCGAACCGGGCGAGCGCGTGCACCGTGTACGACAGGTCGCGCACCCAGGCGAACCGGTAGTCCCAGTTCTTGCCGCCGGTGCGGTCCTCGGGCAGGCTCGTCGTCGGCGCCGCCGCGATCGCACCCGTGGGCGAGTAGATGAGCAGCTTGAGGGCGAGTGCACTCCGCTGCACGGCGTCCGACCAGGGGCCGTCGTAGGAGAACTCCTCCGACCAGGTGGCCCAGTTCGCGATCGTCCGGTCCATCGCGGCGAGGGCACTCTCCGGCCGTGGCATGAAGATCGGTTCGTCGTGGGTCCCGACGATCGTCAGGATGTGCTTCGAGCCCTCGGTGGTCCGGTACCGGCCGGAGAACCGTGGGCCGTCGTCGTGCACCGGCTCGAACCCCTGCTCGACGATCGCGATCGTGATCCCGTCGATGCCGATCACGGCACCGTTCGCGGTGTCGAGGCGCTTCGGCTCGGCGGTCTGCAGCAGGGTGCCGGGGACCACTGCCCACTCCATCTCGACCGATCCCCGGACGCCCTGGACGCACCGGGCGACCTCTGCCCACGGCAGTCGGCCGGCGACACCGGTGACCATCGCGTCCGTCACGGTGGCTTCGCCGTCGGGCGTCGTCCAGGTCGTGACGAGCACGTTCGTTCCCGGCATGTACGTGCGGGATGCCTCGGCCCGCGGATCGACCGGGCGGAGCGCGACGTGCCCGCCGTGCTCGGCGTCGACGATGCTCGCGAAGACCGGCGGCGAGTCCATCGACGGGATCGGCAGCCAGTCGATCCGGCCGTCGAGCGCGATGAGGGCGACCGTCCGACCGTCGCCGATCGCGCCGTAGGAGCGGAGCGGGACGTACCCGTCGGTGCGCTCCTCGTTCTCGGTCGCGTCGGGGGTGTCTCGGGTCCGCTCGGTCATGCACCCAGCCTGCCCGGGCTCCGGGCGCGACCATCAGGCGGACGTACCCCTCGTGGACGGGCGAGCCGCGCCTCCAGGCTGTGGACAAGTCCCGACACGCCCGGGGTGAGTTGCGCAGCCCGGGCGTGTCGCACTACTGTCGTCCTCCTGCCCACCGGGCAGACCGCCCGCCCCGGGCACACCGGAAGGACCGCGCATGCGCGCCGTGCAGCACCACGAGGAACGCGTCGAGCTCCAGCTCGACGCGACCGCCGTGCTGCCCGAACAGCGCACGCAGCAGTGGTCCCTCCGTTACCCCGCGTAGGCACGCGACGTCAGACGACGCCCCGTGCCCACCCGGCCCGGGGCGTTCGTCATCACCGTCTCCGCTCGTCCGCCCGTCCGGCGACGACCAGGAGGCGCGGCGCACGACCGTCTCGGACCGTCACCTCGACCGTCACGAAAGCGAGACGAGAACCATGAAGAAGATCAACGACCGGCTGCTCAGCTGGGCCTCGATGCTCGAGGAGAACACCGAGCAGCAGGCCCGCACGACCGCGCGCATGCCGTTCGTGTTCCCGCACCTGGCCCTCATGCCGGACGCACACCTCGGCCTCGGCGCCACCGTCGGGTCGGTCATCCCGACCCTCGGTGCCGTCATGCCGGCTGCCGTCGGCGTGGACATCGGCTGCGGCATGATCGCCGTCCGGACCCAGTTCACGAAGGGCGACCTGCCGGACGACCTGCAGGAGCTCCGCGAGCAGATCGAGCGTGCGATCCCGCTGTCCGCGGGCGCCTCGAACCGGAAGATCGTGGCGACCGCCGCACCGCGGATCGCCGAGCTCGAGTCGATGGCCGCCGCTGCCGGGTTCGACCCCGACGGTGTGCACGGTGGGTGGCGGAACCAGCTCGGCACCCTCGGGTCCGGCAACCACTTCATCGAGGTCTCCCTCGACGAGGCCGACCGGGTCTGGCTGTTCCTGCACTCCGGTTCCCGTGGTGTCGGCAACAAGATCGCCCAGCGCCACATCAAGGTCGCCAAGAAGGCGATGGAGCGGTGGTGGATCGAGCTGCCCGACCCCGACCTCGCCTACCTGGTCGAGGGCACGCCCGAGTTCGACCGGTACATCGCCGAGCTGCGGTGGGCACAGCACTTCGCCCTGCTCAACCGCGAGGAGATGATGGACCGCGTCGTCCGGCAGCTGTCCGAGGTCGTCGGCACCCCCGTCGACGAGCAGGAGCGGATCAACTGCCACCACAACTTCACCCAGCGCGAGACGCACTGGGGGAAGTCGGTGTGGGTCTCGCGGAAGGGCGCCATCCAGGCGAGGGCCGGTAAGGCCGGGCTCATCCCCGGCTCGATGGGCACCGCCTCGCACGTGGTCGAGGGCCTCGGCAACAAGCCGTCGCTCGAGTCCTCGCCGCACGGTGCCGGCCGGCTGTACTCGCGGTCGGCGGCCCGGCGGACCTTCACGCACGACGAGCTCCGTGCGGCGATGGTCGGGATCGAGTACCGCGACACCGACGCGTTCCTCGACGAGATCCCGGCCGCGTACAAGCCGATCGACCAGGTGATGGCGGACGCGGCCGACCTCGTGACGATCCGGCACACGCTCCGGCAGGTCGTCAACGTGAAGGGCGACTGAGGTGGCCGTGGCGACCGTGGTCGACGTCCGTCGCGCGGTCGACGCGGCGTGGGCGGCCCGGCCCGAGCACGACGTCTCGTGGCCGGACCCCCACCCCGACCGTGACCCGCTGACCGAGGAGTACTCGCGGGTCACCGACCCGGAGCGCTACGCCGTCGTCGGCGCGCGGGCGCAGTCGTGGATCGACGCCCTCGTCGCGCTCGGGCTCGCCGACGCGAGCGTCGTGGAGGACGGCGCGACCCGGCTCGTCCCCCGCGCGCCGGACGCGCTGCCGTTGACCGTCGTCGTCCGCGCGCTCGACGGCGTGCCCGGTGGCGTGGTCGACCTCCTCGTCGGGGATCCGGCGGCCTCGGTGGACGTGCAGCCGGACTGCGGCTGCGACGCCTGCGACTCGGGATCGGCGGACCTGCTCGAGGCCATCGACGACGCGTTCGTCGGGGTGCTCGGTGGCGGGTTCGTCCTGATCGAGTCCGAGCGCTCGCGGATCGTGGCCACCGCCGACGGGTGGAGCGCCACCGGCGCCACCGGCGGTGTCGACGCGGCCATCGCCGCGGCCCGTCGCGGGGAGCGCCGGCCGGACCGCCGGACGCTCGTCGGCGGATCGTGGTGGGCACCGGTGATGACGCGCTGACGGAGACGGACTGGAGGCGCGTGGCGGGCCCGCGCCGCGCCTCCAGTCCGGCAGGTGGCTGGGACCGCTGCCCCCTGCCGGACACCGCGCGTTCCGTCGGGCACGCTCGATGGCGTGAGTGAGCAGGCGGAACAGGCGGCCCGGAAGACCGGACGCGAAGCGAAGCGGGTGGCGGACAGCCGCTGGTTCGAGGTGACGGCGCGCGCCGGGTTCGTCGGCAGCGGCATCGTGCACCTGCTCATCGGGTACCTGGCGATCCTGCTCGGCGTCGGCAACGCGTCGTCCGGCGGGGAGACCGACCAGTCCGGCGCACTGCAGCAGATCGCGTCGGTCCCCGGCGGGGTGGTCCTCCTCTGGCTCGTCGCGATCGGCACCGCTGCCCTGACCATCCGGCTCGTCCTCGAGGCCGTCGTCGGCGGGCGGAGCGACAGCGCCCGCGCGTGGGGCAACCGGCTGAAGAACGTCGGGAAGGCCGTGGTCTACGGCGTGATCGCGTACTCGGCGGCGTCCTACGCGCTCGGTGCCGGCAAGAGCTCGAGCGGGTCGAGCCGGAGTGCCGCGGCGAAGGCGCTCGCGACCCCGGGCGGTGTCTTCCTGCTGCTCCTGGTTGGGGCGATCGCGATCGGGATCGGCATCGGCCTCGTGGTGATCGGCTGCCGGCGCTCGTTCTGGAAGCAGCTCGTGCGTCCGCCGCAGCAGGTCGAGCGGGTCGTCACCGTGCTCGGGATCGTCGGCTACGTCCTGAAGGGCATCGCCGTGGTGATCGTCGGCGTGCTCATCGCGGTCGCCGGCTTCCGGAGCGACCCCGACCAGGCGACCGGACTCGACGGGGCGTTCGACGCGCTGCGGAGCATGCCGGGCGGGGTGTTCGTCCTCGTGGCGATCGGCATCGGGTTCCTGGCCTTCGGCGTCTTCAGCTTCTTCCGCGCCCGGTACGCCCGCCTCTGAGCCGCGGGCGCACGGACGACCTGGCCGGCGCGGACTTTCGCGCCGTGCGACACCTCACGGGCTGAAGCGGGCGTGAGGTGTCGCTGAGCCCGTGAGCTCGCCGCCGCCCGGCCTGAGGGAGCACGGAGCCGGCGCCGGTAGACCTGGCGGATGAGCAGTGCGACGACCGGACCCGTGACCGTGTTCTCCGACGCCCGGGCGGTCCTCGCCGAGAGCATCGTGTGGGACCCCGCGTCCGAGCGACTCCGCTGGACGGACATCACGCTCGGGACCCTGAACACCGCGGACGCACACGGCACGATCCTGTCCAGCGTGCCCCTGCCCCCGCCGCTCGCGAGCTTCCAGCCCCGCGCCGGTGGCGGCTTCGTCGCGGCGCTCGGCGACACGATCGTGGTCACCGATCCGGACGGCGCCGTCGAGCGGGAGATCGCCCGGGTCGAGCACGCGATGGACGGCATGCGCTTCAACGAGGGCAAGTGCGACCCGTTCGGCCGCTTCCTGGTGGGCAGCATGAACCTCACCACGGGCGAGCCAGACGCGGCGCTGTACTCCGTCGAGGCCGACGGCACCACGCGGCTGCTCCGCGGCGGGTTCGGCGTCACGAACGGCATCGAGTGGTCGGACGACGGCACCGTGATGTACGTGACGGACACGAGCGCGTCGACGGTCTACCGCGCGTCCTACGGTCCCGACGGGGAGCTCGGCGAACTCCAGCCGTTCATCGTCGGCGCCGCGCACGACGGCCTGGTGCGCGACGACGAGGGCTGCTTCTGGAGTGCGGTCTACGGCGGCGGGCGCGTCGAACGGTACAGCCCGGACGGCTCGCACCTCGAGACCGTCGAGCTCTCCGCGCCGAACGTGACCTCGGTGGCGTTCGGGGGTCCGGACATGTCGACGTTGTTCGTCGGGACGGCGCGCGAGAACCTGACCGAGGAGCAGCTCGAGCAGTCGCCGCAGTCGGGTGCGGTCCTCGCGGTCCCGACCCGCGTGCACGGGTTCCCCGCGAACACCTTCAGCGGCTGACGGGGCGGGGCGGACGCCACGACGAGGTCCGCGGGTATCCTGGGCGACCGCCCGACCCGAGGAGTCCACGTGAACGACGAGCACACGGCAGCCACCCCGGACCCGGCGAGCCACCTCGCCGCAGCGCAGGACGCCGACGTCACGGTCGAGGTCGACCGGGTCG
Source organism: Curtobacterium sp. MCBA15_008 (assembly GCF_001865065.1). GTDB lineage: Bacteria > Actinomycetota > Actinomycetes > Actinomycetales > Microbacteriaceae > Curtobacterium. The sequence goes on along the minus strand of NZ_MJGN01000034.1, from coordinate 291,705 downwards.
CCGTCGACGGCACCTACGTCCGGGTGAGCTCCATCGGCGAGCCGGGCGAGCGGGCGTTCCTGCTGGTCGCCGGCCTCGGGATCGCCGCCACGTACTACGAGCGGCTCGCCCCGCACCTCAACGAGAACGGCCCGGTGCACGCACTCGACCTGCCCGGGTTCGCCGGGGTCCCGCGCTTCCGCGGGAAGGTGTCGATCGAGCGCTACGCCGACGCGGTCGAGAAGGTCATCGCCGACCTCGGGCTCGTCGACCCGGTGCTGATCGGCCACTCGATGGGCACGCAGGTGGTCACCGAGGTCGCGGCCCGTCGCCCGGACATCTCCGACCTCGTGCTCATCAGCCCGGTCGTCGACTCGAAGGCCCGGACGGTCCGCCAGTCGGCGTTCCGGTTCCTCCGGTCGACGCTGCACGAGCCGGCAGCGGTGCGGTGGCACGGCATCACGGCGTACGCGCTGTGCGGGTGGCACTGGTTCTCGAAGGTGCTGCCGCGGATGATCGCGTTCCCCATCGAGGAGCGCGCGGCCCACGTGCAGGCGCGCACGCTGATCGTGCGGGGCGAGCACGACGCGATGGTGCCGCGCGACTGGGTACGTCGGCTGGCCCGGGTCTTCCCCTACGCGGTCCTCCGCGAGGTCGTCGACGGAGCGCACTCGGTCATGCACGCCCAGGCGGACGCCGTTGCACGCCTGGCCGTCGCCCACGTCGACGGCGCACTGCCCGACCGCGGCGTGTCCTCGCTGCAGCGTGTCCGCGACGACTCGACGTCCTCGGACCTCGCGCGGCTCGGCCCGAAGGACGCCTGGCTGCTCGTGAAGTCGCGGTTCGTCGAGCTGTTCGGCATGGCGCGGAACGACGACGAGACGCTCGAGGCGGCCAAGTCCGCCCACGCGGTCGCGATGGCGGACGGCGACGACCTGCCGGTCGACCCGGCGGATCGCCGACGGGTCGTCGACGAGGTCGCCCCCGAATCCCGCAAGGCCGGCTGAGCGGACGCCCTGGACGCGACGCACTGGAGGCCCGGTGCCGGTTCTCGGAACCGGCGCCGGGCCTCCAGGCACTCACGTCGTCAGGCCGTGATGCGGCCCCGCAGCATGTCGACCGTCAACGCGTTCGCCTCGGCGAGGACCTTGCGGGCCTCGTCGGTCTTGTCCCAGACGTTCCAGAGCAGGACCCCGCGCACCGTGTCGTCGTCGTCCAGGTAGTAGACGACGCCGGTGACGTTCGGCTCCTGCCAGTCCTCGACCGCGCGGAGCTTCGTCGTGACCTGCCCGACCGCCTCGTAGCCCATGTCGAAGACGTCCGAGTAGAACATCGGCGTGTGGTCGTAGGTCTCGTCGGCGTCCGCGAGGTTGCGGCCGGCCTGCCGACCCTGTTGCTGGGCGTTGTCGACGTGCTCGACCCGTCGCGTCCCGAGGATCCGGTCCGGGTACTCGGCGACGTCCCCGGCGGCGAAGACCGAGTCGTCGTCCGTCAGCAGGGTCGAGGAGACGACGATGCCGTCGCGGACGGTGAGCCCGGCGTCGGCGGCGAGCTGCGTCGCCGGTTCGATGCCGAGCCCGACCACGACGGCGTCGGCCTCGACCGTGGACCCGTCGTCGAGCGTCAGCGTGACGCCGTCGTCGGTCTGGGTGCCCGACTCCACGCGACGGCCCGTCCGGAGTTCGACCCCGTGGTCGACGAACCGCTGCTGGAACGCCCGGGCCAGGCCGTCCGGGAACATCCGGCCGCCGACCACCTGGTCGGGGTCGACCAGCGTGACGCGTGCACCGTTCTGCACGATGCCCGCCGCGATCTCGGTCCCGATGTAGCTCCCGCCGACGACGGCCACGTGGGCACCGGCCTCGGCGAGTTCGCGCAGCCGGCGGTAGTCCGTCGCGCTGCGGTAGTCGAGCACGCGCGGCGACGGGTCGAGCCCCGGCAGGCCACGCGGCTTGCCGCCTGTGGCGAGGAGCAGACGGTCGTAGCCGTACGTGTCGCCGTCGCTGGTCGTGACGGTCTTCGCGTCGCGGTCGATCGTCGTCACCGCGGTGCCCAGGACGAACGTCGCCCCGGTCTCCTCGGTGTGCAGGTCGACCTTCTCGTCCCAGCTGAAGTCCGGGTCGGTCCAGAGCTTCTTCGACAGCGCGGGACGGGCGTAGGGACGGTCGACGTCCTCGCTGATGATGCCGATGGAGCCGTCCGCGTCGAGCTCACGGACGCCGCGCGCGGCCGCCTCGGCGACCATCCCGCCGCCGACGACGAGGTACCGGAAGTCGGTCATGGATCTCCCTAGATCTAGATCGTGGCGACGGAACCGGAGTCGACCCGGTAGTTGGACCCGTTGACGAAGCTCGCCAGGTCGGAGCAGAGGAACGCCACGACGTTCGCGACCTCTTCCGGCTCGCCCCGGCGGTGCAGCTCCATGTACGGACGCTCCTCGTCGAGGAACGACTCGATGGCCGCGTCGAAGGACGTGCCGAGCTCCTTGGCGCGCTTGTCCATCATGGCGTCGGTCATCGGCGTGTGGATGAACGCGGGACTCACGGTGTTGACGAGCAGTCCTTCAGAGGCGTACGAGCGCGACAGCCCCTTCGCGAACGACAGGACCCCGGCCTTGGCGGCGCAGTAGGGGAGCTCGTCGTCGTAGGGCTGCGAGGCATCCTCGGAGACGAGGTAGACGATGCGACCCCAGCCGCCGTTCCGCAGGTCGGCGATGAACTCGCGCGTGATGCGGACCGGCCCCATCAGGTCGATGTCGATCGTCTCCTTCCAGCCGTCCTCGTCGATCTCGTGGAACATCCCCTGGGCGCCGGTGACGCCCGAGGACTGCACCAGGATGTCGATCTCGCCGACCGCGTCGCGGACCTTCGTGTGCAGGTCCGCCAGGCTCTCGGCGCTCCGGACGTCCGCCGCGAAGGCGTGGAGCCGTCCGGGCGCCGCGTCGAGCTGGTCGGCGCTGTTGTCGAGGCGCGCCTGGTCGATGTCGGTGACCACGACCGTCGCGCCCTCTGCCAGGAGGATGCGCGCGGTGTTCCAGCCGATGCCGGAGTCACCGCCGAAGACGAGCGCGGTCCGACCCTGGATCCCGAGGTCCATGCGGCTCCCTACGCGTGTGCCGAGGCGTCCGCGACGGCCGGGGTGGTGGCCGAGGCGAGCGGCGTGCTGGGGGCGCGGTTCTCGGCGGAGACCATCCACGCGAGCTGCTCGAGGCGCTCGATGAAGCCGTGCAGCAGGTCGGCGGTCGTCGGGTCCTCTTCGTCGACCTCGTCGTGGACGTCGCGCATGGTGCCGGTCGCCTGGTAGAGGCGGAGCGTCACGAGGTCGATCGCGTCGTGCGTGGTGACCTCGCCGTCCGGGAACTGGTCGAGGTGGCTCTGCGCGGCGACGGTGCTGGACCGGCCGTCCGGCACGGCGTAGAGCGCGCGCATGCGCTCCGCGGTGTCGTCCGCGAACTCACGAGCGGCGTCGACGATCTCGTCGAGCTGGAGGTGGAGGTCCCGGAAGTTGGTCCCGAGGATGTTCCAGTGGGCCTGCTTGCCCTGGAGGTGCAGGTCGATGAGGTCCACGAGGACCGCCTGGAGGTTCTTAGCGAGCTTGTCCGATGCGTGCATGATCGGCTCCTTCCGCATTGGGTGACCAGTACCAGTCCGGTCTACGCGGTGCGGCAGGACGTCCGCTCAGAGGACCGTCCCCCGCGGCGTCGCTCGGTGGTGCTCAGTGCGCGGCAGCGGGCGCGGGGTCGACCTGGTCGACGGCGGTGCGCATCTGCTCGAGGAACACCGCGACGACCCGGGCGTCGTCGGGGGAGAGCCCCTCGGCGATCGACATCATCCGGCGGTGCATGACGCCGAGGGTGGCGCGGACCTCGTCGTCCGTCTCGGTCGTCGGGGTGATGACGAGCGCGCGGCGGTCGGTCGGGTGCGGGTCGCGGCGGACGTGGTTCGACTTCACGAGCCGGTCGATCAGGATCGTCGTCGACGCCGACGAGATCTTGAGGTAGGCGGCGAGGTCCTTCGGGCTGACCGCCCGGCCGGCGCGCTGCGACTGCAGCAGGAAGCGGACGGCGAGCAGGTCGGTCTCACCCATGCCCATCGAGTCGCGGGTGCGCCGTCGCATCGCCGTCTCGGCGGCGCGGTACCGGCGCAGGGCGTTGAGGACGGTGACCCCGCGCTGGGTGGCGTCGTCGTCGGGGAACCAGTACCCGGACGCTGCCGTGATCTCCTGCGTGGACATGGCGTTCAGGGTAACCCGGCTCGTCGCTAGGCCATCTAGGAATCTCACGGCCACCCGTCAGGACGGCGCCGCAGGACGGACTGGAGGCACGGTG
>NZ_MJGN01000034.1:279594-286867 GCF_001865065.1 Curtobacterium sp. MCBA15_008 | reverse complement strand
CCGTGCCTCCAGTCCGTCGACTGCTCGCGTGACGTGACGCGCCCTACGCGGCGACCTGCTCGTCTGAGGCGGCCTCGGCGAGCGCCGTCAGCGCACCCTGCACGAGCTGCGTGACCTCGGCGTCCTCACGCGGGTGGGTCTCCGCGAAGCGGACGACCGACTGCGGGATGGCGACCTTGACGTCCTGGAGGACCTTCGCGCCCGCGATGCCGGCGGCCTTCCGCGCGTCGTCGTGCGCCCAGACACCGCCGTACTGGCCGAAGGCCGAGCCGATGACGGCGAGCGGCTTGCCCGAGATGGGGGAGGCGCCGAACGGACGCGATGCCCAGTCGAGGGCGTTCTTGAGGACCGCCGGGATCGTGCCGTTGTACTCCGGCGTGATGAGCAGCACGGCGTCGGCGGCGTCGATCGCCGCACGGAACGCGACGGCGGAGGCCGGCGGGGTCTCGCCGTCGATGTCCTCGTTGTAGAACGGCAGGTCGACGATGCCGTCGAACGTGGTGAGCTCGATGCCCTCCGGGGCGTGGTGGTCGGCCGCCTCGGCGAGCTTGCGGTTGATCGACTCGGCGCGGAGGCTGCCGACGAGGGTGAGGACGTGCGTCATGGGGATCCTTCTGTTCTGCGACGGAAAGGTGTCAGCAACAACCAATGCGATGCGTCCAGCCGCTATTCCCGACAGCTGTTCCCGTCGGCTGTTCCCGACGGCTGTTCCCGACGGCTGTTCCCGACTCAGCGGGCCGTCGGTAGGTTGACGAGGTGAGCCCGCTCCGCACGCCAGCCAGCACGCCCCGCACCACCGACCCGGACTGGTGGCGCGACGCCGTCGTCTACCAGGTCTACCCACGCAGCTTCGCCGACACGAACGGCGACGGGCTCGGCGACGTCGCCGGGATCACGACGCGCGTGCCGTACCTGGCCGAACTCGGTGTCGACGCGATCTGGTTGTCGCCGTTCTTCCCCTCGCCGCTGGCCGACGGGGGCTACGACGTCGCCGACTACCGCGACGTCGACCCGAAGCTCGGGACGCTCGAGGAGCTCGACGTCTTGGTCCGGACGGCGCACGAGCACGACATCCGGGTCATCGTCGACATCGTGCCGAACCACACCTCGGACCAGCACGAGTGGTTCCGGGCCGCCCTGGCGTCGCCGCCCGGATCGCCGGAACGGGCACGGTACGTCTTCCGCGACGGCACCGGCCCCGACGGTGCTCTGCCGCCGAGCGACTGGGTCTCGAACTTCGGCGGCAGCGCATGGACCCGCGTGCCCGACGGCGCGGACGGCGCGGACGGCGCGGACGGCGCGGACGCCTCGGACGGCGGCGCGGGCGGCGCCGGCGGTCAGTGGTACCTGCACCTCTTCGCGCCCGAGCAGCCCGACCTCGACTGGGAGAACCCGGAGGTCCGCGAGGACTTCGAGCGCACCCTCCGCTTCTGGTCCGACCGCGGGGTCGACGGGTTCCGCGTGGACGTCGCGCACGGGCTCGCGAAGGACCTGTCGACGCCGTACCGTCCTTCGGACGAGAAGGCGCTGCCGCTCGACGGCTCCGACCCGCTGTACGACCGCGACGAGGTGCACGAGATCTTCGCCACGTGGCGCACGGTGCTCGACGAGTACGACCCGCCACGAGCCGCCGTGGCCGAGGCCTGGGCGCCCGCACCGCGGCGCGTCCTCTACGCACGGCCCACCGAACTCGGCCAGGCGTTCAACTTCGACCTGCTCGAAGCGCCGTTCGATGCCGCGGCGTTCCGCGGCATCATCCAGCGGAACCTGGCGATGTCGGAGCAGTCCGGGGCGTCGAGCACGTGGGTGCTGTCCAACCACGACGTCGTGCGGCACGCCACCCGCTACGGCCTGCCGACCGGCGCCGACACCGACGCGTGGCTGATGAGCGACGGCACGGTGCCCGCGCTCGATGCGGAGCGGGGGCTCCGGCGGGCGCGGGCAGCGACCCTGCTCGTGCTCGCACTGCCCGGTTCGTCGTACGTCTACCAGGGCGAGGAGCTCGGGCTGCAGGAGGCGGCGGCCATCCCGCACGACCAGCTGCAGGACCCGAAGTGGCTCCGGACGGGGCACACGGTGAAGGGTCGGGACGGCTGCCGGGTGCCGATCCCGTGGACCACCTCGGGGCCGTCCTTCGGGTTCGGCTCGGTGGCCCCGCACCTGCCGCAGCCCGCGGACTTCGGGGCGTCGTCGGTCGAGGCGGAGGACGGCGACCCCGCGTCGACGCTGACCTTCTACCGGACCGCGATCGCTGCCCGGCGGCGGCTGCAGCAGGGCGAGGCGCTCAGCTGGATCGACGCGGACGGTGGCTCGGGTGCGCGTTCCCGCCTGGTCGCGTTCGCCCGACACGACGGCTGGCGGTCGGTCACGAACTTCGGCGTCGACCCGGTCCCGATGCCGTCCGGCACGGTCCTCGTCGCGTCCGGTCCGCTCGAAGACGGCGTCCTGCCGGGGGAGACCACGGTCTGGCTCGCCTGAGCGCCGGGGCGTGACCGCGCGGTCGGCGGTCGGTGCGCGTGCGCGGTCGGCTGCCGGTGCATGCGCGCGGTCGGCTGCCGGTCCGGGGGCCGGTTCCTCCACAGCCTGGAGGCGCGGGGAAGCGTTCCACAGATCGGCCCGCGTCCGCCTGCGGGGCACCCCTCGATCGCGACGATCGGGGCATGAGAGAACCCAACACCCCAGCGACGGGCCGTCCGCCCGCCCGGTCACGCACGGTCCGGCGAACGGCCGCGGTCGCCACCGTCCTCACCGCGCTCGGCGTCCTCGCCGCCCCCGCGCTCGCCCCCGCCACGTCCAGCGCCGCCGAGCTCGGCTTCCCCTACGTCGACCAGTTCGACTCGGCCGACGGCGGCTCCCTGAGCGGTGACGCCGAGCTGGTCGGCGGCCGTCTGCGCCTGACCGACGCCGTCGGGAACCAGGCCGGATCGTGGTCGACCGACGACACGTTCCCCTCCGACCGCGGGCTCGAGATCGAGTTCCAGTACGCGATGCACAACGACGTCGGCGACCCGGGGGCCGACGGGCTGCTGCTGTCGCTCGCGGACGGTGCGGCGCCCCAGGGCGTCGGTGCGTACGGCGCGGCGCTCGGCTACGCCTGCCGGTCCAGCGCCAACCAGGGTGGTGGTGTGCCGTGCGACCTCCCCGGCATGCCCGGCGGGTTCGCCGGCATCGCCCTCGACCACTACGGCAACTTCTCCCTGCCGCTGAACCAGTCCGGCCCCGGCGCCCAGGAGCAGTTCGTCGTGGTGCGCGGATCGGGCGACGGGGTCACCGGGTACCGGTACGTCGAGGGTGCACGGGCTCCCGGCGGCACCGCCACCGACGGCCCCCGGACCCGGACGGTCCGCGTGACCCTGCAGCCGGGCGACGCCGGCGAGCTCTTCGTCACCGTGCGGATGGACGCCGGCGGCGGGCTCCGGCCGGTCCTCGAGCGCGTGCCGCTCCACGGCGCCGGGCAGGCTCCGCTGCCGGACACGCTCCGGCTCGGGTTCGCCGGGGCCACCGGTTCGCACGTCAACGTGCACGAGGTCGACGCCCTGCGGGTCTGGCAGCCGGCCGACCTCGCGGTGACGCACGACATGCCGCCGACGGTCACTGCCGGGGGACCGGTCGAGTACGCGGTCACCGCCCGGAACGTCGGGGTGAACCCGTCGGCACCGAGTGCGCTCGAGGTGGACGTGCCGGACGCCCTGCGGGACGTCCGCTGGACCTGCACGCCGACGGACGGCGACGGCACCGCATGTGGCACCGCGCCGGGCACGGGCGACGTGGAGACGCCGGTCGACCTGCCACGCGGTGGTGCCGCGACCGTGACGATCACGGGCACGCTCCCCGACGACGCGTCCGGCACGCTCGACAGCGTCGCCCAGATCGCCCCGGCGCCGTCGATGGCCGACGTGAACGAGGTCGACAACGTCTCCACCGCCAGCGCCGTGGTCGAGACCGGCCCCGCGCCCGAGGCGCACGTCGAGACCGACAAGTCCGTCGCACCGTCGACGGACGTGGCACCGGGTGACGAGGTGGAGTACCTCGTCACCGCGCGGAACCGCGGTCCGGCCGTTGCGCAGGACGTCGGCGCGGTCGACGAACTCCCCGCGGCGATGCGGTTCGCGGGCTCGGACGACGGGTGCACGGCGGCTGGACAGGTCGTGACGTGCGCGTCCGGCAGGACGCTCGCCGCCGGGGAGTCGACGGCCTTCCGGATCCGGGCGGTGCTCGACCCGGAGTACCAGGGCGACGGCTCGGACGTGGTGAACGTCGCGACCGCGACCTCGCCGACCGACCCCGACGGCGGTGATCCCTCGCCGGCCGTGGTGATCGAGGTCCTCGTGCCGGACGAGGGAGGGCCCGACGAGGGCGGGCCGGACGACGGCGGGCCGGACGACGGCGGCCCGGGTGACGGTGGACCGGACGACGGCGGTGACGGCGGTGCGGGCGACGGCGCACCCGCAGACCGCGGCGCCGGCCAGGGAGCGGCGGGCGGCGGGCCGGGTCGGACGGGCGCACTGGCCTACACCGGCGCGGAGGACCTCGGGCTCCTCGCAGCCGTCGGCGGGGTCGCGGTCGCGGCAGGTGGTGCCTGCTGGTGGCTGGCGCGGCGGCGTGCTCGGGCACGCAGCGGGCCGGACGGCGCACGCGGGGCGCCGACCGACGCGCACTGATCGGGGCTGCCGACCCGCCGAGGGTGCTCGGACCGCGGTGCACCGTGCACCGCTGGTTCGAGCATCCTCAGCGGCCGGACTGCGCGAGCGGTCGGCTGCCCGATGCTCCGGCGGTAGGATCGAACCACGATCCGCATGCCCGAAAGAGGTCTCGTGTCCGACTCCGTGGACGACTCCGGCCAGCGCGCGCGGTACTGGCCGATCCCCGTCCTCCGGGCCGTCCCAGCCGCGATCGTGGCCCTCGTCATCACCTTCTCGTCCAACCACGCCGCCGGCTACGGCCTGCTGCTGTTCGGCGGGTTCGCGGTCGTCGACGGGCTCGTGCTGCTCCTCGCGGGCGCCACACGGCTGCCGGCCGACGACCGATCGCGTCGGACCACCCTCGTGCAGGCCGTGATCACGCTGCTCGCCGCGGTCGCCGGCTTCGCACTGAACGGCCTCGGGCTGCCGGCGTTCATCAGCGTCATCGTCGCCTGGGCCGTCCTCACCGGGGCGCTCGAACTCTCCCAGGGCCTGCGCGCCCGCCGCCGGTCGCCCTTCGCCCGCGACTGGACGACGATCGGCGGGCTCACGCTGCTGCTCGCCGTCGCCTTCCTCGTGACGCCCCCCGACTACTCGCAGCAGCTCGGCGGTGTCGAGCGGGTCTCCGGCGTGCTGGACGCCTCGATCGTCCTCGTCGGTCTGCTCGGCGCGTACCTCGCCATCACGGCGGTCTTCCACGTGATCGCCGGCCTCTCGCACAAGTGGGGAACGGCCGTACCGGCCGCCGCCCCGGACGGAGCACCACACGCATGACCACCCCCAGCCGCCGCGACCGCCTGCGCCCGGTCGAGCTCCTCGGGATCTCCGCGATCGTCGCGGTCTTCACCGGGCTCGTCGTGCTGTTCTCGACCCGTGAGCTCCAGCTCGCCGTGATCTTCCTCGGCATCGCGTTCATCGTCGTCGTGGTGGTCCTCGCGATGCTGCAGCTGGCCTCGACCAGCGACCAGGACGACAACGACATGCTCGGCGGTCACAAGACCCCGGGTGAAGGAGACGGCGACGACTTCCACTGAGTCGGGCAGCGCCCGCACGCTGCCGTCGCGCCGCCCGGAGCAGGGCGACCCGGACCTCCCGCGGCGGTACCGCCACCGGTACCTGATCCTCGCGGTCTGCTGCATGAGCCTGTTCATCGTGTCGATGGACGCCACCGTGGTGAACGTCGCGCTGCCGTCGATCGGCCGTGAGCTCGGCAGCACCATCTCCGGCCTGCAGTGGACGATCGACGCGTACACGCTCGTCCTCGCCAGCCTGCTCCTGCTGTCCGGCTCCACCGCGGACCGCATCGGGCGTCGCAGGACGTTCCAGATCGGCCTCGCGCTCTTCACGGTCGGATCGCTGCTCTGCTCCCTGGCCCCGAGCGTCGGCTGGCTCGTCGTCTTCCGGATGCTCCAGGCGGTCGGCGGCTCGATGATGAACCCGGTCGCGATGTCGATCATCACCGCCACGTTCGACGACGCGAAGGAACGGGCCCGAGCGGTCGGCGTCTGGGGCGCCGTCGTCGGGGTGTCGATGGGCCTCGGCCCGCTCGTCGGCGGCGCGCTGACGGACTCCGTCGGCTGGCGCGCGATCTTCTGGATCAACGTGCCGATCGGCATCGCGGCGATCGTCCTGACCTTCCTGTTCGTCCCCGAGTCGAAGTCCCCGACGCCGCGGCGGCTCGACCCGCTCGGGCAGGTGCTCGTCATCGTGCTCCTCGCGACCCTCGTCGGCGGCCTCATCGAGGGGCCGCGCCTCGGCTGGACCTCGCCGGCGGCGCTCGGCCTCTTCGTCGTGGCGGCCGCGTCCCTCGTCGTCTTCGTCGCCGTCGAACGCCGTCGCGCACAGCCGCTCGTCGACGTCCGGTTCTTCCGGAGCATCCCGTTCTCGTCCGCCGTCGTCACCGCGATCGCGGCGTTCGGGGCGAACGGCGCCTTCCTGTTCCTCAACGCCCTGTACCTGCAGGAGGTCCGGGGCATGTCGCCGTTCGAGGCCGGCCTCTGGACCCTGCCCGCCGCCGTCGCGACGATGGTCGTGTCGCCGGTGTCCGGACGGCTCGTCGGGTCGGTCGGCACCAGGGTCCCGCTCGTGCTCGCGGGGATCGGTGTCGGCGGTGCCGGGGCGATCCTCACCACGATCGACGCGCACACCCCGATGTGGGTGCTCGTCGTCGCCTTCGTGCTGTTCGGCTTCGGGTTCGGCATGGTGAACGCCCCGATCACGAACACCGCCGTCTCGGGGATGCCCCGCGCGCAGTCCGGGTCGGCTGCGGCCGTGGCCTCGACGAGCCGGCAGACCGGGGTGTCGCTCGGCGTCGCACTCGCGGGGACGGTGTCGGGCGCGAGTGCCGTCGCGACCGTGGGTGCCGGGTTCGCCGTGGCGACGCACCCGATGTGGTGGATCGTGCTCGGCATCGGTGCGGGCATCGTCGTCGTCGGCTTCGTGTCGACCTCGGCGGCGGCGAAGCGCTCGGTCGCCGGCATCGCACACCTGCTCGACGCCTAGCCGGAGTACCTGGTCGAAACGGGCGTACTGACCCGGAACTTCCGACCAGGTACGCCCGGAACGACCAGGTACGCCCGAAACGACCAAGC
>NZ_MJGN01000034.1:245976-278878 GCF_001865065.1 Curtobacterium sp. MCBA15_008 | reverse complement strand
CCCGAAACGACCAAGCCCCCGCCCGCGCCCGCCCGACACGCCCGGCGGTCACGATTCCGACACGGTCCTGTCAGGATCGCGCGTCCTGCCGACACCTCTGGATGAAGGAGGTGGGATGTGGACGTGACGACGGAGACGGACGAGGCAATCGTCCGTGCGATGGCGCAGGGCGACAAGGGCGCACTCGCCCGCGCGTTCGACCGCTACGCCGCCACCCTCACCCGCTACGCCTGGGCGATCGCCGCCGACCGCATGGAGGTCGAGGAGATCGTGCAGGACTCGTTCCTGACCCTCTGGCAGCGAGCGGCCACGCTCGAACTGCCGGCGGACACGATGCTGCCGTGGCTCCTGGTCGTCTGCCGCAACCACGCCCTGAACGCCGGGCGGAAGCGCGCCAAGCATCGGAGCGACGAGCTGCCGGAACACCTCGCCGCTCCGGAGGACCACGACGAAGCCCGTGAACGGCTCCGCTGGGTCCGCGCCGAGATCGCGGCGCTCCCCGAGACCGACCGGCGCATCTGCGAACTGTGCCTCCTCGAGGGGCACTCCTACGCCGAGGCCGCCGAGATCCTCGGGCTGAGCGTGGGAGCGGTCACCCAGCGGGTCTCCCGCAACCGACGTCGACTCAAGAAGGCGGTGATGCACGATGAACACTGAACCTCCCGAGGGAGACGAGCTGCAGCGCATGCTCGTCTCGATGAAGCGGAACGTCCTCGACCGTGCCGCACCGCGTCCGAAGCGACGTCGTGGTCGCTCCGGTCTCATGATCGGCGTCGTCGCGCTCCTCGCCGTGGGTACCGCGACGGGGGCCGTCGCGCTGACGCTCTCGCAGCAGGACGAGCCGGTCGCCTCGCCGGTGCAGACGCAGGAGCCCGAGCCGGCTCCGTCCGCGACCACGCCGACGTCCGCCCCGATCACGGCGAGCCCGACGCCGCGGCCCACGCCGTCGCGGAACACGGTCGCGACCATCCCCACCGACTGCCGCTCCGTCGTCCCCGCTCCGGACTACGACCGGCTGTTCGGCGAGACACCCGTGACCGAGACGACCCCGGGTGTCGACGCGCCCGACTCCGACCTCGGTCCGACGTCGATCTCGTGCCTCTGGCGGGACCCGCGCGCGGACATCTCGGGCATCTCGATCCAGATCGGAACCGGATCGGACGCGCAGCTGGCAGAGGCCGTGCGGCGCTTCCCGGACTTCGACGGCGGGGGCACCTGCGAGGAACGCGGCCCCGGCACCTTCTGCCAGTCGCGCGCGACGGTCGAGGGGTACGGCGTCGAGAAGGCGTACACCTTCTACTTCCGCGGCACCACGTGGATCGTCATCGACCAGACCAACGTCCCGACCGACAACCTGCTGGGTTCGTTGAGCGAGACGATCTGGGGGGACTGACGGCCTGGAGGCGCGTGGCGGGGACGACCCGCGCCTCCAGTCCGTCGGTGGGTTGCGCCCAGGGCGACCGTCAGTCGACGACGCGCGCCGCGACGATGTCGCGTGCCAGCGCGCGCACCGCGCGGGTCGGCTCCGGACTCGTGCGCATCGCGAGGCCGATGCGGAGGGGCTCCACCTCGTCCTCGAGTTCGAGCACCGCACCGTCGTGCCGCACCCCGGAGTCCGGCACGACCCCGACCCCGAGGCCGGCCGACGCGAACCGGATGACCGCGGGCATGTCGTTCATCTCGGCGACGATGCGGCGCCGGATCCCGAGCCGTTCGAGTGCGGTGTCGAGGATGATCCGGTTGCCGAAGCCGTGCGCGGTGTCGATGAAGGGCTCGTCGGCGAGTTCGGCGAGCGAGACCGCAGTCCGGTCCGCGAGCCGGTGGTCCGACGCCAGGAAGACCCGGAACGGCATCTCCCGCAGCGGCTGCACGTCGACACCGCTCGGGACCCCGGGCAGCCCGGTGTAGGCGATGTCGAGCCGGCCGGCCACCAGGTCCTGCACCAGGCCGGTGGTGCCCGACGGCGAGGTCATCAGCTCGACGGTCACGAGCGGGTGGCTCTGGCGGAACCGGCGGAGCACCCCGGTGAGGTCCACGATGTCCATGCTCGTGAAGATGCCGAGCCGGACCCGGCCGCGAAGGTCGGCGTCCTCCGCGGTCGCGAGGTCGCGCATCCGGTCGAGGGACTCGAGCACGGCGCGGGCGTGGGGGAGGAGGTCCTCGCCGGCCGCGGTGAGCACGAGATGGCGGCCCGTCCGGTCGAAGAGCCGGACCCCGAAGCTCCGTTCGAGCGAGGCGATGCCGGCCGAAACGGTGGATTGCGCAGCCCAGAGCCGCTCGGCGGCACGGGTGACGCTGCCCTCGGTCGCGACGGTGACGAACTGTTCGAGCAGCCGGGTCTCCATCGTCTGAGTATCGACCGCATCGATGGTCGACATCAAGAGCATCCGTTGGACTCGATGCCCGTCCAGCAGGATCATCGGAGCATGTCAACCGTCACCGAGAACCCGACGGGCACCGTCCCCGCCACCACCGCCGCGCCGGCCGTCGCCGCTCCGGCCGTCGCCGCTCCGGCATCCGCGAGCGACCGTGTCGTCGCTCCCCGCGGACGCCGTGCCCACACCCGGCGTCGCCACGGCTTCGGCTTCTGGGCCGTCGCCTTCGCGTTCCTCTCGGTGATGGCCTTCGCGACCGTTCCGGCCCCCCTCTACGTGATCTACCAGGCCCGTGACGGTTTCCCGACCTTCACGACCACCGTGGTGTTCGCGGCCTACGGCGTCGGAGTCGTCGGTGCGCTGTTCCTCGCCGGACACCTCAGCGACGTGCACGGACGCCGGCCGCTCATCCTCGTGTCGATCGCGCTCGAGCTGGTTGCCGCGGTCCTGTTCCTGGTCTGGAACGACGTCAGCGGCCTCATCGTCGCGCGGCTCGTCACCGGCCTGGGCGTCGGACTCCTGACGGCGACCGCGACCGCGCACCTCGGGGAACTGCGGGTCCGTGCGACGGGGTCGTCGTCCTCCGCCGCCGGCGCGAGCGTCGCAGCAGGTGCCGTGAACCTCGGCGGGCTGTCCCTCGGGGCGCTCGTCGGGGGCGCCCTCGCCGAGTTCGTCGGGCAGCCGCTGATGGTCCCCTACGTCGTGTTCGTCGTCGCGCTGACCGTCGCGTTCGTGCTCGTCCTCGCCGTTCCCGAGACGGTCGACCGTCCGTCGTCGCGGGTCGCCTACCGGCCGCAGCGGCTGCAGGCACCGGAGGGTCAGTCGGGTGCGTTCTGGGCCGCCGGCATCGCCGCGTTCGCCGCGCTCGCCGTGCAGGGCCTGTTCACCTCGGTCGCGCCGAGCTTCCTCGGGACGACCTTCCACGTGACCGACCGCCTGGCAGCGGGAGCGACGACCTTCGGCGTCTTCGCGGCCAGCGCCGTGTCGCAGATCGTCTTCGCCCGGCTCTCGCAGCGGGCGCAGATCCGCCTCGGGCTGGTGCTGCTCGTCGGTGGGCTCGTGGTCCTGGCGGTCGCAGCCGTGCTGCTCCAGGTCGCCGGCTTCATCGGTGGCGGGGTCGTCGCCGGCGCCGGCGTCGGGCTGCTCTTCAAGGCGTCGATTTCACGCAGTGCGTCCCTGGTCGGACCGGAACACCGTGGTGGCGTCCTCGCAGCGACGTTCCTCATCGCGTACGCCGGTCTGACCGTGCCGGTCGTGGCCGTCGGCGCCGCACTGCTCGTGCTCCCCACGCTGCCGGTGCTGCTGGCCTACGTGGTGTTCGTGGTGGTGCTCGCCCTCGTCGCGGGGACGCGCCTGGCCGCCCGGGCGTAGCGGCAGCCCCGTCGCGTCGGCGTCGCCGTCGCGTCGTCGCGTCGTCGCCCCGTTGAGGGAGCAGAAATCGTCGAGTCCGCACTCCGGACCCGACGATTTCTGTTCCCTCACGAGTGCGCCCGCGGGCCTGGAGGAACGGTGCCCGTCCGGCATACTGGGCGCGTGTCCCAGAAGCGCAGCCGTTCCGTCGTCGCGGGGGTCGCGGCCGTCCTGGCGGCCGGCCTCGTCGCCGGAGGCCTCGCGCTGACCGCACAGCGCGGCGCCGACGACCCGGTGATCGGCGGCGGCGCAGCGACCGTGACGCCGAGCGCCACCGCCGGGGACGGCACCACTGCCGACGGCACGGTGACGATCACTGTCGCCGGGCCGGACCTGCCCGGCGGCGACGTCCTCGACCGCTGCGGCGCCGACAGCCGGACGGCGGTCGCCCGCTACGACACCGCCGCGCTCGGAGCAGTCGTGCTGCAGTGCGGCAACTCGGGGCAGGGCTACGAGCACATCCGCGTCCGCCACACCCAGGACTGGGACGACGTCGTGACGGGCCACGGCTCGCGGGACTGGGACGACGCGATGCTCACCGCCGTGCGCACCGTGCTCGAGACACCGCGCACGGGGTACCCGCAGGACGCCGGCGACGGCAAGGTCTGCTACGCCGCTCCGGTGCGGTTCGACGACGGCTCACGCCCGGACGCGGAGCCCTTCGTGAAGGTCATCGTGTCGGCCACCACGGAGCGCGTCATCACGGCGTACCCCACACGCGACGACGGCTGCTGACCGGAGCCCGCGCGCCCAGCCCGGTCTCGGGTGACGCATGCGTGTGCACGTTCCGACGTTCCACCTGTCGATCGACTGGTGCCGTGTTGAATCCTGCACGCGCATCTGATGCGTGTACATGTTCCGACGTTCCACGCGTCGATCGTCTGGCGCAATGTCGGAAGATGCGCGTACACCGAACCGCACCCGCGGCCCGCACCCGCACAACCCGCACCCGGCACCCGCACCCCCGCGCCGCCGCACTCCCGCGGCAACCGCCTACGCGTGCACCTCGTGCTCGTGCCGCCGGTGCGACACCGGCTCGAGCTGGAACGTCGAGTGCTCCACGGGCACGTCGAAGTGCTCCGCCACGCACTGCTGCAGCTCGTCGAGGATCCGGGGAGCGTGCGCGGTCGAGAAGCAGTGGTCGTCCACCACGACGTGCGCCGTCAGGTTCGGCACCCCCGTGGCGACCAGGGTCGCGTGCAGGTCGTGCACGGCGATGACGTGGTCGAGCTCGAGGATGTGCCCGCGCACGGCGTCGAGGTCGAGCCCGGGCGGTGTCGACTCGAGCAGCACGTTCGCGGTCTCGCGCAGCAGCCGGATCGCCCGCGGCAGGATGAGCAGCCCGATCAGGATCGCCGCGATCGAGTCGGCCCGCTCCCACCCGGTCGTCATCAGGACGATCGCGGCGCCGATCACCGCGACGGAGCCGAGCGTGTCGTTGAGGACCTCGAGCCGGGCGGCCCGCGACGTGAAGGTCTCGCCGGAGGCCCGCAGCAGCACCCCGTACGCCACCAGGTTGCCGACGAGCCCGATGATCCCGAACACCAGCAGTGGCCCGGAGTGGATCTCCTCCGGCACGAACAGCCGTTGCACCGCGGA
The DNA here is from genome assembly GCF_001865065.1 of Curtobacterium sp. MCBA15_008. Lineage (GTDB taxonomy): Bacteria > Actinomycetota > Actinomycetes > Actinomycetales > Microbacteriaceae > Curtobacterium. The sequence continues at coordinate 273,494 of NZ_MJGN01000034.1, read as the reverse complement.
GATGATGACGTAGACCCCGACGGCGAGCAGGATCGCTGCCTGGGCGGTGGCGCCGAGCACCTCGGCCCGCTGGAACCCCCAGGTGCGCTGCGCGGTCGGGCTGCGCCGTGCGAGCCGCGTGGCGACGAGGCCGATCCCGAGCCCACCGGTGTCGACGACCATGTGCCCCGCGTCGACCAGCAGCGCGAGCGACCCGGTGACGACGGCACCGACGACCTCGGCGAGCAGGATGCCCGCGGAGATGCAGAACGCGATGAGCAGCGCGCGCTCCGACGCGTGCCCGTGCGCGTGCACTGCTCCGTGGTCGTGTCCCATGCCACCATCGTAGGTTTCCGGCCCGTCGACATGCCAGGATCGGGACCGTGAGCCGGTCGCCCTACGAGCTGAGCACCCCGCCCGACGTGCTGGCCCGCCTGCACCCGCGGCTCCGCACCTACTTCGGCCCGATCCCGCCCGGCCACGTCGGCCGCGGCGAGGGCGTCTTCACCGTGGTCGGCACGCCCCGTCGGTGGCTCTGGCCCGTCCTCGCCTGGTTCGCGCGCGACGGCGTCATGTTCCCGGTGTGGGAACGGGACGTGCCCTTCACCGTTGAGAACCGCCCGGCTCACGTCCGCCGGGGGTCCACCGGCCTGGAGGCGCAGGTCGCCGTCCGCGCGCACCGCACCTTCCGGTTCCGCTCGGGAGCCCGCACGATGGTGGACGCCATCACCGCCGAACCGGACGGGCTGGTCGACCACCTCGGTCGCCGTGGGCGCGTCAGCGCGCTCCTGCGGACGGAGGTCGACGGAACCGGTCCGGACGCGGGCGCCCTGCGCCTGGTCTCCACGCGCGTGACGTTCCGTGCGCTGGGACGCGAGGTGCGCCTCCCGGCCGTCATCGCACCGCGTGTGACGCTCGTGGAACGATTCGATGACGAAGCGGACCGGCAGCGCGTGTCCCTGGTGCTCTCGGCGCCGGTGGTCGGCACGCTGTACCGGTACGAGGGGGCGTTCCGGTACGAGATCGCGCCGGACACAGGACGGGGATGAGATGAGCGACCAGAAGGGCCGCGCCGTGATCGCGGGGGCGAGCGGCTTCGTCGGGCAGTACCTGCGGGACGCGTTCCGTGACGAGGGGTACCAGGTCGTCACGATCGGCCGGACGGGCGATGCGGTGTGGGGGAACACCCTGCGCATCCGGGAGCTCGTCGACGGCGCCGCGATCGTCGTGAACATGGCCGGCAAGAGCGTGAACTGCCGGTACGGGCGCCGGAACCGGGCGGAGATCGTCCGCTCCCGGGTGGACACCACGCTCGAGCTCGCCGAGGCGATCCGGACGAGCGAGCACCCGCCGCCGCTGTGGGTGAACGCCTCGACGGCGACGATCTACCGGCACGCCGACGACCGCCCCCAGGACGAAGCGACCGGAGAGCTCGGCGAGGGCTTCTCGGTCTCGGTGGCGAAGGCGTGGGAGGACGCCCTCTTCGCCGTCGACCTGCCCCGCACCCGCCGCGTCGCGCTCCGGATGGCGATCGTGTTCGGCGACGGCAGCGCCCTCGTGCCGCTGCTCCGCCTGGCGCAGGCCGGGCTCGGCGGGCCGCAGTACGACGGGCCGTGGTTCCCGACGCGCTCCCGGCTGCGGGCGGGGACGTACCACCACGACCGGCACACCCGCGGGCGTCAGCGGTTCAGCTGGGTGCACATCGCCGACGTGCTCGGGGCGATCCGGTTCGTCCGCGACCACGAGGACCTCGACGGTGCCGTCAACGTGTCGAGCCCGAACCCCTCGGACAACCGGACCGTGATGGCGACCATCCGTGACGCCGTCGGACGTCGCTTCGGGATCCCGACGTGGCGGTGGATGCTCGAGATCGGGTCGTTCGCGATCCGCACCGAGACCGAACTCGTGCTGAAGAGCCGGTGGGTCGTGCCGACGCGCTTGGTCCAAGCGGGCTACGAGTTCCGGTACCCGCACCTGCGCGGGGCGCTCGCCGGGATCATCGCCGAGCGTCGCCAGCACCGGGGCTGAGCGCGGGCGCGGGGGTCGCTGCGGGCGTCGCGGGCGTCGCGGGCGTGGCGGGCGTGGCCGTGGGCGTGGCCGTCGGGTCGTCGGGGGAGCAAGAATCGTCGTCCGGCACCGGCGCACCCGACGATTCCTGCTCCCTCGACGGGGCCGGGGCTGAGATGCCTGCCGGGCGGGCCGGGCGGGACGACCAGAGCACCGCCGCCACGACGACCACGCCCGCGACGATCTCGACCAGGTCCGGCACCTCGCCGAACGCCAGCCACGAGGCGAGCACCCCGACGACCGGTACGAGCATCGAGAACGGCGCGACGGTGCTCGACGGGTACGCCGCCATCAACCGCGACCAGATGCCGTAGCCGACGAGGGTGGCGACCAGCACGATGTAGGGCAGCCCGAGGTCCGCCGGCAGCGCCGCCGCCGTGAACGCCGTTCCGAGCGCCTGCCCGATCCGGTCCGGCCCCTCGACGACGAACGACAGCACGGCCATCGGGACCGGCGGCACGATCGACCACCACAGCGTCAGGTGCAGCGGGTTGGACGCCCCCGCGCGCCGGGTCGCGACGTTGCCGATCGCCCAGCCGAGGGCACCGCACAGGGCCAGCACGACGGGCAGGAGCGCCGCCGCCTGCGCCCGGTGCACGGCGATCGCCGCGAGGGCGCACACCGCGATCGTCACGCCGATCACCTGCCGACCGGTGAGGCGTTCGCGCAGGAACACCCCGGCGAGCACGACCGTGAACGGCGCCGAGGCCTGCAGCACGAGCGAGGCGAGCCCGGACGGCAGCCCGGCGGCCATGCCGAGGTACAGGAACGCGAACTGCAGCACCCCGAGCCCGAAGCCGACGAGCAGCAGTCGTCCGAACGGGATCCGCGGCCGTGGCACGAGCAGCACGGTCGGCACCGCCAGCAGCGTGAACCGGATCGCGGCGAGGAGGAACGGCGGGAAGTGCTCGAGCGCGATCGCCGTCGCAGGGAAGTTCAGCCCCCAGACGACGGCGACGACCACGGCGAGGAGACGATCACGGGGGAGCACACGACGAGCGTGCCGCACCGGGACCGTGCAGCACCAGCGCAGAGTGCTCCACCGACGTTGTAGCCTCCCTGCATGGTCGACTTCGACGTCCAGCTGCTCGCCGTCCTCCGCGAACTGGCCGAGCGCGGCAGCGTCACCGCCGTCGCCGCGGCTACGCACCGGACGCCGAGCGCCGTCTCGCAACAGCTCCAGACCCTGCAGCGCCAGGTCGGTGTGGCCCTGGTCGAGCGCGTCGGCCGCGGGGTCCGGTTGACGGAGGACGGGCGCGTCCTCGCGGGGCTCGCGGGTGGTGTGGCGACGGCGATCGCGCAGGTCGACGCCGCCTGGCGAGAGCACCTCGGAGGTGCCACCGGCCGCGTCGACCTCGCCGTCTTCCCGTCCGCGGCGGAACTCCTGCTGCCCGGGCTCCTCACCCGGATGCGTGAGCACCCCGGGATCGAGCTCGTGCTCGTCGACGTGGACGTCAGCGAGGACGAGTTCGGACCGCTCGCGGCCGACCACGACGTCGTGATCGGGCACCGGCCGGACGGGGCGCCCCCAGCGGGTCGGGCAGCGCTCGAGACCGTACCGCTCCTGCGCGAACCGCTCGACGTGGCGCTCCCGCTCGGGCACCGGCTGGCGACACGAGCACGGGTGCGCATCGACGACGTCGTCGGCGAGGAGTGGATCGGCGTGCCGGTGGGCTACCCGATCGACCGGGTGCTCACGGCGATGGCCACCGCGACGGACACCCCGCCGAGCGTGGGGTTCCGCACGGTCCACCTACCCGTGATCGAGAACCTGGTCGCCGCGGGCCACGGTGTCGCGCTCGTGCCGCGGTACACCTCGGGGACCCGCGCGCCGGGACGCTTCCACCTGGCCGAACTCGCGGACGTGCGAGCCGGTCGCCGCATCGAGGCGCTGGTGCGCCCGGACCGTGCGGTCCGTCCCGGTGTCCGCACCGTCCTGGAGGCGCTGGTCGCCGAGGCCCTGGACGTCACCGCCTGAGGTGGTGCGGTGCGCGGCGGGGCCGCCCCGCGCCTCCAGGCCGGATCCCCGGACCGGTCAGCGCACCTGGATCGGTGTGCCGAGCGGCAGCAGCTTCGCGAGCGCGCTGATGTCGGCGTTGTGCATGCGGACGCAGCCGTGCGACGAGTCGGTCCCGATGCTCGACGAGTCGTCGGTGCCGTGCAGCCCGATCTGCCCCGGACCGCCGCCGAACGAGTTCAGCACGTCGGAGAACGCGGTCGTGCCGTACGCGTACGGGCCGTACCCGGCGTTCGTCGGCGCCAGCAGCTCCGTCAACGCGAAGTGCCCCGTCGGGGTCGGTGTGCCGCCGGTACCGGTCGCGACGGGGTAACGGTCGACGACCGTGCCGGCCTTGTAGAGCTCGAGGGTGTTGGTCGACGTCGTGACCACGATCGCGTACGGGTCGGCGGACAGGTCGACGGACGCCTTCTCCACCCAGCCGGTGCTGCCGTTCGGACGCTGCGCGAGTTGCACCTGCACCCACCCGTCCTGCTGCGCCACCACGAGGAACACCAGCGGAGCGCCGGAGGCCTGGGGGTTCGTCAGGGTCGTCGTGACCGCGCGACCGGGGCCGGCGTGCACCGCGATCGACGCGCCGCGGACCGCAGCGACCGTCGACGTCGCCGGCGCGTGCACCGCGTCCACCGGAGCGCTCCCCGGCGTCGGTGTCGGAGTCGGGGTCGGTCCCCGGGTCGCACTGGGCGTCGGCGTGCTCGAGGCGATCGACGAGGGCGTCGAGGTCGGCGCGGCGACCGGAGCCGACCACGGCCGCATCGCCAGGACGACGATCACCGCAGCGACGGCGATCGCCACGACGGCGGCGAGCACCCCGGGGCGGAGGCGTGACGACGACGGTCGGGGCACGGTGCGGCTCCTCGGTTCGGACGTGGCGACGGCGCCCGGCGTGGAACTGGCCGGGCGCCGTCGGACGCCGCGGTGGGCGTCAGGTCGGTCGGTGCTGTCGATCAGCCGGTGAAGGCCGCGTTGCCCGGAACGGGGACCGCGACGGGGGCCGGGTCGTCCACCGGGGTGGGGTCGGTGCCCGGCGTCGTCGGGTCGGCCACGACCGTCACGGCGAAGCTGACCAGGATGCCGCTGTCGGCACCGCTCAGGGTGATGACGACGTCACCGGCCGGGATGTCGGCGCTGAACGTGGCGGTTCCGGAGACGTTGCCGTCCGCGTCGGCGGTGAAGACCTGGTCGGCGGGGAGGTACTCGAGGTCCTGCAGCAGGACCGCGGGCTGGACCTTCTCACCCGGCAGGAAGCCGGTCGCGGTGAACTGTACGCCCGGGTCGCGGAGCGACGACTGCGTGGTCGGGGTCGGGACGCGCAGCGTGCCGGTCGGCTCGGGGGTGAAGTAGGTGTTGTCGCTGTTCCGCGAGATCCCCGTGACCGTGCCGGTCGCGGTGATCGTCAGCGCGCCGTACGCGTTGATCGTGGCGTCCGGCGCGGTCGCGGCGAACTGGGCCTGGAAGGCGGCGAGGGTCGCCGGGGTGCCGGCCGCGATGGTGCCGACCGGGAGGCTGGCGGTCCAGGTGCCGTCGACGGCGGTGGGGCCGGTGGCCGAGGTGGTGAGGACGATGCCGTCGCCCGGGGTGTTGTCGGGCGAACCAGCGGCGTCGACCACCAGCGCGTACCGCGCGTCGCCGGTGGCGATGAGGTCGGCGGTGCCGAGACCGAGGCCGTCCTGCGATGCCTTCACCGTGCTGCGGACGTCGGTGAGGTCGGTCGCGGCGCTGCCGGTCGTGACGTGTGCGAGGAGCGTGTTCATCGGCAGCGTCACACCGCTCGCGCCGAACGTGGGCGTGCCGCCCGTGGTGAACCAGGTCGCCGGGAAGCTCCCGGTCGTCCAGGTGGTGAGGTCGTCCGCGGTGACCCACTCGGTGCCGGCCGGCGTCGCGGCACGGCTCTCGGGCGAGGCCTTCGCTGCGGTGCCCTCGCCCGCGGTGCCCGTGATGGACTGCTGGGACGCGGTGGGCGTCGGGGCCGGGGCGTTCTCGGCCGTCGCGACGCCCGGGAGGGCGACGAGCGCGGCTGCGAGCGCGGTCACCGCGGCGGCGGTGGCGATGGTGGTACGGCGCATGGATGGGTTCTTCCGGTTCGAGCACCCGAGCGGGGTGCAGCGCAGACCCGGTTCCGTGCTCCGCGTCGTCGCGGTCCCCCCAGCGTCCGTCGTGAGCCTACGTGAGGAAGCGTCGGACGTCACGTGAACGTCCGGAAACGTCGGCGCCCGTGGCAGTGGCAGCCCGGCGCAGTCCCGCGCAGTGCGAGGGGGCGTGAGCGCTCAGACGTCGAGGTGGTCGACCAGCTCGTCCGCCAGCCCCGTGTACGTCGCCGGCGTCAGGTTCGTCAGCCGCGCCTTCGCCCCGGACGAGATGTCCAGGCCGTTCACGAACGCGACGAGGTCCGCCTGCCCGATCCGCTTGCCGCGCGTGAGCTCCTTGAGCATCGCGTACGGGTCCTCGATGTTCGACTGCCCGGCGGTGACCTCGGCGCGGATGACCGTCTGGATGGCCTCGGCGAGCACCTCCCAGTTGTGGTCGAGGTCCTCGGCGAGCCGGGCCTCGTTCACCGAGACTTCGCCCAGTCCACGGCGGAGGTTGTCGAGCGCGAGCAGCGAGTGCCCGAACGCGACGCCGATGTTCCGCTGCGTGGTCGAGTCGGTGAGGTCCCGCTGGAGCCGCGACGTCACGAGGGTCTCGGACAGCGTGGAGAACAGCGCCGACGAGATCTCGAGGTTCGCCTCGGCGTTCTCGAACCGGATGGGGTTGATCTTGTGCGGCATCGTCGACGACCCGGTGGCACCCGCGACGGGGATTTGCGTGAAGTACCCCATCGAGATGTAGGTCCACACGTCCGTTGCCAGGTTGTGCAGGATCCGGTTCGCGTGGCGGACCCGGTCGTACAGCTCGGCCTGCCAGTCGTGCGACTCGATCTGCGTCGTCAGCGGGTTCCAGTTCAGGCCGAGGCCCTCGACGAACTCGCGGGAAAGCGCGGGCCAGTCGGCCTCGGGGTCGGCGGCGAGGTGCGCCGAGAACGTGCCGGTCGCCCCGGAGAACTTGCCGAGGTACTCGCCGCCCTCGATCTGCGCCAGGACGCGCTCGAGGCGGTAGACGACGACCGCGAGCTCCTTGCCGAGTGTGGTCGGGGTCGCGGGCTGGCCGTGCGTGTGGGAGAGCATCGGGACGCTCTTCAGTTCGTCGGCCATGGCGCGCAGCACGCCGAGCACCGCCTTGAACGCCGGCAGCCAGACCTGCTCGACGGTGTCCCGCACGGTCAGCGCGTACGACAGGTTGTTCACGTCCTCGCTCGTCGCGGCGAAGTGGGTGAGCTCGGCGATCGCGTCGAGCCCGAGCTCCGACAGCCGACGACGGACGAAGTACTCGACCGCCTTGACGTCGTGGCGGGTCGTCGCCTCGATCTCGGCGAGTTCGGCGATCTGGTCCTGCCCGAACGTCTCGACGACCCGGCGGAGCGCGGCCTTGTCGTCGACGCTGAGCGGCGACGTGGTGAACATCGCGTGGTCGGTCAGGAAGATGAGCCACTCGACCTCGACCACGATGCGCGCGCGGTTGAGGCCGGCCTCGGAGAGGTGCTCGCCCACCGTGTGCACGATCGGGTAGTAGCGCCCGTCGAGCGGGCTGATCGGCTGCGGGGGAAGGGGGGTCATGGGGCTCCCTGACGGACGGCCGGCTCGAGTTGGCGGAAGAGCGCCCGGCATGCCCGTTCGACGGTCGAGAGCACTCGGTCGAACTCGTGCCGGTCCGCGTAGTACGGGTCCGGTACGTCGGTCTGCTGGGGCCAGGCGTCGTCGTACCGCAACAGGAGCGTCACCTTCGCGGCGTCGTCCATGGTCGGGGCCCACGAGCGCAGGATGCGTTCGTGGGAGCGGTCGAGTGCGACCACCAGGTCGAGGTCCGGGAACCGGTCCGGGTCGAACTGACGGGCGCGATGCCTGCTGCCATCGTATCCGCGCGCCGCGAGTGCTGCGATCGTGCGCTCGTCGGCGGGTTCACCGACGTGCCAGTCGCCGGTGCCGGCGGACTCGACCTGGAAGCGCTCGGCCATGCCGGCGTCGGCGGCGAGCTGCGCGAACACGATGCCGGCCATCGGGGAGCGGCAGATGTTGCCGCTGCAGACGAACGAGACACGGAACGGGGCGTCGGCGTCCGTGGTCATGGGGACATCATGGCGCAGCGCGGGGGCGTCCGCGACGGTCGTCCCCTCCGTCGCGTCCGGCGTCGCGTCCGGCGTCGCGTCCGTCGTCCGGACTGGAGGCGCGGCGCCGGTCGCGTCGTCGGCTCGCGTCACGCGCGCTGACGGTTGAGCACCGGGCGGGTGAAGAGCCCGATCAGCCAGGCGAGGACGGCGAGCACGAAGGCGCCGACGATGCCCCAGCCGAAGGACTCCACGTCGAGCCCGAACCCGAAGGCGGAGGAGATGCCCGCGACGATGAGCAGGAGGATCGCGTTCACGACGAACGAGATGAGCCCGAGCGTCAGGATGTAGAGCGGGAACGCCACGATCCGGATGAGCGTGCCGATGACCGCGTTCACGAGACCGAACACGAACGCCACGAGCAGGTAGGTCAGCACGGCGGCGAGGGTGCCGCCGTCGCCGAACGGGGTGACGGAGACGCCGCTCACGATGAGCGTGGTGAGCCAGAGCGCAACGGCGTTGACGACGAGGCGGACGAGGAATCGCATGCCCCCATGATGCCCTCCGGGTGCCGTGCGGGGACAGATACCCTGACGGGGTGACTGACGCGCGCGTGCACATCCGGCCCGAGATCGCGGTACTGCCCGCCTACAAGCAGGGACGCCAGGCAGCCGCCGACGCCTTCAAACTGTCGAGCAACGAGAACCCGTTCCCGCCGCTCCCCGGCGTCGTCGAGGCCGTGCAGGCCCAGACCGCGTTCAACCGCTACCCCGACGCGACCGCCCTCGCCGTCCGCGCCGTGCTCGCGAACCGCTTCGGCCTCACCGTCGACGAGGTCCACGTCGCCCCGGGCAGCGTCGCGATCCTGCACGAGCTCGCGAAGGCCACCTCCGGACCCGGCGACGAGATCGTCTACGCCTGGCGGTCCTTCGAGGCCTACCCCGGCGTCGTCACGGTCGCCGGCGCCACGAGCGTGCAGGTGCCGAACCGCCCCGACGGCGGGCACGACCTCGACGCCATGGCCGCCGCCGTGACCGACCGCACCCGCATGGTGATCGTCTGCACCCCGAACAACCCGACCGGGCCGATCGTGACCGGCCCCGAGTTCGAGGCCTTCATGGCGTCGGTGCCGTCCTCGGTGCTGGTCGTCCTCGACGAGGCGTACGCCGAGTTCGTGACCGACCCGACGGCCGTCCGCGGTGCCGCGCTGCTCGAGCGCTACCCGAACCTCGTCGTCCTCCGTACCTTCTCGAAGGCCTACGGGCTCGCCGGACTCCGTGTCGGCTACGCCTTCGGGCCGGCGTACGTGCTCGACGCCGTACGTGCCTGCGCGATCCCGCTGTCGGTGACGGCGCAGGGGCAGGCGGCGGCGCTCGCCAGCCTCGAGCGCGAGACCGAGCTGCTCGAACGGGTCGCCGAACTCGCAGCCCTCCGCGACCGGATCGTCGCGTCGCTGCGGGAGCAGGGCTGGCCCGTACCAGAGGCGCAGGGCAACTTCGTGTGGCTGCCGACGGGCGCGGGCACCGCGGTCGCGGCCGAGGCGTTCGAGCGCGCCGGCATCATCGTCCGGGCGTTCGCACCCGAGGGCATCCGCATCTCGATCGGCGAGCACGAGGCTGTGGAAACGCTCCTCGAAACCGCCCGTGCACTTGTGGGGGACCTCCAGGCAGCGGGGTAGTCGCTGCCGCTACGCTGGCCCGCATGTCATTCCGCGCCGCGGCCCCCGCGACGACCACCATCCGGCTCCTCGACACCGAGGGCCGGTTCGTGGAGACCGACGAGAACGCCGAGTTCGCCGCCGCCGCGCGGGCGATCCCGGACGAGACCCTGCTGGCGATGCACCGCCGCATGGTCCTCACCCGTCGGTTCGACCACGCCGGTCACAACCTCCAGCGAACCGGTCAACTCGGCCTCTGGGTCCCGAGCCACGGGCAGGAAGCCGCCCAGACGGGTTCGGCCTTCGCCCTCCGCGAGCAGGACCACGTGTTCCCCTCGTACCGCGAGCACGCCGTCACGATGCACCGCGGCGTCGAGCCGATGGAGATCATCGCGATGTACCGCGGCCAGACGCACGGCGGCTGGGACCCGGACCAGCGCGGCAACACGCACATCTCGACGCTCGTGATCGGCTCGCAGACCCTGCACGCCACGGGCTACGCACTCGGCCAGAAGCTCGACGGCGACGTCGGCACGGGCGACCCCGACCGCGACGCGTGCTCCATCGTGTACTTCGGCGACGGGGCGACGAGCCAGGGCGACGTGAACGAGGCATACGTGTTCTCGGCGTCGACCAAGGCGCCCGTCGTCTTCTTCCTGCAGAACAACCACTGGGCGATCTCGGTCCCGGTGTCGGTGCAGTCGCCCACGCCGCTCGTCGACCGCCCGCGCGGCTTCGGGATCCCGAGCGTGCTCATCGACGGCAACGACATCCTGGCGTCGTACACGGCCTCCATCGTCGCCACCGACCACGCCCGCGGGGGCAACGGTCCGGCCTTCATCGAGGCGGACACGTACCGCATCGGTGCGCACACGAGCTCGGACGACCCGAGCCGGTACCGCGCCGACGGCGAGCTCGAGGACTGGGTCCGCCGCGACCCGATCGTCCGCTCCGAGGCGTACCTGCGCTCGAAGGGCGCGACGGACGCGCAGTTCGCCGCGTTCGACGAAGAGGGCGAGGACATCGCCGCCGACGTCCGCCGCCGCACCGTGGCGCTGACCCCGCCGTCCGTCGACGTCATGTTCGACAACGTCTACCGCGAGCCGCACCCGCTGGTCGCCGAGCAGAAGGCCTGGCTCGAACAGTACGAGGCCGGTTTCGAAGGGGGCGCCCACGCATGAGCACCACCGAGCAGCTCTTCGACTACACGCTGCGCTCCCACCCGGGCGCCGGCGAGGTCCCGAGCGACCCCACCCCGACCCTGCCGATGGCGAAGGCCCTCAACGCCGGGCTCGCAGCGGCGATGCAGGCGGACGACAAGGTCCTGCTGATGGGCGAGGACATCGGCCAGCTCGGCGGCGTCTTCCGCATCACCGAGGGCCTGCAGGACAAGTTCGGCCCGGAGCGCGTGCGGGACACCCCGCTCGCCGAGGCCGGCATCATCGGCACCGCGATCGGCCTGGCCCTGCGCGGCTACCGCCCCGTGGTGGAGATCCAGTTCGACGGCTTCGTGTGGCCCGGCTTCGACCAGATCACCTCGCAGCTCGCGAAGATGGCGAACCGGCTGCCGGCACACATGTCGCTGCCCGTCGTCATCCGCATCCCCTACGGCGGCCACATCGGCGCCGTGGAGCACCACCAGGAGTCGCCCGAGGCCTACTTCGCGCACACCCCCGGTCTGCGCGTGGTGAGCCCGAGCACGCCGAACGACGCCTACTGGATGATCCAAGAGGCGATCGCCTCGAAGGACCCGGTCGTCTTCCTCGAGCCGAAGTCGCGCTACTGGCCCAAGGGCCCGGTCGACCTCGTCGACGGCCACGTGCCGATGCACACCACCCGCGTCGCCCGCACCGGCACCGAGGTCACCCTCGTCGGGCACGGCGCGATGGTCGCGACGCTCATGCAGGCCGCCGAGCTCGCCGAGTCCGAGGGCACCAGCTGCGAGGTCATCGACCTCCGCTCGATCTCGCCGATCGACTGGGAGCCGCTGCTCGCCTCGGTCCGGAAGACCGGGCGGCTCGTCATCGCGCAAGAAGCGTCCGGTTTCGTGAGCGTCGGCAGCGAGATCGCCGCCACGGTCGCCGAGAAGGCGTTCTACACGATGCAGGCGCCGCCGTTGCGGGTCTCCGGGTTCGACGTGCCCTTCCCGGTGTCGAAGCTGGAGCACCTGCACCTGCCGGACGCCGACCGCGTCCTCGAGGCCGTCGACCGCGCCCTCGCCTACTGACACCCTGTCCGTCCGACACCCGTCCGACCTCGTCCAGATCGCCGAAGGAGCCGTAGTGGCCGCCGCCGAATTCCCCCTGCCCGACGTGGGCGAAGGCCTGACCGAGGCCGAGATCGTGCAGTGGCGCGTCGCGATCGGGGACGAGATCACCGTCGACCAGGTGCTCGTGGAGATCGAGACGGCGAAGTCCCTCGTGGAGCTGCCCTCGCCGTTCGCGGGCACGGTCACGGGGCTGCTCGTGTCCGAGGGTGACACGGTCGAGGTCGGCAAGCCGATCATCCGGGTCGACTCCGACGCGTCGGTCGCCTCCGGTGCTGCCGTCGGGCAGCCGGGAGGCGCGGCTCCGGTCGCCGACAGCGTCCCGACCTCGCCGGTGGTCACGGCCACCCCGCCCGCCCCGGCCGCTCCCGCTGCCCCCGCCGCGCAGGCCCCGTCGGCGCCCGCCCCGGTCGCCGCGCCCGTGCCGGCTCCGGCCGCGGCCGCCCCCGCTCCGGCGGCACCGGCCCCCGCACAGCCGGTCGCCGTCGACGCCTCCGTCGTCGGGACCGACGAGTCCTCCGGCGCCGTCCTCGTCGGCTACGGCTCGGCGACCTCGTCGCCGTCCCGTCGCAAGCCGGGCGCGCGCCGGGCAGCAGCGCTCGCGGCCGAGGCGAGCCGCGCCTCCAGTGTGGACGCCGCAGCGGCGGCCGAAGCCTCCGTCGACCCGGGCGAGGACAGCACCGCCGAGGCGATCACCGCGCAGGGCTCCGCACCCGCGCGCAAGCAGAGCGTCGCGACGAACGTCCTGGCGAAGCCGCCGATCCGCAAGCTCGCGAAGGACCTCGGTGTCGAGCTGACCGAGATCGTCGCGACCGGCTTCGCGGGCGAGGTCACGCGGGACGACGTCATCCGGCACGCCAAGCAGGCGAGCGTCTTCCGCAACATCGAGACCCCGGAATGGGGCGACGTCCGCAGCGAGACGATCCCCGTCAAGGGCGTGCGCAAGGCCATCGCGACCGCGATGACCACCTCGGCCTTCACCGCTCCGCACGTGTCGCTGTTCGTCGACGTCGACGCGACCCGCACGATGGAGTTCGTCAAGCGACTGAAGTCCTCGCCGACGTTCGCGGGCGTCAAGGTCTCACCGCTGCTCATCGTCGCGAAGGCCGTGATCTGGGCCGTCCGCCGGAACCGTTCGGTGAACTCGACCTGGACCGACCGCGAGATCATCGTGCACCACTTCGTGAACCTCGGGATCGCGGCGGCGACCCCGCGCGGCCTCATCGTGCCGAACATCAAGGACGCGCAGGACATGTCGCTGTTCGAGCTGGCGCAGGCCCTCGAGGAACTGACCCTGACCGCCCGCGACGGCAAGACGACGCCGAAGCAGATGGCGAACGGCACGGTGTCGATCACGAACATCGGCGTGTTCGGCATGGACACCGGCACCCCGATCCTCAACCCGGGCGAGGTCGCGATCGTCGCCATGGGCACGATCAAGCCGAAGCCGTGGGTCGTCGACGGCGAGGTGCGGTCGCGCATGGTGACGACCATCGGTGCGTCGTTCGACCACCGTGTCGTCGACGGTGACGTGGCGTCGCGGTTCGTGCACGACGTGGCCTCGGTGCTCGAGGAGCCTGCACTCCTGCTCGACTAGTCGCCGCGCCGCCGCCCCGCGCCCTCAAGACTCAGTCGAGGGAGCAGGAATCGTCGGGTGGTCGTGGCGGACCCGACGACTCGTGCTCCCTCGATGCGGACGTCCGCACCGGAACCGCACTCGTCGCGCGCCGTTCACCCGGATGTCGGTGGGCGGCGGGATGATCTCCCCATGGTCCACCAGCTCCTGATGCCCCCGCAGGAGATCCGAACGGATCGCCTCCTCCTCACCCCGCTGACCCCCGCCGACATCGACGACGTGCACGGCGTGTTCTCCGACGCCCGGACGTGGACGCACCTGCCCGCCGGTCGGCACACGGTGCGGGCCTCGAGCGTGGACCTCGTGCAGCGCAAGATCGGTGGTCGCGCTCGCCACGGCCTCGGGTCCTGGGCGGTGCGCTCGGCTGCCGATCACGCGTTCCTCGGGGTCGGCGGCGTCGACATGACCGCGGCCGGGGTCTGGAACCTCGGGTACCGGCTGGCGCCCTGGGCATGGGGGCACGGCTACGCGACGGAGATCGCCCGCGCCGCTGTCGCTGCTGCCGACGACATCGTGCCCGAGTTCCCGATCACCGGTCGCGTGCTGACGAACAACCCTGCCTCGGCCGCGGTGCTCGAACGCGCAGGGCTCTCGCTCGTGTGGCAGGGATCGACCTCGTCGACGCTGCCGGACGGCGTGGAACGCCAGGTCTGGGCCGATCGAGCACTGTCACGGACGCAGCGGGCCTGGCTCGTCGCCAACGCCTGACGACGGGGTTCGGGGTGCCCCCGGCTCCCGCGGCAGCGCTCCGGCGGTGACGGCGCAGAGCACCAGGAGCACCGCGGCGAGGGGCACGAGCACGACCGGCCCGAGGCTCAGCACCAGGACCGCGACGAACGCGACGACGGCCAGCACGAGGTGCGTCACCGCAGCGCGCCGAACAGGGTGTCCGCCTCGTGCGGCAGCTCCGCACGCAACGACCACTGCACGGTGTTCCAGTCGTGGCCGCTCCTCGGCGCGAACGCGATCGTGGTCGTTGCACCGGCCTTCCGTGCCGCGGCCCCGAGGGTGCGGGCGTTCGCGCTGAACTCCTCGTCCGCCGACCCCGCGGTGAGCCAGAGCGTGTCCCCGTTGAGCCCGTTCGCCCGCATCTGCGCGATCGGCGCTGCCCGCTTCCACGCCGCGACGGATCCGCCGAACGCCTGGTCCGCGCTGTGCCGGGGGTTCTGGTCGATGGGTTGCAGCTCGCTCGAGATCGCGAGGGCTGCCCCGAACCGGTCGGGAGCGCCGGTGACGAACTGCATCGCGCAGGTCGCCCCCTGCGAGAACCCGACGAGGCCCCAGGCGCGGCGGTCGGTCGTGACGGGCAGGTGCGCGGTGAGCCAGCGGGGGACGTCCTCGGTGACGTAGGTCGCGGCCTTCCCGAGCCGTGAGTCGACGCACATCGTGTTCAATCCAGGCGCGGAGAGCTGGTCGACCGAGACGACGATGGGCGCCCGACCGTGGTGCGCGGCGGCGTAGGCGTCGAGCACGGTGCCCATCTGCCCGGCGGTGAACATGTCGCTCGGTGCCCCGGGCTGGCCGGAGAAGGCGAGCACGACGGGCAGCGGAGCGGGGTCCCGCACGAGGGCGGCGGGTGGCAGGTAGACGACGGCCGGACGGGCCGGGAAACCCGAGCGTGTGCCCGGCACGTCGACCGTGCGGACCTCGCCGACGGCGGGCAGCGTGGCGGCGGGGGTAGCCGTGAGGTCGAGCGCCGGGTAGGGGTTGCTCTGCACGACGGTGCCGAGGGTCGGGTACTTGGCGAACTCGACGTTCACGCCGAGCGCGGGCACGAGCAGCGCGGCGGGGACAAGTACCGCAGCGAGGACCCGACGCCCGCGGCCACCCTGCACGATGCCGGTGATCGCCAGCCCCAGGGCCGCGGCGGCGACGGCGACCCACATCCGTGTGACGAGGCTCAGCGCGACGCCGAACAGGTTGAGCACGTCGCTGCAGACCCAGCAGACGACGAGCGCCGCGACGGCCGACCCGGCGGCGACGGCGGCACGGAGACCGACCGACCGCCACGCGCCCCGGTCGCGCACCCGTCGCAGCGCCGGCAGGAGCACCACGAGGCCGAGCACCGCGAACGCGACGTCGGCCGGCACGAGCTTCGACGGCGCCTGCAACTGCGTCGCGAGCAACCACTCCGTCGGGCTCACGAGCGCACCGCAGCCCGGTGTGCCTGGCGCAGTGCCCACAGGTGCTTCGGCCGGAGGCCCGGCACGTACGCACTCGCCAGCGCCCGGGCGACCCGCGGCACGTGCAACGGCGTCGGCACCACGATCCAGAGCGGTTCGTGTCGGGCCCCGAACTTCTCCTTGAAGCGCTGCAGCGACCGGAACCCGTACACGGGCTCGAGCACGCGGGCGACGAGGAGCGAACCGCGCGCGACGAGGGCACCGGCGCCGGCGTGTGCGGCGAGCGGCGTACCGGACAGGCTGATCGTGGTCAGTCCGGCGTCGCGGGCGCGGAGGGCGGCCCGGGCGATGAGGAACTCGATCACGCCGGGCATCCCGTCCTCGCCGCGTCGCATCACGTCGAGCGTGTACCCGGTGAGCGCGCCGTGCTCGTACACCGGCAGCCAGCTGGTGACCGCGGTCACGTGCCCGTCTGCCGCGACGGCGAGCAGGAGCCGGACGTCGGGGTCGTCGAGCTCGCGGAAGCCGCCGAGCGTGAAGCCCATCTCGGGCAGCCGTCGGTCGGCCGCCCACCGGGTGCAGATCGCCTCGACCTCGGCTCGGTGGTCGTCGCCGAGCGCTCCGAAGGTGGTCCACTCGTCGCGGACGCCCTCGCGGTCGGCACGGTTCGAGGCCGTCCGGAGGTCCTGCCGCTTCTTGCCGCGCAGGTCGAACGACCGGACGTCGAGCACCGACTCGACGCCGACGGGCAGCGCCGTCCAGCCCTCGGCCGCGAGGATCGCACGGACCGGTTCGTGCACGCTCGTGAACGCCGGCACCCAGCCGTTGCGACCGCAGAAGGCGGTGAACGCGGCCACGACCTCGGCCCGGTCGGCGGCGGCGCACGCCGGGTCCGAGACGGTCAGCGCGACCTCGCCGCGGACGCGGTAGGCCACGGCTCCCAGACCGCCCGGGTGCGTCCAGATGGCGTTCCCCCGCCAGGTGCCCATGTGCCCGAGTGTGCCCGCGTCGCCGTCGCGGAGCATCCCGACCAGGTCGTCGCGGCAGCTGCCGGCCGCGAGGAACCGGCCGCGGACGAGCGTGCCGCGCAGGGCGATCACGACGAGCAGCACGACGGCGGGCACGAGCCACGCGCCGAGCAGCGTGACCTGCCACTCGACGGCGTCGAGGCCGAGGCCCTGCCACCGCACGGCGTCGTCGGTCATCGGCTCGATGAGGAACACGTCGGCCAACACGGCGGTGAGCGTCACGAGCACGCCGGCGGCCAGGACGATCCCGGCCCGACGCCCGCGCTGCACGAGCCACGCCGCCGCGAGCAGCAGGAGCCCGACCACGACCACGGCGCGGTCGCTCATGGCGTCGGAGAAGATCGAGAGCACGCCGTCCGGGTCCGGTACGACGAGGGTCACCAGGGTGCCGGCACCGAGCGCGATGAGCGTCGCCACGACCCACGTGCGCGCGCCGACGGTGTCGCGGGTGGTGCGTGGGTCCGGACGGGAGGCGCGGCGCACGACGGCGGCGCCGGCCGCGGTCCCGAGCAGGGTCGCCAGGGCTCGGGCCAGGTCCGACCCGTGGCCGGCGAAGAGCACCAGCGTGAGCACGACGGTCCACAGGGCCGCGCGCGTCCGCCACCGGTGCTGGGTCGGCATCGCCGCCGAGGCGGCTCCCAGGAGTGCCGCGGCGACGACCGACGGGGCGAGGAGCGGCTGGCCGACCGCGAACTCGGCGTGGGCCTCGCCGAGTGCGGAGCCGATGGTCACGGTCAGCAGGGCGCCGAGCACGCCGAGCGTCGGTGCGAGGACGCCGATCACGAGGGTGCGGAGCGACCCGAGGGAGCGTTCGGCGAGGACGGTCGTCAGGGCCACGGCGACCAGCGCCAGGCAGGCCACGGGCGGGTGGTGCGGGAAGTCCGGTTCGGCGTGGGCCATCCGCGCGGTCACGACGAGCACGGCCGCCGCCACGGTCACGGCGACGGAGACCGGGAAGCGACGGAGTCGTCCGAGCAGAGCTTGAGGTGCCACGATCTCATCCCAGCCGATCGCGGGCACCGCGTCATCGCTCCGCGGCGTGAACCGTGATGGCCGATCGGCCACCGGCGCTGGCCCGCGGGATGACACGGCAGGGCGGGGCGACGTCAGACGGGTCGCGCGGCCGGGACGTGCTCGACGGGCAGCCGCAGGTGCAGGGCGAACCCGTCGTCCGGTTGCGGACCGGACTCCATGTTCCCGCCGAGGAGCGACGCCCGCTCCCCGAGGCCGATCAGCCCGAGACCCGACCCGGGCAGCTCGAGGCGGTCCGAGCGCGCCGGGCCGTTCACGACGTCGACCAGCACGTGCTCGCCGTGGATCCGTCCGCTCACCCGGACGGTGGCGTCGGGGGCGTGCTTGCGGACGTTGGTCAGGCCCTCCTGCACGAACCGGTAGACGGCGCGCTGGAGCGGCCGCGCCAGGGTGTCCGGCAGGTCGACGGTGCAGCTGGTCTCGAGGCCGCTCTCGGCGACGAGCCGCGGCAGGTCGGCGAGCACCGGCTGCGGGGCGATCTCGCGGTCGGTGCCGCCGGAGGCGCGGAGCACCTGGACCATCTCGCGGAGCTCCTGCAGGGTGACGACGCACAGCTGCCGGATCGTCCGCGCGAACCCGCGCTCGGCCTCGTCCCGCCCGGCCATCTGCATCGCCCCGGCCTGCACGGCGATGAGGGTGACCTGGTGCGACACCACGTCGTGCATCTCCCGCGCGAGGAGCGCCCGCTCACGCGACAGCGCCACCGCCGCGGCCTGTCGGCGTTCGTCCTCGCGGGCCCGGCGGGACTCCGCGAGCTGGTCGGTCAGCCGCGCCCGGGTCTGCACGAGCAGCCCGACGGCGAGCGGGCCGAGCGCGAAGATCAGGGCGTAGACGACCGAGACCACGATCTCGTCGAGGGTCTGCGGCGGCCCCACGAACCCGCTGAAGCCGACGAACTGCACGAGCGCCGCGAGCAGCATCAGCCACCGGCGGCTGGTGCGCTCGCCGAGGGTGAACAGGGCGACGCTGCCGGCGACCACCGCGGACCCCACGAACAGCCCGGGCATCGTCAGGGCGAACGCGAGCACCGGGAAGCGGCGGCGGAGGAGCAGGGCTGCGGCCGCGAGCAGTGACAGCCACGTCTCGACGGTGGTCGCGCCCGAGATGTCGAGCACGGCGTCGGCGACGGCGGCGGCGACGAACAGTGCGTCGACCAGCCACCAGGGGGCGTGGTGGGTACGCGCCCAGCGCAGGCCGGCGTCGACGAGGCGGTCGAGCCTCCCGTCGGTCGCGGTGAGCACACGACGGAGGCGGGAGGCCGTCGTCGGCTCAGCCATCCAGCAGTCCCGCCTCGGCCGCGCGCAGCGCGAGCTGGACCCGGGTGGGCACGGCGAACGCGGCGAGCAGGGCGCGGACGTCCTCCTTGACGGTGCCGGTGCTCACCCCGAGTCGCTGTCCGATGTCCGGGTTGCTCGCGCCGTCGGCCACCAGGCGCAGGACGGCGTGCTCGCGCTCGGAGAGCGCCGGTGGTGGCGTGGCCGCCGACGTGCGTGCCGCGAAGAGCCGCGTGCGGTCGACGCCCGGTGCCAGCACCACCCCACCGCGGGCGAGGACTCGCACGTACTCGGCGAGGCCCTCGGGGTCGGTGTCCTTGAGCAGGAACCCGGCGGCGCCGAGCTCCATCGCCTGGCCGACGTACTCGTCGGTGTCGAACGTCGTGAGCATCGCGACCGCCGGTGGGGCGTCGAGGGTCTGCAGCTCGCGCAGGACCTCGAGCCCGTTGACCCGCGGCATCCGCACGTCCAGCAGCACGACGTCCGGCGCGTGCGCACGGATGACCTGCACGGCGTCGACGTCCCCGGTGGTGGCCACGACCTCGATGTCCGGCGCAGCGCCGAGGATGAGCTCGAAGCCGTAGCGGACGAGCGTCTCGTCGTCGACGATCACCACGGTTGTCACGGCCGTCATCTTGTCATGTGCATTGGCGTTCCGAGGGGGACTCGCTACTGTGAAGGGAACTGGTCATGTCCGCGCATGACCACCACCCAGGACCAGCGACGGAGCACGAGGGACGCATGACGAGCCGCATCACCGAGGGTGCCGAACCGAAGCACCAGCAGTTGCGGCGCATCCTCCTCGAGCTCGCGACCTCGCGGCTCGCACCCGGTGCCGCGATCCCGTCCGAGCGTCAGCTCATCGCCGAGTACGGGGTCTCCCGCATCACGGTGCGCGAGGCGCTGGGCCAGCTCGTCAACGAGGGCTACCTCGAGCGCGTCCGCGGCAAGGGCACGTTCGTCGCGCACCGTCCCGTGCAGTCCACGCTCCACCTGGCGTCCTTCACCGAGGAGATGCGCGCGATGGGGCACGTGCCGACGACGGTGGTGCTCGTGCGCGAGGAGAAGGTCCCGCCGACGGACACCGCCGCGGCGCTGCGGCTCGACGCCGACGTCACGGCCTTCCACGTGAAGCGGCTGCGGATGGCGGACGGGGCGCCGGTGTCGATCGACGACGCGTGGCTCGTCGCCGACGCGTTCCCGGGGCTGCTCGACCACGACCTGTCCGGCTCGGTCTACTCGATCATCGCGACGGAGTACGGCACGCCGATCGACCGCGCGCAGCAGACGGTGGCGGCGAACCCGGCGGCGGACGACGTCGCGACGCTGCTCGGTACGAAGACGGGGGCCCCGGTGCTGGAGTTCGACCGGGTGTCGTACGCGGGGGAGCGCCCCGTGGAGCACACCCGCAGCTGGTACCGCTCGGACCGGTACCGGGTGCAGATGGAGGTCACCGCCTCGCAGGCGGTCGCCTGACCCGTCGTCGCTGGCCTGGAGGCACGACTCGGCCCCGCCCGTCGGGTCACGACGAGCGGGGCCGAGTCAGCACTGCCGTGCCTACGCCTCGAAGAGGGTGTCGCCGTCACGGACGGTCGTGCCGACCGTGTCCTGCGGGATCGAGTCCGGCGTGGAGCCGAGCACCACGACGGGGCAGATCGGGGAGTAGCCGGCGGCGGAGATCACCGACGGGGTGAACCGGACCACGGGGTCCCCGGCGCTGACGGTGTCGCCCTCGGCCGCGAGGAGCTCGAAGCCCTCGCCCGCGAGCTTCACGGTGTCGATGCCGACGTGCACGAGGACGTCCGTCCCCGCGGCGCCCTGCAGCGCGAACGCGTGCGGGTGCAGCTTCACGATCGAGCCGTCGACGGGAGCCACCGCGGTGACCGCACCCTCGACCCCGGTCGGGTCCACCGCGACGCCCGCGCCGACGAGCTGCCCGGCGAAGACCGGGTCAGGGACGTCGGCCAGTGAGACGACCGGGCCCGCGAACGGGGTCCGGACGCTCGTCACAGCTCGTCCTGGATGTCCTGCGCGAGGTTGTCGGCGATGGTGCCGACGATGACCTGCCAGCCGGTGCCGCCACCGACGACGGCCTGGGCGCCCGCGGCCTGGAGCGCGGCCTTGTCGACGAGGTCGCCGTCCTCCACCTCGACGCGGAGGCGCGTGATGCAGCCCTCGACCTCTTCGATGTTGTCGGCGCCACCCAGCGCGGCGATGATGTCGGCTGCCTTGATGTCGGCCATCGTTTCCTCCTCGTTAAGGGTTCTCGTACCAGGTTGACACCGGACCGGTCTCGGTTCAGACTACGGAACTGGTCATGACCGGACAGGACCGGACCTGGCGAACACCGCCGAGGTTACCTGCGCTGGCTGCACGACTCAACTCACTCACCCCGACAGCTCCACCCAATGACGAGAGGACCTCCGATGAGCGCCACCACTGCCACGGACGTGCCGGAGAAGAAGAAGCCGAAGAAGCAGTCCAGGCTGTTCGCGCAAGCGCAGCGCCTCGGGCGGAGCCTGCTCCTGCCGATCGCGGTCATGCCGGCCGCCGGCATCCTGCTGCGCCTCGGTCAGTCCGACATGCTCGGCGCGATCCCCGGCTTCGAACAGGGCGCGACGATCATCGCTGCTGCGGGCAATGGTGTGTTCACCTGGCTGCCGCTGCTCTTCGCCGTCGGCATCGCGATCGGGTGGGCGAAGAAGTCGGACGGCACCACCGCGCTCGCGGCCGTCGTCGGGTACATGGTCATGTACCAGGTGTTCGCGGCGATGTCGCCGATCGTCCTCGCCGGTGTGAAGGACGCGAACGGCGACCAGGCCACGATCAACTTCGGTGTCCTGGGCGGCATCGTGATGGGTCTCGTCTCGGCGGTCATGTGGGAGAAGTTCCACCGCACGAAGATGCCCGACTTCCTCGGCTTCTTCTCGGGCCGTCGTCTCGTCCCGATCCTGACGGCGGTCGCCGGTCTGGTCATCGCCGTGCTGATGTCGTTCGTGTACCGCTACTTCGACATCGCGCTGACCGCTGCCGGTCAGGCCGTGGCGGACAACGCCGTCATCGGCGGCGGCATCTTCGGGTTCGTCAACCGCATGCTCATCCCGATCGGGCTGCACCAGCTGCTCAACTTCTTCCCGTGGTTCCAGCTCGGCAGCTTCACCTCGGACGGGGTCACGTACCACGGCGACATCGCGCGCTTCCTCGCCGGTGACCCGACCGCTGGCATCTTCCAGGCCGGCTTCTTCCCCATCATGATGTTCGCGCTGCCGGCCGGTGCGCTCGCCATCTGGCGCAACGCCAAGCCGCAGAACCGCAAGCTCGTCGGTGGCATCATGCTCTCGGCCGCCCTCACGTCCTTCGTGACCGGCATCACCGAGCCGCTCGAGTACTCGTTCATGTTCGTGGCGTTCCCGCTCTACATCATCCACGCGGTCCTGACGGGCACGTCGCTCGCCCTGGTCAACGCCCTCGGCATCCACGACGGGTTCTCGTTCTCGGCCGGTGCGATCGACTACGTGCTGAACTTCGGCAAGGCGGACGGGGCGATCTGGCTCATCCCGATCGGCCTCGGGTACGCGGTCGTCTACTACTTCCTGTTCAGCTTCGTGATCAAGAAGTGGAACCTCCGCACCCCCGGGCGCGAGGAGGACACGATCGCCGAGAACACGATCGACGCGGCCACCAAGCCGTAGTCGCGGGTGCTCCACACGGGAGGCGCGGTGCCAGCCGGCACCGCGCCTCCCGTCCGTCCGGCGGCTGATACTGGTTTTGACAACCGTTATCAAGAAGCCCTACGCTCGAGCACATGCACAACCGCCTCCTCGCCCTGCCGCTCGTCGCCGGCGCCGCCGCGCTCGTCCTGACGGGCTGCGCGACCTCGCCCTCGTCCGGTGACGCCTCGAGCGACGGCACGATCCGGGTCGTCGCCTCCACGAACGTCTACGGCTCGATCGTCGAGTCGATCGGTGGTGACCACGTCTCCGTCACGAGCATCCTGAACGACCCGTCGCAGGACCCGCACTCGTTCGAGTCGAGCGCGAAGACGCAGCTCGCCGTGTCGAAGGCCGACCTGCTCATCGAGAACGGCGGCGGGTACGACGACTTCATGACGACGCTCGCCGACGCCTCGACGACGAAGGCGGACACGATCAACGTCGTGAAGCTCTCCGGGCTCGACAAGGGCGGGGACGCCGAGTTCAACGAACACGTCTTCTACAGCTACCCGACGATGGTGAAGCTCGTCGCCGACGTCTCGAAGCGGCTCAGCGCGCTCGACGAGGGCGACGCGAAGACGTTCCAGGACAACGCGGACGCCCTGACGACGAAGCTCGAGGGGCTCGAGTCCGACACCGCCGACCTGAAGAAGACCCACGACGGCGAGAAGGTCGCCTACACGGAGCCGGTGCCGGGCTACCTCTTCGACGCGATCGGCCTCGACAACGTCACCCCCGAGGCCTTCTCCGAGGCCATCGAGGAAGGCGACGACGTCCCGCCGGCCGCCCTCAACGACACCCTCAAGCTGTTCACGAAGAAGACCGTGAAGCTCCTCGCCTACAACGACCAGACCTCGAGCCCGGAGACCGAGCAGGTCAAGAAGGCCGCCGACGACGCGGGCGTCCCGGTGGTCGGTGTCACGGAGACGCTCCCCAAGGGGCAGGATTACGTCTCGTGGCAGCAGGCGAACATCGACGCGGTGCAGGCGGCGCTCCAGAAGTGACCACCGTCTCCCCCCGGACCTCCGAGCGGACCGCCACTGCCCAGCGCGGCAGTGGCGGTTCCGCCGTGCTCGCACTCCGCGACGCCGAGCTCTCCTACGGGGAGCGCCGACTCTGGTCGCACCTCGACCTCGACCTGGCGCCCGGCGAGTTCGTCGCCGTGCTCGGGCCGAACGGCGCCGGCAAGACCTCGCTCCTCCGCACCGTCCTCGGCCAGCAGCGGCTGACGAGCGGCACGATGTCGTTCCTCGGCCAGCCGGTCCGCCGTGGGCACCGGAAGATCGGCTACATCCCGCAGCAGCGGCTCATGGACGCCGGCACGCCGCTCCGTGCGCGGGACATGATCGCGCAGGGCGTCACCGGCTCGCGGTGGGGGATCCTGCCCGCCAGTCGCGCGGAGCGCGCACGCATCGACCGGATCCTCGACGAGGTCGGCGCGACCGAGTTCGCGGACGCCCCGGTCGCCGAGCTGTCCGGCGGCGAGCAGCAGCGCACTCGCGTCGGGCAGGCCATCGCCGCCGACCCCGCGCTCCTCCTCTGCGACGAGCCGCTCATCTCGCTCGACCTGCGGCACCAGCGCGGTGTCACCGAGCTCATCGACCGGCAGCGTCGGCAGCAGGACGCCGCCGTGCTGTTCGTGACCCACGACGTGAACCCGATCCTCGACGTCGTCGACCGCGTCCTCTACATCGCCGGTGGCCGGTTCCGGATCGGGTCGCCCGACGAGGTCCTGCGCGCCGACGTGCTGAGCGACCTGTACGGCACGCCCGTCGACGTCGTGCGGACGATGGGCCGGATCGTCATCGTCGGTGCGAACGAGGCCGCGCACGACCACCACTGCGACCCGGACCCGCACGCACCGGCACCCGACGAAGGGCGGATCTGATGGACGTCTGGTCGACGGTCTTCTCCTTCCAGGACTACGGCGAGCTCCTCGTGCTCGTGCAGAACTCGATCTGGGCGGGCGCGGTGCTCGGCGTCGTCGGCGGGCTGATCGGTCCGTTCGTCGTCGCACGGAACATGCCGTTCGCGGTGCACGGCATCTCGGAGCTCTCCTTCGCGGGGGCGTCCGCGTCGCTGCTGCTCGGCGTCAACGTCGTCACGGGGTCGCTCGTCGGGTCCGTCGTCGCGGCGCTGCTCATCGGCCTGCTCGGCTCGAAGGCCCGCGACCGGAACTCGATCATCGCCGTGCTCATGCCGTTCGGCCTCGGGCTCGGCATCCTCTGCCTCGCGCTCTACAAGGGGCGTGCGGCGAACAAGTTCGGGCTGCTCACCGGGCAGATCGTGTCGGTCGACAACCCGCAGCTGACCTTCCTCATCGTCATCGCCGCCATCGTCGTGGTGACGCTCCTGGTGATCTGGCGCCCGCTGATGTTCTCGTCGGTCGACCCCGACGTGGCCGCGGCCGCCGGTGTCCCCGTGCGGACCCTGGCGCTCGTCTTCATGCTCGCCCTCGGCCTGGCGACCGCTGTCTCCGTGCAGATCGTCGGCGCCCTGCTGGTGCTCTCGCTGCTCGTCACCCCGGCGGCGGCGGCGCTCCGGCTCAGCTCCCACCCGGTCGTCGTGCCGATCCTGTCCACGGTCTTCGCCGTCGTGTCGGTCGTCGGCGGCATCCTGCTCGCACTCGGGGGCGGGCTGCCGATCAGCCCCTACGTCACGACGATCTCGTTCGTGATCTGGGTCGTCTGCCGCATCGTCGGCGGACGGAAGGACCGCCGTGGACGCGACCGGATCGCGGACCGCGACCAGCACGACGGGGGCGCACCGCGCCTCCAGTCCGCATCTCCGGACCCGTCCTCGGACGCGGGCCGCAAGGAAGGAGTGACCGCATGAACGCCGTGCAGAAGCCGAAGCGGAACACCTGGCAGCGCGAAGCCGTGCGCACCGCGCTGTCGAGCACCGAGGGGTTCGTCAGCGCGCAGGCGCTCCACCAGCACCTGCGGGACGACGGCTCCACGATCGGGCTCGCCACCGTGTACCGGGCGCTCTCCGACCTGGCGACCGAGGGCGACGCGGACTCGCTGCAGCAGGACGGCGAATCGCTGTACCGGGCGTGCACGACCGACAAGCACCACCACCACCTCATCTGCCGGAACTGCGGCCGGACGGTCGAGATCGAGGCGGACCCGGTCGAGCGGTGGGCGCAGGACGTCGCGGCCGCGAACGGGTTCACCAACGCCAGCCACGTCGTCGACATCTTCGGCGAGTGCGCGGACTGCACCGCGGCCCGGACCGGGGCGTAGGGGCGGACCCGCGTCGACGGGTGCGGTCGGTCCGAGGGGGACGGATGAGCGACAGCATCACCACGTGGGGCGGCACGGCGTCACGGACGGACGCGCAGCCGCTGTTCGTCGCGCGGCGGCCGCGTCGGCACGGCCTCGGCTTCGAGGTGCTCGGCTGGGCGGTGGTCCTCGTCGGCGTCGTGACCGCACTCGGGGACGCGTTCTCGGGCAAGCCCACCGCGCTGCTCTTCGCCGGCTTCTCGGTGTTCTTCATCTGCGGGTTCGGCGGTCTGCTCGTGCTGTGCGGCCTGCTGCTCGTCAGCTCACGGGTGCGCGGGTACGACGACCACCTCGACGTCCGGGTCGGCCTCGGGCGGACCCGTCGCGTGGAAGCGGCCGACATCGTCAGTCTCCGCTTCGTGCTGCAGTCCACCGGCCGTGGTCCGACCTTCACCCGGCTGACGGCGCGGAACGAGCGGCGGCGGAAGCTGTTCTCGGTCTTCACCGTGTACCGCGGGTACGCCGAGCTCGCCGAGTGGCTGGAGACACGGTGCCCGGACGCCTGGCGGGAGGGCCGCGCGGACCCGACCGGTGTCGGTGACGACGAGTAGTCTCCGCAGCATGCACGTCATCCTGGTGCCCGGATTCTGGCTCGACGCGAGCGCGTGGGACGACGTCGCTCCGTTGCTCCGAGCGGCCGGACACTCGGTCGAGGCGGTCACCCGCGACGGCGACACCCTCGACGAGCAGGTCGCGGCACTCGTGGCGAAGCTCGACGACGTCGCCTCGCCGGACGAGCCCGTGGTGCTCGCCGGACACTCCGGCGCGGGCCCGATCGCGTACATGGCGGCGGACCAACGCCCGTCGCTCGTCGCGCACCTGCTCTACGTCGACACGTTCCCCGGGCCCGAGGGCGGGTGCGTCAACGACGAGCTGCCCGTGGTCGACGGTGTCGTGCCGCTGCCGCCGTGGGACGTCTGGGAACCGGCGACCGTCCGGGGCATGACCCCGGAACTGCGCGAGGCGTTCGAGCACCGGGCGATCCCGGAGCCTGCCGCGGTGCCGTCCGACCGCTTCCACTACTCCGACGCTGCTCGGCACACCATCCCCGCGACCGTCATCACGTGCGAGATCCCGGCGACGGACCTCGCCACGATGGTGGCCGACCACCAGACCTGGGCGGCCGAGCTCGTCGCGACCGAGGACCTCTCGATCGTCGGCCTCGACACCGGGCACTGGCCGATGTTCACCGCGCCGGAGCAGCTCGGTGCGCTCATGGTGCAGGCGCTGGCGCCGAAGCCGACCGAAGGCCCGTAGCGCGCCGGTACCCGTCGTCGCTGCCCCGCCCCGCCCGCCCCGCC
>NZ_MJGN01000034.1:234020-245260 GCF_001865065.1 Curtobacterium sp. MCBA15_008 | reverse complement strand
CGCCCCGCCCGCCCCGCCCTGAGGCCGTCGAGGGAGCAGGAATCGTCGGGTCGCGGTGCCGGACGCGACGATTCCTGCTCCCTCGACGGGGCGGTGGGCGCGACCACACGGCCACGGTGGTCGGCGGGGCGGGCGCGGGGCGGGCCTCCAGGCCGGTCGTCTTGCGACACGCCCGGTCGTCGCGTAGTGTTGACCCCTGGTCCGCCGCGCCTGCGTGGCAGACCCGTTGTTCCAAGCCCTCCGACCGTCGCGAACGCCGCGGTCGCGCGGTGCTCACGGCCCCTTCGACAGGGTCCGCGGGCCTGGGCGGCGCGCACAACCCCCTCGCATCGTCACATCGTGACCATGCGCGTGCGTGCCAGGCAAGTGAACTTGGGTGCGGCCGATCGGTCGCACGGTACCTCAGGAGGAAACCATGGCAGCAGTGTGCCAGGTGACCGGCGCCGTTCCCGGCTTCGGTCACAACATCTCGCACTCGCACCGCCGGACGAAGCGCCGCTTCGACCCGAACGTGCAGAAGAAGACGTACTACGTGCCCTCGCTTCGTCGTAACGTCACGCTCACGCTCAGCGCGAAGGGCATCAAGGTGATCGACGCACGTGGCATCGAGTCCGTCGTCAAGGATCTCCTCGCCCGTGGGGAGAAGATCTGATGGCCAAGAAGGGTCAGGACGTTCGTCCGATCATCAAGCTCCGCTCGACGGCGGGCACCGGGTTCACCTACGTGACCAAGAAGAACCGTCGCAACAACCCGGACCGTCTCGTGCTCAAGAAGTACGACCCGGTGATCCGCAAGCACGTCGACTTCCGTGAGGAGCGCTAAAGCATGGCGAAGAAGAGCAAGATCGCGAAGAACAACCAGCGTGCCGTCATCATCGCGCGCTACGCCGAGCGTCGTCTCGAGCTGAAGAAGGCCCTCGTGGACCCGAACGGCACCGACGAGTCGCGTGAGGCCGCCCGTGTCGGTCTGCAGAAGCTCCCGCGCGACGCGTCGCCGGTCCGCTACCGCAACCGCGACGCCATCGACGGCCGCCCCCGTGGCCACCTCGGTGAGTTCGGCATCAGCCGTGTCCGCTTCCGCGACATGGCCCACCGTGGCGAGCTGCCGGGCATCACGAAGAGCTCCTGGTAAGCACCATTCCACCGAACGCCCCGTCACCCCAGTGGTGACGGGGCGTTCGTGCTTTCGGGGGACATCTTCGTCACATCGGTCACTCTGGCCCCGTTGGTCCCCCGACAACCCCGGAAATCCGGGCGAGTCGGCGAGTTTCGTCCCAGGTGGCTGGTACGTTCGACTCCGGTTCCGCCAGGGCTCGCGCCCATCGGCACCGAGGCACGGGGCACCCGCTCCGGGCGCCGGACGATCCGTCGTCCGACCGATACTGCAAGAAGTCCGAGGAGGACATCCATGGCTGACAAGTCCCTGAACCGCACCGAGCTCGTCGCTGCCGTCGCCGCTGAGTCCGGCCAGAGCCAGGCCACCGTCAACGGCGTCGTCGACGCACTCTTCTCCGTCGTCTCCGGCTCGGTCGCCGACGGCACCAAGGTCACGATCCCCGGCTGGATCGCCTTCGAGAAGACCCACCGCGCCGCTCGCACCGGCCGCAACCCGCAGACGGGTGAGGCCATCGAGATCGCCGCGAGCGACTCGGTCAAGGTCAGCGCCGGGTCGAAGCTCAAGGCCGCCGTCAAGTAAGACTGCTTCCGCGAACGAGAGGGACGGCTTCGGTCGTCCCTTTCGTCGTTCCCGGGAGCGGTGGCGTCGGCTCGCGTCGTTCCGGTGGCTGGTCGCGTCGGCCCGCGTCGTTCCCGTGGTGCTCCTCCACAGCCTGGAGGCGCGGATCGCCGCCCACAGGTCGCCCGGCCGATTCCGTGGCCGGGAGGGGCAGCGCCTAGGCTTGACGGGTGAATCGGATCGCGCGCATCGCCGGCCCCGCCGTGCTGCTGCTCGTCGGGTTCGTCTCCCTCCTCGTCGCACTCGTCATCGGGGGCGGTGCGGACGCCGCGCTCATCGCCGACCCCGGTACGCTCGTCCGCTTCGGGCTCCCGATCGCGCGCCTGGTCGTCGACCTCTCCGCCGCCGCGACCATCGGCGGCCTCGCCCTCGCGACCGTCGGGTTGTCACGGTCCGCGCCCGAATGGAACCGCGCCATCGACATCGCCGCGGGAGCCGCCGGCGTCTGGACCGTCGCCTCCGCCGTCACCACGTTCTTCACGTTCCTGAGCGTCGCGGGGTCGAAGATCACCCTCGACGAGCAGTTCGGGCAGTCGATGGGGGTGTTCCTCACCGGCACGGACCTCGGCCTCGCCTGGCTCGTCACGGTGCTGGTCGCCGCGGTCGTCACCGTGCTCTGCTTCGCCGTGCGCGGTCGTGGCATGGTCGCCCTGACCGCCGGCGTGGCGATGATCGGGCTCATCCCGCTCGCCCAGCAGGGGCACGCGGCGGGGACGGCCAGCCACGACGCCGCGGTCACCGCGCTCGGCCTGCACCTGGTCGGTGCGGCGCTCTGGATCGGCGGACTCGTGATGCTCGTCCTGCTCCGGCCGGTGCTCGACCGGGGCCGTCTCGCCGTCGTCGTCGGCCGGTACTCGAGCATCGCGCTCGGCTGCTTCGTGCTCGTCGCGGTGTCGGGGGTCGCCACGGCGCAGATCCGCGTCGGTGTGCTCGGCAACCTGTTCACCCCGTACGGCGTCCTCGTGCTGGTGAAGATCGGCGCGATCCTGGCGATCGGGGTCCTCGGTGCGGTGCAGCGCCGGCGGGCCATCCGAGCGCTCACCGTCGCTCCCGAGCGTCGGCGTCCGTTCTGGGTCCTCATCGTGGCGGAGCTCGCCGTGATGGGCGTCGCGAGCGGTTTCGCGGCGGCACTGGGGCGCACCGCCACGCCGGTCGACCAGATCGCGTTGAGCAAGACGACCGACCCGTCGCCGGCCGAGCTCCTGACGGACGACGTCCTGCCGCACGCTCCGGGCGCGTGGGGATGGCTCACCGCGTGGAACGTCGACCTGTTCTGGCTGATGGCGGCCGTGCTGCTCGCCGCGACGTACGCCGCCGGGATCGTCCGGCTGCGTCGGCAGGGCGTGCACTGGCCCGTGCGGCGGACCGTCGCCGCCGGCATCGCGATCGTCTCGCTCGTCGTCGCGACCTCGGGGTCCCTGCACACCTACGACCGTTTCCTCGTCTCGGCGAACGTGGGGGCGCACCTGCTCCTCGGGCTCGTCGTGCCCGCGCTCGTCTGGGCCGCAGCGCCGGTGCAGCTCATCCGGTCGGCGGTGCACCCCCGCGACGACGACAGCACCGGCGTCCGCGAGTGGACGGGCGTCCTGCTCGACAACGCGGCCGTCCGCTACCTCGCGCAGCCGTTCCCGGCGTTCGTGCTCCTCGCCGGCGTCTGGTGGGCGTTCTTCGTGACCGACGCCCTGCGCTGGTCGGCGAGCGACCCGACCGGCCGGACCGTGATCGACGTGGTCTTCCTCCTCGTCGGACTCCTGGCGGTGCCGACGCTGCTCACGCCGATCGCCGCGGGCGCCAGCCGTGCCTCGTCGGCAGCTGCGGCGGTGCGGATCGCGGGTGCGGTCGTCGTCGCCGCGGGGCTCGTCTCACTCGGCATCGCGCTGCGTGGGCCGCTCGGGCTGCTGCAGGCGTCGTGGTTCGGTGCGATGGGTCGGACGTGGGGCCCGGACCCGGTCGTCGACCAGGCGCACGCCGGTCTGCTGCTGATCGCCGCCGGGGCCGTCGTGCTGGCGGTCGTCGTCGTCGTCGTGCTGGTCCGGCTCCGACGTGCCGGCGTCGGTGCAGGCGTCGGTGCTGGTGCTGGTGCCGGCGTCGCCCCAGGGGAGTCGCACCCCCACACAGACATCGCACCCCCGCACACCGGGGCGCATCGTCCACACCGGGGTGCGATCCGGCACGGCGCCGCCGAGGACGACGACGAGACCGACTTCGACGACGGCAGCGACGACGGCATCGACGACGCCGTGCACGGCGCAGCAGGGACGGACGCACGATGAGCATCGAACTCAGCGCCGAGCAGCGTGCGGTCTTCGAGTACATCGAGCACACCCGCGACCACGTGTTCATCACCGGCCGTGCGGGGACTGGCAAGTCGACGCTCCTCAACCACCTGTCGTGGAACACCGAGAAGCAGGTCGTGATCTGTGCGCCCACGGGGGTCGCTGCGCTCAACGTCGGCGGCCAGACCATCCACTCGCTCTTCCGGCTGCCGATCGGGCTCATCGCCGACGCCGAACTCCGGCAGGGGCCGGACACCCGCAAGCTCCTCAACACGATCGACACCCTCGTGATCGACGAGGTGTCGATGGTGAACGCCGACCTCCTCGACGCGATGGACCGCTCGCTCCGGAAGGCCCGCGGTCGGCAGTTCGAGGCCTTCGGCGGTGTGCAGGTCGTCATGTTCGGCGACCCGTACCAGCTGCCGCCGGTACCGGGCGACGGCGACGAACGCGCCTACTTCACCGACCACTACCGCTCGATGTGGTTCTTCGACGCGAAGGTCTGGCTCGAGGCCGAGCTCAACATCATCGAGCTCGCGACCGTGCACCGGCAGCGGGACGACGCGTTCGCCGCGATGCTCACGGCAGTGCGCCACGGTCGGGTGACCGCCGACGTCGCCGGGCAGCTCAACGCCGCGGGGGCACGTCCGGCGCCGGACGACGCGATCACCCTGGCGACCCGCAACGACACCGTGGCACGCATCAACAAGGCCGCGCTCGACCGGTTGCCCGGCAAGGTGAAGACCGCACGAGCCGACGTGAACGGCGACTTCGGCGGGCGGAACTTCCCCGCCGACGAGGCGCTCGAGCTGAAGCCCGGCGCGCACGTGATGTTCCTGCGCAACGACCCCGACCAGCGCTGGGTGAACGGCACGCTCGGTATCGTGCAGACCATCCGCGACACCGTCTGGGTGGACGTCGACGGGGAGTCGTTCGAGGTGCAGCCGTCGGTGTGGGAGAAGTTCAAGTACTCCTACGACGCCGACAAGAAGGAACTCAAGAAGGACACCGTGGGGGAGTTCCAGCAGTTCCCGCTCCGCCTGGCCTGGGCGGTGACGATCCACAAGTCGCAGGGCAGCACGTACGACCGCGCGGTGGTGGACCTCGGCAACCGGGTGTTCAGCGCCGGGCAGACGTACGTCGCGCTGTCGCGGCTGACCTCGCTCGAGGGGCTGTACCTGACGCGTCCGCTCCGGCCGCAGGACATCATCGTGGACCTCGACGTTCGACGGTTCATGTCCGAGGCGCCCCGGGTCGTGGCGACCGAGCTCGAGGCGGCGCCGACGCCCGAGTCCGAGCCTGACGCCTGACGCCTGACGCGCCTGGTGCCTGACGCGCCTGGCGCCCGACGCCCGTGGGACGCCGAGATCGCATTTGAGCGCGCCGCGGCCCCGGTGCAAGCCGCGGAACTGCGATCTCGCGGTCCGATCCGGTCTTCCGGTCCGGTCCGATCCGGTTTGGTCCGGACCGGTCCGGACTTCCGTTCCCAACGCGCTCGGCGTCGAGATCGCACTTTCGCGCTTCCGCAGCCCGGCCAGGCCCGCGGAATTGCGATCTCGCGGCCCAGGAGACACTGCCCAGGGGATGCGGCCAAGGAGACACGCGCCAGGAGACACGCGCCAGGCGACGCTCGCCCGCCCGCGCGCCAACCGCCCTGGACACGACGACGCCCCGCCCGCCACGAGGGCGGACGGGGCGTCGGAGGCCGCGCGGGTCAGACCCGGCGTGCCTCGGCGCGGAGCGCGCGGATGTTCTGCTTGTCGGCACCGGCCGCGGTGAGGAGCAGGATCACACCGACGATCGCGTGGAACACGTTGTCGGTGGTGTTCAGCGCGAAGATGTTCGCCGAGGTGCCGCCGAGCACGAAGCCGTAGACGGCGAGCACGACGAGGACGGCGCCGACCAGGACGTTGCCGTTCCGGGAGCCGACCGTGGTGCCGAGGCCCACGATGAGCAGCACGGCCGACAGCATCACCCAGATGAGGGCGAGCGGCGGGTTCACACCGAACGCGTTCCAGAGCATGCCGCCCTGACGGCTGAAGAAGCCCGGGTCGCCGTCAGCGGCGAA
Organism: Curtobacterium sp. MCBA15_008; assembly: GCF_001865065.1. Taxonomy (GTDB): domain Bacteria; phylum Actinomycetota; class Actinomycetes; order Actinomycetales; family Microbacteriaceae; genus Curtobacterium. The sequence goes on along the minus strand of NZ_MJGN01000034.1, from coordinate 239,182 downwards.
GAAGAACCCGAGGATGCCCCACACGAAGAGGACCGCGCCCACGGTCAGCGCGAGACCACGGTTCGGGGACGCGGTGATGCTCGGTTCCTTGACTGCCACTTCGGTTTCCTCCTGATACGCGGCCGGCGCGGTGTACGTCGGTCCGGCGATGTGCGCCGGTGCGTTCACCCGCGCGAGGCCGCTCGACGACTCACTGGACGCGAAGGTCGCTGACCCGCGGTTCCCAGCCTCCGACCGGCGGTCCAACGGTATCGTGTCCGACCCCGACCGTCCGAATCGCACGCGGGTGGCCAGGCGTGCGACGAGGCCGACGACCAGCACCCCGAGGAGGACCAGTCCGGTGACCCGAACGCCCGAACGCAACGCACCGGAGTCGCGTGGACCGAGTGTCTCGCGCCGGTTGCGGTGGGGGCTGTTGGCTGCTCTGGGGTTCGTCATCGTGCCTCTCGTCTACGCGGCGGCGGTGCTGACGCCGATGGGACAGCGGGTCGAGGACGCCGCGCTCGGCGGGGTCCGGGAATCCGACCTGTTCGGGTCGGACACTGCACTCAACGTCATCTCGGTGCCGGTGATCCTGTTGCTCGTCGTCGTGATCGCCGCCGTCGCATTCGCCCGGCGCCGGCTCGCGGTGGGGCTCGGAGCGGGTGTCGTGGTGCTCGCGTCGGCGGCCACCTCGACGCTGGTCAAGCGTATCGCCGAGCGCCCGGAGATCGCTCAGTCGACGACGCCGAACTCGTTCCCGTCCGGGCACGCGACGATCGCGCTCGCGGCGCTGTTCGCGGTCCTGATGGTCACGCCTCGTCGGTTCCGTCCGGTGGTGACGCTCCTCGGCGCGGTGTACGCCGTGTTCGTGGCGAGCCAGACCGTCGTGTACGGGTGGCACCGGGTCAGCGACATCGTCGGGGCCTGCGCCATCGCATTGTTCTGGCTCGGCGTCGTCCGCGCGTTCGGACCGCTGGTCGACCGCGGGGAGCGCGGTGACCGCGACGGACGCCGGTGGCCGAGGCGGCTGGTGAGCGGGGTCCTGCTCGTCGCCACCGGCGTGACGTTCCTGGTGGGCGTCGCCGCGCTCGTGTACGGGGTCGCCGGCGGTGCGCACGACCACGCGGCGATCCTCGTGGCCGGGCGGATGGCGTCGAGTGCGAGCGTGCTGGCGGTCGTGACGATCGTCTGGTTGGCGGACGACATGCACCACGCCCCGCGCACGGACACCGAGGCGATCCCCGCGCGGTGAGCATTGCATCCGCGATGGTCACAGCCCCGTAACGCGTCCGGACAGCGGAGTCACTGGACGACTACCGTCGCCGACATCGGCGGACGAGGGACCCGCTGCGAACGGGGAGCGCATGCGGGTGCAGCACACCTCGGCGACGGGTCGCCGGGCACGACGGGCCGTCGCGGCCGGCCTCAGCGCCCTGCTGGTGGTCGGTGCCGGGCTCGTGACCACCGCGGCTCCGGCTGCCGCGGACACCATCCGGGTGCCGTTCGTCGACCGCCTCGGGTGCACACCCGAGACCGGGTACGCGGCGACCTCGACGCCGGTCTTCAGCAAGGTCGGGGGGTCGGGTCCGGTCGCCGACGGCACCACGATGCGCTTCGACTCGGCGGTGTCCGCCTACCCGGTACAGCCGGGCGTCTTCAGCGGCGTCGCCAACCCGTCGGGCTCGTTCGGGTACGGCTCCTTCGGCCAGGACGGGTACGGCGCGACGACGTACTACTCCGGGGCGAACGGCATCGGGTTCAGCTCGATCGACGCCGCGTCGCAGGGCACGCTCACCGTCACCCTGCCCTACGCGCAGCGCATGCAGTTCACGGTCGGCGGCATCAACCTGCCGTCGAACATCGACGTCAGCGGCACCTCCGCCGCGGGCACGGCGGTCCCGGCGCAGAGTGCCGCGAAGAGCACCGCTCCGGACGCCGCCCGTGTCCAGACGGTCGGGGACACCGCGCGCATCACGGGGTCGAGCCAGGCCGTCGGCGACGACACCGTCCCGCAGCGCGCCGTCGACGTCTGGTTCGACCAGCCGGTGCAGACCCTGACGTTCCGGGTCTCCGGCAGCGCCTCGACCACCCCGACGGACGGCGGGTTCCTCATCACGCCACCCATCGGCTGCCAGAGCGGCGGCGTCACCGCTGACGACGCCACCGGCACCGTCACCGACGTGGCGACGGACGACGCGGGCGACACGAGCGTGACGTACACCGTGCCGCTCAGCACGACCGTCACCAACACGTCGACCGCCGATGACATGCGCCTGCTCCCGACGGTGCGCAGCGACCTCCGTGCCCGGGTGGCCGAGCTCGGCGGCACCCTGGACGGCATCGCCCAGGCGTCGTCGAGCGATCCCGCCTGCGCGGTGCCCGCCGTCGTCCTGACGTCGAACCACCTGCTCGGGTCGACCGCCGCACTCGCGCCGCAGGCCTCGTGCACCCAGACGGCGACCGCGACGGTCACGCTGCCGCTCGACGCCGACCCGCGCACCCTCACGGCGACCTCGACCCTGGCGAGTTCCGCGAACGACACGTACTCGCGGGTGAAGGGCACGGACACCGCCACCATCACGTTCCCGGCGGTCCGGTCCGCCCTGACTGTCGACGCGAGCGGCACGACGGAGACCCTGCCGACGAAGCCGGTGGAGCGCCGGTTCACGGTCACGAGCGTCGGCCCGGACACCGCGGGGCGCTCGACGATCAGCATCGACGACCCGAACGGCTTCCCCGCGACGGACTGTCGGATCGAGGGCCTCGAGACGCAGCCCACGTGCGCGGACCTCCTGGGCGGCGACCCCGTGTCGTTGGGGGCGATGCCGGCCGGTGCGACCCGGACGGTGGTGCTCACCGGTGCGGTTCCGTCCGGCACCGCAGCGGGAACGACCTACCCGGTGACGGCAACGGTGTCGTCGCCGGTCCAGCCGGCCGGCCCGCAGAGCGCCTCCGCGACCCTGACCGTGACGGGACCGACGACACCGTCCTTCACCGCGCCCACACCGGGCTCGTCGACGACCGAGCGCCGCCCCGGGATCTTCGGAGGCGGTGCCGTGCCCGGTGGGCAGGTCACGGTCCGCCAGGGGTCGACGGTGGTCTGCACGGCCACCGGGCTGCCCAGCGGCAACTGGTCGTGCACGGCGACCGCACCGCTGCCGTACGGGGCGGTCACGCTCACCGCGACCGAGGAGTTCGGCGGCCTGACCTCCGGCGCGGGGTCCCTGACGTTCACCGTGCAGCGGCCCGCCCCGCCGGTCCCGCCGACGACGGGGCAGCCTGGAGGCCCGGCTCCCGCTCCGGGGACCGGCGGCGGATCCGGCGGGGCCGGTCCCGGCCCCGGTGGCGGTTCCGGCGGATCGGCCGGCGGCGGGTCGTCGCCGGGCACGCCGCGACCGAGCACGCCGCGCCCGAGCACCCCCGGGTCCGCGGAGCCGACGCCACCGACGTCGGATCCCACCGCTCCGAGCGACGCCGGGTCCAGCGCCGGCGGTTCGGGCGACGGCAGCGGCGACGACGGTGACGGCACCGGCGACGGCAGCGGTGGCGGTGGGGGCAGCGGCGCCGGTGACGGTGCGACGAACAACGGCCCGCTCACCATGGACTTCCGCTTCGGGACCCAGCGCATCATGCCCGGGACGGCAGCGGACATGCGCGGCACGCTCGGCCCGAACGCCTCCGGTGCGACCGTCGCGATCACCTTCCAAGCGCGGATGTCGACGGGGATGGTCTACCGGGACGTCGCCGTCGAGGTGGACGACCAGTCCCTCGACTGCACCGTCGCGACGACCTCGTTCTCGTGCCTGATCCCCCTCGACCCCGGGCAGCAGGCCGACGTCGACGTCCGCGTGTACGCCGACCCGGTGAACGCGCCCGACACGGCGGTGCAGCAGATCTCGCTCGCCTCGACCACGGCGTCCCAGAGCAACGCGATGACGGTGACGACCGCGGTCGCGAAGGGCGAGACCGAGGCCTCCCAGCTCGCCGACCAGATCACGACCTTCAGCGTGACGGAGTTCCCCGGCGCGATGGTGCCGCTCCTCGCGATGCTGCTCTTCGCGCTCGCCGCGACCGTCGTCGGCCGCCGCGGCGGGGACGGCCCCGCCGGTCCGGCGACCACCTCGCCGACCGGTGCCGGTCCGCCGGGGGCGAGCCGCGCCTCCAGTCCGACCGGCGGCGACCGCCGTACCGACCTGAACGACCCGACCACCGAACCACCCTCCGGGAGCAACCGATGACGCAGACGACCGAGGCACCCGCCGAGAAGCGCACCCGCCGGAACCCGGCACCGATCATCCTGCTCGTGGCGGTGGTGCTGCTGGCGGTGTACTACGTCGTGATCGGGCTCTCCGGAGCCCTGAAGACCACGACCGCGGTGCCCGTCAGCGGGTCGAACAGCCAGTCCGGCAACTACATGACCCTCCGGATGAGCGTGCAGGACGTCGACCTGTCGAACCGTGTGATGCAGGCGAACGTGCTGCCGATCCCGCACGGCACGTTCGAGGGCGAGAAGGCCGGCGAGATCTCGAAGCCGCTCCGGATCGAGGTGTCGAGCGGTGGCGTGACCACGAGCGTCGTCACGTTCCCGGGGCAGTCGGTGGTGGACGCGACCTCGCTGACGCTGACCCTCGACCGCGGCGACACGTCGTACCCGTTCGACCAGCCGTTCACGAACTTCCAGCTCAGCGTGCAGAACGACGACTCCGGCGACGCGGTGCCGTTCGAGGTGGACATGTCGAACTCGGCGCGGCCGTGGGTGATGCAGGCGGAGCGGAGCGCGGGTGAGCAGCAGGACGCCCGCACCCTCGTGCCGATGCAGATCGACGGACACCGCGACACGCTGAGCGTCGTGATCGTGTCGTTCTACATCCTCGCGATCCTGTTCACGACCCTGATGGCCGTGGTGACCATCGGTAGCGCGATCCTCCGACGCAAGCTCGAGTTCGCGAACGTCATCTGGCTGAGCGCGACGTTGCTGTCGTTCCCGGCGCTGCGGTCGGCGATGCCGGGAGCCCCGCCGATCGGCACGACGCTCGACTTCGTGTTCCTGTTCCCGTGCCTGGCGCTCGTGGCGATCATGTTCGTGTGGACCGGGGCGTACCTGCTGTGGCGGGAATCGAAGGTGCTGCGCGGGCGGACGCTCGAGGACGACGCGGTGTAGCACCTGCGGCACCTGCGGC
>NZ_MJGN01000034.1:90053-233388 GCF_001865065.1 Curtobacterium sp. MCBA15_008 | reverse complement strand
GCGGCACCTGCGGCACCTGCCGCGGGTGCGGCACTGGCGGGAATGCCTGCGACTGCGCTACGTTGTACCCAGCAAGTCGATGCAAACGCATCGAAATGCTCGAACAACCAGCAAGCCAGGAGGCGGGCACCATGCAGTTCGGTATCTTCACCGTCAGCGACGTCACGACGGACCCCACGACCGGCACCACGCCGGACGACACCCAGCGCGTCCGGGACATCCTGACGATCGCCGAGCACGCCGACCAGGCCGGCCTCGACGTCTTCGCCACGGGTGAGCACCACAACCCGCCCTTCGTCGCGTCCTCGCCGACGACGATGCTCGCGTACCTCGCCGCCAAGACGGAGCACATCACGCTCTCGACGTCGACGACCCTCATCACCACGAACGACCCGGTGCGCATCGCCGAGGAGTACGCGATGCTCCAGGTCATCTCCGACGGCCGCATGGACCTCATGATGGGTCGCGGCAACACCGGCCCCGTCTACCCCTGGTTCGGCCAGGACATCCGCCAGGGCGTCAACCTGGCGATCGAGAACTACGCGCTCCTCCGCCAGCTCTGGGAGAACGACGTCGTGAACTGGCAGGGCAAGTTCCGCACGCCGCTGCAGGGCTTCACCTCGACCCCGCGCCCGCTCGACGGTGTCGCACCCTTCGTCTGGCACGGGTCGATCCGCACGCCGGAGATCGCCGAGCAGGCCGCGTACTACGGCGACGGCTTCTTCCACAACAACATCTTCTGGCCGATCCAGCACACCGAGCAGATGGTGGGTCTCTACCGTCAGCGCTTCGAGCACTACGGGCACGGCGCCGCGAACCAGGCGATCGTCGGACTCGGCGGGCAGTTCTTCGCCCGGAAGAACTCGCAGGACGCGGTCAACGAGTTCCGCCCGTACTTCGACAACGCCCCGGTCTACGGCCACGGCCCGTCGATGGAGGACTTCACCGAGCAGACCCCGCTCACCGTGGGTTCGCCGCAGCAGGTCATCGACCGGTACGCCGCGATGAAGGAGCACGTCGGGCACTACCAGCGCCAGCTGTTCCTCGTCGACCACGCGGGGCTGCCGCTGAAGACGGTGCTCGAGCAGATCGACATCCTGGCGACGGACATCGTGCCGGAGCTCCGGAAGATCAACGACGAGAGCCGTCCGGCCGACGTGCCGTCCGACCCGCCGTCGCACGCCTCGCGAGTGGCTGCGGCGATGGCCGCCGGCACCGTCGGCAGCGACCACGTCGCGGCCGAGGACGAGTGGACGGGCGCGTCGGTCTGACCCGTCGCGTGACCACCTGACGGACTGGAGGCGCGGTGCCAGCTGGCACCGCGCCTCCAGTCCGTCCCGGCGTCCGCCCCGCCCGCCTACCGCGAAAGCGACAGTCCTGCGGGTTGCGCTGCCGTCACCTCCGCCGAAGCGACAGATGGCCGCGGATCATCCGCGGTCATCTGTCGCTTTCACGAGTGGGGCGGCCGCGACCGGGCGGGCCGGCACGAGCTTCAGGCCGACCACGCAGCCGACGATGCCGGCGATGAACAGCAGGCGCAGGACCGTCACGGGCTCGGCGCCGGTGGCCATCCCCCACAGCACCGTCAGTGCCGCCCCGGTACCGGTCCACACCGCGTACGCCGTGCTGATCGGGATGTGCTTGAGGACGTACCCGAAGGCACCGAGGCTCACCACGATCGTGATCGCGAACACGATGGTCGGCCGCAGCTCGGAGAACCCGTCGCTCTGGCCGAGGGCGGTCGCCCACACCGTCTCGAGCGCGGCGCTGACGAACAGCACGATCCACGCCACGTCAGCTCACCACCTTGAGGCCGACGACGCACGCGACCAGGCCGAACACCAGGGCGAGGCGGGCGACGGACGCTGCCTCCTGCTTCCGGACGACCGCGACCACCACCGTCAGGGAGGCTCCGATGCCGACCCACACCGCGTAGGCCGTGCCGACCGGGATCTCCTTCATGGCGAACGCGAGCCCGACCATGCTGAGCGCCATGCCGGCGACGAACACGATCGTCGGCACGACCTTCTTGAAGCCGTTCGACGCGCTCAGTGCGGTGGCCCAGACGGCCTCGAGCACGCCGGACAGGACGAGGATGCCCCACGCCATGACGATGTCCCTTCGATCGAGCAGTACGTGAGTCGCACGACTGTGCGACAACGCTCTCTACGGTAGCACGAGTCGTACGGCTGTGCGAGTATGGCGCCATGGCCAGGAGCATCGACCTCGCGGACCGACGTCGCACCGTCTCCGAAGCGGCGTGGCGGGTCCTCGCCCGCGACGGACTCGGGGCGCTCAGCGTCCGCAACGTGGCGGCCGAGGCCGGCCTGCCGCCGAGCACGGTCCGCTACGTCTTCCCCACCCAGGCGAGCCTCCGCGAGCACGCCATCACCCTCGTGTTCGACCGGACGCGGGAACGCATCGAGGCGGTCCCCACCGACGTGCCGCCCCGCGATCGCGCGCACCGGATCGTGCTCGAGCTGCTGCCCCTCGACGAGGAACGGGTGCTCGAGCTCGAGGTGTACCTGGCGCTCGGCAACGCCGCGCTCACCGACGCGGAACTCCGGCCCGCGCTCGACGAGGCCGTGCGCGAGATGCGGGTGTGGTGCGAGGAGGTCCTCGGGCTCGTCGGCGAGCACGGTCTCCCCGAGGCCGATCGCGAGTACGAGACCCGCCGGCTGCACGCGCTCGTCGACGGGCTCGCGATGCACCTCGTGCGGCTCGCGCCGGGGGAGTCCGGCGAGTGGGCGATCGACGTGCTCGACCGGCACCTGAACGGGCTCGCCGCGTCCTGACCGACCGGGCGCGCTGCCCGGGCGTCCGACGTCCGTCGCCTATCCTTGCCCGGTGACGACGACCACGCCGCCGCCGCGAACGCAGCGCTCGCGCTCCCGCACGGGCCCAGGCCTGGTGTTGGCAGCGGTCGTCGTGCTGCTCGGGATCCGCCTGCTCTCGCCGGCCGTCGGCACCGCTGGGCTGCCGAACGTGGTGCAGGACTTCCTCACGCTGGCGATCAGCGTCGTCGTCGAATCGCTGCCCTTCGTGGTGCTCGGCATCGTGCTGTCGATCGTCGTCGAGGTCTGGGTGCCCGTGGGCGCGCTCGAGAAGGTCCTGCCGCAGAACGCCGTCGGCCGCCGCGCCGTGATCTCCCTGATCGGCATGCTCTTCCCGGTGTGCGAGTGCGGCAACGTGCCGCTCGCCCGGGGCCTCATGATGCGCGGCTTCACCCCGGCCGAGGCCGTCACCTTCCTCGTCGCCGCCCCGATCCTCAACCCGCTCGTGATCATCAGCACCGCGCAGGCCTTCGGCTGGTCCGGCTGGATCCTGCCGGTGCGCATCGTCGGCGGCTTCGTCGTGGCGAACCTCGTCGGCTGGATCGTCGCGGCGCACCGCCGCCCGGCCGAGCTCCTGCTGCCGGCCTTCGAGGCACGGTGCCGCGCGGCCGTCGGGGCCCCGCGCAGCCGGAACCGCTGGCGGGACAGCGCCGCGCAGTTCGGCGGCGAGACCGCGACGATGATGCCCGCGCTGTTCGTCGGCGCCGGACTGGCCGCCGCGATCCAGGTCGCCGTGCCCCGGTCGACGCTGGTGTCCATCGGCGCGAACCCGGTGCTGTCCGTCGCCGCGATGATGCTCCTCGCGATGACCGTGTCGCTCTGCTCGAACGTGGACGCCTTCTTCGCGCTGTCCTTCGCGTCCACCTTCCTGCCGGGGTCGATCACCGCGTTCCTGATCATCGGGCCGATCATCGACGTGAAGATGATCGCGCTGCTCCGGACGACCTTCCGCGCACGCTTCCTGGTGCTGCTCGCCGTCGTCTGCGTCCTGTTCGCCGGAACCGTCGGGTTGGTGATGAATGTCCTGGTCTGAGAAGGGTCCGTCGTACCTCGGGCTCGGGTCGGTGCTCGCGGTGGCGCTCTGCACGCTGTGGCTCGCCCTCGCCGGGCACCTCGACCTGTACATCAACCCGCGGTACTCGGTCTTCACGATCGTCCTGGCGGTCGTCGCGGTCCCCGCGTCGGTCGCCGGCCTGGTGGTCGTCGCCCGCGGCCACGGGCACGCCCACGACGACGTCGACGGGGACGCCGACGACGCCGGTCACGACCACGACCACGGTCGCCGGACGGGAGGCGCGGCTCGCCGCACACGGATCGTGCTGAGCGGCGTGGCCGCACTCGTCACGATCGGGGTCACCACCGCGATGCTCGTCCTGCCCCCGACGACGCTGTCCGCACGCACCGCCCAGCAGCGGAGCGTGGACTCGGCGACGCTGTCCAATGCCACCGGCTCCGAGGCGGCGGTGTCGCTGCTGGGCTCGGGTTCGGTCGACACGTCGCAGTACGGCGTGAAGGACTGGGCCGCCCTCATCCGCCAGACCACCGACACCACGTCACTCGTCGGCAAGGACGTGGAGCTCTCCGGGTTCGTGGTCCCCGGGGCGGACGGCTCGTTCACCCTGACCCGCTTCGTGATCAGCTGCTGCGCCGTCGACGCCCAGCCCGTCGGACTCGGCGTGGTCACCGACGGCGCCGTCCCCGACGAGGACCAGTGGGTCACCGTGACCGGCAAGCTCGCCGCGAACCCGGACCAGTCCGCCGACGCCCGGATCGTCATCCGGGCCGCGACCGTCAAGAAGATCGCCCAGCCGGACGACCCGTATGAGTACTGAGCCCGGCAGGGATCCCGAGTCGCTCCGGGCCCGCCCCCGGAACCGCTTCCGACGCCGGCTCGTCGCGACGATCACGGTGCTCGTCGTCGTCGGGTCGCTCGCCGCGGTCGTCGGCTCGCAGCAGGGACCCCGCCTGCGTGACGTGTCGTACGACGCCTCGGGCCTGGTGTCGCGTCCGGCCCAGCGGGTGATCCTCACCGCGAACCAGGCGCTGCAGCGGGTGACCGCCGGCGACGTCCGGGTCTCCCCGGCCGCCGCCCACACGGTGACCTCGAGCGGGAACACGATCGCCGTGGAGTTCGCCGGCCCCCTGGCGTACGACCGCGACTACACGGTCACGGTGGCCGACGTCCGAGCCCCGGGGCAGCGGGCGACGTCCGACCTCACCACCACGATCCGCACCGGCAGCACCGACGTGCTCGCCCTGGTCCCCGCGGCCGACGGCGGGAAGGACCGCATCGTCCGGCGGTCGCTCGACGCGGGCGGCTCGAGGACCGTCTACGAGGCCGCCGGGATCTCCGAGTACGCCCGCCTCGGTCGCTCGCTCGTCGTCGTGAGCGGCACGGACGCCGGGTCCGCCGTGGACATCGTCCCGCTCGCGGGCGGCGTGCAGGACGAGGACACCCCCGTGGAGCACCTCACGCTGCCCACCCGGGAAGGACGCGTGACGGCCCTGCACGCGGCGGACGACGGCGCGTCGTTCGGGTTCGAGTACGCCGACACCTCCACCGGGCAGTCCCGGAACGTCGGCCTCTACGTCGTCGACATGACCGGCACGCACCTGCCGACCGCGATCGACGCCGAGGGGAAGCCCGTGACCGGGGCGGTCCCGATGACCGTCGGCCAGTGGGCGTACGTACCGCGCACCGAGAGCGCCCTCGTCCGGACCGGCAGCGACGACCTCGTGTTGGTCGACATGAGCGGCCGGACCGATGCCGTCCGTCTCGGCAGCGCGACGTACCTGCACGGGTTCGTCGGCACGGGCACGACGGCCGTGGTCGAGACGGGGACGGGCATCGTCCGCCTCGACCTGACGGACGGCGCGCGCACCGCACTGCAGGCGCCCGCCGGCAGCACCGACGGCGCCTACCTCGGGCGGATCGCGCAGCTGACGGACGCCAGCTACCTGCGCGTCGTCGGCGACGTGCGGTCGGACGGGACCATCTCGGCACGGATCGTGCGGGTGGACGGCAGCCGCGCCTCCCGGCTGCCCGTGACGATCCCGGACGACGCGAGCGTCACGGCGGTCTGCCCGTCCCCGAACAGCCAGTTCGTCGCGGTCGCGACGAAGTCGGCGACCGACGAGCTGGTGAGCATCGTCGACGCGTCCTCCGGGGTGCTCGAGGCGAGCATCGACGCCGGGTCGGTCGACTGGTGCGGTGCCCTGCCGTCCGGCGACGAGATCGGCTAGCGCCGGAGCGTCTGCTTCGGGTACTCGCCGAACCGCTGCAGGTACTCCCCGGAGAACCGGCCCATGTGCGTGAAGCCCCAGCGCGCCGCGACCTCGGCGACCGACGTCTGGCCGGGCTGCGCGCGCTGCAGGTCCTCGTGGGAGCGGCGCAGCCGGACCTCGCGGAGGTACTGCATCGGCGTGCGGTCGAGGGCGCGTTGGAACGCCTCCTGCAGGCCGCGCACGCTGAGGTCGGCGGCCCGCGCGATGTCCGACACCGTCAGCGGTTCGTGCGCGTGCGCGTGGATGTACTCGACGGCGGCACGGATCCGGGCGTGCCGGTGCTCGCCCCACCCGGTGGGTGCGGCTTCCGCACGGAAGCGGTAGAGGTCGAGGAGCGCCCGTGCGACGTCCCGCTGCGCTTCGCCCCAGGCGAGCGACTCGCCCCCGTCGGTCCGGAGCGCGCGGACGGAGGACGCGACGGCCTGCCGCCAGCGCGCGATCGCCTCGGGCGTCGGCGGTGTGGAACGGTCGAACTGGACGGTCCCGTCCACCAGGTACCGCTCGGACGCGACGTCGAGCACGAGGTCGCGCTGCAGGTGCACGAGCCGCTGGTCCCAGTCGCGGTACTCCATGTCGAAGCGCTGCTCGACGGGGAAGAGCGTCGGCACACCGGGCTGCATGCGGACCTCGTCACGTCCGACGTCGAGCGCCGCGCTGCCGGAGTCGATCCACTGCACGACCACCTCGCCCTCGACCGCGACGTCGCCGCGCAGGGAGCCGTGCATCTGCGACCGACGGATGCTCATCCGCTCGTCGCCGAGGGCCACGTAGCGGTACCAGTAGTCCCCGTCGGTGCGGCCGGAGTGCCAGGTGCGGCCCGCGTACATGCCAGCGAGGTCGCCGATGGCGGCATCCGTGTCGGTGCCGGCCACCGACACGAGAGGCCGAGGTGCCTCGCTCGACGTGTCACTCACCCGTCAAGACTCCCAAACTAGGTCGGGAACTGTCCTACCGCTGCGTGCGACGGACGACGGTACCGCGTTCTGCGGACAGCGCTCGGCAGCCCTGTCCACGACCGTGGACGGACGGGAGGCGCGGTGCCAGCTGGCACCGCGCCTCCCGTCCGCCGTGCGGTCGCGTCGAGGACGCGGGCCGCTCAGGCCAGGGTGGCCGCGTCGATCACGAAGCGGTACCGGACGTCCGACGCCAGGACGCGCTCGTACGCCTCGTTGATCTGGTCCGCGCTGATGAGCTCGGTCTCCGGCAGGATGCCGTGCTCCGCGCAGAAGTCGAGCATCTCCTGGGTCTCGCGGATGCCGCCGATGGCCGAACCGGCCCAGCTGAGTCGGCGAGGGATCAGGGCGAACGCCGGGACCTCGAGCGGCTCCGACGGGGCACCGACGTTGACGAGCGTGCCGTCGACCTTGAGGAGGCCGAGGTAGGCACCCATCGGGATCTTCGCCGACACGGTGTTGATGATGAGCTCGAACGAGCTCGCGAGCTTCTCGAACGTCTCCGGGTCCTTCGTCGCGTAGTGGGCCGTCGCGCCGTAGCGGAGCGAGTCGGCTTCCTTCGACGTGGTCTGCGACAGGACGGTGACGTCGGCGCCGAGCGCGACGGCGATCTTGACCGCCATGTGGCCGAGCCCGCCCATGCCGATGACGGCGACCTTCGTGCCGGGGCCGGCCTTCCAGTGGTGCAGCGGCGAGTAGGTGGTGATGCCGGCGCAGAGCAGCGGCGCGACCTTCTCGATGTCGAGCGACTCGGGCACCCGGAGGACGAAGTCCTCGTTCACGACGACGGCCTGCGAGTAGCCGCCCTGGGTGATGCTGCCGTCGGCCGGGTCGACGCCCGCGTACGTCTGGATGTTGCCCTTCAGGCAGTACTGCTCCTCGCCGGCGACGCAGTTCTCGCACTCACCGCAGGAGTTCACCATGCAGCCCACGCCGACGCGGTCGCCGACCTGGTGCTTGGTGACGTTCTCGCCGACGGCGGAGACGTGGCCGACGATCTCGTGGCCGACGACCTGCGGGTACTGGATCTCGCCCCACTCGCCGCGGACGGTGTGGATGTCCGAGTGGCAGATGCCGGCGTAGGCGATGTCGATCTCGACGTCGTTCGGGCCGACGTCACGACGGGTGATGGTGGTCTTGACGAGCGGCTCGGTGGCGGACGGTGCCGCGTACGCGTTGACGGTGCGCAATGGTCTCCTCGTGGGGTTGACGTGGGGCCGGATCCGGCCCTCGTCAAGTGTCGTGGAGCGCGCCATCGGGTGGGAGGTTCCGTTGGGACACCCCTGCGATCGCACGTGCGCGTGTCGGACGCGTGCCGCTCAGACCTGTTCCGGCGCGCTCGTCAGGTCGGAGCGGGTGTCGGCGTGGATCGGTTCGGCGTGCCCGAAGGTCTCGGCCGCTGCGCGGAGTCGCGCCACGAACTCCTCCTGCTCGACCTCGAGGTCGTCCTCCTCGGTGTCCTCGACGACGATCTCGCTCGACGGGCCGATCAGGATCTTCGTCGTGGTCATCGTGCCGTCGTCGGCGACCGCGGGCACGGCGACGGTGTCCGCGCGGTCACCGCCGGCCAGGGCGGCGGCGTACTCGATGACGGCGTCGGCGACGTCGTCGCTCGTCAGGATCGTCGAACCGTCGTACTGGATGTGCTTCATCGGTGGCTCCCTACCGCCCTCGGGTGGACTCGTGTCCCAGTGAACCGTCGGCGGCTGGCGGGGCGCTCAGCCGTCGGCGTCGGTGCGGACGAGCAGCATCCCGGCGCCGCACGTGTGTCCGGTTGATCGGACATCCCGAAAAGTCTTGCAGATCGGACTTTTGCGTCTGTACGCGGCATTCGCGGCCGCGTTGCGTGACGTCCGTGTCGACGACAGCAGCGATGACGACGGAGCGCGGATGAGTCGACACCGCGGATCGATCAGGCCATGCGCGCCAACCGCTGCCCCGCGATCGTCGCGAAGCGCAGCGGGTCGGCGAGCGCGTCGTCCGGCTCGCCGGTGGTCTGCGTCGCGAGCACGGTGAGCGACGCCGCCGCGGCGTAGTCGTCGAGCGGCGCGTCGATCGCCCCCGCGACGAGCATCGGTCGGGCACCGGGGGCGTGCACCGCGGTCAGGGCCTGCACCACCGACGGCACCTTGCCCGCGGCGCTCTGCCCGTCGTACCGCCCCTCACCGGTGACCACCACGTCGGCGCCGTCCAGCAGCGTCGGCAGCCCGAGGACGTCCGCGACCGCCGAGGCCCCCCGCGCGAGCGTCGCACCCCAGACCAGCATGCCGAAACCGACACCACCGGCCGCACCGGCGCCCGGGGTCGTCGGGTCGACGTCGGGGAACCGCCCCGCGAACGCGGCCAGACGTGCATCGAACGACGCCACCCGATCGGGCGTGATGCCCTTCTGGGGGCCGAACACCGCCGCGGCCCCGGTCGGTCCGAGCAGCGGCAAGGTGACGTCGGTGAGCACGACCACACCGCCGGGCGGAAGTGGCCGGGATCCGATGACGTCGAGGACCGAGGCGCCGCCGTCCGTCGAGGCACTGCCGCCGATGCCGAGCACGAGCCCGGTCGCACCGGCGTCGAGCGCTGCCACGATGGCCTCGCCGAACCCGCGCGACGTCGCGGTGTCGGGCATGAGCGAGGGCAGCAGCGGGAGGCCGCTCGTCGCCGCGAGCTCCACCACGGCACGGCCGTCTGGCAGTCGCAGCCACCACGTGTCGACGGGCGTGCCGGCCGGACCGGTGACCGTGACGGGGACGCGGACGGCGTCCGGGAACGCGGTCGCGAACGCGTCGAGTGTCCCCTCGCCGCCGTCGGCCATCGGTGCGAGCACCACCTCGTCGTGGGGGCGCTCCAGCAGCCAGCCGTCCGCGATCGCAGCGGCGACGGCAGCCGCGGTCGCCGTCCCCTTGAAGGAATCGGGAGCGATCACGATGCGCACGGTGGGACCTCCTGGTGGGCGGTGTCGGACGGCAGCGCGAAGCGCGGGTGCGGCGCCCCACCCGTCGCGAGGTCCGCCAGCATCTCGCCGAGCAGCGGCGCGAACTTGAACCCGTGCCCCGAGAACCCCGTCGCGACCGTGATCGGCCCGCGACGGTCCATGACGAAGTCCTCGTCCGGGGAGTTGTCGTACAGGCAGCTGATGAACGTCGGCGCCGACGCGTCCACCCCTGGCACGAAACGCGCGACGTACGCCTGCAGTCGCGCGGCCTCCGCCGGCACGGGCGTGCGGTCGCGGTGGTCCGGGTCGACGACCGGCCCCGTCCCGTGGAACCCGACCTTCACGCCCTCGCCGGGGGTGAGCAGGCCGTACACGTCGTCGCCGTCGGCCCAGTGCACGAAGCTCGGCCAGGCCTCGTCCGGCAGGTGGCTGGGGAAGTGGGCGGGCTGCTCCTGGGTGACGCGGATGGCCGGGAGGCGCGCCCCGCGTTCCGCGAGCAGGTCGCCCACCAGGGTGGGGGCCCACGAGCCGACCGCGGCCACCAGGGAGCGGGTCCGGACGCGCTCGCCGGCGGTGTGCTCGTCCTCGGTGGCGTCGCTCCGGGCGGCGAGCGTCACGGTGACCTCGTCGCCGTGGTCCTCGATCCCGGTCACCCGGGTGTCGAACCGGAGCTCGGCGAGCCCGGTCCCCTCGGCCAGGGTGAGGAGGACCTCGATCGCCTCGGCCGACCGGATCTGCCCGGCGGTGGCGTGGGTGAGGACGTGCCCCTCGAACGCGATCCCGGGCCAGCGGGCGGCGGCTTCGTCAACGGTGAGCGTCTCGTGCGGGATGTCCGCCGCGGCGAGCGTCGCGGCGATGGCGTCGACGACCTCGGCGCGCCCGTGGTCGACGGCACCGGTCCGGTCGATGAGCTGCCGGTCGCCTGCGGCCTCGAGCGCTTCCCACAGCTCGAGGGCGCGCGTCGTCAGCGCGACGTACTCGGCGTCGGCGTAGCCCTGCCGGAAGATCCGGGTCGCACCGTGCGAGGAGCCCCGGTCGTGGCCGCGCCCGTGCTGTTCGACGAGCAGGACGCGCTCGCCGCGGCGGGTGAGGGCGTACGCGGCGGCGGCACCCACGACCCCGCCCCCGACGACGATGTGCCGGGTGGTGTCCGTGCTGCTGGCGGGCATGCCCAGATCGTAGTTCAGCGTGCGAAGGCGCCGAGCACCACCGAGGCGGTCTTCGCCACGAGGGCGTCGTCGTACGCGGCGTCGGGGTCGTTCCTCGTCGTCAGGACGGCGATCACGATCGGGTCGCCGCCCGGCCGGGTGACGAGCGCGACGTCGTTCCGGATGCCGCCCGCGCCGCCGGACTTGTCGGCGACCGTCCAGCCCTCCGGAGCGCCGGCGCGGATCAGGGTGTCGCCCGTGGCGTTGCCGCCCATCCAGTCGAGCAGCTGTGCGCGGTCGGCGGTGTCCAGGGTGGTCCCGTCGAGCACCGCCGCCACGTCCGCCGCGAAGGCCGCCGGGGTGGTGGTGTCCTCGGTGCTGCCCGGCTCGATCGTGTTGAGGTCCGGCTCGTCGTGGACGACCTGCGTCACGTCGTCGCCGAGGTCGTGCAGCGCCGCGTCGAGGCCGCTCGGGCCGCCGATCCGGGTGAGGACGAGGTTCAGTGCGGTGTTGTCGCTCTGCCGGACCGCGGCCTCGGCGAGTGCGGCGTACGACAGCCCGTCGCCGACGTGCTGCTCGGTGACGGGGGAGTGGCCGGCTGCGGCGACGTCCGCCGCGGTCCAGTGCACGACCTCGTCGCGGTCGGAGCCCCGTACCGATCGCAGGAACTGTGCGGCCGCGAACGCCTTGACGGTCGACGCGTACCCGAACCGGTGGTCGCCGTCGTGGGTCACGGACTCACCGGTGACCGTGTCGGTCGCGACGACCCCGACGGTGGCGTCGTACTCCGTCTCGAGCGCGGCGAGGGCCCGGTCGACCCCCGACGTGTCGAGTGTCGGTGTCGGGGACGCCGTCGGTGCGGCCGTGGAGCTGGACGACGCCGAACCACGGGTGGTCGGGCCGGTCGAGCAGCCGGCGATGACGAAGACCGCGGTGGCGGCAGCGATGACGAGGGGGACCGCACGGTGCATGAGGAGCACCCTTGCGGGTCATCCTGGGACCCCGTCGAACGGCAGCGTCATCGTCGCGCGCTCGAACGCCCCATCGTCACCGGGGTCCCGATCCCGCGCTCCCGCACGAGTTCGATCACCCGCGCCGCGACCGCCAGGTCCTGCGCCCCGAGTCCGACCGAGTCGAACACCGTGACCTCGTCGTCGTGCGTCCGGCCCGGAGCCCGGCCGGCGATGACCTCGCCGAGCTCCGCGGGCTCGATGTCCTGCGGCAGCGCGCGTTCCACGACCGCTTCGAGCAGGTCGCCGGACTTCGTCCACGCCGTCGCCCGGCTGTCGACGAACACCGTCCCCCGGGCCATCGCGGCACCGTCGAGTTCACGGTGCGTCGGGCGGGGCCGGGCGCCGACCGCGTTGACGTGCTGGCCGTCGTGCAGCCAGGCGCCGCGGACGACCGGCTCGATCGACGGGGTGAGCGTGCAGAGGACGTCGGACTCCTCGACGACACGGCGGGGGTCCGGTGCGACGACGCAGCGTGCTGCGAGCTCCGGACCGATCCCTTCGAGGAACCGCGTGACCGTCGCCGGCGAGCGCGACCAGACGACGATCCGGTCGAACGGGCGCGCGGCCTCGAACGCGCGGACGTGCTCGACGGCGAGGTTGCCCGCGCCGAGCAACCCGAGGACCTCGCCGTCGCGGCGGGCCAGGTGCTTCGTCGCGACGACGGACGTGGCCGCGGTCCGCGCCCGGGTGACCGCCATGCCGTCGAGGACGGCCACGCACTCGCCCGTCACCGAGGACGACACCAGGATCGTGGAGCGCTGGGACGGCAGCCCCCGGGCGCTGTTGTCCGGAATGTCGGCCATCAGCTTCACGACGACGAGCCCGAGCCGGTCCGACCGGACGGCCATCGGCAGGAAGAGCGCGTCGTCGACACCGGTCAGGGCGACGGGGGCGGGCTGCTGCGCGGCCCCGGTCCCGAGGTCGGCGTGGATCGCCTCCACCGCTCCGACGACGTCGATCGCGCCGATGACCTCCGCTATGTCGTCGGCACCGAGGACGAGGGTCACGAGGTCGTGACGGCGCTCGGGGCACCGAGGAGCTCGTCGAGCGACGGTGTGTGCGTGGTGAGGCCGCCGTCGAACAGGATCCGCATCCAGCGGTCGGACGCGTCGCGGTCGACCACGGCAGAGTCCCAGACACCTCCGGCCGCCATCTCGTCTGCCGCGCGACGCAGCAGGGCGGCGTCCTTGTCCGGCCACCGGGCGGCGAGGACGGCGGCGATCTCGGCGTCGGCATCGCCGGCGGTGATCTTCGCCATGGCCGCCGCGATGCCGTCCGTGAACCGGTCGACGCGGTCGCCGAGCTCGTCGATCCGGTCGGTCCGCGTGTAGTAGACGCAGTTCGGCATCACGCCGCCCGCGTCGAGGTGGCGGAAGACGATGGTTCCGCCGCCGGCCGCGACGAGTTCCTCGGCCGAGACCAGGTCGAGGATGATCGCGTCGCCGAGGCCGCCCCGGTACAGCTCGACGAGCATCGCGGTCGACAGGTCGCGGACGAACCGGGTGGCCGACGGGTCGCCGCCTGCCTCGCGGATGAGCCCCGCGGTGAACTCGTACGGCGCACTGCCGCCGGCACCCGGTGCGAGCACGACCTTGCCCGCCAACCAGTCGAGCGTGATCGGGCTGGACTCGTCGCGGGCGACGATCGTCTAACGGGACGGGGGAAATCAGCTTGTGGGGTCGAGAACGCGTTCCGCGTGGTCGGCGATGCGGTCACTGATATCCGACGCCGCGTCGCTGCTCACTGCTGCTGAACGCCGCTGCATTGCGCGCATCAACCACAGCACTCCAACGTCAGCGTCGAGCGCGGTCGTCGCCTGCCGGGCGCAGGTGACAGCGTCCGCTCGTTCGAGTGCGGCTTGCTGTCGATGAGCTTGGGCGTCGGCTCGGCCGACGTCGAGAACCTCTTGCCAGTTCATGCAGCACCTCCAATCAGGTCGCTGCCTCAGCGGAAGCTCCGCTGCCCCATGGTGCGCCGCGATGAGTGCAACCGGTAGAGGTTGCGGGATGTGAGGGGTGCCATAGAGCTGAATTTGGGAGCCACGATGGGCCAGCTCTTTGGTGGGCCGCGGGGAGGCGGAGGGAACGACCTCTGGCGATCACTCGGCGCCATTGCCTCCCCGCGGCGGTCTCAGTGGTTCACGCTCTCATGCAAGCGTTCCAAGGGTGATGCCGACCGCGGCGGCCCCGACGGCTGCGATGAGCATGCCGAGCCCGTTGACGACGGCCGCACCGGCCCGACCCGCACGAGCTAGACGGACGGTTTCGACGCTGGCGGTGCTGAACGTGGTGTAGCCGCCCAGGAGCCCGGTGCCGAGGATCGCCACTGGGGTAGCTCCGAGGTGCGCGCCGGCTCCGGTGATGATGCCGAGTAGGAACGAGCCGGTGATGTTGATCGTCAGGGTTCCGACGGGGAGCCGGAATTGGTGTCCCCGGTTGATGAGGCCGTCGAGGAAGAACCGTCCGGCGGCGCCGACGCCGCCCGCGACAGCGACGGCGAGGACTAGGAGCGCGCTCATGCTCGCACCTCCCGAGGGCGGATCAGCGCTGCGGCAAGGAGGCCGGCGGCGGTCGCCGCCGCGCCGCTGAGGACCGTCAGGAGTGCGTAGCCGGCGCCGGTGAGGGCATGTCCGTGGAGGAGTAGTGACGCAGTGGTGGTGGCGAGGGTGCTGTAGGTGGTGAACCCGCCGAGGACACCGGTGCCGAGGAGGAGCCGGAGGGTGCGGCGTCGGCCCTCGTCGGGGCCGCGGTGGGCGAGGGCTTCCAGGAGGAGGCCGAGCAGGAACGCTCCGGCGATGTTGATCCAGAAGATCGCCCAGGTCACCCCGTTGTCGGCGGGGAGGAGGCTGCTGATGACGTCACGGAGTGCGGTGCCGGCGGCACCGCCGAGGGCGACGATGCCGAGGGACCGCCATCGCAGGTGCACCGGCCGTGGTGTGGGTTCCGGGTCGGAGACGTCCACATCCGGGTCGCTTGGAAGGCGAACCTCGGGCAGGCCTTGGTATGGCGAGTGGTGATCGTTGGTCATCGGTTCCCCTACCTCAGGCGCGCGGAAGCGCGACGAGCTGAGATAGGGACTGTTGTCGACGGATGTCGAGGTTAGGTCCGGCAAGCCCCACTGCCGGGTCTGACGACACCACCAGTATGCACCAGAAGTCGCTCTCAGCAGCAGTCGCAGGACTCCGCGGGCCGCTCGTCGGTGAGGGCGGTGACGGGCTGCTTGCAGGCGTCCCCGCGCCAGGCTTCGAGTCCTTCGCGGACCGCGAAAACGACCACGACGAGCCCCGCGACCGGGTCAGCCCACGACCATCCGAACAGGGTGTTCAACAGCAGGCCGACCAGCACCGCGGCGGACAGGTAGGAACAGATCAGGGTCTGCTTGGAGTCGGCGACCGCGGACGCTGATCCGAGCTCCTTCCCCGTTCGGCGCTCGAGGAGGCTCAGGAACGGCATGACCGCGAGGCTGACCGCGGCGAGGATGATCCCGACGGTGCTGTGCTCCGGTGATCGGAATCCGGTGAAGGTCAGGACCGCGTCCCCGGTGACGTAGATCGCGAGTCCGAAGAAGGACACCGCGATCACCTTCAACGCGGTGCGTTCGCGCGCTTCGGGGTTGCGGCCGGCGAACTGCCACGCGACCGCGGCCGCGGAGAGGACCTCCACGATCGAATCCAGCCCGAACCCGATCAGCGCCGTCGAGGACGCCACCGACCCGGCGGCGATCGCGACGACGGCCTCGACCACATTGTACGTGATCGTCGCCGCCACGATCCACCGCACCCGGCGCTGCAACAGCAGACGCCTCGCGTCAGAGGACGGCGTGGTGAGCTGCACGGTTGCGCTCATGCGCCGACTCCGCAGCAGAGCGGGACGTCGCAGTCGGCGTCGGTGCACGCGGCGCCGTCATCGACGGCGAGGACGACGTCGACCAGGGCTTCCAGTGCGCGCGTCAGGTGCGGATCTGCGATCTCGTATCGGGTGCTGCGCCCCTCGGGTGCAGCGACCACGATGCCGCAGCCGCGTAGACATGCCAGGTGGTTCGACACGTTCGTCCGGGTGAGTTCGAGCTCACTCGCCAGCCGAGCCGGGTAGCCGGGACCGTCGAGGAGCCGGACCAGGATGCGCGCCCGGGTGGGGTCGGCGAGAGCCCGCCCGACCCGGTTCATGGCGTCGAGCCGAGAAGCTATGGTCAGCATGAGGTGACTATACAGTCGCCGCTGACGCGTCATGTTCGGTGGAGGATCGGACGCTGCACGAGATGTCGCCTTCGCGTGCGTTATGCCTTGACCAGGTAGCCCGCCGCGTGCAGGATGAATAACTAGGAGGTGCTAATACGTATTAGCTCAATAGTCTCCAGACTCGATGGTCTCCAGACTCGATGGTCTCCAGAGAGGAAGGCTCCAAGCGACATGTTTCGACCACTTCAACGCATCAGCGTGATCGCGGCGGCAGCGATATCGGGGGCGCTGGTTCTCGCGACCGTGACCGCGACAGCGAGCTCGGCCGATACCAGCCAGTACCACGAGACGTACCGGCCCCAGTTCCACTACTCACTACCGTCCGGCTGGATCGGGGACCCGAACGGCCTCGTCTACGACGACGGGCTCTACTACCTGTTCAGCTACGGCACGTGGGAGGGAGCAGTGAGCAAAGACCTGGTCCACTGGGAGAACATCCCGGTGAAGGGGCCTGAGCCAGACCCGGGTAGCAACGCGTTCTTCAGCGGGGGAGCGGTTGTCGACAACGGCAACACCAGCGGCTTCGGAACCAAGAAGAACCCAGCCATGGTGGCGTTCTACACCAGCGTCCAGGCCGGAACCGGCATC
Organism: Curtobacterium sp. MCBA15_008; assembly: GCF_001865065.1. GTDB lineage: Bacteria > Actinomycetota > Actinomycetes > Actinomycetales > Microbacteriaceae > Curtobacterium. The sequence continues at coordinate 216,401 of NZ_MJGN01000034.1, read as the reverse complement.
CAGTCGCAGTCGCTGGCATACAGCACCGATCACGGCCGCACGTGGACGCGGTACGCCGGCAATCCGGTCCTCGACCTCCAGTCGACGAACTTCCGCGACCCGAAGGTGTTCTGGTACGCGCCGAAGAAGGAGTGGGTGATGGCGGTCACCCTCTCCGATCAGTACAAAATCGCCTTCTACACGTCGAAGGACCTGAAGTCGTGGACACACGCCAGCGACTTCGGTCCGCGCGGCGCAACCAGCGGCGTCTGGGAGATGCCCGACCTCTACGCACTGCCCGTGGATGGCAACAAGCGGCAGATCAAGTGGGTGCTCAGCGTCAGTGTCGGCAGCACAGGTGTCCAGTACTTCACCGGGCAGTTCGACGGTACATCGTTCACCCCGGATGGCCCGGCGACCTACACCGCTCCAGCCGGCGCGACAGTGGCCGACTTCGAGTCGGGAACCTACGCGGGCTGGACCGCGACCGGCTCCGCGTTCGGCGCGGCACCCGCAGCCGGTGCCCTCCCTGACCAGCAGGCCGTCGCAGGCTTCCAGGACAAGTACCTCGTTGACAGCTACAACGGGGGTGACGGAGCAACCGGGACGCTCACCTCGGCACCGTTCACGCTCAACAAAGCGCGCCTGAACTTCCTCGTCGGCGGAGGCAACAACCCCGCTATCCCAGGCTCCGTTCCAGCAGGGACGGTTCCGAGCGGATCTGTCCTCGCTGACTTCGCCGGCCCCACCTACGGTGAGGGTTGGACCGCGACCGGTTCCTTCATCGGCGCCGGGCCGACAAAGGAATCACTGCCGAACCAGATCGGCAGCTCGGTGCTGGACACGTTCACCCCGGATGGGGATGCCGGGACCGGCACGGTCACGTCGCCGACGTTCACGGTCACGAAGCCCTACATCGACCTGCAGATCGCCGGCGGCGACCACCCGTGGGGACAGGCGAACCCCACGGCCGTCAACCTGATCGTTGACGGCAAGGTCGTGCAGTCAGTCACCGGCGACGGCACCGGGACGCTTCGATGGGCAAGCCTCGACGCCACGGCGTACCAAGGCAAGGACGCGCAGATTCAGGTTGTCGACGACAACGACGGCACGGGCGGCTGGGGTCACCTCATGGTTGGGCAGATCATCGCCGCGCACCAGAAAGCCGCTCCCTGGGACACGCAGACCACGGTGAACCTCCTCGTCGACGGGAAGGCTGTTCGCACTGCGACCGGTGCAAACAGCGAGACGCTGGATTGGACGTCGTGGAACATCGCCGACCTGCGCGGCAGGCAAGCGCAGCTCCAGATCGTTGACAACGCCACCGGCGGATGGGGCCACATCCTCGCCGACGGGTTCTCGCAGAGCGATGCGCCGGCATTGACCCGGTACCAGCGTGCCAACTGGTTGGACTACGGGGCTGACTTCTACGCGGAGAACACGTGGGAGAACGCCCCCAACGGGGAGCGCATCGCCATCGCCTGGATGAACAACTGGGCGTACGCCTCAAACGTGCCGACGTCCCCATGGCAGGGCGCCGAGACGTTCCCGCGCGCCCTGTCACTGCGGACCATCGATGGGAAGCTCAAGATCGTCGAACAGCCCGTCGACGGTATCGACAAGCTGCACGCGGGTCGTCCTGCGCGGGTGAAGAACGTCTCTGTCGCGAACACGACGACAGCGCTCCCGGTGACAGGCCAGACTCTCGATGTGCAGGCCCACCTCACCGCAGGTTCGGCGAAGACCTTCGGCCTCAACGTGCGAACTGGTGCCGGACAGTACACGCAGGTTGGGTACGACACGAGCACCGGAACGGTGTTCATCGATCGCACCCGCTCTGGGAACGTGGCCTTCAGCAGCGCGTTCGCATCACGCAGCGATGCGCCGCTGCAGTTGACCCGCGGTGGCTTGGATCTACGGATCCTGGTTGACGCCTCTTCGATCGAGGTGTTCGGCGCGAACGGCCAAGTGGTCCTCACCGACCAGATCTTCCCGGACTCGACCAGCACCGGTGTCAGCGCTTTCGCTACGGGTGGTACAGCCCGCGTCGACGACCTCCGAGCCTGGAACCTCAAGTCGATCTGGAAGTAGCGCAACGAACGAAGTGCGCCTGCCCGCGATCCGGGGCAGGCGCACTTCGTCGATGCTGGCGCTAGCGAGTACTGACCGTCAGACGATCAAGGGTGAACGCGCCGTCCTGCGCGAAGACACCGACGCGCCCCGCGGGGCGATCGTAGAGACGCGTGCTCAACGCGACGGCCCCGTCGACGATGGCGACACAGATGTCCCCGTCCAACTGCACCTCGAGGTGATGCGCGCCTGGGGCGAGCTCCACCGGGCGCTCGAGCTCGACGGCGTGCGGAACGTCGCCGAGGATCTGCCACTGCTCGGTGCCAGTGCTGCCGCGCGGCCAGCGGTCCAGCACGAGCCAGTTCCGATCCGGCTCGAAGCGCAGGGCGTAGCCCTCTTCGCCGTCGTCGCTGGTACGCAGGAGTACGCCGAACGACCTGGTGTCTGCGTCGAGTGTCAGGTCCACCGCCAGGAGCGCCTCGGTCGGGAGCTCGGGCCCGACCCAGGACGCGTACCGGGTCGCTGCGCCAGCGCCCACGGTCGCTGCAGCACCGTTGACCGGTTCGAGGTGTGCCGTGAGATCGATCTCCTCGGTGTATGCCGCCTTGATGCCGTCGGGGAGGTCGAACCGCAGCGACCCGTCCGTCCGCTGGTGGGCTTGCAGTGTGGCCATGGTCCCGGCCCACTGCCACGCGCCGCCATCCCGCTGGTCTTCCTTGGACGCGATCCACCCGACGAAGTACCGCTGGTCGTCGAGTGCGACGGTCTTCGCGGCGTAGAAGGCTCGGCCGTCGACGGTGTCATCAGCCGGCGCAAACCATGGGCCGTCCGGTGACTTCGCGATGCGGTAGCGGGTGCAGAACGCGTCGGAGAACTCCGAGTACACGAGGTACCACCACTCGCCCCACTGGAACACGTCAGGGCACTCCTGGGTGATGAAGCGGTGTGGTTCCCAGATGGGGTCAGCGTCTCGCCAGGTGATGAGGTCGTCAGACTCGAGCCGTGCCACGACGCCGGAACGCCGATACGGCTCGTCCGGTCGCCGAGTGGCGAGGAGCATCTGCCAGGGCCGGTCGGCATTGGGACGGAAGACGAAAGGGTCTCGCCAGTCTTCGGGGGAGTAGCCAGCGAGTGCGGGGAAGTCCCACTCGGGATGCTTGGTCCAGTCGGTCAAATCACCGGATGACGTCGCGTGCGCGACAACCTGCGCGTCCTTGAAGCCGCCATCGGGTCCGGTCTTGATACGGGGATTGTGCCCCGTGTAGAACAAGTGCAGCGTTCCCTCCTCATCACGAACAACGCTGCCGGTGTAGCAGTCAAAGTCGCTCGCGTCGGGGCCGCCGGAGGGCAGTACCACGCCCTTGTCGGTGAAGGTGACGAAGTCGGTTGTGGTCACGACCGCCCAGGGCATGCCCGTTGCTCGCTTGAGCGGCGGAGCGTCCGGCCGTTCGTCGAGCAGGTAGAACAACCACGCGGTGCCTTCGTGTTCAAACGGGATGACGTCGCCGACGTAGCCGTTCGGGGGCCGGAAATGGGTGCTGGACGGGAGCGTCATTCAAGTTCCTTCGGGTCGTGGGGCCGCAAGCGAGCTGCGGGCGACGTATTCGCAGGGCACGAGGTGTCGGCCGGGCTGTTCCGCCTCCGCTAGCAGCAGAGTTCCGGCTTCAAAGCCCATCTGCTGGTGCGGCAGCGCGACGGTGGTGAGCGGTGGGTGCATCTGGTCGGCGAGGTCGGGTTGGTCGTCGAAGCCGACGATGCTGATGTCCTCCGGGCATCGCATTCCCAGTGCCTGAGCAGCCATCAGAGCGCCGACCGCCATGCGGTCGTTTCCGCAGATGATCGCCGTCGGACGGATGGCCACGTCGTCGAGGGCCTCGACCGCGAGGTCATAGCCGGATCCCACCTGGAAGGTGCCGAACGTGATCCTGATCTGTGTCGACGGGATGCCCGCGTCGGCGGCGGCGCGCTCGAGTCCGCGCTTTCGTTCTTGGCAGGCGTAGTCGTCCTCAGGGCCGCCGAGGAAGGCGACGGTGGTGTGGCCGGCTGCGAAGACGGCGGCGGCGACGTCGTACCCGCCCTGGTACTCGTCGGCGAGCACGGTGACTGCGGATGCGTCCTCGGGTGGGAAGCAGTTGACGAAGACCGTTGGGACCGCGTCGAGTCCGGCAACCGGGGTGACGTACTCGGGCCCGGGCGCTGCGTAGACCAGGCCAGCGACTCCTTGCTGAACGAGGTTCTCGACGGCAGCTTTGCCTCCGTCGGACGTCTGCGCGGTCTCGACCACGAAGCACACGTATCCGGCCTCCTGCACGGCCTGCTGCACGCCGAGCACGATGTGACCCGCGTAGGGCTGGGAGACAAGCCGATCGGCGATCACACCAACTGTGTAGGACCGATTCGATCGCAGCGACTGCGCCGCCCGGTTGGGCTGGAAGTTCAGCTCCTTCGCGGCCTCGAGGACACGAGTGCGCGTCTCGGCAGCGATTGAAACGTCCCGGCGATCGTTAAGGACGAACGACACCGTCGGCTGGGACACGCCAGCGTGGCGCGCGACGTCCTTCATGGTGACGCGCTGTGACTGCGTTGTGCGCTTGCGGTTCGCCATTGAGCCTCCTCCGTTGCCATCATCATGCCAGAAGCAAATACGTATTGCGTCCGCTCCGCATGCTGTGTACGCTCGCCCTGCAAATACGTATTGGTTCCACATCGCGGGACCACGATCGCTCAGAGAGGAGCGACCCATGGCGAACGGATTCAGCACCCCGATCGACCGGCGCACGCTGTTCAAGTTCGGTGGGGCCGGGCTCGCCCTGGCCGGCATCGGATCGCTGGCAGCGTGCTCCACCACCGGGGGCGGAGGCAGCGGCTCCGGCACGGTGAAGATGCTCTACTTCGGTGAGCAGAGCGCGGCCACGGCCCTGCAGAAGGCCATCGAGCCCAAGATCAAGCAGCTGGACAAGAAGGCGAGCCTGCAGGTCACCGCGGTCAACGGCACGGACTGGAACGACTTCCTCGCGAAGGTGCTCACCCAGATCGCCTCGGGCGACGTGCCGGACATCGTCAGCGTCGCGACCGAGGGGCAGCAACTGCTGGCGTCGAAGAACCTCCTCACCCCGCTCGACGACTACGTCACGAAGAACCTGTCGGACCTGCACACGTACTTCACCGGAGCGCACCCGGTGCTGCTCGAGTCGACGATGTACCAGGGACACCTCTACACGCTGCCCGACAGCTTCAACGCGGGCAGCATGTTCTACTCGACCGCCCTGTTCGACAAGGCCGGCCTGTCCCGCCCGACGAGCAAGTGGTCGATGGACGACTTCCACTCCTCCGCCGAGGGGCTCGCGAAGGTGGGAGGCGGCACGTACGCCTTCGACTGGGTGGTGCGCCTCTGGGGCAGCTGGACCTCGTTCCTCTACGCGAACGACGGGAACCTGCTCGAGGAGGGCAAGTACTCCGGCGGCGACTGGTTGTGGAAGAGCAAGGCGTTCTCCGACAACCCGATCGGCGTCTCCGGGCGCAAGGGTGGCTGGAAGTGGGGTGACCCCACGGCGAACTCCGACGCTGCCGTCGAGGCACTCCAGTACGTCATCGACCTGCAGAAGTCCGGCGCATCGCCCTCGCCCGACGTCGGCGGTGGCGCAACGCTGCAGGGCCTGATGGCATCCGGCCGCATCGGCATGACCATCGGCGGTGGCTTCTGGGCCGGCGGGCTCCACAACGCCGGGATGAAGAACGGCAGCTTCGACGTCGTCGAGTTCCCGACGTGGAAGAGCAACAAGTCGCTCTTCGGCGCGGGCGGCTACGGCATCTTCAACTCCTCCAAGAACAAGGACCTCGCGTTCGAGGTCATCAAGGTCATGGTGCAGCCGGAGAGCTTCGACTCCCTCTGGCCGGGCAACGTCACCACCCCGGCGCAGAAGTCGCTGATGACCGCCGACCGGTACAAGACGACGGGCCCGGAGCACTGGTCGGTCTTCTACGACCAGCTCGACAACTCGGTGCCCATCTCCGCACCGCCGTACTACAACGCCCTGGCGACGGCGCTCAACCAGCGCACCACGCAGGCGATCTCCTCCGGGAACGCGAAGAAGGCGCTCGACGGCCTGCAGGCCGACATCGAGAAGGCAGCCTCGCAGGCCTCGTGATGACAGCAGCCACAGGAACACCCATCCGGCGGGCTGCCGAGGTCGCAGCCCGCCGGCCGGCCGCCAAGCGCGCCCGCCGCCGTGAGTCCACGTTCGGCTTCCTGATGATCGGGCTCGCGGTGGTCTTCGTCGCCGTGTTCACCCTCATCCCCATCCTCGCCTCGCTCGGGCTGTCGTTCACCTCGTGGGACGTCATCAGCAGCCCGAAGTGGGTCGGGTTCGACAACTACACGCGGCTCTTCACCGACGGGCCAGTCCTCGCGTCGTTCGGTGTGACCGTGGCTCTCGCGATCGCGATCGTCGTGCTGCAAATCTCGCTCGGCCTGCTCCTGGCGGTGCTGGCGAACAACCGAAAGCACAACACCACGCGTGTGTTCTTCCGTACGTCGTTCTACCTGCCCCTGCTGGCCTCGACGGCGGCGGTGTCGATCTTCATGGGCTACATCTTCGACACGAAGTTCGGCCTCATCAACTACTACCTGAACGAGATCGGACTACCCGGCGCGCACTGGTTGAACGATCCCTTCTGGGCGAAGGTCACGGTCGTGATGGTGGTCGTCTGGCAGCAGGTCGGCTTCACCTTCGTGCTCTTCGTCGCCGCACTGCTCGCGGTACCCGTCGACGTGCAAGAAGCTGCAGCGATCGACGGTGCGGGGCCCTGGCGGACCCTGTTCCGGATCAAGATCCCGCTCATCAGCCCCACGATCCTGTTCGCGACCGTGATCGCGATGATCAACGCAATGCAGCTGTTCGACCAGCCATTCATCATGACCAAGGGCGGCCCCGGCACCGCGACGACGACCGCCACGATCTCCATGTACCAGGCCGGGTTCCAGAACCTGCAGTTCGGGTTCGCCTCCGCCATCGCGATCCTGCTGCTGGTGATCATCGGCATCATCACCGGGATCCAGTTCATCGCCGCACGAAAGCTGGTGTTCTACCAATGACGACCACTGACACCCTCAACCCGCTGCATGCTCCGGAGACGGTCGCGCAGCCCGCCGTCAGTCATATCGTTCGGCGCCGGAAGCCGGTGGCAAAGGTCGGCAGCATCCTCGGCATGATCATCCTGATCATCGCCGCCGTGTTCGCGCTCGGACCGCTGCTCTGGACGCTGACCACATCGCTGCGCACCCCGGCGGAGTCGTTCAACAACCCTCCGCAGTGGTTGCCCCTGTCCTGGGACTTCAGCAACTACGCGGCGGTGTTCAACCAGATTCCGATCGGGCAGTTCTTCGTCAACAGCGTCCTGGTGACACTGCTCATCGTCGTCGGTCAGACCATCACGTGCACCTTGTCCGGGTACGCCTTCGCGATGATCAGCTTCCCGGGGAAGAACACCATCTTCGGGATCTTCCTCGCCACGATGATGGTGCCGATCCAGACGATCATCATCCCGGTGTTCGTCATCCTGAAGGACATGGGGCTGACCGGCTCCATCGCGTCGCTCATCGTCCCTGCGCTCGGCAGTGCGTTCGGCACCTTCCTAATGCGGCAGTACTTCATGCAGATGCCGAAGGAACTCGGGGAGGCGGCCCGCATCGACGGTGCCAGCCAGTTCGGGGTGTTCTGGCACGTTTACTCGCGGATGGCGAGCCCGGCGATCGCGACGCTCGCGATCCTGAACTTCTCCGGCTTCTGGGCCGAGTACTACCGGCCGCTGATCTTCCTCAACCAGCAGGACACGTTCACTCTCCCGCTCGGGCTCGTCGGACTCCAGGGCAACCTCGGCACCGGATCGATCTCCGTCGTCCTCGCCGGCGTCGTGCTCACCATGATCCCGAGCGTCCTGCTGTTCATCTTCGCCCAGCGGTACTTCATTGAAGGCGTCACGGCGGGATCATCCCGATGACCGACCTTCACGCCCTGCCGACAGCACTCCAGGAAGCCGCACTCGCCGTGACCGCAGCCGACCACCACCTCCCGCAGTTCCACGTCCGACTCCCTCGCGGGTATGTCAACGACCCGAACGGCCCGATCGACATCGGCGGGCAGGCGCACCTGTACTTCCAGTCGCGGCCCAAGGTCGACCTCGAGATCCCGGTCGAGTGGGGACACGCCACCAGCGACGACCTGGTGCACTGGACCCTCCACCGCCCCGCCATTGTCCCCGTCCCCGGTGGCGCCGACTCCGGTGGCGCTTGGTCCGGCAACACGGTCCTGCACGACGGGGTCGTCCGCGCCTACTACTCCGGGAAAGTGGATCACAGCCCGTTCCAGTCGGTGCTCCTCGCCGAGTCCACGGACGGCGGGACCACCTACGGCGCCCCCGTGCAGGTCGTCGCAGACCCGTCCACGGACGAGGCGATCACCATGTTCCGCGACCCGTTCGTCTGGCAGACAGACGACGGCTGGTCGATGGCGGTCGGAGCGGCGGCCAGGAACCAGACCGCGTCCGTCCGCCACTACCGATCGACGGACGGCATCAGCTGGACGTACGTCGGCGATCTGGTGTCGATGGCACGCGACACGGTCAACGGCATTGACACCGGTGAGGGGTGGGAGTGCCCGCAGATCCTCACCGTCGACGGCACCGAGATTGCGATCGTGGCGTCCTGGTCCCATGCCGACGGCCCGGGTGACGTCGTCGCGATCCCGCTGACCGGGTCTCCTTCGCCGTTCAAGGTCGACGACGGGCAGCATTTCTACGCGGCTTCCGTGATGCGGACCAGCTCCTGGGGGCCGGTGCTCTTCGGGTGGGTCACAGAGGGCCGGACCGAGCAGTGGACCGAGCAGGCAGGTTGGTCCGGAGCGATCTCCCTGCCGCGCCGGGCGTGGATCACGAACGGTCGACTCGGCACCGAACCCCACCCCGCAATCGACGCCCTCCGCGCCGGCAGCTCGCAGGCTGCGCACGGTGCTCGCATCGGCGCGCAAGCCGAAATCGTGCTGCCTGTCGCCGTCACCGGCTGCATCCGGCTGCGCTTCTCCGAGACCGAATACTTCGACATCACGATCGACGTCGACGCTGGCACGCTCACCATCGACCGGGCACATGCCAGCACAGACCACCGCGCTGACCCGAGCCCCGCGGTGATTCGTGCTCCCTTCGACCGGACCGCGGACCGACCTGCAGTGCGAGTACTGCTTGACGGATCGGTCGTCGAACTGTTCACCAGCGCCGGACGCTCCATCACCACCCGCGTCTACCCGACGCAAGCACCGCCGTGGAGCGTGGAAGCCCCGAACCAAGCGTTGGTGTGGGATCTCGAGCCCACCGTCACGACCATTGCGGCTCCCGCCGCCGACGTCACCGCTGGATCCGCGCGATCTGACTGAGCGGCGCCGACAGGTCCACCGGCACCAACTCGTCCCGATCATCGAAGGAGATGACTGTGCATCGAATCACCGTTGCGGGAGAAGCGCTCGTCGACATCGTCCACGACGACGCCACGCGGGAGATCCCCGGAGGAAGCCCCGCGAACGTCGCCCTCGGTCTCGGACGGCTCGGCGCGCCGGTCGAATTCGCCACATGGCTCGGTGATGACGTGCGCGGCCACCAGATCGCAGATCACCTCGACGCGTCAGAGGTCGGGCTGGTTCCCGGCGTCTTCGGGGCCACGAGAACCCCGGCGGCGACAGTCCGGCTCACTCCCGACGGCCAGCCCACGTACGAGTTCGACATCGAATGGGACCTGCCGCACCTACCGCAAACGCCGCGATGGCTGCACATCGGATCGATCGGCGCATTCCTGCAGCCGGGAGCGGGCAAAGTGCGAGAGCTCGTCCAGCGCACCGCAGCCGCCGGCGGCATCGTCTCGTTCGATCCGAACATCCGGCCCGCGCTCCTCGGAGACGCGGCCGCTGAGCGGGTCTGGTTCGAGCACCTCGCGGCAGAAGCCACTGTGCTGAAACTCTCCGACGAGGACGCCGCCTGGCTCTACCCAGGCGACAGCGTCGACGTCGTCCTCGACCGTCTCCTCGAGCTCGGCGTGACGCTGGCCGTCATCACCACCGGTGCCGCCGGCGCAACGCTTGCGACCACCCGAGAGCGGGTTGCCGTGCCCAGCAAACGCGTCGACGTCGTCGACACGGTCGGCGCCGGAGACACCTACATGGCCACCCTCATCTGGCAACTTCAGGACACCATCGTCACCCTCGATGCCTTGGACTCCAGCGCTTTGGAACGACTCGGCCAGATCAGCGCCAGCGCCGCGGCGATCACAGTGAGCCGTCGTGGTGCGGACCTACCAACCGCTAGTGACGTGCTCGCAGCGCTTGGAGAACCCACCAGATGAGCGCCCCGTCCGTTCCGCGCGGGACGACGCGGCAGAAGCGCCCCGAAGCCGGAACGATGTCACTCGGACAGCACCTCAACGAGCTCCGGAAACGGCTCTTCCGCGCGGTGCTCGCCATCGCAATCTGCGCAGTCATCGGCTGGTTCCTCACACCGTTCGTGCTCGACCAACTCCGCGCACCCGTCACCGAGCTCGCAGACGCCGGCGGCGGTCACACCGCGGAACTGAACTTCCCTGCCATCAGCGGCGCCTTCGACCTGCGCCTTCAAATCACGATCACGATCGCGGTCGTCATCGCCAGCCCCGTTTGGCTGTACCAAGTCTGGGCGTTCATCGTTCCTGCCCTGGTTCGGAAGGAACGGCTCTACGCAATCGGGTTCCTCGGCTCCGCGATCCCGCTCTTCCTCGGCGGATGCTGGTTCGGCTGGTACGTCCTGCCGCACATCGTGCAGATCCTCGGCAGCTTCGTCGCACACCAGGACACCTCGATCGTCGACGCGAAGGCGTACTACGACTTCGCCGTGAAGCTCGTCCTTGCCGTCGGTATCGCGTTCGTCTTGCCGGTGTTCCTCGTCCTGCTCAACTTCGTCGGCGTCCTCACCGCGAAAGCGATCCTCGGTGCCTGGCGCATCGCCGTGCTCTGCATCCTCATCTTCACCGCGCTCGTCACACCATCGGCGGACATCGCATCGATGTTCCTCCTCGCCATTCCGATGGGCGTGCTCTACCTCGCAGCGTGCGCGGTCACTTGGCTGCATGACCGCCGTCTCGCCCGCCGCCTCGCGGCCGCTTCCTCAACCACCCACCCCGTGACGTAGCGTCCGCTTCGCCGCCTGCACACGAAGGACTCATCATGCTCGGCAACCTCACCGGCATCCACCTGCTCATCATCCTCGGCATCGTCGTACTGCTCTTCGGCGCCACCAAGCTGCCCGCCCTGGCAAAGGGGCTCGGGCAGTCGCTCAACATCTTCCGCAGTGAGATCCACGCCGGAGACAACAAGAAGAGCTCCGACCAGGCCAGCGCCCCGGTCGCACACGACGGCACCGTGCCGTCGCACGAGTGAGCTGCTTTTCGGCGAGCTGACGGGTAAGCACCGTGGACGTCGAGAAACTGCTCGTCATCGCCGTCATCGCCGGGTTGTGTCTCGGACCGGCTCGGCTGGCCGCCCACACCAAACAGCTCACCAACTTCCTGCGTCAGCTGCGGGGATGGGCTGACACGACTAAAGCTCAGATCGAGGAGCAGACCGGAGTCGACATCGACTGGTCAGAACTCGACCCGCGCCGTTATGACCCGCGCCGCATCATCCGCGACGCACTCACCCAACCTCCGACACCGCACGAACCCGCCGTTGAACCAACGGTGCTCACCCACACTGCGGAACCAACCAACTATCGAACCGGAGTCAACGATGACGTCTGAATTCCACCGCCGAGCTCTCTTCCAGGGCGCCGGCATCGGCGCCCTGGCGCTGCTCGCCACCGCCGCGCCCGCTGAAGCCGCCCAGGCTGCCACCGCGGGATCCGCCTCCACATCAGCGACCGCAGCGACATCATTCCGCGCGAAGTACCACATGACCCCGCCGTCGGGATGGCTCTCGGACCCGCAGCGACCGGTCTTCACCCGGGGCGCCTACCAGCTGTACTACCTGCACTCCGACGTCGACAACGGGGACGGCGGGTGGGACCACGTCTCCACCACCGACGGCATCAACTTCACCTTCCAGGGCACCGTCATCCCCCTGCAGACCAACCTGCCCACCTGGACCGGTTGCACCCTGATCGACACGAACAACACCGCCGGCTATGGCGCCGGTGCCGTCATCGCCCTCGCCACCCGACCCACCGGAGGGGTGCGAAAGTACCAGGAGCAGTACCTCTTCTACTCCACCGACGGCGGCTTCACCTTCACCGCCCGACCCAACCCCGTCATCGTCAACACCGACGGACGCACCGCAACCACCGACGCGCAGATCTCCAATGCCGAGTGGTTCCGCGACCCCAAGGTCGCGTGGGACGACGCCCGCAACGAATGGGTCTGTGTCATCGGCCGGCAGCGCTACGCGGCGTTCTACACGTCGAAGAACCTCATCGACTGGACCCTGCAGCACAACTTCGACTACCCCGACCACAACCTCGGCGGCATCGAATGCCCCGATCTCTTCCAGATCACAGCAGATGACGGCACCAAGCACTGGGTTCTCAGCGGCAGCATGGACGCCTACAACGAGGGGCTGCCCTGCACGTATGCGTATTGGACCGGCTCCTGGAACGGCACCGCGTACACGGCGGATAACCTCACCCCGCAATGGCTCGACTGGGGATGGGACTGGTACGCGGCAGTCACCTGGCCGGCCAACGAAGCGCCGACAACGAAGCGGTACGGCCTCGGCTGGATGAACAACTGGAAGTACGCCAACCGGCAGGTCCCTACCGACGCATCCGACGGGTACAACGGCCAAAACTCGATCGTCCGCGAGATCACACTCCAGAAGCAGACCGATGGTCATTACACCCTCCTCAGCGCACCGATCGCGGCGCTCAAGGGCACCGCGAAGCGCACCGTGCCGATCGCGAACCAGACCGTCAACGGTTCAGTGGTCTTGCCCTACAACGGCCGCGCGTATGAGATCGAGCTCGACGTCACGTGGACCAACGCCACCAACGTCGGAGTCTCCGTCGGACGCTCGGCGGACGGAGCGCGACACACCAACATCGGCAAGTACGGCAGCGATCTGTACGTGGACAGGGCCCCGTCCGACCGTGCAGGATTCGCATTGGCGCCCTACACGCGGGCTGCAGCGCCCATCGACCCCGCCGCCCGCGCCGTGCACCTTCGCATCCTCGTCGACACGCAGAGCGTTGAGGTGTTCGTCAACGCCGGCTACACGGTCCTGTCCAACCAGGTGAACTTCGACGCCGGCGACACAGGCATCTCGCTGTACTCCGACGGCGGCACCGCAACGTTCTCCAACATCACCATCCGCGAATACGGAAGCTAGCGCGCGCAGGGCGGAAGGCAGCAGCTGCCTTCCGGCCTGCGGCTGCTTCTTCGCTGCCCGCCAGACGATCGGTCACCGGACACCCCACTCGTACACCGCTTCGACCCGTAGTCTCGGCACGTGACAGACCGGTTCTGGCAGCAACGCGATCCGATGGAGGTGCGCAGCCATGATGGGTCGGGGCGAGCGTCTGCCGGGTGGGTGGCCCTCGTACTCGTAGCGCTCTACTCGGCGCTGCTGGCGCTCGTGCTCTCGGTCGCGAACCGTGTCACGGCGGCGGACCTCGCCAGCGCAGGCGCAACACGGCACCCGTTCGACGACCCTCCGGTCCTGGTTGCTCGGGCGGAGTTCATGGTCGGGCTCGTCGGCGTCGCCGCGCTCCCCATCGCCCTCGCCGTGATCGCGCTCGGGTACCGCGGCGTGGTTCGAGGCTGGGTCGCCGGTCGACGAGTTGGCTGGGTGGCGCTCGTCATCGGCGGGGTTGGTCTGCTCCCCGCCCTCTTCGCCTGCCCGTTCGGGATGCTGATCTGCGTGCTCGACGGAGGAGTGATCGCCAGTAGCTGACCATCGAAGCGAGCGAGACTGTCTCGACAGCCGATCCCCTACCGGTCAAAGCCGAGGGCAGGGTTGTCTTCGATGAGCGGCATCTTCGAACTCGTCCACCGCGCGGCGGCACCGGCGTCCGGCTCGACTCGTGCGTGCGTGCGGGACGAGTCGTTCAGTGGCTCGGCATCGAAGTAGACAGCGAAGGCGGTCAACGACGAGGCGTTGGTGCACCCGGCGGCTGGCGGGTTCGGCACTCCGACTGCGCACATCAGCGGGAAGCGGTGGAACGGCGGCGGAGGCTTTATCCGCGCCGTCTTAGACGCCGAGTGACGGCGGGTTCGTGCCCCACCAAGACGGGGCACGAGCCGTCCCGCGCATACCGGTACGGTGAAGTCGAGCCGTCGTCACGCTCCAACGACCTCCCTGGGGGAATTACTTGCACCGCTCTGCCCGAATCCTCGCCGTCGCTGCGCCGCTAGCCCTGATGGTCGCCCTCGCCGGCTGCTCCACTGCCGACAGCGGCAAGCCCGCCGCATCGGCAACCGCGACAGAGACCGCGAAGCCAGCGGAGAAGACCCCGGCGGTCACCATCGGTGACGCCATCGGAGCGGTTAAGGACGGCAAGCCCGTCATCATCACCGACAGCCGCGGCTCCTATCAGAAGATGGCCCTCAACCCGGACGCGGCATTCGCGAAAACCATCCCCTCTGACAACGACGGCACGGCGAAGCAGAGCGGCTTCTCTGATGCAGACATCCTCGACGGACAGAAGTGGGTGTCGGAGTTCATCGTTTCCGAAGCTATCGACAGCACCATCCTCGACGATCACGACGGAAAACGGGACTGGATCGCTGCGCACAAGAACATCCTCGAAGGGGACGTGTTGGCAATCGCGAATGCCTCCCCGGACGAGCTCGCGTTCCTCAACACGCAGAAGCCGACTGACGCGGTGTCCGTGACCTACGCCCGCGACGGTAAACCACGAGCCAAGAACGTGACGGTGAAGCTGAATCAGGTTCGCGGCCTCACTCAGGGCGGAGAGGCATACCTGCTCTTTGACGGCGCCTACGACGTGGCCTACCGGGCGAAGTCCACCGACGTGTACGCCGCCTACGAGGCGAAGGGCTACTCGAAGGACCAGGTGAACAGCACGCTGCCCGACATTCTGTCGAAGGACGAGCTACCCGTCCACGGCACGGCGACCTTCCAATGGGCACTCCACCAGGTGGGCGAAGCGTGGCGGATTGCCGGCGAGCAGTACACCTACGACAACACCTTGACGTAGGACGTGCCGCCTCTCACCGCTCCACGGTCGCCGTCGCGCACCTCGGGGCGGCCCTCGCCGTGCTGGTGCTAGTTCTCCGGCGTCCACGTCTACCTATAGGACAGCCTCACGCTGCGGGCCCGGTGCCCTCCTTCTTCAGAACCTCGGGCGTCGTCCGAGTAGACCCGCGCGTCTTCAGCTTCTCTGAAGCGGCACCAGGACGATGGGCCGCCTTCGGCGGCCGCCCATCTCGCTGAGGCATCTGCTATCGAGAGTCGGTTTCCACACGAACCCTCTGTCCCTCGACCGTGAACTGGCCAGTTGCGCGGACCAGGCCTGACAGTTTCGGGTAGCCCCAGTTGCGGGAGTCGAAGTCCGGCTGCCACTTCCGCGGCAGTTGCCCGACCGTCGCGAGGTTCGCCCAGCCGTCCTCAGACGATGCCGTGTTCACGCTGTTCCGCAGCCCGTCGATGAGACGCGAGTCATCGCGAAGCGAGAGTCCACCGTGCGCCGAAGGCGCCTCGGTGAGAGCGGGCTCGCCGTCCGTGCTTCCGAGGACATCCAGGTAGGTGAACTGGTCGCACGCGTTTCGGAACGATGGTGGCGTCTTGCGTTCTCCGAAGCCGTACACCGTGATCCCCTGCTCGCGGATACGGGAAGCAAGCCGGGTGAAGTCGCTGTCGGATGAGACGATGCAGAACCCTTGGAACCGCCCTGTGTAGAGCAGGTCCATCGCGTCGATGATGAGCGCGCTGTCCGTGGAGTTCTTGACTTTCGTGTGCGCGAACTGCTGCATGGGCTGGATGACGTGCTCGCTCGCCGCGGCTTTCCAGCTGCTGAGCTGCGTCGTCGTCCAGTGGCCGTAGACCCGCTTCACGGAAGCCGTGCCGAAGCGGGCGACCTCCGCGAGGACAGCTCCGATCCGCGACGGGGGAACGTTGTCAGCATCGACGAGAACTGCGAGCAGGTCACTGGTCACAGTCTGGCGACTCGACCAGTCGAAAGAGCCCGACGCGGTGTAACGCCCAAGAAGTCACCAACAAGCGATGCCGCCCAGACGCTAGCCCCGCTAACCTCCGGCTATGGAGAAAAACGACCCGTTCCTCGACGAAGTCGAGCAGACGTTCCGCGACAACCTCGAAGTCGAAGAAGGGGAGTACGACGAAGAAGGTCAACAGGGCTTGCTTGACATCATCCAGAATCAGGACCCGGATCGGTACGACCGCATCTCTGACGAGTTCTCCCTTGAGAAGCTTTTCCCGCCCGAAGGTTAGATCGTCGGTTGAGGCGCCTGAAGCGACGCGGGGGCCGATCTCCGATGCGGCTAGTCTTCATTTTGCTGCGGTGAACGAAAGGAGGAAGATCGATGCCAACGGGACCAGCCCATCAGAAGGTGAACGAGACTGACGACACGTCCGAACAGTGCCGGTGCATGATCGGCACCGATCATCTGGTCGGTGATGACACACCGTTGAGTGAAGAGCTCAGTCCCTGGGACGCGGAGGACATCTGGCTCTCTAGCGGCATGGACGAGGACTAGGGAATGCTGCAGGTTTGGTTGACTCCTGACAGGTAGGGGCGTTGGCTCCTGCTGGAAGGATGTGCGCCATGGTGAAGGCGTATCCGGAAGAGTTCCGCCGTGATGTGATCGCGGTCGCCCGGAAGGGCGAGACGTCGGTGCGGCAGGTCGCGAAGGACTTTGGTGTGTCCGAGTCCTGCCTGGCCCGCTGGTTGCGGCTCGCGGACCGCGATGACGGCATCAGTGTTGCAGCGGTGCCGTCGGCGAAAGCGGTGGAGCAGGCGGAGCTGCGGGACGCCCAAAAGCGGATCCGGCTGCTTGAGCAGGAGAACGAGATCCTCCGCCGGGCGGCGGCGTACTTCGCTCAGTCGCAACTCCCAAAATGATCTACCCGCTGGTCCTCGAACTCGCCGACGATCGGATCCCGGTCGCGGTGGCCTGCCGGGTGTTGGGTTTTTCGAAGCAGGCCTTCTATCGGTGGCGTGCCGATCCGGTGACCGATCGCGACTGGGCGGACGCGCACCTGACCAACGCAGCGATCGATGCGCACCGCGTCGATCCGACGTTCGGATACCGGTTCATCGCCGATGACCTTCATGCTGCCGGCCACCGAGCATCGGAACGGCGGGTGTGGCGGCTGTGCTCGCAACAGCGGCTCTGGTCGTTGCATGCGAAGAAGCGCGGCCTGAATCGCAAGGCCGGGCCGCCGGTGCACGACGACCGGGTCCGGCGTGCGTTCACGGCACCAGATCTCGACAAGCTCTGGCTGACGGACATCATTGAGCACCCGACCGGTGAGGGCAAGCTCTACCTCTGCGCGATCAAGGACGCGTGCTCGCGGCGCATCGTCGGCTATTCGATCAGTGACCGGATGCGGTCCTCGCTTGCCGTCGCGGCTCTGCAGATGGCGATCTCCCGCCGGAGCCCGTCAGGGACGGTCGTCCATTCGGATCGGGGCAGCCAGTTTCGTTCGAAGAAGTTCGTCCGGGCGCTATCGGACGCCGGGCTGCTCGGATCGATGGGGCGGGTCGGCGCGTGCGCGGACAACGCGGCGATGGAATCGTTCTTCGCGCTCCTGCAGAAGAACGTCCTCAACCGGAGACGCTGGGCGACCCGGGAAGAGCTCCGGCTCGCGATCATCACCTGGATCGAAACGACCTACCACCGGAAACGGCGGCAACGTGGTCTGGGGAAGTTGACCCCGATCGAGTACGAGACGATCATCAACCCACAGGTCGCACTCATGGCCTAATCGAACGAGTCAACCAAACCTGCAGCAGTCCCGGCGGCCGGGTCGATCGATGTCGTCATGTGGTCCTCCACCAAAAGCGTAGTTGGACCAACTGACGGGGCGCGCACGGAGGCAGGACGCGAGAACGCCCGCCACCGGGTCGGTGACGGGCGTACGACGCGGTGTTGTGGGTGGACTCACTACTTGTCGCCGAATCCGCTCACGACTGCCGGCAACGGCGCGCGCGTCAATCGGTTGGACCGAACATCTTGTCGCCGTTTCGGAGGCGGTTTCGTTAGACGATCGGCGATCGGCGATCGTTAGGTCCCGGCCTCGACAGCGGGCGGCAGCAGCGATACGTCGATCAGGACCTTGCCCACGGTGGCTGCCTCCACCGCGTCGTGCGCTGCCGCTGTCAGCTCGAGCGGGAAGCGCGTGATGGGGAGTCCAGCGCCCGCGCCGATCGTCAGCGCTTCGTCCCGCAATGCGGCAGTGAGGTCCGACGCGGCCGAATCGAGCACCCCAGCGTTGAGCGTGTAGAGCAGCACGAACTGGTAGCGAGCATTGAGACTCGTATTTGCTCGGATGGACAGGACCGCCTCGTCGCCGCCGTTTGTCGCGTAAATCGACACCACGCCGTGGTTTTTGAGAACCCGCTCGAGGAGCGTTGAGTTCTGTGCGATCGACACCTCGACCACGATGTCGACACCGTCGGGAGCGACCCTGCGAACCTGCTCCACTGCATCGTCGGCGCGGTAGTCGACGGCGTGGTGAGCACCGGCTGCGATGGCGAGTGCCGCCTTCTCAGCTGAGCTGACTGTGGCGATCACCGTCGCTCCTGCCCATCGAGCGAGCTGGATGGCCGCGTGCCCGACCGCGCCGGCACCTCCGGCGACCAGGACGGTCATCCCAGCCAGTACACCCGGGCCGAGACGATCCGGGCCTCGTTCGTGCGTCGTCAGCGCACGGTGGGCCGTCATTGCCGGGACGCCGAGGGAAGCGCCGAGGTCGAAGGAAGCAGCCGCGGGAAGCCGGACGGCTCGCGTCGCGGGCACCACCGTGTACTCCTGGGCGGTACCGGTGGGCCGGTTGGCCGTGGACATGTAGAGCCAGACCCGGTCGCCGACGACGAGGCCCTCGACGCCGGCACCGACCGCATCGACGATCCCGGCCCCGTCCTGGTTCGGAGTCACTTCGGGGAACGGCAACTTCGCGCCGGGACCGCCGGCCCGTGCCCTCCAGTCGGTCGGGTTCACACCGGAAACGACGACGCGGACGCGGACTTCACCGAGCCCCGGTTCCGGCACTGGACGGTCGACCAGGGTCATGACCCCGCTGGCGCCGTGTCGGGCGTAGACGATCGATCGCATGGCTGCTCCTCTGTCCGGCTCAATCAGTGCGGCTGCGGCGGCTGCCAGTCCATCGCGTCGAGCCACCCGCGGAAGCTGAGCACGTCAGGATCGAGCGCACGCGTCCGATCGAAGTCGGCCTGGTACGCCGGCAGCTCCGAGAACCACCTGAACATCGCCGCGGCGTCGCTCTCGGCACCGACCGCTTCGAGCGGCAAGGCGTCGTACCGTGCGGGGAGGCCGGTGCGCTCGTGCAGTGCCCGCGCGATCTGCGACCCGGTGAGCTCATCGCCCGCGATCTCGAGTTCACCACCGGGGAGGCCACCGTCCACGAGCGCGCGCGCCGCAACTATGCCGATGTCGCGCGCGGCGATCATCTGGACGGGGATCCCGTCAGGATAGGGCTTCCGCACGACGATGGTCCCGGCCTCGACGGAGATGCCACGTGACAGGAAGTTCTCCATGAAAAACACCGGGCGGACGAACGTCGTCGGGATGTCCTGCCGCTGCAGGTACTCTTCCACGCGTCGTTTCGACTCGAAGTGCGGCACACCGGAGTCTCGATCCGCGCCGCCGACCGAGCTGAAGACCACGTGCGGAACTCCGGCGGCCACCGCCGCAGTGGCGAGGGCGACTCCCTGAGCTGTCTCACCCTCGACGCCGTCAGGACCGGCCGGGGTCGTCATGAAGAAGAACCCGGCGACGTCCTGCAGTGCGGCGACGACCGACTCCGGCTCGGTGGCGTCCGCGGGCCGCACCTCGACGCCGCGGGCCGCCAGAGCCTGCGCACGCTGCGAGGTCGCATTGCGGACCAGGGCTCGCACGCTCCTGCCCTCGTCCAGGAGCGCGTCGATGACCGCTCCCCCTTGGCTGCCGGTCGCGCCGAACACTGCGAACGGCTTCGTTGTGTCGATGTTCATGGTCGTCCTCCTCTGAACGTGTAGCGTCAAGAACGTTAGTCGGCTTACGAAAATTCCGGGAGGACCTGTGCGATCCATCGATCCGAGCGTCAGCACGCTGATCGCCCTGCTGGCCCGTCGTCACCGAGCCCTTGCGGCCGATCTGATCAGACCGCTCGGACTCGTACCGGGTCAGGAGTCGGTGCTCACGCTGCTCGCAGTGATCGAGCCGAGGAGCCAGGCGGAACTTGGTCGCGAGCTCGGCGTCGAGCGCCCGACTATCGCGAAGATGATCGGCCGGATGGAGCGCTCCGGGCTGGTGGTCCGCGGGCCCGCAGCGCACGACCGGCGGCTGGTGATGGTCAGCCGGAGTCACCGTGGTCGCACGGTGCAGGGCGAGCTCGAGCGTGTCTGGGAACGTCTCGACGAGGTCACCCTCGCGGAGTTCGACGAGGGCGAGAGCCGTGCAGCCCTCGATCTCCTCGGCCGGCTCGTGCGCAACGTGGACGGGGCGCGTGCCGACGAGGTCCGTCGACGGTCTGACCAGCGGTGACCGTCTCGGGCAACTGCGGAGATCAGCGGATGCCATCGGCGATGTCCAGAAGGAGGCTGGAGAGTTTCTCCAGGACGGGAACCACGTCGGCGAGGTCGTACTCCGAAGCCAGCGTCATCGGATCGCGGTAGACGATCTCACTGCCACCCGTGGGAAGCGCTCGGACGAGCATCCGCATGGGAAGGTCATACCCGATCCGGGGATCGGCGAGCATGAGTGCTGTGCCTACGGCCGGATTCCCGAAGACGATCACCGTTTCAAAGAGCATCGTCAGGCCCGCTGTTCGCGCCGCCGCCGCGTGGTCGATGACACCGAAGACTTGGAGGTGGCGGGTGCGTAGGTTCATGCGCAGTCGACCGACGACCGCTCTTGCGGTCAAGGACGATGTGATTTTCGCGAGAGGGTGACCTTCACTCCTGTCCACGTCGACTCCCCTCGTGGATCGACGGGCCAGGGAGACGTGCAACGAGGGTCGTCCCGTCGCCGATGGGGCTGGAGATCCGCAGCGACCCGCCGACGGCTTCGAGCCGGTCGATCAGTCCCGTCAGCCCGGAACCGTGCGCGCAATCCGCTCCGCCTACGCCGTCGTCCTGCGCGATGATGATCACACCCACCTGGTCCTGTCGCACGCGGATGGTGATGAGCGACGCACGGCTGTGCTTGATCGCGTTCGTGATCGCCTCGGAGACCACGAAGTACGCTGCGCCTTCCAGGAACGGTTCGAGTCGCGGGAAGTCGCTGTCGATGTTGAGCTCGACCGGGAAACCCGCACGGCGGGCAAGGGATCGCAGTGCCGGCTCCAAGCCGCCCTCGGAGAGGATCGATGGATGGATGCCGCGGGAGATGTCCCGAAGTTGTTCGATGGCATCCGACAGTCGGCGGTCGAGCGCCACGAGGGCTTCACGTGGGTCTTCGCCGGTCCGTACGAGATCGGCGGCGAGACTCGCGGCCATCTTGGCGGCGATGAGCCGTTGTTGGACGCCGTCGTGCAGATCACGTTCGATCCGCTGGCGGGTGGAGTCGGCTGCGTGGACGAGGCGCACCCGTGAGTCGAGCAACGCTTGGCGGGCGACGAGGTTCCCGATCAGGCTCGACACCAGCCCGGCGTACTTCGCGAGGTGCTGCTCGGTGTCCGGCGGGAGTGGGGCATCGCTCGAACCGACGGCGAACGCACCCCACAGCTGTCCGTTCACCCTGATCGGGACGCCGACGGCGCTCTTCATCCCAGCGCTGGTGAGGAGCTTTGCCACCGGTCCGCTGGCGGACGGGTAGTCGTCGACGCGTGACGGGACGCCGGTCGCCCAGATCCGTCCCGTCACACTGGTGCCCCTCGCCGGCAGTCGCGTGCCGGTGGGAAGCGTGCCGGACAGAGGCCCCCAGCCGGCGAAGAAGGTCGCGGTGCCGTCGGTCTCGTACCGGAGGAGCTTCGCGCCTTGCACACCGCTGAGGATGCCGACCTCCCGGACGACGATGTCGAAGACCTCGTCGGGGTCCGTCGAAGCTGCGACCTTCTCCGCGACGTAGCGCAGCGAGTCCTGTTCGAGGACGAGCCGATCGACCTCCTCCACCGTGCGGCCGTTGACGACCGCAGCCGCGATGACACCGCCGAACGCTGCGAGGCGATCCTCGGTGAACGCGGACGGCTGCACGGTGCCGTCACCGGAAGCAATCACCGAGCCCCAGAGCTTCCCCCTGGCGCGGAGCGGGACACCGAGGTGCCACCGGCCACCGCCGATCTTCCACACGGGTCCGTCGGTCATGCACTCGACCGGCTCACGATCGAGAGCGGTCCGCCGAACGCCGGGGTGCGCAACCCACTCCGCCTGCACCGTGGACCCAGCTTCGGAGCTTTCAAGGACGACGATGCTGTCCGCATTCATGGCGGCGCCGGCCAAACGGGCAAGAGCGTCTCTCGCCTGTGGCGGGAGCGCCGAGCCGGTGACCTCTTCGAGAGCGTCTTTGAGCGCACGGAACCCTGCGTGAAGCTCTTGACGATTCGGTTCAGGCGGCTGGATGTCGGGCACGTGATCCTCGGCAGCGGAGAATTGGTTCGAAACGGCGCTGGGTTGGGACGAGGATAGGCGGGCGCAGGGGTTCAAGCACCCGGCGGGGAACCTTTCGACTCGCAGACCGTTGTCGTCAGGACGGGGATGTGGGTCGCTGATCGGGTACAGAACCGACCTCCAAGAACTTCAGGACGGCGACGACCCTGCGATGAGCCGATCCGTCGCCGTCGGTGACGCCGAGCTTGCCGAGGATGCGATGCACGTACTTCTCAACTGATGCTTCGGTGATGGTGAGGTCAGCCGCGATCCCGGCGTTGGACCGTCCGGCTGCCATCAGTTCAAGCGTTTCACTCTCCCTCGGGGTGAGGTCCTGCAGGGGCGCGGCAGCACGCCGTGCAGTCAGCAGCTCCCGGACGAGGATCGGGTCGACGACGCTCTCGCCGGAGAGGAGACGATGCAGGGCGGTCGTCAGTTCGTCGACGGTGGCGATGCGTTGCTTCAGCAGGTACCCGATGCGGGTGTGCTCGCTCAGGAGCTTCAGCGCGTGGGGTACCTCGAGGTGGGACGTCAGGACCAGGACCGCGACCTCGGGATGGGTTGCTCGTATCCTCGCGGCCGCCTCCAGGCCTTCCGTCGTGTGCGTGGGTGGCATGCGGATGTCGACGATGGCGAGATCGCACGGAACGGAGTCGACTAGATCGAGGAGCTCGACGGCGTCAGCGGCGCTTCCTGCGACCTCGTACCCGGTTCGACCCAGCAGCAGTCCGAGCCCTTCGCGGACGAGGACCTCGTCGTCGGCGACGATGATGCGCGGGTGTTCGGGCGGCGAAACGTGATGGGTGCGCATTCTCATCAGTGTGCTGTCGCCGTTTCCGTGCAGCAACGGGCCGACGGGTGCTGACACGGCAGCGTGACACGCAGCCGTCCCGAATTGGTCAACATCGGTGACTATCGTGGTCGCATGGACCTCGATCTCCCCCAGGCCGCTGGGCAGTTCTTCCTCCTGCTCCAAGCTGATCTCTTCGCCCGGATCAAGGCGGCGGGCTTCGATGACGTCCGTCCGCGACACGGTGCCGTCCTGGCATACATCGGTGCT
Organism: Curtobacterium sp. MCBA15_008; assembly: GCF_001865065.1. GTDB lineage: Bacteria > Actinomycetota > Actinomycetes > Actinomycetales > Microbacteriaceae > Curtobacterium. The sequence continues at coordinate 192,499 of NZ_MJGN01000034.1, read as the reverse complement.
GACGGACGCCGCGTGTCGGAGATCGCTGAGCTGTCCGGGCAGCACAAGCAGGTGGTGAGTGTCGTCGCCGACGAGCTCGAGGAACTCGGCTACGTCGAACGGCGGCCCGACCCGTCGGACGGACGGGCGAAGTTGCTCGTCCCGACCGCCAGGGGTGAAGCGCAGATCCGCGCTGCCCGCGAGATCATCCGAACGATCGAGCAGGAGATCGGGAGCGCCATCGGCGGGCACCGCCTCGAGTCGATGAAGGCGTCTATCGCCGACGCCCTCGAGGTGCTGCGCACCGAACGGTAGGGGATCGCTCACGAGCAGACCCTCACACTCGCACGACGGAGAGCCGCCGACTTCTGATGACGAGTCGAACGGACGCCGCCACGACGGCGCCGGTCAACGCTGTTGCCATGAGCGCGACCGCCCACTGCCACACGGCCGCCGCGATGACCGAATCGTGAACGACGAACTGGACTGCGTACCGTGCACTCGCCGTGGCGGTGAACGTCAGCGCCCAGAACCCGAGGGTGAAGGGGATTCGGCGGTAGACCGGGATGAGAGCGACCTGGAAGGCGATGAGGAATAGGAACGTCCCGAACAGGATGCGCTGGACGGTGTCGATGTGCGATCCCTCGCCGTCCGAGGTGATGGCAAACCAGGCGTTCCCCATCACGGCCGGTGGTGCCGAGAAGATGGCCAGCGTCGGCATGATCGCGGCCGGAGCCTGCGGGCGGAACGCGAGCCGGTGCAGGGTGATCGCGCCGAGGAGGAGCCAGAACAGCAGACCGGTGCCGAGTGCTCCGATCGCGAGGTGCTGGAACCCGACGACGGCGAGTGATTGTGCGCTGATGACGCCGCCGGCGACCGTGGGCAGGAAGTAGCCGCTGTGCAGCTGGTCGATCTCGTGGGCGCCGGTCGCGAGGTTCGCGATGAACCACGCTGCGAACGCGAATGAGATCGTTGCCGTCACGAGCACCCAGACCTGGCCGACTGCGGGGAGGTCTGCGTGGATCCGCTCGCCGATCAATGTCGCGACGATGCTGGTCAGCGCAGCAAAGGGGCCGAGCACCGGATGGCGGAGGTCGGCACGGACGGTGCGCAGCGTCCGCGCGCCGAGGAGGTACCGGACCATCGTCACGAGCCACGCTGCGACCGCGACCACCCAGAGGGCGTCGGAGACCAGGACGGGCGCGTCGGCCGCACTGCTCATGGCGGACCAGAGGCCGGCGAGGCCGGTCAGACCGAACGGGATCCCGAAGAGGTTGAGCGGGATGGGTGGACGAGAGAAGCGCATGATCAGGGCGTCCGGTCGGTCACGGGATCCGGGCGGCGCTGCCGGCGGCAGCTCGTGCTCGGCGGACTTGTTCACCCCGAGCGGTGTCCGGGAAGTTCGCGATCAGCTCCCGGAGCTCGTGCGCGGCGGTGTTGGCGCCGAACGCATCGCTTCCCGGTTCGAGGGCCACCCCGGCGGCGAGTGGTCCGATCGGCAGCGGATCGAAGCCGATGGCGTCGATGAACCGTGCGACCATCCCGCCGTCGATGGCGTCGTCGGCCGCGATGGCGATCGCCGTCCGCCCGGGTGCACCTGCGGGCTTCGGGCCCTCGTCGAGGTCGTGGTAGCCGATGTGGTTGAAGGCCTTCACGACTCGGGAATCCGGGAGGAACGCTTGGACCTGTTCGCTCGTCGATGTCAGCGGGTCGGTGAGGTCATCGCGGAGGCCGTCGACTTCCCACCAGTAGTTCATCGCGTCGATGACGACCTTGCCCCGGAGCGGTTGCACCGGGATCGTCCGGTACTTCCCGAGTGGGAGCGCGAGGATAACCAATTCGCCCGTTCGCGCAGCGACGTCGGCCGTGACCGGTTGCGCGCCCGGCGCGAGGACGGAGACGGTGAGGGCGATGGCGTCCGGTTCTCCGGACCCGGCGATGAAGGTGCGGTATCCGGCCTCGACCGCGAGTCGCGCCAGGATGGTTCCCACTTTGCCGGCTCCGAGGATGCCGATCGTTGGACGCCCGTTCATGCGCGTACCGCGTCCACGAGGTCCCGGACCATCGGGATGACCTGGCTCGCGTACAGTTCGACGGATCGCATCCGTGCCTGCATCGGCTGTGGGCCGCTGGAGTACACCAGGTCGAATCGGTCCACGTCGAGCGCGCGGACAGCACGAGCGATCTTCGCGGCGACGGTCTCGGGCGAGCCGACGTAGAGGGATCCGTGTTCGAGCTCGTGCTCGAAGTCCGAGTACGTCACCGGAGGCCAGCCGCGGGATGCACCGATGCGGTCGCGCATCACCTTGAACGCCGGAAAGTACGTCGACCGAGCCTCCTCGTCGGTCTCCGCGACGAACCCGGGCGAGTGCATCCCGACCGACTGCGGTTCCGCGTCGAGCTGCTCGCCGGCTCGTCGGTACAGGTCCACGTAGGGGCGGAACCGCTCCGGTGCCCCGCCGATGATCGCGAGCATGAGGGGAAATCCGTACTGGGCAGCTCGCACGACGGACTGCGGTGAGCCTCCGACACCGACCCAGGTGCGCAGCCGTCCGGACTCGGTCTTCGGGAACACGTCCGCTTCCGAGAGCGACGCCCGGGTCGTCCCCGACCAGGTGACGGGTTGCTCGGTCAGGAGCTGACTGAACAGGTCGATCTTCTCCTCGAACAGGACGTCGTAGTCCTGGAGGTCGTACCCGAACAGCGGGAACGACTCCGTGAACGATCCTCGGCCGAGGATGACCTCCGCTCGCCCTTCGGAAAGAGCGTCGAGCGTCGCGAAACGTTCGAACACCCGGACGGGATCATCGGAGCTCAGGACGGTGACACCGGAACCGAGTCGGATCCGCTTCGTACGCGTCGCCAGGCCGGCGAGGACCGTCTCGGGGCTCGAGATCGAGAACTCCATCCGGTGGTGCTCACCGAGCGCGATCGCGTCGACGCCGAGCTCGTCCGCCACCACGCCCTCCTCTACGACGTGCCGGATCGCGGCGGCATGCGAGACAGGTCGTCCCGCAGCGTCCAGCGGGACGTCCCCGAACGTGTCGAGGCCGAACTGCAGGTCGGTCATGGTGTTCCTTCCGTGAGGTCATGCGTGGACACGCAACTAGTCAATGTTCGTGACTAAAGTAGTCATGATTCTTGACCAAAACAAGGAGCAGGTCGTCAGCCCGGCAGCGACCTCGACGGGATCGCTGCTCGGCGGAGACAGGATCAGAGAACGGCTGGTCCGCTGTCTGGGAAGTCGGTGCTGGCTCCGATTTCCTGGCCGGAAGCGAACTCAGCGCCGAACGCGTCGAGTTTCGCGCGGATGCGTCGCTGAGCATCAGTGCCGAGGACGAGCCAGTGACGGTCGGGGTCGGACTGCACGGTGTCGTAGATCACCGTCGCTGCGTGTGCGGGGTCACCCGGGAACATCTCCGGTGTCAGCGATCCGAGCATCCCGCGGAAGGCGCCGCCGGTCGCCGCGTAGTCGGCGATCGGTTCACCGGATGCATGCGTGCGCGCTTCGATGCCCGTGCGGAACGAGCCGGGCTCGACGAGGAGCGCTCGCAGTCCAATGGGCTGCAGTTCCTGCCAGAGCGCTTCGGTCAGGCCTTCCAGGGCGAACTTCGTCGCAGAGTAGATCCCGTTCCCCGGCAGGCTGGCGATTCCGTCCATGGAGGACACGTTGACGATGGTCCCGCGGCGGCGAGCACGCATTCCGGGCAGGACGGCACGGGTGAGGTCGAGGGCTCCGAAGACGTTGACTTCGAACTGGCGCCGGATGTCCTCGTCGGTCTGCTCCTCGATCGCGCCGACGGAGTCCACGGCAGCGTTGTTCACGAGGACGTCGATCCCGCCGAACTGGTCGGCTGTCGTGAGTGCCGCTTTCCGCTGGTCGGCGCGGGTGACGTCGAGGTCCTGCGCGACGGCCGTACTGGGGTAGCGGCTGGCGAGGTCACTGAGGGCACTGGCGTCGTGTCCGGTGATGATGGCGTTGTCGCCGCGGGCGAGAACTTCCTCGGCGAGTGCGCGGCCGAGGCCGGTCGCTGCTCCGGTGATGAGCCAGGTGGTCATGATCATTTCCTTCTTCTGGTGGCGGTTCAGCGGGTGGGGGTGTTCGCGGTGCTCGTCAGGTCGCGCGCTCGACGTGGTCTGCGTGCGGCCAGCAGCATCGCGACGGCGACGACGATGGCGAGTGCGTAGAAACCGGCTGCCACGTGGAAGACCGACTGAAACGCGAGGACCTGCGCACTGACGGTCGGGCGCACGCCCGCGACCGAGACGAAGATCCCGGCGAGGATCGCCAGCCCGACGGAACCGCCGAGCTGGTGCGCGGTGTTCACCAAGCCGGAGCCGGCTCCCGCCTGATCGCTCGGCACGTTGTCCATCCCGGACTGTGTCAGGAGGATGATCGCAATGCCCTGTCCGATGCCGAGCACCAGGAGCGGCAGGACGATGCCCGGGAAGAAGGGGGTTCCGGCGCCGGCCGTGGCCAACCACAGCATGCCGATCAGTGCGATGACGAGCGAGGCGACCAGGAGCCGCTCCCGACCCAGCGTGCGGGTGAGCGGACGGACGACGTACACCGTTGCGAAGAACATGCCGGTGAGGGGGATGTAACTCAATCCCGCGGCCAGGGCAGTGAAGCCGAGGACGTTCTGCAGGTACTGGCTGAGGAAGTAGAACGTCGAGAACATCGCGCCGACGATCAGGATCCGGGCGATGTAGGCGCCGGAGCGGGTGGCGCTCGCGAAGAGACCCATGGGGACGATCGGCTCGGTGGTGCGGCGCTCGACCAGCACGAAGGTGGCGAAGAGGGCTGCGGCCAGGGCGATCGACACGATGACGATCGGGGAAGACCAGCCCGCAGCGCTGGCTTCGATGAGTCCGTAGACAAGGGCGGTCATGCCGACGGTGATCGAGAGTGCTCCACCGAGGTCGAAGCTGCCCTTCCGGCGCCCCGTCTCCTCGAGGAACCTGGGGGCGAGCAGCAGGACCACGAGCCCGATGGGGACGTTGATGAGCAGGCCCCAGCGCCACGACAGGAGATCGGTGAACACGCCGCCGATGATGATGCCGACGCTCGCGCCGGCGCCGATCACGGCGCTGTAGACGGCGATCGCGCGGCTTCGCTGTTCCGGTTCCGGGTACGCACCGACCAGGAGCGCGAGCGTGGACGGGATCGCGAACGCGGACGCAGCGCCTTGCAGGACGCGCGCGACGAGCAGGACCGGCGCTGAGGGTGCCAGCCCCGCGATGAGGGAGGCGACAGCGAAGACGGCGACACCGGCGATGAAGACCCGTCGACGACCGGCGAGGTCTCCGACACGTGCCCCGAGGAGCAGGAGACCGCCGAACGCAAGCACGTAGGTGTTCTGCACCCACGACAACGACGACGGCGAGAAGCCCAGATCGACTACGAGCCTGGGCAGTGCGGTGGTGATGATGGAGGTGTCCAACACCATCATCAGCTGCGCGCCCATGATGAGCGCGAGGACGACGCCGCGCCGCCAGGCGGGTGTCGATGATGCGGAACGCATCTGAACTCCTTAGTGTTAGTGGGGGGAACCCCCCAATTACTACCACAAACGGAGGGGTAACCCCACTTATTCCCTTGAGGAGGACTCTTGCCCGATCGGACCTTGCGCGCGGATGCCAGGCGGAACACGGAGCGCATCGTGGAGGCGGCAACGGCAGTCTTCGGCGAAGACGGTGCAGGAGCGTCCTTCGAGGAGATCGCTCGTCGCGCCGGCGTCGGCAGCGCCACGTTGTACCGTCGATTCCCGACCCGGAGCGCGCTGTTCGAGGCGGTGTACGAGGAGCAGGTCCAGCAACTGGTTGCCTCCCTTCCGGAGAACTTGACGCCGCAGGGCGCGCTCGAGGAGTGGTTCCGTCGGTTCGTGCGGTTCATCACCGGCAAGCGCGCGTTCGCCGAGGAGATGGCGCACGACACCGAACTCGTCCGGGAGGCCCGAGCTCGGATCTACGCGATCGCGGACCCACTGGTCCACGCCGGTCATGAAGGTGGTTTCGTGCAGCCCGACATCACGGCTGATGACGTCCTTCGGATGTTCAGTGGCGTGGGACTCGCCGACTACCCCCGCGCCGGGCAGCGGGATCGAGTCATCGAGATCTGCCTCAGGGGTCTTCGACCGTAGGAGCACGGCACGGTTCAGCGGACGCTGCCCGCCGCTTCCGAGATGAGATCGGCGACCTGCGCGGCTTCCGGGATGCCCACGGTGTGCGATCCGCCTCGGATCTCGACCGTGCGACGCGACCCCGCACGCTCCGCCATGTACCGGTGGCTTGCCACCGGTATGTTCTTGTCGTCCGAGCCGAAGAGGAACCACGACGGAATCTGCTTCCACGCCGGCGCTGTGGACGGCTCATTCAACGCCGCCTCCACGATCGGACGCTGCGTGACGGCCATCACCGAGGCGACGTCAGCAGGTGAGTCGGCGGCGAACTGCTCGTGGTACTTCTCCTGCTGGATGTAAAGGTCATTGCCGGCGTCGCCGAGCGGCACCGCGGTCAACGTGTCGCCGAGTGTCCCGCCTTCGTACCGGCCGGCGAGGTCGGCAGCGCTCTCACCAGAGTCGGGTGCGAACCCCCCGACATACACCAGGCCCCGTACTTGCGGATTGTCTGTTGCACCGTTGGTGATGACCGTGCCGCCGTACGAGTGCCCGACGAGCAGGATGTCGCCTGAGACGTCGGCCAACAGCGCGCGCAGGTACGCGGCGTCTGCGGCGACACCGCGGAGGGGGTTCGCCACCGCGATTACGGGGAAGCCCTGATCGAGCAGGATCCGGACGACACCGTTCCAACTCGACGCATCTGCGAACGCGCCGTGTACAAGGATCACGGTGGGATGGATGGGCGACGTGCTGGTGATGCTCATGAGGTGCTCCCGGGTCGGTCGATGAACGTGCTGCAACACTGACCGCTCGACGTGCGACCGACGATCCTGCCCCCGCGTCAACAGATTGTCCCGGTGGCTGGGCAGCGCCCCGGAACGAGTCTCCCTACGCTGACCATCGCCCCGGTCCAGACGGCGAAGCTCGCTGGCTGAGCCCGGGTGCGGAGTTCGTCGACGTGGAGGACGCCGCCGCGGACAGCGCCGGCTACAGGTCGGCCCGGCGTGGACCGGCCCCGATCCTGCATGGTGCGCCGGGTCTCCGCGAAGAGCTCGATATGGCCACCCAGCTCGTCTCCGAGTGGCTGAGCACCGGTGCCGCCCCGGAGACCGTGGCCGTGCTCGTCCGGGACGCCCGAGTCCGGGACGTCGTGTCCCGCGGGTTGCGGGACCGGGGCGTCCGGATGCGCGAGGTGGACAGCGGGGAGCTAGGGACCGGCCTGCCCGTCGTGATGACCATGCACCGCGCGAAGGGTACCGAATTCTTGAACGTGCTGCTCTTCGGTGTGAGCGCGTCCGCGCTGCCGAGCCGAGCCGTCCTGACTGGGCTCTCGGACGCTGAGCGCGACGACGCGCTACTGCGCGAGCGGTCCCTGCTCTACGTCGCTGCGACGCGCGCGCGCGACCAGCTTGCGTGCACCTGGAGCGGCCCTCAATCGCCGTTGGTACCGTCGCTGTCCTGATCGGACGAGAGCCCGGGGTGAACAAACGCGATCGTCGGCTGCTGAAGTGGATGCCCACGCTGATCTCGAGACGGGCGGCTAACCATTTGGTTAGCCAGCAGCGGTCAGCGCCGACAACGTCGTCGAAGTAACACCATTGGCGCACAGGCGGAGAAGTTCTTCTCGCGCTGAATCGACATACCGGAAGCTCTGCGGCGGTTCGAGCCCGATCTCGCTCCGGAGCAGCGCCAGCGGGACGGCCTTCGGCCACCGAATTGGCGAGCGAACGCGCAGAATAGCGGCGTCGTTGACGTTCTCGAGGTATTCCTCGAGCGGCTGCCGATGAATCTGGATTTCATGACGGTACAAGTCCCATACAGACGACGCCAACGGGCGGTCGATGCCTTCGAGCTCGATGGTGCCGAGGACAGCGCGGTCCGGGGTGCTTGAGTACACATAGATGGTGGCGGGCGTTGCGACGTCCGGGAATCGGCGTCGTACCTCGACTGTCTTCGTGCCCGCCAGCAGCGCGTGCGCGAAGGCGGGTCGGACAGAGAGCAGGATCGATGTCAACGTACGCTCCTGCCTTGGCTATGGATGAGGTCGTCGAACAGCGTGGACGGTACCTGCCGGAATGAGGGTATCGGGGGTTTCACGTCGTGCTGCTCCAACAGTTCGGCAAGTTCGTGACCCCCGATCCGGCGGTCCAGCAACTCAGTGTCCTCGAACCGTACGACAGTCACTCGACCACGCTTGTCGGCAGCGGAGCGCACGTCACGACGCTTGAACACTCCAAGCTGCTTGTATCGGCGAAATGCCTCGTCGGGTGACGTGCGCTCGCAACCAAGGCTCCTGGAGTACGCAACGATGCTGCGGATCGTTTCCGTGTCGTCGGCAGACGCGTACCAGAGGATGCGAGCGCCAGGTGGGGGAAGCGCCCGACTGCTCCCGCTGTAGTACACGTGCTCTCGCGAGAGGCCCAGCGCCAGCGGCCGGTCGTCTCCCCAGAGTGCTTGCCGCGGAATGCCGAACAGCGGGTAGATGAAGCGCGGCTGGATGGGTGCGATGTACGTCGGCGCCCCTGCCCTCAGGAGCACCAGAGGCCAATACCGGTGCTCAACGTCTCGCAGCTGCGCAGCGGTCCGAAGCACCTCCGAAGGGTGGTCGGCGAGGAATCGTGACGCAGGTTCTGCCCGATCGAGCACTTCGGCACGCAGCTCCGCGTCGAAGCCCTCAGTACGGAGACCATCGCGGACGACATCCGCGACTGCCGGGTCGGTGATCTCGACGACGGGCAGCTGGTTCTGGCGGGCGACGTGACGCGCGTGACGAGCGAGCTGGAGCGCGACCGTCGTAGTTTCCCGCCGCCGCGCGACTCGCAGGAGCGGGATCACCAGCATCCCGTCGCCAGGATGTTCTGCGAGCATCGCCCAGGGGCGTCCTCGTTCGTCGATGAGAACTCGCGTGCTCCTCGGGTGGGCTGCGATTGACGCACGAATCAGCCGTCGTAGATCGCTGCCTCGTTCGTTGCGCTCGTGGGTGAGGAACGCGTCAAGCAGATGGTTGATCGTGAAACGAGTGGCCGGAACCCAGCGCAGGTCGATGTCCTCGATGAGTCTGGACTGGAACACGGGTTGCCCCAGCCGCTGATCGACCTGCTGTATCAGCTCATGCGGACGGAGCACGCGAAGTTGGGTGTCGACGGGGAGGTAGGAGTCAGCAAGTCGCAGCAAGCGGGTGTCGTTGGTGACGAAGTACGCGGCGTGCGCGGCAAGCGCGTCCGCGATGTGGTTGAGGTCGTCGCGCAGCGACGGGTCCGCCGCTAACTCCTCCGGGCCGGTTCGCTGCAGCAGGGCGTCGAGCACCGAGGCGTCTTCACGGCGGATGGAACGCAACCGAACGAGATGGTCCGCTCCGGAGCGTTGTCGGGATCGTTCGTCCTCGTCATCGATGCGGTCGATTTCGACGTCGACCTGCGGTGAGACGACCACGGTGATCTCGGCCGCTATCCAGTCCGCGGTGAGACCGAGAGACGCGTCCCGGTCGGCGCGATCAAGCTCAGAGGAGCCGTAGAGGTCGGCGATGATGTTGGTGTCGTACACAACCAGCGGCAACCCTGCCCCGAGCGCCGCGTCTTCGAGCAGATCTAGCTCCCCGAGTGGCATCCACCAGCGTGTCAGGGTGGAGCCGGCGGCTGCCCGACCGGCTCGTTCGCCGCGGGGCGACAGTCCGACGGCGGCCCAGAACCGGTCCAGCCCGTAGTCGCGACGACAGTACGCGACAACGCCAATGGCTTCAGGATGAGCCAGTACCGCAGCATCAACGAGCAGCTTCCCGATGCCGTTCCCGCGCAGACCGACGCAAACGTGTACCAGCTTGATGTAGCCGGCGCGTGGGACGTCGTAGATGCAATACCCGACGATGTCTCCGCCGACGCGGGCGACGACGACGGTACCGCGTTCGAGACGATCTTCGAACGCGGAGTCCGTCAGAAACCCGAGCGTGGCGCGGTTCGCTTTCGCCAGCAGCAGCAGCTGGTTCCAGTCGTCCGGCTTCGCGTTGACATGCTCGAGAACGACGTCGTGTTGCCCATCCATGGTGATCTCATGGTGCCGATCACAAGACGTGAGTAGGGCTCGACGCGCCGCTCGGCGTGTGAGGTTGTCAGGGACGGTAGGGAGTCTGCACTCGCTGTTTACTCTGGTCGAGCAGGCGCAACTCGGCCGCCCGTGAGGCCTGTCCCATCGGGCCGTTCTGCGGGCCAGTCCAGGTTCGTCGCTTCGCCTTCGCTAGGCCAACCGAGTCTCAACTGAGTCGAGAGAAGTCTCACCTGTCTTGAGAAACGACAACTCCACGGCATGATCGTATTGGAGCGAGTGACGGGAATCGAACCCGCGCTACCAGCTTGGGAAGCTGGAGTTCTACCATTGAACTACACTCGCGTACCCGCTCAGCGGGACGCAGCAAGCCTAGCGGATTCTCGTCCGTGCGCCAGCCGACCACCCACGGTGCGTCGCGGGGCGGACGCGAGCCGTGCCTCCAGGCCGTGGTCCGAGCCGTACGTCCGCCGGAGCCGAGTACCCGCTGTGAGCCCGCCCGCCTGACGGACAGGTGTCGTCCCCGTGTGTACCGTCCAGGTGGATCGAGCGACCCCGAACCGAGGAGGACCCGGATGGTCAGGCATCCCCTCATCGACGACGTGGTCGGCCCCGCAATCGTGGTCGATTCCGCTTCGCCGGTGGTCTGGTTGACCGACGCGTTCGCCTCGCTGCTCCGACGGGCCTCCGAGTCCGGGCGCATGGTCGTGCTCCGCACCGGCCGCGAAGCGGCGGTCACCCCCGCGCTCCGGCACGCGCTCGGCGCCCACGGTGCAGCCTGGGCCGTCACCGACTTCGACGGCACCCTGCGCGACGGACGGACCGGGGTGGCTGCCTCGGGGATCGAGGACTTCGTCCAGCGAGGCCCCGAGCTGCTCGGCACGCCGTCGCCGGAGCACGCCGTCGCCGTCGACTCCGTCCGCCAGATCAGCATCGACCTCACCCTGCGGCACCACTCCGAACGCGCGATCGACATCGGCTCGGCGATCGAGGCGCTGTGCGAGACCGTCGGCACCTGCCCCACCCGGTGGGGGACCGCCGAACCGCTCACCGTGCCGTGGGACCGCTGGGTCGTCACGCAGTACGCGAAGCACGAGGCTCCCGCCGTGTCGACCTCCTACGCCGTCGGCGAGGGCTTCTCCGCCACGATGACCGCGCACCTGCTGGACGGGGTCGTCGTCGAGACGATGTCCGCGGTGCTCACCATCCCCGAGGACGGCGCAGACCCCGCCCTCGCGTCGAAGCTCCTCGACGCCGTGCACCGCGTCGCCGAGGACGTCGAGCCCGTGTTCGGCGTGGTCATGCAGCGCCGCGGTGACGCCGACCACCTCGTCCGCGCCGTCTCGCACGGTGAACCGTCGCCGCTCGCCGTCGTCGTCGGTCCCGAGGCTGCGGAGTTCCTCGACCGCGACGGCGTCTGGCCGCCTCCGCGCACCACCACCTCGACGTTCGGCGGCGGCGGGCTCGTCGTGCGGTTCGACGACGGGTGGGAAGCGCTCGAGTCGTTCCTCGACCGGATCGACGAGGACCGCTTCCTGCAGCTGGTCGGCGGTGCCCCGCTCGACCCCGCGCACGACGAGGGCACACTCGACGGACACATCGGCCGCACCGGCTCGGACTCACCCGTGATGGGTGGCCAGGGTGCCCCGTGACGTGACCCTGCTCTGCCGTGAGCCGGTCGAGACGCGCGACGTCGCCGAAGCACTGCTGCTGCACGACGAGTCGTGGGGCGTCCGGGCGCTCGACGACGGGCCGATGGTGCAGGTCTGCCGTGACGCCACGCACCCGGTGATCACCGTGCTCGGGGTGCGCCGGGTGGACTCCCTCGACGAGGTCGAACGCATCCTGCCCGACGCCCCGACCCTCACGACGCCGCTGTGGTGGGTGGACACGGTGACCCCGGCGGGTGCCGACGGCGAGTCCGGGATCACCGCCGCGCTCGAGGCCGCGATGGACCTCGACGCGGTGTGCATCGTGCACGGGGACTGAGGCTTCCCCCGTTCTGGGGCTCGTCCCCGGACCGCCGATGCGCCGCTGCCGGGCGATTGCGTCGAGCGTGTCCCCAGTTGTGGTGCGATCACCCGATTCGAGACCCGTGAGTACCCAAGCCGCCCCTACGGTGTGAGGACCCGAGCCGACGAGCCGGGCGCGCACGCTCCTCGTCGGCACCGCTCTTCTCACTGAACAGGGCTCCAGTGCGTACACAATCCCAGAAGCGTGCCGTCGCGCGCGCTCGCAGCATCCTCGCCGGCTTCGCCGTCGCCGGTCTCGCCGGGCTCGCGCTCGTCGGCGCCGGGACCACCGCGGCCGTCGCCGCACCGCCGGCACAGACCACGTTCGTGAACGAGGGGTTCACCGGCGCAGACGCCGGCGACGGGTACATCCTGCCGTCGACCACGGCGTCATCCGGCAACGTCGCGTGCCTCACCGCGCGTCCGGCGTCCGGCTCGACGAACTCCGGCACGATCCCGACCTGCCGGGGCACGGCGGACGCGGTCGACAGCGGCGCGCTGAGGCTCACGTCGGCCGTCGGCGACCAGTCCGGAGGCGTCGGGTCGAAGCAGTCGGTGCCGATCACCAAGGGCATCGACGCGACCTTCAACAGCTACCAGTACAACGGCACGTCCGCCGACGGCATCGTCTTCTACCTCGCGGCGACCGACCCGTACAACCCGACGGTCCCCGCGAAGATCGGGTACCTCGGCGGCTCGATGGGCTACAGCGCCAGCACGGCGAACAATGCGCAGGGACTCTCGCACGCGTACCTCGGCATCGGGCTCGACCGCTACGGCAACTTCGCGAACCGGCAGTTCGGCGGCACGGGTTGCACGACGGACCAGGGCACGGACGGCTCGTTGTTCGCCAACGCGGTGACGGTGCGTGGTCCCGGTGACGGCTCGACTGGCTACTGCGTCCAGTCCAGGACCAAGGTCAACGGCTCGCTCAACAAGACCGGTGTCGCCGACCGTGCCGAGGCTCGGGTGCCGGTCGAGATCGTGATCAACCCGACCGCCTCCGCTCTCACCGCACAGCAGAACACCTCCGTCACTGTCCCGTCCGGCCAGTACGCGGTCGTGTTCACGTCGATCGGTGGGACGCAGCAGGTCGTCACGGGGGCGCTGCCGAAGCTCGACACGACGTCGAACGCAGCGAACATCGACCGCTCGTGGATCGACCCGACCACCGGCTACCCCTACAAGCTCACCTACGGCTGGGTCGCCGGTACCGGCGGACAGAACGACATCCACGAGGTCAACTACCTCCGAACCACGACGGCCGCCGGTCCGGTCCCCGTGCTGAACGCGGTCGCCGGAGGGTCGGACTCCGTCGCGCACGCCGGCTCCGGGACGTACACGGTCACCCCGACCGTGTCGGCCGACGGCGGCTCGGAGTCGCAGCTCGTCCGGACCACGACCACGTTCCCCTCCGATGTCACCCCGTCGGTCGACGACGTGACCGGCAGTGGCTGGACGTGCTCCGTCGTCGGCCAGGTGGTCACGTGCGACCAGGCCGCCGAGGATCGTGCTCCCGGCACCGCCCTGCCGAAGCTGACCATCCCGTACACGGTTTCCGGCATCGCCCGCACCGCGACCATCTCGACCGTGGTGGCCTCGACCGACGCCGAGGCGGTCACGATCACCCGCGACGTCGAGGTGGCCGCGCAGGCGACCACCGTCTCCGTGGCCGACGTCACGGTCACGGTGGGCGACACCGCCACACTCCGCGCAACGGTCTCCTCCGCCGAGACGACCGGCGCGACCCCGCCCACGGGTCTGGTCCGGTTCACCCACCCCGAAACCGGTGCTGCGCTCTGCTCGGCGAAGATCGACGACGGAGTCGCCAGCTGCGACGTGCCGACCTCGGCGGTCGGGACCACCCCGGTGCAAGCGGCCTACCAGGGCAACACCGACCACGCTGCCGGAGTCGGTACCGGCGCGCTCGTCGTGACGAAGGTACCGACCGCGATCACGCTGACCTCGACGCCGGCGTCCGCCGCCTACGGCACCCCCGTGACCCTGGGTGTGGACGGGCTCGAGGCGCAGGACGGTCCCGTTCCCGCACCGACCGGCACCGTCGAGTTCCGCGAGGGCGACAAGGTCCTCTGCACGGCGACGCTCCCCGAGAGCAGCTGCGCAGTGTCGGGCCTGACCGCCGGCACGCACACCCTCACGGCGGTCTACTCGGGCGACGCACTGCACGCTGCGGCGACCTCGGTGGACGTCGACCTGACGGTGCGCAAGGCGACGACGACGCTCACGCCGACCCCCGGGCCGACGACGCCGGGCACCCCGGGCGACCCCGGCACCCCGTCCGATCCGACCAACCCGTCCGATCCGACCAACCCGTCGGACCCGTCCGATCCCTCGGACGGCGGCACGGACACCACGGTGACCGTCACGCACGGTGAGACCACCACGCTCGACACCCCGAACGTCCCCGAGGACGCCACCGGCACGATCGACTACGTCACCGAGGATGGCACCGTCCTGTGCACCGCGACGCTCCCCGAGACCTCGTGCGCGGTCCCCTCGGACCTCGCCGGTGGGAAGTACCGCGTCCACGCCCGATACAACGGCGACGCCAACTACGAGCCGGCCGAGGGCGCGCCCTTCAACCTCGTCGTCACCGCGCAGCCGACCGCCCTCGTCGGCAGCACCGACACGACCCACTCGGTCGTCGGTGCGAAGGTCCGCCTGAGCGCTTCCGGTCTGCCGGCGGGCGCCACGGGCACCATCACCTTCACGTCGGCGGACGGAACGGTGCTCTGCACGGCGACGCTGCCGGAGACCAGCTGCGAGACCGATGCACTGCCGGTCGGGACGAACACGGTGACGGTGGCCTACAGCGGAGACGCGTCGTTCGCGGCGTCCTCCACCACGCTCGAGGTCGTCGTCGAGGCAGCTGCGGTGGCCGAGCCGGGCGACGACCCGACGACGCCGGCCCCCACTCCGTCCGACGCGCCCTCGACCGAGCCGATCCCGGGTGCCTCGATCGACCCGGCCGCGACTGCGACCACGCCGCCGGCCGCTTCCGGGGAGCTCGCGTTCACCGGTTCGCCGGTGGCGATGGGGACCGGTCTCGGGATCACGGGCGTCCTGCTCCTCGCCGGGCTGGCACTCCTGGTGGTCCGACGGCGCCGAACCGCTCGCGCCTCGGCGGAGTGATCATCCCCGGACGTTGACGTCCTCGAACCGCGCACCGTGCGACCTCGCACGGTGCGCGGTTCTGCGTCGCCACGCGACCTATCGGCCCCGCCGAGACTCGTCGCCGCGCCGGAACCCGTCCGCCGAGCCGCGCCGGAACCCGTCCGTCGCGACCCGGCCGTCGGGACCCGGCCGTCGGGACCCGTCCGTCGAGATCGCACTCCGGACCCGACCGCCGAGCGCGAAGCAGCACGAAGTGCGATCTCACGGCGCACGGCGCACGGCGCACGGCCCCGTCCGAGCGTCCCGCGGCCGCATCGCCCCGGTCGAGCTCGTCAGTCGCGGTCGTTCATCGCCGCGAGACGCTCGTTGTACGCCTTGAGGTCCGCGTCGCCGTCCCGCTCCGCCTTGCGGTCGAGGCGCTTCGCGTCGCGCGTGTCCGACCGCATCCAGTTCCGCACCACGAGCAGGGCGACGAACACCATCGGCAGCTCGGAGGCACCCCAGGCGATCCCGCCACCGGTGTGCTGGTCGTCGAGGAGCGCGGCGTCGTTCGTCTGCCCCAGCGCGTGGAACCAGTCGAGCGCGAAGACCGACTGCGAGGTCATCACCGCGACGCCGAAGAACGCGTGGAAGGCCAGGGTCGCGAGCAGCGCGATGATGAGGATCGGGTACGCCGGACGCTGGGGCCCCGGGTCGACGCCGATGAACACCCAGAAGAACAGGTAGCCGCTGAACACGAAGTGCACGACCATCGCGACGTGCCACTCGTGCGACTGCATCGCGTACTGGTACGCCGGCGTGAAGTAGAAGACCACGAGGGACCCGGCGAAGATGACCCCGGCGACGGCGGGCTTCGCGAGGAAATGCATGTAGCGCGAGTGGGTGAAGAGCATGAGCCACTCGCGGGCGCCGCGTGAGCCGTCGTTCCGGACCGGCAGGGTCCGCAGCGCGAGCAGCACCGGACCGCCGAGGACGAGCGGCAGCGGCACGAACATCATGAGCAGCATGTGCTGGAGCATGTGCGACGAGAAGTGGATCATGCCGTAGACCGCAGGCCCCGCCGAGGTCGTCCAGATGAACAGCGCGCAGCCCAGCAGCCAGGCGATGGTGCGACCGACCGGCCACTTGTCCCCGCGCTTCCGGAGCTTCCGGACGGCGAGCAGGTACCAGCCGGCACCGACGACGGCGAGCGCGAGCCACACCCAGTCGATGTGCCACTGCGTCAGGTACGTGTGCACGGTCTGCGCCGGCGGGTACGGGAACCCGATCAGGCCGGAGCGGGTGTCCTCGCCGGTCTCGGGCGTCTGCGGGATCGGCGGCTGCGATCGGCTCACGGCGACGGAGACCCCGATCGCGATCGCCATGAACACGACCTCGGCGAGGGCGAACCGGACGAACAGCTTCCGGTCGAGCGGGGCGCGGAGCAGCCCCGGCACGAGTCGTCGGCGCTGGACCACCCCGGCGAGCCCGAGCAGCACGAGGATCGCCGCCTTGACCGTGATGAGCCAGCCGTACGTCGTCGTGAACAGGTCGAGCGGCCCGGTCAGCCGGAGCGAGGCGTTGACGATGCCGGAGAACGCCACCGCGGCGAAGGCCCAGCCGGCGAGCGTGGAGTACCGCGAGACGACCCGGCCGGTCGCACCCTTCATCCGGGTGCGGAGGACCAGCACAGCGACGAGGCCGCCAGCCCAGACGCACACCGCGACGAGGTGCACGGCGAGCGAGTTCACGGCGTTGGCGTGCTCGAGCGACCCGGCCGCGTGGCCGGACAGCGCGAGGGGGAGCAGCGCGAAGAGGCCGGCGACCGTGGCCACGGCGAGGGTCGTCACCCGGGTCGCGAACGCGGCGACGACGGTGGCGACGAGGATGGCGACGGCCGACACGACGAGCGCCTGCCCGATCTCGACCTGGAACGCGAACAGCATGAAGTTCCGCGCGAACACCGGGCTGGTGAGCGGGACGCCGAGGGTGTTCGCCCCGGTGAAGACGATGCTGACGACGGCGGCGAGGAACCACACCGCACCGGTCACCGCAGCCCACCGCGAGGCCCGGTGCTGGACGCTCGACATCGCGCCGTGGTCCTTCTTCTGGGCGGGGAGCGCGAACGCCGCGACGACGAGCAGGCCGATGGTGAGGGCGGCCATCGTGTCGTGCACGACACGGGCGACGGGCAGGCCGTACTCGACGAGGTCGCCGGCGGACACCAGCTGCTGGTTCGCGGTGAACGCGCCGGTGAGCGTCATCCCGAGGATCGAGCAGGCGACCGCGAGCGGGATCGCGATGACGAGGACCGTCGCGACGGTGGACGTGCGCGCGGTGACGGGCGCGGATTCCGGTGCCGTGCCTCCGGGCTGGGTTGCGGTGGGGGTGACGGTCATGACCGTCCAATCGTAGGCGTCCATTCTGGAGGCGCGACGTGCGTCTCGCAGACCGGCTGCGGTCCGCCACAGGGTGCGTCCACTGCGTCGGGTCGCGTCGTCAGACGCGTCGCTCCCAGATCCCCTCGCAGCCGACGCCGACGAAGCCGACCGCCTCGTTGACGTCGAGCATCGGGCGGTTCTCCTCGGCGTTGAAGGTGATGATCGACGGCCGCCCAGGGAAGTCGCGTTCGACGCACTCGATCCCGGCCACCTTGAGGAGCCACCCGAGCCGGTGCCCGCGGTGCTCGCGCAGCACGAGCGTGTCCCCTTGCATCACCGGCTGACCGCTGTTGTGCGGCACTGCGAGTTGCGTGAAACCAGCCAAGGTGGTGCTCGGGAGGTGCTCGATGGCGACCGTGACCATGGTGCGCGGCGATCGCGCGAGCTGCGCCTCGTGCTCTCGCAGACGTTCCCGCGTCCAGACGTCCTCCGGCTCCTCCATGTCACCCTCGGGCGCATCGGTGCTCATCCTCGTCTCGAGCAGCGCGACACCGTCGAGCCACCGCTCCGGCGTCGGACCGGCCCAGGCGTGCACCCGGTAGTCGGGCCCGGCCGCGACCGCCGCCCGGTCTCGGAGCTCACGCACGACGGAGTGGTCGGCCGGCAGTCCGAGGCGGCTGATCCGGTTGACCTGGCCGAACCGCCAACCGCGGCCGGTGAGGAAGCACGCTCCGGCCTCGTCCGACGGCACCGCCCCGTAGCCGGTCGGCGGGACCACGTACCCGGGCCCGGATGCCGAGCCGACCTGCCGTGAGACGGAGTACGTCTTCCACTGCGTGCGACCCTCGGCGCGTGCGATCCCCTCGACGTGGTCGGCGAGCAGCGTGCCGACACCGCGGCGCTGGTGCCCGGGCGCGACGGCCACCGCGATCCAGCAGTTCGGGGTGTCCGGTGCGACTTTCGTGTCGTAGGAGCCGGCGGCCACGGCGGTCCCGTCGGCGTCACGCACCGCGAAGAGACGACTCGGCGCCTCGGGATCGAGCAGGTAGGGGAGCTGTTCCTCGGGCGTCCAGAGGATCTCCGGCAACCCGGTGACGTCCACCTCTGCCGCGTTCTGCACGGCCACCCACTCGCGGAACGCCCGCACCTTCGCGGGGTCGTCCGCCATCGTCGCGGGGACGTCGAGCTCGTGCACGGTGTACGCGGTCATGTCGGAGCCTCCCGGCGGTGTCACGCTGCCCGACGCTGGGCAGCCTCGCAGCCTACCGGGGACCGCGCGGGGCCGCCAGACTCCACATCGGTGAACGGCAGCCGTGCCGCTAGGCTGCTGCGCGTGCTGCTCTCCGACCGCGACATCTCCGCCCAGCTCGCCGAGGGCCGGATCGGGCTCGACCCGTACGACGCCTCGCTCGTCCAGCCGTCGAGCATCGACGTCCGGCTCGACAAGTTCTTCCGGCTGTTCGACAACCACAAGTACCCGCACATCGACCCGGCGGTGGACCAGCCCGACCTCACCCGCCTGGTGGAGACCGACCCGGACGAGGCGTTCGTGCTGCACCCGGGCGAGTTCGTCCTCGGGTCCACGTACGAGGTCGTGACCCTCCCCGACGACATCGCCGCGCGCCTCGAGGGCAAGAGCTCGCTCGGGCGCCTCGGGCTCCTGACGCACTCGACCGCGGGCTTCATCGACCCGGGCTTCTCCGGCCACGTCACGCTCGAGCTGTCGAACGTCGCGACGCTGCCGATCAAGCTCTGGCCGGGGATGAAGATCGGGCAGCTCTGCTTCTTCCAGCTGTCGAGCCCGGCCCAGAAGCCGTACGGGTCCGCCGAGTACCAGTCGCGGTACCAGGGGCAGCGTGGTCCGACGGCCTCGCGGTCGGCCCAGAACTTCCTGCGGACGGACGTCTCGCAGCGCGGATAGCGCGCCCTGCGATATCGCGCAGCAGCATCTTCTGAGCAGACCGGCTGCGACGTCGCAATGCATGCTGCGAAATGTCGCATTCTGTGTATCGTTGCGGCATGTCCGCAGTTCTCCCACGGTCCGCGACGCTGGTGTCGGCTGCCGCGCTCATCCGGGACGCCCGACTCCGCGCCGAGCTGACCCAGGTGCAGCTGGCCGTCCGCGCCGGTGTCACGCAGAGCGTCATCAGCACCTACGAGAACGGCCGTCGCGAACCGTCCCTCGCCGCACTGCAGCGTCTGCTGCTGGCCGCGGGCTTCACCACGGCGATCGACCTGCAGCCAATCGAGGACCCGCCGCCGCTCCGGGAACGAGTGGCCTCGGTGCGGCAGGACCTCACGGCGATCGTGCACCGGTACGGCGGGCGGAACCCCCGGCTCTTCGGCAGCGTCGCCCGCGGCGAGGACGGCCCGTCGAGCGACGTCGACCTCATGGTGGACCTCGACCCGGGGCTCGGCATCTTCGCACTGATGCGCATCCAGGACGCGGCGGAACAGCTCCTGGGCGTGCGCGTGGACGTGGTCGACGCGGCGGGGATGGGCATCGACGCCGTGCGCGACGCGGTGCCGCTGTGAACCGCGACGTCCGCGACCGCCTCGACGACGTCCTGGAGGCGTGCGGGGTCATCGCGCGCTACGTCGACGACGCCGCGCTGCCGGAGGACCTGGTGTACGACGCGGTCCGGATGCGGCTCGTCGAGATCGGGGAGGCGGTCCGCATGCTGCCGAACGCGGTCACCTCGACCGAGCCGGGGATCCCGTGGTCGCGCGTCTCGCTCCTCGGGGAGCGCCTGACCCGCCGGTACTTCGACACCACGCCCGCCGTGGTGTTCGGGACGGCCCGCGTGGACGTGCCGTCCCTCTGCGCCGCGGTCCGCCGCATGCGCGCCGCCCAGCCGTAGGTGCCGGGCCACTCGCAAGAGCGACAGATGGCCGCGAACATCGCGCGTCCATCTGTCGCTTTGCCGGACACGTCCGCGGGACTCCGGGTGCACGTGTCGCTTTCGGGCAGACGGGCGGACGGACTGGAGGCGCGGGGCGGGACGGCACCGCGCCTCCAGGCCGGCAGCCGCCCGCGTCCGCGACCCAACGTGCGTCCGCCGGGCGGACGCGGAACGGCCCCGCCTCGCAGAGCGAGACGGGGCCGTTCGTGGAGCGGGGGAGATCAGCCCTTCTTGGCGAGTGCCTCGAGGGTGTCGTTGCCCTTGTAGGCCTCGACCGCGTTCTCCTTCGTGACGAGGATCGGGGTCAGCTCGACCGCCGGGACCACCTTCACGCCGTTGTCGTTGTTCTTGTCCTTCGTCGTCTTCGGCGTCTTGCCGTCAGCGAGGTCGGCCACCAGGTCGATGGCCGCCTGGGCCTCTTCCGTCGTGTTCTTGTAGATCGTCGAGTACTGCGTGCCGTTCATGATGAGCGGGATCGACGCGGTCTCCGAGTCCTGACCGGTGACGATGGGGTTCGGCTTGCCGGCCGCCTTCGTCGCGGTGAGGATCGCACGGGCGAGCGTGTCGTTCGGCGAGAGGACGCCGTCCAGGTCGGTGCTCGTGTACGACTTCGTCAGGATGTCGGTCATGCGCGACTGGGCGTTCTGCGCGAGCCAGCCCTGCGTGGTGACCTTCGAGAACGAGGTCTGACCCGAGACGACCTTGACCGTGCCGTCGTCGATCTTCGGCTGCAGGACGTCCATCGCACCGTTGAAGAACACGGAGGCGTTGGCGTCGTCCGGCGAACCGGCGAAGAGCTCGACGTTGTACGGGCCGCTCGACTTCTTGGCCTTCATGCCGTCGAGGAGGGCCTGGGCCTGCAGCTGGCCGACCTTGAAGTTGTTGAACGCGACGTAGTAGTCGACGTTCTTCGTGTTCAGGATGTTGCGGTCCCAGGCGATGACTGTCGCGCCGGACTTCTTCGCCGCGGTGACCTGCGTGCCGAGCTGCGAGCCGTCGGCCGCACCGACGATGATCGCCTTCGCGCCCTTGGTTACCATCGACTGGATCTGGCCCTGCTGGTCCGGAACCGGGTTGCCGGCGTTCGCGTACTGGATGTCGGCCTTGAAGCCGGCGTCCTCGATCGACTTCTTGAACGCGGCGCCCGCGAGCACCCAGTTCTGCGAGGTCTTGGCCGGCAGGGCGACACCGATGAGGTCGCCCTTCTTGATGCCGGAGTCGGAACCCGAGTCGGTGCCGCGAGCCGAGCAGCCGCTGAGGGCGAGGCCCGCGACGAGTGCCAGGCCGATACCGGCGATGAGCTTCTTGCGCATGAGATTGCTTTCTCTTCGTTGAGGGGAGTTGCTGTGGTGAGGGGTTCGTGCGGCCGGCCGTCGGGGACGACCGACCGCGACGTCTTTACTGGGTGTTGACCTTCTCCGGCTGGTCCTGGATGGACTGCGGCTGCTGCGCGGACACGGTGTTCTGTTCCGTGTCCTTCCGCTGGAACTGCCGCATCATGCCGCCGATCAGCGATGGACGACCCTGCGACTTCGAGTAGACGTCGAAGGCGACGGCCACCAGCAGGACCAGACCGCGGATGATCTGGACGCGGTTCGACTCGAGGCCGACCAGCGAGAGACCGTTGGAGAGCAGGGCCATCACGAGGCCACCGATGATGGAGCCGGAGATGGTGCCGATGCCACCCGCGACCGCGGCGCCACCGACGAACACGGCGGCGATCGCGTCGAGCTCCCAGCCGGTGCCGTCCGCGGGGCCCGAGGCACCCGAGTAGCCGACGAACACCATGCCGGCGATCGCGGCGAGGACCGACATGTTCATCATGACGAAGAAGTTGACCTTGCGAGCGCTGACACCGGAGAGGATCGCGGCGTTCGCGTTGCCACCGACGGCGTAGACCTGGCGGCCGAAGATCGTGTTCTTGGTGATGAAGCCGTAGACGATGGTCAGGACGCCGAGGATGATCGCGACGATCGGGATCGAGGTCCCGGCGGGGCCGGCGGCGAACAGGTACGTGGCGACGAGGGTCACCAGGACGAGGACGCCGGTTCGGACGACGGAGACCCAGAGCGGGAGGAGCTCGGCCTGCATCTTCTTGCGACGCTGGCGGCCACGGACCTCCATGAAGACCAGGACGAGGCAGGTGACGAGGCCCAGCAGGAGCGTGCCGTTCGAGAACCCGAAGTCCGGACCGAAGTCGGGCAGGAACCCGTTGCCGATGGTGTTGTAGTCGTTCGGCGTCGGGACGGACGTCGAGTTGCCGATGATCTGGTTGGCGCCGCGGAAGATGAGCTGGCCGGCGAGCGTCACGATGAACGCCGGGACCTTCACGAACGCGACCCAGAAGCCCTGCCAGGCGCCGACCGCGGCGCCGACGGCGAGGCCGAGGACGATCGCGAGCCAGGCCGGGAAGTTCCACTCGGACATCGACTGCGCCACGATGATGCCCGTGAACGCTGCGACCGATCCGACCGACAGGTCGATGTGGCCGGCGATGATCACCATCACCATCCCCAGCGCGAGGATGAGGATGTACGAGTACTGCAGGAACACGTTGATGATGTTCGTGGGCTCGAGGATGAGCCCGTTCGTGGCGATCGAGAAGATGATCAGGATCGCGATCAACGCGATGATCATGCCGTACTGGCCGATGGAGTTGCCCTTGCCGAAGAGCAGTTTCAGGTTCTTCATGAGACGGGAGCGCCCTTCCGCGCGGAGGTCATGCTGCGCATGAGCGTTTCTGGATCGGCCTGGTCCGCGGGGACGTCGGCCGTGATCTGGCCCTCGAAGATCGTGTAGATGCGATCGGAGAGGCCGAGGAGTTCGGGGAGCTCGGAGGAGATGAGGATGATGCCCTTCCCCTGTGCTGCGAGCTGCTGGATGATGCCGTAGATCTCGAACTTCGCGCCCACGTCGATGCCGCGGGTCGGTTCGTCGAGGATGAGGATGTCCGGGTCGGTGAACATCCACTTCGACAGGACGACCTTCTGCTGGTTCCCGCCGGAGAGCTTCCCGACGTTCTCCTCCACCGTCGGCACCTTCGTGCGGAGCAGCTTCCGGTACTTCTCCGCGATGTCGTACTCCTCGAGGGAGTCGACGACGCCGGCCTTGGAGATCTTCTGCAGGTCGGCGGACACCGTGGACCGCTTCACCGAGTCGAGCAGGTTGAGCCCGAGCGCCTTGCGGTCCTCGGAGACGTAGCCCATGCCGTTGTCGATCGCCTGCTGGACGTTCGTGACCTTGATCTCGTGGCCGTCCTTGAAGATCTGGCCACCGAGCCAGGTGCCGTAGGAGCGACCGAACAGGCTCATCGCGAGTTCGGTGCGCCCGGCACCCATCAGGCCCGCGAAGCCGACGATCTCGCCGCGCTTCACGTGGAAGTTCGAGCCCTTGCAGACCAGGCGCGACGAGTCGAGCGGGTGCTGCACGGTCCAGTCGCGGACCTCGAAGAAGGTCTCGCCGATCTTCGGGGTGCGGTCCGGGAACCGGGACTCGAGCGAGCGGCCGACCATGCCGCGGATGATGCGGTCCTCGTTGACGCCGTCGCCCTTGACGTTCAGCGTCTCGATGGTCTTGCCGTCGCGGATGATCGTGATCTCGTCGGCGATCTGCTCGATCTCGTTCAGCTTGTGGCTGATGATGATGCTCGAGATGCCCTTGGCCTTCAGGCCGACGATGAGGTCGAGGAGGTGCTGCGAGTCGTTCTCGTTGAGCGCCGCGGTCGGCTCGTCGAGGATGAGGAGCTTGACGTCCTTGTGCAGGGCCTTGGCGATCTCGACGAGCTGCTGCTTGCCGACGCCGATGCTCTTGATCTGCGTGTCCGGGTCGTCGTTCAGGCCGACGCGGGCGAGCAGGTCCTGGGCGCGGAGCTGGGCCGAGGTCCAGTCGATGACGCCGAACTTGCCGGGCTCGTTGCCGAGGAACAGGTTCTCGGTGATCGACAGCTCCGGGATGAGCGCGAGCTCCTGGTGGATGATGACGATGCCGGACTGCTCGGACTGCTTGATGTCCTTGAAGCGGACCTCTTCGCCCTCGAAGACGATCTCGCCCTCGTAGGTGCCGTAGGGGTAGACGCCGGAGAGGACCTTCATCAGGGTCGACTTGCCGGCGCCGTTCTCGCCGCAGATCGCGTGGATCTCGCCGGCTCGGACGCTGAGCGAGACGTCGGACAGCGCCTTCACACCAGGGAACTCCTTGGTGATCGAGCGCATCTCGAGGATCGTCTCGGGTGCGGTGATCGACCGGGTCTCGAGTCCGGTGTCGATCGGGGTTGACGCCACGGTGCATCTCCTTCTGCCGCTGCGATGCGGCAGTTTGTTCGGGTGGTTCTGCTGCGGCAACGGGGGAGCACAGGGAGTCTGTGCGGACCTCGTTGTCGTGTCCGGTGTCCTGCCGCGACGGTCATGTGACCGTTCACATCGGCGGAACGGAGGTAATACTACGCACGGGATCGGCGCGCCTGTCAATTCGGATTGGTCGCGGTTTCGTAACGGCCCGCGTGATCCGGCGGAACGGGGCGCGACACGTCCCCCGCGTTGGGGTGATCGTGCGGGGTCCCGCAGGTCCGCACCTGCCGGCCTGGAGGCTCGTGGCGGCCCCGCCACGCGCCTCCATGCCCGCCCTCTGGTCACGTTCCACGCCGTCGTGGGAGCAGGAACTGTCGGGTCGCGTGACGCAACCCGACGATTCCTGCTCCCTCGACGGAAGGCGAGACGAGGAGGACGGGGGAGGTGTTCGTCAGCGCTTGCGGGGGGCGCTCGTCGAGCCGCGCACGACGAGCTGGGGGACGATGTCGATCGGCCGGAGCAGCTCGTCGCCCTCGCCGGGCAGGAGCAGGTCCACGCAGCGACGACCGAGCTCGGCGAAGTCGACCTGCACGGTGGTGAGCGGCGGCCAGTAGTGCTTCGCCTCGGGGATGTCGTCGTAGCCGACCACGGACAGGTCCCCCGGGACGTCGAGCCCGTACGACCGAGCGGCGTGCATGACGCCGAGTGCCATCTGGTCGTTCGAGCAGAAGACCGCCGTGCAGTCCCGCCACCGCAGGAGCTCTCGGCCGGCCTGGTAGCCGAAGTCCGCCGTCCAGTCGCCCAGGATCGGCGCCACCACCGGCATGTCGCGATCGGACATCGCGCGGAGGAAGCCCTGCATCCGGGCGTCGGCCTCGATCCAGTCCTGCGGTCCGGCGATGTGCCGGATGTACTCGTGGCCGAGGTCGAGCAGGTGCTCGGTGGCGAGCCGCGCGCCCTCCATCTGGTCCACCCAGAGCGCCGTCGGGTCCTCGCCGACGCTCGAGCGCATCGTGACGTAGGGCGTCCGGATGCCGAGTTCCTCGATGAGGTCGAACACCCGTTGCTGCGGGGCGATCACCACGATGCCCTCGACGTCCAGGTCGAGCAGGTGGCCGAGGCCCTCGCGGACGGCGGTGTCGGTGGCCTCGGCGATGTTCGCCGTCGTCACCGAGTACCCCCGGAGCATCGCCGCGTCCTCGATCGCCTGCAGCGCGACCGCCGGGCCGTAGTGGGCGCGGCGGGCGGTCAGGACGCCGATCGTGTGGGTGCGGCTCGTGACCAGCGCACGAGCGGCGCGGTTCGGCCGGTACTGCAGCTGCTCCATCGCGGCCAGGACCTTGTCGCGGGTCTCGGCGCGGATCGCGTCGGAGTTGTTGAGCACCCGGGACACCGTCTGGTGGGACACGCCTGCGACCCGCGCGACGTCGCGGATGCTGGGCGACCGCGGTTGTTGGGTCCGCGTCGACGCCATTGCTACTCGTTTCCTGCTCGGGGTCGTGGCACGTCGATGTGCACGTTCACATTCCGAGCCAGATCATTATGCACGTCCGGAGCATCCGCGCCACCTGAGTTGTGCTCCCGGAGGCTCATGAGCTACGGTTCACGTCGTATCCGGCATATCGCATGGGCCGGATCCGACAACTGCAGATCGGCCGTCCCGCCCGAGGGACGGCAGTCGCTCCAGACCTCAGAGAACAGCGACACCCGCAGCGCACCAGCGCTGGGGTGTCGCTGTTCTTTTTTTGTGCCCGGAACCCCCCGACCAGATCCCACCCACACCACGAAGGAGTGGTCTTGACCAA
Organism: Curtobacterium sp. MCBA15_008; assembly: GCF_001865065.1. GTDB lineage: Bacteria > Actinomycetota > Actinomycetes > Actinomycetales > Microbacteriaceae > Curtobacterium. Next base: position 165,859 of record NZ_MJGN01000034.1, on the reverse strand, counting down.
GTCCCGCAGACTGCTGAGCTTCATCGTCCTGTCCATGACCGGCGGCGTGATCTTCCAGGTCGCGTACATCCGGTTCGTGTTCCTCGCCGACACGGCGCACGCGCTCGGCCTCACGATCCAGCGCTACGGCGAGATCACGTCGGTGTTCGGCGCCGTCGCCGTGGTCATGTACTTCTGCGGCGGGTGGTTCGCCGACCGCTTCTCGCCGAAGGCCCTCATCGTGGTCGCGCTGGCCGGCATGGGCGTCGTCGACCTCTGGCTCGCCACGGTGCCGGACGAGACCGGGATCGTCGTCGCCCACGTGCTCATGGCCGTGCTCGGCATGGGTCTGTACTGGTCGTCGCTCGTCAAGCTCATCTCGATGCTCGGGACGGCGGACGAGCAGGGCAAGCTGTTCGGCTGGCTCGAAGGCGTCCGCGGCATCACGTCCACGGTCATCGGCTTCATCGGCGCCGGGATCGTCGCCGCGGCGATCGCCGACACCGGCGGGGTGCTCTGGGTGATGCGGATCTACGGCGTGCTCTGCCTCGTGTTCGCCGGGCTCGTCCTGCTCGTCGTCCGCACCGACCGCGATGCCCTGGGCCAGGTCGGCCGGCAGACGGTCACGCTCCGCGAGCTCGGCGCCGCCGCCCGCAACAAGTACACGTGGCTCATCGGCTCCTCGATCATGCTGATGTACTGCTTCTACACGCTGCTCGGCTACCTCACGCCACTGCTGCAGAACGGGTTCGCGGTGCCCGTCGTGCTCCTCGGCGCGATCGGCGTCGTCCGCACGTACGTGTTCCAGATCGTCGGCGGCCCGGTCGGCGGCGTGCTCGTCGACCGGTGGACGAAGTCCTCGCCGGCGTTCCTGCGGTGGACGTTCGTCGTCGCGGCGGTCAGCGCCGTCGGGTTCCTGGTCCTGCCGCAGGACCCCGCGCTCGTGTGGGTCGCCGTCACGCTCATGATCGTGATGTGCCTCGCGGTGTTCACCTCGCGCGGCGTCTACTGGGCCCAGATCGGCGAGGTCGAGGTCCCGCTCGCCCAGCGCGGTGGCGTGATCGGGCTGGCCTCGGGCCTCGCCTACCTGCCGGATGCGTTCCTGCCCGCCCTCGGCGCCTGGTGGGTCGGTGACCCGGCGAACGGCGTCCCCTCGCAGGGCGGCGGGTACACGACCATGTTCGCCGTCCTCCTCGGCGCAGCCGTCCTCGGCTTCCTGCTCACCACCGTGACCATGCGCGTCCGCGCGCGAGACCTCCGGAACCGCACGGCGCCCGACGTCGCCGTCGTCGCCTGAACCACCACGAAAGGACCCCACACCCATGGACATCCGCGACTTCTCGATGGACCTGTTCAGCCTCGCCGGCAAGCGGGCGATCGTCACCGGCGGCAACTCCGGGCTCGGGCAGGCGTTCTCGCTGGCCCTCGCCAAGGCCGGCGCCGACGTCTTCGTGCCGAGCGTGGTCGACGACGACGGTACGACCCGGGCGCTCGTCGAGGGCGAGGGCCGACGGTACGAGTTCCTCGAGGTCGACCTCACCGCGGCGGACGCCCCGGCACGGATCGTGGACGCCTGCGTGGAGCGACTCGGCGGGGTCGACGTGCTGGTGAACTCGGCCGGCATCTGCCTGCTCGACGAGGTCGACGCGTTCGACCGCGCGAAGTGGGACCCGATGGTGGCGGTCAACCTCACCGCGCCGTTCGCCCTCGGCCACGCGGTCGCGAAGCACTTCGTCGCGCAGGGCTCCGGGAAGATCGTGAACATCGCGTCGCTGTTCGCCTTCCTCGGCGGCCAGTGGTCGCCCGCGTACGCCGCGACGAAGCACGGCATCGTCGGCTTCACGAAGGCGTACTGCGACGAACTCGCGCAGCACAACGTGCAGGTGAACGCGATCGCTCCGGGGTACTTCGCCACGAAGATCACCGAGCAGACCCGGTCGAACCCGGAGACGAACCAGCGCGTGCTCGACCACATCCCGGCCGGGCGCTGGGGCGACGTCGCCGACCTGATGGGGGCGACGGTCTTCCTCGCATCGCGGGCCTCCGACTACGTGAACGGCCACACCCTGACCGTCGACGGCGGCTACCTCGTCCGCTAGTCACCCGACCAGCGCACCGAACCACACCAACGAAAGGCAACCCTCCGCATGATCGACTCGATCGCCACCCTCGACCGCTCCGAGATCCTCGCGCGCCTCGCCGAGATCGTCCGACCCGAGCAGGTCGACACGGACGACCAGCACCTCAAGGACGCCAGCGTCGACCGGTTCAAGAAGTACCAGTCCGTGCACGGGATCTACGACGCGCCCGTCCCGGTCGCCATCGTGCACGCCGAGTCCACCGAGGACGTCTCCGCGATCCTCGCCTTCGCGAACGACAACCTGGTCAACATCGTCCCGCGCACCGGTCGCACCGGCACCGAGGGCGGCCTCGAGACGAGCGTCGTCGACACGATCGTGCTCGACTGCTCGCGGATGGATGCCGTCCTGAAGGTCGACGAGGAGAACATGCAGGTGACGGTGCAGGCCGGCGTGCCGCTCCAGCGCCTCGAGGACGAACTCCGCCTGCGGGGCCTCACCACCGGTCACTCGCCGCAGTCCAAGCCGCTCGCGCAGTACGGCGGCCTCGTCGCGACCCGTTCGATCGGGCAGTTCTCGACGCTCTACGGTGCGATCGAGGACATGGTCGTCGGGCTCGAGGCGGTCTTCCCCGGCGGCGCGGTCCGTCGCATCAAGGCCGTGCCTCGCCGCTCGGCCGGCCCGGACATCCGCCACGTGGTGATCGGCAACGAGGGCGCGCTCTGCGTCATCACCGAGGTCACGGTCAAGGTGTTCAAGTACCAGCCGGAGAACAACGAGTTCCACGGCGCGCTCGTCGACGACATGCGGACCGGCATCGCGATCCTGCGCGAGGTCATCACGAACGGCTTCCACCCGTCGGTCGTCCGCCTCTACTCGCCGGAGGACGCCAATCAGCACTTCTCGCACTTCTCGAAGGACAAGTGCGTCGTGGTGTTCGTCGCCGAGGGTCCGGCCGGCATCGTCCGCGCCACCTCCGAGGAGATCCAGCGCGTCCTCGACCAGCACCCGCACGAGAAGGTCGACCCGGCGCTCATCGAGGCCTGGTTCGACAACCTCAACTGGGGCCAGGACAAGATCGACGCCGAGAAGGCCGTGATGCTGCGCGACCAGCAGCTCGGCTACACGACCGAGATCTCCGCCGACTGGTCCGCCGTCGGCGACGTGTACGACGCGGTCATCGCGCGCATCCGCGACGAGTACCCGCACGCCGGGGACCTCACGATGCTCGGCGGCCACTCGTCGCACAGCTACCAGACCGGCACGAACATGTACTTCGTGTACGACTACCGGATCGACTGCTCCCCGGAGGAGGAGATCGAGAAGTACCACATCCCCCTCAACGCGATCATCGTGGAAGAGGCCCTGCGCCACGGCGGCTCGATGGTCCACCACCACGGCGTCGGCAAGTACCGCACCCCGTGGGTCGAGGAGGAGCACGGCTCCGCGTTCGCGATCATGCAGGGGCTCAAGGCGCAGTTCGACCCGAAGGGCATCATGAACAAGGGCACGGTCTTCCCGGCACCGGGCGCGATCCAGCCGGCCGCCGAGCACCCCGACACGCGGTTCGGAGCCACGGGCGCATGACCCGGTACCTCGTCGGCATCGACAACGGCTCGCAGTCGTCGAAGGTCACGGTCTTCGACGAGCGGGGAGGCGTCGTCGCCGAGGGGCGTGTGCCGCTGCGGCCGAACCACACGCCGGCCCCCGGCGTGGTGGAGCACCCGGACGACGACCTCTGGGACTCCGTCGCGGCGGCGTGCCGGATCGCGATGGCGGCGTTCCCCGGGGAGCCGTCCGACATCGTCGGCGTCGGGCTCTGCACGATCCGGTTCTGCCGGGCGGTGCTGCGCGCCGACGGGTCGCTCGCCCAGCCCGTGATGAGCTGGATGGACGCCCGGGTCGGCGCGCCGTTCGTCGCCGAGCACGACGACGTCGCCTACGTGACGACCTCGTCCGGCTACGTCACGCACCGGCTGACCGGGGTGTTCCGGGACACCGCCGCGAACTACCAGGGCACGTGGCCGATCGACACCGACACGTGGCGCTGGAGCACCGACGACGCCGCGTACGCCGCGACCGGCATGCGTCCGGAGCAGCTGTTCGAACTCGTGGACCCGGGCGACCGGCTCGGTACCGTGACCGCTGCGGCAGCCGCGGCCACGGGCCTTCCGGCAGGCCTGCCGGTGATCGCGACGGCCAACGACAAGGCGGTGGAGGCCCTCGGCTGCGGGCTCCTCGACCCGACCACCCTGCTCGTGTCGCTCGGCACGTACATCGCCGGCATGTCCGTCGGCGAGCGGAACACCGCCGGCGGGACCGACTTCTGGACCAACTTCGGAGCCGAACCGGGCCGGTACCTGTACGAGTCGGGCGGCATCCGCCGGGGCATGTGGACGGTGAGCTGGTTCCGCGACCTGCTCGGACCGGACTACGCCGCAGCGGCCGAGTCCGTGGGGGAGCGGGCCGAGGACCGGCTGAACCGCGAGGCCGCCGCTGTCCCGGCAGGGTCGGACGGGCTCCTCACCGTGCTCGACTGGCTCGCGCCGGCGGACGCCGCGTTCCGGAAGGGCTCGATCCTCGGCTTCGACGGACGGCAGGGTCGAGCGCACGTCTACCGGTCGGTCCTCGAGGGCATCGCTATGACGATGCGCGACCGCAGCGACGCGATGGCCGCGGAGCTCGGCACGCCGTACGAGCGCGTGGTCGTCTCGGGCGGCGGTTCGTCGTCGGACCTCATGATGCGAGTGATGGCGGACGTGTTCCAGACACCGGCCGTCCGCATGGTCGGCGACAGCGCCGCCGGGCGCGGGGCCGCGATCTGCGCGGCCGTCGCGACGGGCGTGCACCCGTCGTTCGTGGCGGCGGCCGAGGCGATGGTCGTCGAGCGCGACCGGTTCACGCCGGACCCGTCGACCGCGACGGTCTACGACGCACTGCGCGCGGTGCACGCCGACGTCACCGCCCACACCGACGACCTGTACCGCCGGACCGCAGCGATCGTCGGCTGACGGCCGCGGACGTCGGACGCGACGGCCTGGAGGCCCGGTGCCGGTCCACGAGACCGGCACCGGGCCTCCAGGCGGTCGCCCCTACAGCCAGTTGCGCTTGCGGAAGACCGCCCACAGCACGCCCATCAGGACGAGCATCCCGACGATCGCGACGGGGTAGCCGTACCGCCAGTGCAGCTCGGGCATGTGGTCGAAGTTCATCCCGTAGACGCCCGCGATGAGTCCGGGCGCGAACAGGATGGCGGCCCACGACGAGATCTTCTTCACCTCTTCGCCCTGCCGGTGGGCGGCACGGGCGAGCTGGCGGCTCTCCTCGCCCTGCGCGAGGCTCGCACTGGTCATCCGGCGCATCGCCTCGTTCTGCTCCTGGGAGACGAGCGTGGCGTGCAGGGTCAGTGCGTTCTCGAGCAGCGCCCGGAACGAGTCGACCCGCTCCGTGACCCGCAGCGCGTGGTCGAGGACGTTCCGCAGGCGGTGCTGCACCTCGTCGTCGACGCCGTACTTGTCGGCGCCGCGGAGGAGTCCCTTCACCATCGCCGGCACCGGCTTCGTCGCCCGCTGGAAGCCGAGCACCTCGCTGAGGAGCTGGTAGATGCGCTTCGAGACGGCCGGGTCGACCTGCCCGGCGAAGAGCTGGTCCTCGATGGCGTCGACCTGGGCCTGCAGGATCTCGACGACGGGGGCGTAGCCGTCCACCACCTCGTCGAGCACCGCGGCGGTGACGGCCTCGGAGCCGCGGGCGAGGAAGTCCGGGTCGGCCTCGACCTGCGCCCGGAGCGCTGCCAGGTCGGGCCGTTCGGCGTGCCGGACGCTCACCACGAAGCGGTCGCCGACGAAGAGGTGGACCTCGCCGAACTCGACCGTCTCGGCCGCGGCGTCGAACCACGCCGGCCGGAGCACCAGGAAGAGCGTGTCCCCGTACCGCTCGAGCTTGGCGCGCTGGTGCCCCTTGCGGGCGTCCTCGACGGCCTGCTCGTGCAGGTCGAACTCGGCGGCCACCGCCTCGAGCTCGGACGGGTCGGGTCGGAGCAGCCCGATCCACGCGAGGTCGCAGTCGCGTCGCGCGTCGAGCGACAGGGTCGACGACGAATCGACACGACGTCCTCCGACGTAGACCGCGTTGTCGATCAGTGCCATGCTCTGCTCCTCTCATCGGGAGCAGGCAGGCGCGAAGCCGTCCCGGACGGATCCGGGGCGAGGGCGTGGTTCAGCGAACGGGCACGGCGACGACCGTCAGGGGCGGCCGGCCCGATCGAGGATGGTCACCCGACATCGCGCCTCACCTGCCCTTCTGGTCCGTCGCGGCCGCTGCGCGCAGCCGACTCGGCCACACCCGTGGCCGACGTCCGACCCTACCCCGCCACCGAGGACGTGCCAAGGGCGGCGCCGCGGACCTGCGAGGGCTCACATGCCCCACACGTCGCGGTTCGACGAGGCCACGGCGATCGCGCCCGCACCGAGCGCCGCCACGACGTCGGCCTTGTCGCACACCAGGCCGCCGGCGATGACCGGAACGGCGGTGTCGCCGCGCAGCCAGGTGATGACGCGGGGCATGCACCCGGGGAGGATCTCGATCGCGTCGGGCTTCGCCTGTTCGACCACCCGGGGCAGCTGGTGGTACGAGAACGAGTCGACCAGGAAGAAGCGCTGGACGGCCACCAGCCCGGCGCGCTTGGCGGCGCGGACGAGGTTCGACTTGGTGGAGAGCACCCCGTCGGCGCGGGTGTGCTCGGCGATCCAGGTCACCACGACCTCACGCGAGGAGAACCCGTCGAGCAGGTCGACGTCCACGAAGACCGTCTTGCCGGCGTCCTTCGCCCGGTCGACGACGTCCGCCACGTCGAGCACGCTGCCGTACAGGACGAACACGACGCCCCGGTCGGAGGCCAGGACCTCGTCGAGCGCCGAGGCGTCCTTCACGCTGGCGATCACCGGGTCGTCGCGGAGCGCCTCGAGCACGGAGTCCGCGGTGGTGCTGCGCGCGACATCGCGATCCGTGGTGGTCATGCAGCCCATTGTCGATGTCCTGCCCTGGCAACGGGCCGGACGCCTCGCCGGACGCCTCGCCGGACGGTGACGGGCCGGACGACGGCGAGTGTCAGCGGGTGATGCGGAGGCCCTCGGACGCCAGTGCGGTCAGCTGCCACCCGAGCCACGGGCTCCAGGCGAACGGCGACCCCTCGACCGAGGCGCGGAGGGAGTCCTCGGACACCCAGGCGTACTCGGCGACCTCGTCGTCGGCGGGCGCCGGCACGTCGTCCGTCACCGCGCGGTACACCGGGCACACCTCGTTCTCCACGATGCCGGACGCGTCGACCGCGCGGTACCGGAAGTCCGGCAGCACGAGCTCGACGTCACGCACGGCGATGCCGAGCTCGCGGGAGGCCCGTCGGGCGATGGCGTCCTCGAAGGACTCGTCCGGACCGGGGTGGCCGCAGAACGTGTTCGTCCACACCCCCGGCCAGGTCTTCTTCGACAGCGCACGCCGGGTCACCAGGACGTCGCCGTCGGTGTTCCGGACATGGCAGGAGAACGCCAGGTGGAGGGGCGTGTGGTCTGTGTGCACCGTGAACTTGTCCGCCGTGCCGATCGGGGTACGGTCGTCGGCCAGAAGCACCACGGTTTCAGGGAAAGTGCTCATCTGCACCGATAGGTTAGGCCAATGAGCGAGGAAGCGGCCACCGTGGCGCACATCGACCTCGCGCTCGTCGACGACTGCCTCGAGCGCTTCTTCGCCGTGTCGTCGGCCCGCGCCGAGCGCTACGGCCGGCCCTCCGAGGAACTCTGGCGCGTGCTCCGCAAGGCGAGCATGGGCGGCAAGCGCTTCCGGCCGCGCATGGTCCTCACCGCGTACGCCGGGCTCGGCGGGCGGGACGCACACGCCGCCGCGCACGTCGCCGCCGCGTACGAACTGCTGCACACCGCCCTCGTCGTGCACGACGACGTCATCGACCGCGACTGGTCGCGCCGCGGGCAGCCGAACGTCGCCGGGTCCTTCCGCGACACCGGCACGACGGGTGGCCTGCCCCTGCCGACGGCCGAGCACCGCGGCATGAGTGCCGCGGTCATCGCGGGGGACCTCGCGCTCGCCGCGGCCCCGCGCTTCATCGAGGCCGCCGGCGTCACCGGCGACCGTCGCTCCCGTCTGCTCGAGATCCTCGACGAGGCGGTGTTCGCCAGCGCCGCGGGCGAGATGACCGACGTCGACCTCGCCCTCGGGGTGATGCCGACCGTCGACGAGGTCCTGGCGATGGAGCGGGCGAAGACCAGCGTGTACTCGTTCGAGGCCCCGCTGCAGTCCGGCGCCGTGCTCGCCGGCGCCACCGAACAGGTCGTCACCGCCCTCGGCGACTTCGGCCGCGAGATCGGGATCGCGTACCAGATCGTCGACGACCTCCTCGGGGTCTTCGGCGACGAGACGATGACGGGCAAGTCGGTCCTCGGCGACCTGCGCGAGGGCAAGCGCACCATGCTCATCGCCCACGCCGCCACCACCGACTGCTGGCCCGAGCTCGAGCCGTACCTCGGCGACCCGCACCTCACCGAGGAGCGCGCGGACGAGGTCCGTGCGACCCTGGTGTCCTGCGGTGCCCGTGCGGCCGCGGAGTCGAGGGTCGCCGAACACGCCGCCCTCGCCCGTGCCGAGCTCGCCGCACTGCCGTACGACCTCGCCGACCGCCTGGAGGGCCTCGTGACCGAACTCGTGGAACGCACGCGGTGACGCACAGCAAGGCCCAGCCACGTCCCACGACGACGCGGCTCGGGCTCTACGACGCCACGGCCGAAGCCGCCTCCGGAGTCGTCATCGACCGCTACTCCACGTCGTTCGGGCTCGCCAGCCGCCTGCTCGCGAAGGACACCCGCGAGCACATCCGCAACGTCTACGCGCTCGTCCGGGTCGCCGACGAGGTCGTCGACGGCCCCGCGACCGAAGCCGGGCTCGACCCGGCCCTGGCCCGCACGGTCCTCGACGAGCTCGAGGCGGACACCGAACGCGCGATCGCCCTCGGTTTCTCGGTCAACCCGGTGGTGCACGCCTTCGCCCGCACGGCCCGGGCCACCGGTTTCGGTCCGGAACTCACCCGCCCGTTCTTCGCGTCGATGCGGATGGACCTCGAGCAGACCGAGCACGACGAGGCCTCGTTCACCGCGTACGTGTACGGCTCGGCCGAGGTCGTGGGCCTGATGTGCCTCCGCGCGTTCGTGTACGCCGCCGGCCGGCCCACGTTCGACGACTCCGTCCTCGTCGACGGGGCGCGGGCACTCGGCGCCGCGTTCCAGAAGGTCAACTTCCTGCGCGACCTGCACGCCGACTTCGAGGTGCTCGGTCGCTCGTACTTCCCGGGCGTCGAGGTGCGCACCTTCGACGAGGCCACGAAGGACCGGCTCGTCGCCGACGTCCAGTCCGACCTCGACCGTGCCGCACTGACCATCCGCCTGCTCCCGGCCGACGCGCAGAAGGCCGTCGGGCTGGCGCACGGGCTCTTCCAGGAGCTCAACGACCGCATCGCGGCGACGCCTGCGGACCGCCTCATCACGACCCGGGTGCGCGTGCCGAACCCGGTGAAGGCGCGGCTCGCCGCGCAGGTCCTCGCCGGACGCGCACCGTTGCGTTCGCGAGCGACCCACCACCGGCCTGGAGGCACGTCATGACCCCGCCCCGCGCCTCCAGTCCGAAGGCACCCGCGTCCCGACGCAAGGTGCCAGCTCGTCGCGCCGTCGTCATCGGCGGCGGCATCAGCGGCCTCGCGGCCGCCGCCCTGCTCGCGCGGGACGGCTTCTCGGTGACCGTGCTCGAGCAGCGGACGCAGCTCGGCGGCCGTGCCGGCTCGTGGGAGCAGGACGGCTTCCGCTTCGACACCGGTCCGTCCTGGTACCTCATGCCCGAGGTGTTCGACCACTTCTTCCAGCTTCTCGGCACCTCGGCCGACGCCGAGCTCGACCTCGTCCGGCTCGACCCCGGCTACCGCGTCTACAGCGAGGGGTACGCCGACCCGATCGACCTGCGTGCCGACCGCGAGGCGAACATCGCGCTCTTCGAGTCCGTCGAACCCGGCGCGGGCGACCGGATGCGGAAGTACCTCGCCTCGGCCGAGGACACCTACGCCATGGCCGTGCGACGGTTCCTGTACACGACCTTCCAGGACCTCACGAAGCTCGCGGCGCCGGACGTCCTCCGCCGACTGCCCAAGCTCGCCCGCCTGCTGCTGCAGCCGCTGTCCGCGTTCGCGAGCTCGGCCGTGCGGGACCGCCGGCTCTGGCAGGTCCTCGGGTACCCGGCGGTCTTCCTCGGCACCAGCCCGTACGCGGCGCCGAGCATGTACCACCTGATGAGCCACCTCGACCTCGCCGACGGAGTCCTCTACCCGAAGGGCGGCATCACCGAGGTCATCTCCGCCGTCGAGCGGGTCGCCCGACGCGAGGGCGCGAAGATCATCGCCGGCGCCAAGGTCGAGCGCATCGTCGTCGAGGACGGCGTCGCGACCGGCGTCGTGCACCGCGACCGCGACGGCGTGCAGCACACCGCACCGGCGGACCTCGTGGTCAGCGCGGCCGACCTGCAGCACACCGAGATGCAGCTGCTCGACCGCGAGCACCGCACGCACGGGGCCGACCACTGGACGAAGCGCGACCCGGGCCCGAGCGCCGTCCTGGTGTACCTCGGCGTCGACGGCCCCACGCCGGGCCTCCTGCACCACACCCTCGTGTTCACCGAGGACTGGAAGGCGAACTTCGGCGCCATCTTCGGGAAGGACCGGCACGTGCCGGACCCCGCCTCGATCTACGTCTGCGCACCCTCGGAGACCGACCCGTCGGTCGCGCCCCGTGGTTCGAGCAACCTGTTCATCCTGGTGCCGCTGCCGGCCGACCTGTCCATCGGCAAGGGCGGCATCGACGGCGCCGGCGACTACCAGGTGGAGCAGATCGCCGACCGGGCGATCGACGTCGTCGCCGAGCGCGCGGGGATCCCCGACCTCCGCGACCGCATCCGGGTCCGCCGCACGATCGGACCCCGCGACTTCGCCGACGACCTCAACGCCTGGAACGGATCGATGCTCGGCCCGGCGCACACCCTGAAGCAGAGCGCGTTCTTCCGCGAGAAGAACGCGTCCGCCAAGGTCGACGGCCTGTACTACGTCGGTGCCTCGACGATCCCGGGCATCGGGTTGCCGATGTGCCTCATCAGCGCCGAGGTCCTGCTCAAGCGGATCCACGGCGACACCAGCACCGAGCCGCTGCCGACACCGCTGGGCGCCACGGTCTGATGCCCGGGCTGTACCTCGCCGGGCTGCTCGTGTCGCTCGTCGGCATGACGGTGCTCGACGCACGCTTCCGGCTGTTCTTCTGGCGGGCGCCGTGGCGTGCGACCGCCGTGATGGTGGTCGGCGTCGCGTTCTTCCTGCTGTGGGACGCGCTCGGCGTCGCGTTCGGCATCTTCTTCATCGGGCCGCAGAACCTGCTCACCGGGGTGCTGCTCGCACCGGACGTCCCGCTCGAGGAGCTCTTCTTCCTGCTGCTGCTCTGCTACACGACGATGAACCTGACCGGGTTCGTACGGCCCCTCGTCGCCCGGCGGATCCGGCGTTCCGAGCGGCGGCGCGCGTGACCGGCGCGGGCGCGTACGCCCTGCTCGCGCTGCCGTTCTTCGCCGTCGTGGTGGTCGTCGCCGTGATCGCGGGGATCGCGGCCGCGCGCCGTGCACGCCGCGCGGGACGTGCACCGGGCCCCGGGCGCCGGATCGCGCTGCTGACGTCGTTGGTCGCCGGGATCGCATTGCTCGTCATGACGATCGTGTTCGACAACGTCATCGTCACGCTGCGGATCGTGGCGTACGACCCCGCGCTCATCAGTGGTGCGAAGATCGGAGCGATCCCGGTCGAGGACCTGGCGTACGCGATGGCGGCGATCGTGCTGCTGCCGAGCCTGTGGGTCCTGTTCGACCGGACAGGCCCGCGCGGCCCGGCCGTCTCGCGCCCCGCGCCCGACCCGACCACCGCCCCACCGGAGGACACACCGTGAACGCGAGCACCGCCTCCAGGCCGTCGACCCTGCGCGCCCTCTTCGTCTCGTCACGCCCGATCAGCTGGGTGAACACCGCCTACCCGTTCGGCGCCGCCTACCTGCTCGGCAGCGGGGTCGGCGTCGACGGTGGCGGCGGGTTCTCCCTCGTCGCGTTCCTGGTCGGGGTCGTGTACTTCCTCGTGCCGTACAACCTGGCGATGTACGGCATCAACGACGTCTTCGACTACGAGTCCGACCTGCGGAACCCGCGGAAGGGCGGCGTCGAGGGCGCCCTGCTCGACAAGAGCGTCCACCGCGCCACGCTGTGGGCCGTCGTCGTCACGAACGTGCCGTTCCTCGTCGCACTCGTCGTGCTCGGGGCACTGAGCGGCAACGGGCCGTGGTCGTGGCTCGTCCTCGCGATCAGCGTGTTCGCGGTGCTCGCCTACTCGGCGCCGGGGCTGCGGTTCAAGGAGAAGCCGTTCCTCGACTCGCTCACCTCGTCGACGCACTTCGTGTCGCCGGCGATCTACGGCCTGGCGCTCGCGGGGCCGCACTGGACGGGGCAACTCGTCGCCGTCTGCATCGCGTTCTTCCTGTGGGGTGTGGCCTCGCACGCGTTCGGCGCGGTGCAGGACGTCCTCGCCGACCGGGCCGGGGGCATCGGGTCCGTGGCGACCGTCATCGGGGCGCGCGCGACCGTGCGCCTGGCGTTCGTGGCGTACCTGGTCGCCGGGGTCGCGCTGCTGTTCTCGGCGTTCCCGGGGCCCATCGCCGCCGTCGTGGTGATCCCGTACGCCCTCAACGTGCTGCCGTGGTGGAACATCACGGATCAGGGCGCGGAGGCCGCGAACGCCGGGTGGAAGCGGTTCCTCTGGATCAACTACCTGGCCGGGTTCATCGTCACGATGGCGCTCATCGCCTACGCTTTCACGCACTGAGCGAACGCGCCCGCGCTGTGCGTGCTGGCGTCGGTCCCTGACAGACTGGACGGACGCACCGCGGCGTCCGTGGTGCGACACCAGCCACGAGGGAGTGCACGCATGACGGTCCGGATCATCCACGTCGGTCTCGGAGGGTGGGGCGGCAACTGGGCCCGCACCGCCATCCCGGAGGTCACCGAAGTGGAGGTGGTGGGGATCGTCGACCCGGTGCCGGCCACGCTCGAGGCCGTCCGGAAGGACCTCGGCTTGCCGGCGTCTGCGACGTTCGCGTCCCTCACCGAGGCGCTCGCCGGGGTCGAGGCCGACGCCGTCGTCATCACCGCCCCGGCCGTGACGCACGTGCCGCTCGCGCTCGAGGCGCTCGAGGCCGGCAAGCACGTGCTCGTCGAGAAGCCGTTCGCGAACACCACCGACGAGGCCGTGACCGCCGTGCGTCGTGCCGAGGAGCTCGGCCTCGTGTTGCAGGTCAGCCAGAACTACCGCTGGTACCCCGCGCCCCGGGTCGTGCAGGAGCTGCTGGCGAAGGACACCGTCGGCGAGGTCTCCGCGATCACCATCGACTTCCGCCAGTGGGACAACGACCAGCCCGCGGGAGAGTACCCGCACTACGCGTTCCCGCACGCGATGATCAACGACATGGCCATCCACCACTTCGACCTGCTGCGGATGGTCACCGGTCGCGAGGCCGTCCGCGTCTTCGCGAAGGCGTCCTACCCGTCGTACAGCAAGTACCAGGACGAAGCGGTCGCGTCGATGATCATCGAGCTCGACGACGGCCTGGTCGTGAGCTACCGGGGGAGTTGGCTCTCGCGCGCTCCCCGGACGGCCTGGGCCGGCGAGTGGAGCATCCAGGGCGAGGACGGCGAACTCTGGTTCACGAGCCGGAGCGGAGCACCGAACGCCGTCGAGGGTGACCGCGTCACGATCCGCCGCACGCAGGACGACGAGGCGGCCGCGGTGGAGCTCCCCGCGCTGGAGCACACCGACCGGCAGGGCGGGCTGCAGGCCTTCGCGCGCTCGGTCGCCGGCGGTCCGGTCCCGGCGACGAGCGGCCGCGACAACCTGCGGAGTCTCGCGCTCATGGAGGCGGCGGGCCGTTCTGCGGCGTCGGGTCGCCCCGAGGACGTCGTCGTCCCGTCCTGACGTGACCGGCTGACGGCCTGGAGGCGCGGCGCGGGCCCGCCGCGCGCCTCCAGGCCCTCTCTTGGTCGCGTCGGGCCGGTGGCGGGTCCGCTCGCGTCCTTCCCGTGGGCCGCGCCGCCTCCCCGCGAAAGCGACAGTTCGCACCGGAACGTTCGCGCACAACTGTCGCTTCGGCAGCCAGGACCAGCTGGTCTGCCGCGAACTGTCGCTTTCGTGGCCGCGGCCGGCCGGCCGCCCGCGGCCGCGGACGCGCGCGCGGTCAGGCGACGCCGGCCGCCCGCCGCGCCTGCGCCACCGCGGCCCGCACGCCGAGCGACCACCCCGGGCCGTGCCCCGGCAGCACGTGCTTCACCTCGGTGTCCACGAGCCGGTCGAGCGACGCGACCGCGGTGGCCACGTCGGCGGTGGCCGCGGGGGCGACGATCCGCGGCCCGATCCCGCCGGTGTACGGGTCGAGGGTCACCAGCGCATCGCCGGCGATGACGGCGTCGCGGTCGGCGAAGTGCAGCGCCACGTGCCCGTCGGTGTGCCCGGGCGTCTCGATGATCCACGGGTTGCCGGGGACGTCCGCGCGGGACTCCATCGGCAGGGTGTCCGCGATGCCGTCGACGGTCAGCGCACCGGCGAGGAGCATCCGACCGAGCGGCGCGAGCCCGCCGGGGTGCAGCGCCACGAAGCCGAACCGGTTCGTCTGCGGCCGGTACGAGTACGGGTGCGCGGCGAGGTCCCGGTCGCCCGGGTGCACGTACACGGGCGTGCCCCACTCCCGGTGCATGCGGGCGGCGGTGCCGACGTGGTCGAAGTGCCCGTGGGTGAGCAGGAGCCCCTCCACCTGGGAGTGGCTGTACCCGAGGTCCCGGACGGCGAGCTGCAGGTGCGGCCACGCGGCGGGCAGGCCGGCGTCGACCACGAGCAGCTGGTCGCCGGTCTCGACGAGGTACGTGTTGGTGTGTGCGATCTCGAGGCGGTGGATCCCCTCGGCGACGTCTCGGAAGAGCATGATGCGCACGGTAGCCACGTCACACTGTGCGGCGTTCCGGGGTCGACGTGTAGGAAATGGGGAATGGCCAAGGACAGTCTCCCCGAGCTCGAACTCGCGAACGTCCGCACGCGTGAGCACATCACCGACACCGTGACCGAGATCCGGCGTCGTGCGGACCTGCCCGCCCGAACCCGGCTGGCTATCGCGAAGACCCGGCAGCGCTGGCACCGTGACCCGACGCCGCTCGTGGCGATGGGCATCACCGCGGCCGCCGGGATCGCCGCGATCGTCACCGGCATCGCGCTCCGGAACAGCCCCGCAGGGCACCTGGCCGACCCGCCGGCGAGCTCGGCGTTCACCGCGCTGCTGCCCTTCGGCGCGCGCGGCGGCCCCTCCGCGCAGGAGCAGAGCCAGTCCGGCCGCAAGGGCCGGAAGGCCCGGAAGCGGGCCGCCGAGGACGCCCTCGAACGTGACCCGATGCACAGGGCCCGGGTGAAGCAGCAGGTCGGCATCGCCGCGGTGCAGCGCCGGGCGGACAAGAACCGCAAGCAAGCGGTGAAGCGATCGAAGCAGGCCGTGAAGGCGAGGGGGTAGACCCGTGGCGCAGGACCAGCAGAAGCCGGCACCGGACGACTCCCGGAAGCCGGACAGCCCCGCCGACCTCACGAAGCCGACGTTCGTGTACACGCTCAAGAAGACGCTGCGCGAGTTCTCGAGCGACCAGTGCACCGACCTCGCCGCGAGCCTGACGTACTACACGGTGCTCGCCCTCTTCCCCGGGCTGCTCGCCGTCGTGTCGATCCTCGGGCTCGTCTCGGACCCGGCGAAGACCATCGACACCCTGCTCGACGTCGTCCGCAACGTCGGCGGCGGGCAGGTCGCCGACCTGCTGCAGAAGCCGATCGAGGGACTCGTCCGGTCGCCGGCCGCCCCGGTCACGTTCATCGTCGGTCTCGTCGGTGCGCTGTGGTCGGCATCCGGCTACGTCGGCGCGTTCGGCCGGGCCATGAACCGTATCTACAACGTCCGCGAGGGCCGACCGATCTGGAAGCTCCGTCCGACGATGCTCGGCGTGACCCTGTTCACGGTCGTGCTGCTCGTCCTCGGCCTCCTCGCGCTCGTGTCCGGTCCGCTGGCCCGGGCGTTCGGCGACGTGATCGGGCTCGGCGACGTGGCGGCGCTCGTGCTGTCCATCGTGCAGTGGCCGATCCTGCTCGCGATCATGATCATCGTGGTGGCGGTGCTGTACTACTGGGCGCCGAACATCAAGCAGTCGAAGTTCAAGTGGGTGAGCGGCGGTGCGCTGCTCGCCATCGGCATATGGATCATCGCGAGCGTCGGCTTCGGCTTCTACGTCGGCAACTTCTCGAACTACAACGCCACGTACGGGTCGCTCGGTGGGGTCATCGTGTTCCTGCTGTGGATCTGGATCACGAACAACGCCCTGCTCTTCGGCGCGGAGTTCGACGCCGAGCTGGAACGCGGGCGGGAGCTCCAGGCGGGCATCCGCGCCGAGGAGGACATCCAGCTGCCCGAGCGTGACACCCGGCAGATCGAGAAGCAGGACGAGCAGCGCGCGAAGGACGTCCTCGAGGGGATCAAGATCCGGCAGAACGCCGGGCGGTCCGACGACTGACGGCCTCCTCCCGGCCCGGACCGCTACGGTGCGC
Source organism: Curtobacterium sp. MCBA15_008 (assembly GCF_001865065.1). Taxonomy (GTDB): domain Bacteria; phylum Actinomycetota; class Actinomycetes; order Actinomycetales; family Microbacteriaceae; genus Curtobacterium. The sequence continues at coordinate 149,050 of NZ_MJGN01000034.1, read as the reverse complement.
CCGTGCCGTCCTTCCTCGAGGGGCTCCCGTTCTGGTGGCTCGTCCTCGCGCTCTTCGCCGTGGTGCTCTGCCGTGCGCAGGCGACGTACTGGCTGGCGCGCGGAGCGGTCGCGGGGGCGTCCCGGTCACGCTGGGGGCGCTGGCTCGACTCGGCTGCGGTCCGTCGCGGATCGGCACTCCTCGACCGCTGGGGACTGCCGGTCGTCACGCTGAGCTTCCTCACGGTGGGCCTGCAGACGATCATGAACGCCGCCGCCGGGATCGCCCGGGTGCCCTGGTGGCGGTACACGCTCGCGATGCTGCCCGGGTGCGTCGCCTGGGCGTTCATCTACGCCACCGTCGGCATCGCCCTGTTCTGGGCCGTCCTGGCCACCTTCGCCGGCTCGCCCTGGGGCGTGGTGGTGCTGGTCGCCCTGGTCGTCGCGGCCGGTGTCGGCACCTGGTCGGTGCGTCGTCGACGTCGGCCCACCTCGTCGACGTCCGCCTGACGCCCTGGAGGCACGGCTCGCGTTCCGTAGGCTGGCCTGCGTGACGACAGAACAGTCTCCCGTCCTGCCCACCGCCCTCGTGACGGGCGCGACCCGTGGGATCGGCCGGGCCATCGCCCTCGACCTCGGCCGCACGCACCACGTCCTGGTCGGCGGTCGGACCGCCGACGCCGTCGACGAGCTCGTGGCCCTGCTGCCGCACGCGTCGCCGTACGTCGGCGACCTCGGCGCCGGTGACGTCCCGGCGCTGCCCGACCGGCTCGACGTGCTCGTGCACAGTGCGGGCGTCGAGCAGGGCACCACGGTCGCCGACACCCCGCGTGCCGTGTGGGAGTCGGTGTTCGCGACGAACCTCTTCGCGGTCGCGGAGCTCACCCGGCTCGCCCTCCCCGCGCTCCGGGCCGCCCGGGGCATCGTCGTGCCGATCAACAGCGGCTCGGGCTTCCACTCCGGCCCCGGCGGCGGCGTGTACGCAGCGTCGAAGTTCGCGCTCCGGGCGTTCGCCGACGCCCTCCGCGACGAGGAGCGGGCGAACGGTGTCCGGGTGTCGAGCGTGCACCCCGGCCGGACGGACTCGGACATGCAGCGTGCGCTGACCGAGAAGCTCGGCGAGGACTACGACACCGCGTACTACCTCGCCCCCTCGGACGTCGCGGACGCCGTCCGCACCGTCGTCGACCTGCCGGAGCGCGGCACGATCGAGTCCCTGGCGATCCGTCCGACGAAGCGGCGCTGACCCGACCGGATCCTCCTTCACCCGAGCTCGAGCCGGGTGGTGAGGTCGAGCCGGTCGAGGAACGTCTCGTCGTGGCTGACCACCACGAGGGCCCCGCGGTAGGCCCGGAGCGCGTCCACGAGCTGGTCGACGCTCGTCAGGTCGAGGTCGTTCGTCGGCTCGTCGAGCACCAGGAGCTGCGGCGGCGGGTCGGCGAGCACCAGGCTGGCGAGTGCCACCCGGAACCGCTCGCCGCCGGACAGCGCCCCGGCCGGCCGGTCGACGGTGTCCCCGCGGACCAGGAACCGCGCGAGTCGGTTCCGCACCTCGCCCGGAGCCACGTGCGGGGCGTCCCGCCGCACGTTGTCGAGCACGGTCGCGGTGTCGTCGAGCGAGTCCTTCCGCTGCGGCAGGTACGCGATCCGGTCGACGTGCGGTGTCGCGTGCGTGTCCGGCAGCGGGTGCTCCCGGGCGTCCGGCGTGCCGACGAGCTGTTCGAGCAACGTCGTCTTGCCGACGCCGTTGTCCCCGATGACGGCGATCCGCTCCGGTCCCTGCACCACGGTCTCGCGGCCACGGACGGTGACGGTGGCGATCCGTCGTGCGGCCGGAACGTCCGGGTCGGGCAGGGCGACGTGGATGGACTCGTCGTCGCGCAGCCGGAGTTCGGCCTCGCGGGCGGTGGCGAGTGCCTCCTGCTCGGCGGAGCCGTGCGCGACCCGGAGCCGTCCGGCGGTCTCCTGCGCCTTCTTCCGCTGCTCGTTCGCCAGGATCTTCGGCATCGACCGTCCGGCCTTCTCGCCCGCCTTGGCCCGGCGGGCGATCTTCGTCTCCGCCTCGATCCGCTGCCGTTTCTCGGCGCGGTGGCGTTGTTCGGCGACACGGACCTCGCGCTCGACGGCGGCCTGCTGCACGGCGAGGTGCTCCTCGAACGCGCTGAACGTCCCGCCGAAGACGGTCATGCCGCCCGCACGGAGTTCGGCGGTCTCGTCCACGTGCTCGAGGAGCTCGCGGTCGTGGCTGACGACGACGAGGGTGCCCGGCCAGTCGTCGACCATGTCGAGCAGGAGCCCGCGGCCGCGGCGGTCGAGGTTGTTCGTCGGTTCGTCGAGGAACGCGATCGGCAGGCCGCGCAGCCGGATGCCGGCCACCGCCACCAGGACGGCCTGCCCGCCGGACAGGGTCGACGCCGGTCGGTCGAGGACCTCGCCGCGGACGTCGCCGTGGCCGGTGCCGAGGGTCGGGCTGAGACCGATCGAGTCGAGCGCCGCTGCGGCACGCTCCTCGAGGTCCCAGTCGTCGCCGATCACGTCGAAGTGACCGGGGGAGGCGTCACCGCCGAGCACCGCGCGGAGCGCCGTGAGCGACCGACGGATGCCGAGCAGGTCGGCGACGGTGTCGTCGTTCCCCGTCTGCAGGCGTTGCGGCAGGTGGTCGACGAGACCCGACGTCGTGACGGTGCCCGACGTGGGGTGGAGCCGACCGGTCACCAGCCGGACGAGCGTGGACTTGCCGGCCCCGTTCCTCCCGACCAGGCCGGTCCGGCCCCGACCGAAGGCGGTGGTGAGGTGACCGAGCGCGACGGTGCCGTCGGGCCAGGTGAAGCTGACGTCGTTCAGGACGACGGATGGACTGCTGGGCACGGAAGTGCCTCCCCGGTGGTCGATGCTGGGCGCACGACACCGCATCCACCACGCACGGCACGGAGCACGGGCGGTGGGGCGCCCGACGGAGGGCGCGCGATCACGGTGTCAGCGCGTGGGCTGAGCAGAACCGGTGATCGACAGCAATCCGTCTTCTTCCGTCGGGGAGTCCCCGTGACCGCCATCCGTGCAGCCGGTCGGTCGTCCCGCCCCGGGTGCCTCGTGATGACGACGAGGAGGTCTCCCACGCTAGAGCCGGGGCCGAGCGAGCGCAAGAGGTGACAGGCTGGGGGCATGCCGGAGAACCTGCTGCCGAACCCGACCGCGAACCCCGAGACCCTCCTCCCCGCCGAACCGGAGGTGACCGCTGCGCTCGAGGCCGACGCCCCCGTCGCGAGCGTCGTCGTGTCGCACCCGTCGTCGAGCCTGGCGTGGGCGCTCCTCGCCGACGAGGCGTGGGGGCGCGGCGCGACACTCGAGTCCTATGCCTACGCCCGCGTCGGGTACCACCGCGGGCTCGACGCCCTGCGCAAGGCGGGGTGGCGGGGTGCCGGGCCGGTGCCGTGGTCGCACGAGCCGAACCGCGGCGTGCTCCGGGCGCTGTTCGCGCTGCGTCGGGCGGCCGAGGCGATCGGCGAGGGCGGCGAGCCGGAGCGGCTGACGGAGTTCCTCGACGCGTCCGACCCGGCGGCGATCCCGGCGCTCAGCGCCGAGTAGGCGGGGGCGCCGCGCGGCGCCTCCGCCGTCGCACCCCCGCACGAACATCGCGCCCCACAGTGGCGGGGCGCGATGTTCGTCGGGGGGTGCGATCGATCAGGTCACGCCAGCACCACGCTCCAGGAGAACGCCTGCGGCCACAGCTGGTGCTCGGGCAGGACGTCGAGGCCGCACGCCCGCGACCCCAGCCCGTGGGGACTCCGCGGCCGCGGCCTCGGCCTCGGTCTTGCGCTCGGACTGGCGCTCGCGCTCGCTCATCGCAGCGGCGACGAGCACACCCAGGAAGAGCATCCCGGGGCGGTCCGACTCGATCCAGTTGAACCCAGCGGCGGAGGTCGACAGGGCTGCGAGCGCGGCCGCTGCGCTCAGGGAGCCCGAACGCAGCGCCATGATCGCCGCGGTCACGATGAGTGCGGCGACCAGGCACACCCCCGGGAGCCCGAGGCTGAGGAGGAGCTGGAACCAGGAGTTCTCCACGACGACGGGCGTCCCGCGCTCTTGCAGGAGGACGTTCGAGGTGCCCGGACCGGAACCGAGGTAGCCGAGATGCTGGGACGTCGACAGGACGAGCGGCACGAGTTCGTCGCGGGCACGGGCGGACGCGAGCCCGTTCGACGAGCTCAGCCGTTCCTGGAACACCGGGGAGAGCGTGACGCCGACGAGGCCGACGCCAGCGACCCCCAGGGCGATCAACCCCCGCGTGCTCGTGCTGGTGGCATCCGGGGTCCCTGACCTCCGGAACAACGGTCCCACGACGATCACCGCGACGCCGACCGCGACGGCGACGAGTCCACCCCGACTGATGGTCAGGAAGACGCCGACGAGACCGAGGCCGGCGGCCAGCAGTGCGCTGGCGCGCCCGCGCTCGACGAACCGCGCGATCGCGATGACCGTCGCGACCGAGAGGAAGAGGGCGTTGTTCAGCGGGTGGCCGAGCGTCGTGGTGATCCGGTAGTCGCTCCAGTACTGGAAGATCGGGTACTCCCCGGATGCGAAGATGCGGCCGTAGAGCGGGTTCGAGCCGAGGAGTCGTTCGACGACTCCGAACACCGCCAGCGCCGCTCCGGTCCACATCCAGGTGTCGAGCAGACGCCGTGCCTCCAGGGCCGCGATCCGACGCTCGAACGTGAACACGAGCACCAGCAGGGTGAAGGCGGTGCCCCAGCCCAGTCCGCGCTCGACCGAGATGCCGGAGAGGACCCCGATGACGAGCCAACCGATGAGCAGGAGTCCGATCGTCGCCACGATCCTCGTCGGGTGGGTGAGTCCGGTCCGGTCGCGTCGGATGATCCAGGCGAGGATGACCACTGCTCCGGGGCTGATCACGGTGATCGCCTCGGGGAGGGGCAGCCGGCTGACCGGCACGAGGGCCGCGACGAGCAGGGCCACCGGGAGGAGCCACGAGGTCGGGATCACCCAGAGCACGACGAGGAAGGTGAGCGCGACCGTGCCGACCACCAGGAGCGTCAGCACGGGGTCCCTGCCGATCGGGAGGGAAGCGCGGTCAGGGCGACCAACCAGGCAGCCGCGGTGACGAGCGCGGCCGCGGCGACCCCGGTGGTCTGCCACGCGGCGGCGGCCGCCCCGGTTCCGACCACGGCGACGACGCATGCGAGTGCGGACGCCCCGGCGATCCGCTGGTAGCGGCGGAGGGCGAAGAGCAACTGGATCTTCACCGCGACGAGGGAGGAGAGCGCTGCCGCGCCGAGGAGCGCGACGGCCGGGCCGCCGAGGAAGTGCAGGTCCGCTCCGAAGACTGCGGGCACGGCGATCGGAGCCACGGCGAACACGAGGCACGAAGCGACGGCGAAGGAGCCGAGGATGCCGATCAGCGCCCGTGCGGGGAGCGACCCGTCTCGTGTCTGCTGCAGCCCACGGTTCGCCGCCGCCTTGTAGCCGATCCCGATCGCCGTCAGCGAGTCGCACAGCCGTGCCGTGGGCACGAATGCGGCGAGCACAGCGGGTCCGGCCACCGCTGACAGCGCGACCGAGCTGCTCTGGCCGATGGTCAACCAGGCGATGCTGACCGATGCCCCGGCGACGACGGCGAGGAGCGGGCGGCTCGCCCGGCGGGTACTCGGAACCGTCACGACGGCCCCGGTCTCCGCCGTCGGGCGGGTCACGAACAGCACGACCACGGTCAGCATCCCGACGACCGCTCCGGCGCCGGCGAGCACCGTCAGGAGCCCGACGAGGTCGGTCCCGGCGGACAACGCGGCGACGGCCACCAGACCGCGTGCGACCGGGAGGACGACGTAGGGCAGGGCCGCGCCGACGACCGGGCGGTCGAGGCCGCGGAGCACGTTCATCGCGAGCACCGGCCCGATCGCGGTCAGGCTCACCACCCCGGACAGCAGGACGACCGCGCCCTGGGCCGACGCGAACGGCACGGCGACGATGAGGGCGACCTCGACGAGGGTGAGGGCTGCGACGATCCGAGTCACCCGGAGCCACGTGTGCCGAGGTGCCGAGGCGGCCGCGGTCGCGGTGAGGTCCGCGGGGGCTCCGCCGACCACGTTCGCGACGGCGATCGCAAGGCCGAGGGCCAGCGAGAACACGCCGAAGTCGCTCGTGCTCAGGAGTCGCGCGGCCGGCACGAGCAGGAGGAGCGCGAGGACCCGCGATGCCAGCGACATGCCCGTCACCACGGAGGCGGTGACCCCCCGGGCGAACATCCCGGAGGGCGCGACGGCGGTCACGATCGATCCCTGAGGACACGCCAGACGTCGCTGCGGAACGCGCGTTCGTTGTCGCGCGCTCTTCGTGCCGCGGTGCGCGTGCGCTCCGCGCGGTCGAGGGGAGCTGAGGACGACTCAGCGGCAACGAGCTCGGCGAGGTGGTCGGGGCTCCCGACGTCCGTGGCGTACCCCAGCTCCTGGAGCGCCCGGGCGAAGCGGATCTGGTGGTCGTCCACGTGCTCGCCGGCGGCATGCGACCGACCGAGGACCAGGGGCCACGTGCCCGCCGCGAGTGCACCGAACACGTTCCCGGGGCTGGATTGGGAGACGAGCAGGTCGGACCACTCCAGCGCGTCGCGCATGGCGTCGGCGTCGAGGTAGTCGGCGGCGGTGACGCGGTCCGTACGGACGTGCCACGACCCGACGCCGAACTGGACGATCCACTCGTCCTGCGGGCGCTGGTCGATCGTCGCCGCGACGGCGTCGAGGAGGCGCTCGAACGGCTGCTCGTGCGTGCCGACGGAGACCAGGATCCTCACTTGCTCCTCCGCACCTTGATGCGCCGCGGGAAGCCGTCGAGCTGGCCGTCCCACTGCGTGATGAACGTGTCGGTCACCGGCCGGACGAGTCGAGCGGTGAGCGTCGGGTTGTCGATGCGGTCGACACACTCGATGAAGACGTTCCGCGTCCGGAAGAAGACCTTGCCCACCCACGAGAACGGCACGGCGGCCGCGGCTCCGCTGCTCACGATGAGGTCCGGACGCTCGGCGCGGAGCGTCCGGAGCGCGATGCCGAGGTTCACGAGCAGTGCCCGGAGGCTCCGGTTCGTCGGCCAGAAGAGCCCGTGGGCGCGGTGTCCTTCGAGCTTGGGGAGCGCGTCGGGCTTCAGGAACGTGGCGAACGCGACGTCCACGCCGTCAGGGGCCGGCATGAGCGTGAGGAGCTGATCGAGGTGGCCCCCGCTGCTGCAGACGAAGAGGATGCGCATCAGCGGTCCGTTCCGAGGAGTCGCGTCGCACGGTCTTCCCACATGTGCGTGGCGCGCTCGACGGAGAAGGGCGCGATGTAGGAGTCGAAGGACTGCAGCGGCATGCGATCGGTCGCGGCGCTCCGCTCGATCGCCTCGCGGAGGCCGTCGACGTCGTCGAGCGCCACGGTCTGCATCAGCTCTGGTCGCTCGCCGAGCACTCGCTGCATCTCGAGCGGGCCGATCGCACCGGTGGCGACGACGGGGGTGCCGACGGCCATCGCCTCGAGGAGGACGATGCCCCACGCCTCGCTCCGCGCGCTGTGGACCAGGACGTCTGCGGCGGCCATGTACCCGTAGGGGTTGGCGTGGCCGCCCTCGATGCTGATCTGCACCTGGCCGTCCTGCCGCAGCGCCTCGAGCTCGGTCCGGAGCGGTCCCTCGCCGACGATGCGCCAGTGCACCGCACGGTCGAGCCGTTGCAGCGCGGCCCAGGTGCGATCGAGGCCCTTCCGCTCGATCAGGCTGCCGACGGACACGACGGTGAGCCGGTCGTCCCGATCCTGAGGAGATGCAGCTGCCAGTCGTCGGACGTGGTCGGCGTCGATCGTGCTGGGGATGACCGCGGGCGCTCGTCGGAGTCCGTACACGTCGACCATCGACGACGCGACGGTCTCGGTGTTCGCGCTCAGGTGGGCCCGCGAGCGGAAGACACGACCGATGAGTCGCTGCTTCGCACCGCCGAGGGCGATGTACGTCGCGTGGTCGCGCGGGTCGAGGTCTTCGCAGTAGTTGTAGACGTGGTCGCGTGCGCCGGGGAGTCGGTCGATCATGGCGCACGCGAGGATCGACGACCACAACTTCACGATGACGAACGACGGCTGCATCCGACGGAGCACGGCGTACAGGCGCCGCGCGATCTCGGGCGTTGCGAGGTGGTGGCCGACGCCGAGGACGTGCAGCTCGATCTCGGGCCGGAGCGTGCCCTCCAGCCCACCGCCGCCCGAATGGAGGACGACAGCGACGTCGTGCCCGCGTTCCGACAGTGCGTTGGCGACGCTGACCGTCTGACGTTCGGCGCCGCCGAAGCGGAGATGGGGTTGGACGATGACGATCACGACGAGCCTCCCTGGTAACTGATATTCACATGCTACACGATGGAATAACAGAAGCCAGGGAAACGTCGACAATCCCCTTCGGGCGGGTGGTCCCCTACGCCAGCACCACGCTCCACGAGAACGCCTGCGGCCAGAGCTGGTGCTCGGGCAGGACGTCGAGGCCGCACGCCCGCGAACCGAGCCCGTGCTGCGCCGCGTCGAGGTACAGGTACAGGTGCTCCGACGCCGGCAGCTCGTACGGGTGTCCGGCACGGCCGATCTGCTGCGCCGTCCACGGCGACAGGGTGAACCCGGCACGGTGCGCACCCACGGTCCGCACCGTCAGGTCGCCGACCGACAACGAGCGCAGCGCGGGCCGGTGCCCGGTCTCCTGCGGCATCGAGTAGTCCACGCCGAGCGATCGGACCGGCGCCGTGAACCGACCGACACGGGCGGCGTGTGTCGAGTCGGCGTACGACTCGAGCGGCCCGGTGCCGAACCACGTCGCGTCACCGTCTGCCAGCCCCGGCGGCAGGTCGAACCGCACGCCGATGCGCGGCCACGTGACGTCCCACGCCCCGAACGGCACCGCGTCGGTCTGCAGCAGCAGCCCGGCGTCCGTCAGCGTCCAGCGGTGCGTGACGTCGAGACCCCATCCGCTGTTCGCCGCGGCGACACGCACCCGCTGCTCCAGCCCGTGCGACGTCCGCGACACCGACACGAGCCGGTGCGTCAGCCGGTCGAGCCCGCGGGCCTCCCACTTCGACGCTGACGACGGTGCGGCCGGGTCCCCGACACCGTGCGTGAGCACCGGATCAGCGGTCTCGTAGCCGCCCTGCGATGCTCCACGGTCGTTGTCGGTCGGCGCGCGCCAGAGCTCGAGCCGGGGACCGGCGACCTCGTGGCCCCTCCAGGACACCAGGTCCCCGCGGGCGCTGAAGGTCCCGTCGCCGAGACGGTCGCCCTCCCAGCCCTGACCGGAGGCCCGTGGGGCCTCCGCTGGACGGCCCGCGACGAGCGTCTGGGTGCGAGCGATGACGTGGCCGGTGTCCGCCCAGGCCGTCGGCCCGGCGAGTTCCGCGACGACGTCGAACCACAGTTCCTCGCCGGGGGCGAGGGCTGCGCCGGCAGCGTCGAGCACGGCGTCCGGGACCGGGATCGTCGCCGACTCGCGGGCCGCGACGACCCCGGGCGCGAACCGGCCCTCCTGCTCGACGACGCCGTTCCGCGTGAGCGTCCAGTGGAACCGGAGCCCGGCGGTCGAGGCGGAGTGGAAGCGGTTCTCGACGAGCACGGTGCGGTCCGACACGGCGAACCGGATCGGTGCCACGACGGCCGCGAACTCGGCGAGCCCCGGCGTCGGGGAGTCGTCGGGCAGCACGAGGCCGTCCATCACGAAGTTCCCGTCGTGCACGACCTCGTGGAAGTCGCCGCCGTAGGCGTAGTACGCCTCGCCGGACGCCGTGTGGGCGAGCAGCCCGTGGTCGCGCCACTCCCACACGAACCCGCCGTGCAGGCGCGGGTAGCGGTCGACGAGGGCCTCGTACTCGGCGATCTGGCCCGGTCCGTTGCCCATCGCGTGCACGTACTCGCAGTGGATGAACGGCTTCGAGCGCTGCCGGGCGGCCTCGGCCGGGCCGCAGCCGAGCAGGGGCGTGGCCGGGCCGCCGCCGATCGACTCGGTCTCCTGCAGGCTCGGGTACATCCGCGAGTACACGTCGGTGTACTCGCCCGTGTAGTCGCCCTCGTAGTGCACCGGGCGCTCGTCGTCGCGGTCGTGCACCCACTGCGCCATCGCGGCCAGGTTCCGGCCGGTGCCGGACTCGTTGCCGAGCGACCACATCACGATCGACGCGTGGTTCTTGTCCCGCTCGACGGTCCGGGCGATGCGGTCGAGGTACGCCTCGCGCCACGCGGGGTCGTCGGACGGGTTGCCCTGCCAGTCGAGGAACACGAACCCGTGCGTCTCGAGGTCGCACTCCAGGATCACCCAGAACCCGAGCTCGTCGGCGAGGTCGAGCACGCGGGGGTGCGGCGGGTAGTGCGAGGTGCGGATGGCGTTGACGTTGTGCCGCTTCATGAGCGCCATGTCCGCGCGCGCGTGCTCCTCGTCGAAGACACGGCCGCGCGACGGGTGGGTCTCGTGCCGGTTGACGCCGTGGAACACCACGCGCTCGCCGTTCACCGTGAAGCGGTCGCCGTCGATCGCCACGGTCCGGAACCCGAGCCGCAGCGAGACGGTCTCGCCGCCCGCGGACCCGCCCGCCGACGTGCCCGTGGACAGCGTGGCGTTGTACAGCTTCGGGAGCTCGGCGCTCCACGGCTCGACGCCCTCGACCTCGATCGGCGCGACGTCGTCGGCCGTGTGCCACACGACGGACACGCCGAGGTCTGGGACCGCGAGCCGGACGGGGAACACCGCGTCGAGCGTCGGGAACGAGATCGTCCCGGTACCCGTCGACGGTCGCCCGGACGCCGCGGTGCCCACCGTGGCCGCGGATCCGAGCGATGCCGCCCACGACGCCAGGACGAACACGTCGTCGATCGGGGCCGTCGGCCGGGCGAGCAGCGTGACGTCACGGAAGATGCCGGGCAGCCACCACTGGTCCTGGTCCTCCAGGTAGGACGCCGCTGACCACTGGTGCACCCGCACCCGGACCTCGTTCGCGCCCGGCCGCAGCAGCGACGTGACGTCGAACTCGGTCGCCAGCCGGGACCCGGTCGACCAGCCCAGTTCCGTGTCGTTCACCCAGACCGTGAAGTGCGACTCCACCCCGTCGAAGCGCAGCAGCACCCGGGCCGCCGCATCGAAGGCGCCCGGCAGGTCGAAGGTCCGGCGGTAGTCGCCCGTCGGGTTCTCCTCCGGCGGGTGGGGCGGGTCGATCGGGAACGGGTACTGCAGGTTCGTGTAGCTCGGCGAGCCGTGCCCGTGCAGGACCCAGTGCGCCGGCACCGGGAGGGTGCCCCACTCGTCCTCCGGCCCCGGCAGCGGCACGTCCGCGACCGGGGACCACCGGAAGTCCCACTCCCCGTTCAGCGACAGGGACGGAGCGTCGGTGTGCAACCAGGCCCGAGGGGCGAGCCGGGTGTCCGAGCCGGGAGCAGGAGAGACGAGTGTGGCGATGGTCAACCCTTGACCGATCCTTCCGTGAGGCCTCCGCGCCAGAAGCGCTGGAGGACGATGATGGCGATGACGAGCGGGATGACCGAGACGAGCACCCCGCCGGTGGTGAGCTGGTAGAACTCCGGCAGCCGGTCCACCTGGGACCGCCAGTTGTTGAGTCCCAGTGTGATCGGGTACAGCTTCTGGTCTGCCAGCATGATGAGCGGCAGGAAGAAGTTGTTCCAGATGCCGACGACCTGGAACAGGAACACCGTGACGAGCGCCGGCGTCATCTGCCGGAGCACGATCGTGTGGAAGATCCGGAGCTCCCCGGCCCCGTCGATGCGGGCCTGTTCGAGGAGCGCCGTGTCCACCGACGCCGCGGCGTACACGCGGCAGAGGAACAGGCCGAACGGGGAGACGAGGCTCGGGATGAGCACGCTCCAGTACGTGTCGGTCAGTCCCATCGTCGAGAACAGCAGGAACAGCGGCAGTGCCGTCGCGGTCCCGGGCACGAGCACGCCGCCGAGGATCGTGCCGAACACGAGCTGCCGGCCCCGGAACTCGTACTTCGCGAGCGCGTACCCGCCGGCCGCGGCGAAGTACGTCGCCAGGACGGCACCGACGCCCGAGTACAGGATGCTGTTCGCGATCCAGCGGACGAAGATCCCGCCGTCGTAGGTGAACACCTGCTGGATGTTGCTGAACAGGGCGAAGTCACCGCCGAACCAGAACCCGTTCGTGGCGAACAGCGCCCCGGTGGTCTTCGTCGCGGCGATGACGACCCAGTAGAGCGGCACGAGGAAGTAGATCGCGACGATGACGAGGATGCCCGTCACCACGATCTGCGACTTGCCGGACCGGTCGAGCTTCCGCCGCTGGTGCGCACTGATCGACGTGGTGTCGACGGGGACGGCGGTCTTCGCGCTCGCTGGCGCTTCGATGGCTTCGCTGGTCATGCGTCCGCCCCCTTCGTTCCGTTCTGCAGACCGGACGGAGCCTGGAGGCCCGGTGCGGCTTGGGTGGTGACCACCGGTCGGGCCGACGCGCGCGTCTGGAGCGCGCGCTGCGCCTCCAGGCCGTCTCGCCGTGCCCGCTTGCGATTGTCCCGTTCGTCCTTCGGCGGCCGGTTCGCCAGCGCGAGGAACGCGAACGACAGGATGAACGCGGCCAGCGCGATGATGACGGCCTGCGCGCTCGCGACGCCGTACTCGTTGAACGCGAACGCGTTCGTGTAGGCGGCGTAGTTCGGCGTGTACTCGGAGTCGATGGCAGGGGCGACCGTCGACAGGATCTGCGGCTCCGCGAAGAGCTGCAGCGTGCCGATGATCGAGAAGACCGTCGTGAGCACCAGGGCCGGCGCGATGAGCGGGATCTGGATCCGCCACGCGACCTGGAACGCGTTCGCGCCGTCCACCCTCGCGGCCTCGTAGACCTCGCCGGGGATCGACTTCAGCTGCGCCACGATGATGAGCATGTTGTAGCCGGTGTACGTCCACGTGACGATGTTGGCGATCGACCAGAGCACGCTGTTCGCGCCGAGGAAGTCGGGCTGCAACCCGACGGCCTGCAGCATCGACACGATCGGCGACAGCCCGGGCACGTACAGGAACGACCAGAGGATCGTCGCGATGACCCCGGGGACGCCGTAGGGCATGAAGTACACCGCACGGAAGAACCCCGGCCAGCGGGCGCTCGCCGACTCGAGCAGCAGCGCGAGGATCGTGCACGCGATGATCATCACCGGGACCTGCACGACGCCGAACAGCAGCATCCGGCCGATCGAGGCGACGAAGCCGCTGTCGTTGAGCGCGGTGACGTAGTTGTCGAAGCCGGCGAACCGGCCGGTGACGCCGTCCTCGCCGAAGAGCCCCTGCCGGTCGACGGTCGTGAACGACTGGAACAGGGCACTGATGATCGGGATGATGAACGTCAGCACGAACAGGGCGAGGAACGGGGCGAGCAGCATCCACGGCGCACGCTTCTGTGCGACCGTGGCCTTCGTGCTCGTGCGGAACCCGGTCGTCGTGCTGGTCGGCTGGCCCGGCTTCGTGCTGGTCTGCTGGCTCATCGTGCCGTCCTGACGCTGAGGCCCTTGTCCTTGAAGGACTGGACGATCTCCTTCTGGGCGAGCTCCACCGCGTCGGTGAGCTTGAGCCCGCTGGTGAGCTTGCGCCGGAACTGGTTCTGCAGGCTCGTGAAGGCCGACTGCGTCACCGGCGACCACGACCAGTCGATGTTCTGCTCCTTGGCGGCGGGGACGAAGACGTCCTCGTTGTAGTTCTGGCCGGAGAACCACGGGCTCGGCTTCTCGCGCTGCTTGCCGATGTAGTCCTTCGCGGGCGACCAGCCGATGCCGCAGTACTTGATCATCGCGTCGATGCCCGCCTTCGAGGTGGTCATCCACGTGATGAACTCGAGGGCCTCCTTCGGGTGCTGCGAGTTCGCGAGGACCGCGGCGGTCGACCCGCCGATCGCACTCGAGCCGAATCCCGTGTCGCCCCACTTCTGCATCGGGGCGACCTTCCACTTGCCCTCGCCGCCCTGCACCGACTCGATCAGCGCGTCACCCCAGCTCGCGCTCGTGACGGCCGCGATCTTGCCGCTCGCCGCCGAGGCGTACCAACCGGGCGAGTACGCGCCGGCGCTGGTGTCGACGAGCTTGTCGTCGATGACGCCGTCGAAGAACTCCGCGACCATCAGGGTCTTGTCGTCCGTCATGTCCACGACCCACTCGTCACCGTCGACCTTGAACCACCGGGCGCCGGCCTGCTGCGCGTACGCGGCGAAGGGCGACGCGTCGGCGACCGGGAACACCTCGAGGTAGTTCTGCGGCCCGGTCTTCCGGACCTTCTCGGCGAGCTCGCGCCACTCGTCCCACGTCGCCGGGGGCTCACCGCCGGCCTGCTCGAGCAGGGCCGTCTGGTAGTAGAACCCCATCGGGCCGGTGTCCTGCGGGATGCCGTAGACGCCGTCGACGAACGAGACCTGCGCCCAGGCCGCGTCGTCGTACTTCGCCTGGACGTCCTTCGCGCCGTAGCGGGCGAGGTCCACCAGGCCGTTCGCGAGCATGAACTCCGGGATCTGCCGGAGCTCGACCTGCCCGATGTCCGGGCCACCGCCGGCCGCCAGCGCGGAGTACATCTTCTGGTACCCGCCGCTGTTGCCGCCGGGGATCCAGTTCGCGTTCACCTGGATGTCCGGGTGCGAGGCGTTCCAGACGTCGCAGACCTTCTGCAGGTCCTTGAGCCAGGCCCAGTAGGTCAGTGTGACCTTCTGGCCGCTCGCGGCGGCGGGGATGACCGCCGCCTTGTTCACGTTCGTCGAGCCGGGGACCGCGCATCCGGCGAGCAGGCCGGTGGCGGCCGCTCCGATCCCGAATCCGAACAGCTGTCGTCTCGTGAGTGGTCGTCGTGGGTTCGATGGCGTCATTGCCTGCACCTCGGTTCGTCGTCGAGCGGGGTTGAGCACACCCAACCACAAAACCGAGCGCTGGTGCAGTTTCGACTTCGGTCTGAACGTTCGCTCCGACCTGCGAACGCGCATCGGAGCGGCGGTGGAAGGTGGGGGACCACGACAGCCGGACCGGCGACGAGCGCCACCTCCGGCACGAACGGGAGGAGAAGCGATGACCGATCGCGGGAACACCACCCACCGGCCCGAACTCGACGAGCAGCTCGCGCACGAAGCGCAGAGCATCGTCCAGGGGCACGGCAGCAACAGCCACGTCGAGGAGTTCCGACAGTCCGAGCCGGTCCCCGACGACACCGACGACGCCGAGACCGTCGCGGCCTCGGGCTACGACGGCGCTGTCGAGGGCGAGCTGCTGGACGACGCGACGAGCACCGTCGCCGAGGACGACGCCGACGGCGCGGGAACGCCGGTCTACACGACCGAGACCGACCAGGTCTCCGAGGGGAAGGTGGTGGACCATGGCGCAGACGACGCGTGAGACCACGGCACTGCAGCACGATCTCGTCCGCGCCCTGCAGGAACCGGGCACCTGGACGTGGGCGTACGTCGACGCGTCGGGCAACCGTGAGGACCCGCGTCGCATCGCCGCGCTCCAGCGCCGGTCCGTCTCCGACGGGCTGAAGGAACAGGGCGGGTCCGCGCGGGCGATCGAGGTCATCGAGGAGGAACTCGTCGAGCAGCCGGGAGCCCCGGCGCCGGTCGCACGGTACGTGCTCGTGCGCGACGACGAGCTCGTCCTGAGCGAGGTCCTGCCCGGGCACCTCCGCGGCCAGGAGTCGATCGGCACCGGGGCGGTCCCCGACCTCCTGCCGCTGCTCGCCCACCGGCCGTTCGACCTGCCGTTCCTGGTGGCCGTCGTCGGACGCGAGGGCGGGGGGTTCCGTGGCTACCGACTCGGACACGCACCCTCCGGCGACCCCGAGGACGAACAGCGCATCCAGGGCCGCACCGACACGTTGCACTACGCGAAGGCGGGCACCGGGTGGAAGCAGCCGCACTGGCAGGCGCACACCGAGGAGATCTGGAAGCAGACCGCCGGCGAGGTCGCGGCAGCGCTCGAGGAGACCGTCCGTGCGACGTCCCCGCGATTGATCGTCATCGCCGGGGACATCCGCGCCCGTGAACTGCTCCGCGGCGAACTCTCGTCGTCGACCCGTTCGCTCGTGACCGAGGTCGCCGTGGACCCCCGCGCCGACGACGCATCCGAGAAGGCGCTCGTGCAGCACGTCAACCTCGCGCTCGCCCGCGTCCTGGCCTCCAGACGGCACGACGTGCAGGACCTCATCCGCACGCACGAGGGCCGCGGCGACAACGAGAGCGTCAGCGGGATCGGCGCCGTCGTCAGTGCACTGCAGCAGGCCCAGGCGGCCGTCGTCGCCCTCGACGCCGGGGCGCTCGGCGACCGGACGCTCTACGCGCTCGACGCCGCGCCGTGGGTCGCCACGGCTCCCGAGCAGGCAGCGGGTGCCGGCGTACTCGGCCAGGTGCCTGCCGTGTGCGCGCTCGTCCGGGCGATCGTGCTCACCGACGCCGAGCTCGTCCTGGTGAACGCCGCGTCGCTGCCGAGCGGTGCTGCCGCGACGGCGCTGCTGCGGTGGCCGGTCGGGCCAGCGGTCCCAGCCTGAGGCCAGTGAAACGAACCGGGTGCCCGGTGCTCGTCAGCGCCGGGCATCCTCTCTATGAGGATCCGTGTCAATACGACATGTCAAATATCACCTAGAGTGACTGTGCCGTTCTTCCACGGCAGGAAGCAGTCATCATGAAGCCCAGGTTCCTCATCACCGCCGTCGCCGGCTTGGCCGTCGTCGCAGCGTGTGCCGTCCCCACCGTCGCCAACGCCGCCACCGGATCGTTCGGGCCCGCCGCGTCCTCGTCGAGCGCCGCCGCGTCGATCGCGGCCCCGCAGGTCGCGCAGATCCAGCGCGGCGCCGAGTTCGTCGACATCACCACGAACACGCAGGCCGCCGGCACCCTCACGATCGCGGACGCGTCCGGGAAGGTCCTCGCGACCAAGCAGGTGCAGGCGTACGCCTCCACGTGGTCGTCGATCGACGTCGGTTCGGCGGCTGCGAAGCTCACCGTCACGCTCTCGACGGGCGCGGGGAAGTCGGCTCCGACCACGGTCGACATCCCGTCGTCCGCCGACATGACGCCGACCGTCACGGCGCAGTCCCGGACCTCCGACTCCGCGGTGCTCGCCATCACGGCGGGTGCCTCCGGGCAGCTCGTGGTGAAGTCCCACGGACGGATCGTCACCACCGACGACTACGCCGGAGGCAACAGCACGAAGCTCGTCACCGTGCCGCTCGGTTCGTCCGGCTTCGTCGGCTCGGCCCCGTCGACCTTCTCGGTCACGCTCGGGCACGGCAACATCACCGGGAACGCGACCTCGGTGACCGTGCTCGACGCGAGCGACCCGGGCTGGGGCGCCGGTGGTGGCACCACCGACCCGGAGCAGCCGGGCGACGGCTCGGGTGGCACGACCACGCCGGTCACCCCTGGTGGCGGTGGCGCCGGTACGACCGATCCGGTCGACTCGGCGGCGCCCGCGGCTCCGGATGTGCGCTTGTCCTACCGAGGCGCCGACAGCGTCACGCTGTACGCGGTCCCGGCTTCGGCGGGCGAGTTCACGGTCACCGAGAACGGCAAGCAGGTCGCGGAAGCGACCATCGCCGTTCCGCAGGGTCCGATGGGTATCGACGTGCCGGTCGGCGCGGCGGCCACCAGCCTCCAGGTGACGTTCACCACCACGACCGGAACGTCCGCCCCCAAGACGGTCGACATCCCGGTGTTCTCCGACCCGTACGCCCCCGTCGCGCCGGTGACGCCCACGAACCCCGGCGACCCCGGTGACCAGGGCTCGGGTCAGGACCAGGGCTCGGACTTCGTCGCGGCGAAGGTGACGTCGTCGACGAAGTACACCCCCGGCCAGAAGTTCACGCTGAAGGGCAAGGCGACTCCCGGCGCGTCGATCACCGTCGACATCCCCGGCAACTCCCTGCACTTCAGCACGACGGTCAACGCGAATGGTGTGTGGAAGGTCAAGGTCCCCGCGCTCGACGGGTCGGCGTTCCTCGGCAACACCATCACGCAGGTCACGACCGACCTGCGTGACGTGACGCACTTCGATCTCACCTCGAACTGATCTCGGTGTCATCGGGCGGTCGGACTCCGGTCCGGCCGCCCGTTCGCGTTCGCGTTCGCGTTCGCGCTCAGTCCTGGGAGCGGTCGTGACGCGGCACCAGGGGCAGCGCCAGCACGGGCAGCACTGCGACGATCCCGAACGACGCCGCGAACCCGAGCGCGCCGACGAGCGCTCCGATCCCCGGGCCGACGGCGCTCGCCGCGATGAACTGGCCGGTGTTCTGCGCTCCGAGCGCCCGACCCGACCAGAACGGCCCTGCCGCCTCGGCGACCGACGTGTAGGCCAGGCCGTTGTCCGCGACCGTCACGCTCGTCGCGACCACCAGGAACACCGCGGCTCCGGCCAGGTGCGTCGCGTCGACGAGCGCCAGCAGACCCATCACCACGGCGGCACTCACGGCGACGATCCGCAACGGTCCCACCCGCGAGCCCGCGCGGTCGCTCCAGATGCCCACGAGGATCCGTCCGATCGCCCCGACGAACTGCGACGCCCCGACGAGCAGACCGGCCGCGGGTGTCGACCACCCCAACCCGACGAGCCACACCAGCCCGTAGGTCGACAGCGTGAACTGCGGTACGACCAGCAGGACCGACACCGCGTGGACCCGCCACAGGAAGCCGTTCGTCCGGTAGGGGTTCTCCGTGACCGCTGTCGGTGCGGTCGACCGTGCGGGGCGCGGCGGGTTGGCGATGCCGATCGCGCAGCACGCCGCCAGCACCGCGCAGAGGACGATCGGCAGGACGAGCGCCGCCCGGATGCCGGACGCCTCGGCGAGCTGCGGGACCGTGACCGCGGCCAGCGTCACCCCGAGCGGCTGCGACATCTGCCGGATCCCCATCGCCAGGCCGCGGCGCTCCTTCGGGAACCAGCCCACCACGACGCGCCCGCTCGCGGCGTTCGTCGAGGCACTCGTCATGCCGCCCGCCAGGAACGCCAGCCCGAGCAGCACCGGGTTCCCCGCGGCCGTCCACGCTGCGGCGACCGCGAGGGTCGTGAGCACGAGCCCGCCGGCGATCACGAGGCGCTCGCCGAACCGGTCCGTGACCGCACCCCAGGCGATCAGCGTCAGGACCATGCCGAACGTCGGCGCCGCGGCGAGGAGCCCCGCGAGCGTCAGCGAGGTCCCCTGCGCGTGCAGGTACGGGATGAGGAGCGCGGGCGCCGAGACGACGAGCGTCCCCGCAGCCTGTGCGGCGACTCCGAGCGCGAGCATCGTCCACGCCCTGCCGGGGATCGGGGGAGTGGCGGTTGCGCGTGGAGCCGTGGTGGTCATCGGAGTCGTTTCGTCTCGGAACTGATTGGTATACCAAAACGGTATACCATTCCACGACGACCGCCACTAGGCTGGTGCGCCGTGAGCGAGACGACCGACGAACCGCCCGTGTCGCAGACGAGCCAGCTCTACGACAACCTGCGGTCCGCGATCCTGACGCTCGAGATCGCTCCGGGGGAGCGGATCTCCGAGCGGGGACTCGAGGCGCGCTTCCATGCCTCTCGCACGCCCGTCCGTGCGGCGCTCTCGCGACTCGAGCGCGAAGGACTCATCCTGCACGAGGGTCGGTCGTGGACCGTCACCCCGATCGACCTCGACGAGATCGCCTCGCTCGCCGAACTCCGCGGCGTACTGGAACCCGCAGCCGCCCGTCTCGCCGTCGAGCGCGCGTCGGAGGACCAGCTCGCCGAGGTCCGAGCGCACCTCGACACCCTCCGCCCGACCCCGGACCAGCAGGCCGGCATCCGGATGGGCTCGACGTTCCACCTCGACCTGGCGGCGCTCGGCGGCAACCGGTTCATCACGGATGCGATCGCCGACGCGCTCACACGACTCGAGCGCACGCGGTGGATCGAGGTCCGCACGCCCGAGGCCCGCGACGCCGCGTGGCAGGAGCACAGCGCGATCATCGACGCCGTGCGCGACGGCGACGGCGACCGTGCTGCCGACCTGCTCGCAGCGCACGTCGCGGGGACGAACGACCGGTTGCTCGCGTGGATCGCGCAGGAACGCCGCCGGCTCCGAGGAGCGGGCATGGCGATCGTCGGCGCGACCGAGCGCTGACCGGATCTACGGTCTCGACGCGCCGTCCTCAGCGGCGTCGATCTGGTCGAAGATCCACGCCGTGCTGCCGTCGGAGTGGTCGAGCAGTGCGTCCTTGACCTCTTGCTCGTCGGTGTTCTGTCGCTGGGAGAGCTTGCTCCCGGAACGCGTCGACTGTGACATGGACTGTCCTTCCCTGCGTGTGTGGGCATCGTTATCGATGCGGGCATCCTGCCCGCCGATGCGCTTCCTCACGGGACGTACTGAGGTCGTGACAGTGTCCCGCCGCTCATCCGCAGAACGCAAGGGGTTTCCACCAGGTGTGGAGAAGTCGTCGCCGACGCCTGCCTAGGATGGTGCGGCCGCCGGCTCGCGGCGCGAGGGCAGCGGACGTCACGCAGGCGTCGGACGGGAGGCACGGCTTGGCCGAGCAGCGCACGGCGCCTCCCACGGTCTACGACGTCGCGTCCGCGGCGGGCGTGTCGATCGCCACGGTCTCGCGCGTGCTGCGGACGCCGGACGCGGTCCGCGAGGGCACGCGCGACCGCGTGCAGGCAGCGATCCGGACGCTCGGCTACGTCCCTTCCGGCAACGCCCGCGCCCTCGCCGGCAAGCGCACCGGCGTGGTCGGACTCCTGCTGCCCGGGTTCGACGTCGTGCCCGACGAGCGGCCCGACCTGGTCACCGACGGTGGTGTCCGGGTCGTCGACGACCGCCGGCACGTGACGCAGCCGTTCTCATCCAACCTGTACTTCGACGAGGTCCTCCGCGGCGCCGAGACCGAGGCGTGGCAGCGCGGCCTGGCGCTCATGGTCGCCGCCGGTCGTGGTTCGTCCCGCGACGTCATCGTCAACGACGTTGCCGGCCGGGTTGACGGACTCGCGGTCCTCGCGCAGACCGTGCCGGACGACCTGCTCGAGCACGTCGCCCGGCGCATCCCCGTCGTGGTGCTCGCGGACGACCGGCGCTCGCACGGCTTCGACTCCGTGAGCGTCGACAACGCGGCGGGCATGCGCACGATCGGAGCCCACGTGATCGGGCGGCTCGGCATCCGGTCCCTCGTGTACCTGGCCGGGCCGATCGACTCGCCGGACGACATGGAGCGGTCGGCGGGGTTCCGGCAGGCGCTCGACGACCACGGGGTGCCTGCGTCCTCCGTCCGGGTCGTTCACGGCGACTTCGGACGGGTCCGGGCGCGCGAGCTCGCCGCGCAGCTGCTCGACGGTGCCGAGGTGCCGCGGGCGATCATCTGCTCGAACGACCAGTCCGCGCTCGGGGTGCTCGACGCCGCCGGGGCGCGAGGGGTGCGCGTGCCGGAGGACCTCGTCGTCACCGGCTTCGACGGCATCGACGCCGGGCGGTTCTCGGCGCCGCCGCTGACCACCGTGCACCAGCCGATGGGTGCGCTCGGGCGGGCGGCGGTCCGGGCGATCGTGGACCGGCTCGAGCGGCGCGAGGGGCCGCCGCGGGCGATGCGTCTTCCAGTCGAGGTGCTCCTCCGCGAGAGCTGCCCGCCGTCCCTCTAGCCGGCGGCTCCGGCCCCCGCTCCGCATGCCCCGCCGAGCACGCCCAGCGCCGCTTCGCCGCCCCGCCGAGATCGCACAATGTGTCGCGCTCGTGGCCGGTGGGCGGCACTTCGTGCGACCTCACCCGACGTGAGCGGCGTGTTGTGCCACTTCGCGCCGCCCGCATCGCCCACCCCGCCCGCCCCCTTCGCACCGCCCGCACCGCCCGCACCGCCCTCTCCGCGTGCCACCCCGCGAAAGAACCCACTCGCCTCACACCCGCTTGCAGAACGCGATGTAAGCGCATACATTGTCCCGGTACCCACTCGACACGGAGGTCGACCGAGCAATGACGCTTCCCCCACAGCGCACGCGCGGGCAGCTTGACCCACGCACCCCGGCCACCCGCCGCGGTCGGCGCAGCCGCATCATCGCGGCGATCGCCGGCATGGCGGTCGTGGCCCTCGTGGCCACCGGCTGCAGCATCCAGGTCCGCTCCCAGCCGGACCCGAGCATCGGCAAGGACACGATGCTCATCAACGCGGACCACGGCAACCCGCTGTTCGACCGTAACTTCAACCCGTACATCGCGAACGCCCGCACGGCGTCGAAGTGGATGTACGAGCCCCTCATCGAGGTGAACCCCCTCGACGGCAAGCGCAACCCGTGGCTCGCGAGCTCGTGGTCGCAGCCCGACGCGAAGACGATCGACATGACGATCCGCAGCGGCGTCGAGTGGTCGAACGGCGACGCGTTCAGCGCGAAGGACGTCGTCTTCACCTTCGACCTGCTGAAGAAGTTCCCCGCCATGGACGTCAAGGGCGCCTGGCAGCACATCGACACGATCGACCAGCAGGGCGACCACGTCGTCTTCCACCTGAAGAGCGAGGACGTCCCGAGCCTGACGATCATCGGGCAGACGTACATCCTCGGCGAGCAGCACTGGGGCAAGGTCAAGGACCCGACGACGTGGCGTGACCCGAACCCGGTGGGCACCGGCCCGTTCGTGCTCGGCAACTACACCGACCAGCAGTACTCGATGGACAAGAACAAGCGGTACTGGCAGGCCGACAAGATCGCCATCAAGCACCTCATCCTGCCTGCGACGAACACGCAGCTCGACACCGTCACGCGCGGCTACGACTGGGCGTACTCCTTCATCTCCGACGTGCAGGGCACCTGGGGTGCGGCATCGAAGACGAACACGTACTGGTTCCCGCCGGGCGGCGTGATCGGCCTGATCCCGAACCTCACGAAGGCGCCGTACAACGACGTCAACGTCCGCCGGGGCATCTCCCTCGCGCTCGACCGTGACGACATCGCCGAGACCGCGACCGAGGGCAACCTGAAGGCCGCCGCGCAGACCGGGCTGATCCTGCCGAACCAGGAGCAGTACGTGAACCCCGACATCCCGGACAAGGGCGTCATCACGCAGGACGTCGCCGCCGCGAAGGCCGCCTTCGCGAAGTCCGGCTGGGTGGAGCAGGACGGCAAGATCGTGAAGGACGGCAAGCAGCTGTCGATCACGATCACCACGGCGAACGGCTACTCCGACTGGCTCCGCGCCGCGCAGGAGGTCCGTCGTGACCTCACCGCCATCGGCGTCAAGGTCACGATCAGTGCGCCGCAGCCCGCCGGCTACCAGCAGGCCATCAACAACGGCACGTTCGACATGGCGATGGGCGGCATGGGCAACGGCGACGTCTTCCAGGCGTTCAACTCCCTGCTGAGCTCCGACTTCTACCAGCCGGTCGGCAAGTCGACGGTGAACAACTACGAGCGGTACAAGAACGCCGACACCCAGAAGCTGCTCGACGAGTACAAGGCCACCACGGACACGGCGGAGCAGCAGGAGATCCTCGACCAGCTGCAGGAGGTCGTCTACAACGACCTGCCCGTGATCGGCATGTACTACGGCGGGCTCTGGGGCCTGTTCAACACCGGCAAGTTCGTCGGCTGGCCGAGCGCGAAGGACCCCTACATGGCGCCACAGAACTACGACTCGGCACCGCTGCTGATCTTCTCGAAGCTCCGGCTCCGTGACAGCGCAGCCGGCCGGGCGATCATCAAGGCCGAAGAGGACCAGAAGTGAAGTACATCCTCCAGAAACTCGTCCTCTTCGTCCTGACCCTCTGGGCCGCGGTCACGCTGAACTTCGTGCTGCCGCGCCTCATGCCGGGCAGCCCGACCGACGCTGCCCTGGCGAAGCTCAGCCAGAACGGCCCGGTCACCGACGCCACCAAGAAGGCCATCGAGGCGCAGCTCGGCGTGCCGAGCGGCAACCTCTGGGACCAGTACGTCAGCTACCTGCACCAGGTCATCACGCTGGACTTCGGGACGAGCTACACGTTCTACCCGCAGCCGGTCGGTGACCTCGTCGCCCGGGCGCTGCCGTACACGCTGATCCTCGTCGGCGTCGTGACGATCCTCGCGTTCGTGCTCGGCACCCTCATCGGCGTCGGGGCGGCGTGGAAGCGCGGCACCTGGCTCGACTCGCTGCCCACCCTGTCGGGCTCGTTCATGTCGACGTTCCCGTACTTCTGGACGGCGCTCCTGCTGCTGTTCTTCCTTGGCTACGTGGCGCACTGGTTCCCGACCACGGGCGCCTACTCCGCGACGACGACGCCCGGACTGAGCGGCGCGTTCATCGGCGACGCCCTGCAGCACGCGGTCCTGCCGGCGGTCACGATCCTGGTGACGAGCCTCGGCGGCTGGATCATCGGCATGCGCAACGCGATGATCAACACGCTCGGCGACGACTACGTGACCTTCGCCGAGGCGAACGGCCTCCGGGGGCGCACCGTCGCGATCCGCTACGCGGCGCGGAACGCGATCCTGCCGAACCTGACCGGCTTCGGTCTGGCACTCGGTGGCGTGGTCGGCGGTTCCGTGCTGGTCGAGCAGGTGTTCGGCTACCCGGGCATCGGCTACCTGCTGTTCAACGCCGTGATCGGGCAGGACTACCCGCTCATGCAGGCCCTCTTCCTGATGATCACCGTGTCGGTGCTCATCGCCAACTTCATCGTGGACGTCCTCTACGGCGTCCTGGACCCGAGGACGCGCCGATGACCAACAACGCAACCGTCGCCGTGCGGACCCAAGACGAGCACGACCAAGCAGCCCCCTCCAGACTCAAGTCGGCAGCCCGCCAGCTCGGCGTCGTCTGGTCGAACACCAAGGCCCGGATCGGCATCATCATCCTCGCCGTGTTCGTCCTCGTGGCGATCGCAGCCCCGCTCCTCGCACCGTACGGCGCCAGCCAGAACGGCTTCCCGAGGAGCCAGGACGCCACCGGCGCGCACTGGATGGGCACCACCGCCGCCGGCGAGGACGTGCTGTCCCAGATCATCTACGGTGCCCGCATCTCGGTCATGGTCGGCGCGGTCGCGGGCATCCTGTCCACGCTCGTCGCCGTCGCGATCGGCCTCAGCTGGGGCTACGTCCGCGGCTGGATCGCCGAGGTCATCGGGTTCATCGTGAACCTCTTCCTCGTGATCCCGGGCCTGCCGCTCATGATCGTCATCGCCGCGTACCTGCAGAACGGCGGCATCGCGGTCATCATCGCGGTCATCGTCGTGACCGGCTGGGCCTGGGGCGCTCGCGTCCTGCGCAGCCAGACGCAGTCGCTCCGTGGGCGCGACTTCGTGACCGCCGCGCAGTTCTCCGGTGAGGGCGCGACCCGCATCGTGTTCCGCGAGATCCTGCCCAACATGACGAGCCTCATCGTCGGGTCGTTCTTCGGTGCGGCGACGAGCGCGATCCTCGCGGAGGCGGGCCTGGAGTTCCTCGGACTCGGCGACTCGTCGATCGTCAGCTGGGGCACGATCCTCTACTGGGCGCAGAACTCGAACGCGCTGCTCACCGGCCAGTGGATCCTGCTGTTCGCCCCGGGTCTCTGCATCGCGCTCCTCGCGATGAGCCTCACCCTGATCAACTTCGGCGTCGACGCCGTGTCCAACCCGCGACTGCGCGAGGGCGCGCGTCGCAAGAAGGAGAAGACCGCATGAGCGGCTCGCGATCGCAGGCAGCAGACGGCCTGGAGGCGCGGGACGGCGCCGCCACGCGCCTCCAGGCTGCAGACGGTGACGTCCTGCTCGACGTCCGCGACCTGTCGGTCGTGTACGAATCGGCCGGTCAGACGGCCGTCCAGGCCGTCGACCACGTGTCCTTCCAGCTCAAGAAGGGCGAGTTCGTCGGCCTGGTCGGCGAGTCCGGTTCGGGCAAGTCGACCCTCGGGTACGCGCTGACCCGGCTGCAGAAGCCGCCGGCGCGCACCAACGGCGGCAACATCGTCTTCGCCGGGCACGACATCCGCGACCTCGACGACGAGGCGCTGCGGCAGCAGCGTCAGGGCGGCTTCGCGATGGTGCTGCAGTCCGGCATGAACGCGCTCAACCCGGTGCGGACCATCCGGAACCACTTCATCGACATCTTCAAGGCCCACGGCCACGTGCCGCGTGACCGCTGGGACGCCCGGATGCAGGAGCTCATCGGCAAGGTGAAGCTCCCCGTCTCGATGCTGGCGCGCTACCCCGGGGAGCTCTCCGGCGGCATGCGACAGCGCGTGTCGATCGCCCTGGCGCTCTCGCTCGAGCCGCGTCTCATGGTCTTCGACGAACCGACCACGGCGCTCGACGTCCTCGTGCAGCACGCGGTGATGGACACCATCATCGAGCTGCAGCGGACCGAGGGGTTCACCGCGGTCCTCATCAGCCACGACCTCGGCATCGTGCTCGAGGCGACCGAGCGCGTGCTCGTCATGCACGAGGGACGCATCGTCGAGGACAACGACTCGAAGTCGATCCTGCGCGACCCGCAGGACGAGTACACGCAGATGCTGCTGTCGCACTACGCCGACCCGCGCGCCGAGGTGGTCAGCCTGCCGGGCTTCCCGGACCGCTCGCAGCGCTCGGTCTCCCGTCAGGAGACGACGTCGTCGTTCGCCACCGTCGGGTCCCGCGAGCGCAGTGCGGCGGAGAACCCGATCGTGGTGGACGACCTGGTGAAGACCTACGCCCCGCCGCGCCGTGGCGAGGACCCGGTCCGTGCGGTGCGCGACGTGTCGTTCACCCTCGAGCCCGGGCAGTCCCTCGCACTCGTCGGGCAGTCCGGGTCGGGCAAGTCGACCATCGCGAAGATGCTCACCGGCGTCGAGAAGCCGACCTCGGGCACCGTCCGGTTCGGCGACCTCGACGTGGCGCGACTCGGCCGACGCGGTCTGCGTGACCTACGGTCCGAGGTGCAGATGGTCTTCCAGGACCCGTACGCCGCGCTCAACCCGCTGCACACGGTCGAGTACACGCTGACGCGGCCGGTCGTGAACTACACCGGCTTGACGGGGCGGGACGCTCGTCGTCGGGTCCTCGAACTCCTCGACACCGTGGGTCTCACCCCGGTGGAGCAGTTCGCGCAGAAGCTCCCGCACCAGCTGTCCGGCGGGCAGCGGCAGCGCGTCGTCATCGCCCGCGCGCTGGCGTCCGACCCGCAGGTGATCATCGCCGACGAGCCGGTCTCGATGCTCGACGTGACCCTGCGAGCCGGCGTGCTCGCGCTGCTCGAGGACCTCCGCGAGCAGTGGGGCGTCTCGCTCCTCTACATCACGCACGACCTGCTGAGTGCCCGGCTCATCACCGACGACATCATGGTGCTGCACGACGGCGCCGTGGTGGAGCGGGGCCGCACGGCCGAGGTGCTGCAGAACCCGCAGGACCCGTACACGATCGACCTGCTCGACGCGGTGCCGAACCCGCGGCGGGCACTGGCGGAAGGACGACTGTGACCACCCTGCACGAATTCCCCCTCGTTCCCGCGTTCGGGCACCTGCCGACCCCCGACGGCGTCGGCGTCGTCGGCATCGATCTGCCGGTCGGTCGGCTCACCGCCTACCGCGTCGTCCCGGCCGGGGCGTCGAAGGGCACGGTGCTCATCGTGCCCGGCTACACCGGATCGAAGGAGGACTGGCGGACCTTCCTGCCCGTCCTCCGCGACGCCGGGTGGACCGCGGTCGCGATCAGCCGCCGCGGCCAGGCCGACTCGGCGGCGCCGACGGAACCGCGTGACTACTCGCTCGACGAAGAGGCAGCGGACGTCGTCCGGGTCGCCGCACTGCTCGACGACGGCGCCCCCGTGCACCTCATCGGGCACTCGCTGGGCGGCGTGATCGTCCGCGCGGCGGCCATCGCCTCGCCGGCCTCCTTCCGCGACGTCGTGCAGTTCTGCTCCGGGCCGTACGGCTGGCCGTACCGCAAGGTCACCGAGCTCACGATCATGCGCGACACCGGCGGGAACAACCGGCAGCTGTTCGACTCGACCAACCCACTCTGGGCGTACCGGCCGGACGAGGAACTGCCCGACGACGTCCGCATGGTCCGCGATCGCTTCGACGCGACGAGCCCGCTCAGCGTCATCGCCGGAGCGCACATCCTCGAGGACCACACCGACGCGTCCGACGAGCTCCGCGCCACCGGCCTGCCGGTCCTCGTCACGCACGGGGAGTGGGACGGCGCCTGGCCGATCCCGTGGCAGCGCGAGATGGCCGAGCGCACCGGGGCCTCGTACGAGGTCATCCCGACGAGCTACCACGGCCCCCAGGTCGAGAACCCGCAGGGGACGGTCGAGGTCTTCGACACGTTCTTGTCCGCCCACTGAAAGGCACCATCATCAGCACACTGCAGTTCCCCGACGGCTTCCTCTGGGGTGCCGCCACCGCCGCCCACCAGATCGAGGGCAACAACGTCAACTCGAACTGGTGGGTGCACGAGCACGAGCCGGACACGACGATCGTCGAACCCTCGGGCGACGCCGCGGACAGCTACCACCGGTACCGCGAGGACATCCGCATCGCCGCCGAGCTCGGCCTGAACTCGTACCGCTTCAGCATCGAGTGGGCCCGCATCGAGCCGGAGCGCGGGTTCGTCAGCCGCGCCGAGGTCGACCACTACCGCCGCATGGTCGACGCCTGCCACGAGTTCGGTATCGAGCCGATCGTCACGCTCATGCACTTCACCGTGCCGCGCTGGTTCGAACACGACGGCTTCTGGCGCGCCCCCGATGCCGCCGACCTGTTCGCCCGGTACACCGAGGCCGCGCTCCCCGTGGTGCAGGACGGCGTCCGGTACGTGTGCACGATCAACGAGCCGAACATCGCGGCGATGCTCGCGGGCGGCGAGGACGCGGCGAACCTGGTGGCGTACGGGCTGCCGAACCCGGACCTCGGCGTGGCCGACGCCCTGCTGAACAGCCACAAGCGGTCGCGCGAGGTGCTGTCGCAGGTGTCGGGCCTCCAGTCAGGGTGGACCATCGCGACGCAGGCCTTCAAGTCGTCCGGCGAGCCCGGGGCCGACGCGATGCTCCGCGAGTACGGGTACCCGCGCGACGACTGGTACCTCGAGAACGCCGCCGGGGACGACTTCCTCGGCGTGCAGGCCTACACCCGGACCTTCATCGACGCTTCCGGTCCGATGCCCGTGGCGGACGACGTCGAGACGACCCTGACCGGGTGGGAGTTCTACCCCGAGGCCTCCGCCGACGGACTCCGCAGCGCGTGGGAGCTCTCCGGCGGCGTCCCGCTGATGATCACCGAGAACGGCATCGCCACGGCGGACGACTCCCGTCGGAAGGCGTACACCCAGGGTGCCCTCGAGGGCATCCACCGCTGCATCGAGGACGGCATCGAGGTCCTCGGGTACCAGCACTGGTCCCTGCTCGACAACTACGAGTGGGCCTCGGGCTTCCGTCCGACGTTCGGCCTCGTGTCGTGGGACCCGGTGACGTTCGAGCGCACCCCGAAGCCGTCCGCGCACTGGTACGGCGGCGTCGCGCGGGCGAACGCCCTCGACACCGCCGGGGCTCAGCTCCCCGCGTAGTACTGCGTCAACTGCTCCGCGACGGCTCCGTCGCGGAGCAGTTCTGCGCGGTCGGTCGCGGTCGATCGCTCGCCAGACTCGGCGCACGGGCGGGGCCTTCGGTCACGGCCTCACGGGATCGCGGAGGGCGTGCGCCGTTCGGAACCGACGCCCATCACGCGTCGACGGAGGAACCGTCCCAGCGGGGCGTCGACCCATCGGTAGACCACCCACGCGAACGCGACGGAGACTGCGACGGAGCTCGACACCACCACTCCCCAGTGGACCTCGGTGATGCCGGTCACGCCCATGATCCGCGGGAGTGCCTGCGCCACGAGTGGGTGGGTCAGGTAGAGCGCGAAGGCTGGCTTGCCTGCGAGCACCAGCCATCTCGGGATGCGTCCGCCGACCCGGCGCTCGCCTGCGATGAGCAGGCCGAAGCCGGCCGTCAGCGCGCCGAACACCGCGACTGGGACGACGGGGGACGACTCGTGTCGGACGGACTCGATGAGGCCGTACAACGCTGTCAGGAACAGCGCCGCGATGACCGCCGGCCCGGTTCGTCCGTTCCGGGCTGCACGACCGATCCACATCCCGGCTGTGATGAAGAGCACCACCGGATCCGCGTAGAACCAGAGGACACTCCCGCCTTCAGGCCGCCACATCGCCAGCGCGGCGATCATGACGAAGACCGGCGTCACGATCCGGATCGGGTCGACCCTGGTCACGATCGCCAGCGCGACCAACAGGTAGAAGGCGATCTCGAAGAAGAGCGTCCACTCCACACCCCACACCGCTCGGAAGTCACCCGAGGAGTCGCGGGAGGGGACGAAGAGGAGCGAGGCGACGACCCGCGTCGGCGTGAGGTCGCCGTCGAACATGGCGCCCGGTGCCAGGAACGCTGCGACGACCTTGACCCCCGTCATCGTCCACGCCAACGGGAGGATCCGGATCGCGCGACGGACCGCGAACGTCGACCAATCGGGCTCACGGCCGGAGTCCACCAGGTGCACGACCACGAACCCACTGACGAGGAAGGCGGTCCAGACGCCGAGTTCGCCGAAGAACTCGATGTCGGGAGCCGGTGCGCTCGAGCCGGAGTCGCGGTTGTACCAGTAACAGGCGTGGGCGGCGACGACCACCAGCGCGATGATGAAACGGAGCGACTGGACGCCCCGGTACGTGTGGATCGCCATGGTGGTTCCTCGATGCTCGTGAACGGCTACCGAGGAAAGTTCCCACACGTCACCGGCTCGTGTAAAGGATATCGTATTTCATGTGGAGAGGTCGGTACGGGAGGCTCCGGTGCTGGCCTCCAGCAATCCCGAGACGCCGAGCGCACTTCGGACGAGCGCGATCTCGTAGGCTGTGCGACCGTGCGCATCGA
Organism: Curtobacterium sp. MCBA15_008; assembly: GCF_001865065.1. Classification (GTDB taxonomy): domain Bacteria; phylum Actinomycetota; class Actinomycetes; order Actinomycetales; family Microbacteriaceae; genus Curtobacterium. The sequence continues at coordinate 118,252 of NZ_MJGN01000034.1, read as the reverse complement.
GCGCGTCGACGGATGCTCCCCGGTCGACGAGCATCTCGGCGGTGGAGGTCTGGTCGAACCACGCTGCGGCGTGGAGCGGTGCGAAGCCCCATCGGGGATCGAGGGCATCCGGGTCCTCCCGATCGGGGCCGAACGCCTCGAGTGCGAGCGACAGGCCCCCGATGTCGCCGAGGGCAGCCGCCCGAACCGCCGGCGTCGCCCAGTCGACCCAACCGTCGGCGAACGGGCCCCGCCAGCCGTGCTCGGGGCGTCCCTCCAGCGCCGACCACACGGTCTCGTCCACCGGGTCGACCGCGAGCGAGAGCGCACCGAACGACATCGCGAGTTCGCCAGTCGGCGAGACGAGGAGCCGGAGTTCCCATCGGGCGTCGCCGACGTGACCGATCTCGCCACGGACGACGTGGACGTCTCCGCCGAGCAGGTCCAACGCCCCGGAGGTCGACGGTTCGGCCGATGCTCCCGCCAGCCGGAGTGAGACCCGCGCGTGGTTCCAGCGTCGCCACAGTCCGTGCTCCGTGTCGAGGACTTCGTCGTTGCGGATGATCATCGCGAACGAGACCTCGTCCTCCGTCGTCGTCCACGACTCGAAGCGCGCTCCGTCCCAGGCGACGGATGCCAGCGCCGCGACGGACGGAGGCGCGTCCGAGACCAGGCGCGCGAGGTGTTCCTGGTAGCCGGGGACGTCCTCGATCGACGCGTAACCGGGGCTCGGCCAGTTCAGGTGACTCCATTGCACCCCTCGACGATACCGATGGAGTCGAGGACCTCGGCCTGCGGGACGGCGAAGGCCGTCCACGATCGTGGACGGCCTTCGCCGGTGTGGTCGCTGCGGTCAGGCCCTGGACACGGTGTTGTCGCTCCCCAGGTCCTCCACGGTGGACTCGCCACCGTGGGTGATGGTGTTCCGGCTGCCCGGGATGATGATCGACTTGGCGGACTCGACGCTCAGCGTGATGTCGCTGCCCTCGACGACCAGCTTGTCGGTGGTCCCGATCGCGAACGTCACACCCTTCTTCGGGACGTCCACGATGGCGATGGAAGCGCAGTCGGCGACCTGTACGGCCTTGCCTGTCGCCGCCTTCGATGCGAGCACCGTGAGTTGGCCGTCGATGCACTTCCCGTAGTCGACGGTCTCGGCGCTCGAGCTCGCGCTCGCCGTGGGCTTCGCGCTTGCCTTCCCACCGTCTGCCGCCGAGCAGCCGGCGAGCGTCAGCGCGGCTGCTGCGCCGACGCAGAGCGCGACGATGGTCTTCAGGTGTGCGGTGCGGGTCATGGTGTCCTCCAATGGGTTCTGTACTGTTCGATCGGTTCGTGAGCGTTGCGTGGATCTGGCGAGCCGCTCGGTCACGCTGGTTCGTCTGCGGCGCGACGGCCTCGGTCGGGTGCGTCGGTGGAGATGTGCCTCGGAGCGTCACCCGAGTAGGCGTAGTACGCGCCTGCTGCGCGGTCCTTCCGTCGCCGCATGGTGAGCACGATGCCCAGCGCGCGGCCACCGATGTTGTCGAGGGTCTCGAGGGCGCTCCGGAGTTGCGGCCGGGTCGCGCGGCCGGCCGCTGACACGACGAGCGCGCCGTTGGTGAGTCGACTCAGGATCGCTGCGTCGGTCACAGGCAGCAGCGGAGGAGCATCGATGATCACTGCGTCGTGGTCGCGGGTGAGTGACTCGACGAGCTGCAACATCGCCTCGCTTGCGAGGAGCTCGCTCGGGTTCGGTGGGATGCTGCCGGACGGGAGGACGCGGAGTCCTCCGAGCCCCCACGGGACGAGGACGTCGTCGAGCTCGGCGTGCCCGATCAGGAGGTCGGTGAGCCCGACCGATCCCTCGACCCCGAGCATGTCGGCGATGCGCGGTCGTCGCAGATCGGCGTCCACGAGGGCGACCTTCGCCCCGGTCTCGGCGAGCGCGAGCGCGAGGTTCGCCGCGGTCGTCGACTTGCCCTCGGACGGGAGCGCCGACGTGATGGTGAACGCGCGTCGTGTGCCGCCGAGGTCGACGAACTGGACGTTCGTACGGAGTGCTCGGAAGGCTTCGGCCCCGGGATTGCGTGGGTCCGTCTGCACGATGAGTGACGACGCCTTCGCTGCGGGATCGAGCGCGATGTCGCCGAGGATCGGGGTGGACGTGACCGACTCCACGTCTTCCCGTGATCGCACCCGGTTGTCGAGCAGGTGTCGGAGGAGCACGAAAGCGACTCCGAGCGCGAGCCCGCCCACCACGCCGAGAGCGAGGTTCTTGGCGAGGTTCGGTGACGCCGCGGTCTTCGGGAGCGCGGGCGGCTGGATCACCTTGATACCGACGAGCGAGGGGCCACCTTCTGACGGTCGCTCAAGTTCCGTCGTGACGACGTGCGCCAGGCTCTGGGACACCGCAGCCGCGATGCGCTCGGCCCGCCGCGGCTGCTCATCGAGGACGGAGATGTCGATCAGGACGCTGTTCGCCGGCGACGTTGCCGAGATGCGGTCCGCCAGAGACTCCACATCGGTGTCGAGGTGCAGCTCCTCGATCACGGGCTGGAGAACGCTGGCACTACGGACCACCTCGACGTACGACGTCACCTTCTGTTGCGCGGCGCTGCTCCCCTGGACGACCTGCGAGGTGTCGTCACCCCGGGCGAGCACGGAGACGAAGAGCTCGGACTGTGCTTGGTAGAGCGGAGGAACGGCGACCGTCACGGCGATCCCCGCCGTGATGCCGAGGATGACGATGACCACCAGGCTTCGCCAGGAGCGCTGGACGAGGTGCAAGAAATCGAGAAGAGTCACGGGTTTCCCTTGGTCGCGTCGGGCGTGTGTGATAAATATATCACATGCTTGCATATGCGACAAGGGCAGGGCGCCCGCACCTGGGTGGTGTGGGCGCCCTGTCCGGCGGTGTTGGTGGTGGGTGTTACTTCTTGGGGGTGAGGGTGAAGGGGGTGGAGGTGGTGGTGGTGCCGTCGGTGCGGGTCTGTTCCGCGGTCAGGGTGTAGGTGACGTCGGGTCCGAAGCCGCGGTAGAACTCCCACTTGCCGTTGGCGTTGGCCGTGACCGTTGCCGCGGTGCCCCACTGGTGCTTGATCACGACGGTTGCGTTGGAGCTGGCGGTGCCGGTGACGTGGGTGGCGCCGGTGGGCTGGTAGCCCTCGGTCGGTCCGGTGATCACGACGGGCGAGATCTGGGACGCGGCAGGGGAGAGGGTGAACACGGCGGAGGTGCTGCTCGTGCCGTCGACGCGGGTCTGCTTCGCGGTGAGCTTGTAGACAGCGTCCGGGCCGAAGCCGCGGTAGAACTCCCACTTGCCCATGGCGTCGGCCTTCACGGTCTTGATCGCGCCCCACTGGGAGCTGATCTCGACGGTGGCGTTGGACGCCGCGGTGCCGGTGACCCGGTTGCCGCCGCTGGACGGGTTGTAGAGCCCGTCAGACGGTCCGGTGATGGCGACCGGTGCGTTGAAGTTGCTGCCCTCGGGGCTGAGGGTGACCGCGGGGGAGGTGGAGGTCTGCCCGTCGGTCAGCGTCTGCTTGGCGGTGAGGGTGTAGAGCACGTCGGGACCGAAGCCGCGCCAGAAGGACCAGTTGCCGTCCTTGTCGGCGGTGACGGTCTTGATGGTGTTCCACTGGGTCGAGATGTCGACGGTGGCGTAGGGGGACGCGGTGCCGGTGACCTCGATGGCCTTGCCGTTGACGTAGGTGCTCGGGCTGGTGATCGTGACCGGAACGAGCTGCTGGGCACCTTCACCGGTGACCTGGACGGTCGTGGTGGTGCGCAGGTTGCCCTTGGAGTGCTGCTCGACGGTGATCGTAGCGGGGTCGGTGGAGCCCGGGATCTCGATCTGCGCGGAGAACGTGCCGTTCTGGACGGTGGTGTTCACCGTCTTGCCGCCGGCCTTCACCGCGATCGCGGCGCCGTCCTGGCCGTTGCCGGAGACGGTGACCATGCCCGGGGTGACCTTCCCCGGAGCCGGGGAGGTGATCGTCGCGGCCTGGCCGAAGTCGGCCGTGGTCATCGCGGTCTGGGTGCCGTCGATACCGGTCTGCTCGATGCGGATGGTGTGCGAGCCCACGCCGATCGCGTCGATCGTGGTCCGCCACGTCCCACCGGCGACCTGCGCGGTGCCGATCTGCTTGTCGGTGGCGTCGTCGAACAGCTTGATCGTCGCGCCGTCAGCGCCCGTACCCGAGACCGTGGCCCTCTTCGAAACGTCCTCGTCGAACGACACCGAACCCGCCGGATCCACGACCGGCGCGCTGAGATCGACCGTGAGGTTCACGGACTTCCGCTCGATGTCGTTGATGACCATCGTGAAGGTGAGGTCGTTGGAGCCGGCGGCGAGGTTCTTCACCGTGCCGGTCCACTTTCCCTTGGCGTTCGTGGTGAACTGCTGCTGGCCGACGTGGACCGTGGACTTCGGCACGGCGGTGCCCTCGACCTCGACGGTGCGGGCGTCCTCGTCGGCGGGGCCGGTCGCTGCGACGGTGAGTTCGTGCTGCTCGACAACGTCGGACATGTTGACAGTGGTGGGATCGGACGCGGCGTCGTGCAGGGTCTGGCGGAAGTTGTAGGTGCCCGACGTGGCGCCGCGGTCGGTGTCGATGACGGCGGTGCCGTCGGTACCGATCATGCCGATCGATTCGAACATCATCCCGATCGGGGTGGTGTTCTCAACCGTTGCACCGGGAATGCCGGTGACCTCGTACACGTAGCGGGTGCTGCCGTCCGCTGCGGTGTAGCTCGAGGCGCTGGTGATGGCGACCTTGCTGAGCTCGACGGTGGCGGTGCTCATGTCGACGACCGTCTTGGCCGAGACCGCGGAGCCGGACACCTGTCGGAAGTCGTAGTTGCCCGACGTGGCGCCGCGGGTGGTGGTGAACGTGCCCCGGCCGTTGCCGTCCAGCTTGCCGATGCCGCTCCACCCGCCGTTGGGTGCACCGTTTTGCACCTCAGCGTCGGCGACACCCTGGATGGTGTAGACGTACTTCGTGCCCGACTCGTCGACCTGCCGCACGATGCGGGTGACCTTCGGTGCCTCGACGGTGACGACGGCGTCGCCCATGTCGACGGTCGTCTTCGCGGACGTGGCCGTGCCGAGGACCTGCCGGAACTCGTACTTGCCCGAGACCGCACCACGGGTGGTGGTGAAGGTCGTTGTGCCGCTGGTGCCGATCTCACCGACATCGCCCCAGGCGCCGGAGGGGGAACCGTTCTGCACGGTGGCGCCTGCGGCGCCGGTGACGGTGTACTTGTAGGAGTTCCCGGACGCGGTCTCGATGCGTTCGATCTTCGTCACCGAGACCGGGCCGAGCGCCTCGGTCGCGGTGCTCATGTCGACGATCGTCTTGCCCGAGGACTGGTTGTTGAGGACCTGACGGAACTCGTAGTTACCCGACAGCGCACCGCTGGTGGTCTCCAGCGTGCTGGTCCCGGTCGACCCGATCGTCCCGATCGAGCCCCACGGCTGGCTCGGCGCGCCGTTCTCCACGGTCGCTCCGGCAAGGCCCTTGACGGTGTACTTGTAGACCCACGTGCCGGCGGAGTTCTTCTGCCGGACGACCTTGGTCACCTCGATCTTCGGTAGCGCGACGGTCGCGGAACTCATGTTGTAGGACGTCTTCGCCGACGCGTTCCCGTCAACGAGCTGACGGAACTCGAACGTGCCCGAGTTCACGCCCCGATCCGAGGTGAACGTCGTCGTGCCCGACGCGCCGATCGTGCCGAGCTCGTACCACGTGCCGCCCGGCGTACCGTGCTGCACCGTCGCTTTCGGGACACCCGTGATGGTGTACGTGTAGTGGTTCTTGCCGTCCGCGTCCGCGTACCGGGAAGCACCCGACACCGCAACCAGCGGGATGGCGTCTGCAGTGAGCGGAACGTTCAGCTTGACCGTGGAGGTCTTCGCGCCGTCGCGGTACTCATCGAACGTGAACGCGTTGTCACCAAACTTCAGGCCCGTGACCGTGGTGGACCACTTCCCGTCCGCGCCCACGGCGACATCGAGCGTGTTGTTCACCTTCACGACACTGTTCGCTGCCGCGGTACCGACCACCTTCGCAGACCGGCTCGCGAAATCAACCGACCCATCCACCTTCGCAGTGAGCGTGCGGATCTGGTCCTCGAACGCCGGATCACCGGTCGCCGGGGTTCCGGAGCCGGCAGCGGAGAAGGCGTACGGCGTTGCCCTGTTCAGCCCCGTCCCCGTCCCGACGTTCTTGATGATGCCGTCGCTCGTGACCGTCCACAAGAAGAAGTCGTCCCCCGGCCCCTCCGGAGTGCGGCACTCATCGCCCTGGTACCAGTTCGGGGTGTTGATGGTCACGCCGTTCGGGACCGTCACGGTTGCCGGAAGGAGGCAGACCGCGCCATTGTCCGCCGAGATGACGCCTCGTGTGCCGGGCTTCGGGAGCGTCACGAGCGATGCAGCCGCTACCGAGGCGTTGAGGTTGGTGGAGGCTGGGGTGCCCATCGCTGCTCTGAGGCTGCCGATTCCCGACCCGAGGTTCAGCCGTTCGTTGGTGCTGAGGAGGCCGGACCAGGTCGAGCCGTCCGAGATGACGACCTTTGCTTGGAAGGTGTCGCTCGTGGATGCCTTGGGAGCGGGGGCGGCGATGGCTGCGGGACCGAAGGACAGGCCGGAGACGATCGTTGCCGCGGCCAGTGCCGTGGCCCCGATCGCCTTCGGGATGCGTGTACGTGACATGTGAGGTCTCTCTGTGAAGCTCCAACGAAGAACGGAGCAGGAGTTTCAATATTCGCATCTGAAATAAAAAATAGCAACCGAGAGTCGTGCTCGAGGTCGTGGTACCAACTTGCGCCTCTCCGACGCAACTTTCGGCTCCGGAACTTGACGCGCCTCCTGTCCGGAGTAGAGTTGAGTCCATCGGACGCAAGTCCGGCAGACTTCAGCACCACAGCAACGACAGAAGGAGCACCCACACATGGGACGTGCAGTAGGCATCGACCTCGGAACCACCAACTCGGTCGTCAGCGTTCTCGAGGGTGGCGAGCCCACCGTCATCGCGAACGCCGAGGGCATGCGCACCACGCCGTCGATCGTCGCGTTCACCAAGGACGGCGAGGTCCTGGTCGGCGAGACCGCGAAGCGCCAGGCGGTCACGAACGTCGACCGCACCATCGCGAGCGTCAAGCGCCACGTCGGCACCGACTGGACGACCGAGATCGACGGCAAGAAGTACACGCCGCAGGAGATCTCGGCCCGCACCCTCGGCAAGCTCAAGCGCGACGCCGAGCAGTACCTCGGTGAAGACGTCACCGACGCGGTCATCACCGTGCCGGCGTACTTCAACGACGCCGAGCGCCAGGCCACGAAGGACGCCGGTGAGATCGCCGGCCTCAACGTCCTCCGCATCATCAACGAGCCGACCGCGGCCGCGCTGGCGTACGGCCTCGACAAGGGCAAGGAAGACGAGCTCATCCTGGTCTTCGACCTCGGTGGCGGCACGTTCGACGTCTCCCTGCTCGAGGTGGGCAAGGACGACGACTTCTCGACGATCCAGGTCCGTGCGACCTCCGGCGACAACCGCCTCGGTGGTGACGACTGGGACCAGCGCATCGTCGACTACCTGATCAAGAAGTTCAAGGACGAGCACGGCGTCGACCTGTCCACGGACAAGATCGCCAAGCAGCGCCTGAAGGAAGCGGCTGAGCAGGCCAAGAAGGAGCTGTCGTCGCAGATGTCGGCGAACATCCAGCTCCCGTACCTGACGCTCACCGCCGAGGGCCCGCTCAACCTCGACGAGACCATCTCGCGCGCCCAGTTCGAGCAGATGACCTCCGACCTGCTCGACCGCACGAAGAAGCCCTTCAACGACGTCATCAAGGAAGCGGGCGTGTCCGTCAACGACATCGCGCACGTGGTCCTCGTCGGTGGCTCGACCCGTATGCCCGCCGTGGCCGAGGTCGTCAAGTCGCTGACCGGTGGCAAGTCGCCGAACCAGGGCGTCAACCCGGACGAGGTCGTCGCCGTCGGTGCCGCACTGCAGGCCGGTGTGCTGAAGGGTGAGCGCAAGGACGTCCTGCTCATCGACGTCACGCCGCTCTCGCTCGGCATCGAGACCAAGGGCGGGCTGATGACGAAGCTCATCGACCGCAACACCGCGATCCCGACCAAGCGCAGCGAGACCTTCACGACCGCCGACGACAACCAGCCGTCGGTCGCGATCCAGGTCTTCCAGGGCGAGCGCGAGTTCACCCGCGACAACAAGCCGCTCGGCACGTTCGAGCTCACCGGCATCGCGCCGGCTCCCCGTGGCGTCCCGCAGGTCGAGGTCACCTTCGACATCGACGCCAACGGCATCGTGCACGTGTCCGCGAAGGACAAGGGCACCGGCAAGGAGCAGTCGATGGTCATCTCCGGCGGCTCGTCGCTGCCGAAGGAGGACATCGAGCGCATGGTCCGCGAAGCCGAGGAGCACGCCGCCGAGGACAAGGCCCGTCGTGAGGCGAACGAGCGTCGCAACCAGGCCGAGCAGCTCGTCTACTCGATCGAGAAGCTCATCAAGGAGAACGACGAGAAGCTCCCCGCGGACGTCAAGTCCGAGGTGCAGGCCGACGTCGACGCGCTGAAGTCCGCGCTCGCGGGCGAGGACGAGGACGCCGTGAAGACGGCCTTCGACAAGCTCAACGAGTCGCAGGGCAAGCTCGGCCAGGCGATCTACTCCCAGCAGGACGCGGGCGCTGCGGCCGGTGGCGAGCAGCCCTCCGCCGACGGTCAGGCGCAGGCGGACGACGAGGACATCGTCGACGCCGAGGTCGTGGACGACGAGGACGACAAGGACAAGAAGTAACGATGACGGACCCCAAGGACAACGTCCCCAACGAGGACGAACCCCAGGTCGAGGGTGACGCCACCAACGCCGAGCAGCCGGAGGACCTGATCGAGGCCGAGGGCCCCGACGTCGAGGTACCGACCGACGCGGCGAACGACCTCTCCCCGGAGGACGAGGCGCTGCTCGCGGATGCGGCTCGCGGGATGGCCGAGGACAAGCTGTCCACGGCCGACCGTGACCTCGTCGCCGAGATGCGCGCGGACATGCTCCGTGCGCAGGCGGAGCTGGTGAACTTCCGGAAGCGCGTCGAGCGCGACCGCGAGGCCAACCGCGAGGTCGCCATCGCCGAAGTGGTGCGTGCACTCCTGCCGGCGCTCGACGACCTGACCCGCGCCGAGGCCCACGGCGATCTGGCCGAAGGCCCCATGCAGGTCATCGGCCAGAAGATCCGCGGCGGCTTCGACAAGTTCAAGCTCGTGCAGATCGGCGAGAAGGGCGAGGCCTTCGACCCGAACATCCACGAGGCGATCGTGCAGCTCCCGACCCCGGGCGCCACCGGCCAGACCGTGGCGGACGTCGTCGAGCCGGGCTACAAGCTCGGCGAGCGCGTGCTCCGCGCGGCCAAGGTCGCGGTGGCGGTCCCGGCCTGAGCGCAGGGAGGAGGTAGGGATTCATGGCCAGTCAGGACTGGTTCGACAAGGACTTCTACAAGGTCCTCGGCGTCGACAAGACGGCGAGTGACGCTGAGCTGAAGAAGACCTACCGGAAGCTCGCGCGGCAGTTCCACCCGGACTCCAACCCGGGTGACGCTTCGGCCGAGAACCGCTTCAAGGAGATCAGCGAGGCGTACTCGGTGCTCTCCGACAAGGAGCAGCGCCAGGAGTACGACCAGGTCCGCGCCATGGGCTCCGGCGCTCGCTTCACGGCGGGCGGCGGAGGCCAGGGCGGTGGCTTCGAGGACGTCTTCGGCGGCATGTTCGGCCAGCAGGGCGGCGGGCAACGCGTCCGCTTCGGCCAGGGCGGCGGCGGAGCCGGCGGCTTCGAGGACATCCTCGGCGGGATGTTCGGTGGCGGCGCGGGTGGTGGCTTCGGCCAGCCCTCCGGCGGCTACCGCGGCTTCGGTGGTCCGACGAAGGGGCGCGACGTCACCGCGACGACGACGCTCGACTTCACGACGGCCATCACCGGTGACACGGTCAAGCTCTCGCAGGGCAACGGCCGCCCGGTGAACGTCCGCATCCCCGCGGGCGTCGCCGACGGCCAGAAGATCCGGCTCCGAGGGCGTGGGGAACCGTCGCCCGACGGCGGCGAGTCCGGCGACCTCGTGGTCACCGTCACCGTCCGGAAGCACCCGGTGTTCGAGCGCGACGGGCAGAACCTCCGCCTGGACGTCCCCGTGACGTTCGTGGAGGCAGCACTCGGCGCGACGATCCAGGTCCCGACGCTCGGCGGCGAGCCCGTCAAGTTGAAGGTCGCTCCCGGCACGCCGTCGGGTCGAGTTCTCCGGGTGAAGGGTCGCGGCGTCACGACGAAGAACGGGACGGGCGACCTGCTCGCCACCGTCCAGGTCGCGGTGCCGTCGCACCTGTCCGACAAGGCACGCGAGGCCGTCGAGGCGCTCGCGGCCGCACTGCCGGACGAGGATCCCCGCGAGGACCTCCTCGCCAAGGCGCGCAGCTAGGACCACGGAAGAACAGCAGTAGACCCAGCCTGGAGGAACGGCGCGGCTTCCTGACGGACGCTCGCCGAGCCTCCAGGCTGGTTTGCAATCCACGCGGACGACGGAAAGGAACTGGCCATGACCGACATGGACGAGAACTCGCCCGTCTTCGCGATCGCGGTGGCGGCGGAGCTCGCGGAGATGCACCCGCAGACGCTGCGGCAGTACGACCGGCTCGGCCTGGTCGTGCCTGGCCGGACCCGCGGCGGGTCCCGCCGGTACTCGATGCGCGACATCGCGCAGCTGCGCGAGATCGCGCGCCTCGGGTCCGAGGGGGTGTCGCTGGAGGGGATCCGGCGCGTGCTCGAACTCGAGAACGAGAACAAGGAACTGCGCGACCGTGTGCGGGAGCTCGAGACGGCGTTGGCCGACCAGCTCATCAACCGGCCGGGCGCGCGGGTGTTCGCGGCGACGGCGACCGGAGCGGCGATCTCGCTGAAGGCGGGCTCCCGGCCGCAGCGGAACACCCAGATCGTGCTGTACCGCGGGCCGCGCTGACCCCGCGCCGTCCTGGCTGGAGCGCGGTTCGACGGCCCGGACAGCCGCGAACGGCTACGCTGCACCGGTGCCACCGTTCGACTTCGCCGACCTCTTCCGCCGCCGGTCCGACGCCGGCCCCGACCTCGTCGCGATCGACGGCACCGACCGGTTCATCCTCGACGAAGCGCCGAACGTCCACGGCGACGCGCTCCGCCAGCCCGGCGCGGTCGCGGTCGTGGACGACGTGCACGGCGTGATCACCCTGGGGGTGCTGGCGCTGCACGGGGCGGCCGACGTCCGCGTGGTGCAGGACTCCCTCGTCGGGGAACGCGCACTCGAGGCGAACGCGGGCACCTTCGGACGCCGCGGCTTCCACCACCCGGACTCCTACGAGGCAGCCTTCCGCGATGCCCGACTCGTCCTGCTCCGACTCTCGAAGTCGCACGACCGGCTCGACGAGATCGCCCGCGCCGTCGCTCGGTTCGCCGCTCCCGACGTCGTCCTGCTCTGCGGCGGTCGGACGAAGTTCATGACGCTGTCGCAGAACGACGTGCTGCGACGGTCCTTCGGCGAGGTGACCGCGTCACGCGGCCGGGGCAAGTCACGGCTGCTCATCGCGCAGGACCCGCTGACCGCGACGGCGAACCGTGCCGCGATCACGTCGCCGTGGCCGCGGGTCGTGCACAACGACGAACTCGGCATGACGATCGCCGCGCACGGCGGTGTGTTCGCCGGGACGTCGCTGGACCTGGGGACGCGCGTGCTGCTCGGCGTCATGGACGACGCGGTGCCGACGGCGCGGGTCGCCGTCGACCTGGGGTCCGGCAACGGCGTGATCGCGACCGAGATCGCCCGGCGTCGATCGACGATCAAGGTCGTCGCGACGGACGTGGCGTGGACCGCGGTGGCGAGCACGCGGGCGACGGCCGACCTGAACGGCGTGGGGGACCGGGTGACCACGGTGCGGAGCGACGCGGGCGACGAGCTCGACGAGGGCTCCGCGCAACTGGTCCTCTGCAACCCGCCGTTCCACGCGGACACCACCGTGAGCACCGACGCGGCCGAGGCGATGTTCCGGAACGCGGCCACGATCCTCCAGTCCGGTGGCGAACTGTGGTGCGTCTGGAACTCGCACCTGCGCTACCGGCCGGTGCTCGAGAAGGTGGTCGGGCCGACGCGGCAGGTCACCCGGACCGACCGGTTCACCGTCACGGCTTCCCGCCGGGCATGACGAAAGGGCGGCCGCGCAATGCGACCGCCCTTCGACAACCAGTGACTACGCCGGGACGTAGTCGAACGTGTCCGGGTCCGGACCCGTCCGGTGGCCCTTGTCGAGCGTGCTGATGTCCGTCATGTCCTCGCCCGAGAGCTCGAAGTCGAAGATCGCGAAGTTCTCCTCGACGCGGGCACGGGTCACCGACTTCGGGAACACGATGTCGCCGCGCTGGATGTGCCAGCGGAGCACGACCTGCGCCGGGCTCTTGCCGTGCGCCGAGGCGATGCGGGTGATGGTCTCGTCGTCGAGCACGAGGCCCTGCGCGATCGGGGACCAGGCCTCGGTCGCGATGCCGAGCTCGGAGTCCACCGCGCGGAGCTCGTCCTGCGTGAGGTACGGGTGCACCTCGATCTGGTTGACGGCCGGCGTGATGGTCGTCTCCGAGATCAGGCGGCGGAGGTGGTGCGCCTGGAAGTTCGAGACGCCGATCGAGCGGGAGGTGCCGGCGTGGTACAGGTCCTCGAGGGCCTTCCACGTGGGGACGAAGTCCGACACGGTGGGGAGCGGCCAGTGGATGAGGAACAGGTCGGTGTAGCCGCCGAGCAGCTCCGCCGACTTCTTGCCGTTCTCCAGCGCGAGTTCGGGGTCGTGGAAGCCGTTGTTGAGCTTCGAGGTCACGAAGATCTCGGAACGGTCGATGCCGGACTCCGCGATGGCCTCGCCCACCTCTTTCTCGTTGCCGTACATCTCGGCGGTGTCGATGTGGCGGTAGCCGACCTCGAGCGCCGCGAGCGTCGCGGCCTTCGTCTCGGAGGGGTCGATCTGGAAGACACCGAAGCCGAGCTGCGGGATGGTCTTGCCGTCGTTCAGGGTGATGTTCGGAACGGTCATGCTGCCATGCAACCAAAGGCCCCCCAGGAGGCATTCCGGAAACACCCAGCCGGGCGCGCCGAGACGCGGAACCTTGCGACCGGCGTCGCCGCTCAGGCCAGCGCGGCGCCGATGTACGCGAGCAGAGCCTGCCCGTACGCATCGGCGGCGACCGGCTCCGAGAAGGTCTGCGGGGCGCCGGAGATGGTCGCCGTCACCACGAACGACGACCCGGACGCCTCGAGCGACACGAACGCCGGCCCGAGCAGCTCGCGCAGCTGGTCCTCGCGCGGCAGCCAGAGCGACTCGGACGCCTCGACCGAGTCGAGCGCCCACTCGGTGGTGCCGTTGAAGCCCAGCACGGTGCCGGACGGGTAGTCGTGCCGTTCGACGGTCATCTCGGACACGGTGTAGACGTCGTCGTCGACGCCGGGCTTGTCGATGACGAACCGGTCGCCGGTGGTGGGGTGCCAGCGGAGCCCAGCCGCGCGGAGGGAACGGGCGAGTGCGGGAGCGATCACCCCACCCACACTGCCACGGAACGCGGGACTCAGACGTTGCAGAGGGCAAGCCGTACTAGCATCGCCGAGCACCCCTACGCGCGGCCGCACCAGCGTCCGCGCGCGCGACGCGACGACGCCCGGCCAACCGGTGTCGCGCCTCCAGGCCGCCCGAACCGGCCCCGAGGCGGGCAGCCGGCCGGCGTCCCGACCGCGGCGGACACCACCTCCGTCCGCCGAAGAGAAGGACCCGCATGACCCTCGAACGCGAGGAACTCCGCGACGACTGGACCGTGAGCATGGTCGGAGGGACCGGTGCGCCGGACGGCGTCGCAGGCCGGGCGATCCCGGCGACGGTCCCCGGGCAGGTGCACACCGACCTGGAGCGCGAGGGGCTGCTGGCCGACCCGACGTTCGACCGCAACGAGGACGCCGCCAAGTGGGTCGGACGCGCGGACTGGTCGTACCAGCGCACCGTGGACGTCGACCCGCGGGGCTTCGAGCGCGTCGACCTGGTGTGCGACGGCCTCGACACGGTCGCGGAACTGAGCCTGGACGGCGTCGTCGTCGGCACGACCCGCAACATGCACCGTCGCTACCGCTTCGACGCCCGCGACCAGACCGGCGGCGTCGGCCGGGGGAGCAAGACGCTCGAGCTCCTGTTCGAGTCGCCCTACCGTGAAGCCGGACGGGTGGCTGCGAAGGCCGGGTCCATGCCGGGCCCCTACGACGAGCCCTTCCCGTACATCCGGAAGATGGCGTCGAACTTCGGCTGGGACTGGGGACTGACGGCGGTGACGAGCGGGCCGTGGCGTCCGGTCGCGATCGAGCGCTGGTCCACCGCCCGCCTGCGCGACGTGCGGCCGCTGGTCGACGTCGAGGCCGGCGAGGGCGTGCTCGACGCGCACCTCACGGTCGAGCGCTCGGGGATGAACGACCTCGACCAGGACGGCGAGGACGACGACCTCGTGCTGGTCGTCACCGTCAGCGGACACACCGCCGAGGGGACGGCGACCCGGCAGCGGTCCCGCGCGCAGCTCACGCCGAAGGACGACGAGACGGTGGTCACCGTCCGCGTGCCCGACGTGCAGCGCTGGTGGCCGCGGGGCTACGGCGAGCAGGCGCGCTACGACGTGGTCGTCGAGCTGCAGACCGTCGACGGCGAGGTGCTCGACCGCGAGGCCTTCCGCACCGGCTTCCGGTCGACCCGGGTCGACACGACCTCGGACGCGGTCGGCAAGCCCTTCACGATCCACGTCAACGGCACCCCGATCGACGTCCGCGGCGTGAACTGGATCCCGGACGACGTGATCGTGTCGCGGGTCGACCGTGCGCGGGTGCAGTCCCGCCTGGCGGCCGCCGCCGACCTCAACGTCAACCTCGTGCGGGTCTGGGGCGGCGGGGTCTACGAGTCGAACGACTTCTACGACGTCTGCGACGAGCTCGGCCTGCTCGTCTGGCAGGACTTCCCATTCGCCTGCTCGGCCTACCCCGAGGGCGAGCCGATCCGCAGCGAGGTCATCGCCGAGGCGCGCGACAACGTCGCCCGGCTGTCCCGGCACCCCTCGCTGGTGCTCTGGAACGGCAACAACGAGAACATCTGGCTGCACGACGCGGACGGCTGGGGCGAGGAGCTCGGCGACCGCGGCTGGGGCCTCGACTACTACCTCGACCTGCTGCCGACGATCGTCGACGCGGTGGACCCGTCGCGGTTCTACACGGTGGCGTCGCCCTGGTCGGGCGACGAGGCGCTCGCCGCCAACGACGTCGACCACGAGACGCACCACTCGTGGGACGTCTGGAACCGGCTGTCCGACGAGCACTACCGTTCGTCGGTCCCCAGGTTCGTGTCCGAGTTCGGCTGGCAGGCGCCGCCCGCGTGGCGGACGCTGCGTGACGCGGTCGCCGACGAGCCGCTCCGCGTGGACTCGCCCGGCGTGGTGCACCACCAGAAGGCGGCGGACGGGATGGGCAAGCTCGCCCGCGGGCTCGAGCCCCGGTTCGGCGCCGTCGACCCCGCCGCGTTCGACGCGTGGCTCTACCTCACCCAGCTCCAGCAGACGCGCGCGATCGCGACCGGCGTCGAGCACTGGCGGACGCACTGGCCGCGCAACACCGGTGTGATCGTGTGGCAGCTCAACGACCTGTGGCCGGTGTCGTCGTGGTCGGCGATCGACTCGGCGGGGCGCCTCAAGCCGTTGGCGCACGAGCTGCGCCGGCTCTACGACGACGTGCTGCTGACGATCCGTCCGGTGGGCACGCCCGCAGCGTCGGCTCCGGCTGGTGGGACGGACGGGCCTGGAGGCGCGGATCGCCCAGCGCCGACCGCCCCCGTCGCCGAGACGGCCGAGCTGGGCGACCTGGCGGACACGCTGTCGCTCGGGGTGTCGCCCGGCGCGTTCGGCCACTCGCCGATCGAGGTCGCCGTCCGCTCCACCCGGACCGGACACGACAGCGTGGTGCGCGTGCGGCGGATCACCCTCGCCGGCACCGTGCTCGCAGAGGTCACGCTGCCGGTGCACCTGTCGGCGGCGGGCGTCGCCGTCGTGGCGCTGCCCGAGTCGGTCGGCGTGGTGGACGACCCCACGAACGAGCTGATCGTGGCCGACATGGACTGGCGCCGAGCGGTGTGGACCCCGGCGCCGGACAAGGACATGCGGTGGGAGCCGGCGCGCTACCGGACGTCGTTCACGCCGGTGGGCGACGACGGGCTGCAGCTCGTCGTCGAGGCCGAGGGACTGGTGCGCGACCTGCTCGTCCAGCCCGACCGGGTCGCTCCGACCGGCACCGTCGACCGCGGGTTCATGACCCTGCTGCCCGGCGAGACCGTGTCGTTCCGGCTGCGCGGCGTGACCGAGGCGGACGTGCCCGCACTCCGTCAGGCACCCGTGATCTCGACGCTCGACGAGGCGCTCGACCATTGATATCCAGAGTTCCAGGGTGATATATTCGTAGGACGCCCCGCGCAGTCGCGTTTCCCCCGACTGTGTGGGGCGTCCGGTCGACCTCCCGTCGCGCCGGTGGCCGACAGGAGGACCGTTCGATGTCACTCGCGCTCCGCACCACGATCGCACCCGACACGCCGGCCACCGTGGGGCGGAAGCCGCGCCGAGCGTCGTCGCCACCCGTGACGACGGTGCTCGACCTCGCACTGCTGCTCGTGGCGTTCACCGTCGCGCACGTGCTCCGGTTCCCGTCGGAGCTCTCGCGGGGCTCGGTCGACGCCGGATGGGTCGAGTTCGTCGTCGCCCCCGCGATCGTGGTGGTCTGGATGACGCTGCTCTCGCTGTTCCGTACCCGTGACCCGAGGATCACCGGTGTCGGCGGCGACGAGTACCGACGACTGCTGACCGCCAGCCTCCTGACCGGTGCGGCCGTGGCGGTCATCGCCTACGGCACGAACGTCGACATCGCCCGCGGGTACGTCGCCATCGCGTTCCCGCTCGGGCTGCTGTTCCTCGCGATCGGGCGCAAGGCACTCCGGACCGCGCTCGTCCGTCGGCGTGCCCGGGGTGAACGGCTGCAGGAAGTCCTGCTCGTCGGTGACGCCGACGACGTCCGCTACGTCGGGCGCCGCATCGCAGCGACGCCCACCGCCGGGTACCGGGTGTGCGCCGTGGTGACGGACTGCGCGCCGACCGGCGCGGAACTCGACCTCGACGGGGCCGTGGTCCCGGTGGTGGGCGGCATCGACGACGTGCTGGACCTCGCCCGGACCCAGGGCGTCTCGGCGGTCGTCGTCGCGGGTGCGGTCCGCGGCGGCCACGAGCGGCTGCGGCGCCTCGGCTGGCAGCTCGAGGAACACGGCGTCGAGCTGGTCGTGTCCTCGCCCCTGGCCGACATCGCGGCTGGCCGTGTGCACGAGCGCCCCGTCGACGGGCTGCCGCTGATGCACGTGGAGACGCCGGACTACCGG
The DNA here is from genome assembly GCF_001865065.1 of Curtobacterium sp. MCBA15_008. Taxonomy (GTDB): domain Bacteria; phylum Actinomycetota; class Actinomycetes; order Actinomycetales; family Microbacteriaceae; genus Curtobacterium. The sequence goes on along the minus strand of NZ_MJGN01000034.1, from coordinate 100,788 downwards.
CGCCGCATCGGCAAGCGGGCCCTCGACGTGCTCGGCGCCGGGCTCGGCCTGCTGCTGCTCGCGCCGGTGTTCGCCGTCATCGCACTGGTCATCCGCGCGGACGACCACGGCCCGGTCTTCTTCCGCCAGACGCGCGTCGGTCGCGGCGGCCAGGAGTTCTCGATCCTCAAGTTCCGGACCATGTGCACCGATGCCGAAGCCCGCGTCGCGGCGCTCGACCAGGCGAACGAGGGCTCGGGGCCGCTCTTCAAGATGAAGGACGACCCGCGGGTGACGCGCGTCGGGTCCTTCCTGCGCCGCACGTCGCTCGACGAACTGCCGCAGCTGTGGAACGTCCTGACCGGGTCGATGAGCCTGGTCGGTCCCCGCCCGGCGCTCCCGCGTGAGGTCGCCCTCTACGAGGACTTCGCCGACCGTCGGCTGCTCGTGACCCCGGGCATCACCGGCCTCTGGCAGGTCAGCGGTCGATCGGACCTCGACTGGGTCGACGGCGTCCGGCTCGACCTGCACTACGTCGAGAACTGGTCCTTCGCCCACGACGTCGTGATCCTCGCGCGGACGATCCCGTCCGTCCTGCGTTCCCGCGGCGCCTACTGACCCGCCAGCCTGGGCGAACGGTGTCCGTCCGGGGGTCGGCCTGTGATTCCCGGGGAGTGCGAGTTACGATGGTGGGACGACGGACTTCCGCCGCACGCGTCGACGGTGACTCGGAGACGGCGACCAGATCCAGATTCAAGGAGTCATGATGCTCGGAAACCTCGGTGGGATTCACCTGCTGGTCATCCTCGGGATCGTCATCCTGCTGTTCGGTGCGACCAAGCTCCCGGCGCTCGCCAAGGGCCTCGGTCAGTCGATCAACATCTTCAAGAAGGAGATGAGCGACGACGAGAAGAAGGCCAAGAACGCTGACGGCCCGACGAACACGACCGTCAACAACACCGCGGCCGAGCCCGCCGCTCCCGTGGCGCAGCCGGTCGTGAACCCCGGCCCCTCGGTGCAGCCCAACTCCGACTCCCGGAACTAGGCAGCAGCACCCGCGATCCAGGACACCCAGCCCCGTCCTGTCGGCAGCCCCCGCGACCACTCGGTCGCGGGGGCTTCGGCATGCGGGCCCGTCGTGCCGATGGGCCGCGTGCGGGGGAGCGGCAGGGACAGGCGCCGCGACCCGCGAGGGCGGAGGATGAGCGCATGACCACTCCGCCCGCGGCGCACCCGGCCGCCACCGCACCCCTCCGTGACGACCGGCGGGTCGTGCTGGTGGTGGCGATCCTGTCGTCGTTCGTGGTGGGGCTCGACTCGAGCGTGGTGAACGTCGCGCTGCCGGCGATCCGCGACGAGCTCGGCGGTGGACTCGTCGTGCAGCAGTGGACCGTCGACGCGTACCTGGTGACGCTCGGGTCGCTCATCCTCGTCGCCGGCAGTCTGTCCGACCTGTTCGGCCGGGTGCGGATCATCACGTGGGGGCTGGTGGTCTTCGGGATCGCCTCCGTCGCGTGCGCGATCGCACCCACGGGCGAGGTCCTCATCGTCGCGCGGGCGTTCCAGGGTGTCGGCGGTGCGCTGGTGACCCCGAGCGCGCTGGCACTCATCGTCGCGGCGTTCCGCGGGGCGGCGCAGGCGAAGGCGATCGGCACCTGGACGGCGTGGTCGAGCGCGGCGACGATCCTCGGCCCGGTCGTCGGCGGCCTGATCGTGGACGGCATCGGCTGGCGGTGGATCTTCGTGCTGACGGCGATCCCGATCGCGGTGACGATCCCGCTCGTGCGGCGCATCCAGGCCGAGGTGCGGGTCGGGCCGCGAGCGAAGGTGGACGTCGTCGGTGCGGTCCTCGCCGTGGTGGGCGTCGGTGGCGCGGTGCTCGGGCTCATCGAGCAGGAGCGGCTGGGATGGGGATCGCCGGTCGTGGTGGCTGCGCTCGTGATCGGTGCCGTGGCCCTGGCGGCGTTCGTGCCGTGGGAGCTCCACGTCACACGGACGTCGGGTGGCCCGCTGGTGCCGCTCGAGCTGTTCCGGGCGCGGAACTTCGCGGTCGGCAACCTCGCGACGCTGTCGATCTACGGCGCGCTCGGCATGGTGTTCTTCGTGGTGACGCTGTTCCTGCAGGAGGTCTGGCACTACCCGGCCTGGCTCGCGGGTCTCGCGACGCTGCCGCCGACCGTGATGCTCCTGCTGCTGTCCACGACGGTCGGGTCCCTCGCCGGCAAGTACGGTCCGCGGTGGTTCATGGCTGCCGGCCCCGCGATCGGTGCGGTCGGGGCGCTCCTGCTCCTCTTCGCGGGCAGCGACCCGGCGGGGTACTGGTGGTCGGTGCTGCCCGGGCTGGTCCTCATCGGAGCGGGGATCTCGGTCATGGTGACGCCGCTGACGAGTGCCGTGCTGGGGTCCGTCCCGCAGTCCGAAGCGGGGTCGGGTTCGGCGGTCAACAACGCGGTGGCACGCATCGCCGGCCTGGTGACGGTGGCGCTGGCGGGGGTCCTCCTCGGGGGAGCGGTGAGCGTGGACGGACTGCACCGGGCCATGGTGGTGATGGCGCTGCTCCTGGTGGCGGGAGCGGCGGTCAGCGCCGTCGGGATCCGGAATCCGAAGACGGAACAGCCCCTCGCGCGGTAAACTTGAGTCAGGCTGGCTCAACCAGCCGAACGACCATCGCAACGAAAGGACGGAACGCATGGCGAACCTCCAGGGCGCTCCTGACTCGCAAGAGCGACAGAAGACCGCCCTCGAGCAATACGGCGTCGACCTCACCGAGATCGCCCGCAGCGGCAAGCTCGACCCGGTGATCGGTCGCGACGCCGAGATCCGGCGCGTCAGCCAGGTGCTGACGCGCCGCACCAAGAACAACCCCGTGCTCATCGGGGAACCCGGCGTCGGCAAGACCGCCGTCGTCGAGGGACTCGCCCAGCGCATCATCGCGGGCGACGTCGCCGACTCCCTCAAGGACAAGCGCCTCGTGTCGCTCGACATGTCCGCGCTCATCGCCGGCGCGAAGTACCGCGGCGAGTTCGAGGAGCGGCTCAAGGCCGTGCTCAAGGAGATCAACGACTCCGACGGGCAGGTCATCACGTTCATCGACGAGCTGCACACGCTCATGGGCGCGGGTGGCGGCGAGGGCTCCGTCGCGGCGTCGAACATGCTCAAGCCGATGCTGGCGCGCGGCGAACTGCGGCTCATCGGGGCGACGACGCTCGACGAGTACCGCGAGTACATCGAGAAGGACGCCGCCCTCGAACGACGCTTCCAGCAGGTCTTCGTCGGCGAGCCGAGCGTCGAGGACACCGTGGCGATCCTCCGCGGCCTGAAGGAGCGCTACGAGGCGCACCACAAGGTGACGATCAACGACTCCGCGCTCGTCGCCGCGTCGAGCCTGTCGAACCGGTACATCTCCGGCCGCCAGCTGCCCGACAAGGCCATCGACCTCATCGACGAGGCCGCCAGCCGGCTCCGCATGGAGATCGACTCCAGCCCGGTCGAGATCGACGAGCTGAAGCGGAACGTCGACCGCCTGCGCGTCGAGGAGTTCGCGCTCAAGCAGGAGAAGGACGACGCCTCGAAGGCCCGTCTCGAGACCCTGCGGAACGAACTGCACACGCGCGAGGAACGACTCGGCGAGCTCGAGCAGCGCTGGCAGGCCGAGCGCGCGAGCCTGAACCGGATCGGCGAGCTCAAGCAGCAGCTCGACGAGCTCAACATGCGGTCGCAGCGTGCCCAGCGTGAGGCCGACTACGAGCTCGTCTCGCGGATCGAGTACAGCGAGAAGCCGCGCATCGAGGCCGAGCTCGCCGCCGCCGAGCAGGCCGAGTCCGCCGACCGGATGGTGAACGACAGCGTCACCGACGAGGACATCGCCGCCGTGATCGCGCAGTGGACGGGCATCCCGCTCGGGCGGCTGCTGCAGGGTGAGACCGAGAAGCTCCTGCACCTCGAGAACGAGCTCGGTCGCCGGATCATCGGGCAGCGCACCGCGGTGTCGACCGTGTCCGAGGCCGTCCGTCGCACCCGCGCCGGCATCTCCGACCCGGACCGTCCGACGGGCTCGTTCCTGTTCCTCGGCCCCACCGGTGTCGGCAAGACCGAGCTGGCCAAGGCGCTCGCCGAGTTCCTGTTCGACGACGAGAAGGCCCTCGTCCGCATCGACATGAGCGAGTACGGCGAGAAGCACTCGGTCGCGCGGCTCATCGGCGCCCCGCCCGGGTACGTCGGCTACGAGGCCGGTGGGCAGCTCACCGAGACCGTCCGCCGTCGCCCGTACTCCGTGGTCCTGCTGGACGAGATCGAGAAGGCGCACCCCGAGGTCTTCGACGTGCTGCTGCAGGTGCTCGACGACGGGCGCCTGACCGACGGGCAGGGCCGGACGGTCGACTTCCGGAACACCATCCTGATCCTGACGTCGAACCTCGGTTCGCAGTTCATGACCGACCAGTCCCTGAGTGACGTCCAGCGCGAAGAGGCCGTCCGCGAGCTGGTGCAGCAGGCGTTCCGGCCGGAGTTCATCAACCGGCTCGACGACATCGTGGTGTTCCAGGCGCTGACGGAGGAGGACCTCGGCCAGATCGTCTCCCTCTACGTCGACCGTCTCGCACGCCGCCTGACCGACCGTCGGCTGGAGCTGGCGGTCACGCCGGACGCCCGGAGCTGGCTCGCCGAGCGCGGGTACGACCCGGTGTACGGCGCGCGCCCGCTCCGCCGGCTCATGCAGCGGCAGATCGACGACCGGCTGGCCCGCGCGATCCTGTCCGGTGAGGTGCGCGACGGTGACACCGTCCGCGTCGACGTCGCCGCAGGCGGCGACGAGCTGACGGTCGAACCGTTCGAACTGGCGGAGATCGTCGAGGAGTAGCGGACGCCCTGAACGGCACTGCCTGGAGGCGGTGCACCCATCCCTGGGACCGGTGCACCGCCTCCAGGCCTACTGTCCAGGGCATGCCTGAGCTGCCCCTGATCCGTCGCCTCACCGAGTCCGTCGAACACGCGAGCGTGCTCGACAAGGCGGTCGACATCGACCGGTCCGTCGTCAACGCCCTCGCGAAGCCGAAGGCGCTGCGACAGCTGCTGCACGGCGTGCCGTTCGGGCACCCGCTGCACCCGCTGATGGTGCAGGTGCCGCTCGGTGCGTGGATCTCGGCCGCCGTGCTCGACACGATCGGCGGCAAGGGCAACGCGAAGGCCGCGAAGACCCTCGTCGGTGTGGGGCTCGTGTCCTCCGGCAGCGCGACCGTCGCCGGGTACGTCGACTGGTCAGAACTCGACCGTGAGCAGCTCCGCACCGGCTGGGTGCACCAGGCCGTCAACTGGGTGGGCATCTCGCTGTACGGCCTGTCGTGGATGCAGCGGAAGCGCGGGAACCACGGCGCCGGCAAGCTCCTCGGGTACGCGGGACTCGCGGTCGTGGGGGTCGGGGGATACCTCGGCGGACACCTGGCGTACCGGCAGCGTGCGGGTGTCAGCCGCAGCGGTGAGGTCCCCTTCGACGCCTGAGGCACCACCCTCGGGGTTACGGCGGCGAAACACCCGTGCCCCGAGACTCGGGGCATGGACCACCTCAGCACCGAAACCGTCCCGCTCGCCGTCGTCCCGGGATCCGGCGGCGTCGAGTTCGTGATCCGCCTCGACGAAGCGGCCGGCGTCGTCCGTGTGGACCCAGCCGTCTCTTAGACATCTGGTATGCAATACATGCATGCGAGTACTGGTGGTGGACGACGAGATCGCCCTGGCGGACCTCGTCGCGCGGGGTCTGACGCGGCAGGACATGGCGGTCGACGTGGCGTACCGCGGGGACCACGCCGACGAGCTCCTCGCCGTGAACGACTACGACGTCGTCGTGCTCGACCGTGACGTACCGGGGCTGCACGGCGACGAGGTCGCCCGCGGGCTCGCAGCACGAGGCAGCCTCACCCGGATCATCATGCTCACGGCGGCGACCACGCTGACCGATCGGGTGAACGGCCTCGAGCTCGGCGCGGACGACTACCTCGCCAAGCCGTTCGAGTACCCGGAGCTCGTCGCACGGGTCCGCGCGCTCGGCCGACGCAGTGTCGCCCCCGTCGCTCCGGTCCTCGAGCGTGCCGGGATCGTCGTCGACACCAACCGGCGGATGGCGACCCGGGACGGCCGACCGCTCGACCTCACGTCGAAGGAGCTCGGCGTCCTCGAGACCCTGCTCCGCGCCGACGGACGCATCGTGTCCGCGGAGGAACTGCTCGAGAAGGTCTGGGACATGAACATCGACCCGTTCACCGCTGCCGTGCGGGTCACGATGTCGAAGCTCCGGCGGAAGCTCGGCGAACCGGATCCGATCCGGACGGTGCCGGGCACGGGCTAAGCGTTGTGAACCCGGTCCGGTCGCGGACCTGGAGCATCCGGAGCCGGACGGCGCTGGTGTTCGCGTTCGCGGCGATGGTCCTCGCCGCCGGCGTGGTCGTCTTCTCGAACCTGATGTCCCAGGCCGGGATCGGCGTGGCGCTCGGTGCCTCCACCGAACTCGACGGGTTGAGCGGTCGACCGTCGTTCTCCGCGACCGTTCCGCCTGCTGCCACCGAGACGCGTCCGGGCCGCGCCGGGGCCGCGGACCTTCCGGGTGACGCCGGGGCCGCGGACCTTCTTGGTCGCGCCGGGGCCGCCGATCCGGACGGGACCGTCGCCCGCGTCGTCGCCGACCAGCAGTGGCAGTGGTCCGCGATCGGCATCGCCGGCGCCGGCATCGTCGCCGGCGGGGTGGGGTGGCTCGTCAGCCGACGGATGCTCCGCCCCATCGACCGGATCACGGCGACGGCGAACCGGATCAGTGCGTCGAACCTCCACGAGCGCATCGCCCTCGACGGCCCCGACGACGAGCTCCGACGACTGTCCGGCACCGTCGACGACCTGCTCGACCGGCTGCAGACCGCGTTCGAGAGCCAGCGACGGTTCGTGGCGCAGGCCTCCCACGAGTTGCGGACGCCGCTCGCCGTCCAGCGCGCAGCGGTGCAGATCGGACTCCACGACGCCGCCGACCCCGTCGACGTGCGGAGCGTGCGCGACGAGCTCCTCGAACAGAACCGACGGACGGAACACCTGGTCGACTCGTTGCTCGTGCTCGCCGAGGCGGACCGCGGGCTCGCGGGCGTCGGGACTCCGATCGACTTCGCCTGGCTCGCCGGCGAGATCGTTGCGGGAGCCGCCGGACGCGCAGACGAGGCGGGCGTGTCGCTCTCGCTCGACGGCAGCCCCGCGCCTCCAGGCAGTCCCGCGATCACGGGCGAGCCGACGCTCGTCCGCCAACTGTTCGTCAACCTGGTCGGCAACGCCGTCGAGTACAACCACCCGGGCGGGTTCGTCCGCGTGGACACCAGGGCGGACGGGTTCTCGGTGGAGAACTCCGGCCCCGTGGTGCCGGAGGACGTGGCGGCGCTCCTGGTCGAGCCGTTCCGACGCTGCCCGGGAGCCCCGTCCACCGGTCGGCACAGCGGACTCGGGCTGTCGATCGTCGCCTCCATCGTGCAGGCACACGGCTGGCGGCTCGAGGTCGTCTCGCGTGCCGGTGGGGGCCTGCGCGTCGACGTTTCGTCGGGGTAACGCGGCGCGTGCGGGAGGCGAAACAGGCCGAGCGGTGTGCTGGGGACATGCAGAACCACACCCCCACCACCGTGTCACCCTCCACCCGGACCGGTCCGCTCGTCCGGACCGCGCACTCGCCGCAGCTCGGATCGGCGGTCGGGCGATGAGCGCCCGGGCGCGACGCCGGACCCTGACGGCCGGCGTCTGCCTGCTCGCCGTCCTCGCCGCCGGTGTGGGCACGTGGTCCGTCCTCGCGCCGCAGGGGTCGGCGTCGTCGGCCGCGGCGGAGACGGCGGCGGAGACCACGGGGAGCGGACGGCACATATCGGTCGTGACGTCGGGTGCGCTGACCGACTCGAAGGTGTTCTCCGGCGTCCTGGGCTACGGGATCCCGAGCGGTGTGCCCGGGGCGGCACCCGGGACGCTCACCTGGCTGCCCGAGCCCGGTCAGGTGATCCACCGCGACGAGTTCCTGTACGCCGTCGACGAGCGCGGCGTCCGGGCGATGCACGGGACGGTCCCGCTCTGGCGGTCGCTGGAGCGAGGCCAGCGGGGCACCGACGTCCGGCAGCTCAACGAGAACCTCGCGGCGCTCGGGTACGACGTGGCCCAGGACGACACGTTCGGTCCCCGGACCCAGCGCGCCGTGCGGCAGTGGCAGCGGGACCGCGGGCACGAGGTCACCGGCGTGCTGACCGCGGCGGACGTCGCGTTCGTCCCCGGCGACGTCCGTGTGGCGACGGTCGACGGCAGGCTCGGGCAGCGCGCCTCCGGGGACGTGCTGTCCGTGACGGGCACGAAGCGGATCGTCCTCGCGACGGTCCCGCAGCGGGACGCCGAGCGGCTCGCCGTCGGGACGTCGGTGCGGGTCCGGGTCAACGGGGCCGGTGCGGCGACGGCCGGCGAGGTCACGGACGTGCAGCCGAGTGCGGGCGAGGACGCCGCGTCGAAGGTCGACGTGTCGGTGTCGTTCGACCCCGGCGACCGCGAGCTGCCCGCGGCCGCATCCGCCCAGATCGAGGCCGCGGGTGCCTCCGAGCAGGACGTGCTCTCCGTGCCGGTCGCGGCGTTGGTCGCCACCGGCGACGGCGGCTACGCGGTCGACGTCGTACGGCGGGACGGCACCACGAAGCGGGTCGCCGTCAGACCGGGGCTGGCCGCCGACGGCCGGATCGCGGTCTCGGGCCACGTGTCCGAGGGCGACCGAGTGGTGGTGCCGGGATGAGCCGGGCCGTCCTGTCGCTCCGCGACGTCACGAAGACCTACGGCGACGTCGGGGCGCTCCGCGGCGTGACGCTCGACGTGACCGCCGGCGAGCTCGTCGCCGTCGTCGGCCCGTCCGGCTCCGGCAAGTCCACGATGCTCAACATCGTCGGCACGCTCGACCGCCCCACCGACGGCACCGTGACGATCGCCGGCAACGACGTCGCCACCATGTCGGACGACGCGCTCTCCCTGCTCCGCGCCGAGCACATCGGGTTCGTGTTCCAGCACTTCCACCTGCAGGCCGGGGCCACCGCGGCGGAGAACGTCGCGGACGGGCTCCTCTACGCCGGCACCGGTCGCCGGGAGCGCCACCGTCGTGCGGTCCACGCCCTCGGCCGAGTCGGACTCGGTCACCGGGTCGGGCACCTCCCGAACCAGCTCTCGGGTGGCGAGAAGCAGCGTGTCGCCATCGCGCGGGCGATCGTCGGCGACCCGACGATCCTGCTCGCCGACGAGCCGACCGGCGCGCTCGACTCGGCATCGGGCGCCGCGATCCTGGCCCTCCTCCGGGAGCTCAACGACGCCGGCACCACGGTGCTCGTGATCACGCACGACCTCGAACTCGCCGCGTCGCTGCCGCGCCGGGTCCGGATGCGCGACGGGCTCGTGGAGGACGACTCGGCTGCTGCGCACGCGGACGGTCCGCGTGCGGCCCCGGTGACGGCGGCGGCGCTCGCCGCGGCGATCGGCGGTGGACGGTGAGCGGGGAACGCGCGGTCCGTGCTCGGCTCGGTGGCGCGGACCTCCTCCGGCTCGGGGTGTTCGGGCTCCGCACACGGCCGGGGCGGGTCGTGCTCTCGGCACTGGGGATCGCGATCGGCATCGCGGCGATGATCGCCGTCGTCGGCATCTCGTCCTCGAGCAAGGCGAAGCTCGACCAGGTGCTCGACGCGCTCGGGACGAACGTGCTGACGGCCACGAAGGCGCAGGGGTTCGGCGACACCCCGCCGCTGCCGTCCACCGCGCTCGAGTCCGCGCTGCGGCAGGACGACGTGCAGACCGCCGCCGCGGTGGGCTCGGTGGACGACGCCGCCGTCTACCGCAACGAGTTCGTCCCGGCCCCCGAGACGAAGGGGATCGGCGTGATGGCGGCGTGGGGCGACGTGCCCGCGGTCCTCGGCGGCGAACTCGCGTCCGGCCGGTGGATCGACGACTCGGTAGGGGCACCGGAACAGGTCGTGCTCGGTGCCGACGCCGCCCGAGCCCTGGGGATCGAACGGGCCGGCGCTCAGACGCGCGTCTGGATGGACGGTCGCTGGATCCAGGTCGTCGGCGTGCTGCGGTCGATCCAGCTCGCCGGGGACCTGGACAACCAGGTGTTCGTGCCCCGGAGCCTGGCCGAGCGGCTCGGCTTCGACGGGGCACCGACGGCGGTGTACGCACGGGTCGATCCGGAGCGGGTCGCGCAGGCGCGCACGGTGCTCGCGGCGGGCATCCGGCCGGGATCGCCGCAGGACGTCGGTGTCACCCGACCGTCCGACGCCCTCGCCGCGAAGAACGCCACGGACGACTCGTTCACGGGGCTGCTCGTCGGGATCGGCGGGGTGGCACTGCTGGTCGGCGGCATCGGCGTCGCGAACACGATGGTGATCACGGTGCTCGAACGTCGTGCGGAGGTCGGGGTGCGCCGCGCGCTCGGAGCACGCCGACGGAACATCCGCGACCAGTTCCTGGTCGAGTCACTGCTGCTGTCGTTCCTCGGCGGGATCGCGGGGGTCGTCATCGGTGTCGGCGTGACGGTCGTGTTCGCGCTCGGGCAGGGGTGGCCGGTCGCGATCCCGCTCCGGGCCGTCGCCGGCGGGCTCGGTGCGACGGTGGTCATCGGTGGGGTGTCCGGCCTCTACCCGGCGGCGCGCGCCGCGCGCATCCCACCGACCTCCGCACTGGCTGCTGTGTGAGTCGCGTCGCGCAGTGGGGGTGACCGCCTGGAGGCGCG
>NZ_MJGN01000034.1:79762-89423 GCF_001865065.1 Curtobacterium sp. MCBA15_008 | reverse complement strand
CACCGCGCCTCCAGGCGGTCGCGTCGAGAACGGGTGCTGATCATGCCTGGTCATGACCAGCTCGTCAAGCATCGGAGGCCATCCGTTCGACATCCGTGATCCCCCGGAAACACGCGGATCACACGGGTCCACAAGGCTCGGATCGATGCTTGACAACGCGACCCCGAGGGTCTTCACTTGCCAATACGCAACGTCCTTTCATAAAGGTCGGACCAAGGGAGTCATCGTGACACGCACGCGTTTCGCCGCACTCGGTGCGCTCGCCCTCGCAGGCGCGCTCGCCCTCACCGGGTGCTCCGCCGGAAGCAACGGAGCTTCCGACGGCGGCACGAAGTCCATCGGCACACCCGATGGCAAGGGCAAGACCATCACCGTCTGGATCATGAACGGCGACCTCAGCCCGAAGATCCTCGACGTCGCCGAGAAGCAGTTCACCGAGGCCACCGGCGCCAAGGTGAAGCTGCAGCTCCAGCAGTGGGACGGCATCACCACGAAGCTGACCACCGCACTCGCCCAGAAGGACGCGCCGGACGTGGTCGACCTGGGCAACACGCAGGTGCCCGTGTACGCCGCGACGGGTGGCCTGATGGACCTGTCGCCCTACAAGAAGGAGCTGCAGGGCGGCCAGACCTGGCTCTCCGGGCTCGAGGGGCCGGCCACCGTCGACGGCAAGCTCTACGGTGCTCCGCTGTTCGCCGGCAACCGCGCGGTGATCTACAACAAGAAGATGTGGGCCGACGCTGGCGTGACCGACGTCCCGACGTCGTACGACCAGCTCACCGCCGACCTCGACAAGGTCAAGGCGAAGAACCCGCAGGCGGACTTCTCGGCGTTCTACATGCCCGGGCAGTACTGGTACGGCGGCCTGCAGTGGGTGTGGGACGCCGGCGGACAGATCGCCACCGAGCAGGGCGGCAAGTGGAAGGGGTCGATCGACTCCGCCGACGCCGTCAAGGGCCTGACCGCGTGGAAGGACTTCCAGAACAGCTACTCCGCGAAGTCCACGCAGGACATCAACACGGACAAGCCGGCCGAGTCCGACATCTTCGCGCAGGGCAACACCTCGGCGATCCTCGGGTCCGCGTGGGAGATCGGTTCGATCACGACGGCGAAGCCCGAGCTGAAGAACCAGATCGGCACCTTCGCGATGCCGTCCCAGACCGAGGGCAAGACGCAGCCCGTCTTCCTCGGCGGCTCGGACCTCGGCATCCCGTCGAAGTCGCAGAACCAGGACCTGGCGCTGTACTACACGAAGATCCTCACCTCGAAGAAGTTCCAGCAGGACCAGGTCTTCGGGGTCGACGGCTGGGAGCCGAACTCGACGCAGCTGCTCGACGCGGTGTCCGGTGACGTGGACGAACTCCACAAGCCGTACTTCGCCGCGGCGTCGACGAGCCGTCCGACGCCGGCGACCCCCGGCTGGGCGACCATCGAGGGCGACTCCACGTTCCAGACGATGTTCGCGGACATCGCGACGGGGCGGAAGTCGCCGAAGCAGGCGGCCGAGGGCTTCTCGGAGCACCTCACGTCCGCACTCAACGCGCAGCAGTAGTCGATGACGTCGACTGCAGAGCGGGTGCCCGGTTCGGCTCAGGCCGAGCCGGGCACCCGGCGCCGCCGGCCGGTGGGGTCGTCACGCGCGCCACTGGTGCTGCTCGCCCCGGCGGCGCTGCTCCTGCTGGCGCTCGTCGTCTACCCGCTGGTGCGCCTCGTCGTCATCTCCTTCCAGGACTACGGTCTCCGGGCGATCTTCACCGGGCAGGCGGGGTTCGCGGGGTTCTCGAACTACACGAACGTGCTCGCCGACCCGAGCTTCTGGCCGGTCGTCCTCCGGACGGTGCTCGTCACCGGCGCGATGGTCGTCGGGACGATCGGCATCGGGATGGCGGTCTCGCAGCTGCTCACCCGGCTCGGCGTCGCGATGCGCACGATCGTCAGCGTCGTGCTCGTGCTCGCCTGGGCGATGCCGAACGTCGCGTCGAGCCTGGTGTGGCAGTGGCTCTTCCAGCCGTTCTACGGCGTGCTCAACTGGCTGATCACGCAGCTCGGGGTGTTCGGCGACCACACGCAGGACAACTGGGCGTCGAGCCCGGGCCAGGCCCTGACCATCGTGCTGTCGCTCGTCATCTGGCAGGCGGTGCCGTTCGTCGCGCTGACGCTCTACGCCGCCCAGTCGCAGATCGCGCCGGAGTACTACGAAGCCGGTTCGCTCGACGGGGCCTCGGCCTGGGCGATGTACCGCGCGATCACCCTGCCGGCGCTCGTGCCGACCCTGCTGCTCGTGACGATCCTGTCGGTGATCTGGGACTTCAACGTCTTCAACCAGATCTGGCTGCTCACCCGCGGCGGACCGGAGGACACCACCCTCACCCTCGGCATCTGGACGTTCGTGAAGTCCTTCGTGTCGAACGCCTACGGGCAGGGCGCGGCGATCGCCGTCATCTCGACGCTGATCCTCGGCGCGCTCACCAGCTACTACATCCGCCGGCTCGTCCGGAGCGGGGAGGAGGACCTGTGACGACGACCACGACCCCCGGGGTGACCGGGGCGACCGCGTCCGAGGCACAACCGGACGTGGCGGGTGCGAACCGCTCCGGGTCCGGCCGGGCTCGCGCGGTCTCGCCGGTCCGTGCGCGCAAGCGCAAGCCGCGCGTGCTGGCGAACACCATCGCCGTGGTGTTCTGCCTGATCTGGGTGTTCCCGATCTACTGGATGGTGAACACGGCGTTCAAGCCCGCCGACGAGGTCACGGCCCTCACTCCGATCTGGCTCCCGCTGCGGCCCACGCTCGAGAACTTCACGCGGGCGCTGACGCAGGACGGGTTCCTCGTCTACCTGCGCAACTCGGCGATCGTCGTGGTCGCGGCGGTGCTGCTGTCGATCGTGGTCGGGTTCCTCGCGTCGGCCGCCCTGTCGCGCTTCCGCTTCAAGGGGCGCCGCGCGATCCTGGTCGCCATCCTGTTCGTGCAGATGATCCCGTCGGGCGCGCTGCTCATCCCGCTGTTCCTGTCGTTCCAGACCCTCGGGCTGCTGAACAGCTACCTCGGGCTGATCCTGGCGTACGTCGCGAGTGTGCTGCCGTTCTCGATCTGGGTGATGCGCGGGTTCTTCGTCGCGGTGCCGATCGAGATCGAGGAGGCCGCGAAGGTCGACGGTGCGGGCACGTTCCGGATCCTCTGGAGCGTGCTGTTCCCCCTGGTGATGCCGGGCGTCATCGCGACGAGCGTGTTCGCGTTCATCGCTGCGTGGAACGACTACCTCACGGCGTACGTGATGCTGAAGGACCAGGGGATGTACACGCTGCCGGTGTGGCTCGCCGGGTTCTCGACGAACAAGGGGACCGACTTCGGTGGGCTCATGGCGGCGTCGGTGCTGTTCTCGATCCCGGTCGTGGTGTTCTTCCTCATCGTGCAACGGCGGCTGGTCAGCGGCATGACCGCGGGGGCCGTCAAGGGCTGAGCGCCCGACGTGCGACGCCCCGATCTGCTCCGGCAGGTTGGGGCGTCGTCGTGGGCGGGCGCGCGGGCGCGCTCGTGCGCGGCGTCCGATGGTGTTCGCGGCGCGATCGTGGCGCGGAGATCGCACTTCGGCGCGAGTCTGCTTCGGACGTCCGCGCCGAAGTGCGATCTCGGCGGAGGGCATCCGCGCCAGAGTGCGATCTCGGCGGGCGAGGACGGTGGGCGAGGACGGTGGGCGAGGATGGCGGGCGAGGACGGCGCGCGGCCGGGGTCGAGGTCGCGCGACATGCCGCGTGCGTGTTGCCGAGGTCGCGCGACGTGCCGTCTGGGCTCGCCGATAGCGACGTCTTGTGCGACCTCGGCGGGCGCGGCGTGATCGGGGCGTCGAGATCGCACTTCGGCGCGGGTCTGCTTCGTACGTCCGCGCCGAAGTGCGATCTCGGCGGAGGGCATCCGCGCCAGAGTGCGATCTCGGTGGAGGAAGGCATCGCGCGGGCGGCATCGAGGTCGCGCGACATGCCGCGTGCGTGTTGCCGAGGTCGCACGATGTGCCGTCTGGGCTCGCCGAGAGCGACGTTTTGTGCGACCTCGGCGGGCGGGAGCGGGGAGCGCGGGCGAGCGCGGGATGTTGGTTTGGTTGTGGAACGGTTGCGATTCGGTGGGTTGTGCGCGTACGCTGCGTGAAACCCACGGGAACGAAGGAGTTCGGGCATGTACGCAACCGAGCGACACGACGCCATCGCCGCCGCACTGCAGGCAGCCGGGCGGGTCTCCGTCGCCGACCTCGCCGAGCACTTCGACGTCACCACCGAGACCGTGCGCCGCGACCTCGACCTGCTCGAGTCCGCCGGGGTCCTGCGCCGCGTGCACGGGGGAGCGGTGCCCGTCGGCCGGTCGAGCGTCGTCGAGCTGACCGTCGCCGAGCGCGAAGGCCAGCACAACTCCGCCAAGTCCGCGATCGCCCGCGCCGCGATGCGCCTCGTGCCGCCGACCTTCACCGGTTCGATCGCCCTCGACGCCGGCACGACCTGTGCCGCCGTCGCCGCCGAGCTCGCCCGCTGGGAGCCGGCCACGGTCGGCGCCACGATCACCGTCATCACGAACTCCGTGCCGATCGCCGCGACCCTGCAGCACAGCGAGCACGTCGAGCTGCACCTGCTCGGCGGACGCGTCCGCGGGGTCACGAGCGCCGCGGTCGGCACCGCCACCGTGGAGCAGATCGGCGCGCTCCGACCGGACATCGCCTTCGTCGGGACGAACGGCCTGTCCGCCGGCTTCGGGTTGAGCACGCCGGACGAGTACGAAGCTGCTGTGAAGGCCGCCTACGTGCTCGCCGCCCGTCGGAGCGTGGTGCTCGCGGACGCCGCGAAGCACGGGGTCGAGGCGCTCATGCGGTTCGCCCGGCTCGACGAGATCGACACCGTCGTCACGGACGAGCAGCCGCCGGCCGACCTCGCCGGGGCACTGTCCGACGCCGACGTCGAGGTGGTCGTCGCATGAGCGAGCACAGCACCCGCATCGTCACCGTCACCCCGAACCCGAGCCTCGACCGCACCATCGAGCTCGCCGGCGAACTCCAGCGCGGCGCCGTCCAACGTGCGACCCGCAGCACCGCCGAGCCGGGCGGCAAGGGCGTCAACGTCTCCCGTGTCGTGGTGGCCAGTGGCGGCGACACCATCGCGGTCCTGCCGGGCGACGACCTCGACCCCGTGCTGCTCGGCCTGGCGACCCGGGGGATCCCGACCGCCGCGCTGCCGATCGGTGCGCCGCTCCGCTCGAACGTCACCGTCACCGAGCCGACCGGCACGACCACGAAGCTCAACGAGCCCGGGCCGTCCCTCGCCGGACGCCTCGAGGACCTGGCCACCCTCGTCGCCGACACCGCCGCCGCGACCGCCACCGGCCCCGCCGCCCGCTGGGTCGTGTTCGCCGGGTCCCTGCCGCCGGGGCTGCCCGACGACGCCCTCGCCGTGCTGGTGCGGGCCGTCCGGCAGCGCCACGGCGACGCCGTCCGGATCGCCGTGGACTCGTCGGGCGTGCCGTTCACCGCGCTGCTGCAGTCCGGCGAGCGGGTCGACCTGGTCAAGCCGAACGCCGAGGAGCTCGCCGAGGTCGTCGGCGGGGACCCCGAGGAGTTCGAGCGTGACGTCGAGGTCGCCGCGCGTGCCGCCGAGCGACTCCGCGAGCGGCACGTCGGCACGGTGCTGCTCACCCTCGGCAGCGCCGGGGCGGTGCTCGTGACGGCGGACGGCAGCCACGCCGCCGCCGCACCCCGGATCACGGCACGGTCGACCGTCGGCGCGGGGGACTCGGCGCTCGCCGGCTACCTGCTCGCCGAGGTCGCCGGGCAGCCGCCCGAGCAGCGCCTCGCCCAGGCCGTCGCCACCGGAGCTGCGGCCGCGGCCCTGCCCGGCAGCGACGTTCCCGCCCTCGACCACACCGACCCCGACGCCATCACCGTCCGGCGAATCCAGCGCACGTCGGAGCCAGCCCAAGCGCCTGCCTGACGTCAGCACCCCGAGCAACACCCCCCGAACACCAGCACCCCGTGCGACCGCAGCACGATTGCAAAGGAGCAACCATGTCCGTCAACACGAGTCCACGCCTCATCAGCGTCCAGCTCGTCGGTCTCGACGAGGACCTCGGCGCCACGTCGAGCGACGTCATCCGCGTCCTCGCCGACCGCGTCGCCGCGACCGGCCGCGCCGCCGAGGGCCGGGTCCTGGCCGAGGACGCGATCAAGCGCGAGGCCAGCGTCGGCACCGGCGTGCCCGGCGGCATCGCGATCCCGCACGCCCGATCGGCGTCGGTGTCCGAGCCGACCCTGGCGTTCGCGCGTCTCGCCCGGAAGGTGTCGTTCGGTGCCCCGGACGGCGACGCCGACATCGTGTTCATGATCGCCGTGCCGGAGGGTGCGGACAAGGACCACCTGACGGTCCTCTCGACCCTGGCCCGGGCACTCATCCGCGACGACTTCACCGCGGCGCTCCGTGCGGCGGCCACCCCGCAGGAGATCGTCGACCTGGTCGACCGCGAGGTGAGCGGCGAGGTGTCGGAGGCCGGCGTCGGGAAGGCGAGCAGCGCCTCCAGTCCGACCCCACCGGCAGGTGCGACGGCGACCCAGCGCAAGCTCATCGTCGGCGTCACCGCCTGCCCGACCGGCATCGCGCACACCTACATGGCAGCAGACGCGCTCGTCGCCGCAGCCGAGCGGGCCGGCGCCGAGATGCACGTCGAGACCCAGGGCTCCTCGCAGGTCGAGCCCCTCGACCCCGCGCTCATCGCCCGCGCCGACGCCGTCGTGTTCGCGGTCGACGTCGACGTGCGCGACCGCGGCCGCTTCGCCGGCAAGCCCCTCGTCTCCGGACCCGTGAAGCGCGGCGTCGACGAGCCGGACAAGATGATCGCCGAGGCGATCCGCGCCTCGGAGGACCCGAACGCCGCACGCGTGCAGGGCGGCGCCGCCACGACCGAGACGACCACGAAGAACGAGCACTTCGGCCAGGCCCTGAAGCGCTGGCTGCTCACCGGCGTCAGCTACATGATTCCGTTCGTCGCGGGCGGCGGGCTGCTCATCGCGCTCGGCTTCCTGCTCGCCGGGTACGGCATCGCGCTGCAGCACGGTGACTCCGGCCAGAACAACGCGGTGTTCACGCTCACGAACTACACGCTGCTGGACCTGCCGCCGCAGGGCCTCGGCTACTACCTCGGCGCCGCCGCGTTCCAGATCGGCGGGATCTCGCTCGGGTTCCTCGTCGCCGCCCTCGCCGGGTACATCGCCTACGCGATGGCCGACCGACCCGGCATCGCGCCCGGCTTCGTCGCCGGCTCGATCGCCGTCTTCATGAACGCCGGGTTCCTCGGTGGTCTGATCGGTGGCCTCATCGCGGGTGCCGCGGCGTACTGGATCGGCCGCATCCCGACCTGGCGCTGGCTGCGTGGCCTGATGCCGGTCGTGATCATCCCGCTGTTCGCGTCGATCATCGCCTCCGGCCTCATGCTGCTCGTGCTCGGCGGGCCCATCGCCTGGCTGATGACCCAGCTGACCGAGTTCCTCAACTCCCTGTCCGGTGCCTCGGCGGTCCTGCTCGGGATCATCCTGGGCCTGATGATGGCGTTCGACCTCGGCGGTCCGGTCAACAAGGTGGCGTACGCGTTCGCCGTCGCCGGGCTCGGTGCCGGCACCGCCACGAACGTCGTGCCGTTCGAGATCATGGCCGCGGTGATGGCCGCCGGCATGGTGCCGCCGCTCGCCCTCGCGCTGGCCTCGACCGTCCTGTACCGCAAGGGCTTCACGAAGCCGGAGCGCGAGAACGGCAAGGCCGCGTGGCTGCTCGGTGCCTCGTTCATCTCCGAGGGCGCGATCCCGTTCGCCGCGGCCGACCCGCTGCGGGTCATCCCGGCGTCGATGGTCGGTGCCGCGGTCACGGGAGCGATCTCGATGGCGGCCGGCGTGACCTCGCGGGCGCCGCACGGTGGGATCTTCGTGTTCTTCGCCATCGGGGACGTCGCGATGTTCATCGTCGCGATCCTGGCCGGCACGGTCGTGTCCGCGCTGGTGCTCGTCGGGCTGAAGAAGTGGGTGCGTCGGGCCCCGGCGGCGGACGCCGCCGTGTCCGAGACCGCTCACGACCGGGTGGCGGTCGCCGTGTAGTCGACGTCACCATCCGACCGACTGGAGGCGCGGTGCCAGCTGGCACCGCGCCTCCAGTCCGTCGTGACCCGCGAACTGGAGGCTCCCTCACCCCCGGTCCGGGCCGGTAGCGTCACGAACGCACACCCGCAGGACCGCCGTCTCGCCACGGCACAGCACGCCCGAGTGGCGATGAACGGAACGACACGATGCCGGGGCACCCCAACCTCTTCGACGCGCTGCGGCCGTCCCGTCGCCGGATGCTCGGGCTGGGTGCCGCCGGGACCCTCACCGCCCTGACGGCCGTCGTCGCCTCGGGCGGGCGCGCGAACGCCGTCGACGCGACCGTGATGACGGTGAACCCGCGGACGAGCACGGCGGCGATCAACGCGTGGCTGGCCGTCGGCGGAGTCCGTGTCCTCCGCGGCGCAGCCGTGCTGTCCGGCCCCCTCGTCATCCGCTCCGGCACGCAGCTCGACGCCTCGGCCGCGAGCGTCACCGGGGCCATCGGCGACAACGTGCTCCGCAACGCCGCCGCGAACCCCAGCGCCCGGACCACCGCGTCGGTCCGTGCCGGGTCCAACGTCGTCACGACCAAGGCGGCGGTGTTCAGCACGGCGATGGTCGGGCGTCGCGTGCAGGTGCTCGGCGCCGGTCCGCGCAGCGGCAACGCGAAGGCTCCGGGATCGATGTACGGCCGGATCGTGTCCGTCCAGTCGTCGACCCGTGCGACCCTCGACGTCGCCGCGACCTCGACGCTCACCTCGGCCGCCACGTCCGTCTTCCCGCCGAACGACGGGGACATCAGCATCGTCGGCGGCACGTGGACGAACCGCAGCAAGAACTCCGTCTCGCAGACCACCGAGTCGCACGGGCTCCTCATCCGCCGTGCCGCGCGGGTGTCCCTGACCGGGCTCACCGTGCACTCGACGGGCAGCGCGCAGGTCGGCGGTCAGTACGCCGTCTCGTTCGGTGACGTGACCGACGTCACCGTCGAGGACGTCGCCTTCATCGACACGGCCTCGGACGGTGTGCACTTCCAGGGACCGTCGTCGCGGATCGCCGTCCGCCGGATCACCGGTGAGCGCACCGGCGACGACCTCGTCGCGTTCACCACGGTGGACGGACAGACCCACGCGGGTTCCCGGCTCGGGGACTGCGAGGGGGACATCACCGACGTCGTCGTCGAGGACGTCCGGGGCAAGCAGTGCCTCTGCCTGCTCAAGGTCACCTCCGGCATCGGCGGGAACGGTGTGCAGCGCCGCATCCGTCGCTTCTCGGCATCCGGCCTCGCCGGGAGCGTCACCGGGCGCTCGCCCGTCCAGATCGTGAACTACGCCGGCCCGACCTGGTTCGAGGGCACCGTGTCCGGCGTCACCGCGACCGGATCGAGCGGGACGGTGGTGAACGTCGACGTCCGGACCCTCGGGGCCCTGGTGGTCGAGGACGTCGCCCTGCCCGCCGGTGCCCGCGCCGCCGTCGACGGCATCGTCCGGGTCGCCGCCTCGAGCGCGTCGTCCGTGACGGTCCGACGGGTCACGAACCGGTCGACCGGAGCCGGGGCGGCGAG
>NZ_MJGN01000034.1:78293-79132 GCF_001865065.1 Curtobacterium sp. MCBA15_008 | reverse complement strand
ACCGGAGCCGGGGCGGCGAGCGGTGTCGCGCTCGCGGTCGGGTCCGTCCGCACCGTCGCCGTCAGCGGGGTCGCGTGCCCGGTGCTCGCGCCGCAGTTCGACTCGGTGAAGCTCGTCAAGGCCTCGGCGACCATCACGTCCCTCACCGTCACCGACGACAGCTCGGCCGCGCGGGCGGGCAACGTCTTCGCCCTCGCCGCCTCCGGCTACCGGATCGCGAACGCCAGCTTCGCCCGGCTGACCCGGAGCACCGGCTCCGTCTGGGCAGCGGACAAGGACAGCTCGGTCGGGACCGCGATCTCGATCTCGTCGTTCAAGAACGGCCGCGCCGTGGCGCTGCTGCGGGCACCCGCCTCGATCGGCGTGCAGGGACTGTCCCAGCCCGCCGGCTCCGGCGCCGCCGTCCGCGTCAACTCCGCCGCCGCCTCGCCCGTGCGCGTCGTCGTCGACGGCACCTCGACCCGGCCGGCGACCCTGGTGTCGCGGACGGCGAAGCAGAAGGTCTCGGTGGTGTCGCCGTTCATCGCCGTCGACGCCGCGCTGCTGACCCCGCGCGACGGCGACGTGGTGCTCAACAGCGGGACGAAGTACGCGCGGTCGCAGCTGCGGTGGGACGCCAAGGCGAAGAAGTGGCGCGCGACGACGGTGGCACGGCCGAAGCCGACACCGGCACCGCAGCCCACCCCGAAGCCGACGCCGACCCCGGCTCCGTCCGCGTCGCCCACGACCCCGGCGCCGTCGCCCTCCGCCCCCGCACCGTCCGCCTCGCCCTCGGCGCCGACGGCCCCCGTGACGCCGGACCCGACGGCCTCCGCGCCGGTGACGCCGGCGCCGAGCGC
>NZ_MJGN01000034.1:57728-77744 GCF_001865065.1 Curtobacterium sp. MCBA15_008 | reverse complement strand
GGAGGCGCGGTGCCAGCCGGCACCGCGCCTCCCGTCCGTCAGTGGTCGCGTCGGGCGCTACTCGGCGATGTTCGCGGTCACCGCGTCGATGTAGGCCGCACGCTCCTCACGCGAGTGCGGACGCCCGGGCACGCCGGGGCGCTGCTCCCACGGGAACGGACCCGCCTCGTGCCGGTACTCGATGCCCATCGCCTCGAGCCGGGCGACGTGCTCGGCGAGCCGACCGCGGAACTCCGCGACGTCCCGGGGACCGGTGACGTCCGCCGACCACAGCGCCTCGGCCAGGGCCGCGACGCGGGGGAACAGCTGGTAGTCGAGCTTCCGCGCGGTGTCGACGTGCTCGGTCCACATGTTGCCCTGGCCGCCGATGACGTGTGCGCGCTCGGCGTCGGTCAGGTCGGACGGCACCGGGTCGAAGGCGAAGACGTCGTCCACCGTCAGGACGATCGACACCGGGATCGGCTCGGTCTCGAGGTCGCTCTGCCGGTAGTCGAGGTACACCTGGTCGTCCGGCGCCGAGATGACGTCGTGGCCCCGCTTCGCCGCGGTCCGGGCTCCGGTCAGGCCGCGCCACGAGACCACGGTCGCCGACTTCGACAGGGTGCCGCCCTCGAGGATCTCGTCCCAGCCGAACGCCCGACGACCGTGCGACTCGACGTGGGCGGCCAGCCGACCGATGATCCACGCCTGCAGCTGTTCCTCGTCCTCGAGGCCGAGCTCGCGGATGCGCTCCTGCGTGCGCGGGTCCTGCTCCCACTGCACCTTCGGGCACTCGTCGCCGCCGACGCCGATGTACTCGGAGGGGAACAGCGCGATGACCTCGTCGAGGACGTCCTGGAAGAACGCGATCGTCGACTCCTCGGCGTTCAGCACGTCGTCGGCGATGCCCCACTCGGTCCAGACGTCGATCGGCTGCCCGGTGACCCCGAGCTCCGGGTACGCGGCGAGGGCGGCGCGGACGTGGCCGGGCGTCTCGATCTCGGGGACGACGGTCACGAACCGGTCGGCGGCGTAGGCGACGATCTCGCGGATGTCGTCCTGCGTGTAGTAGCCGCCGTGCGGGCGGCCGTCCTTGCCGGCGATCACGAGTTCGCCGTCCGGTCCGGGCACGTGCGCGCCGACCTGGGACTCCGTCCGCCACGAGCCGACCTCGGTCAGGCGCGGGTACTTCCGGATCTCGATGCGCCACCCCTGGTCCTCGGTGAGGTGGAAGTGCAGCCGGTTCAGGCGGTGGGCGGCCAGCTGGTCGACGACCCGCATGACCTCGTGCTTGGTGCGGAAGTGCCGGGCGACGTCGAGCATGACGCCGCGCCAGGCGAAGGCGGGGGCGTCCTCGACCGTGACCGAGGGGATCGACCACGGGCCGGTGCCGACGCGGCCCTTCCGGTAGACGTCGGCGGGGAGCGACTGCAGGAGGGCCTGGACGCCGTAGAAGACGCCGGCAGCGCTGCCGCCGGTGACCTCGACGCGGTCGGGCGTGACGTCGAACCGGAAGGCTTCGGAGCGGTCGCCGCCCGGGCCCTCGGGCAGAGCGGCGGCGGTCGCGTCGTCCGTGTCGGTCGCGACGCGCAGCACGATCACGTCGGTGGCGTGCGCGTCGTCGGCGTCGCGCACCGGCAGCCCGGTCGATCCGCGCAGGGTCTGCTGCAGGTACAGTCGGACGGACTCGCTCGCAGGGTCTGCGGCGATGCGTGTCGACGGGGTGATCGCGAAGGCACCGACACCCGGTTCGGTGCGGCGCGGCCGTGGGATGAGCATGTCGCAGTCCACCATTCCTCAATGATCTTTCGTAATATGGAGGCTATGGCTGTGGACGAGACCGTGTCAACGCTTCCGGGTGGCGTCGTCGGCAGCACCCCGGGGATGCTCCGCCTCATCAACTCGCGGGCGATCCTCGACGAGCTCTTCCGCGACGACTCCTCGCACACGGTCACCGAGCTGAGCCGCACGGTCGGACTCTCCCGTCCCACGGTCGAGGCGGCGCTCGCCGACCTGGTGGCCGAGGGCTGGGTCACCGAAGCCGAGGCGATCGCCACGCCGAACAAGGCGGGCCGCCGGGCGAAGCGCTTCCGCGCCGACGCCGGGGCCGGCTCCGTGCTCGGCGTCGACCTCGGGCTGCACGGCATCGTCGGGCTCCGGTCCGACCTGCGCGGCCAGCAGCTCGCCCGGGTGGAGGAGGTCTACGCCGACCTCGCCTCGGCCGAACAGGCGTGGGACAGCGTGCAGGACGTCGT
Organism: Curtobacterium sp. MCBA15_008; assembly: GCF_001865065.1. Classification (GTDB taxonomy): domain Bacteria; phylum Actinomycetota; class Actinomycetes; order Actinomycetales; family Microbacteriaceae; genus Curtobacterium. The sequence goes on along the minus strand of NZ_MJGN01000034.1, from coordinate 75,510 downwards.
CCGCCGGCTGGTCGAGGGCACCGAGCCGTCGAAGCTCCTCGCCGCCACCTTCGGCGTGCCGGCAGTCGTCGACCGTTCCGGCGAGATCGACTACACCGTGGCGGTCCCGCAGTGGGTCGAGCGACGGGTCCCCGGCCGCATCGGCGACCTGTTCCCCGGCGCCGCCACGTTCTTCGACAACGACGCGAAGCTCGCCGCCACCGCCGAGGCGATGTGGGGACGCTTCCGCGGCGTGCAGGACGGCCTCTACCTGGTGATGGGGCGCCAGATCGGTGCCGCGTACCGCATCGACGGGCAGCTCGCGCGCGGTGCGCGCGGGGCGGCGGGCGAGATGGGCGGCTTGGCATCGACCGGCTGGCCGAGCGCGCCGGCCCGCCTGGAGGCGCGGATCCCGTCCGGCGCGGACCTCGAGTCCGTCATGGCGGCGGCCGGGCAGGGCGACGCCGACGCGTCGGCGGTCGTGCGGGCGTTCGCCGCGGACGTCGCACCCGGTGTGGTGCAGCTCGTCACGACGATCGACCCCGAGGTGGTGGTCGTCGGCGGCGAGGTCCTGCCGGCCGCAGCCGTGTTCGCCGAGGCGCTCGCCGAGGTCGTCACGCCGCAGCTCAGGCACCCGGTGGAGATCGTCCCGTCGACGGTCGGCCGCGACGCCGTGGCACGCGGCGCGCTCGCCCGGTCGCTCACCCACGTCCGGACGTCGCACATGGGGCTCGGCTGACCGGACGGCGACGGGGCTGATCCCCAGGTCGCGCGCCGGGATCTGTCAGGGCGTTCAGGGACGATGGACACATGACGACTGCCCTGGCCGCGCCGGCCACGACCGTGACAGCCGCCGGGGACTCCGAGATGGGTGGCCTCTCGGGGCTCGTGCTCCAGCTCATCGACGCCCTGGGCGAGTGGGGCGTCGCCCTCATGCTCTTCGTCGAGACGGTGTTCCCGCCGATCCCGTCCGAGGTGATCCTGCCGCTGGCCGGCTTCCTCGCCGGGGCCGGGCGGATGAACCTCGTGCTCGTCCTGGTGCTCGCGACCCTCGGGTCCTACCTCGGCGCGCTGGTGCTCTACTGGCTCGGGGCGGGGATCGGCTTCGAGCGGACCACCCGCTGGCTCGGCAAGCTCCCGCTCGTCGACGAGGACGACTTCCGCAAGGCCGCCGACTGGTTCCACCGGCACGGCAAGAGCGCGGTGTTCTTCGGCCGGTTCGTGCCGATCGTCCGCAGCCTGATCTCCCTGCCGGCCGGCGCCGACCGGATGCACCTCGGCACCTTCTCGCTCTTCACGATCATCGCCAGCGGGATCTGGAACAGCGCGCTGGTCCTGCTCGGCGCCGCGTTCGGCAACCAGTACGACCGGGTCGAGCAGTACACGGAGTGGATCGACCGGGTGCTCTACGTCGCGATCGCGGTGGTCGTCGTGACCTTCGTCGTGCGGCGGATCCGTCGGGCGCGGGCCGAGCGGACGGACGCTGGCCGGTCCGACCCGGCGCCGCGCGGGCGCCGCCGGGCCGGAGCCGCCGAGGACTGAGCCCCGCTCGTCGTCAGGCCTTCGTCAGCGCCGACTCCTTGTGCGCGGCTCGCTTCCCCGACTTCTCGGACTCGATGATCCAGTACGGGTCGTCGTCCGTCGGCTTGAACGACTGCCCGTCGAACTGGAAGTCCTTCGTCTTCTTCTCGACCAGCGTGCCGGTCGTCTTCCCCTGCGACGTGTTCCAGTGCACTTCGTCGCCCTTCGACAGCGCCATCCTGTCCTCCTTGCGTGATCGCTCACCTTCGTGGGAGTCGGACTGTACCCCGATGCATCCGCATGAACACAGGGAAGTAGGCCGATCACGATGTCATAACGCCGCAGCGGAATCGGACGCGGCCGCGTACCGTACTGGGTGAGTCACCTTGCTGGCAACTGCCACGGATCACCGGGCTCCGAACACGGAACGACGACACCATGACCCTGCTCGACAGCGTACGGACGGACACGGTCCTCTCGGGCCGCTACCGGCTCGTCAAGCTGATCGGCACGGGCGGCATGGGGTCGGTCTACGAAGCGCGCGACGAGCACACCTACCGCGCGGTCGCCGTGAAGATGTTCGCCACGCCCGACTCGATGACGACGGCGGACCGGGTGCGCCAGGAGCGCGAGATCCGGCTGCTCAGCATGCTCTCGCACCCCGGGCTCATCCCGCTCTACGACGCCGGTACCCACGAGTTCGACGACGGCCCGCACCGGTACATCGTGATGGAGCTCATCGCCGACACCACGCTGCTCCGGCGTCTGGCCGACGGCGCGCTGCACAACTACGAGGTGGCCGACCTCGGCGCCCAGCTGGCCGATGCCCTGGCCTACGTGCACTCCCGCGGGATCGTCCACCGTGACGTGAAGCCCGCCAACATCCTCATGAGCGACGAGGGGTCGTCCGGGTTCGCCCGCACCGTGAAGCTGACCGACTTCGGCGTCGCGCACTTCGTCGACGGGTCGCGGCTGACGAACGACGGCACGATCATCGGCACGGCGGCGTACCTCAGCCCCGAGCAGGTCGCCGGGGAACCGATCAGCTTCGCCACCGACATCTACTCGCTCGGGCTCGTCCTGCTCGAGGCCCTGACCGGCAAGCAGGAGTACTCCGGCACCCTCATCGAGGCAGCCCTGGCCCGACTGCGGCACGACCCCGAGATCCCCGAGGGCATCGCGCCGGAGTGGCGGGACCTGCTCGCGAAGATGACGGCCCGCGATCCCGAGCGTCGCCCGACCGCGGTGGCGATCGCGAACGCGCTGCGCGGCGGTTCGACGCAGGTCACCGGTCCGGTGCCGCTCGGCCCGCAGCGGGTCAAGCACAAGCGCGACCACCGCATGCACCGGGCAGCGCACCGGCACGCCAAGCGCGGCACGTTCGCGGTCGTGCGCCGCTGGCGTCGCCGGAACGTGCTCGTCGGGTCGTTCGCGGCGTTCGGCGTCATCGTCGCGTGCGGCGCCGCCTACGTGGCGGGCATGCTGCACTGACGTCCGTCGCCCGGCTACGTCCTCAGCGAACGCCATCGCTCCGAGGCCGTGCGTCCCTGGCAGGATGGACAGCATGACCGACCAGCGCTGGATCAAGATCTGCGGCCTGTCGACGCCCGAGACCGTGGACGCCGCCATCGACGCGGGTGCCGACGCGGTCGGGTTCGTCTTCGCCGCGGGCAGCCCCCGCACCGTGACCGCCGATCTGGCGAAGGAACTCGTCGAGCGGGTGCCGGACGGCATCGACGCCGTCGGGGTCTTCCGCGACCAGGAGATCGACGAGATCGTGGGCATCGCGTCCGAGGTCGGGCTGACCACCCTGCAGCTCCACGGCGGTGAGCGGGCGACGGACTTCGCCCGTGCGCGTGACGCCGGGTTCTTCACGATCCGCGCGGTCGCGGCCGAGGACTACCTCCGCGAGACGCCCGAGGTGCGCGCCTCGTACGACCACGACCTGTTGCTGCTCGACGCCGCGGTGCCGGGCAGCGGGCGACTGATCGACCCGGCCTCGATCGACGGCAAGGTCGACGAGGCCTGGATCCTCGCCGGCGGGCTCACCCCGGCGAACGTCGTCGCGGCGATCGAGTCGCTCGACCCGGACGGCGTGGACGTCTCGAGCGGCGTCGAGTCCGAGCGTGGCGTGAAGGACGCGGCGAAGATCCGGGCGTTCGTCGAGGCCGTCCGCAGCATCCCCTGACCGGACCCGCCCGACCGGACCCCGTCGGGGCGTCAGCGCAGCGTCGGGATGAGCTCCGTCAGGAAGGCGTCGGTGTCCGCCCAGCCCGTGACCGCGTGGCAGGGCACGCCGAGGGCCTTCACCGGGTAGTCGTTGCCCTCGGGGTCGAGCCGGTCGCCCACGAAGAGCATGTCGTCGAGCGCGATGCCGGTGATCTCGGCGAGACGCTGCATGCCGTAGGCCTTGTCGATGCCCTTGCGGGTGATGTCGACGCTCGTCGAACCGCCGGAGCGGACCTCGAGGTCGGGGAGGTCGGCCTGCACCCGACGGCGGAGGTCGTCCTTCTTCGCCCCGGTCGGGTCCCACTGCTTCTTGACGTCGACCGGCGCCGCCTGCCCGAGCGCGGAGAACGTGATCTGCGATCCCCGGTCCTCGAGGATGGCACCCCAGGTCTCGGACTCCCAGTACCCGGCGGCCTTGGCGTGTGACTCCACCGCGGCGAGGGCGCGGGCCTTCTGCTCCTCGGTGAGGTCCTCGGCGTACTGCAGGACCCAGTCGTCGCCGGCCCACCGGTAGTAGCGGGTGCCGCACGTCGGCAGGAGGTGCAGGTCGTCGAGGGTCAGGCCGTCGCGGTCGCGGAGCGGGGTGACGAGCTGCTGCTCGAACTGCTGGAAGTTGCCGCCGGAGATCACCGCGACCGGCACGACCTCGAGCAGGGACGCGAAGGTCTCGAGCATGCGGGGGTCGAGCGCGGACTTCGAGGGGGCGAGGGTGTCGTCCAGGTCGAAGGCGACGAGTCGGGGCGTGGTCATGCGACCGATTCTGTCAGGTCCGGCCGACAGCCACCGCCGGTCAGGAGCGGTGGGTGGTGGGGACGCGGTCGCGCTTGTACGTGATGTCGGTGTACCCGTGCGGGGCCGGGTTGCCGTCGGCGTCGAGGTTCACGAAGACGACCTCGTCGATGGTCAGGATGCTCTGGTGCGTGAAGAGGTTCCGGGCCTCGGCGCGCATGGTCAGCGAACTCCGCCCGAAGCGCGTCGCCACGAGGCCGATCTCGACGATGTCGCCCGCCTTCGCGGAGGACACGAACTCGATCTCGGACATGTACTTCGTGACGACCTTGCCGTTGCCGAGCTGGATGATCGCGTAGACGGCCGCCTCCTCGTCGATCCAGCGGAGGAGGCTGCCGCCGAAGAGGGTGCCGTTCGCGTTGAGGTCCTCGGGGCGGACCCACTTCCGCGTGTAGAAGTTCATCTCCGGCTGGGCGTCGTCGTGCTGTTGTTCGTCGTGCTGCATGTCACGACATACTACGCGTCCGCGTCCTCGCAGAGGGCGCGGCCGCGTGCATCGGAGCGACTACTCCTTGACGAGGACGACCTCGTCGAGCGGCAGGCGCGTGCGGGGAGCGACCTCGCGCTCGGCGGCCTTGTCGTCGAGCTGCGACGGGTCCGCCACGGTGCCGATCGCGGTCACGGTGAAGGGCAGGAAGCGCTCCGGCAGGTCGAAGGCCGCGCGGAGACCCTCGGCGTCGATGCCCGCCATCTGGTGCACGTGCAGGCCCTCGGCGTGCGCCTGGACGGTCAGCGCGGCGAGGGACTGACCGAGGTCGTACTGGGCGAACGGACGCTCGTCACCGTCCTCCGTCACGGTCTCGAGCACGCCGACGACGAGGGCGCTGGCGCGGAAGGCCCACGTGGCGTTGAAGCCGAGCAGGTTCTCGTTGATCTTGCGGAACGTCTCGGTGCCGCGACGGCCGGCGATGAAGCGGCGGGGCTGGAAGTTCATCGCGGAGGCCGCCCACCGAGCGGCCTCGAGGACGGCGTCGAACTGCGCGTCGGTGACGGTCGCCGTCTCGTCGTAGGAGCGGGGGCTCCAGCGCTCCTCGAGGAGCGGGACGAGGGGCTGGCTGGAGTCGGTCGAACGCGTGAGCGTGCTGGAGTTCGTCGAGGTCATGGTGCGCTCAACGGTAATCGATGCGTACGCATTCCGACCGGTACGGCGTCACATGACACCGCGGCGCGACGGCACCTTGCGGCACGCGCGCTGTCGGGGGACCCACTCGGTGCGAGGATGGACCCGATGGGTGGCGTGTTGACCGGGTTCGCGATCATCGGCGCGATCATCGCGGCCGGGTACGTCGTCGGGCGCACCGGCCTGCTCGGGCCGCACGCCCAGTTCGTGATGAGCCGGCTCGCGTTCTTCGTGCTCATGCCCGCCCTGCTCTTCCACACCATCGCGAGCGCCGACATCGGATCGCTGCTGTCACCGATGCTCTGGGTGTCCCTCGTCAGCGCGGTCTCGGTCGCGCTCGGCGCCGCGCTCGTGTTCCGGCTCGTGCTCCGCCGCCCGCTGGCGACCACCACGATCGGGGCACTCGCGTCGAGTTACGTGAACGCGAACAACATCGGGCTGCCGGTCGCCGTGTACGTCCTCGGGCAGGCCACCGCCGTCGTGCCGGTGATCCTGCTGCAGCTCATCGTGCTCGCGCCGATCGCCCTCACCGTGCTCGACACCGCGACCTCGGACGGTGGCAGCTGGGGACGGCGGATCTCCGGGCCGTTCCGCAACCCGATCATCATCGCGTCACTCGTCGGGCTGGCGTTCTCGGCGACCGGGATCGAGCTGCCGACACCGGTGCTCGAGCCGTTCTCCCTCGTCGGCGCCGCCGCGGTGCCCGTCGTGCTGCTGTCCTTCGGGATGAGCCTGCACGGGGCGACGCCGCTCCGTGACCCGGCGATCCGCACCGACGTCATCGTGGCCTCGGCGATCAAGCTCGTGGTGATGCCCGCGGTGGCGTTCGTGTTCGCCCGCTTCGTGTTCGGGCTCGGCGACCAGGACGTCTTCGTGCTCACGACCCTCGCGGCGCTGCCGGCGGCGCAGAACGTCTTCAACTACGCGCAGCGCTACGGGGCTGCCGTGCCCGTGGCGCGCGACGTCGTGCTCATCTCGACGATCGGCTCGGTGCCGGTCCTCGTCGCCGTCGCGGCGCTCCTGCACCCGTAGGCGCGAGCCGCCACCGCCCGCGGGAGGCTACCGCCCGCGGGTCGCTTCGAGGGAGCAGGAATCGTCGGGACGTCCCAGACGAGGCGACGATTGGTGCTCCCTCGCCGGTGCTCCCTCGCCGGTGCGGTCCCGCGCGTACCCTGACGCACACGGGGCGGACCGCTCCGTGACCACGAGGAACAGGAGATCCCGATGGACACGATGGCGATGATGAAGACCATGTCGACGAGTGACATGCCCGTGTCGATGGACATGGACCTGATGCAGGACACGATGATGGCGATGAACGCCGCGTCGATGGCCGCGACGATGTGCTCGGCGAGTGACATGCGGATGGGGGCCGAGATGGCCACGTGCGCGGCGATGTGCTCGAACACGGCGATGCTGGCCGACACCGGCATGCGCATGATGATGCGGCCGATGGGCATGGACATGCCGTCGATGCAGGCGATGCTCACGGCCGTGACGACCATGGGGACGGCCTGCGCCGCGGAGTGCCGCAAGCACGCCGACATGGACGAGGCCTGCCGCTACTGCGCGATGGCGTGCGACGACATGGTCGCGAAGTGCGAGGCGATGCTGGCCTCGATGACCGCCTGACTCCCGCTAGGCGACGCGTGCGGTGGTCTTGCGGCCACCCGCGCTGAGGATCTCCGCGGCCGGGTGGTGGGCGACCGGGTCACCGACCGACACGAGCGTGTCGGCGTCCGCCACCCGCAGCTGCGTGACGTCGCCGTCCAGGAAGGCGACCACCAGGTCGACGGGACGTGTCTCGAGGACGATGCCGTCCCTCCAGGCCCTGGGGGTGGCGTCCGCCATGACGCGCTGGATGGGAAGGATCGTCGACGGGGTCGTGCGGGACATGGCTTCACCTGCTCTCGGAGGAATTCGGTGCAGGGAAACCTACGTCGGCCCGCTCCGCCCGTTCAACGCGCGGCTACCCGGGACGTAACAGAGCCGTCAGAAGATCATCGGGCGGTCGTCGTCGAGCGAGGTCTCGAGGTCGAGGTCGACCGTGACGGGGACGTGGTCGCTCGGGGCGTCGCCCTTCCGCTCGTCGCGGTGGATGCGGGCGTCGGTCACGACGTCGGAGAACGCCTGCGACCCCATCACGAAGTCGATCCGCATGCCCTCGTTGCGGGGGAAGCGCAGTGCCTTGTAGTCCCAGTAGGTGTAGCCGTCGGGGACGATCGGCCGGACGACGTCCTGCAACCCGCGGGACTCGAACGCACGGAACGCGGCACGCTCCGGCTCGCTGACGTGCGTGGCACCCTCGAAGGCCCGCACGTCCCAGACGTCCTGGTCGAGCGGCGCGACGTTCCAGTCGCCCATCAGCGCGAGGGGCTGCGCCGGGTCCGCCGCGATCCACTCCGCCGTCCGGTCGGCCAGCTCGGCGAGCCAGTCGAGCTTGTACGTGTAGTGCGGGTCGCCGACCTCGCGCCCGTTCGGCACGTAGAGGCTCCACAGGCGGACGCCGTCGACCGTCACGCCGATCGCGCGGGCCTCGGTCGGGACGTCGGGGCCCTCGTGGCCCTTGAGGAAGCCGGGCTGCCCGGGGAAGTCGCGGGTGACGTCCTCCATCGGCAGGCGGCTGGCGAACGCGACGCCGTTCCACTGGTTCGTGCCGTACGCCTCGACCGTGTAGCCGGCGGCCTCGAACGCGTCGACCGGGAACTGCTCGGGCTTGCACTTGATCTCCTGCATGCCGAGGACGTCGACGTCCTCGCGCACCAGCCAGTCGACGACCCGACCGACTCGGGTCCGGACGGAGTTCACGTTCCAGGTCGCCACGCGCATGGGTCCGAACCTACCGGGGACCACCGGCAACCGAGTGCAGCGCAGCGGCCCGGACGGCCGCCGCGGACCGACGCCGCGTGCCGTGTCCTGCTCTCGGCCGCGGCACGGCACGATGGTGTTCGCTGGGTGGTCCAGCAATCGACCGCAACCGGAGGCACTCATGGCAGCGACGACGAACCGCGTCGACGGGACCGCGACGACGGGCACCGTGACGACGCAGGTGACCACCAACGGCAGGACGATCATCGACGACACGGTCGTCGCGAAGGTCGCGGGCATCGCCGCCCGTGACGTCCCGGGGGTCTTCGCCCTCGGCGGCAACGCAGCGCGTGCCTTCGGTGCGATCCGCGACGCGATCGGTTCGAGCGCGCTCGGACAGGGCGTCCGGGTCGAGGTCGGCGAGACCCAGGTCGCCGTCGACCTGACGATCGTCGTGGACTACCCGATCCCGATGATGGACGTCGCGTCCGCCGTGCGCGCGGCCGTCACGAAGGCCGTGACCGAGCTCGTCGGCCTCGAGGTCACCGAGGTCAACATCGCGATCAACGACGTCAACATCCCGGCGCTCAACGGGGTCGAGACCGATGCCGAGGGTCGCGTCCGGTGAGCGCCACCGTCGTCGGCATGGGCGTCGGCGCGGTCCTCGCGATCGTCGCCGTGACGCTCGGCTTCTGGGCGTTCGTCGTCGTCGCCGTGTTCATGCTCGTCGGCGGCCTGGTCGCCCGCATCGTGTCGGGCGACATCGACTTCCGCCGCCTGCTCGACGTGCTGCGCGGACGCCGGAGCTCGTCGTGAGCGCAGCCGCGGTGGCGAGCGGCGTCGCAGCGCCACCGCCCGCTCCGCGGCAGGTGGCCGGGTACGACCGCGTCGGCTCGGCAGCCCTGGTCCACACGGCGCAGGCGGTCGCCTCCGAAGCGCTGCGTGTGCCGTTCCGGGAGGCCCGTGCCCGGGTCGCCGACGACGGTCACGGTGCGCTGGCGGTCGAGATCACGGCCCCGCTCGCCGTCCCGGTGCTGGGCAGCCACGCGGTCCCCGACGAACCCGTCGTCACCACGGCGCACCGGGCCCGCGCCGTGATCGCCGAGCGGCTCCGCCACATCACCGGCCGACAGGTCGAACGGGTGACCGTGACGTTCTCGTCGTCGGTCGTGGACACGCCGAGGAGGGTCCGGTGACGCTCCAGCAGCAGGAGGCGACGCCGGCCGCGACGCCCGGTCGCACCCACGACCGCGTCTACCGCCGCATCGTCCGCCGCGAGACGAGTGCCTCGCGCTCGGGCACGGTCGTCGTCGCGATGCTCGTCCTGCTCGTGCTCGCCGCCGCGGCCGTGTTCGCCGCGGCCCTCGTGCTGCTCGACCAGCGGGTGCTCGGCATCGACCCGCGCGACGTCGTGGACCGCGCCGTCGGGGCGCCGCGCGGCCTCGACACGACGATCACCGTCGGCATCGCCGCGATCGTGGCGTTCCTCGGCCTGGTGTTCCTCGCGCAGGGCCTCCTGCCGCAGCGTCGGCCCCGGCACGCGATGTCGTCCGACCGCCTCGCCGTGGTCGTCGACGACGAGGTGCTCGCCTCCGCCGCGGCCCGTGCGGCACGCTCCGTGACCCGGCTCGGCCCCGACGCGGCCGTCGGCACCGTCGGTCGCCGCACGGTCGACGTCGTGCTCCGCCCCGCCGCGGGCGTCGACGTCCCCGCCGTGGCCGCGACCGAGGCGGTGACCGAGGAGTTCGCCGCGATCGACGCCGAGCCGCCGATCACCGCGCGGGTGCGGGTGCAGCCGACCGGACGGGTGGACGGATGAACGCGACGAACCGGGGCCTCGGCCGCACGGCGCTCGTCGTCGTCGGACTCGTGCTGTTCGTCGCCGGCGTCGCGACGATCCTGGTGCAGACGGTGCCGTGGGCCGCGTCCACGTGGCACGACTCGGGCCGTGCACTGGGCGACCTCGGCGCCGGGGCCGCCCGTGACGCCTCCGTCACCGGGTGGACCTGGGTGCTCGGCGGGGCCGTGGTGCTCGGGATCCTCGCGCTCGTCGTGCTGACGACCCTCGGCGGCGGGCGCGTGGGCACCGTGGTCGAGGACGACGGGTCCTCCGACGGCGTGGCCGGCCTCGTCCGCATCGACGCCGCAGCGGTGCAGCACGCGCTGTCGTCGGCGATCGGAGCGATGCCGCAGGTCGGGTCGCTGGCGGTCGACGTCTACCGCGTCCGTGGCAACCGGGCGATCCGCATCCGTGTCCGACCCCGTCGAGGGGCTTCGCCGCGCGAGATCACGACCGGGGTCGAGGGCATCGTCGCCGACCTCGACGCGCTGCTCGGCGACCGGCTCCCGGTTCTGCTCGAGATCGCTCGGGGCGGATCGGGCTCGGGCCGGACCGACCGGGTGCACTGAGGCCGCCGTGCCGCGCTCCGTCGACGGCCTGGCCCGCGCTCGCGGGGACGTCGTCGTGCCGCACGTCGTGACCGAGGCCGCGCGCGGTCGACCGGTGCAGGCGGTGTGGGTGAACGAGATCGGTGGCCGGACGTTCCGCATCGGCGAGGACGGGCACGCCGAGGAGTACGTGAAGGTCCTGCCGCACGCCTACGCGCGTTGGGTCGTCGGCGAAGCGGCTCGGCTGACCTGGGCGTCCCGGTACGCGCGGGTGCCCGAGCTGCTCGACCACGGCCTCGACGACGAGGGGGCCTGGCTGCGGACACGCGCCCTGCCCGGGTGGAGTGCGGTGGACCCCCGCTGGCACGACGAGCCGCGGACGGCCGTGGTCGCGGCGGGGGAGGGCCTGCGCGCCCTGCACGAGGCGCTGCCGGTGCTCGACTGCCCGTTCGAGTGGTCCACGGCGCAGCGGACCGGTCGTGCACGCGCTGCCGGCGTCGACCCGGAGTCGATCGGGCCGGAGCCCCCGGTCGACCGCGTGGTGGTCTGCCACGGGGACCCCTGCACGCCGAACACGCTCATCGGCGCGGATGGACGGTGGGCCGGACACGTGGACCTCGATGCACTCGGCATCGCGGACCGCTGGGCCGACCTGGGCGTCGCGACGATGGCCCTCGGGTGGAACTACGGTCCCGGGTGGGAGCAGCTGTTCCACGAGGCCTACGGGGTGCCGATCGACGAGGAGCGGACCGCCTGGTACCGGGCGCTGTGGAACCTGGACGACGACGGCATCGAGACCGCCGACGGCGCTGGTCGCTAGAAGCCGACGCCCCGGGCGCCCATGAACGGGATCGGGTCGACGGTCGCACCGCCGAGGTGGACCTCGAAGTGCGTGTGGCACCCGGTGGAGGCACCCGTGGAACCGACGAGGGCGATGAGCTGCCCCGCCGAGACCCGCTGGCCCGAGGCCACCCGGTACCCGCCGTTCACGATGTGGCCGTAGGCGGTCTGCACGCCGCCGCCGTGGCTGATCCGGACGTAGTTGCCGTACCCGCCGTACCAGCCGGCGTAGTCGACGGTGCCCGCGGCCGCCGCGACGATCGGGGTGTAGCAGCCGCTCGCCAGGTCGGCGCCGTCGTGCTTCGTCACCGCACCGGTGATGGGGTGCACGCGGTACCCGTAGGGGCTGATGACGTAGCCGCTCGCCGGACGGACCCAGCCGGTCCCGCTGCCGGAGCCCGCCGAACCGCCGGCGCCCGAACCGGAGCTGCCGGTGCCACCGCCGCCACCGCCGCCGCCGCCGCCGCTGTTCGCCGCTGCCGCCAGGGCTGCGGCCGCACGTGCCGCTGCTTCGCGCGCGGCCTTCGCCTCGGCGGCCTTGCGGACCTTCTCGCCCTGTGCGAACTCCGCTTCGGTCCGCACCCGTCCGGACGTCAGGGTCGCGAGCTGGGCGTCGAGGCGCGCCTTGTTGGTCTGCTGTTCGTCGTAGGCGGTCTGCACCTTGTCGGCCGCGGCCTGCGAGGCCTGCATGCGGCGCTCTGCCTCGGCCGCGAGGTCCTCGAGCGCCTCGGCTGCGCGGTCCGCCTGCGCGGTGAGCGAGCGGGCGACCGCGGCGTCGGCGGTAGCTGCTGCCTCGACCCGTTCGGCCTGCTCGGACAGCTTGCTGAGGGCGCCGAGGTTGTAGAGGAGGTCCTTCGCGTCCTCGCCGCCGGTGATCACCGAGGCGGTGACGTCGGCGCCGCCGGAGCGGGCCATCTGCGCGGCGAACTGTCCGGCCTGCGCGGCGCTCTGGTCGGCGATCTCCTTGTGCTCGTCGGCGTCGGCACGGAGCCGCTGTTCCTTCTCGGCCGCGTCCTGCGCGTCGCTCTGCGCCTCGAAGAACTCGGTGCCGAGCCGCTTCGCCTCGGCCTCGGCCGCCTTCAGGTCGTCGGAGAGGCCCGAGATGATGCCCTTGATCGTGGTGATCTGCCCCTGCTTGGCGGACTCCTGCCCGCGGGCGGCCATCACCTCGTCCCACGAGGGGTACTTCGCCGCACTGGCCGAGGGCGCGTCGAGCACGACGGTGCCGACGAGGCCGGCGAGGGCCAGGGCGGTCGCAGCGAGTCGGAGGCGCACGGTCGCACGCGTCGTGCGGTGGCTGAGGGGGCGAGTCACGGCGACGAGCCTATACATCCGTACAGAGAAGACGGCTCGACGGCGCGCCGCTGTGGAGAACTCGTGTGCGGAGAACGGTGCGGGGAACGGCTCAGAAACCGCGCTCGAGCCGGATTCGGTCGGCGCTGTCCACCACGTCCCGCTGCAGGACCGATGCCCCGGACGTGCCGGCGTAGTCGTACACGTCGAACCCGGTGCAGTGCGTGATCGACGCGGGGCTGCCGAGCGAGTCCTCGACCGCGGTCGTCCAGAGGTCGTGCGACCCGATGACGACGAAGGTCGGCGCGGCGTCGCGGTAGGCCCCGAGGTCGACGAGCCACGGGTACGTCTCGAAGGTGTCGCGGACCTGCAGCAGCTGCACGTTCTCCGACGAGTACGCGGCGAGGGGCCGCACCGTCCAGAACTGGCCGACCCCGACGACGTCGCGGCCGTCGGCCCACGTGTCGAGGCACGAGGCCGGGTCGTAGCGTGCCGTGACGACCGCCCGCGCGGTGCTCGGCGCCGTGGCGACCCCCGCGAGCAGGACCCCCGCGGCGGCGATCGCCAGCACGACGCGCACCCCGCGCCGGGGCCGGTGCACCTGGGTGCGACGGACCGCCGTGCGGGCGAGTTCGGCGATCGCCACGAGGGCGAGGAGCGGTGCCGTCACGACCGGCTCGAGGTACCGGGGGGTCTCCGAGCCGGCGACGACCACCCCGACCGACACCGCGAGCACGGTGACCAGGGGGAGCGCCGCCGCGACGAGCACCGTCCGCGAGGTGCGCACCCGCCACGCCCACACCGTGCCGCCGACGGTGAGGAGCACCCCGACGAACATCAGGAGGAGCCCGGCGTCCCCGGAGGCCGAGCCCGCGCGGTCGTCCGTCAGCGCGGCGAAGAAACCGAGGGTCTCCGCCGCCCGCGACGGCTGCACGTAGGTGGAGGGGTCGAGCGACACGAACGGCCGGAGCGGGATCCGCAGCAGGTACCCGACGACGGACCCCGCCGTGACGGTGCCGGCGAGGAGCACCACCGGGCGCCAGGGCAACCGGCGCGCGAGGGCGAGCAGCACGAGCGTCACCACCACCGGCGCAGCCGACCACGGCACGTAGAGCGGGTTCGACGCGGTCGTGCACGCGGCGACGAGCCCGAGGACGACGAGGACCGGCACCGAGGCCCGGCCGATGCGCACCGCCCGCAGCACGAGCACGGCGGTGCCGAGCATCGCCAGGACCACGCCGTAGTAGTACGTCGTGGTGAGGAGCAGTGACGCGAGCTCGAGCGACGTCGCGGTCGCCGACGACTCGGTGAGCACCAGCAGCGTCAGGAACCCGAGGGCGATCGCGGAGACGGCGATCCGGGCCGACCGTCGCGCTGCCGGCATCAGCTCGTTCGCGGCGGCACGGACCAGGGCGTACACGGCGAGGAGCACCACGACGCCGTTGAGCGCGAGGGCCTGCTGCGGGGTCGCCGTGACCGCGGCGCTCAGCAGGTAGACGGGTAGCTCGGGGAAGAAGAACAACGCCGGGGACATCGCCCACTCGAACGGCTGCCCCAGCTCCATCGACCGCCGGACGAGCGGCAGCAGCACCGAGTCGCCGTCGTACCAGAGCAGGTCCACGCGAGCCGTCGCGACGACGTGGCGGAGGGCGATGACGGACAGGGCCAGCGCGATCAGCGCGCCCACTGCCTCCTGGCCGGTCGCGGCGACCAGTCGACGCCACCGCGGGCCGCCCGACAGACGCGCCACGGCCGTGGTCGTGCGCGCGTCGGAGGACATGACCGGAGCGTACCGAGTGACCCTCTTCCCCACCCCCACGGGCTGGGGGAGCGCGCTCCGGGGACGACCGGCTACCCTTGTGGGCTGTGACCGACGCGCGCGACCAGCTCATCCAGTTCATCTCGGACGAAGCGGTGTTCCACGGCGACTTCACCCTCACCAGCGGGAAGAAGGCGACGTACTACATCGACCTCCGGAAGGTGAGCCTCGACCACCGCGTCGCCCCGCTCATCGGGCAGGTCATGACGGACCTCGTCGGGCAGATGCCGGACGTCGACGCCGTGGGCGGCCTCACCATGGGCGCCGACCCGATCGCCAGCGCCGTGCTGCACCAGGCCGCCGCCCGTGGCCTGGCCTACGACGCCTTCGTCGTCCGCAAGGAGCCGAAGGACCACGGCCGTGGCAAGCAGGTCGAGGGGCCGGACCTCAAGGGCAAGCGCGTCGTCGTGCTCGAGGACACCTCGACCACCGGCGGCTCGCCGCTCAAGGCCGCCGAGGCGCTCGAGCGCGAGGGCGCGATCGTCGCCGCCGTGGCCGTCGTCGTCGACCGCGACACCGGCGCGAAGGAGAAGATCGAGGCCGCCGGGTACCCGTACTTCGCGGCGATCGGGCTGGCCGATCTGGGGCTGAGCGCGTGACCCCGGAGCGTCCGGACGACGCGCACGAGCCCGACCAGGCCGCCGGTCCCGAGCGCGGGGACGACGGACTGGAGGCACGGCGCGAGTCCGCCCCGGACGCTCCGTTCCACGGTCTCCGCAGTGCCGCCGACATCTTCGGTGCGCCGCGCGGTGCCGAGGACTGGCCGTCGCGGCGCGAGCGCCGCGAGGCCGAGAAGACCGCTCGCGAGACCGGCGCACCGCTGCCGGAACCGTTCGAGCCCGAGGCCGAACCGGAAGCCGAGCCCCAGGCGACGGCCCCGACGTCCTCGTCCGCCGACGAGGACGCCGCCACCCAGGCGATCTCGATGCCCGAGCAGCTCACCGCCCCGTCGGTGAACCCGCAGGCGAGTGCCGAGCACGAGCGCGAGACCCTCGGCGAGCGGATCCCGGCCGCTGCCCCCGTGCCGCCGGCCCCGGCCGCGCCGCACCCGTCGTCGATCCAGCTGCCGACCGCGCAGTCGCACCGCGACCAGCGCGCAGCCGAGAACCGCGCGATCGAGGACGAACGCCGCCGCCTCGACCCGTTCGGCGAGGGCCGCAGCGACGTCGACTGGCTCGGCCGGGCGACCGGGTCGCACCCCGAGTCCCCGGCGCCGGCTGGCCCCGTGGCGCCGCAGCAGCCGCTCGGCGTCGAGAACGTGCTGCCGACGAGCGACGAGCCGCCGAGCTTCACCGAGCTGCTCCGCATCGCCGACGCCGCGGCCGCGCAGGACGCCGCCGCGCACGACCGTCCCTTCGACTGGGCGATCCACGACGACGAGGCCGGTGAGGTCCCGGCGACCCTGACCACGAACGCATTCGACACGACGGCCCTCGCGGGTGGCGCGTGGACGCTGGCGGACGAGTCCGACGACGACGTCGTCTCGGGTGAGCTCGCGACGCCGGGCCTCGGCTCGCCGGCCGTCGTGCCGCCTCCGGTCGCCGTGCCGCCCGCCGTGCCGCCGGCTGTGGTCCCGCCCGCCGTCGTGGTGCCGCCGGCCGTGGTCCCGCCGGCTGTCGTCCCGTCGGCTGTCGTTCCGCCTGCAGTGGACGACTCGGACGACGCGACGGCGACGCCCGGCGACGAGCCGACCGCGGCCTTCGACTGGACCCTCGCCGACGACGCGAGCGACGAGGCGGACGCGGCCACGGGCCTCCCGGCCGACGAGCGCGACGCCGAACCGGACCGCACCCGCGCCGACGCGGCGACGACCGCGCTCCCGGTGGCGGGGACGCCCTGGTGGGCCGAGCCGGAGGCGACCGTGCCGCCGACCGCGGCCCCGCCCCTCGTCGAGCCCGCTGCCGACGCCGAGGCACCGGCGTACCCGGCGCACCTGCCGCCGGCCGTCGGGCAGGACCTCGACGCCGTGATGGGCATCCGCGGGCACGCTCCCGCCGACGACCGGGCTCCGGAACCGCTGCCCACCGCCGCCCCGGACGACCTCGACCAGTCCGAGTGGGACGGCCGCGAGACCAGCGACACCAGCGCCATCAAGGACCTGTTCGGCACCGAGGCCGTCGGCCAGCTCGGCGGCACCGGCTACGACCCGCACGACAGCAGCACGCGGATGATGCCCGCGGTCGGCAGCACCCCGGCGCACGCTCCCGCGCCCGGCCGCACGCCCGTGGCCCCGACGGCTCCGGCGGCCGCCGCCGGTGGTGGCGACCGCGACAACTTCATCAACGAGGGCTTCGCCAAGCTGCGGAACGAGGGACAGCGCGGCAAACGCCTGCTCATCTGGGGTTCGATCGCCCTGATCGTCATCCTGCTCGTCGCGGTGTTCGCCCTGACGCGCTGGATCCTCGGCAACACCATCGAGGAGCACACCCCGGCGCCGACGTCGACCTCGGCTGCCTCTGCCCAGGCCTCGTCCGCGTCCTCGGCGAAGGCCTCGACGGCCTCGAGCCCGGCCGCTACCCCGTCGCCGTCGCAGGGGCTGCAGACGCTGCAGTTCGCGACGACCCCCGCGGCCCCCGGCGAGCACGGCTGGACCGAGCTCGCCGGTGGGGAGTGCCTGTCGCCGTTCTCGAACGCGTGGGCGCAGACCTTCACGGTCGTGGACTGCGCGACACCGCACATCGCCCAGCTCACCGCACGCCTGCCCGTGTCGGCGAACCAGTGGCCGGGGCCGGACGCCCTCTCGGCACAGGCCGCGGAGCAGTGCCAGACCTCGGCGGCGCTGAACACCTCGGCGGCCGCTGCCGTCGGTGACGTGCAGGTGCAGGGCTCCTACGCGCCCGATCAGGCCACGTGGGACCAGGGCGACACCTTCATCTCGTGCTTCGTCACGCGGTCGTCCGGGCAGCCGCTGACGGGGTCCGTCGCGCCGTAGGGCCGGCCGGTCGCGCCGGCCGCCCGGGTCAGGCGACCCGGAATGACATCGTCGACGTCGTACG
>NZ_MJGN01000034.1:13650-57232 GCF_001865065.1 Curtobacterium sp. MCBA15_008 | reverse complement strand
CGTACGACGTCGACGATGTCGTTCCAGGACGGTGCCGGCGGCGTCAGGCCGCGGCGGGCACCTTCGCCGACACGTCGGACAGGGTGCGCAGCTCCTCCGGGGTGAGCTCCAGCTCCGCCGACGCCAGCAGTGCCGGCAGCTGCTCGGTGTTCCGGGCGCTGGCGATCGGCGCGACGACGTCCGGCTGCGCCTGCAGCCACGCCAGGGCCACGGTCGCGACCTCGACCCCGTGGGCCTCGGCGATGGTCGAGAGGGCGTCCACGACGGCCAGGCCCTCGTCGGAGAAGTAGCCCGAGACCTGCCCCTCGCGGTCCTTGCCGGCGAAGTCGTCCTTCGTGCGGTACTTGCCCGTGAGGAAGCCCGCGGCCAGCGAGAAGTACGGCACCACGCCGAGGCCCTCGGCAGCGGCGAGCGGGGCGATGTCCGACTCGTAGGGCTCGCGGGTGACGAGGTTGTAGTGCGGCTGGATCGCGACAGGCAGGGCGAGACCGTTGTCCTTCGCGATGCGGATCCACTCCTCGGCGCGGTCGCGCGAGTAGTTCGAGATCGCCGTGTACCGGACGAGTCCCTCGCGCACGAGCTGGTCGAACGCGCGGACGGTCTCCTCGAGCGGGGTCGACTCGTCGTCGAAGTGCGCGTAGTAGAGGTCGATGCGGTCCGAACCGAGACGCTCGAGGCTGGCGCGCGCGGCAGCGGCGACGTTCTCGGCGCTGAGGCCGGAGAACCGCGGATGCTGTGAGACCTTCGTGGCGATCACCACGTCGTCGCGCTTGCCGGAGGCGCGGAGCCACGACCCGATGACGCGCTCCGACTCGCCGCCCTCGTTGCCGGGGGCCCAGGCGGAGTACACGTCCGCGGTGTCCACGAAGTCGCCGCCGGCACCGGCGTAGGCGTCGAGCACCCGGTGCGAGGTCTGCTCGTCGGCGGTCCAGCCGAAGACGTTGCCGCCGAGGGCGAGCGGGAAGACGGTGAGGTCACTGGTACCGATGTGGGGCATGCGAGGTCCTTTCAGGTCGGAACGATCGAACGACGCCACGGTATGCCCGCCACCGGGTGCGCTTTCAGGTCGGTGGGGTCTGCTGGGGGCGATCATGTCCACGCTCACCTCGTCCCTCAGCGACCCCCGTCCCACCGTCCGGCTCCGGGCCGTGATGGAGGCCGGCACGACCCCCGACCCGACGGACCTCGACGTCCTCGTCGAGCAGTGCGCCGTCGAACCCGACCTGCAGGTGCGGGAGATGCTCACGTGGGCGCTCGTGCGGCTGCCGGCCGAGTCCGTCGTCCCCCGGCTCCTCCCCGAGCTGGAGCGGCCGGAGGCACAGGCACGGAGCCAGGCGCTGCACACCCTGTCGAAGATCGGCGACCGCTCGGTGTACGCGGCGGTCGTGGCGCGGCTCGAGGACGTCGACCGCGGTGTCGTCCGGACCGCCTGGCGTGCGTCGGTCCGGCTCGCACCGGACGCCGAACGCCCCGACCTGGCACGCCGGCTCGCTCGTGACCTCGGGCAGGGCGATCGTGACACCCGTCTCGCGCTGAGCCGGGCGATGGTCGCACTCGGCGAGGAGACCGTCGGTCCGGTGCTCGACGCGGCCGAGGACCGCCGTGACGAGGGCGTCCGGGAGCACGCCGCCGACGTCCGACGGCTCCTGCGGGACCCTGACGCCGCCGCGGGACTCGCGCTCGAGCGTGCACGCCGCGAGGTCGCGCTCGGCCGGACCAAGCGCGCGTCGGGCTAGCGCTGCGGTCGAGGGAGCAGGAATCGTCGGGGCGGATCGGCCCCAGCGACGATTCCTGCTCCCTCGACGATGCGGGGCGACGCGGGGCGATCCGGGGCGGGGAGCGGCGGGTCGGGGAAGACCTGGATTCGGGTTGCCGAAGAGGGCGGATCGGCTTGCATCTGCGGATCGGAGCGCGCCAAGGTGGGTGTCGAAGGGGAGTAGCTCCCAGCGCGTGCATCGACACACTGGCCATCACGACGATCGGCCCGGTGCAGCACCCGGACACCGTCGCAGCAGGCGGTCCGACCGGGCGAGCGAGACCTTCGGCCGTTCCGCCATGGCCGAAGCCGCTCGAGTGTGTGCTGCGTCATGGCTCCAGCACGAGGACCTCCATGACGAACACCCTGCCCACGCCCACGCCCACGCCCACGTCGCCGGTGCCCACCACGCCCGCACCCCGGATGCACGCCTCCGCGTGGGGACGCATCGCGATCTGCATCGCCGTCGCCCTGCCCGCCGTGGTGTTCCGGATCGGTGGGTTCGCCCCGGCCCCGCTCGTCGACCTGGTGGTGTTCGGCGCAGCCGTCGTCGCTGCGTCGTTCCTGCTCGCCTGGGCCGCCGAGGCCGCCCAGAAGGACATCGCCGGTGCGCTCGCCATCGCGATCCTCGCGCTCATCGCGGTGCTGCCCGAGTACGCCGTCGACCTGTACTACGCGTTCCGGTCCGGGTACGACCCCGCCTACGAGCAGTTCGCCGCCGCGAACATGACCGGGTCGAACCGGCTGCTGCTCGGGTTCGGGTGGCCGCTCGTGGTGGTCGTCTCGCTGCTCGTGGCACGGCGCTTCGTCCGGACCGGGTCGCTCCCCGCAGCGGCCACCCGCGTGCTCGAGCTCGAACGGTCCTCGCGACTCGACATCGGGTTCCTGGCGCTGCTGGCCGTCGTCGCGTTCCTCATCCCGCTGATGGGGTCGATCCCGGTGTGGTTCGGCGCCGTGCTGCTCGCCGCGTTCGTCTGGTACCTCTGGCGCGCCTCGAAGGTCGTCGACGGGGACGACGACGAGGAGCTCGTCGGCATGGCCGGCAACATCGCCTCGATGCCGCAGCGGGCCCGTCGGTGGACCATCGTCGCGCTGTTCGTCGTCGCGGCCGCGGTCATCCTGTCGTCCGCCGAGCCGTTCGCCGACGCCCTCGTGCAGTCCGGCGGTGCGCTCGGCATCGACAGCTACTTCCTCGTGCAGTGGCTCGCGCCGCTCGCGACCGAGGCGCCCGAGTTCATCGTCGCCGCGCTCTTCGCCCTGCGCGGGATGGGCGGTGCCGCGATCGGCACGCTCATCGCGTCGAAGGTGAACCAGTGGTCCCTGCTCGTCGGGTCGCTGCCGATCGCGCACGTGCTCGGCGGCGGGACCACGGGCGGGCTGCCGCTCGACGGGCGGCAGGTCGAGGAGTTCGTGCTGACCGCGTCGCAGACCGTGCTCGGCGTGGCGATCATCATCGCGCTGCGGTTCCACCGGTGGTCGGCGATCGCGCTGGCAGCGCTGTTCGCGGTGCAGTTCTTCGTGACGGACACGGACGGGCGGTGGGTGCTGAGCGGGGTGCACGTCGCCGTGGCGCTCGTGGTGCTCTGGATCAACCGGCGGGACGTCCTGCCGACGGTGACGGCACCGTTCCGCCGGCCGTCGTCCCCGGTGTTCCGCGACTGAGATCGCGTTTCGTGCCGCTCGCTGGAACGCCCGGGGCGGCGAAGTGCGATCTCAGCGGGCGCGGGCGCGGGCGCCGGACGCCGGGCGCGGGCGCCGGGCGCCGGGCGCCCGCCGGCGTCGGGCGTCAGTCGGCGTCGGGGACGAGCCAGATCGCCGAGGCCGCGGCCGCCGGCAGGTCGACGAGGGACTCCTCGCCGTCGGCGCTGCGGCGTGACACCGCGATCACGCCCGCGTAGTCCCGCACCCGCTCCACTCGCAGGTGCGTGCCGAGCCCGACCCCGAGCTCGTCGAAGTACCGGAGCAGGGACGGGTCGTCGTCGGAGACCCGGTCGACGGTGCCGCACGCACCGGGTTCGACCGCGCCGAGCAGCGTGCCCGAGGAGTCCGGGACCGTGCCGTCCGAGCGCGGGATCGGGTCGCCGTGCGGGTCGTGCGTGGGGTGTCCGAGGTCGGCGTCCACCCGGTCGAGGAAGGTCTCGGACACCGCGTGCTCGAGCGCCTCGGCCTCGGTGTGGACCTCGTCCCACGTGTACCCGAGACGGGACACCAGGAACGACTCGATGAGCCGGTGCCGGCGCACCATGGCGACGGCGACCTGCTGGCCCAGCGGGGTGAGGACGACGCCGTAGTACGGGGTGTGCTCGATCAGGCCGTCGCGGTCGAGCTTCCGGAGGTTGCCCGACACGGTCGACGCGGACACCCCGAGCGTCGCCGCGATGTCCCTGGTCGCGAGCCCCGGCCCTCCGCGCTCGCTCGCCTTCCAGACGAGTTTCACGTAGTCCTCCGCCATCGTGGACAGGGAGGGCAGGCGCATGCCCCAATGGTACAAACAGCAGGTGACCACAGCAGCCCCCGCCCGTCGCCGCCGCTGGCCGGTCCCGCCCTCGCTGCTCGTCGGTCTCGCACCGCTCGTGGTGTTCGCGGCGATCAGCGCCTGGCGGTCCCGTCCGAGCGACGACTACCCGACGCTCGGGCAGACCGTCGAGAGCGTGGTCCGGTCGCTCGTGGTCCCCGAGGGCATCGCGGCAGTGGCGCTGTGCCTCGTCGTGACGGGCCTCGGCTGGTGGCGGATCGCAACGGTGGACCCGACCCGCACCGGGCTCCGCTGGACGATGACCGCGCCGCTGCTCATCCTGGTGGTGTGCGTCGTGCGACTGCCGCTCGTCGACTGGTCCGCGCTGCCCGTCCGCTACTTCCTGCTGCTCACCGTGGGGGTGCTCTTCGTCGGGGTCTTCGAGGAGCTGCTGACCCGCGGCGTCCTGCTCGTCGGCCTCCGGCGTCGACTGCCCGAGTTCGGCGTGTGGCTCGCCTCGTGCCTGCTGTTCGGCCTGCTGCACCTGCTCAACGCCCTGGCCGGCGCGAGCCTCGGCGCGACGCTCGTGCAGGTGGTCTTCGCCGCGTCGTTCGGCTCGACGCTCTACGTCGCCCGGCGGTTGACGGGCAACCTCCTCCTGCCGGTGCTGCTGCACGCGTTCTGGGACTTCGGGTCGATCGCGCTCTCCGCGACGACCGACGTCCGTGACCCGTCGAAGCTCGCGCTCGTCGGCCTGGTCGGGCTGTTCTCGTTCGGGGTGCTCGCGCTCGGCGTCGTCGCCGGCGGGGTGATCGCGTGGCGGGACGACCGGCCGCGCCGCCTGCGGCGCCGGTGGCGGACGGTACCGCCCATGGCGGCCCTCGCGGTGCAGGGGGACGAGCCGCGCCTCCAGGCCGTCACGTGGTGACCACCGCCTGACGGGAGGCGCGGGGCTGCGAGTGCGCACAGCCTGCGGCCCGGTTCACCTCACGGTCGACGTCCGTTCCCCGTCCCGCAACCGCTGCTCCTTAGCGTTCCGGTGATTCCAAGCCGGTACCAAGAGAGGAGCGTCGCCCGCTCGCGGGCGACCACACCACATGCGCAGAACCGCACTCCGCGGGGTGACCGTCGCGACGGTCGCGACCGCACTCGTGCTCGGCTCGCCGCCCGTCGCGAACGCGGCGGGCTACCCGAGCGACTCGAGCAAGCCCGACCTCGTCTCCCTGCTGAACGGCTACGACCAGTTCTGGCAGTCGACGGGGAAGAACGACCTGCACGGCACCGTGCAGGACCCGGCGACCCTGGCGAAGAACGACCAGCTCACGTCCTGGATCAACCAGCACGCCACGAAGGCCCAGCAGCTCAAGGCGCTGCAGGACTCGCAGTACCAGAACGCAACGAACACCGGGTACGACCAGTCGTCGACGGTGTCGCAGGGGCTCGGCGCGACGCTCGAGAAGCTCTACGTGCAGGGTCGGACCACGGGCGCGCTGCCCCTGACCTCGGCACTCGTGAACAGCTCGAACGGCACCAGCGGCGCGTACGTCAGCACCGGTGACGCGAAGGCGCACTTCAGCTACCCGCGTCCCTACCTGCCGGGCACCACGACGGCGACGCTGCCCGCGACGGACGACCAGACCGGCTGCGCGCCGGCGACGGTGAACGCCTCCGCCCTCGCCGCGAACCGTGCCGGCAAGCCGTGGGCCTCCGCCGACGGCACGCTCGACATCACCCGCGTGCCCACGGTGACCGACACGACGCACGAGTTCTCGCCGAACGACGTCGTGCTCGACGCCGGGTACGGCACCGCCGGCATCTGCACCGGCGGCTCGTTCCCCTCCGGCCACACCACGACGGCGTACCAGGCGGGCATCACCCTCGCCACGCTCGTCCCCGAGCTCGCGCCGGAGCTCCTCGCCCGGGCGTCCGAGGCCGGCAACGACCGCATCGTGCTCGGCGTGCACTACCCGCTCGACATCATGGGCGGACGCATCGACGGCGAGGCGGCACTCGCGGCCCGCTGGTCGGACACGCAGTACCGGACCGAGGTCCTCGAACCCGCGCGGAAGGAGCTCGTGTCCTACCTCGAGAAGGCGTGCGGCGGCACCCTCGCGACGTGCATCGCCGCGCAGAAGCCGTACACGGACGACCCCTACGGCGGCGCAGCGATCCCCGGCGGCACCGCGCAGGTCGTCACCGACCGTGCCTCAGCCGTGAAGGTCTACCGCGAGCGCATGACGTACGGCTTCGCGGCGACCGGGAAGACCGGCCTCGCGCCGTCCGTCCCGACCGGCGCCTCGAACCTGCTCCTCACCGCGTTCCCGACGCTCACCGACGCGCAGCGCACCGCCGTGCTCGCGCAGACCGAGACCCCGTCCGGCGCCCCGCTCGACCAGAGCGGCACGGCGAACGGCTCGTGGGAGCGACTCGATCTGGCGGCAGCGACCAGCGCCACCGTCTCGGTCGCAGCCGACGGCAGCGTGAAGGTGCTCGCCACCGGTGGCACCGCTCGGGTCCTGACCGGTGTGCTCACCGCGCCGCACGGCACCTCGGTCGCCGCGGGGTCGTCGCTCGCGCTGGCGGGGACCGGCTTCACCGCCGGTGCGACGCTCGGGGTCGTGCTGCACTCCGACCCCGTCACTGTGGGCACGCTCACCGTCGCCGCGGACGGCACGGTCGCCGGCAGCGTGACGATCCCCGCGGGGACCGCCGCGGGAGCGCACACGATCGACCTGGTCGACGCCTCGGGTGCCTCGGTGCTGGCGACGCCGCTCGCGATCACCGTGACGCCGGCTGCTGCCGGTGGTGGTTCCGGTGCGGGCGGCGGCTCGGGTTCCGGTTCCGGCACCGTCGTCGACCCGGGTACCGGCGTCCACCTGCCGGTCGTCTCCGGCTGACGCTCGGCCGGCGTCCGCACCCCGCGGGCGCCGGCCTCCCGCTCGTCCCTCTTCTTGCCTGGAGCACCCGCCATGCGCACTCGAACCACCTGGATGACCGTGGGCGTCGCCGCGGCCGTCGTCGCCGTGACCGCCGCGGTCGCCGTGCCGCTGCTCGGGAGCTCTCCGTCCTCGTCGTCTGCGTCGGTCCCCTCGCGGACGCCGTCGGTCTCGGCATCCGCAGCACCCGCGGTCCCGCACGTCGCAGCAGCCGCGCTCGCCGCACTGCCGGAGGCGCAGTACTCCGCCGTGATCGCCGGCCTCATGCCGTCCGACCGCACGGTCACCACCGCGACGGTGTTCCACCTCCGTGCCGACGCAGCCCTGTTCGGCGCCGCGCGGACGACGCCCGTCGCGCGGTTCGCCGCGACGGACTTCCTGCGCCAGCCGACGACGGTCGTCGGACTCCGCCGCGAGGGCGACTGGGAACTCGTCCTCACCCCGGCACGGCAGCAGTTGCCGTCTGCTGGTGGCAGCGCGGGCGCGCCCGCACAGACCTCGGGCTGGGTGCCCCTGTCGTCGCTGCGGAAGGTGGCGACCCCGACCGCACGCGTCGTCATCTCCACGAAGGACCAGACGGTGTCGGTCGTCACCGCCGGCGGGCACGTCGTCCACCGCTTCGACGCCGGCGTCGGCACGGCGGACACCCCGACGCCGACCGGGGTCACGGGCTACCTGGAGCAGCGGTACGTCGACCCTGCGCAGGGCACCGGCGACCACCCGATCCAGCTGACCTCCCTGCACTCGAGCGCGGCCGACGAGCCGTACGGCGGCCACGACGGCGGACTCATCGGGCTGCACTGGAACGCGACGACCTCGGGTGCGGTGTCGCACGGCTGCGTGCGGCTGTCCGCCGAGGCCGTCGCGGCGGTGAACGCCCTGCCGCTCGGGACGCTCGTCACCGTCGAGTAGCCGCGTCGTCTCCCGGGACAGGGCATTCCGATTCGCGGATGACCGTCCCGGTTCTCGAACGCCGGTGATCGTGAACCGGAACGGCCGATCTCGAATCCGGATGCGGCGTTCCGCCGAGGCGGGACGGGTCAGGGCTTGCGACCGACGGCGAAGACGCGGCGGAACGGGTACACCGTGCCGTGGGCGCTCGCCGGGTAGGCCTCGCGGAGCGCCCCCGCGTACCGCTCCGTGTACGCCGCCGTCAGCGCACCCGATGGGTCGGCGGCGTCGAGCGCGGCCAGGGCCGGTCGGAGCCCGGTCCCGCGCACCCACGACAACACCGGATCGACCCCCGGCAGGAGCTGCGCGTAGGTGGTCTCCCACGCGCGCGCCTCGAACCCGGCGTCGAGCAGGATCCCGAGGTAGCCCGCGGGGTCGAGCACCGGGTCCGCGCGCAGGACGCCGTCGAGCGCGGACGCCCACGGGCCGTCGGCCGCGACGGACCGCATGAGCGCGTGCGACGGCGACCCGAAGTTGCCCGGCACCTGCATCGCGAACCACGAGCCGGTCGGCATCGCGCCGAGCCACTGCGGCAACAGCGACACGTGCGACGGCACCCACTGCAGTGCGGCGTTCGTCACGACGACGTCGTCGGTGGGGCCGGGCGTCCAGTCCTCGATCGCGCCGAGCTCGAAGGCGAGGTTCGGCGCAACCGGCACCGACGCCAGCATCTCCGCCGAGGAGTCGATCCCGACCACCGTCGACGAACGCCACCGCGCTGCCAACGTGGCGGTGAGGGTCCCGGGGCCGCAGCCGAGGTCGACGACGCGGCGGGGCGCCTCCAGGCCGACCTGGGCGACCAGGTCGTGGAACGGACGCGACCGTTCGTCGCTGAAGGCCGCGTAGCGGGCCGGGTCCCACCGCACGACTACATCTCGACTTCGATGGGCTCCGTGCGGACGAGTTCGTGCACGCCGGAGATGACCTCGCTCGGGCGGAACGGATAGCGGTCGATCTCGGCCTGGTCGCTGATGCCCGTCATCACGAGCACGGTGTGGAGCCCCGCCTCGATACCGGCCTGCACGTCGGTGTCCATCCGGTCGCCGATCATGCCGGTGTTCTCGGAGTGCGCACCGATGCGGTTCATCGCCGAGCGGAACATCATCGGGTTCGGCTTGCCGACCACGTAGGGCTGCTTGCCGGTCGCCTTCTCGATCATCGCGGCGATCGCGCCCGTCGCGGGCAGGACGCCCTCGGCGCTCGGGCCCGTCGCGTCGGGGTTCGTGACGATGAACCGCGCACCGTCGCGGATGAGCCGGACGGCCTTGGTGATCGCCTCGAACGAGTAGTTGCGGGTCTCGCCCACGACGACGTAGTCGGGAGCGGTCTCGGTCATGATGAAGCCGGCCTCGTGCAGCGCGGTCGTCATGCCGGCCTCGCCGATCACGAACGCCGAGCCGCCGGGCATCTGTGACCTGCAGAAGTCGGCCGTCGCCAGGGCGGAGGTCCAGATGCGTTCCTCGGGCACCTCGAGTCCGGACCAGCGGAGCCGCGCGCTGAGGTCGCGCGGCGTGAAGATGGAGTTGTTCGTCAGGACGAGGAACTCCGTCCCCTCGTCCAGCCACTGCTGGATCAGTTCCGGCGCCCCGGGCAGCGCCTGGTTCTCGTGGACGAGCACGCCGTCCATGTCGGTCAGCCAGCACTCGACTTCGTCGCGGGTCGCCATGCTCCTCACCCTACTGGGCGCGGGTGCGCGCCCTGGGTGGAGGCCGGGAGGCGCGGATCGGCTCTTGCGCGCTGCTCCAGGACCGGGGATGGTCGAGACACCGAATGCCGGTCGGCATTGCCCTAGGCTTTTCGGGACACGTACCGAATCAAGGAGGCGCCTCGTGCTCGTCGAACCCGGAACCCCGACCGCCACGCCCCGACCCGCGGCCGCCGCGGCCGCCGTCGCGGGTGCCGTGACCGAGCCGGGTACCCGCCGACGCCGAGGTCGCCCGAACGTGCTGAGCCGCGAGCAGGTGATCGACGCCGCGACCTCGATCGCGAACGAGGACGGCATCGACCGGTTGTCGTTCCGGGCCCTCGGAGCGCGGCTGGGCGTCGCGCCGATGACCGTGCACCGGACGATCGGCGGCCTCGACGACCTGCACGCCGAACTCGTGCGGCGCACCGTCGACGAGTTCACCGCCACGTTCGTCTGGCCGTCCGAGTGGCACGACGTGGTCCGGGTCTTCGCGACCACCTTCCGCGACCTCATGCTCCGCCACCCCCTCGTGCTCGAGTCGCACAGCCGCCGTGGGGCGCTCGTCTCGACGGAGTCCGACGCCGTCGTCGCGAAGGTCGTCGGAGCACTCCGCTCCGCCGGACTGAGCGACGCCGAGGCGATGTACGCGTTCTTCGTCGTCTACGACTTCGTGGTCGGGCACACCGGGGTGCAGGTCGGCCGGGGGTCCTCCGAGGCGGGGCGCCCGGAGCGGCACGCGCTCGTCGGGGAACTCCTCGGGGCGCACTCCTACGAGGACCGCTTCACGCTCGGGCTCGACGTGCTCATCGCGGGGATCGAGTCGCGCGTCCGCTGAAGGGGTCGTCGTGCGGGCAGGGGTGCGGGGCTCCCTCGCTCGGTGCCAGGGGGCCGCGCACCAGCCGTACGCTGGGGGTGTGACCACCGCGCCCGAGCCGTCCCACGAGCGCACGACGAACGGGGTCGGCCCGCACCCCGAACCGTGGCCCGACGACCCCCGCCTCGACCCGGAGCTCCTCGCCGCAGGGGACACCCGGAACGTGGTCGACCGCTTCCGGTACTGGTCGATGGAGGCCATCGTCGCCGAGCTCGACACCCGCCGGCACGCCTTCGACGTGGCGATCGAGAACTGGCAGCACGACCTCAACATCGGGTCGATCGTGCGGAGCGCCAACGCGTTCCTGGCCGGCACCGTGCACGTCATCGGGCGTCGGCGGTGGAACAAGCGCGGCGCGATGGTGACCGACCGCTACCAGCACGTCCGCTACCACCCCGACGTCGACGCCTTCCTCGCCGCCATGCGCGAGGACGACCGACCGGTGATCGCGATCGACAACACCCCGGGCGCCGAACGCATCGAGTCCGCGGCGATCCCGGAGCGGTGCGTGTTCCTGTTCGGGCAGGAGGGGCCTGGTCTCACGGAGGCAGCGGTCGCCGGTGCGGACGGGCACCTCGAGATCACGCAGTTCGGGTCGACGCGGAGCATCAACGCCTCGGCGGCGGCGGCCATCGTGATGCACAGCTGGGTCGTCCAGCACGCCGACCTCGGGGGCGACTGAGGCCGGGGCCGGGTGGGGTCCGGGTCCGGTCCGGGGCGGGGTCCGGTCCGGTCCGGGTCCGGGTCCGGGTCCGAGTCCGGTCCGCGAAAGCGACACCCGCGACGTCGGTGCCGGCGTCCGAGGCGGCAGAGCGACAGATGCCCGCCGGAGTTCGGCGGTGGACTGTCGCTTTCGTGCAGGGGCGGTGCGGGGCGGGGGCGAGCCGCGCCTCCAGGCCGGGTCGGCGTCACGCCGGACGCGGGCCGCAGTCGTCAGCGGGCGGCGGTCGTTCGCCGGGCGACCAGCCGTGGCTCGACCAGCACCTCGGTCGCCGCGAGCCCCGGGTCCGCGATCCGCGCGAGCAACCGCTCGCCGGCGCCGCGACCGATCTCGACACTGCGGTCGTCGATGCTCGTCAGGCCCACGTACCGCGTCGCGGCCAACGGGGTGTCGTCGTAGCCCATCACCGAGACGTCCTCGGGGACGCGGAGTCCGCGGGCGGCGAGTTCAGACAGGGCGCCGATCGCCATCACGTCGTTCGCGGCGAAGACCGCGGTGACGTCCGGGTGCGCGTCGAGCAGCTCGGCGACCGCGGTCGACCCGGCCTCCTCCGTGGGTTCACCGGGCAGGACGACCACGGCGACGTCCGCCGCCTCGCCGACGCGCTGCTCGAAGCCGGCGCGTCGTTCGGCCGATGCGGCCGACCGTGCTCCGACGAACCCGAGGCGGACGTGTCCGAGCCCGAGCAGGTGCTCCGCGGCCATGCGCCCGCCGGCACGGTCGTCGTTGGCGACGGTGTCGGCGCGGGGGATCGAGACGCGCCCACCCGCGATGACGAGCGGTGTGCTCGCCGGAACGGCCAGGTCGGTGTCCGGCTCGCCGGCGATGACGAGCCCCTCGACGCGCATCGACAGGAAGCCCTCGACGGGTGAGACGTCGAGCCCGGTGTTGAGGAAGCGGTCGGCGACGACGAGCCGGTGACCCTGGTCCTGCAGCGCTTCGCGGAGCCCGGTCAGCAGGTCGACGAACCACTGGTTCCGGAAGTCGTCGAGCACCACGCCGATCGTCCGGGAGCGCGTGCCGGCGAGTGAGACGGCCGCGGTGCTCGGCCGGTAGTCGAGCTCCTGGATCGCCTTGAGCACGGCGTCCCGGCGCTTCTGGCTCACCCGGGGGGACCGCTGCAGCACGAGCGAGACGAGGGACTTCGAGACCCCGGCGCGCGCGGCGACGTCGTAGATGGTCGCGGGTTTGCCGGCTCCCATGATCTGCATCGACCTCCGTGGTTCTCGTGTCGATCGTAGCGGGGGCGGGTTCGTGCCCGTGGTCGTGCGGTGCCTGTGCTCGTGCGGTGCCCGCGCGGTCGAGGGAGCAGGAATCGTCGAGTCCCGCCCGGCGTCTCGACGATTTCTGCTCCCTCGACCGGAGCACTCTTCCTCCACAGAGGGATGGCGCGCACAGCTTCTCCACGAGAGCAGGCGGTCGACCGCGCGGCTGCCCGCTTCGGCGCGAGGGTCATCGCATGCGTCCACGTGCACTTCCGCCCACCGTCCGACATCGGCCGTTCGACGTCGCGACCGCCCGTCGCGCCGGAGTGTCCGACGAGCGACTCCGCCGGCAGGATCTCATCCGTCCGACCAGGTCGGTCCGATGGCATCGAGCGCGTCCCCCGCAGGGCATCGGACGGATCAGGTCGTTCCGGCCAGTGCTCCTGCCCGGGCAGTTCGTCAGCCACACGACCGCGGTGGAACTGTGGGAACTGCCCCTTCCCCGGGCGTTCGAGGACGGCCCGATCCACATCAGCAGTCGCCGCCCCGCCGCGCAGCCGAGGAGGACCGGGGTCGTCGGCCACCACGTCGATCCGAGGCACGCGGTGGTCGCGGACCGGTGGGGCGTACCGGCGAGCACACCTGCGATGGCGTGGGTCGAGTGCGGGACGCTGCTCGGACTCGACGACCTGGTCGTCCTCGGTGACTCGATCGTCACCGAGTCGCGATGCCGGACGACGATCGAGGACCTCGACGCCGCCCTCGCACAACGGGGACGGTGCCGCGGCGCACGTCTGCTGCGCCTCGCCCTCACCCTCGTGCGTCGGGGCGCAGGGTCGCCGCAGGAGACGCGGGCGCGCCTGCGCATTGTGCGTTCGGGCCTCCCCGAGCCTCACCTGCAGGTCGAGATCCTCGACGAGCGAGGCCGCTTCGTGGCTCGTGTCGACATGGCGTACCCGGCGGAGCGCATCATCATCGAGTACGAGGGGGACCACCACCGGACCGACCCGCACCAGTGGGCGCTCGACGTCCGGCGCCACCGCGAGTGCGCCCGCCTCGGTTGGACGGTGCTGCGGTGGACGAGGTCCGACCTGGCAGACGACGCCGATGAGCCGGTCGTGCAGCTCGGGACGCTCCTGCGGGGGCGCGGGTAACGTCCGCCGCATGACGACCCTCCTCATCACCGGAGCTGCGGGACGGATCGGATCGGCACTGCGGCCGCGGCTCCTCGCAGCCGGACACGACCTGGTCCTCCTCGACGAACACGAGCCGGCCGAACGGGTTTCCCCGGGCGAGCGCCTCGTCATCGGGTCCGTGAACGACCCGGGCGCGTTGGACAACGCCCTCATCGGGGTCGACACGGTGGTGCACCTCGCCGGCATCCCGACGGAGGACGAGTGGGACGCCCTCGTGGCAGCGAACATGACGGGCACCAAGAACGTGCTCGAGCGGGCCGCGGTCGCCGGCGTCCGACGCGTCGTCCAGGCCAGCTCGGTGCACGCGGTCGGGAGGGTGCCCGAGCCGACCGACGGCGACGAGCGCGTGCCGGGGGATCGGCTTCCCCGACCTGACACGTACTACGGCGTCACGAAGGCCGCCATGGAACTGCTCGGCAGTCTGTTCGCCGACCGGCACGACATGTCGATCATCTCGGCACGGATCGGGGCGTTCGGCGAGCGACCGTCATCGCGACGGGCGCTGCTGCTGTGGTCGTCGCCCGACGACCTCGCCCGGTTGGTCCTCGCGACCACGAAGCTGACGGAGCCCGGGCACCACGTGGTCTGGGCCGTCTCGGACAACACGGGCTCTCCCGCGGACCTCGGCGCGGGGGAGCTGATCGGCTTCCGCCCGCTCGACGACGCGTCGGCCGTGCTCGGCCCCGACGAGCGCGATGACTTCGCTCACGAGGACATGCGGTTCATCGGCGGCGGCATGGCGGACGTCCCGCTCGGTCGTCGGCAACGCTGACCGCTCGGCACGAGCGATCGAGGGAGCAGAAATCGTCGGGTGCTCCGTGGCAGACCGACGATTACTGCTCCCTCGACGGAAGACCCCCCGCGCGGCGCGCCCGCGCGGCGCGCCCGCGCGGCGCGCCCGAGCGGCGCGCCCTACCCGATCAGGCTCGGCCGCAGGTCGCGCAGCGTCCTCGAGCGGGTCTGCCGCGCCGTCACCACGAACGACACGAGCAGCGCGCCGAGCAGCCAGCACAGCAGCACGCCCGCGTCCGACCACGCCGCGCCGAGGTTCCCGCCGTACATCGTCTGCCGGATCGCGTCGACCGAGTACGTCATCGGCAGCGCGAAGTGCAGCGCGGCCAACGGCCCCGGCAGCGTCTGCCAGGGGAACGTCCCGCCGGCGGTCACGAGCTGCACGAGCATGAGCACCAGGCCGAGGAACTGCCCCACGGACCCGAGCAGCACGTTGAGCGCCATGATGATCGCCGCGAAGGTCGCCGAGGCCAGCACCATGATGCCGATCGTGGCGCCGGCGTGCACGACGTCCAGGTCGAGCGCGAACCGCACGATGAAGAACAGCGCCACCATCTGCACGACCCCGAGCAGCGCGGGCGTCAGCCACCCGCCGAACACGACGGCGAGGGGCTTCCGCACCGCGGTGATGGCCCGCTTCGAGATCGGCTTGAGGATGAGGAACAGCGCGTACATGCCGATCCACGCGGCGAGCGAGATGAAGAACGGCGCGAGGCCGGCACCGTAGTTCGAGGCCTTGGCGACGTCGTCCGTCCCGACCTTCACCGGGTCGGAGATGACCGACGCCTGGTCGTTCCGCTGCGAGGCGGTCGACGCCGGGATCTTCGTGCGCCCGTCATCGAGCTTCGACGCGAGCTCGGAGGACCCGGTCTGCAGCTTCGTCAGGCCGGACGCGAGCGAGTCCGCGCCCTTGTCGGCGGACGCGGCACCCGTGGCGAGCGCCGACGCACCGGACGACAGGGTCGGCGCGGCCTTCGCGAGTGCCGCGGTGCCGGAGGCGACCTTGCCGGAGCCGGCGGAGAGCTCGGACGCCCCCGTCGCGGCCGACGAGATGCCGGAGCTCAGGGTCGGCGCGGCCTTGGCGAGCGCGGCGGTGCCCGCGGCCACCTGGGCGGAGCCGTCGCGCAGCTGGTCGACCGAGGACTTGGTGGTCTCGTACGTGGTCTTCGCCTGCGCACCGGCGCTGTTGACGTCGGAGACGGCCTTCGTGATGGCGGCGGTCTGTTCGTCGGTCAGGGTGACGCCCTCGGGCAGGTTCGCCTGGATCTGGGCGAGGACGGTGTCGGCGTCGACCGGCTGCAGTGCGTCGACATCGTCGCTCGCGGCGTCGACCGTGTCGGCCAGCTGCTTGTTGCCGGCGGCGACCTTCTGCGCACCGGCGTTCAGCTTCGTCGTGTCGGCAGGCAGCGTCGCGGTCTGCTGCTTCGCGGTCGCGAGCCCGGACGACAGGGTGGCCGCGCCGGAGGCGACCTGCTGCGCACCGGCGTCGAGCTTGGTCGTCTGCGCGGGCAGCTGCGCCGTGCCCTTCGCGAGCTCGGACGCGCCGTCGGACAGCTTGCCGGTGCCGTCCGCGAGCGTCGCCGCCCCGGTCGCGGCGTCGGACGCCCCGGTCGCGAGCTGCCCGGCTCCGTCGACGGCGTCGCCGAGGCTGTCGCGGACGTCGGCGAGCCCGACGAGCAGGGTCTTCGCCGCCTGCTTGCCGACCCGCTCGGCGACCGCGGTGCGCATCGTCTTGCCGGCCTGCTCGGCGATGGTCGACGCTAGGTAGGAGTTCGTGTCCGCCGTCGTCATCACGAGCTTCGCGCGCTTCGGGTCGTCGGACTGCGCCGACACCAGGGACTCGGAGAAGTCGTGCGGGATCGTCACGACGAAGTCGTAGGTGCCGTTCCGCACGCCGGAACGCGCGTCGGCCGCGGTGGTCTTCGTCCACTTGAAGTCGGCGCCGTCGATGGCCTCCTTCGTGACGTCCTTGCCGTAGTCGACGTGGTCGCCGTCGAGGGTCGCGCCGGCGTCCTGGTCGACGATCGCCGCGGGGACCTGGTCGAGCTTCGCGTAGGGGTCGCGGTTGGCCCAGAGGTAGGCGCCGCCGTAGAGCAGCGGCACGACCATGAGCGCGATGAACGCGAGTCGTGCGAGCGGGGTCGCGGTGAGTCGCGCCAGTTCGGCGCGGACGAGCGAGGTGGTGGTCACGCGGTCGCCTCCGTGGGCAGGGTGTGGGTGTCGGACTGGAGGCGCGGGTCGTCTCCGGCGGGTCGGGTCGCGTCCTCGGGGCCCTCGGTCTGGGTGGTGGCGTCGGGCACGCCGACGGTGTCGAGCAGGGTCTCGACGGTCGCCGCAGCGGCCTTCGAGGTCACCAGCACGACGGTCACGCCGCGGCGGGCGACGTCGCGGACGACGGCGAACCACCCCTCGACGGCCCCGCCGTGCCGCTCGGGCGAGGTGAGCACGAGCCCGGTCACGCCGTCGCGCAGCAGGGCGAGCTCGACGAGCAGCCGGACGCGCACGTCGGTCGGGACCCGCTGCACGTGGGTGTCGGCGAAGTGCTGCAGGCCGAGCTCGTCGAGCACCGTGTCGACGTGCTGGCGGGAGGGACGCTGCGCGGCGTACGCGAGTTCTTCGCGGACGATCTGCTTGAGCGTCATCACCGGGAACGGTTCGGCGACGCCGGGGGTGTCCACGAGCGCGAGCGCCCGCCGGACACCGGCGGGGTCGTCGTGGCCGTCGAGCAGGACCCGCCCGGTGTCGGGCTGCATGCGGCCTCCGGCGACGAGGGAGGCGAGGACGGGAGCCTGCTCCGTCTCGACGGCGATCACGCCCGGGCGTCCGGGGGCGGCGACGGCGGAGACGACGGGCAGTGCGGCGCCGGGCTCTTCGCCGATGCCGACGAGGTCGAGTTCGAGGGTCATGCGGGGTCCTTCGGGGTGGGAGCGGGGGCGACGGGCTCGGAGAGCATCGCGGTGCGCCAGTCGATGCCGGCCATGCCGAGTGCCGAGAGGACCACCATGCGCCGGCCGTCCTCGTCCGCGGTGCCGGAACGGGTGGCCTCGTCGAGGACGGCGATGCAGGCGCCCTCGACGAGTCGGCCGAGCGTGGCGGGGTCGACGTCGTCGCGCATGGCGCCGTCGGCGATCCCGAGCGCGCACGCTTCGCGGACCTGGGCACGCAGCGGGGCGAACACCTCGGCGACCGGTTCGCTGAACGGGCTGCGGATCGCGACCCGGGCCATCGAGCGGACGTGCGAGACCTCGGTCCAGAGCGTCACAGCGATGGCCGCCAGTCGAGCGGCGGGCGGCAGCGCGCCGAGGTCGGGGGTGGTCGGCATGGCGGCGGCGATGCGGGCGGCGCCGGCCGTGACGACCTCGCGCACGAGGTCGTCGCGGGAGGGGAAGTGTCCGTAGACCGCACGCCGCGACAATCCGGCCGCGGTGGCGATGGACTCGAGCGAGGCGTCCGGATCGCCCTGCAGGACGGTCTTCGCGGCCTCGATGAGCGCTGCCCGGTTCTCGGTCGCGTCGCGGCGGGGCGCGCGGGCGGGCTGGTCGGAGGTGGTCACGCGTCCATCGTAATAACGTGCACACGTGTGTGCAAGTTATCAGGTCCTGTACCCCCGGACGAGGGGCGTCCCCCAAAGAGCGGACTGCGCCGCCTGAGAGGAACCGCATAACTTCACAGCAATTCCTTGCGAAACACGGACGAACCGGGAGTGCGCCCTTTGAACCGTGCAACACCGAACACCGACCCGAATCCCACACCACACCGCTTCGCGCGCGTCCTGACCGCCGGCATCGCCGCCGCGGCCCTGGCGTGCGGCGGTCTCGCCGTCGGGGGAGCGGCCTCCGCGGCTCCGTCGGGCCTGACCGCGGCGGACCTCAAGCTCGCGCAGCCGCTGCGTGACGCCAAGCCCGCGAAGACCATCGCCGCCTTCGTGCGGACGACCGGCCAGGGTGCCCTCGAGGTCGACGCCCAGGCGAAGGGCGGGGACCTGACGAAGTCGACGGCCCAGTCGTCCGCCGCGAAGCAGCGCGTCAAGGCCATCACCTCGACGACCGACGCCGTCACCGACGCCGTCAAGCGGGCCGACGGCGACGCGACCGAGCTCTACTCGACCGAGTACACCGTGCCGGGCGTCGCCGTCGTCGCCGACGTCGCAGCCCTCCGCGAGATCGCCGGCCGCTCGGACGTCGAGAGCGTGATCCCGCTCACGCCGAAGAAGGTCGTTGACCCGACGGTCAACGCCGACTCCGGCAAGGCCCCGTCCGGTGTCGACCCGAGCCTGGCGAAGCCGGGCGCCGACGGCGTCTCGCCGAAGAACGCCGCGAGCGACCTCTACACGCGCTCGCTCGACGCGTGGCAGCAGACCGGCCGCACGGGCAAGGGCGTCAACGTCGCCGTGCTCGACACCGGCCTCGACTACACCCAGGCCGACTTCGGTGGCCCGGGCACCACGGCCGCCTACGACGCGGCGCTCGCGAGCACCGGTGCTCCGGACGCCAGCTGGTTCGACGCGAGCAAGTACCTCGGTGGCTACGACTTCGCCGGACCCACGTACAACGCGGACTCGAGCGACCCCGCCTACGACCCCACTCCGGCGCCGGACGAGAACCCGATCGACGGCAAGGGCGGCGACCACGGCACCCACGTGTCGGGCACCATCGCCGGCTACGGCCTCGACGCCGACAAGCAGACGTACGACGGCGACTACACGAAGCTGACGACGCAGCAGGTCCAGGACATGTGGATCGGTCCGGGCACCGCGCCCGAGGCGGGCCTCTACGCCCTGAAGGTCTTCGGTGACGGCGGCGGTTCGACCGACCTCACCGGCGCGGCCCTCGACTGGGTCGGACAGGCGCTCACCGAGGGCAAGGACATCAACGTCCTCAACCTCTCGCTCGGCTCCGACTACGGTGCGCCGGACGACCCCGACAACGCCAAGATCGACGCCCTCACCGCCCGCGGGGTCCTGCCCGTGATCGCCTCAGGCAACGCCGACGACTTCACCGACATCGGCGGTTCGCCGGGCAACGCCGAGGGGGCCCTCACGGTCGCCGCGAGCGCCACCGGCCAGTCCCTGTACGACGGCGTCGAGGCGACCGGACCGGCGGACGTCGCGAAGACCTGGCGCGCGCAGTACTCGCAGAACTACGCGGGTGACCTGCCCGTCGAGGGCGACGTCGTCGTCCCGACGACCAACATCGACGGCTGCGCGGCGTTCAGCGCCGACGAGGCCGCGAAGATCGCGGGCAAGGTCGTCTGGCTCAAGTGGACCGACGCCCAGCTCGAGTGCGGTTCCGGCGTCCGCTTCACCAACGTCCAGGCGGCCGGCGGCATCGGCGTCCTCCTGGCCGGGACGATCAACACGTTCGACTCGGGCATCGCGGGGAACGCGACCATCCCGGGAGCCGAGCTGACCAAGGACAGCGTGTCGAGCCTCCAGGCAGCAGCCCAGGCCGGGACCCTGCACGTGGAGTTCGCCGACGAGCTCAAGGGCTTCGAGCTCGCCACCGACCCGGAGACCGTGAACACGCTCGCGTCGTTCACCAGCCGGGGCGTCCACGGGTCGTTCGACGACATCGTCAAGCCGGACATCGCCGGCCCCGGGGTCAACGTGATCTCCGCGGCCAACGGCACCGGTGACGGCCGCATGTCGATGAGCGGCACGTCGATGGCGACGCCGGACGTGGCGGGCATCGCCGCACTGACCTTCCAGTCGCACCCGACGTGGACGGCACCGCAGGTGAAGGCCGCGCTCATGAACACGGCGACGCACGACGTCAAGCAGGGCGACGGCACCGCCACCCTGCTCCGCCAGGGCACCGGCCGCGTCGACGCCCTGCAGGCGGTCACCGCCGGCACCACGGTCCGCAGCATCGAGAACGACCAGCTCGTCACCGCCTCGTACGGTGTCGTCGAGGTCGCCTCGAAGACCAGCGAGAGCCGCACCCTGCAGATCGAGAACACCGACGGCCGTCCGCACACCTACGACGTGGCCTACCAGCCGCAGGTGTCGCAGCCGGGCGTGGTCTTCGCGCTCAGCACGAAGCGCGTCACCGTGCGACCGCACGGCACCGCGACGGTGAAGCTCACCTTCTCGATCGCCGACCCGACGCAGCTCCGTCGCGTCATCGACCCCACCCAGGAATCCGTGCAGCAGGGGTACCAGCGGGAGTTCGTCGCCGCGGCGTCCGGAGTCGTGACCTTCACGCCCACGGACAAGTCGCTCAACCCGCTGCGCCTCGGTGCCTACGTGGCCCCGAAGCCGGTCAGCGCGGTGCACGGTGGGAATGTGTCCTTCGACGGCTCGAAGCGCACGGCCGACCTCGCGCTCACCGGGCGCGCGGTCGACCAGGGCGACGCGACGACCGGCTACCACGCGGCGGTCGCACCGTTCGTGCTCGGTGGGACGGACGGTCAGGAGTCCTTCCCGGCAGGTTCGGCGAAGCGCTCGCTGCAGGCGGCTGACGTCCGTGCCTTCGGCGCGAACTACGACAAGGCCTCCGACACGCTCGCGTTCGGCGTGCAGACGGCCGGTCCCGACGCCAACCCCGGCGCCGTGACCAACGTCGAGGTGCTCATCGACACCGACCGCGACGGCACGCCGGACTACCTGGTGTACGACGCGAAGTCGGCCGCGGTGGACGCCACGCTCGCCACGACGGTCGACCTCGCCACCGGTGAGACCGTCGACGCGCAGCCGCTCAACGGCGGAGCCCCCGGGCAGGACGTGAACACGTTCGACAGCGCGGTCAAGGTCCTCACCGTGCAGGCCTCGACGATCGGTGCCACGAAGCCGTTCACCTACTCGGTCCTCACCGAGTCGGCGTACGCCCCGGCACTGGCCACGAGCGGCTCGTACGTCGTGGACGAGACGGCGGAGGCGACGTACGACCCGACGGCTCCGGCGCTCACGTTCGCGCAGGGCCAGACGAGCGGCGTGCTCTTCGCCGACAGCGGTTCGCTCCGGGTCACCCGCGGCACCGGTGTCGCGAACGCCCAGGTCCTGCTGCTGCACCTCGGCAACGCGGTCGGCGACCAGGCCGAGACGGTGTCCGCCACCGTCGCGACACCGACGGTCACGCTCCGCAAGGGCAGTGCGGTGACGGTGAGCGGTTCGACGGTCGTCGGCAAGCGGCTCACCGCGCACCACGGCTCGTGGGACGCGAACGGCGTGCGGTACTCGTTCCAGTGGCTCCGTGACGGTGCCGTGGTGGACGGTGCGACGAAGCAGACCTACACG
This sequence comes from Curtobacterium sp. MCBA15_008, assembly GCF_001865065.1. Taxonomy (GTDB): domain Bacteria; phylum Actinomycetota; class Actinomycetes; order Actinomycetales; family Microbacteriaceae; genus Curtobacterium. Next base: position 35,425 of record NZ_MJGN01000034.1, on the reverse strand, counting down.
CTGGGGTCGTCCGACGTCGGACACCGCCTGCAGGTGCAGGTCACCGCGAAGGCGAAGGGGTACCAGGACGGCTCGGCGACGTCGAAGCCGACCGCGAAGGTCTCCCGCCGCTAGTCGGTCCGGCTGACACTCGAGGCCCCGGTGCACTCCGTGCCGGGGCCTCCAGTGCGTCAAGAGGACATGTAGTTAGGCGAACTAGTTACTCGGTGCCAGGATTGCGGCATGCAGACGCAGAGCACCCTGAAGCAGCTCCGGGCCAACCCGATGGAGTGGCGTCGCCGTGGGCTCACCCCGCCCGACGTCATCCAGTCCATGATCGAACAGCGCCTGGCCGAGCCGGGCCACTCGCAGCCGGTCGGTGACCCGTCGTACCAGGACTTCTTCCGGAGCTGATCCGGACCAGGTGGCGCGATTCGGGACGCGACCACCTACGGACTGGAGGCGCGGTGCCAGCTGGCACCGCGCCTCCAGTCCGTGCTGCGGTCCCGTCTCGGGCACGTGTCGGGTGACGTCGAGGTGACCAGCCGATAGACTCGGGTGGACCACCGGCCCGACGGTCGCGTGAGGTCCTCCGCCAACGTGAGGAGAACCAGATGCCCGCAGCAGTCATCATCGGAGCCCAGTGGGGCGACGAGGGCAAGGGGAAGGCCACCGACCTCCTCGGCAGCCGCATCGACTACGTCGTGAAGTTCAACGGCGGCAACAACGCCGGACACACGGTCGTCGTCGGTGGCGAGAAGTACGCCCTGCACCTGCTGCCGTCCGGCATCCTCACCCCCGGCGTCACCCCGATCATCGGCAACGGTGTCGTCGTCGACATCGAGGTCCTCTTCCAGGAGCTCGACGCGCTCAAGGCCCGCGGCGTCGACACCTCCAGGCTGCTCGTGTCGGCGAACGCCCACGTCATCACGCACTACCACCGCACGATCGACAAGGTGACCGAGCGCTTCCTCGGCAAGCGCCAGATCGGCACCACCGGTCGCGGCATCGGCCCGACCTACGCCGACAAGATCAACCGCGTCGGCATCCGCATCCAGGACATCTTCGACGAGAACATCCTGCGGCAGAAGGTCGAAGCGGCCCTCGACCAGAAGAACCACCTGCTCGTGAAGGTCTTCAACCGACGCGCGATCGACCCGGAGGAAGTGGTCGAGTCGCTGCTGTCCTTCGCGGACCGCCTGCGCCCGATGGTCGCTGACACCGGACTCGAGATCCACCGCGCACTCGAGCGCGGCGAGACCGTCCTGTTCGAGGCCGGCCAGGCCACCATGCTCGACGTCGACCACGGCACGTACCCGTTCGTGACGTCGTCGTCGGCGACCGCCGGCGGTGCCGCGACCGGTTCGGGCATCGGCCCGGGCAAGCTCGAACGCATCATCGGCATCGTGAAGGCGTACACGACGCGCGTCGGCGCCGGCCCGTTCCCGACCGAGCTCTTCGACGAGTCAGGCGAGTTCCTCCGCGCGAACGGCTTCGAGTTCGGCACGACCACGGGGCGTCCGCGTCGCTGCGGCTGGTACGACGCGCCGATCGCCCGCTACACGGCGCGCGTGAACGGCGTGACGGACTTCGTGCTCACGAAGCTGGACGTGCTCACCGGCCTCTCGACGATCCCCGTCTGCGTCGCGTACGAGGTGGACGGCGTCCGCGTGGACGAGGTCCCCGTGAACCAGTCCGACTTCCACCACGCGAAGCCGATCTACGAGGAGTTCCCGGGCTGGACCGAGGACATCACCGGTGCCCGCACCTTCGAGGACCTGCCCGCCAACGCGCAGTCCTACGTCCTGGCGGTCGAGGCGATGTCCGGCGCGCGGATCTCGGCGATCGGCGTCGGCCCGGGCCGTGACGCCATCGTGGTGCGGCACGACCTGCTCGACGCCTCCTGATCGTGCGGGTCCTGTTCGTCTGCAGCGGCAACATCTGCCGTTCGCCACTCGGCGCGCAGGTCCTCACCGCGCGGCTCGGCCGTGACGCCTCGGCGTTCACGGTCGAGTCGGCCGGAACCATCGCCCAGGACGGTGCGCCGATGGACGGACCGGCGGCCGTGCAGTCGATCCGGCTCGGGGGTGATCCGTCCGCGCACCGTTCGCGGTACCTCACGGCAGGCGTCGCCGCCTCGGCCGATCTGGTGCTCACCGCAGAGCGCTCGCACCGTGCGGCCGTGGTGTCCCTCGCGCCCCGCGCGGTGCAGCGGGCGTTCACGATCAAGCAGTTCGCCCGGGTGCTCGACGCGCTCGAACCGTCCGACCTCGACGGTGTCTCGACCGCGACCGAACTGGTCGACCGGGTCGCTCGTCTCCGGGGGACGGTCCCGCCGCCATCGGACCCGACAGACGATGACGTCGACGACCCGTACCGACGGTCGGCCGCGACGCACGAGCGGGTGGCGGACGAGATCGACGCGGCGCTCGCGGTGATCGCGGACGCGCTGCGCGCCGTGCGCTGACGGTCCGAGGCTCGCCGGGATGAGGCCTGGCGTGGATCGACGCGCTGTGGGTACGGTCTGAGCATGACGTTGCGGGGGCGGATCGAGCGGTACCTCTGGGTCATGGGCGGCGCGATGGTCACGATCGGGGGGTTGCTCGTGCTCGGGATGTGGTTCCCGGTGAGCACGGCGGTCGCGGCCGCGTGGTTCGTCCTCGTGTTCCTGGAGTGGGGGCTCCCTGACTCGCCGTGGCGACCGCAGCCGTGGCTCTACCCGATCGGGTTCACCCTCGTGTACACCGGGCTCGGCCTGCTCCTCGGGGCCGCGGAGGGTGACCGGCCGCGGGATCACCTCGTGACGGGTGTCGTGCTGGGGGCCGCCCTGTTCGTGGTGGGGGTCGTGATCGCGGTCGTCGGCCAGCGCCGGTTCAGCGCCCGCGCCGTCGAGGACGAGATCGAACGGGAACGGGAGCGGGAACGTCAGCGCGACGGCGCGCTCGGCCTCGATCGCGACCGCTGACCCCGTCGCTGGGAATGGACGGGAAACGAGTACCCCGATTCGGGTGCTGTACCCCGGAAGTGTGACGTTCGGCCCCGGAAACCCGGGCTTCATCCATGGACCGCATTGACGGAAACCGTGAATCAACGGGCCTCGCTGGCGTCCGAGGGGGCTTCTCTCGTAGCGTTCTGGTGTCAGCAGATGTACCCCGGATCGCGAAGAAGGAGAGCGCCATGACCAGCACCGTCACCCCCGACACCCGAGCCGAGGTCACGCTCGACACCGACACGGTCGACACCATCGCGATCCTCGAGGCACAGGCCGAGCCGCACACCCGCCCGACCCGCGCGAAGCTCACCTGGACCCAGGAAGAGGACGGCGAGTGGATCGCCAACTACGGCGGCTACTTCGGCGGCTCGATCGACAAGCGTGACGGCCGCTACGTGGCGTCGGACACCTTCGGTCTCGTCGTCGGCGACTTCGAGTCGCTCGAGCTCGCACAGGCGCAGCTCGCGGACCAGCTCCACACGATGCTGCCGTCCGTCATCCGCCCTGTCGTCTGAGCCACCCGGACCAGCGAGGGCCCACAGCATCAGCACCACCAGCACCGCAGCACGACAGACAGCACCGCAGCACGACAGGAGCAGCACCATGAGCACGACCGTCGCCCACCGCCAGCAGGCCGAGGTGACCCTGGACACCGCCACGATCGAAGCGATCACCGAGATCGAGGCGGAGGTCGTCGCTCCCGCTCAGCCCGCGCGCGCCCGGATCACCTGGTCCCGACCCGACGCCGGCCTCTGGGCCGCCAACTACGCCGGGTACTACGGCGGCACGGTCGACCGGCAGGGCAGCCACTACTTCGTGTCCGACACGTTCGGGCAGTACGTCGGGGACTTTCGGTCGCTGGAAGAGGCGCAGGAGCGCCTCGCCGAGCGGCTGCACATCGTCCTCCCCGGAGTGATGCGCGCGGCGTGAGCCGACGGACCGGCCAGACGCCGGCACCGGACTGGAGGCCCGGATCGCGTGAGCAGACCTGCTTACGTGATCCGGGCCTCCAGTCCGTCAGGCGACCCGCTCGATGAGCTGCGGGCCGTCGTTCTTGACGCTGTTGACGGCGCGCGAGACCTCGTACTGCTCGAGACCGGCGGCGACCGTCAGGGACTCGTGGTCGAGGAGTGCCAGCAGGTCGTCCGTCGCCAGCCCACCGCCGAGCCAGTCGTCGTAGCCGTCCGGGGTGAGGAACGCCGGCATCCGGTCGTGCACCTCGCCCGGGGCAACGTGGGCGTCACGGGTGATGATCGCGAGCGAGAGCCGCCACTTGTCCGGGTCGTCCTCGGGCTTGGTCGGGTCCGGCCAAGCGCTCACCACGCCGGCCATCGCCAGTGCGCCGCCGGGCTCGTGGACGAAGTGGGGTTCCTTGCCGTCCTCGCGCACGACCCACTCGTAGTAGCCCTGCGCCGGGATGATGCACCGGTTCGTCGCGAACGCCCGCTTGAACATGCCGCTCGTCGCCACCGTCTCGATGCGGGCGTTGATCGGCTTCGGGCGCTGCTTCTGGAAGTCCTTCGCCCAGCTCGGCACGAAGCCCCAGCTGATCTGCGGGAGTTCGCGTTCGCCGTGGCGCTGGCGGACGGCGAACACGGGGTCGGTGGGTGCGACGTTCCAGCTCGGCACGAGGCCGGTGCCGACCACGCCGGTGTCCTCGTCGACGTGCTCGGTCCGGTCGGCGAGCTCACCGATCAGTTCCGGCAGCAGATCGGCCGTGGTGTCGGAGACGACGAACCTTCCACACATGCGCCCAGTGTGCCCGTCCCCACCGACAGGCGCCCGGGGCCCGCGCCTCGGGTGCCGCTGCCGTCTGTCGAGGGAGCAGAAATCGTCGGGGTCGGCTCGGCGACTCGACGATTCCTGCTCCTCCGACGAAGGGGCGAGCGTGCCCGCGCTACTCGTGCTACTCGTCGGGCAGGCGCACCTTCGACCCGTTCGGCTCGCGGCGGCGTTCAACCCGTGGGGAGCCCGGTACCGGAACGTCAGCCGCCAGGGCAGCCAGGCGGGCGCGTTCGGCTCGGCCGAGGCGGACCACGAGGTCCGGCACGGTCCAGACGTAGATGAAGGTCCAGAGGAAGGCGTACGGGGGCGTGCCCCCGGCGGTCAGCGCGGCCGCGCCCAACAGCGCGAGGCCGACGAGCAGCACACCCCACCGTGACAACCGTCGGATCAGCCCTCGTTGCAGGAGGGGGACGTCGTTCAGCACAGCCGCTCGGTCGTCGGGGGCGATCGGGCGCGCCGTGCGACCGAGGTAGGGCTGCACCGACCACCGGACGCTGAGCTGCCAGTCGGTGCGGACCTGCCGACCGTTGATCGTGTTCATCGGGGCCGGAAGCCGATCCGTCGGGCAGCACGAGAACGCGACCGCGCCCGCGGCGACGCTCAGCAGGCCGATCGTCACCCACGCATGAACGGGGCCTGCGCCCGCCCAGCGGAAGGCGAGCTGCAGGGCGATGAGCGCCACGAGCACCAGGACCGCCACGGCGACCGCGAGCCACACGGCGCGACGGATCCTCGCCGGGTCGACCACCTCGCCGAGGCGCTCCCGGAACACCTGCCAGCCGAGCGTGAACACGAGGTTCCTTCTACTCGCCCGGGCTGCGCGCGGCGCTGTCGGCCCGGTGATTGCACGGCTGCCGTCCGTCGAGGGAGCAGGAATCGTCGGGGGCGGCGCGGCGACTCGACGATTTCTGCTCCCGCAACGACGGGCGCGAGCGAAAGACGTACCCGCCCGGACACGCCCGGCGGGTGGCCCCGGCGGCGGTGTCCCGGGCCGACAGTGCAGGCGCGTCCAGCAGTCGCCCAGGAAGGGGCGGTGCGCTCAGACCATGAGTCTCGACATCGTCTACACCGCAGCCGCCCACGCCACCGGCGGCGGGCGGCACGGCCACGTGCGCACCGAGGACGACCGCCTCGACCTCGACACCCGTCCGCCGAAGGAGATGGGCGGCAGCGGCGAGGGCACGAACCCCGAGCAGCTCTTCGCAGCCGGGTACGCCGCGTGCTTCCTCGGCGCGCTGCACGCCGCCGGCAAGGAGCTCGGGGTGGACACCGCGGACGCCGAGGTGTCGGCAGAGGTCGGCATCGGCGGCAACGGCCAGGGCGGCTTCGGCCTGGCGGTCGAGCTCGACGTCTACGCGCCGTCCGCGCAGCCCGAGCAGCGACAGCGCCTCGGGGAGCGCGCCCACGAGATCTGCCCCTACTCGAACGCCACCCGCGGGAACATCACCGTCGCCCTGTCCATCGTCGACTAGCGTTCCGGCGTGGTCACCGACGAGTCGCGCTGCCCCTGCCTGAGCGGGAACCCCTACGGCGAGTGCTGCGGACCCCTGCATGCCGGGGCCGACGCCCCGACCGCGGAGCGGCTCATGCGGTCACGGTTCAGCGCGTTCGCGCTCGGGCTGCCGGAGTACCTGCTGCTGACGTGGCACCCGCGGACGCGGCCCGCGTCCCTCGAGTTGGACCCGCAGCAGCGCTGGACACGGTTGGACGTCCTGTCGACGCGTTCTGGAGGCCCGTTCGACTCCCGGGGGACGGTCGCCTTCCGCGCGTGGTGGCGTTCCGCAGACGAGCGGGGCACACTCGAGGAGACGAGCGAGTTCGTCCGCGAGCACGGTCGTTGGTCCTACGTGGACGGGACGGTCGTCTGACCGCGTCCCGTACCCGACAGGAGCACCATGCCCGACCGTGACCTCGCCGCCTTCGGCGCCCGCTCGACCGCCGACGAGGTCCTCGAGGGGGTGGACCTGACCGGCCGCACGGCGATCGTCACCGGAGCGTCCTCGGGCATCGGGGTCGAGACGGCGCGGGCGCTCGCCGGTGCCGGCGCGACGGTGACCCTCGCCGTCCGGGACACCGCGGCCGGGGAACGGGTGGCTGCGGACATCGCCCGCACGACCGGTGGGCAGCACCCGGTGGTCTCCGAGCTGCACCTCGACCAGCCCGCGTCCGTCGAAGACTTCACGGCGCGGTGGTCCGGGCCGCTCGACGTCCTGGTGGCCAACGCCGGGGTGATGGACGCTCCGGAGGCGTACACGGCGGCGGGGTGGGAGTCGCAGTTCGCCACGAACCACCTCGGGCACTTCGCCCTCGCGCTCGGTCTGCACGACCCGCTCGCGGCCTCGGGTTCGGCTCGCATCGTCTCGGTGTCGTCGAGCGGGCACGGTGGGTCGCCCGTCGTGTTCGACGACCTGTTCTTCCGCCGTCGTCGCTACGAGCCCGGCGCTGCCTACGCACAGTCGAAGACGGCGAACGTCCTGTTCGCCGTGGCGGTGGGGGAGCGGTGGGCCGACGTCGGGGTCACCGCGAACGCCTGCATGCCCGGGGGCATCTGGACCGGACTGCAGAAGCACTGGGACCCGGCGGTGCTGGCGGCGACGAAGCTCTCGGCGGCCGACGCCGTGAAGACGCCCGAGCAGGGTGCGGCGACCTCGGTCCTCCTGGCCACGGCACCCGAGCTCGCCGGGGTCACCGGCCGCTACTTCGAGGACTGCCACGAGGCGGCCGTCACGGACCGGATCGTCGACGGGCTGCACGGCGTGCTGCCGTGGGCGCTCGACGAGGACGACGCGGACCGGCTCTGGGACGTCTCGCTCGCGCTGCTCGATGCCGAGGCGCGCTCCCGGCGCTGATCGGCGCGCGGTGCCGAGGGGGCCGCGGCGCCGCGGTGTCAGGCCCCGATGACCTCAGGCAGGCCCACGGCCGCGCGCATCGCCCTCCGGACGTCCGCCTCGCCGGGCAGGAGCTCGTCGTCGTTGCCGGTGAGGAAGAACCGGATCTGTCCGATCGCCTGCTCGGTGAGCATGTCGAGCCCGTTCAGCACGCGTCCGCCGGCGTCCGCCCAGCGCGAGGCGACGGCGGTCGGCCACGGCTCGTAGGCGACGTCGAAGAGCACGGCATCGTCGCCGGACGGCGCGAGGTCGAGGTCGTCAGCGGCACCACCAGGCAGCGTCGACACGACGAAGCCGTGGCGGGTGCCGGGCAGTTCCGTCAGCGGGAGGACGTCGAGCGTGACGCCGAGCCGGACCGCCAGGTCGACCAGGGCTCCGGTCCTCGAGGTGTCCCGGGCGAAGACCCGGACGAGCACGGCGCCGAGCCGGACGGCGGCGGTCAGTGCACTCGCGGCGGTTGCGCCACCGCCGAGGATCGTGGCCTCACCCGGGACGTGTCCCAGCGCCTCGACGGGGCGGACGAGTCCCTCGACGTCGGTGTTCGCGCCGGAGCGGAGCACCCGGTCGCCGGACTGCCGGAACGCGATCGTGTTGGCGACGCCGAGTTCGTCGACGAGCGGGGTCGTCCGGTCGAGGAGCGGCAGCACCTCGCGCTTGAGCGGCATCGTCAGGCTCAGGCCGCGCCATTCCCCACCCAGCCCCGCGACGAACGCGTCCAGTCCGCCGGACGCGACCTCGTGCCTCCCGTACCGGAACGGCACCCCGAGCACGTCGTAGGCCGCTGCGTGCAGCGTCGGCGAGAGCGAGTGTGCGATGGGGGAGCCGAGCACCGCGAGGCGGGTGCGGTCGGCATCGGGGTACTCCACGGTCAGTCAGCCTAGCCAGGAGCGGGGATCCGTTCGCTTAGGTTAGGCTACCCTTCGTGATCCGTACTCCCCACCGTCTCCGACGCGTCCTCGCCGCAGCAGGCGCCGTCGTCGCAGCGTCCCTCGTCCTCGCCGGGTGCGCCTCCGGTTCCGGTTCCTCCACCGACGACGCCTCGACGTCCTCGGCTGACGGCCAGTTCCCGGTGTCGATCACGACCGCGCTCGGCACAACGAAGATCGACGCGCAGCCGAAGCGGGTCGTCGCCCTCGGCTGGGGCGACGCCGAGACCGCGCTCGAGCTCGGCGTGCAGCCCGTGGGTGCGAGCGACTGGCTCGCGTTCGGTGGCGACGGCGTGGGCCCCTGGCTCAAGGACGCCTACACGAAGTCGCCGAAGATCATCCAGACGCTCGAGCCGAGCTACGAGGACATCCTCAAGCTCAAGCCCGACGTGATCCTCGACGTGAAGTCCTCGGGCGACAAGGACCGGTACGCGAAGCTGTCCGCGATCGCGCCGACCGTGGCGATCCCGAAGGGCGGCGAGAACTACCTCGCCTCGACCGAGCAGCAGACCACGATGATCGCGAAGGCGCTCGGCAAGGAGTCCGAGGGCAAGAAGCTGCTCTCCGGCCTCGACGACGCCTACGCGGCCGCACGCAAGGCGCACCCGGAGTTCGACGGCAAGTCCGCGGTCGTCGGGGCCTACACGGCCGACGGCTTCGGGGCGTACGCCTCGACCGACAGTCGCTCGACGTTCATGCGGAACCTCGGGTTCATGATCCCGAAGGCCATCGACGAGCAGGCCGGCAAGGCGTTCTCGGTGCACCTGTCGGACGAGAACCTCGACCTGCTGGACGCCGACCTGACGCTCATCCTGCCGATCTACGTCGACGCGTCGAAGGCCGAGTCGGACCCGCTGTTCCAGAAGGTGCCGTCGGTCGAGGCCGGCCACTCCATCGTCTTCGACGACCCGGACGTGTCGTCGGCGTTCTCGATGGGGACCACCGCGGCGATCGAGTGGGCGCTGCAGAAGCTGCCGGACGAGTTCGCGTCGAAGCTCGGCTGACGCGGGGCGCCTGGTCGGAACGGGCGTACTCGGTCGGAACGGGCGTACTCGGTCGATCCTTTCGACCGGGTACGCCCGTTCCCGCTTTCCACCGCGGGCGTGATGGGAAGGAACCGTCCTCGCTCGGAGGGTCAGCCCCCGAAGGTCGACGCGAGGAACGCGAAGAGCAGCGCGATCAGCGGGAGCGATCCCTGCTTGAAGGCCGAGTTGAGGTACTTCCGCCCGGTGCCGGCCAGGACGACGGCGGCGCCGAGCATGCACGCCGTCGAGAAGACGACGAGGGTCCAGCCCGTCGCGGGACTGCCGGTCGCGGCGAGCACGACACCGAGGATCGCCCCGATCGCCAGGAACAGGTTGTAGAAGCCCTGGTTGAACGCCATCGCACGGGTCGCATCGGCCTCGGCCCGCGAGGAGATCCCGAAGATCCGCTGCGCCCGTGGACTCGTCCACGCGACGGATTCCAGGAAGAAGATGAACACGTGCACGAGGCCGGCGAGGACCGCGCACACGGCCGAGATGACGAGCAGGACCGACATGGAGACCATTGTCGCAGTTCCCGAGCCGAGCACGGGTTCTCGGCACTGACCGGGCAGCGGCGTAACCGACACCGGTCGGCCAGCCTCGGCCGTTAGGCTCGGGGCATGAGCGACGACGTCACCACGCCCCAGTACGACCAGGCCGCCGTCGCCGAACTCCGCAGCATCCGGCAGAGCATCGACAACATCGACGCCGCCGTGATCCACATGCTGGCCGAGCGCTTCAAGTACACGCAGCGCGTCGGCTACCTCAAGGCCACCGCGGGGATGCCCGCCGCCGACCCGGGTCGGGAGCAGATCCAGGTCGCACGGCTCCGGTCGCTCGCGGCCGAGTCGCACCTCGACCCCGCCTTCGCCGAGAAGTTCCTCAACTTCATCGTCGCCGAGGTCATCCACCACCACGAGCAGATCGCCGGCGGCGACGCGTGAGCACGATGCTCCCCGCCCTGCTGGTCGGCTCGTACACGGCGACCGGCGGCGGCACCGCGACGGGCATCTCGATCGTCGCTGCTGGCGATCCCGAGGCCCCGGACGTCCGCACCGTCGCGGTCATCGACGACCCCTCGTTCCTCGCCGTCTCCGGCGACCGGGTCTACGCGGTCTCCGAGAAGGCCGACGGCAGCGTCTCCGCCTTCCGTCGTGACGACCTCGAACTCGAGCACCTCTGGGACGCACCTGCGGGTGGCGACGCCCCCTGCCACGTCCGGCTCGACCCGTCCGGCACCCTCGTCGTGACGAACTACGTCTCCGGCACCGTCACCGCGGTGTCGCTGCCCGACGGCGCTCCGGTCGTCACCGAGCTCCTCCCGGACGTGACCGGCCCGGTCGAGGACCGGCAGGAGGGCCCGCACGCCCACCAGTCCGTCGCGACGCCCGACGGGACCGTGCTCGTCGCCGACCTCGGCGGGGACGCGCTGCACGAGTACCGGATCACCGACGCCCCCTCGATCGAACCGGTCCGTGTGCACCACGTGGCACCCGGCGCCGGCCCGCGACACATGGCCTGGTACGACGGCGACCTCATCGTCGCCGGCGAGCTCGACGGGCACGTGCACCGCCTGCGCCGTGACGAGTCCGGGTCGCTCGTGACGATCGCCTCGACTCCGACCTTCGACGGCGCGGTGGGCGAGTCGTTGCTCAGCCACATCGAGGTCGACGACCGCGGCCTGGTGTCCGTCGCCGTGCGCGGGCGAGACCTGATCGTCGTGCTCGACGCCGCCGAGGGCGGACTCACCCTGGTCGGCTCGGCGTCCTCCGGGGGCGTGTGGCCCCGGCACTTCGCCCGCGTTCCCGGCTTCGTGCTCGTCGCGAACCAGATGTCCGACGCCGTCGCCGTGCTGCCCGTCGGCGACGACGGCGTCCCCGGTGACGCCGTCGCGCAGATCCCGGTCGGCACGCCGACCTGCATCGTCCCGCTCTGACGACTCGGCCGGCGGTCCGCACCCCGTGACGGACTGGAGGCGCGGTGCCAGCCGGCACCGCGCCTCCAGTCCGTCGGTGGTCGCGACCACCCCGCTCAGTGAGCGGTGACCGTGCGCGTCAGGACTGGATGACGTTCTCGAACGGACGGCCGTCGGCCAGCGCTGCCACCTGCCGACGCATGAGCTCGATCGACCGCGGCACGCTGAGGTCCGTGTTGCCGCCGACGTGGGGCGTGAGGACGGTGTTCGGCGTGGTCCACAGCGGGTGCCCGGCCGGGAGGGGCTCCGGGTCGGTGACGTCGAGCGCTGCCGACAACCGCCCCGACTGCAGCTCGGCCACGAGCGCGTCGGTGTCGACGACCTTGCCACGGGCGACGTTCACCACGAGGGCGCCGTCGGGCAGGGCCGCGAGGAGATCGGCGTCGACGAGTCGCTCGGTCTCGTCGGTCAGCGGCGTGATGAGGACGAGCACGTCCGTGTCCGCCGCCAGCGCCGGCAGATCGCCGAACGCACGAACGTGCCGACCGTCCTGCTCACGAGCGGTGCGGGCCACCACGGTCACGTCGGTGCGGAACGCCTCGAACCGTGTGGCGATGGCGGAGCCGATGGCGCCGTAGCCGACGACCGTGACCCGGCGGTCGGCCAGGGACCGCGTGGTGCGGACGTCCCAGACGCCGTTCGCACGGTCGGCCTGGAACGCACCGAGCTCACGGAGCGAGGTCAGCGCGAGCCCGACCGCGAGCTCGGCGGTCTCGTCGTCGTGGATGCCGCGCCCGTTCGCGAGCTGCGCGTGTCCGGGGACGTACGGGACGGCGTGCTCGTACCCGGCGCTCGGCAGCTGCAGGAGCTGCAGGTTCGGCAGGTCGTGGACGTACTGCCAGCGGTGCCGTCCACCGAAGTAGAACGGCAGGAACGCGATGGCGACGTCGTCGGGGCGCGTGTACGGCTCCTCGACGTCCCACACGTCCAGCTCGACGCCGTCCGGCACGGGGCCGAACCGGTCGACGAGCTCCGCGAAGGGCAGGGTGACGATCGGCATCCTGTCGGCGGCCGGACTCAGGCGTCCGAGCGGGGCGAGAACGCGCCGTCGGAGTCGAGCGGACCCCGGCCGACGTAGCCCTCGGTCACGTCGGAGACGATGACGTCACCGAAGCGGCTCGGCAGGGTCGCGTCGTGGGTGCCGCGGAGCTCGTCGAGCGTCGCCTCGAACGCACCCTGGACCTCGAGCGATCCGGACGCCGCGTCGGTCACGCCGATCCGGAGCACCGGGAAGCCGCGGCCGGCGCAGAGGCCCTGGAACCGGACGTCGTCCTCGCGCCGGACCGTCACGATGACGCGACCGGTCGACTCGGAGAACAGCGCGGTCGCGGTGTCCACACCGTCGCGGGACTCGAGCTCGTCGAGGACCACGCGGGCGCCGAGCCCGAACCGGAGCACCGACTCGGCGAGGGCCTGGCCGAGGCCGCCGTCCGCCAGGTCGTGCGCACTCGTCAGGAGCTGCTCCGTCGCCGCGGCGTGCAGGAGGTCCCCGAGGGCCTTCTCGCGCTCGAGGTCGACCGCCGGCGGGCGACCACCGAGGTGGTCGTGCACGGTGCCGGCCCAGGCCGAGCCGTCGAGCTCGAGCGACGTGGTGCCGAGCAGGTAGATGTTGTGGCCGTCGTCCTGCCAGCCGGACGGCACGCGGAGTGCGACGTCCTCGATGACCCCGAGCACACCGACGACGGGGGTCGGGTGGATCGGCGTCGAGCCGGTCTGGTTGTAGAACGACACGTTGCCGCCGGTGACCGGGATCCCGAGTTCCATGCAGCCGTCCGCGAGACCCTCGACGGCCTGGGCGAACTGCCACATGACCTCGGGGTTCTCCGGCGAGCCGAAGTTCAGGCAGTCGGTGACGGCCGCGGGGACGGCACCGGTGACGGCGACGTTGCGGTACGCCTCGGCGAGGGCCAGGCGCGCGCCCTGCTTCGGGTCGAGCTGGCAGTAGCGGCCGTTCGCGTCGGTCGCGATGGTGACACCGAGCCCCGTTTCCTCGTCGACGCGGATCATGCCGCCGTCGTCGGGGAAGGAGAGCGCGGTGTTGCCGAGCACGTAGGTGTCGTACTGGTTCGTCACCCAGTTCTTCGACGCCAGGTTCGGCGAGCCGAGGAGCTGCAGGAACTGCGCCTTCAGCGCCGGCCCGGTCTCGGGCCGCTCGAGCGACTCCGCGCCGTCTGCCTGCAGGGCGTCGATCCACGTCGGGTAGGCGACCGGGCGGTCGTAGACGGGGCCGTCGACGGCGACCGTGCGCGGGTCGACGTTCACGATCTCCTGGCCCTGCCAGTCGATGACGAGGCGGCCGGTGCCGGTGACCTCGCCGAGGACGCTGGTCTCGACCTCCCACTTGTCCACGACCGCGAGGAACTCATCGAGCTTGTCGGGGCGGACGACCGCCATCATGCGCTCCTGGCTCTCCGACATGAGGATCTCTTCCGCGGTGAGCGTGGGGTCGCGGAGCAGGACGTCGTCGAGCGAGATGTGCATGCCGCCGTCGCCGTTGGAGGCGAGCTCGGACGTGGCGCACGAGATCCCGGCGGCTCCGAGGTCCTGGATGCCCTCGACGAGTTCCTTCTGGAACAGCTCGAGGCAGCACTCGATGAGGACCTTCTCGGCGAACGGGTCGCCGACCTGCACTGCGGGGCGCTTGGTTGGGCCGCCCTCGGTGAAGGTGTCGGACGCCAGGATCGAGGCGCCGCCGATGCCGTCGCCACCCGTGCGGGCGCCGAAGAGCACGACCTTGTTGCCGGCACCCGAGGCGTTGGCCAGGTGCAGGTCCTCGTGGCGGAGGACGCCGACCGCGAGGGCGTTCACCAGCGGGTTGCCCTGGTAGACCGAGTCGAAGTAGGTCTCGCCACCGATGTTCGGCAGGCCGAGGCAGTTGCCGTAGAACGAGATGCCGCCGACGACGCCGTGCACGACGCGCGCCGTGTCCTCGTGGTCGATCGCGCCGAAGCGGAGCTGGTCCATCACGGCGACGGGGCGTGCGCCCATCGAGATGATGTCGCGGACGATGCCGCCGACACCGGTCGCGGCGCCCTGGTACGGCTCGACGTACGACGGGTGGTTGTGCGACTCGACCTTGAAGGTGACCGCCCAGCCGTTGCCGACGTCGATGACACCGGCGTTCTCGCCCATGCCCACCATGAGGTTCTTGGTCATCTCCGGCGTGACCTTCTTGCCGAACTGCCGGAGGTAGTTCTTCGACGACTTGTACGAGCAGTGCTCGGACCACATCACCGAGTACATCGCCAGCTCGCCCGAGGTGGGGCGGCGGCCGAGGATCTCGCGGATCTTCGCGTACTCGTCGGCCTTCAGCCCGAGGGCCTCGTACGGCTGGTCCTTGTCGGGGGTGGCCGCCGCGTCCTGCACGGTGTCGGGCTTCGGGCGCACGAAAGTGGTCACGGTGTCGTTGTTCCCTGTCACTGGAGTCGTCGTCACTTGACGAGCGTCGACTCGATCACGGAGGTGAAGAAGGTGAGGCCGTCCGTGCCGGAGGCCATCGCCGCGGGGGTGTCCGGGCCGAACCCGGGTTCCGTCGCGTGCTCGGGGTGCGGCATCAGGCCGACGACGTTGCCGCGCTCGTTCGAGACGCCGGCGATGTCGTCGATCGAGCCGTTCGGGTTCACGCCGACGTAGCGGAACACGACCTGGCCGTTGTCCTCGATGCGCTTGATCTCGTCGGCGTCCGCCACGAAGCGGCCGTCGGCGTTCTTGAGCGGGATCGTGATCTCCTGCTGGGCGGTGAAGCCCGAGGTCCACGCGGTGCCGGTCGTCTCGACGCGGAGCTTCTGGTCGCGCCGGATGAACTGCTGGTGCGCGTTGCGGGTGTGCGCGCCGGGCACGAGTCGTGCCTCGGCGAGCATCTGGAAGCCGTTGCAGATGCCGAGCACGGGCATGCCCTTGCCCGCGGCGTCGATGACCTCGGCCATGATCGGGGCCTTCGCGGCGATCGCGCCGGCGCGGAGGTAGTCGCCGTAGGAGAACCCGCCCGGGAGCACGATGGCGTCGACGCCCTGCAGGTCGTGGTCACCGTGCCAGAGGGCGACCGGGTCGGCGCCGGCGAGCCGGACGGCGCGCTGGGCGTCGCGGTCGTCGAGGGAGCCGGGGAAGGTGATGACGCCGATGCGCATCCGGGTCACTGACCCTCGACGGTCACGGACACGACGTCCTCGATGACCGCGTTGGAGAAGACGTCGGCCGCGATCTCGCGGACCTCGGCGAGCTTGGCGTCGTCGACCGGGCCGTCGACCGACACCTCGAAGCGCTTGCCGATGCGGACGTTGGTCAGGTCGGCCTTGCCGAGGCGGGCGAGGGCGTTGCCCACCGCCTTGCCCTGGGGGTCGAGGATCTCGGCCTTCGGCATGACCTCGACGACGATCGTTGGCACGTGTTCACTCCAGCACTTGGGGGGTGGGTGGGACCGGACCAGTCTACGTGGCGGGCGCGTCGCGCCCGCACGCTTGTGGAGAAGTGATCGAAGGCGTATATTCGAAGTCGAATAGTCACGTTGGAACACCGGACTGGAGGCACGGATGGCGTCACTCACGCCGCTTGCGTTCGCCGCGCTCGGGCTCCTCAACGAGGCGCCGATGCACCCCTACGAGATGTTCCAGCTCATGCTCCAGCGCCGGGAGGACGAGAACGTCAAGGTCCGACCGGGCACGCTCTACCACCAGATCGGACGACTCGTCGACCTCGGGTACGCCGAACCGCTCGGGACCGAGCGCGCGGGCAACCGTCCCGAGCGCACCACGTACGCGATCACCGACCACGGGCGGGCCGCCCTGGAGTCCGGACTGCGGCGCATGGTCGCCGAACCGGCCGACGAGTACCCCGAGTTCCACCTGGCGCTCTCCCACGTCGACAACCTGAGCGACCACGACGCGGTCACCGCGCTCCGGGCCCGAGCCGACGCGATCCGCGCCCGACTGGCCGGGTTCACGGAAGCGGCCACGGGCCTCCAGGCCAAGGGGTTGGCGACCCGCTACTGGCTGGACGTGTCGTACGTCCGTGCCATGCTCACCGCGCAACTCGAGTGGCTCACCGCGACCGCGGAGCGCATCGAGCGTGGGGACGTCCCCTGGGACGGACCGGCGCTCGCCACCGACACCGAACCGAACAGCAAGGAAACCACTCGATGACCACCGTCACGCCTCCGCGGACGACCGAGAAGAAGCCGTGGCCCGCCCTGTGGGCGCTCGTCGTCGGCTTCTTCATGATCCTCGTCGACTCGACCATCGTGTCCGTCGCGACCCCCACCATCGCCGAGAAGCTCGACGCCGACATCAACGCCGTCATCTGGGTGACCAGCGCGTACCTGCTCGCGTACGCCGTGCCGCTCCTCATCACCGGCCGTCTCGGTGACCGCTTCGGCCCGAAGGTGCTCTACCAGACCGGGCTCGTCGTGTTCACGCTCGCCAGCCTCTGGTGCGGGCTGTCCGGCTCGATCGAGATGCTCATCGTCGCCCGCGTCGTGCAGGGCCTCGGCGCCGCCATGATGACCCCGCAGACGATGTCCGTGATCACCCGGATGTTCCCGCCGCAGAACCGTGGCGCGGCGATGGGTCTCTGGGGTGCCGTCGCCGGTGTCGCGTCCCTCGTCGGCCCGATCCTCGGCGGCCTGCTCGTCGACGGCTTCGGCTGGGAGTGGATCTTCATCGTGAACGTCCCCGTCGGCGTCGTCGCGTTCATCCTCGCGCAGCGCTTCGTGCCGAAGTTCGAGCGCCACGGCCACCGGTTCGACTACCTCGGCATCGTGCTCTCCGCCGCCGGTCTGTTCCTGCTCGTCTTCGGCATCCAAGAGGGCGAGACCTACGACTGGGGCACCATCACCGGGCCGATCAGCGTCTGGTCGCTCATCATCGCCGGCATCGTCGTGCTCGCCGCGTTCGTCGTCTGGCAGGGCGTGCAGAAGGGCGAGCCGCTGCTGCCGCTCGGCCTGTTCAAGGACCGGAACTTCACGCTGGCGAACATCGCGATCACCGCGGTCGGCGTCGCCATCTCGTCGTTCGCGCTGCCGATCATGCTCTGGGCGCAGGACGTCGAGAAGTTCTCGCCGACCGGCGCTGCGCTGCTCCTCGTGCCGCAGGCCGTCATCTCCGCCGGTCTCGCCCCGTTCATCGGCAAGAAGCTCACGGTGTGGAACCCGCGCTGGGTCGCGTCGTTCGGCCTCGCCTGCTTCTCGGCCGGCCTGTTCTGGTTCGGTGCGCTCCTCGCGTCCGGCGCCGACTGGGGCTGGGTGCTCCTGCCGAGCGCGCTGCTCGGCCTCGCCAACGCCTGCATGTGGGGCCCGCTGTCCGTCTCGGCGACGCGGAACCTCTCGCCGCGCCTGGCCGGTGCCGGCTCGGGCGTCTACAACACCACGCGGCAGATCGGTGCCGTGCTCGGCTCGGCGGGCATCGCGGCGCTGATCGAGGCGCGCATCACGGCGAACTTCCCGGCGCAGTCCGGCGGGGTCTCGGCCGGCGGTGCGGAGCAGCAGGTCGGCGGTCTGCCGCAGTTCCTGCTCCAGCCGTTCGCCACCGCGATGGGCCAGGCGCTCGTGCTGCCGGCCGTGGTGCTCGTCATCGCGATCGTCGCCGCACTGTTCCTGGCGAAGCCGAAGCAGACCGTCGCCTGGCAGCAGACCGGGTCGGTCGCGACGCAGCCGGACGCCGACGCCGATGCCGAGGGCTCGCCGAAGGTCGGGCACGGCGTGCACGCTGCGGCTGCCGCTCCGTCGACGCCCGAGGACGAACTCGCGTCGATCGACCACCACGGCAAGCACGCCGACGCCTAGGTAGCGTCGTCGCTGAACGGGCCCCGGGCTGCTCACACGAGCGGCTCGGGGCCCGTTCGTGTGCGCGCCCGCGGGGTCGGCGTCGGTGTCGGGGTCGGGTCGGGGCCAGGGTCGGGCCCTATCGAAACATGTACACGCATGTTCCGACACCGCACCCGTTGATCGACGCGTGCTTTGTCGGCAGATGCGTGTGATGTTTCGACGCACGTCGCCGCCGCCGCACGCTCAGCCGCGCCAGCGGGGCCTGCCGCCGCACGCGCGCGCCCGCCCGCCCCTCCGCCCGCCCCCTCAGCCGCGCCGCTCGAGGTGCGCCCGCGTCAGCGCCTCCATCTCCTCGTCGCTGAGGGCGTCGACGCTGCGGGCCTCCCGGCGGTCGCTCCGCTGCCACCGTACGAACAGCGCGATGAGCACGGGGACGTCGGCGACCTCGGCGATGAACCAGAGCAGGTCGCCGGCGAGGTGCTGGTCGCGCAGCGGCGACGGGAACCAGGACTGCCCGACCGCCTGCACGACCGAGTGGTCCATCACGTGGTTCGTGATCCGCAGGACGATGCCCGGGACCGCGTCGGCCAGCAGCTCGACGAACGCGAGCAGGAACTCGACGGTGACGAAGGTCGACGAGCGCAGGATCCCCGGCTCGGACAGGGGTGTGAGCAGCCCGAAGCCCAGCATGGGCACCAGCACCGTGATCGCCGTCGCCCACCCGGCGGACTCGCGGATGGTGGCCGCGAGCGGGGTGAGCAGGACGCAGAACAACGCGAGGGCGATGAGTGGCGAGACGATCGCGTTGCCGAGGAACCGCGCCGGACGTGACCGGAGGACCGCGGTGGCGGCCTGCGCGAGGCGAGCGGGGCCTCCAGTCCGGAGCAACGAGACGGGCGCGGCCAGCTCGGCGAAGGTGGGGACCGCGAAGAAGAGCAGGGCCAGCCGCAGCACGAACGCCCAGCGCAGCTCGCGGTCGTACAGGCCGACGATGCCGAACTGCAGGATCCCGAACAGGACGAGCGCCGCGAGGAACGCCAGGCTCCGCCACCACGGCCACGGCGTCCCCCGCCGCGCCGCGCCGACGACCCACCAGCCGTAGGCCACCGCGGCGACGGCGATGAGGACGGCAGCCAGCGGATCGGCGTGCCAGGAGCTCCAGAACTCGGGTGTCGACGGCGTGGGGTGCCTCCTGCGGATCGTGCGGCCGATGACGATCCTCCGCCCGGAGCGCGGTCCCGAGGGTCTGCGCCGGGCTCCGGGTGGTGAGAACCGGTTCAGATCCGAACCGCCTCCGGGAGCGTGTACAGTGGCTGTTGTCTTGATCGCTGCAAAAGAAGGGGTCCTCATGGATGTCGATGCCGACCTGCTCCGCACCGCCGGACTCCGGGTGACGACCCCGCGGCTCGCCGTCCTCCGCGCGACCGAGACGATGCCGCACGCCACGGCCGACGACATCGTGACGGCCCTGGCCGCCGAGCTCCCGACGACCAGCCACCAGGCGGTGTACGGCGTCCTCGCGGCGCTCACCGGCGTCGGGCTGGTCCGCCGGATCGAGCCGGCCGGCAGCCCCGCGCGCTACGAACGGCGCACCGGCGACAACCACCACCACATCGTGTGCACGATGTGCGGCACGATCGAGGACGTCGACTGCGCGGTGGGTCACTCGCCGTGCCTGACGCCGTCCGAGACGCACGGCTTCGCCGTCACCACCGCCGAGGTCACCTACTGGGGGATCTGCGAGCGGTGCGCAGCGGCGGAACGCGACGACGCCGAGCCCGTCACGGCGTAGCCAGCCCCGCGGCGACGAGCGCGTCGGACGCGGACCGGCCCCACAGACAACCCGAGCACCCTGACCGAACCAACCGTTCCACCTGAGGAGGAACCGTGTCCGACCAGAACACGACGACCGGCCAGCCGGCCGGCACCCCCACCACGACGACCAACTCCGGCGCCCCCGTCTCGAGCGACCAGCACTCCATGGGTGTCGGCGCCGACGGCCCCATCGCCCTCCACGACCACTACCTGGTCGAGAAGCTCGCGCAGTTCAACCGCGAGCGTGTCCCGGAGCGCGTCGTGCACGCCAAGGGCGGCGGCGCCTTCGGTACCTTCACCGTCACGCAGGACATCAGCCGCTTCACCCGTGCCGCGTTCCTGCAGCCGGGCAAGCAGACCGAGATGCTCGCGCGTTTCTCGTCCGTCGCCGGTGAGCAGGGCTCCCCGGACACCTGGCGCGACCCCCGTGGCTTCGCGCTGAAGTTCTACACCGAAGAGGGCAACTACGACCTCGTCGGCAACAACACCCCCGTCTTCTTCATCCGCGACGGCATCAAGTTCCCGGACTTCATCCGCTCGCAGAAGCGCCTGCCGGGCTCGCACCTGCGCGACCACGACATGCAGTGGGACTTCTGGACCCTGTCGCCCGAGTCGGCGCACCAGGTCACGTGGCTGATGGGTGACCGCGGCCTGCCGGCCAGCTGGCGCGAGATGGACGGCTTCGGCTCGCACACCTACCAGTGGATCAACGCCGAGGGCGAGCGCTTCTGGGTGAAGTACCACTTCCAGACCCAGCAGGGCCACAAGACCCTGACGCAGGAGGACGCCGACCGCATCGCCGGCGAGGACGCGGACTTCCACATCCGCGACCTGCACGCCGCGATCGAGCGTGGCGACAACCCGCGCTGGACCCTCAAGGTGCAGGTCATGCCCTACGAGGACGCCGCCAGCTACCGCTTCAACCCGTTCGACCTGACGAAGGTGTGGCCGAAGGGCGACTACCCGCTCATCGAGGTCGGCACGATGGAGCTGAACCGCAACCCGGAGAACTACTTCGCGCAGATCGAGCAGGCGACCTTCGCCCCCTCGAACTTCGTGCCCGGCATCGCGGCGAGCCCGGACAAGATGCTCCTCGCGCGCATCTTCAGCTACGCGGACGCCCACCGCTACCGCGTCGGCACGAACCACGCGCAGCTGCCGGTCAACGCCCCGAAGAACGAGGTGCACTCGTACTCGAAGGACGGCGCCATGCGCTTCGACTTCCAGAAGTCCGAGGTCCCCGTGTACGCGCCGAACTCGCTCGGTGGCGCGCACGCCGACCCGAACGCGACCGACGACGCCCCGGGCTGGGAGTCCGACGGTGCACTGCAGCGCTCCGCCGCGACGCTCCACCCCGAGGACGACGACTTCGGCCAGGCCGGCACGCTCGTCCGCGAGGTCCTCGACGACGCCGCCCGTGAGCGCCTGGTCGGCAACATCGCCGGGCACGTCTCGAAGGTGACGCGCGACGACCTGCGCGAGCGCGTGTTCGCCTACTGGACCAACGTCGATGCCGAGCTCGGCGCGCGCGTGCGCGCCGCGGTCTCACCGAGCGCCCCGGGGTCCAACGAGGACCCCGAGAAGGTCGCCGTCGAGGCGTAAGCCCCGGTCCACCACCTGACGGACGGGAGGC
>NZ_MJGN01000034.1:0-12882 GCF_001865065.1 Curtobacterium sp. MCBA15_008 | reverse complement strand
ACCGTGCCTCCCGTCCGTCGTCCGGTCGAGTTCTAGACCTGCTGGCCGTTCAGCCAGATCGGTCCGGTCGGCCAGTCCTCCAGCGCTTCGGCCACCGGCCGGACCATCCAGCCGCCCTGCTCCGTGTTGCTGACGCCCGCACCCTCGGCCGTGAACGCCGAGAACGTGCCGACGACGTCGTCGAGCTCGTGCCAGCCGAGGTGTGCGTAGAACGGGATCCGGTTCTCGCCGGCGCCCAGGAACCCGTACGGCACCTGGAGTCCGTCGAGGACCGCGTGCGTACGGGTCATGAGCTCGCGGCCGACGCCGGTTCCCTGCAGTCGCGGGGACACCGCGACCAGGCCCGTGTCGCCGACCAGGACGTCCCGGCCGCCCACGGTGACGAACATGCGTCGGATGCCGACGTGGGCGAGGACGACCCCGTCGGCGTCGTGCGCGAGCACCCGACGCTCGGGTTGCATCCCGGACCAGCTCCGGCCGCCCACGTACCAGTGCGACCAGTCGGGGAACGCCTGCCCCAGGAGCGCTGCGATCGCCTCGTGGTCGGGGAGCGACAGCGTGCTCTCCTCGACGACTTCCCACCGGATGTCTTCAGTCACGGGTCCATCCTGCCGGACGCCGCCGTCCGAGAACACGGAAGCGACAGTTCGCCGCCGAACGTCCGCGGCCTTCTGTCGCTTTGGCGAGGGCGAACCGAGCGTCCGGCGGCGTCTTGTCGCTTTCGCGGGCACACGGCCGCGGCCGCGGCCGCGCCCGCGCGTCAGCCGCGACCCGGCGCCGTGACCTCGATGCGGTTCGCCCACGGGTCCTCGAACGCCACGGTCCGGCCGTCGTCGGCGGTCTGCACCCCGGTGTCGTGCATGCGCGCGACGAGGGCGCCGAGGTCGTCCGCGGCCGGGACCTCGATGCGCACGAGTCCGAGTCCGAGGGCGAGCTGCCGGCGACCGGCCCCGCGGGAGTTCCACGTGTTCATCGCCATGTGGTGGTGGTACCCGCCGGCGCTGACGAACAGCGCCTCGCCCCACCCCGCGGTGGTGGCGAAGCCGAGCTGGTCGACGTAGAACGCCTTCGCGGTTGCGACGTCGCCGACGGAGAGGTGCACGTGGCCGACCCGGCCCGGCCGCGCGGATGCGCCGGAGAGGGCGTCCTCCGTCAGGTTCTCCCGCAGGAACTCGTTCGGGTCGACGAAGATCGTGGCCATGTCGACCATGCCGTGCGTCCACGACCACTCGGTGCGGTCGCGGTCCCAGTACAGCTCGACGCCGTTGCCCTCGGGGTCGGTGAAGTAGAACGCGTTGCTGACGAGGTGGTCGGCGCTGCCGGTGAACGTCTGCGGGTACTTCGTCGCGACGGAGTACAGGGCGGCGGCGAGGTCGGCCTTCGTGTCGAACAGGATCGCGGTGTGGAACAGGCCGGCCTCGTGCGGAGCGGCGTGCTGCATCGACGGCGCGTGCTCGAGGATGACGATCGGAGTGGTGCCTCGTCCGAGCACGGCGGTCCCGCCCTCGTCGGAGAGCAGGGAGAGGCCGACGCCCTCGCGGTAGTACCCGATCATCCGGTCGAGGTTCGCGACCCGGAGCGTGACCGCGCCCATCCCGGTGTCGGCGGCGAGGAGGTCCTGCGTGTGCATGTCCTCAGTGTGCGCCGAAATGGTTGACGCGTCAACCAAATGGTCGCAGCGCCAGCGTGCGGGTAAGCGACACCGCCGATGTCGTACGACGTCGGTCATGACGCACGCCGGCGCGCGCAACGGTTGTCCGCGAGCGGGTACGACACGGCGATCGTCGTACGACATCGGCGAAGTCGTTCCGAGTCCGCGCCCCCACCCCCGGTCGCCGAGCGCGCGCCGTCGCAACACGACGACGGCACACGTGGACGGCTGCAGCTACTTCGCGCTGAACCCGCCGTCCGACTTGAGCAGCTGCCCGTTCACCCAGCCGCCGTCCGGCCCGCAGAGGAACCCGACGAGCGCCGCGGTGTCACTCGGCATCGAGGGACGCCCGCCCGGGGTCTGCGCGATCGCCGACTGCCGGATCTCCTCGGTCATCCACCCGGTGTCGTTCGGCCCCGGGTTGACCAGGTTCGCGCTGACGTGGACGTCGGCGAGCTCCTGCGCCGCCCCGACGATCAGCCGGTCGAGTGCGCCCTTGCTCGTGCCGTACGGCAGGTTGAACGCGACGTGGTCGCTCGTCAGGGCGATGACCCGACGGCGGTCCTCGGGGGCGGGTGCTCCGGCCCGGAGTCGCTCCGCGTAGACCTGCACGATGAGGAACGGTGCGCGGACGTTCACCGCCATGTGCCGGTCGAACGACTCGAGCGTGGTGGTGGTGAAGTCGGAGTCCACCGATTCGCAGTGCGACAGCACGACGGCCGTCACCGGGGCGCCCGCCTCGGTCTCGGCGCGACCCACGAGCGCGGCCGCCTGCTCCGGGTCGGCGAGGTCGACCGGGAGGCGCGTCACGCGTGCACCCGCGTGCTCGCACTCGGCGACGACGGCGTCGACGCCTTCCAGATCGGCGGCACCGTGCACGCGGGCGTCGTACGGGCCCCACCACGAGATGGCCAGGTCCCAGCCGTCGGTCGCCAACCGCAGCGCGAGCGCCGCGCCGATCCCGGCTCGTCGACCGACACCGGTCACCAGGGCGAGGGGTCTGTGGGACATGGGTCGCGCCTCCAGTCTGTCCGCCGCAGCGGTGCGCCGGCGCACCCAGCTTGGCATCGCACTCGGTGTCCTGTCGGCTGGGCCGCGCCGGTCAGGGCCAAGATGGGTGGATGCCTCGCTCACGACCTCTGCCGGACCGGCCGCGCGGTCGGCGTGGCGGCCGGCCGGACCCGGCGACCTTCCCACTCGACCAGGTGCGCGACCGGATGTCGTCGTACATCTACGGGAACATCACGGTCCTCGCCGTGGCCATCGCGGTGGACCCCGACCAGATCCACCACGGCGCCGCGGTCCTCACGGTGCTCGCGACGGCGGTCCTGACGTACCTCGCGCACGTGCTGTCGCACCTCGTCGCCCACGGTCTCGGGGCCGAGGAGTCCTCCGACCACGACCGACGCCAGTCCGTCGCGACCATCGTGCGCAACGCGAACCCGATCGCGACGTCCGGTCTCATCCCCGCCGTGCTCTACGCGGCGGCGTGGATCGGTTGGCTGCCCGCCGAGTGGGCGCAGATCGCTGCGACGGTGATCCTGGTCGTCCGCATCGGCATGGTCGGCGTGTTCATGCAGCGCTTCAGCGGGAAGCGTCCGACGTTCCTCGGGCTGTGGGGCAGCATCGTGCTCGCGGCGGTCGCGTTCGTCATCGGGTTCGTGAAGGTGGTGCTGACGCATTGAGCGTGCCGAAGACGCCGGCGCACGGCGGTGAGGCGTCGAGTCGCCCGGGGCGGAGGTTCCTCCGCGACGTCGCGATCATCGTGGTCGCGGCGGTGCTGGCGTCGTTCCTGGTGAAGGCCTACCTGGTCCGGTCGTTCTACATCCCCTCCGAGTCGATGGAGAACACCCTGCTGGTCGGGGACCGGGTGCTCGTGAACGAACTCGTGCCCGGGGTGGTCCCGGTGCAGCGCGGTGACGTGGTGATCTTCAGCGACCCCGGTGGTTGGCTCACCGCGGCGCAGGGTGACGACCTGATCAAGCGGGTGATCGGCTTGCCCGGCGACACCGTGTCCTGCTGCGATGCGCAGGGCCGGCTCTCGGTGAACGGGCACCCGGTCGACGAGTCCTACGTGGTGCTCGCACCGGGGTCGGACCGGGTGTCGGCGGAGGACTTCTCGGTCACCGTCCCGACCGGGCGGCTCTGGGTGATGGGCGACAACCGGTACGACTCCGCGGACTCGCGGGTGCACGGCACCGTCCCCGTGGCGGACGTCGTGGGCCGGGCGTTCCTGACGACCTGGCCCGTGTCACGGTGGACGGTGCTGTCGCGGCACGGCGACGTGTGGGACGGTGTCCCTGACCCGTCGCCGACCGGAGGCAAACCGTGACGTCAGCCGAACCGACCTTCGCCTACGAGACCGGTGGGGACGACCAGGTCTCGCTGCACCGCATCCGCACCGCGGGTCCGCAGGCCGGCACGATCGGGCCGCGCCCCGATCACGTGGTCTTCGTCCTCGCCGACGGGCACGCCGTGCTCACCGACGACGACGGCAGCGAGTGGCAGGTGCCGGCCGGGCGGCCGATGATGCTCTCCGCGCCGGTGGCCTACGCGTTCGACACCGACGCGACCGCGATGACCCTGCTGCACGTGGCGCCCTCGGCGCTCGGTGACACGGACGAACCGTCGGTCTTCGTCCAGCCCGACCCCGACGACCCGGGGGTGGCGCCGCTCCTCGCCCTGCTGCGGGAGGTCGGCGACCGGATCGTCGACCCGGAACTGGGCACCACCGACCGTGCCGCGTTGAACCGGCGGGTGACGACCGTGGTCCTGTCGACCTTCACCAGGTCGCGATCCGACGTCGAGCACCGGCTGCGTCGGGCGATCCGGTTCGTGCACGACCACGCGGGCGAGCCGATCGAGGTCGCGGACATCGCGGTCGGCGCGGGACTCAGTGAACGGGGGCTGCAGGACCTCTTCCGGCGGCGGCTCGCGGTGTCGCCGATGCGGTACCTCCGCGAGGTCCGGCTCGACCGCGCACACCTCGAGCTCACCGCGCCGCGGGGTGGCATCCGCACGGTGCGCGACGTCGCGCACCGGTGGCAGTTCGCGCACCTCGGACGCTTCGCTGCGCACTACCGGCGGCGGTTCGGCGAGGGCCCGAACGAGTCGATGCGTCGGACGGGTCGCACGTTCGACTGACCGACCGAGAACGGTGGTTCTCTTGTGTGCGGTTTTCGGCTATCCTGCTCCCGTGGACGAGCGACGATCCGAGCTGGGACAGTACCTCCGCGCTCGTCGCGCCCTGGTCCAGCCCGAGCAGCTCGGGCTCGCTCGCGAGCCGGGGCGCCGCGTCGACGGGCTCCGTCGCGAAGAGGTGGCCCGGATCGCCGGGATCAGCGCCGAGTACTACCTGCGACTCGAGCGCGGCCGGGACCACCAGCCCTCCGACCAGGTGCTCGCCGCCCTCGCCCGGGCGCTGCTGCTCGACGCCGAGGCCGCCGGGTACATGCGCCGGCTCGCCCACGCCGAACGGGTCCGTGAACGGGGTGCCGCACCTCCCGGCGTGGACGACTCCGTCCGGTCGTTGCTCGCACAGTGGGCACACACCCCGGCGTTCGTGATGGACCGCAACCAGGACATCATCCTGTCCAACGCCCTCGCGAGCGCCCTCGGCCCCGGCTACATGGAACCGGGCGCGAACCTCGTCCTGCAGATCTTCACCGACGCCTCGCGGGAGCACGCCGTCGACTGGCGCGGCACCGCACACCGCGTCGTCGCGGCCCTGCGGCTGCACGCCGACCCTGCTGACCCGCGACTGCAGGAGATCGTCGGCACGCTGACCCTGCAGGACCCGGACTTCCCGGCGATCTGGGCGCGGCACGACGTCGCGGAGCAGCGGACCGGGCAGTCCCGGCACTGGATCGACCCGATCGGCTGGGTGGAGTTCCGCTGGCAGAACCTGGCGATCCCGGGGAGCAGCCACGTGCTCGTCACGTTCTGGGTCGACCCCGGTACCCCGGAGGCGGCCGCGGTCGCCTACCTGGCCGCACAGGTGCAGCAGCGGATCAACCGCCGCACCCCGATCGAGGGCGAGCAGACCGCCGGCTAGGACGTCGTCCCGTCACCGGGCTAGGGCTCGCCCCGGAGCAGGTCCCGCAGCGCGTCGAGCCCCCGCGCGGACGCCTCGTCGACCGGCGCCCACAGCACCATGACGTGCTCGTGGTCGTCGTCCCGGCGGAGTTGCTCCCACCGCAGGACCACACGCCCCACGAGGGGGTTCTCGAACGTCGTGACCCCGCGTCGGAGCGGCTCGTCGCGTCCGGCCGCCCACTCGGAGGCGAACGCGGGGCTCCTGGCCATCAGCTCGCCGACGAGCTCCCGGAAGCGGGGGTCCTCGCCGTGCTGCTCGAGGGAGTCCCGGAGCATCGCGGCCGTCCGGTGCACCGACTCCTCCCAGTCGTCGGCGGAGTCCTCGACGTAGGGGTTGAGGAACGTGAACCGTGCCAGGTTCGTCCCGACGGTCAACGACGCCGACACCGCCCCGGCGATCCGGTTCGCTGCGACCACGTCGAGGTACCGGTCGAGGACGACGACCGGCTCGGTCAGTGCGTCCACGAACTCCTGCACCGACGCCGTCGTCGGTCCGTCTCCGTGGTCCATCCGGCCACCGTACCGATCGCCGGCCGGACGGAGGGGGACCCGGTCAGTACCCCGGACGCCGTCACGGTTGCTCGCACCGCGGGCCGGAGCGGCAGACGGGCCTCGGACACCGGCGCGTGCGACGGGATCGGCCCACGTCCGCCCGTGGTCGCGGCGACGTGACGGGGAACGACAGGGACAGGACCGCAGCGGCCGTCGGCCCCTAGCGTGACCACGCCGGGCACCTCGCGCGCCGGCCGCCGGACGACTCGTCCGGCCGTGTCCGCCACGTTCCACGCACACAGGGAGTGCAACCATGACGACACCCACGATCATCCTCGTGCACGGCGCCTTCGCCGACGCCGCCAGCTGGGCCCCGGTCACCCGGGAGCTCCTCGACCGCGGGCACACCGTCATCGTGCCGCCGGTCTACAACCGCAGCCTCGCCGAGGACGCCGCCTCGGTCCGGGCCGTCGCCGAGCACGTCGACGGTCCCGTCGTCCTCGCCGGCCACTCCTACGGCGGCGCGGTGATCACCGTCGCCGGCGCCGCGGAGAACGTCGTGGGCCTCGTCTACGTCGCCGGGTACGTCCTCGACGAGGGCGAGAGCCTGGGGCAGCTGCAGGGCGGCTTCCCCGACTCCGACCTCGCCGCGAACCTCGTGTACACGCCGTACCCGATCGCAGGCGCCGAGGACGGCACCGACGTGTCGGTGGAGATCGACGCGTTCCCCGAGGTGTTCGCCGGTGGTCTCGACCCCCGCGTCGCCGAGGTGCTCGCCGTGTCCCAGCGGCCGCTGTCCGGTGCCGCGTTCGGTGAGCCGGCATCGGTCGCCGCGTGGAAGACGACGCCGGCCTGGGCGATCGTCTCCAGCGAGGACCACACCATCAACCCCGACGTCGAGCGCTTCGGCTACACCCGCGCCGGCATCGAGGACGTGACGGAACTGCCGGCGCCGCACCTCGTCATGCAGACCCACCCGAAGGACGTCGCCGACGTGATCGAGCGCGCCGTCACCGCGACGGGCAGCACCGACGCCGCCGCCTGACGCGACCCGGTCGGCAGGCGCGACCCGGTCGGCAGGCGCGACCCGGTCGGGAGGCACGGCGCGCGTCCGACGCGCACCGCGCCTCCCGGCCCGCACCGGTTCCACCCAGCGGAGGTGACGTCCGGTGACCGGAGTGGTCAGCAGCCCGTCGTCGTCAGCGTGACGCTCGCGACCTCGCCGTTCGACACCGTGGTCTCCTGCGGGCAGAGGTCGGCGGCACGCACGGTGACCCGGCCGAGGGGCACGCCCGCGAAGTCCGCGGTGCCGCCGGGGAAGACGCGCTGGTGCTCCGAGAGCTTGCCGGTCTCGGCGGTGAAGACCTTCACCTCGTAGGCGTGGTCGGCGGCGTTCGAGGACACCGTGACGGAGACCTGTCCGGTCGAGTCGTGGGCGCCGCAGCCGGCGAGGGTCAGCGCGGCGGCGACACCGAGGACGAGCACGGGGACGACACGACGGAGCACCCAGCAAGGCTACGCCGTGGGTCACCCCGTGCCGAGCAGCCAGCCGTTGTCGGCCGCGACCCGCAGGGCCTCGGTCGCGTTGCGCGCCGCGGTCTTGCCGATCGCGGACGACAGGTGGTTCCGCACGGTGCCCTCGGAGAGGTGCAGCGTGCCCGCGACCCCGGCCACGGTCGGCGCCGTGCGGAACGCGATGAGGACGTCGGTCTCGCGCGGGGTGAGCGGGGACGGCCCGGCCGCCAGGGACTCCGCGGCCAGCACCGGGTCGACGACGCGGAAGCCGCCGGCCACCCGGCGGACGGCGTCGGCGAGCTGCTCCGCGGGCGTGTCCTTCACGACGAACCCGGCGGCTCCGGCCTCGAGGGCACGGCGGAGGTACCCGGGCCGGCCGAACGTCGTGACGATGAGGGACCGGCACGTCGGCAGTTCGCGGGCCAGGGTCGCGGCCGCGGTGAGGCCGTCGGCACCGGGCATCTCGACGTCGAGCAGAGCCACGGTAGCGCCCGACGTTCGTGCGGCGTCGAGCACCTCGTCGCCCCGCGCGACCTGGGCGACCACCTCGATGTCCCGTTCGAGCGACAGCAGCGACGCGAGGGCGCCGCGGACGAGCGCCTGGTCGTCGGCGAGCAGGACCCGGATCGTGGCGTTCATCGACGACTCCTCTCGACCCGGAGCAGGAAGCCCCCGAGGTCGCTCGTTCCCGTGGTGAGGGTCGCCCCGACGGCGTCGGCGCGTTCCCGGAGGCCCCGGAGCCCGTTCCCGCCGGTGACGTCGAACGCCCCGCCGGTTCGCGCGCCCGCCGTCGCGGTCGCGCCCGCGGTCGAACCGGTCCCGTCGTCCTCGATGGTCAGCGTCGTGCGGGTCAGGGTCACCCGGACCCGGCTGGCCGCCGCGTGCCGGATGACGTTGGTGATGCCCTCGCGGAGGACCCAGGCGAACAGGCTCCGCACCTCGTCACCGGCGGCGGAACCGTCGGCGGGGAGCACGGCGTCGATCGCTGCCGCCGAGAGCGCTGCCCGGGCGGACACGAGTTCGGCGTCGAGGTCTGCCTCGCGGTAGCCGCTGACCGCTCGGCGGAGCCCCTGCAGGGCGTCGCGGGACAGCCGTTCGACGTCCTGCATCTCGGCCTTCGCCCGCGCGGGGTCGACGTCGACGAGACGAGCGGCGAGCTCCGACTTCATCGCGACCACGGTGAGCGAGTGGCCGAGCACGTCGTGCAGGTCGCGCGAGAACCGTGCGCGCTCCTCGACGACCGCGAGCCGGGTGATCTCGTCCTGCGCGAACCCCAGCCGTTGCTCGGCTTCGCGCTGTCGACCGAAGAACAGCATCGACGCCCCGACGGACACCGTGATCACCGGCGCGAAGAGGATGCCGCTGTTCACCGCGGTGTCCCAGCCCGTGCTCGCGGCGACGAGGAACTGCGCGCCGACGATGCCGAGCACCACCACGCCGGCGACCCAGAACCGCTCGGCGACGAACCCGGAGAGCGCGGCGACGAGCAGCCAGGTCCACACCGCGAGCGGCCCGACCACGAAGAGCAGGAGCGCGGCCAGCACGGCGACACCCGCCAGGACGACCACCCGTCCGCGGAGGCTCCGCCGCCACATCAGCTCCGGCGCGAACAGGTACGCCGCGTAGACGACGGCGAGCGCGATCGTCGAGACCACGTGCGCGCGGAGGCTCCGGCCGTCGGTCCACACGGCGATGACCTCGAGCACCTGCCACAGGAGCGCGAAGACCGCGCCGGCGTACCAGCGCCGGCGCCCGACGCGGATCTCGTCGTCGGTCGCGTCCGGCGGGACGGCCCACGGGAACGAGCGGGGCGCGGGCCTGGAGGCGCGTGGCGCGTCCGCCGTGCCCCGCGCCTCGGTCGTGCTGGTCGCCTCGGACATCGGTGCCAGCGTAGGGCCGTCGGTCACCGGCGCGCCGTCGGTCGCCGTGGTGCCGTCGGTCACTGGCGTGCGGCGTCGCGGCGGTAGCGCCACACGATCACCGCGGACAGCAGGAGCGCCCACCCCGCGAGCACCACCGCGGGTTCGAGCATGCCGGCGTCACCGGTCGCCCCGGCACCCATCTGCCCGATGCGGTTCAGCCAGTACGACGGCAGCAGGTGGGCGACGGAGCCCATCCAGTCCGGCATCACGCTCAGCGGGACCCAGAGCCCGCCGAGGATCGCCAGGCCCATGAACACGACCATGAACAGCGGCTGCGCGAACGACGGCTTGGCGAACTGCCCGATCAGGATCGCGATGAGGGCGAACGGGACCACCCCGCACCAGATCCCGAACGCCGCGGCGAGCCAGTGCCCGGCGTCGAGCGAGGCGTGCAGGCCGACGACCGCGACGAGCACGGTGATGGCGATCGACATCGCGGCGAAGGCCATCGCGGCGATCACCTTCGACACCATGAACCCCCACCCGGACAACGGCGTGACGCGGAGCTGGCGGTTCCAGCCGATCGAGCGCTCGTTGACGATCGCGAACGCCTGGCTGAGGGCGGCCATCATGGCGCCGTACGAGGCCATCTGCAGCGTCGTCACGACGAGGTACTGCAGGTGCGTCGTCGGGTCCTGCTGCCCGCCGAACGCCGACCCGAACACCAGCAGCATCACCACCGGGACGGCGAAGGTGAACACCATCGCGCGGACGTTCCGGAGCTGGCGCTTCGTCTCGAGGTACACGTACCGGATCGGCAGACGGCCGGCTGTCGTGACGGTGCTCATGCGAGGACTCCTTCGGGGGCGGTGCCCGCGCCAGCGGTGGCGGGGTCGGCGGTGAGGGCGAGGAACGCGTCGTCCATGGTCGAGGCGACCACCTGGATGTCGTACGCCTCGGGGAACGAGGTGAGCAGGGCCCTGAGCGTGTCGTCGCTGCGGTCCGAACGGAGCGTGACGGAGTCGTGTCGAGCCTCCAGACCCACGACGCCCGGCAGACCGCGCAACGCGACGTGCGCGTCGGGTCCCACCCCGCTGAACCGGACGGCGCGGGTGGCGGTGATCGCCTTGATCTCGGCGGGGGAGCCGTCGGCGACGATCCGACCGGCGCGCATGATGACGATGCGGTCGGCGAAGGTGTCGGCCTCGTCGAGGTAGTGGGTCGCGAAGACGACCGTGCGCCCCGCGTCGGTGAACTCCCGCATCGACGACCAGAACGTGTGCCGGGCCTCGACGTCCATCGCGGCCGTCGGTTCGTCGAGCACCAGCAGGTCCGGGTCCGAGACCACGGCGACCGCGAACCGCGCCCGCTGCAGCTGCCCGCCGGACAGCTTGTTCACCCGGCGTCCCGCGATCTCGGTGCAGCGCGCCCGGCGCAGGGCCTCGTCGACGGTCATCGGACGGCGGTGCGCGGCCGCGACGAGGGCCACGGCGTCGCGGACGGTCGTGTCCGGTAGCAGTGCGCCGCCCTGCAGCATCGCGCCGACCCGTCCGGCGACGACCGCGGTGCGGGGCTCCGCGCCGAACAGCAGGGCCTCGCCGTCCGTCGGGGCGGACAGGCCGAGCGCGAGGTCGACCGTCGTGGTCTTGCCCGCGCCGTTCGGGCCGAGGAGGGCGACGACCTCGCCCGGACGGATCGTCAGGTCGACGCCGTCGACCGCGGCCACGGCGCCGAAGCGCTTGCGGAGGCCGCGGAGCTGGATGACCGGTGTGTCGTTCATGGTGTCCACCCTCGTGCCGGGTGGACAGTCGGACCTCGGCCGGACGTCACGATCACGCCGTGACATCTGTCACGGCTGCGTCCTCCGTACTGGGGACGTCGACTGTCCGGTAGGCGCGTTAGCGTGGACGCATGCACTCCGACCCCGTCGTCTCCGACCGTCCCACCACGGACGCCGTCCGGCGCGCGGCACTCATCGCGGCGCTCGACGTGGTCGAGGGCGGGGCGGAGGAACGGTTCGACCGGATCACCCGCATCGCGCGCGAGGCGTTCGGGGTCAGCGGCTCGTTCCTCAACCTGGCCGGGCTCGACACGATCACGATCAAGTCGCAGCAGAGCGATGACGCGTTCGGACCCACCATCCCGCTGCAGGACACCTTCTGCGGCCGGACCCTCGGCGTCGACGGGCCGGTGGTCGTCCCCGACGCGCGGGCCGACGTCCGCTACTCCGACATGCCGATGGTCGTCGACGACCCGAACGTCCGGTTCTACGCCGGTGTCCCGCTCCGGGTCGGCGACGACGACGTCAAGGTCGGCACGCTCTGCCTCATCGACCCCACACCGCGCACCCTCGAGCCCGACGACCTCGCGCTGCTCGAGGAGCTCGGCGTCTGGGCCGAACGCGAGCTCGCCGCCGGCGCCGACGAGGACCGCCTCCGCTCGGTGCTCACCGGCCTGCAGCCCTCCGCGTTGGCGCTGCCCGGCTACCGCGTCGGCGGGACGTCGGTGCCGCACGGCGTCGTCTCGGGCGACTTCCACGACTGGCGAGTCGACGGGGACGACCTCGTCGTGACGGTCGCCGACGTGATGGGCAAGGGCATGTCCGCCGGACTCCTCGCCGCCACCATCCGCGGCGCCCTGCTCGCCCGCGGCTCCGAGCCGACCGACCGTGCGGTGGCCGCGCTCGAGGCGCAGGTCGGACCCGACCTCAGCCGTGCCGAGTCGTTTGCCACGATGTTCCACGGCCGCCTGACCCCCGCGACCGGCCGGATGACGTTCACCGACGCCGGGCACGGCCTGGCGATCCAGCTGCACGCCGACGGCACCGAGACCGTCCTGCGCTCCTACGACCTGCCGATCGGGCTGCACCCGGTCGGGGCGGACCGCGTCACGGGCACCCTCGAGCTCGAGGCGGGCGACGTCCTCCTGCTCGTCAGCGACGGTGCGCTCGAGCTGTGGGACTCCACGCTCGCGTCACTGGGCGCGCTCGGGGCGATGTGGCGGGACGCGCCGGAGATCGACACGTTCCTCGGTCGGGTGCGGACCCGTGCGGTGACGCACGACCCGGGGGACGACCTGACGGTCGTCGTCGTCGCGCGCGACTGACGCTGACGCGGGTCGCGGCTCGCGCTGGTAGCCGCTCGCGCCGAGGGTGCACGACATGCCGCGCGTGATGCGTCGAGGGCGGCGCGGGTCGCGCTGGGCACGCCGCCCGCGGGTCCGCCCGAGAGCGCACGACATGCCGTGTGTGGTGCGCCGAGGGCGCAC
>NZ_MJGN01000033.1 GCF_001865065.1 Curtobacterium sp. MCBA15_008 | reverse complement strand
ATCGACTCGTGGGACGTCGCTCGTTGCGCACGCATCCGGTGCGTGCGCATGGTGCGACGATCCACGAGTCGAACAACGCGCACGAGGTCGGAACATGCGCACGCACGCAAAGGGCGAGCGCGGCCCGCGACCCGGCGCCACGCCGGACGTGACGTAACACGGCGGCCGTGGGGCGCGCCTCCCGGCAGACTGGACCCGATGGACTGGCAGACGACCCCCGAGGACTCCGTGCCGTCCACCCTCGTGCCCGGCACCGAACTCGGCACGCTCGGCAAGCCGCCCGTGACCGGCGCCTGGCGCCCGGGCGACCACCCGGGTGCACGGCACTTCGCGGCCCTGGGCGAGCAGTGGGTCCGCGGGGGCCGGATCCCGGCCGTGCGGGTCGCCTACGAGACCTGGGGTGAGCTGAACGCGGCACGGGACAACGCCGTCCTCGTGTTCCACGCGCTGACCGGCGACTCGCACGTCGCGGGGCTGCCCGGACCCGGGCACCGGACCGCGGGCTGGTGGGGCGACGTCGTCGGCCCGGGCCGCGCGATCGACACCGACCGCTGGTTCGTGATCGCCCCGAACATGCTCGGCGGGTGCCAGGGCACGACGGGGCCCTCGTCGGTATCGCCGGACGGCCTCGAGTGGGGCTCGCGCTTCCCGTTCGTCACGGTCCGCGACCAGGTCGCCCTGCAGGCACAGCTCGCCGACCGGCTCGGCATCGACATCTTCGCCGCGGTCGTCGGCGGGTCGATGGGCGGCATGCACGCGCTGGAGTTCGCGGTGGCGCACCCCTCCCGGGTCGCCCGACTGGCGGTCCTCGCATCGACGGCGCAGACCACCGCCGACCAGATCGCCGCGAACTCGCTGCAGCGTGCGGCGATCCAGATGGATCCCGCGTTCGCCGGCGGCGACTACTACGAGGCCGATGCGGGCGAGGGACCCCACCGCGGGCTCGCCCTGGCACGGCGGATGGCGCTGATGACGTACCGGGCGTCGGACGAGCTCAACGGTCGCTTCGCCCGGTCGTGGCAGAGCGACGTCTCCCCGCTCGGCGACGACGGCCGGTTCTCGGTGGAGAGCTACCTCGACTTCCACGGCAACAAGTTCACCCGGCGCTTCGACGCGTCGAGCTACGTGACGCTGAGCCACGCGATGGACTCGCACGACGTCGGGGCCGGGCGGGGCGGGGTGGCGGCGGCGCTCGCCCTCGTGACGGCACGGACCCTCGTGGTCGGGGTCTCGAGCGATCGACTGTTCCCCGTCGAGGACCAGCACCGGATCGCGGCGGGCGTGCCGGACACCCTCGACGGCGACCGTGCGGCGGTGATCGAGAGCGAGTTCGGGCACGACGGGTTCCTCATCGAGCACGAGGCCGTGGGCGCGCACCTGCGGCGGTTGCTCGACGCGTAGCGCGGGGCCGGGTCCGGCAGGTCCGACGGGCCGCGCCGTCCGGCGTCGGGCGTCGGGCGTCGGGCGTCGGGCGTCGGGACGATCTGCGACGTCGCGGGACAGCGTGCGTCCAGTCGGTCGTTCACATAACGCCTGCAATAACGATCACAGAACCATCCGACACGGCACCGCGCGCCGAACACCCCCCAACGGGTGTCGCGCGTGGAATGATGGCGTGGTGCCGCGGCCTGACCGAGGCTCGGTTTTCACCGCACGGCACCGCACGGCACCGCGCGAACACGCGGCGCACCGCGAGGCACCAACACACGGCACGACCCCGCATTACCCGGCACCACCAGTTTCCCCGTCACCAACCAGGACATCGATGGACTTCATCGCACAGGAACGCGACCGCTTGCTGCGGTCCACCACCCGTGTCGTCGGCATCGTGTGCGCGCTCGTCTCCGTCATCGGGATCATCTCCGCGCTCGCGGTCCCCGTCGTCCCGTTGGTCGGTGCCCTCGCGTGCATCGCGATCATGATCGGCGCGCTGCTCGTCTTCGGGTGGAACAACTCGGTCTGGTGGACTGCCCTGATCCTGGCGTCCGGCCTCGGCTCCCTCGCACTGCTGTTC
Source organism: Curtobacterium sp. MCBA15_008 (assembly GCF_001865065.1). Lineage (GTDB taxonomy): Bacteria > Actinomycetota > Actinomycetes > Actinomycetales > Microbacteriaceae > Curtobacterium. Next base: position 3,088 of record NZ_MJGN01000033.1, on the reverse strand, counting down.
TTCGGCGTCGACGACACCGTCCGGCCGGTCATCGCGTCGGCGGTCGTCCCGCTCGCCGCCGGCACCTTGTCGGCGCCGCTCATGGCGCAGCGCGGACACCCGGTCGGCCTCGGTCTGACGATCGCCACGGGCGGGATCGTCGTCGTCGCGATCACCTGGGCGAGCGGAGGCATCCTCGCCGCTCCGGTGACCGGGGCCCTGCTCGGCTGGGTCCTCATCGCCGTCGTCACGATCTGGATCTCGCGGAGCATCCCCCGGGTCGCCCGCCGTATCTACAGCATCGGCACCGCGCACCGCGCCGAACGGCAGGCCAGCGAGACCGAGGCGCAGCGACGCCAGGGCGCCCGACTCCTGCACGACACGGTCCTCGCGACGCTGACGCTCCTCGCACACTCCGGCGTGGGCGTGTCCGAGCAGGCGATGCGGGAGCAGGCCGCCGAGGACGCACGGCTCCTCCGCCACCTCCGCCTCGGCGCGACGCCCCAGCCGCAGCAGTCCGGCGACTACTCGCTCACCCGAGAAGAGGAGTCGCCCCTCGGCCAGACCCTCGAGTCGGTCAAGCAGCGCTTCGGTCGGATGGGCCTCGAGGTCAGCTGGCACGGCACCGGCCAGGTGCTCCTGCCCTCGCACGTGCTCGACGCGTTCCTCCTCGCGCTCGGCGAGTGCCTCGAGAACGTCCGACGGCACGCCGGCGTCGGCGAGGCGCACGTGACGATCGTGCACGACAACGAGATGGTCCGGGCCATGGTCACGGACTCCGGTGTCGGCTTCGAGCTCGGCGAGATCAGCGCCGAACGCCTCGGGTTCAAGGAGAGCGTCGTGAACCGTCTCCGCGAGGTCGGGGGCGACGCGAAGCTGTTCTCCGCGCCGGGCTCCGGCACCACCGTCGTCCTGGAGGCGCCCCGATGACCCGCACGACCGTCGGCGTGGAGACTCCCCGATGAGCCGCGTTCCCGAGGACACCATCAGTCGTGGACTGCCCGGTGAGCCCGTCCAGCCCGCACCACGCACCCGCCGGGAGGCCCGTGAGCGGTACCGGGGTAACGAACGTCGGCAGGCCCGCGGTCTGCCCTCCACCTCGACCGGTGCGCGGTCGCTGCGGCAGGCCGCCAAGCCGGGCGCGTCGCTCGGCGCCGGGTACCTGGGGCTCGGCGCCGCCGTCCTCACCGGCATCGAGGCGGTCGCCGGCATCGTCTTCTTCCTGATCCGCTGGGAGGACTTCACGAACCCGTGGCTGCCCGCAGCGGCCTGGGCGCTGTACCTCATCGCGGCCGTCGGGGTCGGCCTCAGCCTGCTCAACTACGGCGAACGCCTGACCGGGCTGGCCTTCGGGCTCATCTGCGTGGTCCTCGGCTGCGTGGTGACGCTCGACTTCGTCGGGATCTGGCCGGAGCACGACCTCGTGCACACGGCGTCGGCGTCGGTCGCGGCCGGCTTCGCGCTGCTGCCCGTCGCGACGCTGCGCCCCGCCCGCGAGGTCGCTGCGGCCATCGCCGTCCTCGCCCTGGCGTTCATCGGGATGTCGATCGCCTCGACCCCGATCACGAGCGACACCATGCCGGGGCTGGTCTCGACGCTCTCCCTCGTGGTCGTGCCGCCGTCAATCGCGATCTTCGTCGTGCAGCGGTTCCGCCAGCTCGTGCAGCGCGAACTCGACCGCGTCCTCGTGCAGAGCAACGTGCAGGCGCCGCAGTTCGCGGTCGGTATGCTCGCCTCGGACGAGCTCGCCCGACTCGACCTCGCCGCCGAGAAGCTGCTCGACGCCGTCGCGAACGGCAGTGATCCGCTCCCGCTCTCCGACGCCTCCGCCTCGGTCGCCGCCTCGCTCGCGACCGAACTCCGTCTGCACCTCATCGAGGGCCGCCGCGAGACCTGGCTGTACCACGCGATCACGGAGTCGGACAACCTCGGCCGGTCGGTCAGCGTCGCCGACCCGCAGTCCCTCGCCGGCCACCTCTCCCCCGCCCAGCGCGACGGGCTGCTGCAGGCGCTCTGGCAGATGGTCGGCGTCGCCGAGGGCCGCGGGTCCCAGGCCGGCTCGCCCGTCGTCTCCGTCACGCTCGGTCCGGTCGGCTCCGACGGCCACCCGGTGACCGACGAGACCATGGACGTCCCCATCGTGTTCGAGTCGCGCGGCGTCCCGCGTCGTCGACTCGGCCCCACCGCCTGGAGTGCCCTCCAGCGGATCGGTCCGTACACCGACTCCGTGCGGGACGGCGTGCTCCACGTCGTCGCGCACTGCGTCGTCGACCGACATCCGTCGATGTAGTCGTCGCACGGAACCGGCTGGCCCGAAACTGCCGGACACCCTGACCAGCCTGCCCGTGTCACGTGGTCCGTCCGCCTAGGATCTGCCACGACTGCCCCGTAGAAAGGACGCCAGCATGGCGACTCCAGAGGAACCCATCCGACTCGCACTCGTCGACGACCACAGGATGCTCCTCGGCGCGCTGACGGAGTGGATCCGGAACGCCGCCGACGACATCACCCTCGTCGCGGCCGTCACGACGTGGCCGGAGCTCCTCACGAGCCCCGCGTTCCCGGTGGACGTGGTGCTGCTCGACCTCGACCTCAAGGACTCGATCCCGGTCTCGCTGAAGATCTCGACGCTCAAGACCGCCGGCGTCAAGACCGTCGTGATGAGCACCTACTCGGAGCCGAACGTCGTCCGCGAGGCCCTCGCCTCCGGCGCCCTCGGCTACCTCGTCAAGAGCGAGGACGCCGAGATGATCGTCGAGGCGATCCGGTCGGCGCAGCGCGGTGAGCAGTACGTGTCGGCGGAGCTCGACCTCGCGATCAACAGCGGCGACGTCGGCGGCGTGCCGAAGCTCAGCGCCCAGGAGCGTCGCGTGATGGCCCTGTACGGCGGCGGCGAGCCCGTGAAGAGCGTGGCGTACCAGCTCGGCATCTCCGAGGAGACCGCGAAGAGCTACCTCAAGCGCATCCGTGAGAAGTACCGCGTGGCCGGCTTCGACGTCGGCACGAAGGTGGCGCTCCGGAAGCGGGCGATCACCGACGGCATCATCGTGCAGGACGGCAGCCCGGTCGGGCTGTAGCCAGCCCTCCGCGAGCAGCAGAGGCCGGGTCC
>NZ_MJGN01000032.1 GCF_001865065.1 Curtobacterium sp. MCBA15_008 | reverse complement strand
GAACTGTCGCTTTCGCGGGGGTGAGACCAGACCGCGGCGGGGACCTGTCGCTTTCGCGGAAGCGCGCTACCGGTGGATGGGGGAGACGGGCACCGCGTCGAGGGTGAAGACGGGGATGCTCGACGTGACCGGGGCCGGCTCGACCGCGGCCGGGATCGAGACGCCGGCGGCCTCGAGGCGGGCCTCGGTCTCGGCCGCCGTGACGGGCTGCCCGACCGTGGCGTAGTGCCCGATCGGCACCACCGAGTGCACGACGTTGTGGCCGTACACGTGCACGAGGTTGTACGACTGCGCACCGTCACGACCGCGGGTCCCGCCCTGGAACTCGGTGAGGTCCTGCGTGTAGCACGTCGCACTCGCGACGGAGACGGGGATGCCCGCGAACACGGCACTCGTCGAGTAGTGCAGGTGTCCGGCGATGATCGCGATGACGTCACTGCCCTCGACCACCTCGGCCAGGGCGTCCTGCTCGCGGAGCTCCACGAGGACCGCGAGGTCCTGCACGCTCGGCACGGGCGGGTGGTGCATCGCCAGGATGGTGCCGTGCGGTGCCGCCTCGGACAGGACCTCGGCGAGCCAGTCGAGCTGCTCGGGGGAGACCTCACCGTGGTGCCGGCCCGGCACGCTGGTGTCGAGCGTGATGACGCGGAGGCCGTTCACGTCGTAGACGAAGTCGACGGGGCGGTCGGTCGGCTGCAGGCCGAAGAGCTCCTGGCGGAAGGCGCCGCGCTCGTCGTGGTTGCCCATCGCCCAGATGACCTGGGCACCGATGCGCTCGGCCGCTGGCTGGACGATGTCGCGGATGCGGGCGTAGGCACCCGGTTCGCCCTTGTCGGCCACGTCGCCGGTGACGACGATCGCTTCGGGGCGGGTGCCCGCGGCTTCGATGTCGGCGATGATCTCGGTCAGACGCGCCGCAGAGTCCACGTCGCCGTAGAGGTCACCGTCGCCTGCCACGAGGTGGGTGTCGCTGAGGTGGAGGAGGAAGTGGTTCGGCCTGGGGTGTTCGGCCGTCCGGCTGTCCATCGGGGTTCCATTCCGTTGGCGGGTGCTCGATGCAACACAGTGCCACACCGTCCTGGACGAGTCCAGCACGTGTCGGTGAATCGAACGTGAACGTGACCCGGCGTGTTCCCGACGCACGAAGAAACCCCCGCCACTTCCGTGACGGGGGTTGCTTCGGCTGACTCGCTAGTGGTTGCCCGCTCCGATGGCAGCGGCGGGGTGCTCGCCGCCGTCCAGCTCGGGACCGTGGTGCGCGGCGTGCGCTGCCTCAAGCTCGGCCTTCGTGACCGGCGTGATGCGGTCCTCGAAGAAGAAGCGGGAGACGCCGGCACGCAGCTTCTGCACGCTGGAGATCTTGCCCTTGGCGTTCGGGCGGATCATGAGCGGCTTGTACTCGTTGAACTGCAGGAGCTTCCAGCGCTCGTACTCGTCGAGCTGCTCGTGCACCTCGATGTACTCGCCGTGCGGCAGTCGCACGATGCGGCCGGACTCGTACCCGTGGAGCACGATCTCGCGGTCCTTCTTCTGCAGCGCGAGGCAGACACGCTTCGTGATCCAGAAGGCGAGGAACGGGCCGAGGACCGTCGTGGCCTGGATCACGTGGATCACGTGCTCGATCGAGACCATGAAGTGGGTCGCGATGATGTCCGACGACGCGGCGGCCCAGAGGCTCGCGTAGAGGGTGATGCCGGCAGCACCGAACGCCGTACGGGTCGGGGCGTTGCGCGGGCGGTCGAGGATGTGGTGCTCACGCTTGTCACCGGTGATCCAGCCCTCGATGAAGGGGTAGAGCAGGATCGCCAGGATGAGGAGCACCAGCACCGCGATCGGCGCCAGGATGTTGAACGACACCGTGTAGCCGAACCACACGACCTCCCAGTGCGGCGGCACCAGACGGAGCGCACCGTCCGCGAAGCCGATGTACCAGTCAGGCTGGGTACCGGCGGACACGGGGGACGGGTCGTACGGGCCGTAGTTCCAGATCGGGTTGATCGTGAACATCGACGCGATGAGGGCGAGGATGCCCGCGACGATGAAGAAGAACCCACCGGCCTTGGCGGCGAACGCGGGGAGGATCGGGACACCGACGACGTTCTCGTTCGTCTTGCCCGGACCCGCGAACTGCGTGTGCTTGTTGATGACGACCAGCACGAGGTGGACGCCGAGCACCGCCACGAGGATCGCCGGCAGCAGCAGGATGTGCAGCGTGTAGAGGCGGCCGACGATGTCAGTACCCGGGAACTCGCCGCCGAACAGCAGGTAGGCGATCCAGACGCCGATCACCGGGACGCCCTCGATCATGCCGACGATGATGCGCAGACCGTTGCCGGAGAGCAGGTCGTCGGGGAGCGAGTAGCCCGTGAAGCCCTCGGCCATGGCCAGGACCCAGAGGAGGAAGCCGAACACCCAGTTGAGCTCACGCGGCTTGCGGAAGGCGCCGGTGAAGAACACGCGGGCCATGTGCAGCATGATCGAGGCCACGAACAGCAGGGCCGCCCAGTGGTGGACCTGCCGGACGAAGAGCCCGCCACGGATGTCGAACGAGATGTTCAGCGTGGACTGCAGCGCCGTCGACATCTCGACGCCCTTGAGCGGGACGTACGAGCCGTTGTAGACGACCTCGGCCATCGACGCCTGGAAGAAGAACGTCAGGAAGGTGCCGGAGAGCAGGACGACGACGAAGCTGTACAGCGCCACCTCGCCGAGCATGAAGCTCCAGTGGTCGGGGAATATCTTGCGCCCGACCTCCTTCACGAGGCCCGAGATGCTCGTGCGCTCGTCGATGTAGTTCGCGACCCCGCCGATGATGCGGGATCCACGCTCCGGCGCCGGCTTGGTGCTCGACGCGGGTGCATTGGTGGTGGTGGTGCTCATCAGCGTTCACGCTCCCAGAAGGACGGTCCGACGGGCTCGTGGAAGTCGCTCTGGGCAACCAGGTAGCCGTCGTCGTCGATCGCGATAGGAAGTTGGGGGAGAGGGCGTGCGGCCGGGCCGAAGATGACGTCGCAGTTGTTCGACACGTCGAACGTGGACTGGTGGCACGGGCACAGCAGGTGGTGCGTCTGCTGTTCGTAGAGCGCGACCGGGCACCCCACGTGGGTGCAGATCTTGGAGTACGCGACGATGCCGTCGTAGCCCCAGTTCTCGCGCCCCTTGGCGGGGTTCAGGTCCTTCGGGTCGAGGCGCATGAGGAGGACGGCGGCCTTGGCCTTCTCTTCGAGCATGTGCTCCGAGTCGAGCATCCCGTCGGGGATGACGTGGAAGACCGAGCCGATCGTGACGTCGGACGCCTTGATCGGGAGACCGGTCGGGTCCTTGGTCAGGCGCATGCCCGACTTCCAGAACGTGTGGCGGAGGAGCTCGTTCGGGTCGGCCGCCGGCGCGAGGTCACGCACCAGGACGATGCCGGGGAGCGGGAACGCGGCGAGGGCACCGATCATCGAGTTGCGGATCAGCTTGCGACGGCTGAAGCCGGACTCCTTGTCGGCGAGCTGGAAGGCCTCGACGGCCTTCGCACGGGTCGCGTCCGTGCCACGGGTGGTGTGGCGGAGCTCCGAGATCTCGCGGTCGACGACGAGCGACTTCGACCAGTACACGGCGCCGAGGCCGAGCGCCAGCAGGGCCAGCGCGATCGACAGGCCGAGGAACAGGTTCGCGGTGCGGACCGTGCCGAAGTCGTCGGAGTCGATCGGGAAGGCCACGTAGGCCGCGATCGCCAGGACGCTGCCCACGATCGACAGGTAGAAGAACGTGGCGACCTGACGCTCGGCGAGGCGCTGCTTCTTCGGGTCGACGTCGGTGCGGCGCGCGCGGTGCGGCGGCTCGCCCGGGTTCTCGAACGGGTCCGCGGGGAGGACCGCGATACCGGCCGGCGTCGTGGTCGTGCCGTGCTTCTCGACAGCCGAGGACGAGTTCAGTGCCTCGTCGTCGTGCTCTGCCATGGTGTTCCCTTCAGTGTCGTTCGACACGGACGATCAGTTGGACTTCGCGGTCAGCCAGACGGTCATCGCGACGACCGCGCCGAGTCCGAAGATCCAGATGAACAGACCCTCTGCCACCGGGCCGAGGGAGCCGAGGGCGAACCCACCGGGCGACTTGTTGTCCTGCACGTACTTGAGGTACGTGATGATGTCGGCCTTCTGCTCGGGCGTGAGGTTGAGGTCGTTGAAGACCGGCATGTTCTGCGGGCCGGTGACCATGGCCTCGTAGATGTGCTTGCCGGACACCGACTGCAGGTTCGGCGCGTACTTGCCCTCGGTCAACGCACCACCGGCGCCGGCCACGTTGTGGCACATCGCGCAGTTGATGCGGAACAGCTCGGCACCCTCGGCGGCGTCGCCGTCCTCGCCGTTGGTGAGCTCGGTGGAGGGGACCGACGGGCCCGGGCCGAGGGACGCGACGTACTCGGCGAGGGCGTCGACCTGCTCGTCCGTGAACTGCGCCGGCTTCTCTTCTGCCTGGGGGCCCTGCGCTGCCATCGGCATGCGGCCGGTGCCGACCTGGAAGTCGACCGACGCGGCGCCGACACCGATGAGGGACGGACCCTCGCTGGTGCCCTGCGCGGAGAGGCCGTGGCAGGTGGCGCAGTTGGAGGCGAAGAGCTTCTGGCCCTCGTTCACCTTCGACTGGCTCGACGCCGCCACGGTGCTCGTGCTGTCGTCGGCGTTCGCCGTGGAGCTGAACAGCGCGTACGCACCGCCGGTGGTCATGAGACCGACGACGATGAGCGACACGGTCGCCATCGGGGAGCGGCGGCCCTTCTTGGACTTGCTTCTGTTGAACATGCGGTGGGGGCTATCCAGTTCCTACTTGAGAAGGTAGATGACGGCGAAGAGGCCGATCCAGACGACGTCGACGAAGTGCCAGTAGTACGACACGACGATCGCGGTGGTCGCTTCCTTGTGACCGAAGTTCTTGGCGGCGAAGCCGCGGCCGAGCGTCAGCAGGAAGGCGATGAGGCCGCCGGTGACGTGGAGGCCGTGGAAGCCGGTGGTCATGTAGAAGGCGGAGCCGTAGGCGCTGGAGGAGAGCGTCACGCCCTCGTGCCAGAGGTTCGCGTACTCGAAGATCTGGCCGCAGACGAAGATCGCGCCCATGCAGTACGTGACGAAGAACCACTCCGTCATGCCCCAGTCCTTCGGGTTCCAGCTGGTGCGGTGCACCTGGAAGCGCTCGGCGGCGAAGACCGCGAACTGACACGCGAAGCTGGACAGCACCAGGATGATCGTGTTCACCGAGGCGAACGGCACCTCGAGCTTGGAGGTCTCGGTCGCCCAGAGCTCGGGCGAGGTGCTGCGCAGCGTGAAGTAGATCGCGAACAGGCCGGCGAAGAACATGACCTCGCTGCCCAGCCACACGATCGTCCCCACGGCAACGGCGTTCGGCCTGTTCAGGACCGGACCGCTGGCGGATCTGGAGAGAGGGGTGCTAGTCACGTCCTCCATTATGGCCGAAACCCCCGACAGTGTTTTCGCAGGAGACTGGCGGGTCTCTCGAATTCACTACGATCGAGACATGTCCGACCTCCTCACCTGGCCCTCGGCGATCAGCGCGCTCATGGCGCGCGAAGACCTGACGATCAGCCAGTCCACATGGGCCATGCAGGAGATCGTCCAGGGACGCGCGACCGAGGCGCAGATCGCGGCGTTCGTCGTGGCGCTCCGCGCCAAGGGCGAGACCGTCGACGAGGTCGTCGGCTTCCGCGACGCGATCCTCGAGGCCGCCGTCCCGCTCGACGTGGACCCGATGGCGCTGGACATCGTGGGCACCGGCGGCGACGTCGTCGGCACCGTGAACGTCTCGACGATGTCCGCGATCGTGATCGCTGCGGCCGGCGTCCCCGTCGTCAAGCACGGCAACCGTGCGAGCTCGTCGAAGTCCGGCTCGAGCGACGTCCTCGCCGCCCTCGGCCTCGACCTCACGATGGACGCCGCGCGTGTCGCGGACACCTTCCGGCGTGTCGGGCTGACGTTCGCGTTCGCCAGCGCCTTCCACCCCGGCTTCGCCCACGCGGGCAAGGTGCGGCGGGAGATCGGCGTCCCCACGGTCTTCAACTTCCTCGGGCCGCTCGTCAACCCGGCGCGCTGCGAGGCGAACGCGGTCGGGGTCGCGCAGCTCGAGCTCGTGCCGATCATCACGGGCGTGTTCCAGACCCGCGGGGCGACGGCGCTCGTGTTCCGCGGCGACGACGGGCTCGACGAGCTCACCACGACCGGTCACAGCCACATCTGGGAGGTCACGGGCGGCCGCGTGACCGAGCACGACATCGACCCGCGCGACCTCGGCATCGCCCGTGCCCGCATCGAGGACCTGCTCGGTGGCGACCCGGAGCACAACGCCGCCGTGGTGCACCGCCTGCTCGCCGGCGAGGTCGGAGCGGTGCGCGACATCGTCCTGCTCAACGCCGCGGCCGGACTGGTCGCCTTCCGGCTGGCCGAGGACCCGGCCGAGGTGGACCGGCCGATCCTGCAGCGCTTCCGCGAGCAGATGCTCGTCGCGGCCGAGGCGATCGACTCCGGCGCCGCAGCGCGCAAACTGGCTGACTGGGTCGGCGCGGCCCCGGCCGCGTAGCCGCTCGCCCCTCGCAAGACGCAACGACGGCGGCTGCTCGCAGCGGCACAGCGCTGCGAGCAACCGCCCACGTTGCGTTTTGCGGAACGGGACGGAACTGGACGCAACTGACTGGAGGCGCGGTGCC
>NZ_MJGN01000031.1:1458-20088 GCF_001865065.1 Curtobacterium sp. MCBA15_008 | reverse complement strand
GAGGTTGCACTTCGTGCCGCAGGCGCCGTTCGAGAGCGGCACAAAGTGCGATCTCGGCGCCGCGACCACCGAAGACGCCCGCGCAGCGAGCCCGCCCCCACAACGACGAAGGCCCCGCACCGAAACGGTGCGGGGCCTTCGTGCAGCACTCAGGAGATCAGAGCGCCGAGACCTTCTTCGCGATGGCCGACTTGCGGTTCGCGGCCTGGTTCTTGTGGATGACGCCCTTGCTCACGGCCTTGTCGAGCTTCTTCGAGGCGAGGGTCAGGGCCGCGACGGCCTTGTCCTTGTCGCCGGAGACGACGGCCTCGTTCGTGTGACGGATGACCGTCTTGAGCTCGGACCGGTACGCCTTGTTGCGCTCCTGGGCCTTGAGGTTGGTCTTGATCCGCTTCATCTGCGACTTGATGTTCGCCATGTGTGTTGCTCCTTGTCGTCTCTACGGGTGGTCGCGACCGCTGGGTAGAGGGGCCCTTGGTCGCATCGCGTTCCACCCGTGGGCGGGGAACGCGGAAGTCCAGCAAGCCACGTTACCAGCCCGAGGCCCGTCAGCCAAAGCACCGCCGCGCCGAAACGGCACCGCAACACGCGTTCGCTACCGTGACGAGCATGCCATCCCTCGCACCGCGGATCGAGACCGTGCCCGCCTCCGGCATCCGACGGGTCTTCGAGCAAGCGGCACTGCTCCGCCAGACGGACGCGAACGGCAGCGGCCCCAAAGCCAGCAGCCCCGACGGCACCCCCGGCACCCCAGACGGCACCCCCGACGTCGCCATGCTCGTCATCGGCGAACCCGACGTCCCCGTCGCCCCGCACATCGGCGAGGCCGCCCGCCGCGCCTGGTCCGAGGACCGCACCGACTACACCCCGAACGGCGGCATCGCCCCGCTCCGGGAAGCGATCCGCGAGAAGCTCCGCCGCGAGAACCGCATGGAGGTCGACGTCGAACAGGTCTGGCTGACCATCGGCGCGACGCAGGCCCTCTTCCAGGCGATGACCCTCGTGCTGTCCCCGGGCGACGAGGTCCTCGTGCCGGACCCCGGCTACACGACCTTCACGATGAACGCCCACATCCTCGGCGCCACCCCGGTGCCGTACCGGCTGGAACCGCAGCACGGGTTCGAGCCGGACCTCCGGGCACTCGAGGCGAGCATCACCGAGCGGACCCGGGCCCTCGTGGTGAACTCCCCGTCGAACCCGCTCGGCGCGGTGTTCGGCGAGCAGACCCTCCGCGACCTGCTCGCCCTCGCGAAGCGTCACGACCTCTGGGTGATCAGTGACGAGGTCTACGAGTACTTCACCTACGGCACCCGGCACGTCAGCCTGGCGAGCCTCGACGAGGACGACCGGGTGTTCACCGCGTTCTCGCTGAGCAAGACGTACGCGATGACCGGGGTCCGGGTCGGGTACCTGGTGACGCCGAAGGGCCTCGGCGCGACGATGCGGACCACGCAGGAGGCGATGATCAGCTGCGTCGCCGAGCCGGACCAGTGGGCCGCCCTCGCGGCGATCGTGGGGGACCACTCCGCGGTGCAGGACGCGCGGGAGCACTACCGCGCGAACCTCGGCATCGCGAAGGAGGTCCTCGACGCCGCCGGCATCCGCTACCTCGACCCCCGTGGCGCCTTCTACCTCTGGATCGACGTGTCGCACGCGTCGCAGGGCGACGTCGCCGAGTGGGCGCTCGCCTTCCTGCAGCGCGAGCGGGTGGCGGTGGCGCCCGGCAGCGCCTTCGGCCGCACCGGCGAGGGCTGGATCCGCGTGAGCCTCGCGGCGACCCCTTCGGACCTCCGGCGGGGCCTGGGTGCGTTGCCCGCGCCCGTCGGCGCGACCGTCTGACTGACTGGAGGCGCGGGGCGGGCCGGCACCGCGCCTCCAGTCCGTCCTCCCCAGGGCCTAGACCGGCGGGTGCGATCCACAGGTCGCGCGCGGCCTGCGCGCCGCCGCCGCGCAACCGTGGGAGAATCGTCCGACCGTCCGACCCACCTGAGGAACCGTGAGCCCACAAGCAGCCACCCCGCTCGAGCCCGCCGCGACTCCGGCCGAGTCGATCCGCAACTTCTGCATCATCGCGCACATCGACCACGGCAAGTCGACGCTGGCCGACCGCATGCTGCAGATCACCGGCATCGTCGAGGACCGCGCTATGCGTGCGCAGTACCTCGACCGCATGGACATCGAGCGCGAGCGCGGCATCACGATCAAGTCGCAGGCGGTGCGGATGCCGTGGGAGCTCGACGGCAAGACCTTCGCGCTCAACATGATCGACACGCCCGGTCACGTCGACTTCTCGTACGAGGTCTCGCGCAGCCTGGCCGCGTGCGAGGGCGCGATCCTGCTCGTCGACGCCGCCCAGGGCATCGAGGCCCAGACGCTCGCGAACCTGTACCTGGCGCTCGAGAACGACCTCGAGATCATCCCGGTGCTCAACAAAATCGACCTGCCCGCGGCTGATCCGGACAAGTACGCGGCCGAGCTCGCGCAGCTCATCGGCGGCAAGCCGGAGGACGTCCTGCGCGTCTCGGGCAAGACCGGTGTCGGCGTGCCGGAGCTCCTCGACCGTGTCGTCCGCACCGTGCCGAACCCGGTCGGCGACGTCGACGCGTCGCCCCGCGCGATGATCTTCGACTCGGTCTACGACAGCTACCGCGGTGTGGTGACCTACGTGCGCATGATCGACGGCACGATCCACCCGCGCGAGAAGGTCCAGATGATGTCGACCAAGTCGACGCACGAGATCCTCGAGATCGGGGTGTCGTCGCCGGAGCCGAAGCCCACGAAGGGTCTGTCTGTCGGCGAGGTCGGCTACCTCATCACCGGCGTGAAGGACGTCCGGCAGTCGAAGGTCGGCGACACGGTCACCACGGCGCAGAAGCCCGCGACCGAAGCGCTGCCCGGCTACACCGACCCGAAGCCGATGGTGTTCTCAGGCCTGTACCCGATCGACGGCTCGGACTACCCGGACCTCCGCGAAGCGCTCGACAAGCTCAAGCTGTCCGACGCCGCGCTCGTGTACGAACCCGAGACCTCGGTCGCGCTCGGCTTCGGCTTCCGCTGCGGCTTCCTCGGCCTGCTGCACCTCGAGATCATCACCGAGCGTCTCAGCCGCGAGTTCGGCCTCGACCTCATCACCACCGCGCCGAGCGTGATCTACGAGGTCACCAACGAGGACAACACCACGACCGAGGTCACGAACCCGTCCGAGTTCCCCGGCGGCCGCATCGTCGAGGTGCGCGAGCCGATGGTGCGCGCGGCGATCCTCGCGCCGAAGGACTACGTCGGCGCGATCATGGAGCTCTGCCAGTCGCGGCGCGGGTCGCTGCTCGGCATGGAGTACCTCGGCGAGGACCGCGTCGAGATCCGCTACGAGATGCCCCTCGGCGAGATCGTGTTCGACTTCTTCGACCAGCTGAAGAGCAAGACGCAGGGCTACGCGTCGCTCGACTACGAGCCCACCGGCGACCAGGCGGCCGACCTCGTGAAGGTCGACATCCTGCTGCAGGGCGAGCAGGTCGACGCGTTCAGCGCGATCGTGCACCGCGACAAGGCGTACGCGTACGGCACGCTCATGACCGAGCGGCTCCGCAAGCTCATCCCGCGCCAGCAGTTCGAGGTGCCGATCCAGGCTGCCATCGGCGCCCGCATCATCGCCCGCGAGAGCATCCGGGCGATGCGCAAGGACGTCCTCGCGAAGTGCTACGGCGGTGACATCACCCGCAAGCGCAAGCTGCTCGAGAAGCAGAAGGAGGGCAAGAAGCGCATGAAGATGGTGGGTCGCGTCGAGGTCCCGCAGGAAGCCTTCATCGCCGCGCTCTCCGGGGACGTGGAAGAGAAGAAGAAGTAGGTCGCCGCTGACGCGTCGGGCCCGTCAGGTCGTCCGTCCGAAAGCGACAGTTCGCCGCGAGAACACCACGGCGAACTGTCGCATTCGCGTTGCGGCGTGCATGCCCGTCAGGACGTGCGCATCAGCACGTGCGCGCGGCGCGGGTCCGGTAGGCGGCCAGTGCGAGGGCCGGGAGGCTCGCGGCCGCCAGTCCCGCCAGTGCGGTCCGCAGGATGACCAGTCCGGCGGCCGCGTCGTAGTCCGGCTGCGCCGCTGCGGCGAACCCCGCCACCACGGCGCCGATCACCATCGCCAGCGTGCCGATCCCGAGCACGGTGGGCAGCGTGCGTGCGCTGTGTCGCCGCACCGCCAGCACGAGGGTCGCGCCGAACAGCAGCACGCCCGCTCCCGCGCTGCACGCGCCGAACGCGGCGATGGCGTTCGCGGTGTCGAACACGTCCCAGTCGCTCGGTGGTGCTGACACGTACCGTGCTGGACTCTGGAGGCCGGCCGTCGCCCACTCGACGGCGGCGCGCGCGCTCGCGGCGAGCCCGAACGCCGCGAGCGTCAGCACGGCGAACGCGGCCGTCGTACGGTCGACGGACCGGGGGCGGGCGGGGGTGGAGCGGGGCACGGCCCAACGATAGGGGTGTGGCGGGCGGGTGTCGGGCCTCCAGTTCGGGGCTCGTGCGGAAACCGGACGGCGCACTGCGCAGGTGGGCCCCGGGCGGCCCGCGCTGGTTCGTCCTCGGGTGAACCGCCCCGGTACGATTGCGTGCATGAGTACCCGCGGGAGCTACCGGACCGCCCTGACGTACGGAGCCGTGGGCGCGACCCAGGCGCCGGACCTCATGACGTACCCGCCGGAGGGGTTCACCCCCTCCGAGTCCCGGGCCCGCATCGGTCACGGCGACCAGCGGTTCGAGACCGCGGTGACGCAGGCCCTGACGTGGCAGATCCAGCAGCGCAGCGGCATGGGTGTGCAGGTCGAGGAGCAGCCGGACGACGACGAGGTCCGCTACAACCCGGTGACCTTCGACGAGGCCGGCGTGCCGATCGCACCCGCCTCGATCGGGACGCCCCGCGTCGAGAAGTTCGCGCCGGACGGCACGCCCCTCGTGACGGCGGGGACGAGTGCGACGCTGACGATGCACGCGTTCGGACGGACGGTGCACGCGCCGGTGCGGGTCGTGTCGATCATCGACGAGAACGACCGCAAGGGCTTCGCGTACGGCACCCTCGAGGGGCACCCGCTCTCGGGCGAGGAGTCGTTCGTGGTCGAGCGCACGCCGGACGGCTCGGTGTGGCTGCAGATCCGGCAGTTCTCGCAGCCGTCGAGCCGGCGGTGGCAGTTCGTCGCCCCGCTGCTCCGTCGTCAGCAGAAGGTCATGGCGGAGAAGTACCTGGCCGCGCTCCGCGGCGACTAGGCGCGCGTCAGCCCCGCGTCACACGACGGGCCGCAGCGGCGGCAGGGCGGCGATGGCGTCCTCGATGAGGTGCGCGTCGTCGATGCAGTTCCGCGCGATCGTCACGGCACCGGTGGCCCGCAGCGACTCGACGTCGTAGACCCCGGTCGCGACCGCCAGGAACGGGATGCCGACGGCGTCAGCGGCCTCGCCGTCGCGCGGGGTGTCCCCGACGATCACGGCACGGGTCCCGGCCAACGCCGATGCTGCCCGGGCGGTGACCCCGGTGCGCTCGACCTCGGCGTCACCGAAGAACGAGTGGTCCCAGTCGAACGCGTCGGGGTCGAAGCCGGCGCCCTCGAGCTTGACCCGGGCGCGGTACTCGGAGTTGCCGGTGAGCAGTCCGTTCCGCCAGCCGAGCTCGGCGAAGCGTGCGACCAGGGCGATGCTGCCCGGAGCGGGGCTGCGATGGTCGCCGGAGCGGTGGCGTTCCTCGGTGAGGTCGCGCAGGTGCCGGGTGACCGTGGGGATGAGGGCGTCGTCGAACTGGTGCGCGCGGACGTGCTCCGCGATGAGGCCGGCGTCGGTCCGGCCGTGCTGGTGTCCGACGCGCAGGACGAGGTCGCGGCCCACCGCCCGCTCGAGCGCGAGGTGGTAGAGGTTGCCCGGCGACGAGGCGTTCATCACGAGGGTGCCGTCGATGTCCCACAGCACCGTGGTGGGGACGGGGTGGTGCTCCATGCCTCCATCATGGCGGACAATGGAGTCCATGCCGAGTGCTCTCCCGATCGCCGATCCCGCCCCCGCGGACGGCCTGATCACCCCGGCCTCCGGAGCCGGCGAGGTCCCGTTCGGCGTGTACGTCCACGTGCCGTTCTGCCGGGTGCGCTGCGGGTACTGCGACTTCAACACCTACACGGCGTCCGAGCTCCGTGGCGTCCGTCGCGACGACTACGCCGGGCACGCGGTGCGCGAGATCGAGTGGGCCGCCCAGGTCCTCGACCGCTCGGGGGTCCCGCGGCGTCCGGTGTCCACGGTGTTCTTCGGTGGCGGTACCCCGACGATGCTGCCGGCGTCCGACCTGGTGATGATCCTCCGGGCGATCGACGACACCTGGGGCATCCTGCCCGGTGCCGAGGTCACGACCGAGGCGAACCCGGACTCGGTGGACGCCGCGTCACTCGAGACCCTGCGGGCAGGCGGTTTCAACCGGATCAGCTACGGCATGCAGTCGGCCGTGCCGCACGTGCTCGCGACGCTCGACCGGACGCACGACCCACTCCGCGTGCCGGTCGTGGTCGACCTCGCGAAGCAGCAGGGGCTCGACGTCTCGCTCGACCTCATCTACTCGACGCCGGGGGAGTCCCTCGCCGACTGGCGCACCTCGCTCGACGCCGCGATCGCCTGCGAGCCCGACCACGTGTCGGCGTACTCGCTCATCGTCGAGGACGGCACCGCGATGGGCCGCATGGTCGCCCGCGGCGAGCTGCCGGCGCCGGACGACGACCTGGCCGCCGACATGTACGAGCTCGCCGACCAGGTGCTCGGCGACGCCGGGTACTCCTGGTACGAGGTCTCGAACTGGGCCCGCGGTGCGGAGCACACCAGCCGGCACAACCTGTCCTACTGGAAGGGTCACGACTGGTGGGGCGTCGGTCCGGGCGCGCACTCCGCGGTCGCCGGCACCCGCTGGTGGAACGTGAAGCACCCGGCCGCGTACGCGAACCGGGTGCTATCGGGGGAGTCGCCGGCCGCCGGTCGCGAGACCCTCGACGACGAGACCCGGTACGTCGAGCGCGTGCTGCTCGCGGCGCGGGTCCGCGGGGAGCTCGCGACGTCGGAGCTGGACCGGGAGGCCCGTGGTCGCGTCGCCGGCCTCATCGCACGTGGTCTCGTGGACGGGTCGGCCGCGGTGCGGGGACGCATCGACCTGACGCTGCAGGGCCGCCTGCTCGCGGACGCGGTGGTCCGCGAGCTGCTCGACTGAGCGGGCGTCGCCGTTACGGCTTGACGAACTCGATCGAGAGCGGGTAGCGGTAGAACTCGCCCCGGTTCGCGGCGACGGCGGCCATGATCCCGAAGATGATCGTGACGACGCCGATGACCGGGATCAGGATGGCGCCGATCAGCACGATCGTCAGGATCCCGGCGACGACGTACGCGATCGCCATCGTGATGTGGAAGTTCAGCGCGACGCGGGTGTGCTCGCGGATGAACCCGCCGCGGTCGCGGAGCACGAGGTACGCGATGAGCGGTGCGATGAAGTTGAAGAAGATGCCGCCGATGTGGGTGAGGGTGGCCCAGAGGCGCTGGTCCTCCGGGGACATCGGCTGCGGCGGCGTGTAGCCCCCGGGGTACTGCGGGCCACCGGGGTTCTGGGGGCCACCGGGCCCGCCGGTCCAGCCCGGTCCTCCGGGCTGTCCGGGCTGCTGTCCGTAGGGTCCGCCGGGCTGCTGTCCGTAGCTCATGGCGGAAGCGTATCGGCAGGCTGTGGAGAAGTCCCGGTCCGTCGGTGGTCGGGCGTAGGATCAGCAGTCGACACGTCCGAGTGCCAGAACGAGTGGAAGGGGTCCGGGTGGTCAGCGAACGCTCCCTCGAGGTCCTCAAGGCCATCGTGCGGGACTACGTCGCCTCGCGCGAGCCGGTGGGGTCGAAGACGATCGTCGAGCGGCACGCCTTCGGGGTCAGCGCCGCGACGATCCGCAACGACATGGCCCAGCTCGAGGACGAGCAGCTCATCGCCGCTCCGCACACCTCCTCCGGCCGGGTCCCGACCGACAAGGGCTACCGGGTGTTCGTCGACCACCTCGCCGGCGCCCGCCCGCTGACCAGCGCCCAGCGCCACGCGATCGAGACCTTCCTCGGTGCGCCGAACGACCTCGACGAGGTCCTCGGTCGCACCGTCCGGCTCCTCAGCCAGCTCACCAACCAGGTCGCCCTGGTGCAGTACCCCTCGATGGTGCGCGCCCGGGTGCAGCACATCGAGCTCGTGCGCCTCGGCGACGACCGCCTGATGGTCGTCCTCATCACCGACACCGCCCGGGTCGAGCAGCGCGTCGTCGAGACCGACGTCATGCTCGACGAAGCCGGGCTCACCGAACTCCGCGCCGTCGTGAACGGTGCGACCGTCGGGCTCCTGCTGCAGGACGTCGCGACGGCGCTCCGCGCGGTGCCGCAGCAGATCCGGCCGGACGCCCAGCCGCTCGCCGGGGTCGTCGTGGCGACGGTGATCGAGCAGGTCGCCGCCAACCGGCAGGACCGCCTGGTCATGGCCGGCGCCGCCAACCTTGCGAAGAGCGAGCAGGACTTCTCCGGTGGGCTCTTCCCCGTGCTCGAGGCGATCGAGGAACAGGTCACCCTGCTCCGCCTGTTCGGCGAGATGCAGGTGGACGACGTCGCGGTCGCGGCCCGGATCGGCGTCGAGAACGCCGAGTACGGGCTCGACGCGACGAGCATCGTGGCCGGCGGGTACCTCGCCCGTGGCGAGGTCGCCCGCCTCGGCGTCCTCGGACCCACACGCATGGACTACGGCACGAACATGGCCGCCGTCCGTGCCGTCGCACGGTACCTGTCCAAACTCCTGGGCGAACATTGACCGGGCCGAACTGAGCCGATCGCACGCCGGACGCGGGGCGACCCGCTGAGGCGATCCGCGCCTCCCGGCCCACCAGCAACCACCTGATCAGCGGCGACCGCCGCACCGAACCGAACCGACTGAGGGATACGTGGCAGACCACTACGACGTCCTCGGCGTCCAGCCGGACGCCTCCGATGCCGACATCAAGAAGGCGTACCGCCGACTGGCGCGCGAACTGCACCCGGACGTGAACCCGAGCCCGGACGCCGCCGAACGCTTCAAGGACGTGACGCACGCGTACGACGTGCTGAGCGACCCCGAGCAGCGCCGACGCTACGACGCGGGGCCCCAGGCGGACAGCCCGTTCGGCGGCGGCGCCGGCGGCTTCAGCGACATCTTCGACGCGTTCTTCGGCGGCGGCGCCGGCGGCGGCCGAGGCAACGGCCCGCGCAGCCGGGCCGAGCGCGGGCAGGACGCCCTCCTCCGGATCGAGGTCGACCTCGACGAGGTCGTCTTCGGCACCCACAAGGACGTCGAGGTCGACACGGCCGTGCTCTGCGAGACGTGCGGCGGTTCGTGCGCGGCCCCCGGCACCCACCCGCAGACCTGCGACATCTGCGGCGGCACCGGGCACATCCAGCGCCAGGTCCGCTCGCTCCTCGGCAACGTCGTGACGAGCGCGCCCTGCGGCACCTGCCGCGGCTACGGCACCGTCATCCCGAACCCGTGCCCCACCTGCCAGGGCCAGGGCCGTGTCCGCGCCCGTCGCACCGTGCCGGTCGACGTGCCCGCGGGTGTCGACTCGGGGCTGCGGCTGCAGATGCCCGGTCAGGGCGAGGTCGGGCCGGCGGGGGGCCCGTCGGGCGACCTCTACCTCGAGATCCGGGTGCGCCACCACGACGTCTTCAGCAGAGAGGGCGACGACCTCCTCGCCACGCTCGAGGTCCAGATGACCGACGCGATCCTCGGCACCACGACGACGATCGACGGGCTCGACGGTCCGGTCCAGCTCGAGCTCCGACCCGGCGTGCAGAGCGCCGACGTGCTCGTCATCAAGGACCGCGGGATCACGAAGCTGCGCGGCAACGGGCGTGGCGACCTCCGGGTCGGCGTGCAGGTCGTGACGCCGATGAAGCTCTCGCACAAGGAACGCCAGCTCGTCGAGCAGCTCGCGAAGTCGCACAAGGCCGCGAAGCCGCAGCTCGCCCGGTTCCAACAGGGCATGTTCGGCAAGCTCCGCGACCGCTTCTTCAACTTCTGATGGCGTCGCTCTACCTCGTCGGGTCGCTCGACGGCGTCGCGGTCGGCGACTCGGTCCCCCTCGACGGGGCAGAGGGTCGGCACGCGGTCGCCGTGGCCCGGGTCCGCGTGGGGGAGACCCTGCGCCTCTCGGACGGTCGCGGCACCGTGGTGACCGGCGCGGTGTCCACGCTGGGGCGCGACACGCTCGAGGTCCTCGTGGCCGCGGTCGAGTTCGCCCCGAAGCAGCGTCCGTCGCTCACGCTGGTGCAGGCGCTGGCGAAGGGCGGCCGTGACGAGATGGCGGTGCAGGCGGCGACCGAGATCGGCGTCGACCGCATCGTGCCGTGGTCGGCCGCGCGCAGCGTCTCGCGGTGGGACGGCGCGAAGGTCGAGAAGGGCCGAGCTCGCTGGGACGCGATCGCGCACGAGGCGTCCAAGCAGGCGATCCGGTCGCGGGTCCCCGTGGTCGAGGCGCCGGTGACCACGGCGGGACTGGCCGGTCTCGCCGGTGACGGTGCTGCTGCTGGTGCTCGGCGCGCGGTCCTGGTGCTCGACCCGGTCGGCGACGTGCGGCTCTCCGCCTGGGAACCACCCGCCGGTGTCGACGAGATCGTCCTGGTCGTCGGGCCGGAGGGCGGGATCGACGGTTCCGAGTTCGACCGGCTGGTCGACGCCGGGGCGGTGCGGGTCCGTCTGGGTGACACCGTGCTGCGGACCTCGACCGCCGGACCGGCCGCGTTGGCAGTCCTCCAGACGCGGCTCGGACGCTGGTAGCCGGATCGGGAAGGCGGGGCGTCAGCCCCGCGTTCTACGATGGAGCCATGAGCACCAGCACGCCCAGCGTCTTCACGAAGATCATCGCGCGCGAGATCCCGGCGACCGTCGTCGCCGAGGACGACCGCGTGATCGCGATCGAGGACATCGCGCCGAAGGCCCCCGTCCACGTGCTCGTCGTCCCCAAGACCCAGCAGTACGCGAACGTCGCCGAGCTCGCCGCAGGCGACCCGGACCTGCTCGCCCACGTGGTCGCCACCGCCCAGCGCATCGCCGACGAGCGTGCCGGCGGCCAGTTCCGTCTCGTCTTCAACACCGGCGAAGCCGCCGGTCAGACCGTGTTCCACGTGCACGCGCACGTACTCGCAGGTGACCTGCAGGAAGGCAACATTGCCGGCTAACGAACCAGCACCCTCCCCGACCGAGCCGACGGACATCACCGTCGAGATCCAGGTCGACGGCATCGCGATGGTGCAGCTGCTCGGACCCCAGGACCGACTGCTCAAGACCGTCGAACGGCAGTACCCCGGTGTTCGGGTGCTCGTCCGCGGCAACGAGGTCTCGCTGTCCGGACCCGAGCGGGACGTCACCCGTGCCCACGCCCTCGTCGACGAGCTCGTCGGCATGGTCAAGCGCGGGCAGGACATCGGCCCGTCGGACATCCCCGTCTCCGCGCGGCTCCTCGACGAGGACCGCAAGCCGTCGGACACGTTCGGCACCCCGATCGTGTCGAGCCGCGGCAAGTCCGTGCGCCCGAAGACCGACGGGCAGCGCGCCTACGTCGACGCCATCGACGAGCACACCATCACGTTCGGCATTGGCCCCGCCGGTACCGGCAAGACGTACCTGGCGATGGCGAAGGCCGTGCAGGCACTGCAGCGGCGCGAGGTGAGCCGCATCATCCTGACGCGCCCCGCGGTCGAGGCGGGCGAGCGGCTCGGGTTCCTGCCCGGTACGCTGACCGACAAGATCGACCCGTACCTGCGCCCGCTGTACGACGCGCTCAACGAGATGATGGACCCCGAGCTGGTCCCGAAGCTCCTGGCGGCGGGCACGGTCGAGGTGGCACCGCTCGCGTACATGCGCGGTCGGACGCTCAACGACTCGTTCGTGATCCTCGACGAGGCGCAGAACACCACGCCCGAGCAGATGAAGATGTTCCTGACCCGGCTCGGGTTCGGGTCGAAGATGGTGGTCACGGGTGACATCACCCAGGTCGACCTGCCGGGCAACCTGTCCGGCCTCCGGCTCGTGACGCGCATCCTCGACCAGGTCGACGACATCCACTTCGCCCGGCTCGGCAGCGAGGACGTCGTCCGCCACACGCTCGTCGGCCGCATCGTCGACGCCTACACCGTCTACGACGAGGAGCGCCTCGCCGAGCAGTCCGGTCACCGCCCCGGCGGCCGCGGCACCGCGCCCGTCGGCGACCCCGCCGGTGCGAACCGCGCCGAGCGACGGGGGCGTCCGCCGCAGGACCGCCAGGGCTCCCCGTACCCCCAGAACGACGCCCGAGGAGGCAACCGGTGAGCATCGAGCTCAACAACGAGTCCGGTGTCGAGGTCGACGAGGCAGCCATCCAGCGCCTCGCCGCCTTCGCGCTC
Source organism: Curtobacterium sp. MCBA15_008 (assembly GCF_001865065.1). Taxonomy (GTDB): domain Bacteria; phylum Actinomycetota; class Actinomycetes; order Actinomycetales; family Microbacteriaceae; genus Curtobacterium. The sequence goes on along the minus strand of NZ_MJGN01000031.1, from coordinate 7,662 downwards.
GACGCGCTGCACGTCCACGCCGACGCGGAGCTCGCCATCGTGCTGGTGGACGAGGGGGCGATGGAGCAGCTGCACGTGCGGTGGATGGACGAGCCCGGCCCCACCGACGTGCTGAGCTTCCCGATGGACGAACTCCGTCCGGGCACCGAGGACGAGCCGACGCCCGCCGGGCTGCTCGGCGACATCGTGCTCTGCCCCCAGGTGGCCGAGGAGCAGGCGAAGACCGCCGGGCACTCGAGCACCGACGAGATGCTCCTCCTCACCTGCCACGGGATCCTCCACCTGCTCGGGTTCGACCACGCCGAGCCGGAGGAGAAGGCCGAGATGTTCGGTCTGCAGGGTGAGATCCTCACCGCCTTCGCCGCCCAGCGCCGAGGACGGTGACCTGATGCTGCTCGTCACCGGGCTGCTCGCGGTGGCGTTCGTGCTCGTCGTCCTGGGCGGCCTGCTCGCCGCCACCGACGCCGCGCTCTCGGTGGTGTCCCGCGCCGACCTCGACGAGATCGCCCGCGGGAGCAAGCACCGCCGTGCGATCGAGGCGATCGGCGATGACGTCGGGGCGCACGTCAACGCCCTCAACTTCTTCCGCGTGCTCGCCGAGACCGCCGCGGCCGTGCTCGTCACCATCGCGCTCGTCATGGTGTTCGACACCTGGTGGGTCGCGCTGATCGTCGCCGCGGCGATCATGACCGCGGTCTCGTTCGTGCTGGTGGGGTCGAGCCCCCGGAGCGTCGGGCGCGCCCACGCCGAGCGGCTGATCGGGTCGACCGGGGGCATCGTCCGGGGCATCCGCATCGTGCTGGGTCCGCTCGCCGGGCTGCTCGTCGCGATCGGCGACCGGGTCACACCGGGTCGTGGGCGGAGCGCGTCCACGGTGTCGAGCGAGGAGCAGCTGCTCTCGCTCGTCGACGAGGCCACCGAGAGCAACGTCCTCGAGCAGGACGACCGCGAGCTCATCCACTCGGTGTTCGAGTTCAGCGACACCCTGGTGCGTGAGGTCATGGTGCCGCGCACCGACATGACCACCGTGGACGGCTCGGACACCCTGGGCGCCGCGATGGAGCAGTTCCTCGCCGCCGGGGTGTCCCGCATGCCGGTCACGGGCAAGGACAGCGACGACGTGCTCGGTGTGCTGTACCTGCGCGACGTCTCCCGCGCGCTGTACGAGCGTCCGGGGTCCGGGGCGCAGCGCGTCACCACCATCCTGCGACCGGCCGAGTTCGTGCCGGAGTCGAAGGCGGCCGACGACACCCTCCGCCACATGCAGGTCGCGAAGAACCACCTCGTGCTCGTCGTCGACGAGTACGGCGGCGTCGCCGGGCTCGTCACGATGGAGGACCTCATCGAGGAGCTCGTCGGGGACATCTCCGACGAGTACGACCGCGCCGTGGTCGACCGGGTCGAGGTCGAACCCGGCACCTGGCGCATCTCGGCACGCCTGCCCATCGACGAGCTCGGCGACCTGTTCGGCATCGAGCTCGATGACGACGACGTCGACACCGCCGGCGGTCTGCTCACCAAGGAACTCGGACACCTGGCCGTCCGCGGCGACACCGTCACCGTGTCCGGCCTGGTGCTCACCGCCGACCGGGTCGAGGGCAAGCGCCGCCACCTCATCACCGTGCTCGCCGAGCGCACCCCGGAACTCGCCGGCGTCGAGGACGCCTTCGACGACGCGACACCCACCACGACGGGAACCCCGCACGCATGACCGACACCACCCCCACCACCGGCGAGCCCTACCGCGCCGGCTTCGTCTCCTTCGTCGGTCGTCCGAACGTCGGCAAGTCGACGCTGACGAACGCGCTCGTCGGCGAGAAGGTCGCCATCACGTCCTCGAAGCCGCAGACCACCCGCCGGGCCATCCGCGGCGTGGTACACCGGCCGAACGGGCAGGTCATCATCGTCGACACCCCGGGTGTGCACCGTCCGCGCACCCTGCTCGGCGAACGGCTCAACGACCTCGTGCAGTCCACCCTCGGCGACGTCGACGTGATCGGGTTCTGCGTCCCGGCGAACGAGCCGATCGGGCCCGGCGACAAGTTCATCAACGACACGCTCGACCAGTACCCGCGCGCCAAGAAGGTCGCGATCGTGACGAAGATCGACCGCACCTCGAAGGACGCCGTCGGCGCGCAACTGCTGGCGGTGTCGAAGCTCCGCGAGTGGGACTCGATCATCCCGACGTCCGGCACGAAGGGGCTGCAGCTCGAGGTCCTGCTCGAGGAGATCACGAAGCTCCTGCCCGAGTCCCCGCAGCTGTACGACGCGTCGACCGTCACCGAGGAGACCGACGAGGAGCGCATCGGTGAGCTCATCCGCGAAGCAGCGCTCGAGGGTGTCCGCGACGAACTGCCGCACTCGCTCGCCGTCGTCATCGAGGACATCGTCGAACCGGACGAGGACGACGACGCCGACGGTCCGCTGCGCATCTTCGCGAACCTCTTCGTGGAGCGCGACAGCCAGAAGGCGATCGTCATCGGGCACAAGGGCGAGCGTCTGAAGGACGTCGGCTCCCGTGCCCGCGTCGAGATCGAGTCGCTGCTCGGCGGTCGGCACGTGTACCTGAACATCCGGGTGAAGGTCGCGAAGGAGTGGCAGCGCGACCCGAAGCAGCTCGGGCGGCTCGGCTTCTGACCCGCTGCTCGTGACCCGCCGCGGCTCGCCGTCCCGGGTCATCCGCGGGACGGACGCGCGCTCGGTCTCCGCGACGTACCGTGGGGTGGTGTTCCGTCCCATGCTGCGCGTGCAGATCACCACCGACGTCGTCATCGCCGTCGTGCTCGGTGCGCTCGTGCTCGTCACCACCGCCGGCGGCATGGACACGCCGCTCGAGTACGTCACCCTCGCCGGGCTCACGGTAGCGCTGGCGCTCCGCCGCCTCTCACCGGGGCTGGCGCTGACCGCCGCGTGGGTCGTCGCCCTGTTCGAGCTGATCGCCCCGCAGACCCCCGGCATCGCGAACGTGTTCATCTCGGGTGTCGTCTACACGACCAGTCGGTACGGCAGTCGGCGCGTCCGCATCGCCGGGCTGGTCTCGGCGATCATCGGCCCGGTCGTCGCCGCCCTCTACTTCGGCCTCGAGGACTACTCCCACCGGCGGGACATCGTCACCGCGACGACCCCGCAGGAGGAGTCCTTCCGGGTCGCGGTCACGTACTTCGCCGTCGTGCTCCTGCTCCTGCTCCTGCCGTGGCTCGCCGGCGTGATCGGCCGGACCCGGCGGTCCGCGAGCATGAGCCGCGAGGCCCAGCTCCTCGCCGAGCGCGACGCCGCCCGCGCCGACCGCGCCGTCGCCGTCGAGCAGGAGCGCGTCCGCATCGCCCGGGACATGCACGACATCGTCGCCCACTCCCTGGCGGTCGTGATCGCCCAGGCAGACGGGGCACGGTACGCGCTGAAGGCGGACCCCGCGATCGCCGACGAGGCCCTCGGCACGATCTCGACGACCGCCCGTCGTGCGCTCGGTGACGTCCGGGAGCTCCTCGGCGCACTCCGCCACGAGCAGGGCACCGCACCGACCCCGGACCTCGACGACATCGACCGGCTCGTGCGCGAGATGCGCGACGTCGGGCTCGACGTCCGGGTCGAGCGCGAGGGCGATCCCGCCGGCCTGCCGACGGCCACGCAGCTCGCCGTGTACCGGATCGTGCAGGAGAGCCTGACGAACGCGTGGAAGCACGGCGAGCCCGGCACGCCCGTGCACGCCGCCCTCACCTACCGCCCCGACACCGTCGAGATCAGCGTCGTGAACCGCCGCGCGGACGACGGCACCCGCGGTCCCGGCACCGGCCACGGCCTGGTCGGCATGCGCGAGCGTGCCGCCATGACCGGCGGCACGATGACGGCCGGGGCACGCGGCGACGACTTCGCGGTCTCCGTCCGGATGCCGGCCGTGCCCGCCAGCGGCCAGATGCCACGCGGACTCGTCCCGACGGGCACGACCACCACCGCATCCCCGACCCCGGCGCCCTCCGCCGCAGCACCCTCCACCACAGCACCCCGCACCGGACCACCACTCACCTCGACGCCCCAGGAGCGACCCGCCCGATGAACGACACTCCGATCCGCGTCGCACTCGTCGACGACCAGGCGCTCTTCCGCACCGGCATCCGGATGCTCATCGACTCCCAGCCCGACCTGCGGTTCGTCGGCGAGGCGGGGGACGGCGCCGAGGGCGTGGAACTCGTCCGTCGCGGCCGACCGGACGTCGTGCTCATGGACGTCCGGATGCCGGTGATGGACGGCATCACCGCCACGTCGAAGATCGTGGAGGACAGCGGCGCGGACGGCGCGAAGGTCCTGGTCCTGACCACGTTCGACTTCGACGAGGCGGCAGCGAAGGCCATCCGGGCCGGGGCGAGCGGCTTCGTGCTGAAGGACGCCGACCCGGAGTTCCTGCTCGCGGCCATCCGCACCGTCCACGCCGGCACCGCGGTGTTCGCGGCATCGGCCACGCGGGAGCTCCTCCGGCGCTACGACGACACGACGCAGCAGGCGGCGAACGTGCCGGCCGCCTTCGCCGACCTCACCCCGCGGGAGCGCGAGATCTTCGACCTCGCCGCGCGGGGGTTCAGCAACAGCGAGATCGCGCAGCACGAGTACGTCAGCGAGGCGACCGTGAAGACCCACATCTCGCGGGTGCTCACGAAGCTCGAGCTGCGCGACCGGGTGCGGCTCGTGGTCTTCGCGCACGAGCACGGCCTGGTCACGAAAGCAGACTGACCGTCATCCGCTCGGATGACTTCCCCACAGGGAAGCAAGCCGAGCGGATCATCCACAGGAGCCGACCGACCGACGCGGGGCGTGCCTCCCGGACGCCATGGTGGTTCCATGACCACCAGCCACGCACCGATCATCCGACTCGACCACGTGTCCAAGCACTACGGCGACGGCGCCCGCAGGGTGACGGCGCTCGACGACGTCAGCGTCGACATCGGCGCGGGGGAGTTCACCGCCGTGATGGGGCCGTCGGGTTCGGGCAAGTCGACCCTCATGCACGTCGCTGCCGGACTGGATGCGGTGACGGACGGCCGGATCACGATCGACGGCGTCGACATCACCGGGCTGGGCGACAAGGACCTCACCGAACTCCGGCGCCGCCGACTCGGGTTCGTCTTCCAGTCGTTCAACCTGGTGCCGACGCTCGACGTCAGCGAGAACATCCGGCTGCCGTTCCTGCTCGGCGGCCACAAGCCCTCGCGCGAGGAGTCCGCCTGGATCGACCAGCTCGTCGGGATGCTCGGGCTGGGCAACCGTCTGACGCACCGTCCGCACCAGCTGTCCGGCGGGCAGCAGCAGCGCGTGGCGATCGCCCGTGCCCTGGCCTCCAGGCCGGCCGTCGTCGTGGCGGACGAACCGACCGGTGCGCTCGACTCGCGGACCGGTCGTGACGTGCTGCAGATCCTGCGCGGGGCCGTGAACGACTGGGGGCAGAGCGTGGTCATGGTGACCCACGACCCGATCGCCGCGGCCAACGCCGACCGCATCCTGTTCCTCGCGGACGGACGCGTCGTCGCCGACCGCCCCGCGATGGACCCCGCTGAGATCTCCGCCACGATGCTCGGGATGGAGGCAGCAGCATGAACGGCGTCCGCGCCTTCGCCCCGACCGTCCTGGTCGCGGCACTCGGTACCACGTTCGGCTCGGCCCTCGTCATCGCCCCCGGGATCGTGACCGAGGCGCTGTCGGCCACCGGCTTCGCCGAACTGCGATCCGTCGAGGCGATCCTCTCCGTCATCGGGTGGTTGGCCCTCGGCGTCGCCCTCTACGTCGGCGCGATCGTCACCGCGAACACCTGTGCGACGCTCATCGCCGGCCAGACCCGGATCATCGCGCTGCAGCGCCTGGTGGGCGCCACCGGGGCGTCGCTGCGCGGACGGATCACCCGGACCGGTCTGGTCGTGGGAGTCCTCGGGGGCCTCATCGGTGCCGTCGCGGGCACCGGCCTCACCGCGTTGTTCGTGGTGATCCTCCGCGGCAACGGCTTCCTGCCCGACACCAGCTACACGATGCTGCCGTGGCAGCTCGTGCTGCCGATCGCCGCCGTCGTCCTCGCCACGTGGGGCGCGTTCGGCGTGGGGTCGCGCCGGGTGCTCACGGTCACGCCGCTGCAGGCGCTGTCCTCGAGCGTCGAGCCCAGCCACGACGACGTCCGCTCCGGGCGTGGCCGTACGGTCCTGTCCGTCGTCCTCATCGTCGTCG
>NZ_MJGN01000031.1:0-837 GCF_001865065.1 Curtobacterium sp. MCBA15_008 | reverse complement strand
CGTCGTCCTCATCGTCGTCGGTGCGGTCCTCATGGGCGTCGGACTCGTCGGGAGCTCCGCATCGCCCGTCGCCGTGCTGCCCGCGGCCCTCGGAGGCTTCGTCTCCTTCGCCGGGATCGCCGTGGGTGCCACGATCGTGATGCCCCCCGTCCTGCAGCTCATCGGCCGGATCGGCTCACGCGACCCGGTCGTGCTGCTCGCCGGTCGGAACGCCATGCGGGCGCCGGGGCGGTCCTCGCGTGCGACCATCGGACTCGTCATCGGGGTCACGCTGCTCGTCACCTTCGCGGTGACGCTCGGCATCACGCAGCACGTCCTCGAGACGCAGCTCAACGCGCAGTTCAAGGGCGGCAGCCCGGAACAGCTCCGCTCGCTGCAGGACTTCTTCAGCAAGCTCAACGCCGTCGTGAGCGTCATCGTCGGGTTCTCCGCCGTGATCGCCGCCGTCGGGGTCGTGAACGCCCTCGCACTCGGCGTCCTGCAGCGCCGCCGTGAGCTCGGGCTGCTGCGGGTCCTCGGGCTCACCGGGGCGCAGGTCCGGCGGATGATCGTGACCGAGGCCGTGCAGATGGTCGTCGCGGCGGTCCTGACCGGGCTCGTGCTCGGCGTCGTGTACGGGTGGATCGGCGGGCAGACGCTGCTCGGTTCGCTCGGCAGTCCGATCGTGCCGGTGATGCCGCCCAAGACGATCGTGGTGGTGGTGGTCGGTGCCCTGGCCCTCGCGGTCGTGGCGACCGTCGCGCCCGTCCGCCGCGCGATGCGCGTCCCGCCGACGGAGGCGCTCGCGGTCGACTGACCGGCGCCCTGGTCGCGACCCCCTGACGGCCTGGAGGCGCG
>NZ_MJGN01000030.1 GCF_001865065.1 Curtobacterium sp. MCBA15_008 | reverse complement strand
ACCGCGCCTCCCGTCCGTCATCGGGTCACGTCGGTCAGTTGACCGGACCCGTGTACTTCTCGCCCGGTCCGGCGCCCGGGGCATCCGGGATCGCGGAGGCCTCGCGGAAGGCGAGCTGCACCGACCGGAGCCCGTCGCGCAGCGGACGGGCGTGGTGGTCGCCGATCTCGGTCGCGGCCGCGGTGACCAGGCCGGCCAGGGCCGTGATGAGCTTCCGGGCCTCGTCGAGGTCGGTCTGCTCCTGCGGGTCGTCCGCCAGGCCGACCTTGACGGCGGCGGCGCTGAGCAGGTGCACGGCGACGGTGTTGATGAGCTCGACCGCCGGCACCTCCGCGATGTCGCGCGCGGCGTCGTCGGCGGCGTTCCCTGCTTCGAACGGTGCTGGGGTGTCGGTCACGGTGCTCCTCTGCTAGGCTGTGTGGCGGCAGATGCTGTCTGCGTGCCCGAACTCGTGCGAACGAGGTCGAACACACCGCCAGCGTCACGAAAGAGGAGTCTCTCCCACCCGCGGCCGCGCACCACCAGGCTACCGGGTCCACACCGCTCCACCGGCGTCCGCGCCGGTCGGTCGCCCTGCTGGGGTGGCGTCGGGCGGCTGCCGAACGGGTCACGATCCGTGCGTCAGATCTCCTCTCTCGTGCCGTCGTCCAGGGCAAGAACGCTCCGGACGGCCACCACCTGATTTGAAGGAGCTCCGCATTCCCGATCCCCGTACCAACGACCGAATCCGCGTCCCCGAGGTCCGTCTTGTCGGACCCCAGGGCGAGCAGGTCGGCGTTGTCCCCATCGCCGTCGCACTGCGCCTCGCGCAGGAAGCCGAGCTGGATCTGGTCGAGGTCGCGCCGAACTCGAAGCCGCCCGTGGCCAAGATCATGGACTACGGAAAGTTCAAGTACGAGGCCGCTCAGAAGGCCAAGGAAGCGCGTCGCAACCAGGTGAACACGGACCTCAAGGAAGTCCGTTTCCGCCTGAAGATCGACGTGCACGATTACGAGACGAAGCGCAAGCGCGCCGAGGGCTTCCTCCTCGGTGGCGACAAGGTGAAGGCGATGATCCTCTTCCGTGGCCGCGAGCAGTCGCGTCCGGAGCAGGGTGTCCGTCTCCTCCAGAAGTTCGCGGAAGAGATCGCCGAGTTCGGTGTCGTCGAGTCGCGTCCAACCCAGGACGGCCGCAACATGACGATGATCATCGCCCCGCTCAAGAACAAGTCCGACGTCAAGGGCGAGCAGAACGCGAAGCGCGCTGCTCAGAAGGCCGAGCGTCGTGCGACGGAGCACGCTGCGAAGGGCAAGGACGGCGCCGACGAGCCCGCCGAGTCCGAGCAGGCCGAAGCTTCCGCCGAATAGGTCATCCCGACCGAACCGCAGTTCTCCCAACCGCAACGACGCGGCCCCCATCCACCCCACGGAAAGGCACCACGATGCCCAAGCAGAAGACCCACTCCGGGTCGAAGAAGCGCTTCAAGGTCACCGGTAGCGGCAAGATCATGAAGCAGCAGGCCGGTATGCGTCACAACCTCGAGGTCAAGTCTGCCAAGCGCAAGGCCCGCCTCAACGAGGACCAGGTCCTCTCGCCGGCTGACGCGAAGAACGTCAAGAAGCTCCTCGGCCACTGAGCCCCGCAGAACGTAAAGGAATAGATCAATGGCACGAGTAAAGAGAGCGGTCAACGCCGCCAAGAAGCGCCGCGTCATCCTCGAGCGCGCCGAGGGCTACCGCGGCCAGCGTTCGCGTCTGTACCGCAAGGCCAAGGAGCAGGTCACCCACTCCCTCGTCTACGCGTACCGCGACCGTCACGCGAAGAAGGGCGAGTTCCGTCGCCTCTGGATCCAGCGCATCAACGCTGCCTCGCGTGCGAACGGCCTGACCTACAACCGCCTCATCCAGGGTCTGAGCCTGGCCGGCGTCGAGGTCGACCGTCGCATCCTCGCCGACCTCGCGGTGAACAACCCGGAGACCTTCACGGCTCTCGTCGAGACCGCGAAGAACGCCCTCCCGGCCGACACCTCGGCCCCGAAGGCCGCGTAGTCCGTCCTGCTGTTCCCGAAGCCCTCGTTCCGTCCGCGGAACGGGGGCTTCGTGCATGCTGCGAGACTGGTCGGGTGAGCGATCTCCTCGAGAACCCCCGTGCCGGCCGCGTCAAGGCCGTTGCCGCCCTGTCCAAGAAGGACGTCCGTGCCGAGACGGGCCTCTTCCTGCTCGAGGGACCGCAGGCGGTGCGCGAGGCGATCGAGTACCGACCGGAGCTCCTCCGCGAGCTCTACGTGACGCCGACCGCGGCCGCGCGCTACGCGCTCGACGACGCCCCGGTGGACACCTGGTTCGTCACCGAGCAGGTGCTCGACGCGATGGCCGACACCGTCACCCCGCAGGGCGTGGTCGCGGTGTGCCAGCAGTTCCCGACGTCGGTGAAGGACGTCTTCCCGGACACGGCCGACAGCCTGGAGGCGCGTGGCGGCCTGCCGGGGATCGTCGCGATCCTCGAAGAGGTGCGTGACCCCGGCAACGCCGGCACGATCATCCGCGCCGCGGACGCAGCCGGTGCCGACGCGGTGGTCCTCACCGGTCGGAGCGTCGACCCGTACAACCCGAAGGTCGTGCGGTCGACCACGGGGTCGCTCTTCCACGTCCCGGTGTCGGTCGGCGTGACCCTGGCCGACGCGGTGTCCCGGGCGCGGGGCCTCGGCTACACGATCCTCGCGGCCGACGTCTCCGGCGACGACCTGCCGGACGTCCGTGCCGAGGGGATGCTCGACGGCCCGACCGCGTGGGTGTTCGGCAACGAGGCCCGCGGCCTGACGGCGGAGGACCTCGCACTGGTCGACCGCGCCGTGAAGGTGCCGATCTACGGCAAGGCCGAGTCGATGAACCTCGCGACCGCCGCGTCCGTCTGCCTCTACGAATCGGCCTTCGCGCACCGGACGGCGTAGTCCTCCACAAGGAGGTCGGTGTCCGGTTCCCTCCACCGTCCGTGCGGTGCAGGTCGGCGGTATCCCACGGGCCGGTAGGCTTGGGCCTCGTGTCAGAACCTCTCGAGATCAGCGAATCGGCCGTCGCCGACGCGGTGGACCAGGCCCTCGCGGCGGTCCGCGCCACGACGACCGTCGCCGAGCTGAAGCAGGCCCGAGCCGAGCACACCGGTGAGCAGTCGCCGTTGGCACGGATGAACGCGTCGATGCGCAGCGTCCCACCGGAGCAGAAGGCCGCAGCCGGCAAGCTCGTCGGACAGGCCCGTGGTCGCGTCAACGCGGCGATCGCCGAGCAGGAGTCCGTGCTCGCCGAGGCCGAGGAACGCGCGCGGCTCGACGCCGAGCGCGTCGACGTCACCGCGCTGCCGTCCCGTCGCACACCCGGCGCACGCCACCCGCTCTCGCTCCTCAACGAGACCGTCGCCGACATCTTCGTCGGCATGGGGTGGGAAGTGGCAGAGGGGCCCGAGCTCGAGCACGAGTGGTTCAACTTCGACGCCCTGAACTTCGACCCCGACCACCCCGCACGGGCGATGGCGGACACGATCTTCGTCGAACCCGTCGACCGGCACCTGGTCATGCGCACGCACACCTCTCCCGTGCAGGTGCGTTCGCTGCTGTCGCGTGACCTGCCGCTCTACGTCATCGCCCCCGGCCGCGTGTACCGCGCGGACGAGCTCGACGCGACCCACCTGCCCGTCTTCACCCAGGTCGAGGGCATCGCGATCGACAGGGGCCTGACCATGGCGCACCTGCGTGGCACGCTCGAGCACTTCGCGCGGCAGATGTTCGGCGCCGAGGCGCAGATCCGTCTCCGCCCGAACTACTTCCCGTTCACCGAGCCCAGCGCCGAGATGGACGTCTGGCAGCCGAACGCCAAGGGTGGCGCACGGTGGGTCGAGTGGGGTGGTTGCGGCATGGTCAACCCCAACGTCCTGCGCTCCGCCGGCATCGACCCGGACGAGTACCAGGGCTTCGCGTTCGGCATGGGCATCGAGCGGACGCTGCAGTTCCGCAACGGCCTGAACGATATGCGTGACTTCCTCGAGGGCGACATCCGCTTCTCGCAGCAGTTCGGAACGGTGGTCTGATGCGCGTCCCACTCCGTTGGCTCGGTGAGTCCGTCGACCTCCCCGACGACGTCACCCTCGAGCACGTCCACGCGGCGCTCGTGTCGGTCGGCTTCGAAGAAGAGGACGTCCACACCTACGACCTCACCGGACCGATCGTCGTCGGCCGCGTGCTCGAGCGCGAGCCGGAGCCGCAGAAGAACGGCAAGACCATCAACTGGTGCCAGGTCGACGTCGGCGAGGCCGAGCCCCGCGGCATCGTCTGCGGCGCGCACAACTTCGACGTGGGCGACCTCGTCGTGGTGACGCTCCCCGGCGCCGTCCTGCCCGGGCCGTTCCCGATTGCCGCGCGCAAGACCTACGGTCACGTGTCGGACGGCATGATCGCCTCGGCACGCGAACTCGGCCTCGGCGACGAGCACGACGGCATCCTGCGCTTCGCCGACCTCGGCATGGAGCCCGCGGTGGGTGCGGACGCCATCGAACTGCTCGGCCTCGACGACGCCGCGGTGGAGATCAACGTCACCCCGGACCGCGGCTACGTGATGAGCATGCGCGGCGTCGCGCGGGAGTACTCGCACGCCACCGGCGCCACCTTCCACGACCCGGTCGACCGAGTCACGCCCCGGACGGGCGAGGGCTTCCGCGTCACGGTCGACGACCGGGCCCCGATCCGTGGACGGGTCGGCGCGAGCACGTTCGTCACGCGAGTGGTCCGCGGCATCGATCCCACGGTGAAGACACCGGCTTGGATGGTGTCTCGCCTGGCACTGGCGGGTGTCCGTTCGATCTCGCTGCCCGTCGACATCACGAACTACGTGATGTTCGAGCTCGGGCAGCCGATGCACGGGTACGACCTCGCGAAGGTGCAGGGCGGACTCGGTGTCCGGCGGGCCACCGCGGGGGAGACGCTGACGACCCTCGACGACGTCCAGCGGACGCTCGACCCCGAGGACCTCGTCATCACCGACGACGACGGCCCCGTCGGCCTCGCCGGCGTGATGGGCGGCGCCCGGACCGAGATCTCGGACACCACGACCGACGTCCTCATCGAGGCCGCCGGCTTCGACCAGGTGTCGATCGCGCGCACTGCTCGTCGCCACAAGCTGCCGAGCGAGGCGTCCCGCCGCTTCGAGCGCGGGGTCGACCCGCTCGTCGCCGAGGCCGCGGCCAACCGTGCCGTCGACCTGCTCGTCGAGCTCGCGGGTGGCACGCCCGATGCGCTCGGCTCGACGCTGGTCGACACCGCTCCCCGCCCGACCGTGTCGATGCGTCGGACCCGTCCGGCCGAGGTGGTCGGCGTCGAGTACACCGAGGGCGAGGTCATCGACACCCTCCGGGCGATCGGTGCCGCGGTCGAGTCCGACGGTGAGCTGCTCGTCGTCACCCCGCCGACCTGGCGCCCCGACCTCACCGACGACACGACCCTGGTGGAAGAGGTCGCCCGCATCGTCGGGTACGACCGCATCCCGAGCGTCCTGCCGGTCGCGCCGCCCGGCCGCGGTCTGACCGGGCACCAGCTCGCACGCCGCCGGGTCGCCGCGGCCCTCGCCGCCGACGGTCTGGTCGAGGTCGTGACCGCCCCGTTCGTCTCGCGCTCCACGCAGGACGCCTACCCGGGCATCGACGGTGACGGCGGACCGAGCGTCGTGCTCGCGAACGCGCTCGACAGCGAGCAGAGCCTGCTGCGGCGGAGCGGTCTGCCGGCCCTCGTCGACGCCGCTCGTCGGAACGTGTCGCGCGGCCTGGTCGACGTCGCCGTGTACGAGACCTCCCGGGTGTTCCTGCCGGGCGAGGGCGTCACGCTCGGCACCGACTTGGTGCCCGTCGGAGCCGTGCTCCCCGACCGCGAGACCCTTGCCGCGCTCGACGCGTCCCTGCCCCCGCAGCCGTTCCACGTGTCCGCACTGCTCACCGGCAACCGCGTGGTCAAGCAGCCCGGCGTCCTGCCCGAGCCCTACGGCATCGCGGACGCCCTCGACGTCGCGCAGTCCGTGGCGTGGGCCGTCGGAGTCGAGCTGACCGTGGCCCAGACCAGCCACCCCTCGCTCCACCCGGGCCGTGCTGCGTCGCTCCTCGTGGGCGACACCGTCGTCGGCGTCGCGGGTGAACTGCTGCCCGAGCTGACCGACGCCGCGGTGCTGCCGCGCGTGGTCGCCGTCGTCGAGCTCGACCTCGACGCCCTGGTCGGTGCCGCACCCGAACTCGTGTCGGTGGCGCCGATCGTGTCCTACCCTGCGGCGACGCAGGACCTCTCGCTCGTCGTCGGTTCCGACGTCCCGGCGGGCGAAGTACTGGATGCGGTCGTGACTGGTGCCGGAGACCTCCTGGAGTATGCTCGGCTCGTGGATGACTACCGGGGCACCGGCGTGGACGAGGGACAGAAGTCCCTGACGTTCGCGCTGCGCTTCCGCGCCACGGACCGCACCCTGACCGCTGCCGAGGCCACCGAGGCCCGTGACGGCGCCGTCCGACGTGCCGGCGAGCGATTCGGGGCGACCCTGCGCGACTGATCCACGGGATCAGCACCGCCCGGGGTCGCCGCCTCCGACTCTCTCGACGACCAGTCCGACCAAAGGTGGAATCCCATGTCCGTATCCGTCGCCGTGGCGGGAGCCTCCGGCTACGCGGGCGGTGAGCTCCTGCGGGTGCTCTCCGGCCATCCCGAATTCGACGTCAGGACGGTGACGGCGTTCTCGAACGCCGGACAGCCGCTCATCGCGACGCAGCCGCACCTCCGCTCGTTGTCGCACCTGACCCTCGTCGAGACGACGGCGGAGAACCTGCGCGGGCACGACGTGGTCTTCCTCGCCCTGCCGCACGGCCAGTCCGGTGCGATCACGGCCGAGCTCGGCGACGACGCCCTGGTCGTCGACTGCGGTGCGGACCACCGGCTGACCGACCCTGCGGCATGGCAGGCCTTCTACGGCGGCGAGTACCACGGCGCGTGGACCTACGGCCTCCCGGAACTGCTGCACGCGGCGCCGACGCCCGGCTCCGCCGAAGAGTGGCGCGACGTCGACGACATCCAGACGCAGGGTCGCCAGCGCGAGGCCCTCGTCGGCACGAAGCGGATCGCGGTCCCGGGCTGCAACGTCACGGCGGTCACCCTCGGCATCCAGCCCGGCATCCAGGCCGGCCTCGTGCACGCCGACGACATCGTCGCCGTGCTGAGCGTCGGCCCGAGCGGCGCCGGCAAGAAGCTCGAGACCACCTACCTCGCGTCCGAGATCATGGGATCCGCCAGTGCGTACGCGGTGGGCGGGAAGCACCGGCACATCCCGGAGATCCAGCAGAACCTCGCGGTCGCCGGCGCCTCCGACGTCACGATCTCGTTCACGCCGGTCCTCGTCCCGATGTCCCGCGGCATCCTCGCCACGACGACGGCGAAGCTCGCGCCCGGGGTCAGCGCCCGCGACGTCCGGCTCGCGTGGGAGCAGGCCTACGGCGACGAGCCGTTCGTGCACCTGCTGCCCGAGGGTCAGTTCCCCCGGGTCGCCGACACCATCGGGGCCAACACGGCACTGATCGGCATCGCCGTCGACGAGGCCGCAGGCCGCGTCGTCGCGGTGACTGCGCTCGACAACCTGGCGAAGGGCACGGCGGGCGCCGCCGTGCAGTCGACCAACATCGCCCTGGGCTTCCCGGAGACCCTCGGCCTCACCGTGGACGGGGTTGCACCGTGACCGAGACCGACGTGACCGGTACCGACCAGACCGACCCGAGCCTCCAGGGCGTCACCGCGGCAGCGGGCTTCCGCGCCGCCGGTGCGACCGCCGGACTGAAGACGAGCGGCAACCCCGACGTGGCACTCGTCGTGAACGACGGCCCGTCAGCGGCCGTGGCCGCGGTGTTCACCAGCAACCGCGCACAGGCGCACCCCGTGATCTGGTCCCGCCAGGTCGTCGGGGACGGCGTCGCGAAGGCCGTGTTCCTCAACTCCGGCGGCGCGAACTGCTTCACGGGCCCGTTCGGGTTCCAGACCACCCACATGACGGCCGAGGCCGTGGGGGACGCCCTCGGGATCGGTGCCGGCGACGTCGTCGTCTGCTCCACCGGGCTCATCGGCGTCGGCGACCAGCGCTTCCGCGACGGCGTGCTCGCTGGTGTCGCCCTGACGGCCGAGGCGCTGTCCGACGACGGCGGGCCCGATGCCGCCGCGGCGATCATGACCACCGACACCCGGGCGAAGCAGTCCGCCGTGACCGAGGACGGCTGGACCGTCGGCGGCATGGCGAAGGGTGCCGGCATGCTGGCGCCCGGCCTCGCGACGATGCTCGTGGTGATCACCACCGACGCCGTCCTGTCGGCGGACGAGCTCGACCAGGCGCTCCGTGCCGCGACCCGGGTGACCTTCGACCGTGTCGACTCCGACGGTTGCATGTCGACGAACGACACCGTGGTGCTGATGTCCTCCGGCGCGAGCGGCGTCACACCCGAGGTCGGCGACTTCCAAGAGGCCCTGACCGCGGTGTGCGCCGACCTCGCGCGCCAGCTGCAGCAGGACGCCGAGGGCGCGAGCCACGACATCGCGATCACGGTCGTGAACGCCGCCACCGAGGACGACGCCGTGACCGTCGGCCGGAGCGTGGCGCGGAACAACCTGTTCAAGGCCGCGGTGTTCGGCAACGACCCGAACTGGGGCCGGGTGCTCGCGGCGATCGGCACGACCGACGCCGAGTTCGACCCGTACGCCGTCGACGTCTCGATGAACGGGGTCCGCGTCTGCCACGCCGGCGCCCCGGACCAGCCGAGCGACAGCGTCGACCTGACGCCGCGCGACACGCACGTGCTCATCGACCTCGGCGTCGGTCCCCACGCGGCGACGATCCTCACGAACGACCTCACGCACGACTACGTGCACGAGAACAGCGCGTACTCCAGCTGATGAGCGACCTGACGAAGCAAGAAGAGCACGAGCTCGCGGCGGTCAAGGCCGCGACGCTCATCGAGTCCCTGCCGTGGCTGAAGCGGTTCTCCGGCAAGATCGTCGTCGTCAAGTTCGGCGGCAACGCGATGATCAACGAGGACCTCAAGCGCGCGTTCGCCGAGGACATGGTCTACCTCCGGTACGCCGGCCTGCACCCGGTCGTCGTGCACGGCGGCGGCCCGCAGATCTCCGCCGCGCTCAAGGAGCAGGGCATCGAGTCCGAGTTCCGCGGCGGCTACCGCGTCACCACGACCGAGGCGATCACGGTGGTGCGTGACGTCCTCGCGGGTGAGGTCAACCGCGAGATCGTCGACCTGGTCAACGAGCACGGCGACGGTCTGGCCGTCGGTGTGTTCGGCGACGGCGGGTCCCTGTTCACCGGCGAGAAGAAGGGTGTCGTCGTCGACGGCGAGCACTTCGACCTCGGACATGTCGGGGACATCACGCACGTCGACCCGTCGGGAGTCCTCGCGGCGATCGAGGCGGGCCGCATCCCGGTCGTCTCGAGCATCGCCATCGACGACGCCCACCCCGACCAGGCGCTCAACGTGAACGCCGACGCGGCAGCGGGTGCGCTCGCGATCGCCCTCAAGGCGTCCAAGCTCATGATGCTCACCGACGTCCCGGGCCTCTACCGCAACTGGCCGGACCGCGACTCGATCGTCGACCTCATCGCGGTCGAGGAGCTCCGCGAGCTCCTGCCGTCCCTCGAGTCGGGCATGATCCCGAAGATGACCGCGTGCCTCGACGCCGTGGTCGGCGGGGTCGGCGGCGCCACGATCATCGACGGCCGGATCCCGCACTCGATCCTGCTCGAGGTCTTCACCCTGCGGGGCGCGGGCACCGAGGTGATCCCGGACCCGAGCCGCCGCACCGAGAACCAGATGACCCACGCCGAGATCGGCCGACGAGTTGCGTCGCCGACGAGCACCGCCGGACTGGGCGCCGGCCGCCCGAGCACCGGCGGCCGCCACGAAGCCAGCACGATCGAGCGATCCAGCACGACTGAGGAAGGACAAGCGCAGTGAGCACCGAGACGCAGACCGAGACCTGGAACGACCGGTTCAGGGCGTCGCTCATGCGATCCCTGACCCCGCCGAAGATCATGCTCGAGCGTGGTCAGGGCTGCCGCGTGTGGGACGTCGAGGGCAACGAGTACCTCGACTTCCTCGCCGGCATCGCGGTGAACTCCCTCGGACACGCCCACCCCGCGCTCGTCGAGGCGATCTCGGACCAGGCCGCGAAGCTCGTGCACGTGTCGAACTACTTCGCGACGCCGCCGCAGCTCGAGCTCGCCGAACGACTGAAGCGCATCACCGGCGCCGGCGACACCGGCCGCGTGTACTTCGGCAACTCCGGTGCCGAGGCGAACGAGGCCGCGTTCAAGCTCGCCCGGCTCAACAAGGGCGCCGACGGCCGCAAGACCCGCATCCTCGCGCTGAAGCAGGGCTTCCACGGCCGCACGATGGGCGCCCTCGCGCTCACCGGGAAGCCCGCCCTGCAAGAGGACTTCCTGCCGATGGTCCCGGGCGTCGAGCACATCGACTCCACGGTCGCGGCGCTCGAGGAGTCCATCGACGACACCGTCGCCGCGCTCTTCATCGAGCCGATCAAGGGCGAGGCCGGCGTCGTCGACCTGCCCGAGGGCTTCCTGCAGACCGCCCGACGCCTCACCGAGGAGCACGGCGCACTGCTCGTCCTCGACGAGATCCAGACCGGGGTCGGCCGCACGGGCAACTGGTTCGCCTTCCAGGGCCACGGCTTCGAGCCCGACGCGGTCACGGTCGCGAAGGGCATCGCCGGCGGGTTCCCGATCGGCGCACTCGTGACCTTCGGCTGGGCCTCGGACCTCTTCTCGGCCGGTCAGCACGGTTCGACGTTCGGCGGCAACCCCCTCGGCACCCGCGTGGCGAACGCGGTGCTCGCCGAGATCGAGCGTGCCGACCTCGTCGCGGGCGCCGTCACCAAGGGCGAGCGCATCCGGGCCGGCATCGCCGCGCTGGGGTCCCCGCTCGTCGAAGAGGTCCGTGGCACGGGCCTCCTCATCGGCGTCGGGCTCTCCGGCCCCGTCGCGGCCGCGATCAGCGCAGACGCGCTCGGGCGTGGCCTCATCATCAACGCCCCGAACGAGTCGAGCCTGCGCATCGCGCCGCCGCTCATCGTGTCCGACGCCGAGATCGACGAGTTCGTGTCGATCCTCGCCCAGAGCCTCGCGGCCGTCGCTGCCGCCCAGGAGACCACCGCATGACCCGCCACTTCCTCCGGGACGACGACCTCAGCCAGGCCGAGCAGTCCGCCATCCTCGACCTCGCGGCCCAGATGAAGGCCGACCGCTGGGGTGCGAAGCCCCTCGCCGGGCCGCAGAGCGTCGCGGTGATCTTCGACAAGTCGTCGACCCGCACCCGGGTGTCCTTCCACGTCGGCATCTCCGACCTCGGGGGCAGTCCGCTCATCATCTCGACGGCGAACAGCCAGCTCGGCGGCAAGGAGACCCCGACGGACACCGCACGGGTGCTCGAGCGCATGGTGTCCGCGATCGTCTGGCGCACCTACGGCCAGGCGGGGCTCGAGGAGATGGCAGCGAACACCAGCGTGCCCGTGGTGAACGCGCTCTCCGACGACTTCCACCCGTGCCAGCTCCTCGCCGACCTGCTGACCATCCGCGAACACCGCGGGACCCTCGCCGGCCAGACCGTCGCCTTCATCGGCGACGGGGCGAGCAACATGGCGCAGTCGTACCTGCTCGCCGGTGCGACGGCGGGCATGCACGTCCGGGTCGCCGCACCCGCCGAGTTCTCGCCCGCGGCCGAGGTCGTCTCCGACGCCGAGCGTCGCGCGGCCGAGACCGGCGGGTCGGTCCTGGTCGTCACGGACCCGGTCGCCGCGGTCGCCGGAGCCGACGTCGTCGTCACCGACACCTGGGTCTCGATGGGGAAGGAAGACGAGAAGCAGGCGCGGCTCGACACCTTCAACGGCTACCGGGTGGACGACGCCCTGATGGCACACGCCGCCGACGACGCGGTGTTCATGCACTGCCTGCCCGCCGACCGTGGCTTCGAGGTCACGGCCGAGGTCATCGACGGCCCGCGCAGCATCATCTGGGACGAGGCGGAGAACCGTCTGCACGCGCAGAAGGCCCTCCTCGCCTGGCTCCTCGCAGCGAACGCGACCGCCTCGGGCGCGACCGCCTCGGGCGCGACCGCCTCGGGCGCGACCGCCTCGGGCGCCACCGCCGCGAACGCGACCGCAGGCGTCTGACCAGGAGTCCGAAGTGGCAGACCGCGTCGTCCTCGCGTACTCCGGCGGCCTCGACACCTCCGTCGGGATCGGTCGGCTGCGCGACGCCACGGGCAAGGACGTCGTCGCACTCGTGGTCGACGTCGGCCAGGGCGGCGATGACCTCGGCGCGATCCGGCAGCGTGCCCTCGACTGCGGCGCCGTCGAGGCGATCGTCGTCGACGCGAAGGACGAGTTCGCCGACGACCACGTGGCACCTGCGCTGAAGGCGAACGCCCTCCACCAGAAGCGCTACCCGCTGGTCTCCGCCCTGAGCCGACCGCTCATCGCGAAGCACCTGGCCCTGACGGCGAAGCAGCTCGGCGCGGACAGCGTCGCGCACGGCTGCACCGGCAAGGGCAACGACCAGGTCCGCTTCGAGGCCGCGGTCGCCGCGATCGCCCCCGACCTGACGAGCCTGGCGCCGGTGCGGGACCTCGCGCTCACCCGAGACCTCGCGATCGCGTACGCGAACGAGCACGGGCTCCCGGTCGAGGAGCGCTCCCCGGCCGACCGACACGTCTCGGTCGACCAGAACGTGTGGGGGCGTGCGGTGGAGACCGGACCGCTCGAGGACCCGTGGAGCGCGCCGACAGAGGACCTCTATGCGTACACGCAGGACCCGACGGTCCCGCGCGACCCGGACGAGGTGACGATCACGTTCGAGCAGGGAGTCCCGGTCGCCCTCGACGGGCAGCGGTTCAGCGTGCTGCGGATCGTGCAGGAGCTGAACGCCCTGGCCGGCAAGCACGGCGTCGGGCGCATCGACGTCATGGAGGACCGCGTGGTCGGCATCAAGTCGCGCGAGGTGTACGAGGCACCGGCAGCGGTCGCGCTCATCGCCGCGCACGAGGAACTCGAGAGCCTGACGCTCGAGCGCGACGTGAACCGGTACAAACGGCACGTCGAGGCCGAGTGGGCGGACCTCGTGTACGACGGGCTGTGGTTCGGTGGACTCAAGCGGAGCCTCGACGCCTTCATCGACCACACCCAGCTGCACGTGTCGGGCGACGTCCGGCTGCAGCTGCACGGCGGGCGCGCGGTGGTCACGGGGCGCCGGTCGAGCCAGAGCCTCTACGACTTCGAGCTCGCCACCTCCGACACCGGTGACGCGTTCGACCAGTCACAGGCGAAGGGGTTCACCGACATCTGGGCGCTGCCGAGCCGAATCGCCGCCCGCCGCGACCGGGCCAACTGACGGCGCGACACCCGAGCCACCAAGCCACCAAGACACCAAGACCTCCAAGACCTCCAAGACCTCCAAGCCACCACGACCGACGCCCCACGACGAACGAGCAGAGCGAGACATGACCGACGCGAACCAGCCCGCCGCCAAGACCGACGCCACCAACACCGGCGCCCTCTGGGGCGGCCGCTTCGCCGACGGCCCGAGCGCCGAGCTCGCCGCGCTGTCCCGGTCGACGCAGTTCGACTGGCAGCTCGCCCCCTACGACATCGCCGGGTCCCGCGCCCACGCCCGCGCACTGCAGACCGCCGGGTACCTCACCGAGGACGAGCTCGAGCGGATGCTGGCCGGCCTCGACCGTCTCGAGAGCGCGCACGCCGACGGCACCCTCGTGCCGGACGACGGCGACGAGGACGTGCACGGTGCCCTCGAGCGGATCCTCATCGCGGACGTCGGTCCCGAGCTGGGCGGCAAGCTCCGCGCCGGGCGCAGCCGCAACGACCAGATCGCGACCCTCGGCCGCATGCACATGCTCGACCACGGCCGGCGCATCGGTCGGCTCGTGATCGACCTGGTGGACGCGCTGAGCCAGCAGGCGAACGAGCACCCGGGCGCGATCATGCCGGGCCGCACGCACCTGCAGCACGCGCAGCCGGTCCTCCTCGCGCACCACCTCCTGGCGCACGCCTGGCCGCTGGTCCGCGACCTCGAACGGCTCCGCGACTGGGCGGACCGGGCGAGCGTGAGCCCGTACGGCGCGGGTGCGCTCGCGGGGAGCTCGCTCGGCCTCGACCCGGCGGCGATCGCCCGCGAGCTCGGCTTCGCCCGCCCCGCGGACAACTCGATCGACGCCACGGCGGCCCGCGACGTGGTGGCGGAGTTCGCGTTCGTCCTGGCGCAGGTCGGCATCGACGTGTCGCGTCTGGCGGAGGAGATCATCCTCTGGAACACCAAGGAGTTCGGCTTCGTCCGGCTGCACGACGCGTTCTCAACCGGGTCGAGCATCATGCCGCAGAAGAAGAACCCGGACATCGCCGAGCTCGCACGCGGCAAGTCCGGTCGGCTCATCGGCAACCTGACCGGTCTCCTCGCGACGCTGAAGGGCCTGCCTCTGGCGTACAACCGCGACCTGCAGGAGGACAAGGAGCCCGTCTTCGACTCCGTCGCCCAGCTCGAGGTGCTCCTGCCGGCCTTCACCGGCATGGTCGCGACGCTGTCCTTCGACACCGAGCGGATGGCCGAGCTCGCCCCGCAGGGCTTCTCCCTCGCGACGGACGTCGCCGAGTGGCTGGTGCGTCAGGGCGTCCCGTTCCGGGACGCGCACGAGATCTCGGGTGCGCTCGTCCGGTACTGCGAGGACCACGGCCTCGAGCTCGACCAGCCGACCGACGACGAGTACCGCGCGGTGTCCGAGCACCTGACGCCGGAGGTCCGCGCCGTCCTGACGATCGAGGGCAGCGTCGCGTCGCGTGCCGGCGTGGGCGGGACGGCGCCCGATCGGGTCGCCGAGCAGCTCGCCTCGCTCACCCGTCGCGTGCACGACCTGGCCGAGGGCGTGCCCTTCACGCGATGACCGACGCCGTCCTCGCGCTCCTCTCCGAGCCGGCCCCGGTGTCCGCACCGGCGCTCCTCGGTGCGACGATCGCCGGCAAGGGCGTGACGCTCCGCATCACCGAGGTCGAGGCCTACTTCGGCCCGACCGACCCCGGCTCGCACGGCCACCGCGGGCCGACGCCGCGCAACCGGCACCTGTTCGGTCCACCGGGGACCCTGTACGCGTACCGGTCGTACGGCATCCACACCTGCGTCAACGTGGTGAGTGCGCCGGCGGGGACGTCCTCCGGCTCGCTGCTGCGCGGCGCCGAGGTGATCGACGGCGTCGAGACGGCTCGCGCGCGGCGTGGCCCGTCCGTCGCGGACGTCGCCCTGGCGCGGGGACCCGGCAACCTCGGCGGTGCGCTCGGAGCGGTCCTCGGCGAGGACGACGGCACGGCGCTCCTCGACGGTTCCGGTCCGTACGTGCTGACGCTGGCACCCGGCCTGGAGGCGCGGCTCGCCTCCGCCGGTCCGGCCCGCGTCGTCGAGGAACTCCTGCTCGAGACCCGCCCCGGCCCCCTCGGGACCGGTCCGGTCCCGCGCATCTCGCGCGGGCCGCGCACCGGCGTCGGCGGCATCGCCGGCGGTGCGCGGTTCCCCTGGCGGTTCTGGTTGACGGGTGACCCGACGGTCTCGACGTACCGACGGCACAAGGGCGCCCTGGACTAGCGGGGCCGCACCGCGCCTCCAGGCCTGCCCGCGCCGCTACGATGGCGGGGTGTCCAGTGAAGCCGCTCACGATGTCCTGACGCGCCAGCAGAACGACCCGACCTTCGCCTCGGTCTGGGACGAACTGCGCTGGCGCGATCTGGTGCACGTCTCGACCGACGAGACCGCACTGCAAGAGGCCCTCGACGGCGAGCCGATCACGTACTACTGCGGCTTCGACCCGACCGCGGCGTCGCTGCACTGCGGCAACCTCCTGCAGCTCCTGACGATGCGGCGGATCCAGCTGGCCGGGCACCGGCCGCTCGCGCTGGTGGGTGGATCGACCGGGCTCATCGGCGATCCGCGTCCCACCGCCGAGCGCACCCTGAACACCCCGGAGACGGTCGCCGACTGGGTGACCCGCCTGCAGGGACAGGTCTCGCGCTTCCTCAGTCCGGACGGGGACAACGGCGTCCGGCTGGTGAACAACCTCGACTGGACGGCACCGCTGTCCGCGATCGACTTCCTCCGCGACATCGGCAAGTACTTCCGCGTCAACTCGATGCTCAAGAAGGACGCCGTCGCCGCGCGTCTCAACTCGGACGCGGGGATCAGCTACACGGAGTTCAGCTACCAGATCCTGCAGGGACTCGACTACCGCGAGCTGTTCCTGCACTACGGGTGCACGCTCCAGACGGGCGGTTCCGACCAGTGGGGCAACCTGACCTCGGGGACGGAACTGATCCGGCGGACCGAGGGCAAGGCGGTGCACGCGCTGGGGACGCCCCTCATCACGAACTCGGACGGCACGAAGTTCGGCAAGAGCGAGGGCAACGCGATCTGGCTCGACCCGGAGATGACGTCGCCGTACGCCTTCTACCAGTTCTGGCTCAACACGTCGGACGCCGACGTGATCCCGCGGTTGCGGCAGTTCACGTTCCTGTCCCGCGCAGAGGTCGAGCGGCTCGAGCAGGCGGTGGCCGACGAGCCCTTCCGCCGAGAGGCCCAGCGGACCCTGGCGGTCGAGGTCACCACGATCGTGCACGGGCCCGAGGCGACGCAGGCGGCGATCGACGCGTCGGCTGCGCTCTTCGGCAACGGTGACCTCGGGGCGCTCGACACCGCGACCCTGCGCTCGGCGATCGCGGAACTGCCGGGCTCCGTGACCCTGGCCGGCGATGCGGACGTGGCCCGGGCGCTCGTCGACACCGAACTCGTGAAGTCCCTCGGCGAAGCCCGTCGTGCGATCGACCAGGGCGGCGTGTACGTGAACAACACCCGCGCCGATGATCCGGCGACCCCGCTGTCCGACCTCGCCTTGCCCGGGGGAGTGCTCGTCCTCCGTCGTGGCAAGAAGACCCTCGCGGGCGTCACGCTCTCCTGATCGTCGACGCCCGTCGACGCCCGTCGGTGCCCGGTTCCCCTGGTGGGAGCCGGGCATCGCTGCGTTCCAGGCGATTTGTTGCAGAAGGCGACACGCCCGGGATGTGACGCGTCTTGGCGCACCCGCCGAACGCTGCGTATAGTTCTTACTCGTCACCCCAAAGGTGCGGCGGAGCGGCTGGAGCGAAAGCCCAGAGCACGCCGGCCCTCAAGCGGGACCATCCTCCACTGAAGTTCAGATCTGGCCTTGCGCTGGATCGCTTCGACGCCTAGGATGACTACTCCACCGGTTCTCTCCCTCGGGATGAGCCACAGGGCCTCTGGTCCGACGCAGGCTTCGGTCTGACCGGTGACACCAAGATCGAAATGCCTCTCTGGCGGAACCTCTTTC
>NZ_MJGN01000029.1:985-8934 GCF_001865065.1 Curtobacterium sp. MCBA15_008 | reverse complement strand
CACCGTGCCTCCAGTCCGTCTTTTCGTGCGTCCTCCCCCTTTTCCCGGCTCCGCGCGGGGGTTGCGGGACTCCGCACGCGGCCGCACCGGATGGCCCCCGGAGCGCGAGGAACCGCAAGAGCGGGCGACGACTGTTGCCGTGTCACCCTCCCCGGGTGAGGCTTCTCCTGCACCGACCGCCGTTCCCCTCCCAGGGGACAGCCCGTGGTACCCCGTCCGGTACCCGAACCGTCGGCCGCGGACGCCGCCGTCCGTCCTCGCCTGATCCGAGGACGGGCGCCGGCCCCGGTCGACGGCCCCGGACGCACGGCAGACCCGACGGCGGTCGGTGCCGCACCACTCCCCCGAACTCCCCGCTGCTCTCCCCACCCGAAGGGACCCCAGATGTGCGGCATCATCGCGGCCCGCGTCTCCGACGACGCGACGCCCTACCTGCTCGACGGACTCGAACGCCTCGAGTACCGCGGCTACGACTCCGCGGGGGTCGCCGTCCGGACCGCCACCGGCGGGACCGAGACCATCCGGTCCGTGTCGCGTGTCGGTGACCTGCGGACGCTCGTCGCCGCACGATCCGGGGACGCCCTCACCGGCACCGGCATCGGCCACACCCGCTGGGCCACCCACGGCATCGTCCGCGAGGCGAACGCCCACCCGCACGCCGACTGCTCCGGCCGGATCAGCATCGTGCACAACGGCATCGTCGAGAACGCCGACCGCCTGCGGGCGAACCTCGAGCGGCAGGGACACGTGTTCGCGTCCGACGTCGACTCCGAGGTCATCGCGCACCTCGTCGAGCGGGCCCTCGCCGTCGACCCCGACCTGATGCTCGCGGTGCAGATCGCGACCGCGCAGCTCGAGGGGTCGTGGGCGATCGTCGTCCTCGACGCCCGGGACGGCCGCATGGTCGCCGCCGCCGACCGCTCCCCGCTCGTCGTGGCCCGCTCCGCACGCGGTGACTTCGTCGCCAGCGACATCGGCGCGATCGCCGAGTGGTGCGAGACCTTCGTCGCCCTCCGCGACGGTGACGTCGTCGAGCTCGGTGAGGCGTGGACCTGGTCCTCCGCCGGTGTGACCGTGCCGGTGCCCTTCCCGACGCCCGCGCCGTTCGCCGGTGCCGCGCTCGACCTCGGCGACCACCCCGACCACATGGCGAAGGAGATCGAGGAGCAGCCCGCCGTGGTGGCCTCGATCCTCGACCGCGTGGCCCGCCGCGCCGCCGACGGCAGCATGTGGGTCGGACTCGGCCTGCCCGGCTTCCACCGGCTCGCGATCGTCGCCTGCGGGACCTCGCTCAACGCCGGGCAGGTGATCGCCACCGCCCTGCGCGGGATCGGCGGCGTGCCCACCGACATCGTCGTCGCGAGCGAAGCGGAGCAGGTCGTGCTCGGCCCGGGCACCCTGGTCGTCGCGATCAGCCAGTCCGGCGAGACCGCGGACGTCCTCCGTGCGCTCGACCGGTTCGAGGACCGGCACCCGGTGCTCGCGCTCACGAACAACGTGCACTCGTCGCTCGCCCGCCGCGCCGACGCGGTGCTCGACTGCCACGCCGGCCCCGAGATCGGCGTCGCGGCCACGAAGACCTTCACCGCGCAGGTGGTCGTCGGCGTCGCCGCGATGATCTCGGCGCTCGTCGCGTCGGGCCGGATCGACGCCGCCCGGGCCGCCGCGCTGGTGGCCGAGCTCACCGACCTGCCGGCCCGGATCGAGCACGCCGCCGAGATCGCCGCCGACCGGATCCCGCTCCTGGTGTCGAGCGTCCGGGAGGCCACCGGCTTCCTGTTCCTCGGCCGCGGTGCCGGGCTGCCGTACGCCGCCGAGGGTGCCCTCAAGCTCAAGGAGCTCAGCTACCGGTGGGCCGAGGCCTACCCGGCGGGCGAACTCAAGCACGGACCGCTCGCCCTCGTCGACGAGGGCACCCCGGTCGTCGTCATCGACCACGGCGAACCCCGACTGCAGGCGAACATCGCCGAGGTCCGGGCGCGCGGCGGCTTCGTCATCACCATCGGCGGCGAGGGGTCGGACATCCCGGCGCTCGGCCGACGTGCCGCCGGGGACCTCGCCTGGGGCCGCGCGACGGCACCGTGGGGTCCGCTCGAGGCCGTCGTCCCCCTGCAGATGCTCGCCCGCGAACTCGCGTTGCAGCTCGGCTGCGACGTCGACAAGCCGAGGAACCTCGCGAAGTCGGTGACGGTCGAATAGCCAGGCACATCCGCATGAACCGGCTGACGGTGTTCCTGGCCGTCCTCACCGCGCTCGCCATCATCGCGACGATCGTCGTGATCGGGGTGGCGCTGGTGCCGTCCTGGACGTCCTGAGCGTCTTCGGCTCCTCCACGGTGGGGGCTGCGATCCTGGTCCCTTGACCACCGCAGCCCCCTCCCTCGTCGCCCCGTCACTCGTGTTCGTCGCGCTGCTCGTCGGCGCGGTCATGCCCTTCGTGCCCGTCGTCGGCCGGGTGGCGCGCATCGCCGCGACCATCGCCCACGAGGTCGGGCACGCCGTCGTCGTCGTGCCGTTCGGCGGACGCATCCACCGCATCGAGCTGCACCCGGACGGGTCCGGCGAGGCCTGGGTCCAGCTCGGCCGGGTGCCGGGCGGGATCCGCTGGCTCGTGCGGGTGCTCAACCTGTACGCGGGCTACAGCGCACCGCTCTGGGCCGGCGTGCTCCTCGTCACCGGGGTGCTGCACGGGTCGCGGTGGTTGCCCGTCGTGGTGCTCGGCGTCGTCGGGCTCGTGGCGCTGGCGTTCGTCCGGAACTGGTTCGGCATCCTGGTGGTCGTCGGCTTCGACGTGCTGGCGATCTGGGTCGCGCTGCGTCCCTCGGAGACCACGGTGCTCGTCGTCGCCGCCGTCGGGGCGTTCTTCGTGGTCGACGGGCTGCGCTCGGTGGTGCAGGTCGCACGGTGGCTGCTGACCGGTGCCCGCGTGCAGACCGACTTCCACATCGCGGCGGCGGAGATGCGCGTCCCGGCGACGCTCTGGTTCGTGCTGTTCGTGGCGGTCAACGCCGTGGCGGTGTGGCTGGCGCGGGGCCCGCTCCTCGAGGTGTGGGCGACGGTTGCGGCGGGCGTGCGCGCGCTGTTCTGACGCCGCACGCGGGCCGGGCGGCGCGGGTCCGCCGTCCGTCGAAACATGTACACGCACCTTTCGCGTGCATCGATCGACTTCCCACGCGTCGTTCGACAGGTGGAACGTCGCACGATGCGCACGCATCAGCTGCGCCGAAATCGATCGACAACACACGAGTCGATCGACAGGTGGGACGTCGGAACATGCGCACGCACCGACCGCCGCCCGCACCCGCACCCGCGCCCGCTCCCCTGCGAGGATGACCGGATGCACGCCGACACCGTGACCGCCGCCCTCGCCGCCGCCCCCGCCCCACAGCGGGACCGCTTCGCCGCCTTCGTCGCCACGAACGGCGACGCGGCACTCCGGCGCGACGGCGGCCCCGAGCACCTCACCGCGTCGTGCTTCGTGTTCTCCCCCGACCTCGGCCACGTCCTGCTCTGCCTGCACCGGAAGGGCCGCTTCTGGGTGCAGTTCGGTGGCCACCTCGAGCCCGACGACCGCGACCTCGCCGACGCCGCCCGCCGCGAAGCCCGCGAGGAGTCCGGCATCGCCGACCTCGAGCTCCTCGACGAGCACGTCGTGGACCTCGACCGCCACGACCTGCACGGCGGCTTCGCCTGCGCCGCGCACTGGGACGTCGGCTTCGTCGCCCTGGTCGACCCGGCGACGGCCACCACGGTCAGCGACGAGAGCGACGACGTCCGGTGGTTCCCGCTCGACGCCCTCCCCGCCACCGTGCCCGACGGCTTCTCGGCACGGCTGGCAGCGGTGGTCCGCTCGGTCGCGTCCGGTGACTGACGACGGCCTGGAGGCGCGTGGCGGCGCCGCCACGCGCCTCCAGGCCGGTGCGTGCGCATGGTGCGACGTCCCACGCGTCGATCACCCGGTGGTTCGTCGTCGCATGCGCGCGCACCGGATGCATGCGCATACTGCGACGTCCCACGTGTCGATCGACTCGTGCGATGTCGCAGACGGCGCGGAGCCCGCTCGCGCGCCCTCCCGCGTCACTCCCAGGGGTGCTGCGCCAGCTCCGCGGGGTCGAACACCCGGCCGCCCGCGACGACGAGCGACCGCGGCACCCGGCGGACCAGGGCGTCCATCGGGTTCTCGGCGTCGACGAGCACGACGTCGGCGCGGGCCCCCGCGACGAGGTCGTGCTCCTCGTCGGTGACGAACCGGGCACCCTCGCGCGAGGCGATCTCGACCACCCGCACCAGGTCCTCGTCCCGCACGACCCCACCGGCCCGCGCGTACTGCCACGCGATGCCGAGCAGGTCGCCGTCCCCGTAGGGGCTCCAGAGGTCGCGGATGCCGTCGGTGCCGAAGCCGAAGCGGACCCCGGCCGCGTCGAACTCGTGCAACGGCAGCTGCTTGAGCCGGACCGGGGCGACGGTCGTCATCGTGACGCCCAGTGCCGCCATCCGGGCGAGCAGGTCACGGCGCCGGACCGGGTCGACGTCGACGATCGCGAAGCCGTGCGCGATGTTCACCTTCCCCGGTGCGATGCCCAACCGCTCCACTCGGTCGAGGACCAGGTCGAACGAGAACGCGCCGAGCTCGGCGGGCTCGTGCAGGTGGACGTCGATGCCGCAGCCGGTGTCGGCGGCGATGGCGAACAGGCCGTCGAGCTGTCCGACCGGGTCGCGGTCGATGAGGGACGGGTCGAGCCCGCCGATGTGGTCCGCACCGGCGAGCGCCGCCTGCCGGAGCAGGTCGAGGACGCCGGGCCGGCGGAGGACGCCGTCCTGCGGGAACGCCACGATCGACAGCTCGACCGCGCCGTCGAGCGCGGCACCGGCGGCGCGGACGGCCTCGATCCCGCGGAGCCCGACACCGAGGTCGACGTCCACGTGGGTGCGGACGCGCGTGGTGCCGGTGCGGAGGGACTCGCGGAGGACCCGGGTGGCGACGGCTTCGCCGGGGATGCCGAGCGCGTCTCGACGGGCCCGTTCGTGGGCGATGCGTCCCTCGGTGCCGCCCTCGCCGCCGTAGGACTCCCACGGGTGTCCCCACCAGCTCTTGTCGACGTGCGCGTGGGTGTTCACCAGCCCGGGGAGTGCGAGTCGCCCGCGGCCCTCGACCACGGTCGCGGTACCGTCCGGCACCGCACCGGGAGCGGTGACGGCGGCGATGCGGGAGCCCGCGACGACGACGTCGGCGCGGTCCCCTCCCCACGGTCGTACGTCACGGATGAGTAGGGTCGCGTCGTCGTCCACCATGCCTCCCATGGTGGCAGAGCGCACCGCCGTAACTCGACGCCGCAATCAGGAGCGCTGCGGCGAAGCCTGCGAGAGTACGGGCACGACGGCAGGAGGTGTCCCGTGGCGGACGATGAGCACGGTTTCGCGACCGAACAGGTGCACGGCGGGTTCGAGCCCGACGCGGGCCACGGTGCACGGGTCCCTGCGATCCACATGTCGTCGGGCTTCCTCTTCGACGACTTCGACCAGGCCCGCGACCGCTTCGCCGGCACCGACGACGGCTACACCTACACGCGGCTCGGCAACCCGACGAACGCCGACGTCGAACGCCGGGTGGCCCTGCTCGAGCGTGGCGTCGAGTCGATCCTGGTCGGCAGCGGCCAGGCCGCGGCGACGATCGCGTTCCTCGGGATCCTGCAGGCCGGCGACCACGTGGTCAGTGCCCGGAGCATCTACGAGGGCACCCGCGGCCTGCTCGTGCAGAACCTCGGCCGGCTCGGCATCGAGGTCGACTTCGTCGCGAACGCGCGCGACCTCGACGAGTGGGCGCGACTCGTCCGTCCGAACACGAAGGCGTTCTTCGCCGAGACGATCCCGAACCCGAAGAACGACGTCCTCGACATCACCGGCGTCGCGGACACCGCGCACCGTGCGGGGGTCCCCCTCATCGTCGACAACACGCTGGCGACGCCGTACCTCGTCCGGCCGGTCGAGCACGGCGCCGACATCGTCGTGCACTCGGCGTCGAAGTTCCTGTCCGGTCACGGTGCCGGCCTCGGCGGCGTGGTCGTCGACGGCGGCACGTTCGACTGGTCCGCCTCCCCCGAGCGCTGGTCCCACCTCACCAGCCCCGAGCGGTCCCTCGGGGGCCAGAGCTACGTCGAGCGCTACGGTGCTCGGGCGTACGTCGTGTTCGCGCGGGACGTCGTCGCCTCGCGCATCGGTCCCACCCCGTCGCCGTTCAACGCCTTCCTGCTGCGCCAGGGCATCGAGACGCTCAGCCTGCGGGTGGAACGCCACAGCGCGAACGCGCTGGCCGTCGCGGAGTTCCTGGACCAACAGCCGGACGTGACGAGCGTCGACCACGCGGGTCTCGCCTCCAGTCCGTACCACGACCTCGCCCAGCGCTACCTGCCGCGCGGTGCCGGCTCCGTCTTCGCGTTCACGCTGGCGGGCGGCGAAGCCGCCGCGCGCACCTTCATCGACACGGTCCAGCTGTTCAGCCGGATGACCCACCTGGGCGACGTCCGGTCGCTCATCCTGCACCCCGCCACGACGACGCACGCCGGCCGCACCCCGGAGGAACGAGCGGATCAGGGCATCGACGACGGGCTGATCCGGCTGTCGGTCGGCATCGAGGACGTCGCAGACCTCGTCCGCGACCTGGAACGCGGGTTCGCCGCCGTGCGTTCCGCAGACGGTGCCGTCGGCCTGGAGGCACGGGTCGAGTCCGCCGCGGACCTCGCGTCGCTCACGCACGCCGTTCCGCAGGACCACGTCATCGCCGAGGAGCTCTGACCATGGCCGAGCTGCAGCACTTCGGGTACTTCTTCTCGCGCGGGTTCGGCCCGCAGGCGTGGGGCCGCGCGGACTGGGACTGGGGGCACGACTGGACGAAGCCGGACCTGTACCAGCAGTCGGTCCGGGCGCTCGAACAGGCCGGCATGGACCTCGTCATCGCCGAGGACGCGATCTCGCTCGGCAACCCGTCCACCCTCGACCTGCGCATCCGGCAGGCGTACGGCGGGCCGAAGCACGACCCGCTGCTCCTCGCGCCGTACCTGTTCGCCGCGACGTCGCACATCGGCATCGCACCGACCGTCAACGCGGGCATCACGCCGCCGTACCTCGCGGCACGGCAGTTCGCCACGCTCGCGCACCTGTCCGGGTCGCGGCTCGGCATCAACGTCGTCACCGACACCGGGAGCGCGCGGCACGCCGGTCTCGAGCCGCTGCCGCACGACCAGGCCTACGACCGCGCCGAGGAGTGGATCACCTTGCTCCGTCGGCTGTGGGGCTCGTGGGGATCGTCCGGGTACGTCGGGGATCCCTCCGACTGGCACTTCGCTGACGGCGACGCCCTCGACGCGTTCCACCACGAGGGCGCGTACTTCACCGCCGACGGCCCGCTCAACGCGTTGCCCATGGGCTCCGACCCGATCGTCGTCTCCCCCGGTGGTTCGGGGCGGGGGCTCGGGTTCGCGGGGACGCACTCGGACGTCCAGCTCGCGCTCGCGCCGCTGTCCGCCGCCGCCGTGCGCGACTACCGCGCTCGTGTGATCGGTGCCGCCGCTGCCGCCGGACGGACGGCGGCCGACCTGCGCATCCTGTTCGTCCTCAAGCCCGAGATCGTGTCGTCGCCGGCCGAGGCCGACCGGATCGTCGAGGCGTCCCGGCACCCGTCCGACGACGACCTGCGCACCGCGGCGATCGCCTGGTCGAGCGACTCCGAGACCGACCTGCTCGCGCTCGACCTCGACGCGCCTGTGCCGGACGGGACCTTCGGCGACCACGTCTCCGCCGGCACGATCCGCGGGCTGCTCGGGGACACCCCGGACGCGCCGCTGCGCACGCTGCTGGAGCGCAAGGCGCGCAAGGGACGGGTGTCCTCGCGCGAGGGCTTCGTCGGGACCGCCGACGAGTTCGCCGACTTCATCGAGGAGCTCGGCGCCGACG
>NZ_MJGN01000029.1:0-297 GCF_001865065.1 Curtobacterium sp. MCBA15_008 | reverse complement strand
CGAGGAGCTCGGCGCCGACGCGGACAACGACGGCATCATCTTCTCCGGCGACCTGCACCCGGCGCAGGTGTACCGGATGTTCGGGGACCTCGTGCCGGTACTCCGGCGCCGTGGGCTCCTCCGTCGGGAGTACGGCGCCGGAGGCATCCGGGCGAACCTGTTCGACTTCTAGGCGCGGCCTGCCGCTCGCCCCGCCCGCCCTCGGCCCCGCCCTTCCCGCCCTCGGTCCCGCCCCGCCCTTCCCGCAAAACGCAACGGGAGCGGTTCCTCGCAGCGGTATCCCTCTGCGAGCAACCG
>NZ_MJGN01000028.1 GCF_001865065.1 Curtobacterium sp. MCBA15_008 | reverse complement strand
ACCGTGCCTCCCGTCCGTCAGGGGTTCCGTCGACTACGCGACCGGCGTGCGCACCTCGGCCAGCGTCGGGTAGTCGGTGTAGCCCTCGGCCCCCTGGCCGTAGAAGAACTCCGGCCGCGGCTCGTTGAGCTCCGCGTCGTGCTCCCAGCGGTGCGCGAGGTCGGGGTTCGCGATCGCTGCACGGCCCACGCCGACGGCGTCCGCGTGGCCGCCGTCGACCAGGGCGATGGCCTCGTCGCGGGTGGTCAGCGAGCTGAAGCCGGAGTTCGCGACGAACGGGGCGCGGGCGGTCCGGCGGATGTGCTGGACGAGCTCGCCGGTCGGGTCGGCGTGCAGGACGTCGATGAAGGCGAGGCCGAGCGGAGCCAGGCCCTCGGCCACGGCGGTGTAGGTCGCGTGGACGTCCGCCGGGTCGTCCTCGATGACACCCTGGATGCCGTGCTCGGGCGAGAGACGGATGCCGGTGCGGTCCTCGCCGATGGCCTCGGCGACGGCCGTGGTGACCTCGACGGCGAAACGGGCGCGGTTCTCGGGGGAGCCGCCGTACTGGTCGGTGCGGGTGTTCGACACCGGCGACATGAACTCGTGCACGAGGTAGCCGTTCGCACCGTGCACCTCGACGCCGTCGAGTCCGGCGGCGATGGCGTTGCGGGCCGCCTGGACGAAGCCCTGGACGGCGTCCTGCACCTCGTCGGTGGTGAGCGCGTGGGGGACCGGCATGGCGGCCTTGCCCGTGGCGGTGTGGGTCTCGCCGGGAGCGGCGATGGCGGACGGGGCGACGATGCGCGGCGTCTGCGAGATGTCGGTGTGCGAGACGCGACCGCCGTGCATGAGCTGCATCACGATGGTGCCGCCCTCGGCGTGCACGGCGTCGGCGACGCGGCGCCAGCCGGCGATCTGCTCGTCGGTCTCGATGCCGGGCTGGCCGGGGTACGAGCGGCCCTCCTGCACGGGCCAGGTGCCCTCGGTGACGATGAGCCCGAGGCCGGCGCGCTGCCGGTAGTGCTCGACGAGCAGGTCGTTCGGGATCCCGGCCTCGCCGGCGCGGGTGCGGGTGAGCGGGGCCATGACGATGCGGTTCGACAGGGGCAGGGCGCCGAGGGTGGCGGGTTCGAAGAGCTTCACCTCACTTGCAACGCCGTGTTGTGCACTGCAATTCCTGCTCGGGAGGGATTCAGTCGCGCGGGCAGACGAGCGTCGAGGAGCGGACCTGTCCCTCGGGCCGGATCACCTGGTGTCGCGAGAGCGGCTTGCCGCAGATCGGGCACCCGCGGTCCACGGTGCGGTCGTCGACGCCCTCGGGGTGGCCGGCACCGATCTGCGAAGGGCCCATCTTCGCGATGAGCGTGCTGTTCCACCGTTCGTACCACTGTCCGAAGCGACCCACGGTCCGTCCTTTCGTTCGTGCACCAACCATTGTGCCACGAACGATCGTGGATCACACCCGGTCGACGCCGTCGACTCGTTCGAGGAGCTCGGTCAGTTCGTCCTTGAGGGCCTCGAGTCGTTCGAGCGGCCACCCCAGCCGGTCGGCGGCGGCCAGGGGGACGGCACGAGCGCGTTCGCGCAGGGAGCGGCCGGCGGTCGTGAGCGAGACCTCGAGCTGGCGTTCGTCGGTCGTGCTCCGGGAGCGACGGAGGTACCCGGACGCCTCGAGCCGCTTGAGCAACGGGCTGAGGGTCGCCGAGTCGAGCCGCAGTTCACGGGCGATCTCGCGCACCGAGCGGGGGTCGTGCTCCCACAGCGCGAGCATCACGAGGTACTGCGGGTGCGTCAGGCCCATCGGCTCGAGCAGGTCGCGGTAGAGCCCGATGACGCTCCGGCTGGTCGCCGCGAGCGCGAAGCAGAGCTGCCGGTCGAGGGCGAGCGGGTCCACGTCGGTCTCGGTCATCCGTCCACCATACCGTTCGTGCGCGAATGGCCGGGAGGGGAGCGGTCCTACGCCGGAGTGCGTGTGCGCTGGTGCGACATGGTCGACGTCGTACGACATCGCCGAGGTCGCACGGGTGCGGGCGCGACAGTTGCACGCGCCGGGTTCCGACACGGTGGACGTCGTACGACATCGTCGATGGGTGGATTCAGGTGGTGGT
>NZ_MJGN01000027.1:55207-95245 GCF_001865065.1 Curtobacterium sp. MCBA15_008 | reverse complement strand
CCGGACCGGCGCGGGCTCGACGCCGGCGGCCGGACCGGCGGACGGCGCCTGTGGCCGGACCGGCGCGGTCGGCCGGGGCCGGACGGTTCGGGCTCGACCCACTGTCGGCCTGGAGGCCCGTGGCGGGCCCGCACCGCGCCTCCAGTCCGCCCGTCGGTCGCGCCCGACGCACCGCACCCCCGCACGGACATCGCGCCCCCTCACTCGGGGGCGCGATGGCCGGACGGGGGTGCAACGGCCGCGTGCGCTGCCGGCGAGCCTCAGTAGGCGACGCCGAAACGCGCCTGGTGGTGGGCCGGCGTGACGATCTCGTCGACGAAGGCGAGGGCGAAGTCCTCGCCGGAGATGTCCGAGTTGCCGTCGGCGTCGGCGAGCAGGACCTCGTCGGTGGTGCGGTAGGTGCCGCGACGCTCGCCGGGGTTGTAGCTGCCGAAGGCCGCCGCCGGACTCACGTAGAACCAGTCGACGTCGGTGCCGCTCGCGCGCAGGGCGTCGAGGATCTGGGCGTGGCTCTTCGCCTCGCCCTTGAAGGCGTCCGGGAAGCCCTCGGTGTCGAACAGGTGCGGTCCGCCCTCGGCGACGAGGAGGGACCCCGCGCCGCCGACGATGCCGAGCCGCGCGCCGGCGGCGGTGGCCGCGTCGACGAAGTGCTGGAACTTGTCCTTGAGCTCGCTGCCGTCCGCCTGCACCGCGTGGAGGGCCACGACGATGACGTCGGCGCCCTTCGTGACCTCGGCGACGAAGTCGGTGTCGAAGGCGTCGCCCTGCGCCAGGGTGAGCCCCTCGGCGGCGTCGAGCTTGGACGTGTCGCGGGCGACGGCGGTGACGGTGATGCCGCGGGACAGGGCCTCGCGGGTGATGGCGGAGCCGGCGTAGCCGGTGCCACCGAAGACGACGATGTTGGTCATGGAGCTTCCCTTCGTGGAACGTTGACACTCACCGTACAAGCGTTACTCTCTTTGAGTAAGTAGGCACCTCGCGGTGCGTAACGGAGGACCGATGTCAGCGCTCGAGTACAGCCCCTACGCCGCGGAGTGCCCCTCCCGCCAACTGCTCGACCGCATCGGCGACCGGTGGAGTGTCCTGACGATCGGCACCCTCGCCGACGGTCCGGCACGCTACTCGGCGATCGCGCAGCGCGTGCAGGGCGTCTCGCAGAAGATGCTGACGCAGACGCTCCGAGCCCTCGAGCGCGACGGACTCGTCACTCGCACGGTCTTCCCAGAGATCCCGCCGCACGTCGAGTACGAGCTCACCGACCGGGGGCGTTCGCTCCGCGCCGTGCTCGAGCCGCTCGAGGACTGGGCGACCTCCCACATGGACGAGGTGGCAGTGTCGCGCACGGAGTACGACGCGCGCTGAGGCCCCGCGCGCCCGCACGGGCCCCGCGCGGGCGCCCATGAACCCGCTCGAGGGAGCAGGAATCGTCGAACCCCGATGCCACCCTCGACGATTTCTGCTCCCCCGACGCCCGACTCCCGACTCCCCAGAATCCACCAGGCCTCCGCGTGGTTGCCTGGGGACATGCGATCAGTCGTCTACACAACGCCCGGTGACTCGTCCGTCCTCGAACTCGTCGACCGCGACGTGCCGGAGCCCGGCCCCGGCGAGGTCCGTGTCCGCGTCGTCGTCTCCGGCGTGAACCCCACGGACTGGAAGGCCCGCGCCGGCGGAACGTACGGCGACGGCCTGCCCTTCCCCGAGATGACGCCGAACCAGGACGGCGCCGGCGTGGTCGACGCCGTCGGCGCCGGAGTCGACGGGCTGTCGGTCGGCGACCCCGTCTGGCTCTTCATGGCCGCCGCGAGCCGCCCCACCGGCACCGCGCAGGAGTACACGGTCGTGCCGGCCACTCGTGCCGTCCCGCTGCCCGACGGCACGAGCTTCGACGTCGGCGCCTCGCTCGGCGTGCCCGCGATGACCGCGCACCGCGCCCTCACGACGCACGAGGACGGGCCCGCTCGACTGACCCCCGGCGCGCTCGACGGCAAGCACGTCCTGGTCGCCGGTGGGGCCGGAGCCGTCGGGCACGCGGCGATCCAGCTCGCGCGGTGGGCGGGCGCGACCGTCATCACGACGATCAGCTCCGACGAGAAGGCCGCCCTGGCGACGGCCGCGGGCGCGCACCACACGGTGAACTACCGGTCGGAGGACGCCGCGGCACGGATCCGCGAGCTCGCCCCGGACGGCGTGGACATCGTCGTCGAGGTGTCCATCCCGCACAACGCCGGGCTCGTCGCGGACGTGCTGGCGAACCACGGCGTCGTGTCGATCTACGCGAACAACGGCGGGGACGACGCGACCCTGCCGATCCGCCCGAACATGAGCGTGAACGCGCGGTACCAGTTCCTGCTGCTGTACACGATCGGCGACCGGGCGCTGTCCGCCGCCGCCGAGGACGTCACCGCCGCACTCCGCGACGGCGCCCTGCCGGTGGGCGAGGACGCCGGGTTGCCACTCGTGCGGTTCGCGCTCGAGGACACCGCTGCCGCGCACGACGCCGTCGAGGGCGACGCGGTGGGCAAGGTGCTCATCGACGTCTCCGCTGCGTGAGGCGTGCGGTCACCATCCCGCCCGGTCAGCGAGCGAGCCGGGCCGCGATCCGTGCTTCGATCCGGCGTCGCGCCGCTGCGCGTTCCCGTTCGATGTTCGCCGCGATGACGTCGCGGTCTTCGTAGTCGGCGTCGGTGGTGTCGTCGGTCCAGTTCGGGGTGTACACCCGTGAACGTCCGAAGGGCCTCGGTTCGGGGGTCACGATGGTCATGGGGGGATGGTACGTCGAGCGTCCGACAAATCGTGTGAGCATCACGGGCCCTTTCGAGGATTGCGGTCCCGTTCCGGGGACGAGTAGGTGAGGGAGAACGCCACCGCCATGAAGGCCGCGACCACGGCGACGTTCTTCGCGTCGAGATCGGTGAAGGCATCGGGAACCGGAGAGTCGACGGTGAGCATGCCGAACGAGTACTCGTGCGTCCGGATGACGACGGAGACGTAGGACCGGTACCGAGGCTCGAAGCCCGGGAGGTCCTCGTCGACGTCGACGTCCGCCGTCCGGTCGCCGACGACCCTGGGTGCACCGCCGACGAGCACCCACTCGAGGTTGCGGTCCCCGTACGGCGTGCCCGCGCGGAAGACCCCGGCGGTGTCACCCGCCCCGCCGTGCCCGATCGGCTCGAGCGCGCTGAGGTCCGCCGAGAGCTGGTAGACGTTGGCGCGGACGTCGGGGACCTTGGGGAGCAGGTAGAAGGCGAGGGCCACCGCGACCCGGTCCGCGAACGCCGACAGTTCGCCCCGCCGGTCACGTCGACGGAGTTCGGTGAACCGCACGAGCCGGGTGGCCAGCTGCCCGAACGCGTACCGGACCGCGGTCCCCTGCTCGAGTTCGACGGCCGCGTAGTCGTCTTCTGCAGCGGTCCGGGACGCCTCGGCACGGCGGGCCCGCACCACCTGCACGAGCACCGCGGCGACGAGGACGACGAGCCCGACCACCACGAGCGAGACCCGCACCGCCGGCGCCGTGAACAGGTTCGGCAACTGGAACGCCGCAGTGGGCGCCGCGGCGACCAGGATCGGCCACCCGATCGCCCCGACCCGTCCGGCACGCGTTCCGCGCCGCTCCTGCTGTTGCCCCATGACCACGACGCTAGGCGACGCCACCGACGCGGACGGAGTTGTCCACAGGCCGGATCGCGACGGGCTCCCGGGTGACGGTGTTGTCCTCAGCAACGCCGACTTGACCCCCGAACGGGGCACGCGGAGCATCGTGCCATGCAGCAGCGAACGACGCTCACGGCCCTCGCGATGACCGCGACCGCGGCCCTCACCCTCCTCGGCGGTGCACTCGATGCCACCACCGCGAACGCAGCCACCGCCTCCCCGCAGGTCATCGGCGGCGAACCGGCACCGAGCACCCCGTGGGAGGTGCAGCTCGTCTTCCAGCAGGGCGGCACCGGCACGTACGGGTGCACGGGCGAACAGCTCAACGCGTCGTGGGTGCTCACCGCCGAGCACTGCGTCGACGGCACCACCGCGATGAACGTCTACCACTCGAACAGCACCACGAACCGGGGCACCGCGACCGCCGCGGACCGCCTGTACTCGGCCCCGTCCGGCGACATCGCCCTCGTCCACCTCCGCACGCCGAAGACCCTCACCTCGTACGCGCAGCTCGACCTCGGCTTCGCCCCGCGTTCCTCCGGCACGGGCACGATCACGGGCTACGGCAACCGCGCGAACAGCGTCCCGACGACGGGCCTCTACCAGGCGAGCGTGACCCTGAGCGGGCGCTCGACCGACGCGTACGGCGGGGTCGCCCAGCACGTCACCGGGGTGTCCGGCGCGTCGAACCACGGCGACTCGGGCGGTCCGCTCCTGGTCGGCGGCAAGGTCGTCGGCGTCTGCTCGACGGGCGACGTCGCCGACCCGGGTGCGGACACGCACGCCGGCTCGAACTACGCGGTCCTCACGCAGAGCGCCGCCTGGATCCGCTCCACCGCCGGCGTCTGACGCGCCCCCTCTCGGCGTACTCACCCGTTTCGGGCGTACTCGGTCGAAAGTTCCGACCGAGTACGCCCGAAAGCACTCGGTACGCCCGAAAACGCCCGGCACGCCGGTTCCGGACGTTCCGGACGTTCCGGACGACGGCCTGGAGGCGCGTGGCGGCGCCGCCACGCGCCTCCAGGCCGTCCCCCGCTCACCACCGCAGCCGTCAGGAGCACGCAGGAACCCGCCCGTTACGCTGTCCCCGTGTCAGAGCCGCGCCGCAGTCCGGGGAACCAAGCTTCACTGCGTGAAGCCAACCGGGGTCGAGTGGTCGCTGCGGTGAAGCGGCACGGCGGGCTGACCCAGGTCGAACTCGCCGGGGTGACCGGACTCTCCCCCGCGACCGTCTCGAACATCGTCAAGGAACTCGTCGCGACCGGTGCACTGCACGCGACCCCGAGCACCTCGAGCGGACGACGCGCGCTCCGCGTGACCCTGCCGCACGGCCTCGGCCTGGTCGCCGGCGTGCACGTCTCGCCCCGGCACCTCCGGGTGGCGCTGTCCGACCTCAACGCGACGGTCCTGGCCGAGCGGCACATGCCCCTCGCCCGTGACCACCGAGCCGACGCCGAGCTCGACAAGACGGCGCTCCTGGTGATGGACATGGTGGAGTCGATCGAGTCCTCGATGGACGAGGTCCTCGCCGTCGGACTCGCCGTCGCCGCGCCGATCGACCGGCGCACGGGCATGACGGCGCGGGGCGGGATCCTCCGCGGGTGGGACGGGGTCCCCCTGGGGCAGTCCCTCGGGCGGCGGCTGGACAAGCCGGTGCAGGTCGACAACTCGGCGAACCTCGCGGCCCTGGCCGAGCACCGCAGCGGGGCCGCCCGGGGCCGTAGCACCGTGATCACGCTCGACGTCGGCAACGGGATCGGCGCCGGACTGCTGCTCGACGGTCGGCTCTTCCGCGGGCACCACGGCGTCGCGGGCGAGTTCGGCCACACCCCGGTCGTGCCGCACGGGCCGATCTGCCGCTGCGGGAACCGCGGGTGCCTCGAGGCCGTCGCCGGCGCCCCGGCCGTGCTCGAGGGGATCCGCGACGAAGTCGGCACACTCAAGCTGGCGGACCTCATCCTCCGGGCGATGGCCGGCGACGACGTCTGCATCCGCGCGGTGGCCGACGCCGGGCGGGCGATCGGCACGGCCGCGGTGGGGCTCTGCAACGTGCTCGACCCGGAGCGCCTCGTGGTGACCGGGGAGTTCGCGCGCGCCGGGGAACTGCTGCTCGGGCCGATGCGGCACGCGCTCGAGTCGATGCTGCTCGTCGACGTGGACGGCACGCCGGACGTGGTGCAGGGGCAGCTCGGGGAGAAGGCGGCGGTCACCGGGGCGCTGGCGCTGGCGATCGAAGCGGTGGACGTGACGCGGGCGCGCTGAGGCGGGTTGCGGGCGCGGGCGGGCGCGGGCGGCGCGCGCGGGGCGTGCGCCCGGTACAGGCACAGGCGCGGGCGGGCGCGGGGCGGGGCGTGCGCCCGGTACAGGCACAGGCGCGGGCGGGCGCGGGGCGGGGCGTACGCCCGGTACAAGCGCAGGCGCAGGCGCGGCGGGACGCCGGGCACAGCCGCAGGCGCGGGCGGGACGCCGGGCGCGACCGCGTGCCACTGGCCACGGGGCGCGGCCGAAGATAACGATTTCACCGTCACCACGAGGCCCTTGCGTTCAAGTCTTGCAGCCAAGAACACTCGCTGCCACACTCGGGTCACCGCCAACGTGGGCGGTCCACCTGTTGGAGGACGTTTCAATGAAGAAAGCCACCACACGAGCCATGCTGGGCGTCGGCGCCCTGCTGCTCGCGATCACCACCCTCGCGGGGTGCTCGAACGGCGCCGACGCGGGAACGGGTTCCGGCGGGGGCGGCGACGCCTCGAAGGCGAAGATCGGTCTGCTCCTCCCCGACTCCGTCACCGCCCGCTACGCCAGCGCCGACCGTCCGCTCTTCACCGCCGAGGTGAAGAAGCAGTGCAGCGGCTGCTCCGTCATCTACGCGAATGCCGACGGCGACGCCTCGAAGCAGCTGCAGCAGGCCCAGTCGATGCTCACGCAGGGCGTGAAGGTCCTGGTCCTCGACCCGTTCGACGGCGAGGCCGCGGCGTCCATCGTCCAGCAGGCGAAGGCCAAGAAGGTGCCCGTCATCTCCTACGACCGGCTCATCAACAGTCCGGACCTGAGCTACTACATCTCGTTCGACAACGAGAAGGTCGGCGAACTGCAGGGCCAGGCCCTGGTCGACGCGCTGAAGGCCAAGAACGTGCCGGAGGGGTCCGGGATCATCATGGTCAACGGCTCCCCGACCGACAACAACGCGTCGCAGTTCAAGAAGGGCGCGCACTCGGTCATCGACGACAGCGGGTACAAGGTCCTCGCCGAGTACGACACACCCGGATGGGACCCCGCCAAGGCGCAGGACTGGGCCGCCGGTCAGATCAGCAAGCTCGGCAAGGACAAGATCACCGGCGTCTACGCGGCGAACGACGACACGGGCGGCGGCGTCATCGCAGCGCTGAAGTCGGCCGGCGTCACCGAACTCCCGCCGGTCACCGGTCAGGACGCCTCCCTCGCCGGCATCCAGCGGATCCTCGCGGGTGAGCAGTACATGACCGTCTACAAGGCGTTCAAGCCGGAGGCCTCGAAGGCCGCCGACCTGGCGATCCAGTTCGCCAAGGGCGAGGAGCCGAAGGGCGAGACGACCGTGAAGACCGCGGGCGGCGCGACGGTGCAGTCGTCCCTGCTCGAACCGGTCGCGGTGACGACGAAGAACGTGCAGGACACCGTGGTCAAGGACGGGCTCTACGAGGTGAAGCAGATCTGCACCTCGCAGTACACCTCGGCCTGCGACGCAGCCGGCATCAAGTAAGCCCGACAGGCCCCTGCCCGCATCGACGACCACGCCCGCCCGGTCCCCTTCGGACCGGGCGGGCCTCACCCCGTGGAGGACGACAGCCGTGAGCACGACACCCTCGAGCACCGAGCCACCAGCAGCACACCCCTCAGCCGAGCCGGTGATGTCCCTCCGGGGGATCACGAAGCGGTTCGGCGCCGTCCAGGCCCTCACCGACATCGACTTCGACGTGTACCCCGGCGAGGTGATCGCCATCGTCGGTGACAACGGTGCAGGCAAGTCGACGTTCGTGAAGATCCTCGCCGGGGTCTACACGCCCGACGGCGGCACGATCACCTTCGGCGGCGACGAGGTCACCGTCCCGAACCCCGCCGCGGCGCAGACGCTCGGGATCGCCACCGTCTTCCAGGACCTCGCCCTCGCCGACAACCTCGACGTCGTGTCGAACCTGTTCCTCGGCCGCGAGATCGCCCACCCCTTCCTCGACGAGGAGGAGATGGAGCGCCGCTCGTGGGAGCTCCTGCAGCAGCTCGCGGCGCGGATCCCGTCGGTGCGGATCCCCATCGCCTCGCTGTCCGGCGGTCAGCGGCAGACGGTCGCCATCGCCCGCTCGCTCATCGGCGACCCCCAGGTCGTCGTCCTCGACGAGCCGACGGCAGCCCTCGGCGTCGCGCAGACCGCCGAGGTCCTCAACCTCGTCGAGCGACTCCGGGAGCGCGGCCTCGGGGTCGTCCTCATCAGCCACAACCTCGCGGACGTCCAGGCGGTGGCCGACCGGGTCGCCGTGCTGCGCCTCGGTCGGAACAACGGCACGTTCCGCATCGACGACGTCTCCTACGAGGAGATCATCGCCGCCATCACCGGTGCCACCGACAACGCCGTCACCCGCCGCGCCGCAGCCCGGACGGAACCGGCGAACGCAGCCCGGACGGAACCGGCGAACGCAGCCCGGACCGACCCGACCGCGGCCCGGAACGACCAGGAGACGACAGCATGAGCAAGACCGACGAGACCCTCACCGCGGCGACCCCGACCCCGTCGGCGGCCGATCTGCAGGACGAGCGGCTCCTGCGCGACCAGGGCATCGGCGGCGCCGCGAAGGCGTTCGTCCGCCGGGTCCGCGGCGGTGACATCGGCTCGCTGCCGGTGGTCGTCGGCCTCATCGTCATCTGGGCGGTGTTCCAGGCGCTCTCCCCCGACTTCCTGTCCCCGGGCAACCTGGTGAACCTCGCCCTGCAGTGTGCGGCGGTCGGCACGATCGCGATCGGCATCGTGCTGGTCCTGCTCCTCGGCGAGATCGACCTGTCCGTCGGCAGTGTCAGCGGTCTGGCCGCCGCGATCCTCGGGCAGGGACTCACCACGCTTGGCTGGCCGCTCTGGCTGGTCCTCGTCGTGGCGCTGGCCGTCGGTGCGGCTGCCGGCCTCCTGTACGGCCTGCTGTTCACCCGCTTCGGCGTGCCGAGCTTCGTGATCACGCTCGCCGGCCTGCTCGGGTTCCTCGGCCTGCAGCTGCTGATCCTCGGCCCGAACGGCTCGATCAACCTGCCGTACTCGTCGCCGATCGTGCAGTTCGCCTCGGCGTCGTACCTGCCGCCGTGGCTCGCCTACCTGCTCGCCGCGATCGCCGCCGGCGGCCTGTTCTTCACCGAGGTCCGCCGCGCCGCCCGCCGTCGCCGAGCCGGCCTGTCGACCGGCGCGATGTCGCTCACGATCGCGAAGTCCGTCGCGCTGTTCCTCGGCCTCGGCCTCATGGTCTGGTACCTGTCCCGCGACTTCGGCACCGGCACCTCGTTCGTGTTCTTCGTCGTGCTCGTCGTGCTGATGAACTTCGTGCTGAAGCGCACCCGCTGGGGCCGGTCGGTGTTCGCGGTCGGCGGCAACGTTGAGGCGGCTCGCCGTTCCGGCATCCGCGTGAACCGGATCTACATCTCGGTGTTCGTGCTGACGTCGCTGTTCGCCACGATCGGCGGCATCCTGGCGGCTGCACGACTGAACTCGGCGAGCCTGTCGTCGGGTGCTGGCGACACCAACCTCAACGCGATCGCGGCGGCCGTGATCGGTGGGACGAGCCTCTTCGGCGGCCGTGGCAGCGCCTGGTCGGCGCTGCTCGGCATCATCGTCATCCAGTCGATCTCGAACGGCCTGACGCTGCTCAGCCTCGACTCGTCGATCCGCTACATGATCACCGGCGCGGTGCTCCTCCTCGCCGTGATCATCGACTCCCTCTCCCGCCGTAGTCGCGCCAGCCACGGCGCCGCCTGAGCGGTCCCGCGCGAAGGAGGCTGTTCCGCGCGAAGGAGGCCTTTCCGCGCATAGGAGGCCGGAACTTCCGACCTCCTACGCGCGATTCGGCTTCCCATTCCGAGCGCTATGGGACGTTCCGACCGACGGACTGGAGGCGCGTGGCGGCGCCGCCACGCGCCTCCAGTCCGTCGCCGGTCGCCACCACCGCGTCACCGCGGCCTGGTAAGCAGGACGCATGACCGACGTCTCCTCCCCTGCCCCCGGAACCAGAGCACTCGTCCTCGGAGGTGGCGGCGTCGCCGGCATCGCCTGGGAACTCGGGGTGCTCACCGCGCTCCAGGAGGCCGGGGTCGACCTCGACGCCGCCGACCTCGTGGTCGGCACCAGCGCC
This sequence comes from Curtobacterium sp. MCBA15_008, assembly GCF_001865065.1. Taxonomy (GTDB): domain Bacteria; phylum Actinomycetota; class Actinomycetes; order Actinomycetales; family Microbacteriaceae; genus Curtobacterium. The sequence continues at coordinate 85,229 of NZ_MJGN01000027.1, read as the reverse complement.
GGCAGCGTCGTCGGCACGTTCGTCCGCCACGGCGGGGTGCAGCAGGCGTACGACCAGCAGCACGCGCCCGTCCCGACGACCTACGAGGAGCCCGTCGCCATCGACGGCGAGGACTTCCAGCAGCGCATCGGGGCGGTGCTCGAGGGGGCGACCTCCGAGCAGGACGCCCGCGCGCGACTCGGACTCCTCGCGCAGCAGACCACCACGGGCCAGACCGACGACGAGCGCGTGGCGACGTTCACCGAGACCCTGCCGTCGACCGAGTGGCCCGCGAAGCCGCTCGCGCTGACCACGATCGACGCGACCGACGGCGGGTTCCGGGTCCTCACGGCCGGCGACGGCGTCCCGCTCCCCCGTGCCGTCGCCGCGAGCTGCTCGGTGCCGCTCGTGTGGTCGCCCGTCGGGCTCGAGGGCCGGCCGTACTACGACGGCGGGCTGCGCTCCGCGACGAACTCCGACGTCGCGGCTGGGTACGAGCGTGTCCTCGTGATCGCCTGCGGGCCCGAGGGGCCGTCGCCGCTCGGGCCGTGGCTCGACATCGCGGTCGAGGGGCTCCGCGCCGGCGGTAGCTCCGTCGAGGTGGTCGTGGCGGACAGCACCGCGCAGCAGGCGTTCGGCGCGAACTCGCTGTCACTCGCGACGCAGGCGCCGTCGGCCGAGGCCGGGCACACGCAGGGCAGCGCCGTCGCGGAGGGGATCGCCGCGTTCTGGGCGTGAGCTTGTGCCCACATGCGCGTCCACATGCGTCTGTCGTCCACATGCGTGTGTTGTCCACAGGACCGGGGGTGACGGCCGCGGTGTCCGGGTGCGCCGATAGCGTGGGGGCATGACGACGCCGTTCTCCGATCTCGACCAGTTCACCGCCCTCCCCCGAGTCGACGGCATCGCCGTGAGCCCCGACGGCTCCCGCGTCGCCCTGACCGTCAGCGTGCTCGACGCCGACGGCACCGGGTACCGCCGGTCGATATGGGCCGTGCCCGGCACCGACGACGCGACGGCCGCCGCCGGTGCACCCGTCCGCCTCACCCGCTCGGTCAAGGGCGAGGGCGGTGTCTCGTTCACGCGCCACGGCGACCTGCTCTTCGTGTCCGGGCGCCCCGACGGCGAAGGCGACAAGGACACCGACGCACCGCAGCTCTGGGTGCTACCCGCGGCCGGCGGCGAGGCGCGACCGGTCACCCGGTTCACGGGCGGCATCGGCGGCGTGCTCGGCTCCGCGACCGCAGCCGACACCGTCGCGGTGACCGCCGCGCTCCTGCCCGGCGCCGGCACGGACCGGACGGGCGTGGTCACCGCCGACGCCGAGCTCCGCGGCCGCCGTACGGACCGGAAGGTGCAGGCGATCCTGCACGAGACCTACCCGGTGCGCTTCTGGGACCACGACCTCGGTCCGGACGAGACCCACGTGCTGACGCTCGACCTCGCCACCCTGCGCGAAGCCGACGCCACCCCGGCGCCGTCCGACGACGGCCCCGACGGCGACACGAAGCCCGCCTACCCGGCACACCTCCCCGCCCCCGTCGACCTCACACCGGCACCGGCGCGCTCCCTCGAACACGTCTCCGGGGCGGTCACCCCGGGCGGCGCGGTGGTCGTCGCGACGGTCGCCGTCCAGGAGGCCCGTGGTTCGCGCTCGACGATCGTCGCCTTCGACGTCGCAAGCGGCCAGCGCACCGTGCTGTTCAGCGACGACGAGGTCGACCACGAGACGCCGACCCTCAGCCACGACGGGCGCACGCTCGCCTGGATCCGGACGCCGCGCTTCACCCCGCAGGGCGCGACGCAGCAGGAGATCTGGGTCGCCGACCTCGACGGCACCACGGTGTCCGGTGCCCGGCGGATCGCGACCGACTGGGACCGCTGGCCGAACGAGCTCGTGTTCGCACACGGCGACGCCGCGATCCTCGCGACCGCCGACCAGGACGGCCGGGCGCCGGTCTTCAGCATCCCCGTCGACGGTGGCGCCGTCGAGCAGCTGACCCACGACGACTGGGCGTACTCGAGCGTGCGCGTGGCGGAGGAGACGGGCGCGGTCGTGGCGCTCCGTGCCTCCTGGCAGGCCCCGCTGCACCCCGTCCGCATCGCGGCGGACGGCGCGGTGACCACGCTCGCGACGCCGGCGGCCCTGCCGGAGGTCCCCGGGCGCCTCGAGGAAGTCTCGACCACCGCCGCGGACGGCTCCCGAGTGCGGGGCTGGCTCGTCCTGCCCGACGGCGACGGCCCCCACCCGCTGCTGCTCTGGATCCACGGCGGACCGCTCAACTCGTGGAACCAGTGGTCGTGGCGGTGGAACCCGCAGCTCGCCGCGGCGCGCGGGTACGCCGTGCTGCTGCCGGACCCGGCGCTGTCCACCGGGTACGGGCTCGACTTCATCAACCGCGGGTGGAACGCCTGGGGGCAGGCGCCGTACACCGACCTGATGTCGATCACCGACGCCGTGGTCGAGCGGGCCGACATCGACGAGACCCGCACGGCCGCGATGGGCGGCTCGTTCGGCGGCTACATGTCGAACTGGGTCGCCGGGCACACCGACCGGTTCCGCGCTGTGGTCACGCACGCCAGCCTCTGGGCGCTCGACCAGTTCAACGGCACGACGGACATGTCGCAGTACTGGCAGTCGATCTTCGACGAGCAGGGGCTGCACGAGAACGACCCGCACCGGTTCGTCGCGGACATCACCTCACCGATGCTCGTGATCCACGGTGACAAGGACTACCGGGTGCCGATCGGCGAGGGCCTGCGGCTCTGGTCCGAGCTGGCTGAGCACCACGCGGCGGCCGACGGAACGATGCCGCACCGGTTCCTGTACTTCCCGGACGAGAACCACTGGGTGCTCAAGCCGCAGCACGCCGTGGTCTGGTACGAGACGGTGTTCGCGTTCCTGGCGCAGCACGTCCTCGGCGAGGAGTGGAAGCGGCCGGAGTTGCTCGGGTAGGGCGCTGGGTGTTCGCTGCGCTGCGCTGGGCGCTGCCGACCCGGGACGACATCGTCGACGTCGTACGACATCGACGGAGTCGTTCCGGGTCGGCGATCCGTGGTCGGCTCAGACGAACGCAGCCTGCCCCGTGATCGCCCGCCCGACGATGAGCGTGTTCACCTCGCGCGTGCCCTCGTACGAGTAGATCGCCTCGGCGTCTGCGAAGAACCGCGCGACGCCCTTGTCGAGCACGATCCCGTTGCCGCCCTGCACCTCGCGGCACCACCCCACGGTCTCGCGCATCTTCGCCGTCGCGAACGCCTTGGCCAACGCCGAGTGCTCGTCCGCGCCGGTCCCCGCGTCCTGCATCGCCGACGCCTGCGTGCAGAGCGCGATCGACGCCGTGATGTTCGCGAGCGACTTCACGAGCAGGTCCTGCACGAGCTGGTGCGACGCGATCGGCTTGCCGAACTGGATCCGCGTGCGTGCGTAGTCGAGCGCCGCGTCGTAGGCGCCGACCGCGATGCCGATGGCCTGCCACGCGACCTCGGTGCGGGTCAGGCGCAGCACCTCGGCCGTCGAACGGAACGACTCGGCACGCTGCAGTCGACGCGACTCCGGCACCCGGACGTCCTGCATGACGATGTCGGCGTTCTGCACGCCGCGGAGCGCGATCTTGTCCTCGATCTTCGTCGCAGTGAAGCCCGGCGTGTCCGTGGTGACGAGGAAGCCCTTCACCTGGTCGTCCGCGACGTCCTTCGCCCAGATGACGACGACGTCGGCGAAGGTCGCGTTGCCGATCCAGCGCTTCTCACCGTCGAGCACCCACTCGTCGCCCTCGCGCCGAGCCGTGGTCCGGAGGCCCCGTGCGGAGTCGCTGCCGGAGAGCGGCTCGGTGAGGCCGAAGGCGCCGATGAGCTCACCGCGGGCCATCGGCGGGAGCCACTCCTGCTGCTGCTCCTCGCTGCCGGCGACGGCGATCGAGTTCATCGCGAGCCCGGACTGCACGCCGATGAACGTCGCGACGCTGGCGTCGACCCGTCCGAGCTCGAGCGCCGCCCACCCGCGGTACACCGCGGAGTTCTCGAACTGCCGCACCAGCGGCACGCCCGGCCCGTACATGCCGAGTTCCGACAGCGGCTTGATGACCTGCATCGGGAACTCGGCGCGCGCCCAGTAGTCGTCGGCGATCGGACGCACCTCGGACTCGAGGTACGTGCGCAGCCGTCCGAGGGACTCGCGTTCCTGCTCGGTCAGCCCCTCCTGGAAACGGTAGAAGTCGGACTCGAGCAGCGCGGTCGTGGACGTCGTCGTTGACATGAGGACCACGATGCATCATTCTCGGAAACGTTGCAAGGGAGGCTCGCGTGTACACATCGGATTCTGCGCTGCGCGCGTTCCGGGAGGCACGCCACACCTTCATCGCCGGCTCGCGCATCGACATGGGCGCCTTGGCTGCCTCGCTCGGCGTGGACAGGACATCGCTCTTCCGGTGGGTGGGCAACCGTGACCGGTTGCTCTCCGAGATCCTGTGGTCCCTCGCAGTGCCGACGCTCGACGGAGCGGCCCGCGCTGCCGACGCCGACGGGTCCGCGGGAGCCGAACGCATCGTCGACGTCCTCGACCGCTTCACCGCCGACCTGATCGAAGCGCCGTACTTCCGCTCGTTCCTGACGCGGGAGCCCGCGCGGGCACTGCGGCTCCTCACCACGACGGACAGCGACGTGCAGAGCCGCTTCGTCGGTCGGGTCACCGCACTCATCGAGCACGAGCAGTCCTCCGGTACCTTCGATCCCGGCCCGTTGTCGGCCGAGGAGCTCGCACGGCTGCTCGTCCGCATCTCCGAGTCGTTCACCTACGCGGAGTTCATCTCCGGCGAGACACCGAACCCCGAACGGGCACGTGCCGCGTTCGAGTACGTGCTCCGCCCCGACCGAGACCCCGACCCCGCACGCGCCACCGATGCCGCACGCTCCCCCGTCAGCGCAGTGGCCCCCGCCACCCCATCGATCGGAGACCGATGACCATCGACGAGTACCCGTTCCACCGCACCTACCCCACGCGATGGAACGACAACGACATGTTCGGCCACGTCAACAACACGATCTACTACAGCGCGATGGACAACGCGTCGACGTACTGGTTCCGCGAGGAAGCCGGTCTCGACCCGTTCACGTCGGAGTGGATCGCCGTGCTGGTGTCGTCGAGCTGCCGGTTCGTCGAGTCCGCCGTGTGGCCGGACGTCATCGAGGTCGGGATGCGGTCGAAGCACCTCGGGAACACGAGCCTGTCGTGGGAGTTCGGCTTGTTCCGACAGTCCGACGGAGCCCTGCTCGCGACGGGCGAGTTCGTGCACGTCATCATCGACCGCGAGGGTGCCCGCCGGCCGATCCCGCTGCCGGCGCCCCTGCGCGAGCTCGTCACCACGAGGATGCAGGCGCCCGCCGCCGTCCCCGCCGACTGACCCGCGCGCCGGGCTGCGCCTCGCAGGCCGGGCCGTCCTGCTGGGCCCCCGCACAACCAAAGTGAGCTCGAGCCGCGCGATTCCGTGGTTCGGGACGACTTCCGTTGTGCGTCGCGGCGGGATGCCGCGCGCCAGCCGTCGGCGGCCGAGCCGTGCCGTGCTGTGCCGGCCGAGCCGTGCCGGCCGATCGCACCCCCGCGCGCACATCGCACCCCCGCACCTCGGGGCGCGATGTCCGCCACGGGGTGCGATGCGGCATGTCAGGGTCGGTAGTCCTCGCGCCGGGGGTTGTTGAGCCGGACGGCAGCGTCGTCCCCCGCGGGCTTCGCACCGTTCCACGTCCCGATGACCTTCGCGATGGTGGTCAGGACGAACCCCAGCGCCCGACCGACGGCGTACACGATGCGCATGAGCCGAGCGTAGACGCCCGTCAGCCCTTCACCCCTTCACCCCTTGAGCGCGGCGAGCTCCAGGTTGATGTCGTCCGGGTCCTGCACGGACAGGATCACCATGCCGGCGTCGCCGAGGTCGGTGACCTCGCCGTGCTCGACCCCGGCGGCGTCGAGGCGAGCGGCGGCCTGGTGCAACTCGTCGACCGAGCCGACCACGAAGCTGACGTGGTCGAGGCCGACCGTGTCCGGGTCGAACCGTTGCCCCGAGGGCGCGACCGGGCGCAGGCCGAAGACCTGGTCGCCGAGCCGGAATACCGACCCGCCGTAGAAGCGCTCCCGGTCCTCGCGCACGCCGGGCTCGTCGACCTGGTCGCTGAAGTCGATCGCCGGAGCCGTGCCGAGGAGCTGCTGGTAGAACGCCTTGCTGCGGTGGATGTCCGTGACGGTCACGCGGACGTGGGCCAGGGCGGTGGGACGGGCGAAGGGTTCGGTCATGGTGGAGCTCCTCAGGGGTCGGCCCGACGGGGAATCGGCGGCGCACCGTGGTTGCGGCGCGAATCCGAGGCAACCCCCATCACCTCGGAGCAGCCTCGCCCGGCGCGGAGACCGGACAGGCGCACCACACGCGCACCGCGTCCACGGCGCGACCACGGCACGACCACGGCGCCGCGACGGCGGGACCACAGGCGGCACGCGTGGGACCACGAAACCGACGTCGAACCAGCCCTGGAGCGTGGTTCGACGTCGGTTCCGTGATTCGACGAAGTGCGCCTAGATCAGGTCGTCGGTGAGGTGGTTCGGCGTCCCGAAGCGGTGCGCCGTGATCGACACCGCCTGCTCGCGGAGGAACGGCAGCATCTCGACCCGACCGGCCTCGGTGACGGGCTCCCCGTACACCGCGACGTCGGGGCGACCGCCGATCGCCGTGTACAGCGCGGACACGTCCCCGCCGATGAGCCGAACACGCGTGGACGGCCCGTTCGTCACCGCAGCAGCGAAGGCGTCGTCGGACTGACCGGTCGTGAGCGAGCGGACGTTCGACAGCGCACGGACGGCCGACGTCACGGCGGCGGGGAGCGCCGCAGCCGTCGAGACGTCGATCGTGGTGCCGGCGCGGACCGAGGCCGCGACGACCCGGACGAGATCGGCGATGGCACCCTCGGCAGCCGAGTCGGACGTCGACGCCAGCCGGACGTGCACACCCGGGTACGGCAGGTACCGCGCGATGTTCCGCTCCGCCGACAGCGCCGACACGTCGGTGGCCGTGCCGAACACGGACGTCCACGCGTGCTCGTCGGACGCCAGCGCCCGGTCGAGCACCGGCGAGGTGACTCCCGCAGCACGGACGAACGCGGCGACCGGGGCGGACGGAGCGGACCCCACCGAGGCCTCGGACACCGACCACGAGCCGAGCCCGACCAGGTAGTTCAGCCCGCCCGCCTTCGTGCCGGCGCCGACGGCCGACTTCTTCCACCCACCGAACGGCTGACGCCGGACGATCGCGCCGGTGATGCCGCGGTTGACGTAGAGGTTGCCCGCCTCGATCGCCGACAGCCAGGTGCCGATCTCGACCGGGTCGAGGGAGTGCAGACCCGAGGTCAGGCCGTAGTCGACCTCGTTCACGATCGCGATCGCCTCGTCGAGGGTCGCCGCGGTCATGATGCCGAGGATCGGGCCGAAGTACTCGGTGCGGTGGAAGGCCGAACCACGCCGGACGCCGTCGCGGACCCCGGGGCTCCAGAGCTTGCCGCTGTCGTCGAGCTTCGCCGGCTTGACCGCCCAGGTCTCCCCCGTGCCGAGCTTCGTCAGGCCGTCGAGGAGCTTGCCGGCTGCGGGTTCGATCACCGGCCCCATCTGCGTGGTCGGGTCCGTCGGGTAGCCGACCGTGAGCGACGACACCGCGTCGATGAGCTGGGAACGGAAGCGTCGCGAGGTCGCCACGGAGCCGACGAGCACGACGAGCGACGCCGCCGAGCACTTCTGCCCCGCGTGCCCGAAGGCCGAGGCGACGACGTCCTTCACGGCGAGGTCGAGGTCGGCGGACGGGGTCACGATGAGCGCGTTCTTGCCCGAGGTCTCGGCGAGCAGCGGCAGGTCGGGCCGGAACGAGCGGAAGAGCTCGGCGGTCTCGTACGCGCCCGTCAGGATCACGCGGTCGACCATCGGCGAGGCGATGAGCTGCTGACCGAGGTCGTTCTCCGACACCTGCACGAAGGCGAGCACGTCGGCGGGGGCACCGTGGGCGTCGAGCGCGGTCTCGATGATCGAGGCGAGCACCGCACCCGAGCGCTCCGCGGGCGGGGCGGGCTTCAGGACGACGGCAGACCCGGCGGCGAGTGCGGCGAGGGTCGACCCGGCTGGGATTGCGACGGGGAAGTTCCACGGCGGCGCGACCAGCGTCAGCGCGGCGGGCGTGAACGTCGCACCGTCGACGGCGTCGAGCGACTCGGCGAGCGACCCGTAGAAGTGCGCGAAGTCGATCGCCTCGGACACCTCGGGGTCGGCCTGGTCGATGGTCTTGCCGGTCTCGGAGGCCATGACCTCGACGAGGGATGCCCGGTTCGCCTCGAGCGCGTCGCCCACGGCGTGCAGGACCGCGGCGCGAGCCGCTCCCGGCCACGCACCCCATGCGGCGCCCGCGGCGCGGACCCGGCCCAGGACGGTGTCGAGCTGCTCGGCGGAGGTGAGTCGGGCCTCCTGGACGGCCTTGGTGCCGAGCGTCGACGACGCGATCCGACCCGTGATGGCGTCACCCCAGGCGCGGAACTCGGCGACCGACGGGTCGGTGTCGGGGGTGTTCTCGAAGTGTCCGACGCTCGGACGCGACACGGCGGCGTAGCGGTCGGCGACCCGGTGGGAGGCCGGAGCCGCGAGGCCCTCGGGCGTGGCGAGCGGCTCCAGCGACGCGCGGAACCGCTCTTCCTCACGCGCGAACAGCGTCGGCGAGGAGACGAGCGAGAACACCGCGGACATGAAGTTCTCCTGCGACGCCCCCTCTTCCAGCCGGCGGATCAGGTAGGCGATCGCGACGTCGAACTCGCCCGGGTGCACGACGGGCGTGTAGAGCAGCAGCGAACCGACGGTCTTGCGGACCGCTTCGGCCTGGCCCTGCGCCATGCCGAGGAGCATCTCGAACTCGATGCCGTCACGGACGCCACGCTGACCGGCCAGCAGCCACGCGTGCGCGACGTCGAACAGGTTGTGCCCGGCGACGCCCACCCGCACGTTCTCGATGCGCGACGGCGTGAGTGCCCAGTCGAGCACCCGCTTGTAGTTGGTGTCCGAGTCCTGCTTGGTGTGCCACGTGGCGAGGGGCCAGCCGTGCACGGAGGCCTCGACCTGCTCCATCGGCAGGTTGGCACCCTTCACCAGGCGGACCTTGATGCCGGCGCCGCCGCGGGCCCGGCGCGCGGCGGACCAGTCCTGCAGCTGCTCCATCGCGGCGAGCGCGTCGGGCAGGTACGCCTGCAGGACGATGCCGGCTTCGAGCTGCAGGAACTCGGGCTCGTCGAGGAGCTTCGTGAAGACCGCGATGGTGAGGTCGAGGTCCTTGTACTCCTCCATGTCGAGGTTGATGAACTTGGCCGGGGTGGCCGCGGCGGCCCGGCGGAAGAGCGGTCGGAGCTTCTCGATGATGTCCTCGACCGCGTGGTCGAACGCCCACGGCGAGTGCGGGTGCACGGTCGAGGAGACCTTGATCGAGACGTAGTCGACGTCGTCGCGGGCGAGGAGCTTGTGCGTCCCCTCGAGCCGGCGGGCGGCCTCGCTCTCGCCGAGCACGGCCTCGCCGAGCAGGTTGACGTTAAGCCGGACGCCGTCGCGCTTGATCTTCGCGATCGCCGGGCCGAGCTTGGCGTCGGTCGCGTCGACGATCAGGTGCCCCACCATGTCGCGGAGCACGCGCCGCGCGATCGGCACCACGACGCCGGGGAGCAGCGGGGCCATGCCGCCACCGAGCCGGACGAGCCCACGGAGCGGTGCCGGCAGGAAGCCGGGCGCGTTCGGCGCGATCTGCCGGAGCTTGCGGGCGGCGACGCCGAGGTCCTCCGGGCGGACGACGCCGTCGACGAAGCCGACCGCGAAGTCCAGACCGGCGGGGTCGGCGAGCACCCCGGCGAGCTGCTTCGCCGAGCCGTCGACCGGGTAGGTCTCGGCGTCGGTCAGCCACTGCCGCACGAGCGCAACGGACTGGTCCGCCAACACGTCCGACCCACCCGAACGAGCAGCGCCCGAATCAGCAGAGCCCGAATCAGCAGCGCCCGAATCAGCAGCGCCCGAATCAGCAGAGCCGGGGTCGGTGGGAGCAGCCTCGTGCAGCGTCGTCATGGCTTCAGTGTGGAGCCCCCGAAGCGGTAGCGGAAGCAACCGTTCGTGACGAGTACCGTTCAGCTGCACTACGGTTTCACCATGCTCGACGTCCGCCGCCTGGTCCTCCTCCGCGAGCTGTCGATCCGCGGCACGATCGCGGCCGTCGCCGAGGCCGTCAACTTCACCCCGTCAGCCGTCTCGCAGCAGCTCTCCGCACTCGAGCGCGAGGCCGGCGTCCCCCTCCTCCGCAAGGCCGGTCGACGCCTGCAGCTCACCCCGCAGGCCGAGGTGCTGGTGCAGGCCGCCGGCCACGTGCTCGACGTCCTCGACCAGGCGCAGGCCGCGGTGGAGTCGACGATGCCGACCGTGCAGGGCCGGGTGCGGGTCGCGGTGTTCCAGTCCGCGGCCCTCGCCCTCATGCCGAGCGCGCTGCACGACATGGCGACGCAGCACCCCGACGTCCGCATCGAGATGGTGCAGCGCGAGCCCGAGACCGCGCTGCACGAGACCTGGGCCCGCGACTTCGACATGGTCATCGCCGAGCAGTACCCGGCGCACGCCGCACCGCACCTGCCCGGTCTCGACCGCTCCGACCTCACCACGGACGCCGTCCGACTCGCCCTGCCCCCGATCGACACCGCCCTCGCGCCGGTCTCCTCCATCGAGGACGCCGAGGCCCTTCCCTGGGTCATGGAGCCGCGCGGCACGGCCTCGCGGCACTTCGCCGAGCAGGTCTGCCGGCGCTGGGGCTTCGAGCCGGACGTCCGCTACGAGACCGCCGACCTGCAGACCCAGATCCGCCTCGTCGAGTCCGGGAACGCCGTCAGCCTGATGCCCGACCTCATGTGGACGGGCCGGACCACGACCTGCCGACTCGTCGACCTGCCGGAGCGCCCCCGCCGCACGATCTTCACGGTGGTCCGCGCCGCCGGCTCGTCGGCCCCGGCGGTCCGCGCACTCCGCGACGCCCTCGAACGCGCAGCGGCCACCGTGGGCGACTGACCCCACCATCGGGCCTGGAGGCACGGTGCCGGCCCGCCACGCACCCCACCCGACCGACGGTGCGGGTCGTGACCGATCCGTGACCTGTGATCACGTCAGGTTCCCGTCGCCCCGGACATTGCTGAGTTGAGGGCGCCGAACGGCTGCCCACCACAGCATCCGAGGGGGATCCCGTGAAGCAGTCCTGCACATCCACGTTCCGACGCAGCGCCGCAGTGGGCGCCGCCGTCGCCATCGTCGCCGCGTCGTCCGCGTTCGGCATCGGGGCCACCGCTGCCGTCGCGGCACCGGCTGAGACCAGCGCGACGACCGAAGCGACGCCGCAGCCCTCCACCACGCCCGACTCCGACGCACCGGGTACGGCCGCCGACCCGACGGCGCCCACCGCGCAACCGGCTCCGGACTCGGACTCGAACGCGGACCCTGAACCGGCCGGGACGACGGACCCGACGCCCACCCCGCACCCGAGCCCCGCCGCCACGCCCACGAACGCTGCGACGACTCCGGCGCCCGACGGAGCGGCATCCGCCGCCGCGGCGTCCGTCCCGGTGACGTGGTCCGAAGCGTCGAGCCCGGAGGACCGGATCGTCCTGCAGGTCACCGCCGGTGAACCGTTCTCGCACACGTTCGTCGCGAACGGCGGCGACGGCCCGCTCGAGTACCTGTTCAACCCCCACACCACGCCGGATGGCCTGCACTGGGACGAGAAGACGGGTGTGCTGAGCGGGACCCTCGACGCGCCCGACTGGATCGACGTCGACGTCACCGCCACTGATCAACGCCAGACCGCGACGCAGTGGGTCCGGGTCGAGGTCCAGCCCGGCGCCGCCTCGCACATCGGCGCCCAGGTGTACTCGAGCGCCGACGGTCACTACCCAGCCTGGTCGGTGGCCGGTGGTCCCGACGGCGGCATCGCCCCGGTCGGCGGCGGCGGACTCATCGACGCGGTCCCGGTCGAACCCGGCGGGTCGCTGTGGCTCAGCGCCGTGGTCACCGATCGGCTCGGCAACCCGCTGAACGGCCCGGAGATGCCGGAGGTGTCGACCCTGACGAGCAGTGACCCGGCGGACGTCCTCACCTGGGACGCCGAGACGAACACGTGGAAGGTGACGTTCGGCGACGCGGGTTCGCGGCGTCTGACCATGAACTCCGAGGGCCTCTCGCTGACGATCCCGGTCGCCGTCGAGGACCGGCCCCTCGCGTTCACCGGCTCGGGTGCGACGCAGACCTTCCGCACGACCGCGGGTGAGTCCTTCTCCGAGACCTTCACGGCGACCGGCAGCACCAAGCCGGTCCGGTACGTCCTGCAGTACGCCGACGACGAGTACGTCGACCCGGAGCACTCCGACGCCCGCATCCCCGACCACCTGACGATCGACCGCGAGACCGGCGTGCTGAGCGGCACCCCGACGGTCGCCGGCGAGTACCGGTTCCGGGTCGTCGCGACGGACGGCTCGGAGATCGCCCGGCAGGAGGTCCAGTTCACCGTCGCCCCGGGGGTGACGGAGAACATCCTGACGTTCGTCTCGACCGGCGAGGACGGGAAGGGCACGGTGTGGGGCTTCGGACCGAAGAAGCAGCTCATCCGCATCGACGGCCTCGGCGAAGCGGCGACGCACACCCCCGTCGACACGATCCCCGTCGACCAGGGCGACGCGCTCTTCGTCAAGTCGACGCCCGTCGACGCGTGGGGCAACACCTCCGTCCCGCTGGAACCGCAGGACGGCGATCCGCACCCCGTGGTCACGAGCAGTGTCGCGACCGACCGCGTCGACTTCCTGCCGCAGTCGTGGAGCAACCGCGTGACGTTCACGCACGCGTCCCTGCACCGGATCACGGTCACGTTCGACGGCGTCTCGGATGCCTTCGACGTCGCGGTCTCCCCGACCGCCAGCGGTGCGGGCGCGGGCGGATCGCTCGCGTACACCGGTGCGGACGAGACCGGCCCGCTCGCCTGGGCACTCGGTCTGCTGGCCGCCGGCGGCGGCCTGCTGGTGCACCGCCTGCGTCGCCGTCGCAGCTGACGGTGAGCGGCTGACGGACGGGAGGCGCGGTGCCAGCTGGCACCGCGCCTCCAGTCTGTGGAAACACACCGGAGCCCGCGCGGTCAGTCTGTGAGAAACCCCAGGTGAGAGCCGGTTTTTCGTGATGCAACTGCAACATTCGTACCGCTCTGGAACCGAGTCCGCGGTCGTACTGTCAGCGGTGTCGGAACACTCGAGTCCCAGGGGGATCCCATGCACCTGCCCACCATGCCGCCGATCCGGCGGGTCGCCGTCATCGGGGCGACCGTCGCCCTCGTCACGGTCGCCTCCGTGACGGGGGTCGCGACCGTCGCCTCGGCTGCTCCGGCTTCGCCGAACGCCGCCCCGACCGCGACCCAGACGCCGACCCAGACACCAACCCAGACGCCCCGCGCGACACCCCCCGCGGGCAGCGACCTCGCGTTCACGGAGCCGTCGTCGAAGGCCTCGCCGCTCGCCCTCACCGGGATGGTCGACACGCCCTTCTCGCACACCTTCCACACGACGGGTGGCACCGGCACGGTCGCCTACGCCATCCAGGACTCCCCCTCCCCGGCCTTCACGGTGAACCTCGACACGGGCGTCCTCAGCGGCACCCCGACCACGGCCGGCACGTTCGACTTCGAGGTCGTCGCCCTGAGCGGCTCGACCCAGGTCACCGAGTGGATCCGGCTCACCGTGCAGCCGGCCAGCCTGGCGTTCACCGAACCGTCGACCAAGACCGCGCCCCTGCTGCTGACGGCGACCGCGGGCACGCCCTTCACGCACACGTTCCACACCACCGGCGGCTCGGGTTCGGTCGCCTACGCCATCCAGGACTCCCCCTCGCAGCTCCTGTCCGTGAACGTCGAGACCGGGGTCCTGACCAGCACCGCGACCGACGCGGGCACGTACTCGTTCGAGGTCGTCGCCCTGAGCGGCTCGACCCAGGTGACGGAGTGGGTGCGGCTCACCGTGCGACCCGGCGCGCCCGTGGGCGTCGCGTCGTTCGTCACCACCGGTTCGACGAAGGACCCGTCGTGGGCGGTCGCGCCGAACGGCACCATCACCCAGTACGGCCCGGCCGGCTCCACCACGCAGCGCACCGTCGCCTCGATCCCGGTGCGACAGGGCGGCACGCTGGACGTCGGCGGCCTCGCGGTCGACCGCTTCGGGAACCGCACGACCGTCTGGACCGGAGCCGGGGTCCCGCGCTCGACCGTCACCAGCTCGATCGGGTCGGACCGGATCACGTGGCTCCCCGCGGAGTACGTGTCGTCCGTGACCTTCCCGCACGCCTCGGACCACCGCCTGACGGTCCGCGAGGGTGGCGTCTCGACGTCGTTCGTGGTCGCCGTGCAGCCGGTCGCCAGCGTGGGGACCACCACTCCGGCGAGCGCCACGACCACCACCGGTACCGGGGCCGGCAGCCAGCTGGCCTACACCGGGGCCGACGAGCGCGGGCCGATCGGCTGGGCGCTCGGGCTGCTCGCTGCCGGGGCGGGGCTGCTCGTGCTGCGCCTGCGCCGCCTCCAGCGCTGAGGTCGCGCGCGCTGCGTGCACCCCGTGCACCCCGTGCACCCCGTGCACCCCGTGCGCCCCGTCGAGGGAGCAGGAATCGTCGAGTCGCTCGTGCTGACCCGACGATTTCTGCTCCCTCGACTGCTGCGCCCACCCCACTCCACCCCGCCCCACCCCCAAGCCGGGTCACATTTGCTCCGGCACCGTCGGCCACGCGCGCGGATACCCGTACGATCCGAGCACGACCGAGAACTCTCGGCGGATTCTTACGATCCGGCACCCGACCGGACCTGAACACCTGGGGGACGACGTGCGCCGCAGCACATCCGCCGCCCGACGCGCCTGCGCCGTCGGCACCACCATCGCTCTCATCGGTCTGACCACCGGCCTCGGCATCATGACGGCGACCTCCGCGTCGGCCGCCGAGACCGAGCCGTCCGTGTCCGCTCCGTCCGTGTCCGCCCCCGCGACGGCCGGCGACACCTCGGCCGACAACACCCCCGCCGACAACACCCCGGACGGCACCGCGCCCACCGGCGGCTCCGAGTCCACCGGCCCGGCAGCCGACTCCGGCTCCGGCAGCAGCGACACTTCTGGGTCCGGTGACACCGGATCCACCACTCCCGGAGACAGCAGCACCGGCACGCCGGGCACCGGCACCCCCGGTGACGGCTCGACCGCCACCGGCCCCGTCACGCCGCCGAGCACCACCCCGGCGACGACCCCGGCCGCGCCGGACGACCAGCCGACGAAGAGCGTCCGGGCCTCCGCCGTGCAGACGGCCACGATCGAGGGCGACCTCACCGTCGGCTCGCTGCTGCAAGCCGCCGACGAGGGCTTCACGAGCGACTCGCTCGACTACGTCTGGACCGACGAGGCGGGGACGACCCTGTCGAAGCGTCAGACCTACACGATCGCTCCGGCACTCGCGGGGCAGCGCATCACCGTCACCGTGACGAGTGACGTCCCCGACGAGAAGGCCACCGCCGTCACGGAGACCGCCATCGCCCCGGTCTTCGTGGACGAGGACGGCCAGCCGATCTCCGACGACGACAGCGACGCGTACATCGAGACGAAGGCGGGCGAGGCGTTCTCGACCACCTTCCGCGCACTCAGCACGCCGGCACCGGCCCTCTCCATCACGTGGTCCGACGACGACGGCGAGGAGACGACGAAGGCCCCGGCCGGTGTCGCCTTCGACCCGAAGACCGGCGTCCTCTCCGGCACGCTGACCGATGCGCTGGAGTACTACGACTTCACCGTCACCGCGACGACGACGACCCCCTCGGGAGTCGTGTCGACCGACCAGTACGGCGAGATCCTCGTCGAGGCCGGCGACCCCGTCGGCATCGAGGTCCTGTCGATCGACAAGGACGGTCTCGAAGCCGGCACGACCACGAGCGCGTGGGTCATCCACCCGAACGGCGACGTGTACACGGAGGACCTCCGCGGCGACACCGAGCCGGTCAAGGGCGGCCAGGTCACCGTGCAGCAGGGCGGCACGCTCGCCGTCGGCGCCACGAAGGTCGACCGCTTCGGCAACCCGACCTTCCCGGACTTCAACGAGGAGACCGGCGAGCCGATCTTCTTCACGCCGACCGTGACCTCGGACGTCGCGACGGACGTCATCGCGGCCGACCCCGACCTCGGTGAGGTCGGCTACGTCAGCGTCACGTTCCCGCACGCCTCCACGCACACCCTGACGGTGTCCGGCGCCTCGCTGCCGAGCACGTCCTTCACGGTGGACGTGCGCCCGAACGCGGTGCCGGCCGTCGTGCCGGCCCAGCCGGTCGTCCCGGCCGCCGTCACGACCCACCACGTCGGCTCCGGCCGCCTCGCCTACACCGGCACCGACTCGACGAGCGCCCTCCCCTGGGCCCTCGGTCTCGTCCTCGCCGGCATCGGCCTCATCGGCGCACGCACGCTGCGCCGCCGTCACGCCCAGCGCTGACCCCCGTCGTCTCCCGTCAGTCGCGTGCCCGCGTGGCTGACGGGAGGCCCTCCTCGGCCCCGCCCCGCCCGGCACCGGTTCACCGGTCACGGCGCGGCGGGGCCGTTCCCGTCACCGGGCGGTCCGGGATCGGTAGCGTTGGGTGCATGCCCACCCTGCTGCACATCGACTCCTCGGCCGACCTCGCGCACTCCCGCTCCCGCGCACTCACCGCCGCCTTCGCCGACGCCTGGCGCGCACGCGGCCCGGAGTACACCGTGGTGCGCCGGGACCTCCACGTCGACCAGCTGCCGCACCTCGAGACGTCGGCCCTGCACTGGGCAGCGGCGGACCGCACCGCGGACGAGACCGTCGCGCCCGAGGCCGACGCGCTCCGCCAGGAGGTCATCGACGAGCTCCTGGCCGCCGACGTGGTCGTCGTCGGCGCGCCGCTCTACAACTACACGGTGCCGTCGACGCTGAAGGCCTGGATCGACCGCGTCCACATCCCCGGGGTCCTGACCGGCGGTGTGCAGCCCCTCGCCGGACGTCCGGTGGTCACGGTCGTCAGCCGCGGCGCCACCTACGACGCCGGTACACCGACGGAGGACTGGGACCACGGTTCGCCGGTCCTGCACCTCATCCTCGGCACCGCGCTCGGCATGAAGCTCTACCCCGTCACGGTGAGCGCGACCCTGGCCGACCGGCTGCCGGACCTCGCACCGCTCGCCGAGCACACCCACGCCGAGTTCGCCGACGCGAAGACCACCCTCGAGCGTCTGGCCGCCACCCTCGCCTGACGCCGGTCGGGCGGGCGCTCAGGACGCGTTCGCGAGTTGATGGACGCGCTGGGCCGACAACCCGAGCACGGACGCCATCTCGGTGTACGTGTAGCCCTGCTCGCGCATCCGGGCCACGACGTTCCGCGCGAGTCGGGCTGCCTCGGCAGCGTCCACCCGGGCGTGCTCGGCGAGGGCACGAGACGCCTCCCACTCAGCGCGCGCATCATCGGGCAGGACGAACTCGACGTCGATCGCGACGTCGTCCTCGGACACGTCGAGCGTCAGGGCAACGCACTCGCGGGCCATCCACTCGACGTCAGCGACCCGGCGCGCCTGCGTGACCGCACCCGCGGCCGGGATCTCGATCGACCACCAGCGGCCCTCGCGGTGTGCCGTCGCGCGGTAGGTCGTGGTCATGGTTCCTCCGATCATCGCCAGCCGTCCGGTGCATCCGGGATGACCCGGAGCAGCTGGCGCACGACACCAGGGCTGACTTCTCGGTGTCGCGGCAGGACGAGTCGTCCGCCGTCGGGCCCGCACCAGACCTCGTGACTGCCGCGCACGCGATCGAGCCACCATCCTCGGTGCCGGAGGAAGGCGATGACTGCCCGGTGGGGAACGGCTCGCACCACTTTATCAACCCCTCCTTGTCACGTCCATCAAGTGCTACTAGAAGAAAGCAGCACCAGGACGATCGTGACGGATCCCGACCAGCCGGGGTCGCGCACGAGCGTGGTCTGTGGACGACCGAGTCGAGCCGCCGACCTGTGGAGGAACGGCCAGGAGCGACGGTCAGGAGCGACGGTCAGGCGGAGCGGTCAGGCGGGGCGGTCAGGCGGAGCGGACCTCGCCGGCCCGACCGAGCAGCGCCGCGTGGTACGCCGTCTGCGTCAGGGCACTCGCGAGCAGGAACCCGGTCATCGTCTCGATCCCGCCGCTGAACGGCACGCGCGCCGCGACCTCGAACAGGGTCGGCTCGTGCAGCGTGTCGAGCGCCTCGGCGACGTGCCGGGACCGCTCCTCGCGGTGCCGCGCCAGGGTCTGCGCACGTGCGACGACCCCTCGGAACCGGTACTCGTGGCCCGGGCAGACCTCGAGGTGGTCCATGCCGGCGAGCAGTTCGAGCGACGCGAGGTAGTCGCCGAGCGGGTTCGTGAGGGTTCGCCCGCCGAGCCCGATCCCGGGGTTGATCCGGGGCAGCACGTGGTCGCCGGTGAAGAGCAGCCCGTCGGCCTCGTCGACGAAGCACACGTGGCCGGCGGTGTGCCCGGGCGTCCAGAGCGCTCGGATCGACCGACCGGCGACGGGGAGCTCGTCGCCGTCCTCGAGCAGCAGGTCCGCGTAGGGCTGCACGAGCCGCCCGAGGCCGATGTGCCGCCCGCTCCCCCATGACTCGACCACGCCGGCGCGCAGCTCGGCCGGCACGCCCCACGTCGCGATCTCGGCGTCGTTCTCCACGGCGTCCTCGCGCTCCCGGCCGAGCGCCTCGACCTCCAGCCGGTGCATCGCGACCCGGGCACCGGTGGCCTTCCGGATCGCGGCCGCGGCGCCCAGGTGGTCGGCGTGCAGGTGCGTGACGGCGACGAGCGAGACGTCCTCGAGGCGACGGCCGATCGACGTCAGGCCGTCGCGCAGCTCGTCGAGGGACCCGTCGCCGCTCCACCCGGGGTCGATCACGGCGAGCGACCCGTCGGTGCCCTCGACCACGTACACGAGGGTCGCGTCGGGCACGCCGAACCGGAAGGGCACGGCGAGGGTCCAGATGCCGGGCCGGACCTCCTCGACGGGCGGCAGGACGCCGTCGCGGAGCGCGGCGGCCTGCACGGGGCTGATCGGTTCCGGTGCCGGCGCTGCCGGCGGTGGCACGGTCGTCACGCGCACCACCCTACTGAGGCGCGCCGACCCGCTCGGGGCGACCCGCGCCTCCAGGCAGTCGCCGCGGGGTCCCGGAGTCGTGACGAGTAGACAGGACCCATGGAGATCGCACCGATGCTCGCCAAGGCCGTCGCGGACGTGCCGGACCCCGACAGCGTGCAGGGCGGCCTGCGGTACGAGCCGAAGTGGGACGGCTTCCGCGGCATCGTGACGATCGACGGCGACGACGTCGAGATCGGCAGCCGGGGCGCGAAGCCGCTCACCCGCTACTTCCCCGAGCTGGTCGAGGCGTTCCGGGCGCAGTTCGGCGGACGCGACCACCCGGTGGTCCTCGACGGCGAGGTGGTGCTCCGCACGGGTGAACCCGGCGCCGAGAAGCTCGACTGGGAGGCGTTGTCGCAGCGGATCCACCCGGCGGCCTCGCGGATCGCGAAGCTCAGCACGGAGACCCCGGCGCAGTTCGTGGCGTTCGACCTGCTGTCGCTCGACGGCGACGACCTCACCGCGCGCCCGTTCGACGACCGGCGCGAGCTGCTCGAGTCGCTCGCGTCGGGCATGTCCGACCCGCTCTTCGTCACCCGGACGACGCTCGACGTCGACCTCGCCCGCGAGTGGCTCACCACGTTCGAGGGCGCCGGGCTCGACGGCGTGGTCGCGAAGCCCCGCGCGAAGGCGTACGAGCCGAACAAGCGCGCGATGCTCAAGGTGAAGCACCACCGCACCGCCGACGTGGTCGCGATCGGCTACCGGGTCCACAAGAGCGGCACCGGCGTCGGCTCCCTGCTCGTGGGCCTGTACGGCGACGACGGTGAGCTGCGGCAAGTGGGCGGCGTCTCCGCCTTCTCCGACAAGCGACGGGTCGCGTTGGTCGAGGAGCTCGACCCGGTGGTCCTGCGGGATGCGGACGGGAGGCCCGTCACCGGTGACGGGGAACGGTCGCGGTTCTCGTCGGGTCGCGACACGTCGTTCGTCCGGCTCGCGCCGGAGCGGGTTCTGGAGGTCCGGTACGACCAGATGGAGGGCGACCGCTTCCGGCACACGGTGCAGTTCGAGCGGTGGCGCCCCGACCGCGAAGCGCGCTCGTGCGGGTTCGACCAGCTCGAGGTCCCGGCCGCCTACGACCTGCGAGACGTCCTCAACTGATCGCTTGTGCTGTCCGATTGACGCTCACTAGGATGAAGGTAGTTAGCCGAACTAGTAACTTCGTCCTCGTGGCCCGGAGCGGCCGCCAGGAGTGAGAACGGAGCGGGACATGATCATCGACGGCATCAGCGACGCGCACCGCGGGACCTGGTCGCGACTGACGCGGCTGCACACCGCAAGCGTCTCGCTGCCGACGCAGACCACGCGGGTCATGGAACCGAAGCTGGTCGGCGAAGAGACCGCCGCCGCGTAGCTCCGGTGTCAGGACTTCTTCGCGCGGCTCGGCTGCACGCGGGGCGGTTCGCCCGGCATCTTCGGGAAGTCCGGCGGGAACGGCAACTCCCCCTCGCCGTTCGACAGGTCGCGCTCCCACCACTCGAGGAGCGGCGCGATCGTCCCCGGGTCCTCCCCCATCGACTCCCACGGGTCACCCGTCGTCGCGAGTCGATCGGGCACCGTCCGGATCGTGAAGGTCGTCGGGTCGGCGGAGTCGAGTTCCTCCCACGCGATCGGCGTCGACACCGCGGCGTGCGCCAGGGCACGTGGGCTGTAGGCCCCCGCCATCGTGCGGTCGCGGTTCGCCTGGTTGAAGTCCACGAAGACGCGCTGCCCCCGCTCCTCCTTCCACCACGCCGTCGTCACCCGGTCCGGCATCCGCCGTTCGAGCTCCCGCGCCGCCGCGATCACCGCATGCCGCACGTCGAGGAACTCGTGCTCCGGACGGATCGGCGCGAACACGTGCAGGCCGCGGTTGCCGCTCGTCTTGATCCACGCCGTGAGCCCCACCTCGGCCAGCACCTTCCGGAGCTCGTGCGCGATCGGCACGGTGTCGTGGAAGTCCGTCCCCGGCTGCGGGTCGAGGTCGATCCGGAGCTGGTCCGGGTGGTCGCTGTCCTCGGCACGTGAGGCCCACGGGTGGAAGACCACCGTGTTCATCTGCGCCGCCCACACCGCCACCGCCGGCTCGTCGACCACGAGCTGCGGGTGGCTCCGGGCGCTCGGGTAGGTCACCGTCACGGCGCGGACGTAGTCGGGTGCGCCCTTCGGCGGGTTCTTCGAGAAGAACTGCTCGCCGTCGACACCACCGGGGAACCGCTGCAGCGAGATCGGCCGGTCGCCGTTCGCCCGGACGAAGGCGTCGCCCACGGTGACGAGGTACTCCGCGAGGTCGAGCTTCGTGATGCCGGGCTCCGGCCAGAGCACGCGGGAGGGGCTGCTGATCCGGACCTCGCGGTAGCCGTCGGGCCCGGGCACGGTCAGCACCGTCGCTTCGCTCGCCATGCTGGGGAAGCTACACGTGCGCGGGCGGCGTGCCCGCAGGGAGGGTCCCATCCCGTCGAGGGAGCAGGAATCGTCGGGTCGTTCGCGGCCACCCGACGATTCCTGCTCCCCCGACCGGCGCAGCGTGCACGATGGACGAGTGACGGCGTACCTCGGGGTGGACCTGGCGTGGGGGCTCGGCTCGGAGCGGAAGCCCGCGAACGAGACCGGCCTCGTCGCCACGGACGCGGACGGCACGATCACGGACGCCGGGTGGGCTCGCGGGGTCGACGCCGTGACCGAGTGGATCGCAGAGCACCTCGGCCCGCGCACCGTGATCGCCGTCGACGCCTCGCTCGTGGTGACGAACCCCACCGGCATCCGCGAGGCCGAGCGGCAGGTCGGCCAGCGCTACGGCCGGTGGAAGGTCGCCGCGAACCCGACGAACCTCGGCTCCGCGGCGAGCGCCGGCGCCCGCCTGCTCGAGCGGCTCACCGCGCTGGGCGTCGGGTACGTCTCGGACACCGCGGCGATGCACGCGCGCACCGGCCCCGTGGCGTTCGAGTGCTACCCGTACACGACCCTCGTCGGGGTCGAGGAGCTCGGCTACGACGTGGAGCGGCCGCGCTACAAGCGGCTCGACCTGCGTGTGCCGGCCGCAGTCGCCCGGGCGCGGCGGGCGGAGGCGTTCGACGAGCTCGTCCGGCGGCTGCGCGAGACGCCGCTCGACCCACCGCTGCTGCTCGACTCGCACCCCCTGACGGCCGGGCTCGCCGAGCCCTCCGGGATCCACGGGCCGACGCACAAGCACCGGGAGGACCTGCTGGACGGTGCCCTCTGCGCCTGGACCGCCGCGTTCTGGGACCGGCACGGCGACGACCGGGTGCAGATCCTGGGAGGTGACCCGCGCCTCCCGGCAGACCCGCTGGACGAGGCGGGCCGGAAGCCCGTCGTGGTGGCGCCCGCGCGCCCGTCGCAGCGGCGCCCGCGCGGCTAGTCTGGACCGGTGAGCACCACCACCGAACCCCTGCGCATCGGGTTGGTGTCGTTGCACACCTCCCCCGGCGACGAACCCGGCTCGGGCGAGGTCGGCGGCATGAACGTCGTCGTCCGGCACCAGGCCGAGGCCCTCGCCGACCGCGGCCACCACGTCGACATCATCACGCGCCGCTCGTCCCCGACGCAGCCGGACTCGGTGTCGCTCGTGCCCGGCGTCTGCCTGCGGTTCCTGTCCGCCGGACCCGCCGAGCCGGTGCCGAAGGGCGAGCACGACGCGTTCATCGAACCGTTCCGCCACGAGCTCGAGCGCCTCGGTCCCTTCGACGTGCTGCACTCGCACCACTGGTTCTCCGGTGCCGCGGCCCTGCCCGTCGCCCGCGAACGCGGCATCCCGCACGTGCAGTCCTTCCACTCCATCGCCGCCGACCCCGAGACGCCGCTGTCCGAGGGTGAGCGCCCCGAGTCCGCCGGCCGCATCGCCGGCGAAGAACTGCTGGCACGCGAGTCCGACGCCGTCGTCGTGGTCTCCGAGGCCGAGGCGTCGACCGTGCGCCACCGACTCGGCGCCGACGACGCCCGGGTCTGGATCGTGCCGCCGGGGGTCGACGGGTCCGTCTTCCGTCCCGCTGCGAGCGGCGCGCGCCGCGCCGACGTCCCCTACGTGGTCGCCGCGGCACGCGTCCAGCCGCTGAAGGGCCTGGACCTCGCGATCGAAGCGATCGCCGGCATCAGCCTGGAGGCGCGCCCCACCCTCGTCATCGCCGGGGACGCCTCGAGCGAGGCGGGCGACTACGTGGACGAACTGCGCCGGCTCGCCGCCGCGCACGGCATCGCCGACCGCGTCACCTTCATCGGTCCGCAGTCACGGGCCGACCTGGCGTTCCTGTTCCGCGGCTCGGCAGCCGTGCTCGTCCCGTCGCACTCCGAGACCTACGGGCTCGTCGCGCTCGAGGGGTCCGCTTCCGGGGTGCCGGTCGTCGCCGCCGCTGCCGGTGGACTGCGCGAGGCCGTGGTCGACGGCGAGACCGGGGTCGTGCTCGAGTCGCGGGACCCGGAGGTGTGGGCCGCGGAGATCGAGCGGATCCTGACGGACTCGGCGTACGCGGCCGGGCTGGCCGCAGCCGGTCGGGAGCACGCGGAGCGTCTCAGCTGGGAGCGGTCGGCCGGCGGACTCGAGGACGTCTACCGCCGGGTGCTCGCACGCTCGTGAGCGGGGGCAGGGGCAACGGCCGCAGGGGTCGTGGCGCGGGTCGCTTCGACGCGTTCTGGGCGGCGCTCGACGCCGTGCCCGTCGCGGACGACGCCGAGGCGCTGTACGACGTCGCGACGGCCGAGGGGCGCCTGCGACGGGAGAACCTGACCCGCTACCTGTCGCTCGTCGGCGAGGGGGCGGACACGCTGCTCGTCGCCGAGGCTCCCGGCTGGCGTGGCATGACGAACACTGGAGTGCCGTTCACGAGCACGCGCGAGCTCGGGGCGGAGTACCTCGTGCCTCCGGAGCCGACCGCTCCGTGGGAGGCGTCGTCGCGGGTGGTGCACGCTGCCCTGGCGGACTGGCGTGGCCCGCTGCCCCTGGCGTGGGCGATCTTCCCCCACCATCCGTTCGCCGGCTCCGACCGACTGACGAACCGCACGCCGCGGCCGGCCGAGGTCCGCGACGGGGCGCCCGCCGCGCTCGAGCTGCTGGCGGCGCTCGGTGCCGGTCGGGGCGGGCCCGGGGCCGTTCGCGTGGTCGCGGTCGGGCGGAAGGCGCAGGGTGCCTTGGCGACGGCGGGCATCGAGGCCGTGGCGGTGCGGCACCCGGCGCAGGGCGGCGCGACGCAGTTCACCGAGCAGCTGCTCGCGCTGAACTGACGCACTAGGCCGCCACTGGCGGACCGAGTCGGATCAGGCGGAGCGAACCTCGACGCCCTTCGCTGCCAGGCGCTCGAGCACGTGCGCGGGCAGCGGCGCCGCGGCGTACACGGTCGTGAGTGACGGCAGGTCGAGCACGTCGTCCCAGTTCTGCGGGTCGTAGCGGTCGTCCGAGCCGTCCCAGCCGGGGTGCACGTCCTGCAGGACCTCGAGGTCGGTGTCGACCGTGAGCTCCGTCACGAGGGACAGGTGCGACGGCAGCAGGTCGAGGTCGTCGTAGTACTCGCGCGCCCGGTCGTCCTGCCCTTCGACGTCGAGGTCCTCGTCGCTCTGCTCGTCGTCCTCGCCGTCGTACGGCTCGAGCACGTCGAGGTCGTAACAGAGCACGTCGAGCACGAGCAGCTTCGCGTTGAAGTCGGCGAACTCGATGGGCTCTTCGGTGGTGGTCGACTCGTCGTACATGGCTCGGAGCGTAGCGGCCCCGCCCGTCGGCGTCCGCAGAACGCGTGTCCCCCAGGACACAGCCGTGTTGCGATCAGCGGGGAGCTTCCTGTGAAGGCGGACAGAATGGTGTCCCCCGGAAGAGGCTGACGCATGGCCACCACCAACACAGAGCGCCCGCAACAGGAGCAGACAGAGCTCAAGCGGGTCATCGGTCCCAAACTCCTGCTGCTGTTCATCGTCGGGGACATCCTCGGCACGGGCGTCTACGCGCTCACGGGTCAGGTCGCGGCAGAGGTCGGCGGAGCAGCGTGGCTCCCCTTCCTCATCGCCTTCGCCGTGGCCCTGCTGACCGCGTTCTCGTACCTCGAGCTCGTCACGAAGTACCCGCAGACCGCCGGAGCCGCGTTGTACGTGCACAAGGCGTTCGGAATCCACTTCGTCACGTTCATCGTCACCTTCATCGTGATGTGCTCGGGCATCACCTCGGCGTCGACCGCGTCCAGGGCGTTCGCGGCGAACCTCGGCGCCGGGTTCGGCATCGAGCTGCCGAACGCGGTCGTGATGCTCATCGCGATGGGCTTCATGCTCATGGTGATGGCGATCAACTTCCGCGGGGTGAGCGAGAGCGTGAAGACGAACGTGGTCCTCACCCTCGTGGAGCTCAGCGGCCTCGTGATGGTCATCCTGATCGGCTTCTGGGCGATCGCGGGCGGCAACGCGGACTTCTCGCGCGTGGTGATGTTCGAGACGCCCGAGGACAAGTCCCTGCTGCTGTCGATCTCGACCGCGACGTCGCTCGCGTTCTTCGCGATGGTCGGGTTCGAGGACTCGGTGAACATGGCCGAGGAGACGAAGGACCCCTCCCGCATCTTCCCGAAGGTCATGCTCACCGGCCTCGGCATCACCGCCGTGATCTACGTACTCGTCTCCATCTGCGCCGTCGCCGTCGTGCCGATCGGTGAACTGGCCGGCAACGAGACGCCGCTCGTGACCGTGGTGCAGACCGCCGCACCGGACTTCCCGATCGCGGACCTGCTGCCGTTCATCTCGATGTTCGCGGTCGCCAACACCGCGCTGATCAACATGATGATGGCGTCGCGCCTGCTGTACGGCATGAGCAAGCAGGGCGTCCTGCCCGGCTTCCTCGCCCGCGTCTCGCCGACCCGCCGCACCCCGTCGAACGCGATCGTCTTCACCACCCTGATCTCGCTGCTGCTGATCGGCTGGGTCTCGCTCGATCCCGACTCCCCCATCGTCGTCGTCCTCGGTGGCACGACGTCGCTGCTGCTGCTGTCGGTGTTCGCCGTCGTGAACCTGTCCGTCCTGGTGCTGCGTCGCGACAAGGTCGACCACAAGCACTTCCGCGCCGGTGTGGTCATCCCCGTGATCGGCGTCGTCACCTGCCTGTGGTTGGTCCTGCCGTTCTCGTCCGGCCGTGACCCGCAGCAGTACCAGATCGCGGGCGCGCTGCTCGCGCTCGGTGTCCTGCTCTGGATCGTCACGTGGTTCACGCACGGGCGGAAGCAGACCGACAAGGCCCCGACCGGGCTGGTCACCGAGCCGACGAAGGTCCAGCGCCAGGCGAACGAGCACGACCACGAGCACCGGGACGTCTGAGCCACCCGACCCGACCCGACTCGACCCCGGACCCGGCGACACCCCCGATCGGGCGGGTGCGGTTCCCAGGCGGCGCACGTAGCCTCTTCGTGCTCCGCCTGACCCGCCCCGCCCGAGAGGACCCGCCATGCGCCGCGTCGGCATCACGCTCGCATCGGTCTTCGGTGCGGGCGTCGTCGCGATCGGCATCGGGGTCGTCGTCGTGATCGTCATCGCCGTGAACTCCCTGTCCGGCGCCGCGAAGTCCGCCACCGCCGAGGTGACGCCCACGTGCCCGGACGTCGCCTCGAAGACGATCGGCGGGATCGTCGTGCCCGCCGGACCGGTCGCCGGCTTCTGTCAGGACCGCCTGGTGAACGCCGCGTACGTCATCGCGGCCGCTCAGGCGCTCGGCATCGGCCCGCACACCCAGGCCGTCGGGGTGATGACGGCGATCGGCGAGTCCAGCCTGGTGAACATCGACCACGGCGACGCCGCCGGCCCCGACAGCCGCGGCCTGTTCCAGCAGCGGGACAACGGCGCGTGGGGTACGTACGAGCAGCGGATGGACCCTTACACGGCGGCCTCGATGTTCTACGCGAAGCTCGTCAAGGTCCCCGGGTGGAAGACCATGACTCCGACGCAGATGGCGCACGCGGTGCAGATCAACTCGGACCCGGAGCACTACGCCAAGTTCTGGCCCGAGGCGAAGGCCGTCGTCGAGGGGCTCACCGGCGAGACCGTGCCGGACACCGCCCCGCAGAGCTGACCCGGGCGTCACGACGCGAGGGCGAGCGGTTCGCCGCCGGCGTCGTCCGGCTCGTCGAGGGACACGACCGCCGTCCCGCCGGTGTGCACCGCCACCTGCGCCCGGATGCGGACGCCGTGCTCACGCAGGGCGCACTCGCACGCGTCCACCCACTCCCAGTCGACCGGGAACAGGCGCGACTCGCCCGGTCGCTCCCACACGAGCACCACCTCGGCCGCGGCGAGCTGCTGCACGACGTCGGCCGCGAGCGCCGCGAAGTCCTCGACGTGTTCGTCGGGCTGCCACGGCAGGTCGGAGATGGGCATCACGAACGAGATCGGCACGGCGCGTTCGTCGAGGAACAGCACCCAGCACTGTCGTGTGAGCGGTCGTTCGAGGAGCGCGTCGACGAGGTCCACCACGTCGTCGTCGGTCCGGACCGGGGTGTGGATGAGGCGGTCGAGCATGTCGTTGTCTGGCATGCCCCCAGCGTCGCCGCAAGCCGTCCCGTGCGCCGAGCGGGGCTGGCATCTGTGGAATGATCACCGGCTCCCGCCGCCTGTGGAGGAAGAACCGCCGACGACCGGGAACGGGCGTCAGATGCCGTGCGTGATCGCGCTGTCGACGAGCAGGATCGCCCCGAAGAACACCGCCACGACGGCCGCCATCCCGACCAGCGCGAACGGCCAGGTCAGCTTGCGCCGCACCAGGCGGAGCACGCAGACGACGAGGGTGGCGACGAGCACCAGCGCCACCAGGACCGGGCCGACGGACACGACCGCTCCCCCGAACGCCTCGTCGCAGGTGTTGCCGGGCGACTCGCACGACCCGAACGCGAGCGACAGGAACACGATCCCGCCCCCGGCGACGACCGACTCGGCGGCCAACAGGACCAGCAGCGCCGTGGTGGCGACCACGTCGACGACGCGGCGGCGCCCTGCCAGGGGGTGGCGCGCCTCCCGGCCGAAGGCTGCCGGACCGGACCCGAGCGGATCCGCTGCCGATGCAGCACCCGACGCCGGACCCGACGCAGCACCCGATCCCGGACCCGACGGCGCGTCCGCTCCCGGACCGGCCGCACGTGCCGTCCGACCCGAGCCGACCCCCGCCCGGGCTGCCATCACACTCGCCGCCCGCGCGTCGACCAGAGGGACGCGGCGATGAGCAGCGGCTGCCCGAACAGGCGACCGATGCGCTTCACGTCCGAGTCGAGGCCGAACGCGTCGCGACGGTTCAGCCACTGCGAGAGGTTGCCGGGGAAGACCGCCACGAAGAACAGGGCGGCGACGTTGCCGACGACCCGACGGCTGCGGCGCGGTGCGAGCACCAGGGCGCTGCCGAGGGCGATCTCCGCGACGCCCGAGGCGAGCACGGTGGTGTCCTCGTCGAGCGGGACGAACTCGGGGACCTGCGCGCGGAAGTCCTGCCGGGCGAACGTGAGGTGGCTCGTGCCGGCGAAGACCAGGGCGAGACCGAGCAGGACGCGGAGGAAGGAACGCATGCCTCCATCGTGCCCGTCCGCCCCGGTCACCGACCAACGCTGCCCAGATCGGACACGCTCGAGCGCCACGACGCGCCGCTCGGTAGATTCGGACGCATGGGAGCAGCCGCGCGGGACCACGAGCCACCCGCCGCTCCAGCGACCTTCGCCGTGCTGCTCGGGCCGATCGCGTTCTGGATGGGCATCATCGTGCCCGCCGCGTCGATGGGCCGCCACGTCCTGCTCGGGGCCGCGTTCGGCGTGGTGTGCGTGCTGAGCGGGTGGCGGGCGATCGCGATCGCGGGTCGTCGACGCGCCGTGCGGGTCTGGTCGTGGATCGGGATCGTGATCGGAGGGCTCGGTCTGGTGATGCTCGTGTGGCAGCTGCTCGTGATCGTCACCGGGGGTGCGTTCCCGCCGCCGTTCTGGTCGCCGTACGCCTACCGGTGATCGGGCAGGCGCGAGTGATCGGGCCGGCGCGAGTGATCGCCGACGCCTTCCTCACCAGCCGAGGGTGCCCGGCCCGCCCTTGAACGGCCCGACGACCTTCGACGTGATCCAGCCGCCGTAGAAGTCGCCGTCCTGCGCCTGCACGACCTCGCCGCCTACCTCGCACGAGTCCATCGCGGACGGGTAGATCGCGACCATGTCGCGGAGCACCTCGTACCCCGGCTCCGGGTTCGGGTAGTTCCACGCCGCCCGCGGCGCAACTGTGTCGCCGCTCACCACGTCGAAGTACCGGGCGCGGCCCTTGAACTCGCACATGCTCGAGCCGTCGGCCGGCCGGAGCTCCAGCTCGGCCATCGGCAGGTAGTACACCGGCGGGTGGGAGGTCTCCAGCACCCGCACCGCGGCGGTCGTCTCGGCGATCACGACACCGCCGAGACGCACCACCACGCGCTCGTGCACCGGCTCCACGGCGGGCGGACGCGGGTAGTCCCAGACGGATTCCTGGCCGGCAGCGGGTTCGGTACGGGTGGGTCGTCGCATGGGTCCCGTCTACGCCATGCGCCTGCTGGTTCGCAGTCGCGTCCGTCCCCCGGCTGCTCCGGCCTGGAGGCGCGGCTCCCCTCCGCCCCGCCGGTCACCGCAGGCGTGGCTCGAGTTTCGGGCCCAGCGACAGTTCGCGGGGCAGCGAGCGCGTGAACTGTCGCTCACCACGAAACTCGGCCTCGCCTGCCCCGCCTGCCCGGCCTGGAGGTGCGGCACCCCTCCGCCCCGCCGGTCACCGCCGTCGCCGCCCGAGTTTCGGGCCCAGCGACAGTTCACGGGGCAGCGAGCGCGTGAACTGTCGCTCACCGCGA